>NZ_WTPY01000097.1 GCF_011378905.1 Paraglaciecola sp. 20A4 | reverse complement strand
CTTCAGAAGCCAGTTCCACAACAACCTAAGCCGCAGTTTCCGCTTCAGAAGCCAGTTCAACTTGATAAATGTGCTGTAGCTGATTCTGAGCAGATCCAATGCGGTCTACCTGGGATCAGTGGTGCTGCGTGTGAAGCTATCAACTGCTGCTTTAACGGACAGCAGTGTTTCTATGGGAGGGCAGTGACTGTCCAGTGTATTAGAGATGGTCAGTTTGTGGTAGTGGTGTCTCGAGACGTTACCTTGCCTCGACTGAGTCTGGATTCGGTTCAACTACTGGGTGGAAACGACCCACCTTGTGCTCCTGTGGGGTCTACACCTTCCTTTGCTATATACCAGTTCCCTGTGACCGCATGTGGCACGAGCGTGATGGAGGACGGTGGATATGTGGTGTATGAAAACCGAATGACCTCATCGTATGAAGTGGGGATTGGACCATATGGTTCCATCACAAGGGACAGTCATTTTGAGTTTCTCTTCCAGTGTAGATATTCGGGAACTTCTGTGGAAGCTCTGGTTGTGGAGGTCAACTCCGTTCCTCCACCTCCACCAGTAGCCGCTCCTGGACCTCTCAGGGTGGAGCTCAGACTGGCCAATGGCCAATGTGTCACCAAAGGCTGTGCTGAAGGGGATGA
>NZ_WTPY01000096.1 GCF_011378905.1 Paraglaciecola sp. 20A4 | reverse complement strand
CTTGGGTTTTACCAATCCTCCCACACACTGTGAGACTCCAGTACCTGGCGTTTCAATGGACCAAATTCATTCCAGCTTCAGCAAGCTCATGAAGGACCTGAACAAACCAGGAGCGCCGTATGTGTTGAGTCTCGCCAACCGTCTCTACGCAGAACAATCCTACCAGTTTGTCGAGAAATTCCTTAATGATACAATAAAATACTATGACGCCAAACTGGAGGAGGTGGATTTCAAGATGAATTCAGAGGCTGCTCGAGTCGACATCAACGAATGGGTGGAGGAAAAAACACAAGAGAAGATCAAGGACTTGCTCCCACAGGGATCCATCGGTGCATTGACGAAACTGGTCTTGGTGAACGCCATCTACTTCAAGGGGAACTGGGAGAAGAAATTCCCAAAGGAAGACACCAGAGATGGACAGTTTAAGCTGAACAAGGCTCAAACTAAACCAGTGAAGATGATGAATCAGAAGGCAGAGTTTCCTCTGGCCTTCATCTCCGAGTTGAACAGTCAGGTTCTGGAGCTGCCGTATGTCGGGACGGACCTCAGTATGTTGATCATCCTCCCGAACGAGATCCAAGACAAAACCACTGGCCTTCATAAGCTTGAAAAGGCACTGACCTACGAGAAGCTCATGGAGTGGACCG
>NZ_WTPY01000095.1 GCF_011378905.1 Paraglaciecola sp. 20A4 | reverse complement strand
TGGTGTAACCATGGCCACGCTGTCTCCACCCGAGACTCAGTGAAATTGAAATCGCAGTGAAGATGCTGTGTACCCGCACCTAGACGGAAAGACCCCGTGAACCTTTACTATAGCTTGGCACTGAACATTGACCCTACATGTGTAGGATAGGTGGGAGACTTCGAAGCATCGTCGCCAGATGATGTGGAGTCAACCTTGAAATACCACCCTTGTATGTTTGATGTTCTAACGTTGACCCCTTATCGGGGTTGCGGACAGTGCCTGGTGGGTAGTTTGACTGGGGCGGTCTCCTCCCAAAGAGTAACGGAGGAGCACGAAGGTTGGCTAATCCTGGTCGGACATCAGGAGGTTAGTGCAATGGCATAAGCCAGCTTAACTGCGAGACAGACACGTCGAGCAGGTACGAAAGTAGGTCATAGTGATCCGGTGGTTCTGTATGGAAGGGCCATCGCTCAACGGATAAAAGGTACTCCGGGGATAACAGGCTGATACCGCCCAAGAGTTCATATCGACGGCGGTGTTTGGCACCTCGATGTCGGCTCATCACATCCTGGGGCTGAAGTCGGTCCCAAGGGTATGGCTGTTCGCCATTTAAAGTGGTACGCGAGCTGGGTTTAGAACGTCGTGAGACAGTTCGGTCCCTATCTG
>NZ_WTPY01000092.1 GCF_011378905.1 Paraglaciecola sp. 20A4 | reverse complement strand
GGGGTTTTTATCCGTGCTTTTAACCATTGCCCGATTAGGCTCAAAAGTGCCTTATCATCAATACGTTGCTTAAGCATCTCCATCAGCCAGTCATGGTCTAGATTGTCGAAAAAGCCTTTGATATCAGCCTCAACAATATATCCATAACCTTTAAACTGAAGGTTCAACGCTACGCTATGCACTGCTTGATGTGCACTCTTGTGCGGCCGATAACCATAGCTGTTTGGCAAGAAGTCCGCTTCCCAGATACTTTGCAGTATCTGGCTCACGCTTTGCTGCACCAGCTTGTCATCAACCGTTGGCAGTCCTAATGGGCGCTGCTTGCCATTACTTTTGGGGACGAAGACCCGTTTAATGTCATTCGCACGATAACACTTGGCTTTCAGTGCGAGACGTAAACGGGTGAGGTTTTCCACAAGCTTTTGCTTGTATGTCGGCACCGTAATGCCATCAATACCTGCTGCCGCTCGTTTATTCAGTTGCTCCCAGCTTTGATACAGTAAGTCATGACCTAGTAATCCATATAGGTTTTGAAATCTGTGACTGGGGTGGGTTTGTGATTTAAATATGATGGCGTTTAGTTCGGTTGTCATAGTTATCCCAGCCCTACTTTGTCCGGCCTATGTGTCTGCTAAACACCTGATACAACTGCTTGCCCCTTCGCCATGTGGCTGGCTTTCCCAACCTCGGACTACTATGAGCAAGTCTGACTG
>NZ_WTPY01000091.1 GCF_011378905.1 Paraglaciecola sp. 20A4 | reverse complement strand
GTTTATTAAAAACTAGATTTACATGACCAGAGTAACTGCTCCACTAGAAACCACAGTCTGCTCCCCAGAGACAGCCTTGATAGGAGTATCTCTTCGTTTCCTGGTGCAGCGTTGCTCACAAGAGCCAGATGATGGATGGCACACCTCTGTACTGCAATGGATGAAGATGGTTTCCTGCAGAGCAGCCAGTGAGGCTGGGTCTACAAATGTGAACATCTTCACAATGAAGCGTTTGTAGTGGGTTGGGAACTGAAGACCAGACGACCCAGTCACTGGAACCAGTGTGGTCAGATAACGGTCGTCCTGGTAAGGGCATCCATCAATCAGAAGGTCCCACTGGGGGAGACTGAGTGGACTGGGGGTTGAAGTAGTCCAACAACGTCCCAGCATCAGGACAATGTTGGGGTCAGTCCTCTCCATAATGTGCACCTCAACATACACAGGCTCTCGCAGGACTTTTGTGATGGGATAATCAGCGTCACTGTAGTAGGACGTGTAGGCCTCATCACCTTCAGCACAGCCTTTGGTGACACATTGGCCATTGGCCAGTCTGAGCTCCACCCTGAGAGGCCCTGGAGCAGCTACTGGTAGAGGTGGAGGAACGGAGTTGACCTCCACAACCAGAGCTTCCACAGAAGTTTCAGAGTATCTACACTGGAAGAGGAACTCAAAATGACTGTCCCTTGTGATGGAACCATATGGTCCAATCCCCACTTCATAGGA
>NZ_WTPY01000090.1 GCF_011378905.1 Paraglaciecola sp. 20A4 | reverse complement strand
GTGTTGCTGAACAACCAGTTTTTTCGGCCAATCACAAAGGGTTTAATTGCTCGTTCGGCTCGGTTGTTGTCAATATTCAGATTGCCATTATCGATGTAACGAATGAGTTTTGGCCATTGATTGATGCCATAGGCAAGGGCTTTACCCAGCGCTGTTTTAGGCGGCACATTCAGTACGGATTCGTCCAGCCAGTCTTTAAATTGCATGAGTAACGGTAAGGCTTCAGCCTGACGTATTCGATATTTTTCTTCAGCCGTTTTACCTTTGATTTTCGTTTCTATGCGATACAGCTTCTGGATATGGTTCAGTGCCATATTCGCTTTACCTGTTTTACCCTTTGGTCGGCCGGCCACCCGGTGTGCGGTGTCTGCTTCAACGAACTTTCTGCGAGCGTGAGCCATACACGCTACCAGAGTCGCCTGGGTTTTGGCATACCCCTGATAACCATCTACTTGTAAATACCCCGAATAACCATCAAGGAAGTCGGCCGCACATTGTCCACTGCGACTGGCTTGATAATCATAAAGTACGATATTGGGCATAAGGGAGTAGCCTGCATCAGGTAAATTGTTGCTGGGTGAGTCAGTGCCGCAGCAATACAGCCACATATAGCAGGTGGTTTTATCTTCGCCGATAACCTTTAATGTCGTCTCGTCCGCCTGAATAACGGATTGTTGCAGCAGTATTTCTCGCATTCGTTCATACAGTATTTGTAATGCCAACTG
>NZ_WTPY01000089.1 GCF_011378905.1 Paraglaciecola sp. 20A4 | reverse complement strand
GATGTTCGTACTTCGTAGCTGACAACCTCTTGGTTAAACAGATCTATCATAGGCGACAGATACACCTTCTGGTTATTCACTTTAAATTCAGTCACATCAGTCACCCATTTCTGATTAGGCTTCTTTGCTGTGAAATCACGGTTTAGGGCGTTTTCAGCGATTCTGCCGACTTCACCTTTATAGGATTTATATCTTTTAGGCCTTACTTTCGATTTAAGACCAAGCTCGTTCATAAGACGCTGAACACGTTTGTGGTTAATCACCAAGCCCATTGTTCTTAGGGCACTGGTTATTCTGCGATAGCCATATCGGCCTTTATGTTTGTGATAGATATCACGTATTTTTACGCGTAAGTCAGTATCGGCACAGGGCAGTTTGAGCGTACTACGGTGATAGTAATACACGCTTCTGGGCAGCCCTGTGGCCTTTAGTAAATGTTGTAAGCTGTATGTTGCCTTGAGCTCTTCGACGATTACCGTCTTGTCTTTGCTTTTCTCTGTCTGGCTTGAGCCAAGGCTTCCAACTTTTTTAGAACAGCGTTCTCTGCACGTAAATACTCCAACTCTTCTCTGAGCTCTTTCTCAGTCATCTGCTCCGATGGTTTTGGTGTAGGAGAGAGATTTGTCACGCGAGGCCTACCTTTTTTCTGTGGTTTTAGACGAGTTATACCGTCGCGAGCATAAAGCTTTTGCCACTGAAATAAAATACCAGGGGACGATAAGTCGAAGTAGGCACTGGTATAGCTAAGGGACCAATCGTTAGTTGCCATTGTTTTAAGTACG
>NZ_WTPY01000009.1 GCF_011378905.1 Paraglaciecola sp. 20A4 | reverse complement strand
CAGCCTGAACCTGATATTGAATCGGTGCTGCCATGGAATGTTAAGTTAGGCTAGACGTCTTTTACAAGACAGTTACATTGTATAAGCTGGTATTGCTTTACCACTGTGTCGGTCTGTAAGCCAAAATGGCCTAATGAATAAGTGAATGTTGCATCTTCATTGGCAATACGGCTGCTATGCAAGCCGCCGATCGTGCAGCTCCCTGTGGAGCATATAATCTGATCAATATAGCTTTTAATAGAATACACCTTCGACCCAAGTGGCACATTATAAAGGCTATCTAAAAACGGATTATTGACCGATAAACCTGCCGAACCACAGGTTGAACTCCATAAATTGAACGGGTAGTAGCCACAGCTTTTTAAGCCTAAAAAGGCGCCGGCGATCCCCACGAAGGTATCGACTTGGTTGGCCGCTGCTAACTTATCAATTTGCTGTGCGGCCAATGTTGCACCCATTGAATGGCCGATAACATCAATTTTACCTGTGCAACTGGACGCTAAGGCACTTTGAATGGCTTGACGCACAGGCACCTCTTCGCTACCGCTATGGTTATTACAAGCGGCGCAGTTTTACCAACTCCAGCAGATAAACGTGGTCTCAGCGAGAGTTTAAAATGGCATTATCAAGGCGCTCAAATGAATTAATAGTGGACTATTTTGATGTTGAGGAACGCAGAGTATGTCTTTTTAAAACTCGCCCTTAGGGAATACCCCAGCGAACATTGCGCTACTTTTTCGGTATTTGAAAGGGGAAAGCCATTCCTTCATAGCGAGGCCTTGCTCAACATTCGCTGGATGTATTCTGAGCTCAACTTTTATCTGCTGGAATTGGTATTACCCCAATCCGGTTTATAGATTTCGCTACTACTATAACCATTACTCAATAGATAGTTGTAAGTATTATCCCAACTTGCTGGGGTAGCAGTATTGCCGTGGACTAACACAACGGCATCTTTACATGCTAATGCGCTAAACGGTATCAGCATACATATCAACGAGCTGATCAGGAATTTACGACACTTCTTATTTTTTGACATTATCGTGACCTCTTTTATTGTTGTTAGAATGGTAACGATACTTAATATAGATGCGCCAAGTGGAAGCTGAAATAGTACTTTAGCACTGTGATTTTATTAAAATTTGGGCGAGTGTAGGTCAATTTGCGTGAGGTATTTATAAGAAAGCCCCCGATTGGGCGTCAGGGGTAAAGCCAGATGTGGGAGGTTCAGGGCTAAAATTGCTCTTCGTAACGACTTACTTCTGCATATACTAAACTGCTGCCATCTCGCTGTAATAGCAGTATTTGATAAGGCATAAATTCATCGCCCATCTCCATACCTGGGGAGCCAGTTGGCATGCCTGGTACCGCAAGGCCGATAGCTTTTGTTGGCACATCGTTTAAAAACTGTTTTATAAATTTACTCGGTACATGCCCTTCAAATACATAACCATTTTCAGAAACTGCACTATGACAAGAACGGTAGCGCGGAGATATATCGAAATTAAACCTTACTTCTTCTAGGTCCGGTAAATTGACTGCGCTGGTGGATATTCCTTGCATTTCTAGATGGCTTATCCATTTTTTGCAACAGCCGCAAGAGGGTGTTTTGTAGACCCTTAAGCTGACATTTTTCTCACTTTGAGTGGAGTCAGGAATGTGTTGATTTGTTTGCTCTAGAGACTTCGGCACAGGCTCTGAACAACCTATTAATACCGACAATGCTAAAGTGAGTAAAAGAATAATATGCTGTGAATGCATGTACACCTCGTTATTTTGACCAGTGAATATGAGCAATTTTCCATAGAGCATCGACTTTCTTAAGCACAATGGTTTCAAAGCCAATATAGTCTAAGGTATTGTCTTTGTATTCACCCTGGGTTCGCTTTCTGGCAATCGAGTAAGCAAGGTCGCCTAACACATAGACTTGTTGCTCTAACGGGGTACTGTTCATCTGAGCTAAAAACTTCATATCGGCTAACATATGGTGGTTGGCATATTCGTCGGCTGAGCGCTCGACACCACCTTCAAATATTAACACATCATCAGCCAGTGTCGCCCGGGCAGCGGCTTGGTCACCTTGTTTTAAAGCTTGATGAAAAGCGGTTACGGTTTTTGCGGGTGCTAACGCTAGACCGACAAACATGGGATCTTTTGTTTCATGCACTTCATTGCCATGGGCATAAATATTTAATGAGAATGATGCGCAGAATATGACTGCGCTTGCTTTTAATGTATTACGTACAGTATTTGTTAACATGTTTTTGCCTTTTTTATTGTAATTGTTAACTGCATTTAATGCATCACAGGTCCCACTAAGGTGGTAAATATACTGGTGACGAGTAACACGCCAATGCAAATGAAGCCTTCGAGCGCGATGGACTTTTTGAGCGGTGAAGGGTTATGGCTGCGGAGCAACTCAGGTACCAAAGAAAATTTATGCCATGCGCCTACCAGTAACATACTGCTGACTAAGGTTAATTTGAGCAAAAATAATTGCCCGTAGCCGGAAGTAAATAACTCGCCAACTGAGCCGAGTAGCTGCACAATTAATATACCGCCGCATATGATCAATATGGCGACTATGATCATAGCGATTTGCCCGTATTGATGCATGATAAGGCTAAGCTTATCGCTGGGGAGTAGGCGACAACTTATATATAGTGGCCATAGCGCACCAGCCCAACTCGCCATGGCGATGACATGCAAGGTTAATAGTACTTGTGCTGTTAATCCCAGTTCGGCCGGGTGACCTGAAAGGGAAAAACTTGCCGCGAGTATCAAGCCAAATATCAAGCCTAAGGCGTATTGGCTCGGTTTGAAACGGCTTCGAGCGGAGTTAAGGGAGATCTTACGTTGGCTTAGGTGTATCCATAACAGCCACCCGATTATTAATACTAGGCCCAATATCCGCCACAAGGTTTGCGTGCCCAGCACAGATTGCCAAGCGATGTTTAGCATCATGCTGTCAACCATGCCAGATAATCCAGCTTCTGCCATTGAGCCGGCCTGCAATGGCAGGTACAACAGGGCCGCAATCAGGGATGCAGCGAGCCATTTTAGTTGCCAACGATAAATAATCGAGCAATATTCATCATTGCTGCTCGTGCTACCCCTTTGGCCTTTTACCAGCATGTAGGTAATCAATAAGCCACCGAAGAAAGCAGCTACGCCCATATAACTAAGCAGTTTTGTTAGTAGTAATAAAATTGACCAAGTGGATATATCCATTAACTTGCGTTACCTAGTGCTTATGTGCGTTGTGAGAGGTATCTTCCATAGGCATATCATTCATCATGCCTTGCCCGTGCAAAGTAAATTGATATTGGCCAGATATTTTATGTCCGTCTTCACCTAAGGCGACCCAATTAACCCCATAGGTGCCTGCTGCAAAGCTGGGTAAAGGCCACTCATACATTGCCCCAGCGTCCGCATTTGCCTTGAAACCAAATTCCACAGGAGCTTGATTGTCAGCATTGATGCTCACCTTAATGAGGCGAACTTTATCACTGAAGGTCAGTGATAAATTGCTCGGGCTTTGCACCAGCATAGCGTCCTGTGCCGGAGATGCCTGCTTAAGCCCAACATGGGCCATACTTGCGGTGCTGATAGCCAATCCTAAAATACATGTGGCAATTTTTATTCTTCTCATTGGAACCTCATTGTTTTTAATAATGTCAATCATGATTAAAATAGGGGGTGGGAGACGAGGATTCGATTAAAACCAAAAACGCAATCCTGCCACCACACTGGTATTACTCACTTCTTCATTTTTAGCGCGAGCAAAGTCAGCACTATTGCCGTATTTTTGGGTCCACTCAATACCGACGTAAGGAGCAAACTGACGAGAAAATTCATAGCGTAAACGCATACCCGCACTGAGCGCCGAAAGCCCTTTCCCCACACCGTTTATTTCATCGTCTTTACCATTGATGCTCATTTCTACGCGGCTTTGTAGTACCCAGCGCTGCGTAAGCAGCAACTCGTATTCAGCTTCTGCCGAAAGTGCAGTGCGGCCATTTTCACCCACGTAAGCGCCGATATCGACTTCAAACCAATAGGGAGCGAGCCCTTGTAAACTTAATGCTAACCACTGACGACTTTCGCCCTCATCGTATTGATCAAATCTTACCCCTAGCTGTGTATCCCAGTAGGCAGTGACAGCATGGGACCACAATAGCTCAGTTTGACTTTCTACTAGCTGGCCTTGAACTACGTCTCCTTCTGCTTTTACGACTGCACGCTCAAAAGTAGTGCCATACCACCCTTGCACGTCATAGACAGTGCTGTTTTCATCGTTGTTGTACTCTAGTCGGTCACCTAATACTGACCAAAAGCTGTGTTCGTCCGCTAAGGTAAGGCGCTTTGGGATAGCAAGCGCATAGGGTCCGTCCGTTAAGGTATAACCTGATGAATAAGCATGGGGATCGCGGGCATTCGCGGGTGCCTCCCCGCCTTGAGGTTGCATTTTCATTGCACTGTGATCCATGGTGTCCATGTCCATCTTGCTGTGATCCATGGTGCTTTGGTCCGTGGCGTCCATGTCCATCTCGCTATGGTTCATCTTACTGTGATCCATAGCGCCTTGATCCGTGGCGTCCATGTTCATCTTGCTATGGTCCATCTTACTGTGATCCATAGCGCCTTGAGCCATGGCGTCCATGTCCATCTCGCTATGGTCCATTTTACTGTGATCCATTGCGCCAGATGCTTGCTCTTGTGCAGCGGCGTTTTGCTCAGAATATTGCAGCGCCTCAACATTTTGGCTGGTCAACAAAGCACTGCAAGAGAATAAGATACCCGCAGCTGAAAGCGTATTTAGAGGATTAATCATGCGACCACCACTTCACGGAACATGCCCGCGTCCATATGAAATAAAAGATGACAATGCCAAGCCCAGCGGCCCACATCATGAGGCGTCGTTAAGAAGCTAATTCGCTGTGCCGGTTGTACCGGAATAGTGTGTCTTCTTACTTGCACTGCCGATTGTTGGTTTTCTAAATCACTCCACATCCCATGTAAGTGCATCGGGTGCGTCATCATAGTGTCATTTTGCAAAATGACCCTGACACGTTGATTGTGCTTCATATGTACCGGTGTACTTTCGCCGAATTCGAGTCCATCAATTGACCAGCTGTAGCGTTCCATATTGCCCGTTAAATGCAGCTCTATTTCTGCCTCCGGCTCACGGTGGTCAGTAATACCAGCCAGAGAATGCAAATCAGCTAAGGTGAGTACCCGGCGTCCGTTCTTTCTTAAGCCAATACCTGGGTCGTCTAAATTAGTACGTGGCATATCGACGCGCATGTCTACCGACGGGCCATATTCGGTGCTGGCATGGCGCACCGTGCTTGATGCGACAGCCAAAGAGCCACTTTGCATATTGTGTTGGCTATGATCCATTGACGGGTTCATCGCTGACCTGTTTGACATATCGCCCATCATGTCAGACATGGTGAGCCACTCCACCGGATCCAGTGCCGGAACCGGGGCGTCTAGACTTTCTGCTATGGCTAAGGTCCCACGGGCGTAGCCACTACGGTCCATGCTTTGCGCAAACAGGGTGTAGGCATCATTTTTAGGTTGCACAATGACGTCATAAGTTTCTCCCGGGCCAAAACGAAACTCATCGACGCTGACCGGCTCAATGTTTTGTCCATCAGCCTGAACAACAGTCATTTTTAATTCAGGAATGCGCACATCGAAAAAGCTATTGCTTGAGCCATTAATAAAGCGTAAACGCACTTTTTCACCGGGTTTGAAGATACCCCGCCAATTGCCCATAGGCGTAGTGCCATTCATTAGGTAGGTCAGGGTAGCGTTAGACAAATCCGCCAAATCTGTGGGACTCATACGCATCTCGTTCCACATTTTGCGGTTGGCTAATGCGCTGTTTAAGCCATTTCTAGATACATCTTTAACAAAGTCTTGCACCGTAGGTTGATTGAAATTGTAATAATCACTTTGGGTTTTCAATTTGCCGAATACTTTCATCGGATTTTCATCCGTCCAGTCAGATAACTGCACCACAAGATCCCGATCGCTTTGAATAATGTCGGTTTCTCTTGGCTCGATAATTAACGCGCCATACATGCCGGTCATTTCTTGAAAGCCACTGTGAGAGTGGTACCAATATGTGCCACTTTGATTTAAGGTGAAGCGGTAGGTGAAGGTTTCACCCGGCATAATACCGGGGTAACTCAAACCTGGCACACCATCCATCTGGTAAGGCAGAATAATGCCATGCCAATGAATGGAACTCGGCACGTTCAAGCGGTTTGTTACATTAATAGTAACTTCGTCGCCCTCGACGAGACGAATCGTTGGCGCAGGTATAGTGCCATTTATGGTGGTTCCCATACGCACAACACCGGTGAAATTGACCGGGGCAGCGCCAATTTCTAAATTAATAGTCTTTCCACTCAGTTGTGGTGCATAGCCTGTCGAGGTTAAGTCCTGAGAGCGAGGCGCGCCGTGCAATACCGTGGGAACCGAGGTCAATACTCCGCCGATTGCCAATCCTTGCACAAAGCGGCGACGTGGTAATGACTCAGGAAACTGCCGAGTAAACGAATTCATTATTTATCACCTTTAACCTTTATCTTCTATTTCAATGCTGCCAGTCTACTTAAATGCACCTGTCACCGACATGACGCAAAGATGACAAAGTTGTAATCTTACGGTCACCTTGCTGTTAGGTAAATTAGCGCAAGCTTATGAACATCTACCAAGGCTAAAACTGAATATGCGATTACTGATAGTAGAAGATGAAGTAAAAACCGGTGATTATCTTAAGCAAGGCTTAACTGAATCCGGGTTTATGGTGGCATTAGCGCGTAATGGCTTAGATGGGCACCATCAGGCGATGACCGAATCCTTTGATGTGATTATTTTAGATGTCATGCTGCCCGATGTGAGTGGCTTGCGCATAATACAGTCTATGCGTGAGGCGAATAATCATACACCCGTCCTTTTTTTGTCAGCACGAGACAGCGTTGACGATAGGGTAAAAGGCCTTGAATTAGGCGCTGATGATTACTTAATCAAGCCATTTGCTTTTTCTGAGGTACTCGCGCGGGTACGCACATTACTCAGACGTGGTCATATTGCGCAAGTGCAAGATGAACTGCATGTGGCCGATTTACACTTGGATTTGCCTAGGCGTAAAGTGATGCGTAATGGGACGAAAATTTCCTTGAGCCATAAAGAGTTTTGCTTACTTGAATTATTGGTGCGCAGACGTGGAGAGGTGCTACCTCGTTCGCTGATTGCATCTCAGGTGTGGGATATGAATTTTGACAGTGACACCAACGTTATTGACGTGGCTATTCGACGCTTACGGGCAAAAATTGACGATAACTTCGAGCCGAAATTAATTCATACCGTTCGTGGTATGGGTTATAAGTTGGACGAAGAGGAAACTGATGAAAATAGTTAGTCGAAGACCCATGTCACTGACTATTAGAGTGGTGTTGTTTGTCGCGATAACCATCTCAGTGTGTCTTATTTTAGTACGTCATTTACTGATCAGCTCGATTGAACATCATTTTATCCAACAAGATGGGGAAGAACTCGCTGTTATTGTCCATTCCATCGAAGATATCTTAGTACAGCACAATGGACAAGTTGCTGAAGAACAACAGAGTTTATCGCTAGCTGTGGCGGGACATCACGGAGTCTTCTATCAAGTTTCTATGGGGGATTGTAGGCCTTTCTTCAGTAATTCAGAATTAGATTTCGTCGATGCGGCGAAAGAGGCGCCCGTATCCACTCAATTCAATCAAAGTGACATTCAGCACTGGCAGCTCGGCGACAATATGTATCGAGGAGTAGTGACGTTAATTAAAACTCCGAATGTAGAGTATCGGGTTATCAGCGCTATAGACATGAGTTTTCACACGCATTTTCTAACGGAATTACGACATAGTTTATGGTACATATTACTTGGTTCATGCCTACTCACATTATTAGCAGCATGGCTTGCTGTATATCAAGGATTGAACCCTTTGCGTGGTTTGAGTGACAAAATGAGGCATATTCAAACCAATAAGCTCGACGTGCGGCTAGATAAACATGCTGTGCCTTTAGAACTAGAAGATATGGTCCACTCGTTCAATCATATGCTTAATCGCCTCGAAGAAGGATTCCAGCGCTTATCTCATTTTAGTGCTGATATTGCCCACGAATTGCGCACCCCTTTAACAAATATTATTACTCAAACCCAAGTGAGCTTGTCTAAAGTACGCACTAACGACGAATATCGTGACTTGTTATTCTCGAACTTAGAAGAACAAGAGCGTTTGAATAAAATGATCAGCGACATGCTATTACTGGCTAAGAGTCAAAACGGATTAATCAAGCCGCAAAAACAGAGCTTGTATCTTAAAGATGAAATTAACGCCTTGTTTGAATTCTTTGAAGCGTTAGCGGAAGAGTCACAGATTAGATTACAACTAATAGGTGACATGGCTTATGTCAGTGCCGATCAGACCTTGTTACGTCATGCGCTGACGAATTTATTATCGAATGCGATCCGCCATACTTTGGCTGGGGAAACCGTCACCGTTCGACTTAGCGAACAAAGCCCAGATATGATCAGTATTTCGGTACTCAACCCGGGCGATACAATTCCTCAGGAACATTTAACACACCTGTTCGACCGCTTTTATCGAGTTGATCCATCCCGCCAGCGCCACAGTGATGGTGCAGGTTTAGGGTTAGCCATCGCCAAAGCCATCATCGAAGCCCAGGGGGGGATGATAAACGTAGCATCAGCAAACGGGCAAACTGAATTTAGTATCTTGCTGCACAAGACTTTCTAAACGAGATAATGCGAGGGCTGGCCCGCACTCGTTGGCCAAATAAGAGAAATACTCACTCTGTAACATCTTATGTATCAGCCCATTATGACTCTGATAATGTGAATTATTTTATTATGAATCATATGGTTAGTTGTGATTTTATTTCTTAGTTAATACTAACTTTGTGTACCAATAAGTTTGCTTAAGCATGGTTGAAAAAGTAGAATAACAATGATTCTCATTTGTTGTGTGTTGCTCGGTCTGCTACAGGCGGGTGAGCGTACAACAAAGGCATATAATATTTCTAAGGCAATACACTTGATGACACTTTCCCCCCTTTATTTACAAGGCTTACGCTCTTCACTCACTTTGCGCCAAAGCCTGTTGGGCTCAAAAGTACTCGTATTAGCTTTGCTGCTTATGATGAGTACGTTTTTTTCTGCCTCTACTTCGGCGCAGCAATTGGGCCAGATTGATCCGGTAAAAGAAAGCCGTCAAATATTGCAGATGGCGGAATATATCGGAGTTGATTATTCTGAGGCGGTAGTTGATGGGGAAGTCGCAAGTGAAGATGAGTTTGCTGAGATGCAGCAATTTGCTAAGCTAATATTACAAAAAGGTACTGTGTTGCAAGATGCCAATTTGGCAGATTTTGATTTAAACCAAACGTCAGTGATGGCCAATGCCCAGGCTTTACAACAAGCCATTTTAGCAAAATCGTCGATGGATCAAATTCAAGAACTTACTCAGCACATGCGTCAGCAGTTATTGGCCATGTCACCAGCATTGCAATTACCCGCTAATTTGTTACCAAAACCTCAGATAGAAAAATTATTCGAAACTAACTGTTCTTCTTGTCATGGCCCCGCAGGGGAGGGTAATGGCCCATTAGCGAAATCATTTAGCCCGCAACCAACGGACTTTACCGAGAAAGAGCGCGCGTTAAATCGTTCGTTGCTTGGTTTGTATGATGCGATTAGCGCAGGTTTAAACGACACGGCCATGCGTGCTTTTACCGAACTCAATGATCAACAACGTTGGTCGTTGGCATTTTATGCAGGCAGTCTAGCGTTTGCCCAAGATGCTCAGGGGACTGAGACCACTCATAATCAGCAAACGTCTAAAGCGCCTCATCTTAAAATTGCTCTGCAAAGCTGGATAAACAATAACCCAGTTCAAATTGCTGCCCAACACGATAATTTAACGTTGGCCGATGTCGAACAATGGCGCGCCACACCGGCGGTCTTTTTCAGCCCGTCTGACTCGCCTATTATTACTGCCAAAACTAATTTAATCGCCGCGGTAGATGCTTATCAAAAGGGTAATTTGTCACAGGCTCAGACGTTAGCGGTTAGTGCCTATTTAGACGGTTTCGAGCTGATTGAGAATAATCTAGACGCCAGAGACAGCGGTTTACGTAGAACAGTTGAAAGTCAGTTATTAAACTTTCGTAATGTACTTAGTGTTGCATCAAATAACGAACAAGTGAATGTAGAGTTACAGCAAATCCTAGCTCAGCTTGATCAAGTGGATAACAAGTTATCTGGCGAAGTACTGTCGAACAATGCGATGTTTTCTGCATCATTAATTATTCTGCTGCGAGAAGGCTTAGAAGCACTACTAGTTGTGATCGCGCTTATTACGGTTCTTATCAAGACCCAGCGCCAAGATGCTATCCGTTATGTGCATTATGGTTGGATTACAGCGTTAATTGCTGGTGGCGTGACGTGGTGGGCAGCACAAAGCCTAATTAACATCAGCGGCGCTTCACGAGAGGTAATGGAAGGTGGGGCAGCGTTACTCGCCGCTGTTATTTTATTTTATGTGGGTTACTGGATGCACAGTAAAACCCAAGCATCTCAATGGCAACAATATATTCAAAACAACGTAGAGCGTCATTTAGGTACCGGCACACTGTGGGGCTTAGCTGGACTCGCGTTTATTTCGGTTTATCGTGAGGTTTTCGAAACCATTTTGTTCTACCAATCTTTGTTAACGCAGTCTGTTGGTGACGGTAGCCAAGCAAGTTATGTGTGGTACGGGCTAATTGCGGCTGTTGCGATACTGGCGCTTATTACGTGGCTAATGCTGAAGTATTCTCTGAAACTTCCCATCGGGCGCTTCTTTTCGCTTAGCGCGTACTTTATGCTTATTCTCGCTTTTGTATTGGCAGGTAAGGGCATATCCGCTTTACAAGAAGCCGCCGTGATTGCTATTACCCCTTTCCCAATGGACGTCTCGGTAAGTTGGCTAGGCATATCAGCCACATGGCAAGGAGTATTGGCCCAAAGTGTACTGTTGATGCTGTTTGTGATTTTGTTATCACGCAAAGAGACCAGTCCTGATACGGTTACGTAAACGTAAAAATCACATATAAAAAAGGCAGATAATTGGGGGTCACTTCAATCATCTGCCTTTTTCGTTTTTGTGCCTCTACGTACTTAGCTCTTTTGAGCACGCACTCTTTAGAATGCGTGACCTAATGGCTAATCGTATTTAGTAGAAACTAACTTTAGCTTCGATACCAAATATACGCGGTTGGTTAACGATACCGGTTAGGTTGTTAAAGTCGATTGCGCCTTTTACGTTCTCTTCATCCGTGATGTTACGACCGAACAATGCAACGGTGTAGTTATGTTCGAAGTTTTCGTAACCGATGCGTAAACCGCCTTCTACATTTCCGTCTGTTTGAAACTCAACTGACTCGTATAAGAACAAGTTAGTGTCGCCTTGGTATGCCCAATCCGTATATGCAAAGAATTCACCATCGTTACCCATAGGGACTGCATAACGCGCCGTAAAGGTAAAGATTGATTCAGGTGCCTGTGGGAATGGATTACCATCAATCGAGGCGTTAAAGCCATTAGGACGTGGGTCTAGTACAGTACAGTTGCCTGTTGAGCCAAACGCTTCGCTAGCACCACAAGGCAATACGGTTAACGTATCGTCTTTTATTTCGGTTTTGTTGTAGCTGTAGCCTGCGGTTAAGGTTAAGTAATCGTTGGCCACGTATTGAGCATCAACTTCAAAACCATAGCCCGTACCTTTATCAGCATTGACCAAGGCAACGTTATTCGCCCCACCACCGATTGCAGAGAACTGCATATCATCGATTTGATAATAAAAAGTAGCGGCGTTAATACGCAAAGTGTTATCAAGCAAGTCTGATTTAACGCCAAATTCTATAGAATTAATCGTTTCTGCATCCGCGACTGAAGGCGCACCTTCAAAAGCAACGTCTCGCCCCTGAATTGACTGAGCTCTAAAACCATTGGCAAAGCGAGCAAACAGTGACGTATCTTCGTCAACTTTGTAGTTTGCGCTTAGCTCCCAGCTGATTTGACCATCATCAACATTGATATCGTCGTAATCTTGGATTTGGCACTCTGTTATTCCGTCCCCATTAAAGTCTGCAACCAAACAAAAACCACCAACGTTTTGTTCGCCAACCCGCAAGGATTTTTTGTCGTGCGTGTAACGAATGCCACCAGTGACATTCAATCGTTCGTTGATTTCGTAAGACGTTTGACCAAACACCGCCCACGTAGTGTTTTCATGAAACACCGTAGTGGCACCATAAAGACCATCGACGCTGGTGACGTTAAATGATGAATCATAATAAAATGCACCTGTTTGCCAGCTAAGGGCGTCATCGGTTTCACTGGCTAGGCGGATTTCTTGGGTAAATTGTTCAAGGTCGTTTAGGTTATCTTGAGTTTTTGCATCGAATGCGATTGAGCCAGGGAAAGTTAACTCGGTTGATCCGTCGCCATTTATATCTGCTGGAGCAAAGAGAACCACACCGCCATCAATATCCCCAAGACTTGAGCCATCAGCTTCTTCATATGCTGTGATTGAGGTAAACGACATGTCGTCCATGCCCACTTCAAGCTTAAGTGATGCACCGTAGTTGCTGTATTCTTGTGGATTGTTATCTGGACCGTTTCCATCGATATCGCCATCGTAATAAATTTTGTCACGGTCGAAGTTTTGATTTAAATCGTTGCTGCCTTTGGTAAATACGTTTGCACGAAAGACTGAGGCAGTTCCGTCAAGCTCACGACCATGCACGTTTAGTAAGGCCGAAAAGTCTTCACTGGGTGAGTATAATAACTGTCCACGCCAAGCTTTTTCATCAAAGCCGCCAAAGGCATCATTTTCGCCGGTGTAACCGTTATCGATCCAGTCTGAACGGTCTTGTGATAACACTGAGAAACGACCTGAAAGGTCTTCAGCTAAGCCGCCACCAACAGCACCCTCGACATTCACAGTACCTAAGTTACCAACGCTCATTTTCGCGTAAGCATCAAAATCTTCAGTCGGTTTTACCGAATCAAACTTAACAATACCTGCTGTGGTGTTACGTCCAAATAACGTGCCTTGTGGTCCGCGAATAACTTCTACTTGCGCTACATCGAACAAAGGGAAGCTTTTCAGGCTTACGTTTTCTTTTACTACGTCGTCCATCACAATGGATACAGGCTGAGATGCGGCTAGGTCGAAATCTGTGTTACCTAGGCCACGAATATAAAAACGGGGGGCAACACGGCCGTTAGACGATTCTGCATAAAGGCCCGGTACACGTACTGCCAGGGCGAGAATATCGTCACCACCAGAAAAAATGCTTTCGAAACGCTCTCCGTTTAAGGTGGCAATTGAAATGGGCACTTCTTGAATACTTTGCGTACGTTTTTGCGCTGTAACTGTGATCTTTTCTAAGCCTTTGTCTTTTGCCGCAGGTGCTTCCTGAGCGTTAAGAGCATGGCTGAAAAGGGCACTGTGTATACAGACCGCTAATGCTGCTTTAGATAAGTTGGTCATTGTGTCACCGCTAGTAAATGTGTGGTTATAGTATGTGTGTATCGCTGCGATATTATCATCGCATTTCTTCGCTTCTCGAACAGTTAATCCTCAGTTTTATCAATTGATTGAATATTACCCGCTAACAGAATCAGCTTTATTCGGATAACGCGTTGAAAAAACTAGGCGAAGCTGGCGGCATATTGTGCCTAAGTATGGCGTTAAAGTCTTGCAAATTTCATCTTGCTTTGACCAAGAGTAGGTGTCTTATTGTGTATACAAGTCATGAATGTTTTTGGGTGAGGTAACCGTTAATTTGAAAAAAAAGCACGCAATATACTACGTGCTCTGGCGAATATCGCTGTCACAAATCGCACACGAACCTGTATGAATGCACATAACAACCGAACAAATTAGCTAAAATATGTAACTGAACTACCAAGTGTTTTAAGGACACACAAGCAGGCATCCTATGCCACACATGGGTGTCATATTATTGCAATATTACTGTCACCTATACGTCATGTAGCTGTAATAAAAATGCCACGAGTAACCCCTATCCTTTGCGCAAATTCTTAATGAAATAGACTAACCCGAAAGGTTTACGCTGTTTCGACACTTCCTTCCAAATAGGGTTTGCGTACATGAAGTCTACTACAACGTTATCAGCCAGCTTACTCAGTGTAAGTTTGCTTTTATCTGCATCTGGCTATGCCCAAGAAGATGCATACATTAAGCCGGCCGTTGAAAAAGCGAAAGAGATCAATGACTCAGCCGCTACGTCTCAGCAAAAGATCAATAAGATTAATGATCAAATTGATAATAAATTGCAGCAGTTTAAGACCATTAACAAAGAGACTGAAGGGCTAGACGTATACAACTCGCAGTTACGCAAGCAGATAGCGAGTCAAGTACAAGAAATGGCTGACTTAAACGCTGCTATTGATGATGTCAGTGTTATCGAGCGTCAAATTACGCCATTAATGATACGCATGATAGACGGCTTAGAACAGTTCATCGCATTAGACGTGCCCTTTCTAGAGGGGGAGCGCGCAACTCGCATCGCTGGCTTGAAACAAATGATGGATAAAGCAGACGTTGCACCATCTGAAAAATTTCGCCGTGTAATGGAAGCCTACCAAGTCGAAATGGATTACGGACGTACGTTAGAAGCTTACGCCGGTTTACATACCATCGATGGTCAAGAACGTAACGTTGACTTCCTTCGCGTTGGTCGTACCGCCTTGATTTATCAAACGCGCGACGCGGGCATGCAAGGTATGTGGAATGCCAAAGCTCATCAGTGGGAAGCGCTACCGTCTAGCTATCGCACCCAAGTGACAAAAGGCCTGCGTATGGCCAAAAAACAAATGGCACCAGACTTACTGATGTTGCCTGTAGCGATCACGGATTAAGAGCACGATGAAGATGAATCAATTAATTAAAAATATCGCACTTACGTTGTTGGTTACATTAACGGCAACAACGGCCATGGCTGCTGACCCACTTCCTAAGAAAGAATCAGCACTGGATTTAGACGCACTGCTTAAGCAACTAGAGCAAGGTCAGTTTCAACAAACAAAGCAAAATACCCAGCGTGAAAAAGACTTTGCACAACAGCGCGCACAACAAGATCAAATGTTGCGTGACGCAGGTAAACAGCGTGACAATGCGCTGAATACCTCAGAAACGCTGGAAACTCAGTTTGAAGAAAACGAATTCAAGTTAGGCGATTTAAACGATGCCCTAACGAAGCGTTTGGGCTCACTAAAAGAATTATTTGGCGTGCTGCAACAAGTCGCTGGCGATACGAAAAGCAAGTTCTTTAACTCTGTTATTTCGGCACAAATTCCCAACCGTGCGCAATTCCTAGACCAGATGGCGCAATCGATGGGCTCAAGTTCTAAGCTTGCTTCTATCGATGAAATCGAACGTGTTTGGTTCGAAATGCAGCGTGAAATGACTGAATCAGGCAAAGTGACGCGTTTCAATACCGACGTTGTTGAAGCGGGTGGCGCTAAAGTAAGCAAGGAAGTGGTACGTGTGGGTACGTTTGCACTTATTGCTGATGGCAAATACCTCGATTATGAAGGTGCGACTCATTCATTAGGTGAATTAATTCGTCAGCCTGCAGGTCGTTACACCAACAGCGCTCAAGCACTACAAGCATCAAGCGGTGAACTGGTTGAATTTGGCTTAGACCCAACAGGGGGTTCAATTCTTAAGTTATTGGTGCAAGCACCGAGCTTAAAAGAACGCGTTGAACAGGGCGGTTTAGTTGGTTACATCATTCTTATCGTTGGTGCACTTGGTTTATTACTCGCACTAGAGCGCTTATTCACCTTGACCGTGATTAAAGCGAAGGTGAATAAACAGCTTAAGTCAGACAAGTTTACTGCGAACAATCCACTTGGCCGCGTTATGCAAGTACGTGACAAATATCCCCATGCTGACACCGAATCATTAGAACTTCACTTAACTGAAGCGATTTTGGGCGAGATACCTAAGTTGTCTCGTAACTTAACGATGATCAAGATCATCTCCGTGGTAGCACCGCTTATGGGTCTACTGGGTACCGTAACCGGTATGATCAATACCTTCCAAGCGATTACATTGTTTGGTACGGGGGATCCTAAATTAATGGCGGGCGGTATCTCGACTGCATTGGTCACGACCGTACTGGGGTTGGTTGTTGCTATCCCTATGACGTTGTTATACGCCATGCTTAACACCCGCTCTAAAGATGTTGTGTTCATTCTACAAGAGCAAGCGTCAGGTGTGATTGCCCAGCGTGCTGAGCGTATGGAAACAAGTTCAACGCCAAACGCCTAAGGTAATTAGCTATGTTGGAATTTTTCGAAGCAATACGTGATTTTACGGAAACAGGTGGCCAAGTTTTATTGGTCATCGGTTTGCTGATATTCGTCATGTGGTTGCTCATCCTAGAACGAGCGTTATACGTGTTCATCTGGCACAAGGCATATAAGAAAGAAACCATTGCCGCCTGGAAAGCACGTAAAGATCGTCGTTCATGGAATGCAGAGCAAATACGCCAAGCCATGATTTCACGGGTAAGCCTGCGATTAGGTGCAGGTATTCCTATTATCCAAGCATTAGTCGCCTTATGTCCATTATTGGGCCTAATGGGAACCGTCACCGGCATGATCGAAGTGTTCGATGTGATGGCCATTTCAGGTTCGGGTAGTGCTCGCTCTATGGCATCAGGTGTGTCTAAAGCGACCATTCCTACTATGGCAGGTATGGTCGGCGCGCTATCAGGAGTATTTGCCTCTACATGGTTGTCCCGAACAACGAAATCAGAACGTACGCATTTAGAAGACGCATTAACCATAGATCGCAAGTAGCTAGCCTACCGCGCCTAAGAAGAGACAGTTATGAAACAACATTTTCAAAATTTGATGGACGAAGAAGAAGCAGCAATCGACATGACGCCGATGCTTGATGTGGTATTTATCATGTTGATTTTCTTTATCGTAACCGCGTCTTTCGTAAAAGAATCGGGTATCGATGTTAACCGCCCCGAAGCCGCTACGGCAGTGAAAAAAGACCGGGCTAATATCCTGGTAGCTATCAGTGACAAAGGTGAAATCTGGATCAACAAACGCCGTATTGATGTACGCGCCGTGCAAGCCAATATCGAGCGTCTTCATGCTGAAAACCCACAAGGTACCGTGGTGATTCAAGCTGACAAAAAATCGACGACCGAAACCTTAATTAAGGTTATGGACGCCTCGCGCGCCGCCGGTATCACAGATGTCTCGATTGCAGCCCAAGAGCCCTAGACCATGCTTAGATATCTGCTAGCGATAGTTCTGTCAGCCATTGTGACCTTGAGCTTGTTTTTCGTCATGCAATCACTGATTAAAAGTGGTGGCAGTGCGTTAACCGAGCCAGCAAAGGGCAGTGTGCTGGATTTTGTTCGGGTGAAAAAAGAAGAATCCGCCCTGAAAAAAGATCGTAAACCTAAGAAACCGCCTAAGCCAGAACAGCCGCCTCCAGCAATGGAGCAGCCACAAATGGATTCTCCTACCCCGAACGCGGAAGGCAATGGCATGGACTTCGGTGCAGACGTGAATGAAGGGTTATCCCTCGACGGTGGTTTGGCACTTGAATCAGGCGATGGTGAGTATTTGCCTATCGTTAAAGTGGCGCCAGTTTATCCTCGTCGAGCTTTATCTCGGGGTATTGAAGGCTTTGTAATCGTTGAGTTTACTGTATCAAAACTAGGCTCAGTAAAAGATCCATTTGTGGTCGAAGCTCAGCCTGCTGACTTATTTAATCAAGCAGCAATTGATGCTGCGCTTAAATTTAAATACAAACCACGAGTAGTAAATGGTGAAGCGGCTGAAGTGGCTGGTGTACAAAACCGTATTACTTTCCAGATTGATGGTTAATTGGGGGCATGATGAGAGTAACAAGTAAAAAAAATAGTCACCTTTCATGCAAGGTTTTGGGATTAACGTTATGCGCCGTAATCGGCCTTGGGTTTAGTATATCTCCTTTAGCCATAAAAGGTGCCCAAGCCCAAGAAGCGAGCAAACGTGAAACACGCAGAACGCCAGCTCTTAGGGTTAAGGTGTACGATCAGTTGGCACGAGCTCAAGCCTTGGCCGATGAAAACAAGACCGAAGAAGCGTTAGAAGCGCTTGATAACGTCAAAAGTAAAGCCAGCTCAATGAACAGTTATGAGCAGGCGATGATGTACAACTTCTACGGCTTTGTTTACTACAATGTTGAGCGTTTTGATGAAGCCATTGCATCGTTCGAGCAAGTGGTTGAACAGCAGCCTATTCCGGAATCGTTCGAGCTAAGCACGTTGTTTAGTCTTGCACAGTTGCACATGATGCGCGGTAACTACGATAAAACCGTATTGTTTTTAGAACGCTGGGAAACGCTAAATGCCGCTGTTAATCCAAATAGCGAAATACCAGCCAAAAACTACGTTCTCAAAGCACAGGCAATGTATCAGCAAAAGTCTTACGACAAAGCGGCAAGCTTTATCGAAAAAGCCATTAAGATAGTCGAAGCAAAAGACGATATTCCTGATGAAAATTGGTATGTCTTGCAACGCGCTGTGTATTTCGAGTTAAAGCAGCCTGAGAAAGTTAAAGATGTATTACTCAAACTGGTCAAGCATTTTGATGAGCCTAAATATTGGGTGCAACTTGGCGGCATGTACGGCGAGTTAGGGGAAGAAAAACAACAGCTAGCCATTTTAGAAACCGCTTATCAGCAAGGTTATATTCAAAACGGTTCAGATATGTTTAACCTCGCGCAGCTTTATTATTATCATCAAATGCCGTTTAAGGGCGCGCGTTTAATTGAAAAAGGCTTTGAAAGCGGAGTTTTAGATAAAAACTTGAAAAATCTAAAATTTTTGTCTCAATGCTGGGTATTAGCGAAAGAGAATGATGAAGCGGTGCCAGTAATGAAAGCGGCAGCAGATTTGTCAGATGACGGCGAACTAGATGCCCAATTAGCACAAATTTACCTGAATATGGAAAAGTGGCGACAAGCTATCGCTGCATCAGAAACGGCGCTCAGCAAAGGTGGTTTACGTAATGAAGGGACAGTGCACCTTGTTAAGGGCATGGCATTTTTTAATGTGGATCGATACAACGACGCGCTCAATGAACTGGCGAAAGCACAAGCGTTTAAAAGCAGCAGAGGCATGGCGCAGCAATGGTCTAAATTTGTTGAGACAGAAAAAGTCAGCCGGGAGAAGCTAACGGTCTCACTTCCTCAATAACGTGCTTACTGTTCCTAACAGAACAAAGCATTAACAGAACAAAAGTACTAGCTGAACAAAAAACGAAAATTTACTCAGTATAATAAAAACGATAATTCTAATGTGTTAATCCACATTAGCAGAGAACCATTCGCCGCTTATGCCCTCGCTGAGCGGTTTTTTCTTTACTTCCAGCCAATTTATCCCTTCCAATTTAGACAAAAAATGAGCCACTTATTGGGTGTTGGGGTGCTCGGAGCGCGGTGCACGGTACTCGGTGCGCGGTGCGCGGTACGCGGCACTCGGTGCTCGGGAAAGGGTCAAGGTTCAGGGGATAGGGGACAGAGTCTAGGGTTTAGGATCCAGCTGTTGGAGTCACTGCATCATAATAGACGTTAATTTTTGCCAGCATGACGTGGTAACAATAAATCGACTTTTTGGTGAAGCATCTCTTAATGTGCATATCGATAACGCGTCTCGTTTTTTTCATCCAGCACGGGAATCTATCTTCGCTCTTTTTTTACGCAGTCTTACTTTCTTCTTACGAAAATTTTCTAAATGTAAACTTTGTGTTAATTGTACGTATATCTTTGTGTAGTCTTTATGACAATAAGGTGCAGTGGTTCGCTCATACTTGACACTATTGGGTATGTCACTTCGCCTTATACATAACCCAAATGGACACAATAACAATATAACCACTATATCGCCGTTGCTTAATTTTGTAGTAATCGTTGATATATAAAAAGGAAGCACATGAAGATAATACTATTGTTCACCTTACTATTGAGTAGCATGAATGCCAGTGCATTAATGATCAATTCTGATGTCACTAAGCTCAATGATCAGCAATATCAAGCTGACTACCAATTTCACAATGATTCGCAAACCGCCATAGAAGGGCTCACCTTATTCTTTCAATATGGATTATTCGACAACCTATCACTACTTACTAGCCCAATTGATTGGGACGTGTTTATCGCCCCCGCACAAGACATATTCGGTGTACAAGAAGATGGTTTTGTTGACGCACTCGCCCTTAGCATGCCCTTGCAGGCAGGTGAAACCCTAACAGGATTATCTGTCGTGTTCGATTGGTTGGGCAGTGCAGATTTAGTCAGTACCACCCAGCGATTTGAAACCTATGACGCGAGCTCTTTCGATGTAACAAGTGAAGGCGACTACCAATTAAGTTTGCCCCAAGCTGTAAGCGCACCTACGAGTGCCATGTTCTTTATCACGCTAGTGGGTGTGATTGCAGGACTGGCCGGGCGTATGCGTAAGTTGCGCAGTCTTGCGTTAGCCGGCGTTAAAGGCCAAGGCAACATAATAGATGGGGTGGCTGCATGAATATCTCCTCAGTAAACAACACGACGAGCGATTGTTCCCAGTCAAAAGTGACTTCTTTACGCAAAAGTATCGCAGTAGCACTGGGCACTGTGCTGCTAACGTCTTTTAGTCAGCCCCTGTACGCAGATGTAAGCATTGATCATCTCACCCTAAAGAACAAAACGAGGGTAGGGCGCAGCGATTTTCGCTATGAGTTTTCTGTTTTTGTTAAAAATGATGCCGATAGCGTTCGAGATATACAGATAAATGTCGCATCAAGTAACGCTAATTCCAACATACAATTTACGGGAGTGAGCATAGATGAAATGTCCGCTAATAGCGTACTTGAGTTAACAGAGCGATTGGTATTAATACAAAATCGTCGAGCACGATTTAACGAACAAGACTTAAGCTGGAACTTCGAATATCAGCCCAGCGGAAACGAAATCAGTGACAACTTCTCACCAGATTCTGCCTATCACACCTCAGAATACAAAAATTACTTTTTTGAGCGCGGTCTGGCAACACAAGAGCAAGTGACGGCAAAAATAAACGCGACCTATCAGCAACTCTTCGAATTAGTGCCAGACCAAGCAGGTGCAGAGCCAAGCAAAGGGGAGCAAATTTACCATGCTGATTTTGAGCAAAGTACCGATAACTGGCAATGGTACGCAGACAATGGAAGTGAAGTGAGTGCTGAGCTTTCCCAAATTGATGGGGCATTAGTTATTACACCAACGTGGCAAAGTGGTAGTGACGCGTTAGCGGTTTTGTCTAGCCCTTTCGAGCCTATTGATGCAACTGGCGGCGTTGATGTCGAATACAAAATGGCGGTTGATCAAGCGTATGCTGATGAAGGCTCGATGGCAGCTCAGCTCTTTATTCAAGACGCCTCGGGGGGGATCGGTTTTTTCGGTTATCGCACATTAACCCAAGGGGCTGAAACAACATTATTGATTAAGGGGCTGGGGCCAGATACAAACTTCGGTTATTTATCCGAAGGGTTCTACTTTAGCCAAATCAGCACCTTAGGTTTTCAGTTTTTAGCCAATGGAAAAAATGCTGATATTGGTGGCAGTCTAGCCATTTCAGAAGTAAGTATTTACCAACCAGTCGATGGCGGCGGGGTCGACATCTCTCCTGGTTTTGAAGAAACCTTTGATAACAGCATTTCACAGTGGAGTGCCAGTGCGAACAATGATAGTGCTATCGTGCCAACGTTGGCTATTAGTAATGAAATTGACGCTGAGGTTGGCGGTGATGGCCTGAGCAATAATGTGTTAGCGGTCAGCCCGAACTGGATAGCCGATACTGATGCATTTACCGTGAAGTATCAGCAGTTCAACGGGATTGATATCACTGAAGGGCGGGATATTAGCTTTGACGTCAAAATACCTGCAAATTACATTGAAGACGGCAATATGGTTGTGCAACTTGTTTTAGAAGATGCTAATTACCAGCCTGCTTTCTTAGGCTATACCATGGTAGCGGGACTCACCGCCGATGAGTTCGTTACATTACGTTTTAGCGATGTTAGCGCAACGACAGAATTTGGTTACGTCAGTGATAGTTTCGATTTTAGTCAGCTTCGTGGCATCGGTGTGCAATTTGTTGCAAATGGCAAAATGCCAACGGTGACCGGCGATATTCAAATCGACAATGTAATCATTGCGGGGCAAGCGCCTAGTGAGCCAGCACCTGAACTGTCTGATACAACCGTGTTATACGGCGTGGGCGATGACATGGCATTTATTAAAGCCATTGATACTAACGATATACGTTCAGAAGGCATGTCCTACGGCATGATGATCTCTGTCATGATGGACGATCAAGAAACCTTCAACAAATTGTGGCGTTTTACTAAAGCGAAAATGCAAAACACAACAGGTAATAGCAAAGACTTCTTTGCCTGGCGACTAAGTGGTAACGCGCCTTATAATGCTATCGATACCAACCCTGCTCCTGACGGCGAAGAGTACTTTGCTATGGCGTTATTCCTTGCTAATAACCGCTGGGGTAGTTCAGACGGTATATTTGATTATCAGCAAGAAGCGAATGATATTCTGCATGACGTTGTTTATACAAAATCTAATAACGCCAGCACAAGGCTTATGATGCATCCGGTCTATCAGCAAGTAGAATTTGTGACAACGACAAACGTTGAGAGCTTCTCTGATCCTTCATACCACTTACCTGCTTTCTACGAAATGTGGGCGTTGTGGGCCGATGAAAATAACGATTATTGGCACCAAACTGCCGAGATTAGTCGTCAGTATTTGGCTAAATCGGCGCATCCTGTCACAGGCTTGTTTAGCGATTACGCAAGCCATGAAGGCGTGCCGCAAACCACTAGTTTTAATCCTGATAGCCATAAAAGCGCTTACGATTCATTTCGCGTTATGGGTAATATGGCCATGGATTATCATTGGGTAAGCCAATCTGTTGAGCTTAAAGCGTTAGTCGAGCAACAAGTCAATTTCTTTGAAAAAGAAATTGCACAATACGGTGACTTTATCGCTGTATATGAAGTTGATGGCACTCGCGAGCCAGACATTAATTATCGCAGCCATGGCCGCACCGCAATGAATGCAGTGGGGGCCACAATAAGTGAAAATCCGTTTTCTACCGAAATGATCAACTACCTTTGGCAGCAAAATGCGCCAACCGGTATGTATCGCTATTACGATGGCCTGTTACATATGTTTGGTCTATTACACGCGGGGGGAGAATTCAAAATATATCAGCCCAGTAATCATGAGTAGTTAACCATTCCCGGAAAGCGCACACAAAAAAGCCGAGCATTTGCTCGGCTTCTCTTATGGTTCAATTTTCGTTACCGCTATCTTGTATTATCTGTAGTGCTTAATAAGCATTTTTATTGATAAAACCGCGTGTAACGGTCGCTAAAATAATCCGAATATCCAGCCAGACTGACCAGCGATGAATATAGTCTAAATCGTATTCAACCCGTTTAATCATTTTATTAATTGTTTCGGTTTCACCGCGAAAGCCATTGATTTGTGCCCAGCCGGTAATGCCTGGGCGTACTTTATGGCGCAGCATATAGCCTTCAATCAATTTACGATATTCTTCGTTATGGGCTACAGCGTGTGGTCGGGGGCCAACAACCGACATACGGCCCTGCAATACGTTAATAAATTGCGGTAATTCATCTAAAGATGTTTTGCGTAAAAAGGCACCTAAGGGGGTTATACGTACATCGTTTTTAGTGGCTTGCTGCACGCTATCACCATTATCTTGCACGGTCATGGAGCGAAATTTGTAGACCTTAATCATTTGCCCATCTAAGCCATAACGATTTTGTTTGAAAATAACCGGCCCTTTTGAAGTGAATTTCACCGCAAGAGCAATAAATAGCATCGGAATAGCAATCATTATTAGAATCAGTGAAGAAACAACAATATCCTCAAGTCGCTTTGTTATATCGCCTGCACCTTGAAAGGGCGTATCAAAAACGCTCAAGGTTTGTATTGAACCCACACTCTGCCAGCGAGCATTCAGCAGGTTATACATAAAGAAGTTCGGAATAATTGAAACGGTCGCGGTGGTATCACTGCACATATTCAAAATTTGCATAATGCGTTTTTCTGCACTCATCGGCATGGCAATGTAGATGTAGTCCACTTGACCTTCTTTGGCTAATTTAATTGCATCCTCAATTGTCCCTCTAACCTCGTGCTGAATTTCGTGGGGGATACGGGCCGGAGCGCGGTCGTCATACATACCACTGAAAATAATTCCCAATTGATCATTTTCTATAATTTGGGTCGCAAGGCTATAACCAGATTGCGTTGCACCAATAATGATCGCTCGACGGGTATTATGGCCTTTTTTACGGTGGCGGAATAAAATCTCACGAAATACTACTCGCCAGCCCACAAGAGTTGGGGCACACAAGACCAACCAAGACAAAATAACAAAATTCGAAGCGACAATCGTATCAGGGAAAATAAAAGCATATGTCGTGGTAACAAGAGAAGATACGCCCCAAGCGATCATATTCCACTTAATCATCAGGGTATTAGACGCGGTACGCCAAGAACGATATAAATCAACGGCTTCAGCACATAACATGTATGAAATAATACTGACAAAGAGCAACAGCAATTCAGGTGTGCTTATGGGCAATCCTTGATATAAAAGAACAAGAAAATACACTAAAGTAATAATGACCATATCGACTAAGCGATAGAGCGTCGAAAAACTACTTTGGTTACTCTGAATGATGCCGCCAGGGCTTTTGTTATGCATGTGTATCTACCATTAATGTTACGTATCACTGTTTAAATTTGTAGTATTGGGCAATGAAACATCCCAAACTATAGCTGTGTCGTTATTTTGCGACATTATTGTGTCGCTAATATCCAACAACTAATGTGCTACAAAATTAAAAAATTCCTTTTAACTTCAGTGCCTTGCTTAAACATCGAAGCTAGCGAGTACCCAGCCGCGCACATTATACCACGCTATTCTGTAGTATAATTACGACATATATTTGTTTTTTTTATGACATTCAGTATCGTTTATACAATAACAAAGTACGCGCTCCTTCGTGGCCATAACTTTAGTCGTATCTTCGCTACACTCTGCCGATTGTCATTTGATGAATAAGCAAAAACCAGACCATTATTTTGTTGTTCAGCAGGCGTAGTAGATTGAGATAAATAACACAATAGAAGCGACGTAATGGGCATAGTCATAGTATATGACTCACTTAACATAAATTATTTATCCTTTCGGATAATTGGCACCACGATAGTTTATGTCTAATCTGCACTTAGACAAACGCGAATAATAGGATAAGGAATGAGCACAAAGTAGAATGTTTGCTGAAAAAACACTTCATTATTTCTATTTCAGTCAATCATTGGTCAATTGATTCAGTAACTGATTTTACATAACGTCATCTTGGTTTAATATGCACCGATTCTAATATTAGAGCATCTGCGCAAAGTTATCGATGTACTGATTGATGGCATAGATTTCGCTTAACAAGATCCTTGCTGAATTTTTGCACGGCTTGTTTTCTACATTTTTCGAAGTTTTTTTCGCAGTTTTTTTATAACAAAGCGCTAATTTAAGCAGATAATTGATACACTTAGTTTCATTAAAATTGAATTTTAACCTTAATAAAGCAGAGATGATTGAATGAGTAAGACTAAATTAGCAACCGCTATGGGATTGGCATGTGTGTGTTCATCTTCATTTGCTCAAGAAGTAGGCATTGACTTAGGTGCGTTTGAATTAGTCCCTACCTTAACCACTAGCGTTGGTTTTAATGACAACGTAACGCAATCTCGAGGGGATGATGAAGAAATAGATAGCTGGTTTAGCGTTGTTACGCCTAGGTTTGTTTTGGTTAATAATTTTGGTTTAAACAGTTTACGGTTTGGTTATCAGCTTACTCGTGGGGATTACTTTTCAAGTTCTACTGATGACTATACCGATCATTTATTATTTGCTTCACTAGGGTATGAATTAAATAGCCGCCATCGCATTAAAACGAGTGTCAATTATGAAGATGGTCATGATAACCGCGGAACGGCTTTCTCTCGAGGCCGTGGTAATGAACTCACGTCTCCTGATGAGTATAAAGAAAGTGAAGTTGATTTTGTCTATTCGTATGGTGCACTCAGTGCACAGGCTCGACTGGATTTAACCCTCAATTACCGTGATTTAGACTATAAAATTAATACCGATGAATATAAATCTCGTGACCGCTCAAAGAGTGAAATCGGTGGTGTGTTTTATTATAGCGTTGGGCCAGCAACAGACCTACTATTAGAAACGACGATTACCGACGTCGAATATTCCTTCGTACCCGATGGCTCTGCGTCACGAGACAGTGTGGAAACAAGCTATTTAGTAGGGGCACAGTGGCAATCAACCGCATCCACTTCTGGCTATGCTAAAATCGGTTACCAAGACAAAGATTTTGACGCTGCTGGGCGCAGTAACTTTTCAGGTTTGAAATGGCAAGCCGGTGTTGTATGGGAACCGCTCGAACGTGCAACTTTTATCTTAGATACCCAAAACGAAGCCCGTGAAACAAATGGCGAAGGTGACTTTATTCGCCGTAAAGATGTTTCTGTAACCTGGCGTCATGAATGGCTAGAACGCCTAAGAACCGAAGCAGGCGTTGCAGTAGGCAGTGACAGCTACGAAGGCAGCGGGCGAACGGACGACATACAAGATATTAACTTAGCGGTTATTTATCAGTTTAGACGTTGGTTAACGTTCAATTTAGGTTACACCTACAGTGAACGTGACAGTAACCAAGATATTATTGACTACGATCAAAATATCTACCGTCTATCAGCTAAAGTGACCCTTTAGTTCTTATCTCTCTTGGAGTAAACATGAAAGTAAAATCGTTTTTTTGGCTGTGGCTAGTACTTTTTAGCACAGCTGCATGGTCACTCGACGCAAGTCTGAGTCAATATAAATTAGGCTCAGGTGATGTAATTAAAATCACTGTCTTTGGTCAGTCAGATCTATCGCTTACCACTAAATTACCCAACCATGGCGTTATAAACTATCCTTTTTTAGGTGATATTAGAATGATTGGGTTAACAGGGGCTGAACTCGAAGCCAAGTTATATGCTGGCCTTAAAGGCGACTACTTGGTTGAACCATCAGTATCTGTAACGGTAATTGATTATCGGCCCTTCTTTATCGATGGTGAGGTTAAGCGGCCAGGTGGTTACCCATATCAGCCTGGTCTTTCAGTTGATAAAGCCGCCGCTTTGGCTGGCGGTTACACCGAGCGAGCCTCAAAAACAAAAATTTTTATACGCAGGGAAAATGAGTCAGGTCAACAACAACAGTTGAATGCTCAGTCCACTGATGTGGTATTGCCTGGTGACATAGTTACCGTGCAGCAAAGCTTCTTTTAATAAAGGTATATAGATAACGATGTCAGCGCAATTAAATGGACAATTAGAGGCTAAGTTACTCGACTCAGAAACGATTGACTTAGGTCATTATTGGCAAACCGTTCGACGATATTTATGGCGGATTATTGGTTTAGCGGTTTTTATTACGGTGTTGGTTGCCCTTATCGTGATGTCAGTCACGCCGCAATATACCGCAACAAGTAAATTACTAATTGAATCAAAGCAAGCTAAAGTGCTTTCTATCGAAGAAGTGTATGGCCTTGATTCCAGTCGTAAAGAGTACTTTCAAACCCAATACGAAATTTTGAAATCTCGCCACATTGCCGAAAAAGTCGTCGAGAAGCTTAAGCTTTATGAGAATCCAACGTTTGCGCCTGGCTATGAAGCGAGCAAAGCGAATTTTGTGAGCAAGCAGTTAGCGGCGATTAAATCAGGTGTTATTAGCGCGTTGCCATTTTTACCGCAAAAAGAAATAACCGTATTAACGGAAGCCCAGCAACTCGAGCGTCGTAAAAGTTATGCCGCAGCGAAAGTAATGCAAGCGTTAGAGATTAATCCGCTTGTTAACACCCAGATCGTAGAAATTAGTTTTGAGCATGAAGATCGCCAGTTTGCTGCTATCGCCGCTAATGCTGTGGGTGACGTATATATCGAAAATTACCTTGAATCTAAGCTTGATATGACCACCAAGGCGACCACATGGTTGAATGAAAGCCTGCAAGGTTTACGTACTAAGCTATCTACCGCTGAAAAACGCTTGTCGCAGTTTTATGAAACCGAACAATTGGTTAATATTGACGGTGTTGTCGGCTTAGCGGCAGATGAACTCCAAGGCTTAACCCAGCAAATGCTCTCAGCGCAGACTGCTTACAACCGAGCTGAAACTCTTTACAACCAAGTTAACTCCGGTGCGACCATAGCTGAATTGGCTGACCTTCCTGAAGTGATTAATCATTCGTCAGTACAAAATGTTAAACGTGAACAAATCGGTGCGCAAAGTCGGGTATCTGAATTAAGCAAAGTGTTTGGCCCGAAGCATCCTAAAATGATTGCCGCTCAAGCAGAGTTACGTTCGATCCAAGACAGCTTAAACGATCAAATTCGTTCATTGGTTTCAGGTGTGAATACTGAGTTCAGTACCGCGAAACTTAAATTGGCAGCCCTTAAACAAGAGGTGAGCGTTAATAAAGAGAAATTCCGTAGTTTAACCAATCTTGAAAGCCGCCATAAAGCACTGCAACGTGAAGTTGATATTAATCAGCAACTATATAGTTCGTTTTTTACGCGTTTAAATGAAACCACAGAGCTGGGTGGGTTTGAGTCTGCTAATGCGCGCATGCTAGATTTAGCAGTGCCGCCGTCAGCGCCCTCTAAACCGAAAAAAGGATTGATTATCGCTGCGGCACTTATCGTTAGTTTAGGTTTTGGGGTATTTCTAGCAATAGCGATGGACGCACTAAATAGCGGTATTCGCTCGGTAGATGATGTTGAGCGCAAGCTTGGCCAGCGCATGTTGGGGTTAATTCCTTTGGAAACCCACAACAAAAAGAAAAATCTGGCCGTTCGCCATTTCTTTGATAGTAAGCGACATACGTTTAGTGAAGCGGTGCGTACCCTTCGAACAAGTTTACAGTTGCTGAATATTGATAAACCCTCAAAAACGATTTTGGTAACATCAAGCGTGCCCAAAGAAGGTAAGAGTACGGTTTCTATCAACTTAGCATTCGCTATGGGCCAGTTAAGCAAAGTATTATTAATGGACACCGATTTGCGTCGTCCTACGATTGGTAATCAGTTTAGTTTGCCAGGGTTTCAACCCGGTGTAGCGAATTTGATTGCAGGTACCCATACTCTGGAAGAATGTATTGTGACTGATGAAATGTCAGGTATTGACATAATATGTGCGGGTACAATGCCACCCAACCCTCAGGAACTGCTTGCGTCTGATAGCTTTAAAGCCTTGATGCAAGATCTTAAAGGTCGGTATGAGCACATCATAGTCGACAGTGCCCCCACACAAGCCGTCAGTGATGCTATTGTTGTGTCAAAAGTATGTGACTCGGTGGTCTATGTGGTTAAGGCTGACAGCACCAGTGACAAACTGATCACGAATGGCCTAAGTCGTTTCTTGCAAGTGGGTCATCGGGTTGATGGCGTGGTATTAAATCAAGTTGATTTGCGTAAAGCGAAAAAGCATGGTGAATACACAGGTTTTTATGACCAATACGGATACCACAGTTATAATACGGATACCAAGGCTGAACAGACGCAAAAATCTTGATCGACTTACACAGTCATATATTACCAGGCATAGACGACGGCGCTCCTGATTTAGCGGCGTCGTTGGCTATGGCTGAGCAGTCTGTTTCTGTTGGGGTGACACACATGGTGTGTACGCCTCATATACACCAGGGGTACTTTGATAACGATCCCACTTCTATTCACCAAGCCTATCAGTCTTTGGTTGCCCATTTGGCCAAAGAGCAATGCACCCTTAAGTTGTCTTTTGCTGCGGAACTTAGAATTACGCCTGATATTATGTTGTGGCAAAAAACAGGGCAAATCCCATTCATAGGGCGCTGGGATAATAAAGACGTTATGCTCCTTGAATTACCCCATAGTCATATACCACCCGGCACCGATAACTTACTTCGCTGGTTGTTAAAAAACGGAATTCAACCCGTTATTGCTCACCCTGAGCGTAATCGAGAGATCATGGCCAATCCCCTGTGCATTCATAAGCTTGAACGCTTGGGTTGTTTATTTCAGGTTACGGCAGGTGCCTTTATTGGACGATTTTCTGAGAAGGTGCGTGATACCGCTAAACTGTTTCTTGAAAAGAACGTTATTACCTATGTTGCGTCTGACATGCACAGTATCAATCGTCGCCCTAATGACATGGCAAAGGCGTATATGGAAGTAGCGGCACTAAGCGGAAAAGATCGCGCACAACGTCTATTTAAAACCACGCCATGGTTAATTTCCCAAGGTAATCAATGGCAATAGTCATTCCTCGCGGCTTAACACAAGCCCGTATGTTTATTAAGCACTACGTAGCGGTAATCAGTTTCGCAATACTCGCGTTAGTCTGTTTAATCGCAGCAATACGTTTTACAAGCGCAAGTTTTGATTACTACCAAGTACGGAATATTCTTGCTGCATGGCAAGAGCAAGGTAATCAGCAATCCCCCGAAGAGTACCAGCTAGCTAAGACGGCAATTCAGTCTGCTGTTAACAGCCAGCCTAGTCACCCTCTATATCAAGATTTGATGGGCCAAGTTTACGAATGGGGAGCCATCGCGGGTTATGAAGACCAAGAGCAAGCACTCAAGGCTGCCAAAGCACATTACTTACAATCAACCCAGTTGCGACCTTTATGGCCAGTGACGTGGGCGTCATTAGCCATGATAAAATGGCGTCAGCAGGAGTTTGATCAACAAATGCTAACCTATTTGCAACGAGCAAGTGAACTGGGGCCTAAAAAACCTGAAGTGCATTTGTTGTTTGTGCAATTGGGCATGGCACTGTACGCCAGTAATCACCCGATGTTATTGCGTATTCGTGAAGAGTTTTATCATAGGATCAGCATGGGCCTGCGTGACGCGAAAAGTCGAGGAAAAGTATTGGCATTAATCAAGCAATATGCAGCTAATAAGCGAGTCTGCCGCTGGCTAAGAAATGAGCCCCCATCAATTAAGCGCATGATCCCGCAATGTTCTAACAGTAAACGAAAAAGTAAATAACAACCTAATACCTAACTAATACCCAACCGCTGAATTGCGACATTGCACGGGATACATTTAGCTTTTAAACCAATCCCAAACACCAAATGAATAGTCTGGTAACAAGTCGATACCTGCAGCTGATTTCAATAGATACAACAATAAAACACCCATCACGGCGGAAAATGTAAAGAATACCGCTAACAGCACAGCGTTGACAAAACGACTTGCTCGCAACTGCGAACGGGTCATATTACGGTGGTTTTTTCCGGCAAGTATTACGTAATAATAGCGATACTTAAACCAAGATATCGTGCCACGCAAATCAACCGAGTGATGACCCCATTGGCGGCTGCTGACGGCGTTTCTAAGGTGTGATAGCTGTTCTTCACTAAACGACGTTTGCACTGAGCGAGGCATGCGCTCAAGTAAATTAACGATAGCCGGGTCTTCTTCAATCGGGCCACTAAATTTTTTATTCATATTGTCACCTTCTTAGAACGGCGCTTTTTACCTGTAGTCATTTTTAATTGATTAATCAACAAAGATAAGGCTAAGAAAACCACAAAGTAGCAAGCATTCGCCGGCGCTTGCAAAGGAAAGTCCACGGTCATATGTATGGCCATGCCAAGCATGGCCATACAGCAGGCAAACGCGGTGCCTTTAAAAATCGAAGGCCTTCGCTTGCGCATGGCTCTCACGCTTTTTAAAAAGCACCAAATTACCAGTAAGGCTAATAACAGCGTTGCGGGTAGGCCATATTCAATGCTCATTTGCAGATAATCATTATGGGCATGATCATAAAAAGGTTGAATGTTAGCGACTTTGTAGCTCGGAAATGAGCTATAAAAACTGCCGCCACCCGTGCCAAATAACGGGAAATCCTGCAACATAGGTAAAGAATCAATTACCACTTCATCGCGGCCTTCTTGGGCAAAACTGGTGGCTTCTAAGCGCTCCTGTACTTTGTCTAAACCGAACCATGCTCCAACAATAAATACGTCTATAACAAACATACTGATAATCAAGATAGACAAACTGCGACTGCGGTTTTTAATCATCACCAGCGCCAAAATACCAATGATCGTCATGGATGCGAAAAATGCCGTATTACCCATACGCGAGCGCGACATAACCAATGCAATTACCATAATCGCTAAGCTAATACGTATCAGCGCTTTGCTGCCCAGCAGAGTCGATATAATCGAGCGCATTAGATCTCGCCGAGTGCCACCTTGATTACTTTGCAGGGTAGCCACCATTAAACCGATACCCGCCGATAAACACAGCATTAAAAAATTTGCATAGTGGTTTTTATACACAAAGCTACCGGTAGAGACGTCTGCTACTGGTAAACCAAAGAGCAAACTGTAATGGGTGCCAGATAAAATTTCCAAGGTCCCGTACAATGCTTGTATTGCACCGCTGGCCAATAAGGTGAGTAAGAGTAAACGCAGACGCTTTTCGTTATTAATAAGTACCAGGACTACGATAAGCAAACAAAAATAACTCATGGCTTTAAGCAGATTTATCTGACTTTGACCGACATCCATAGATAAATGAAACTGCGTGACACCTAATCCCCATTGGGTTTCGTAACTAACTGGACTTAAAAATGCCACGACTTGCCCAGGAAGCGGGATCACTTGTATTGTGGCCAAAGCTAAAAAAGCTAGCCATAAGCCGATAGGCAGCCTATAAGCACGCAAACCCATCCACGGCTGTTCTTTACGTAAAAAAGCACATGTCAGTGACAGGCAGAAAATCACTAGCTCCATTAATCCCCAAGCCCAAGGTCTATTTGAGCCCAGTGGAATAGGCAGCCAGATAAGCAAGCCTAACAAAGCATAAAATGCGTAGTTATGAAGTTTAGTGTTCAAACGATCCCTTGGTGCATATTTATGTGCTTAGATTATAGCGAGCTGGTATTAAGTTAATGATTATAAACAAAAAAGCCAGGTTTAAAACCTGGCTCTTAAAAAATTAGATAAGCGATTAATTTGTCGAGGCAGTCGTATCTCCGCCGCCAGCACCACCCGCACCAACACCCGCACCCGCTGGTGTTGCGGCCACATCTACATTAGCGCCTGCAGCGGTAGCAGATGACACAGTGGTAGGGTCAGCACCTGCGGCAATCGCCGCGAGTAGGGCATCATTAGGCTCGATTTCACCTGTAATAACCGCTGCGTCAATCACGTCTTGTGCAAAACTGGGGTATAGCGTAACGGCTAATTGAACAACATCGGCAGCATTGCTAGGGAATGCCTCAATAGCGCCCTTGGTAGTATCGGTTAGTTTATTAAAACTCACCATATTGCTCATAAAGCTAGCACTAATATCTTTATTTAAACCAACAATTAACCGAGCAGTGCCACTTAGTGATGAGCCATCTTCTTTAGTTATATCGCCAATGGTTTGACTCACCGCGTCATCTAGGGATACGCCGTTATTAACTAATTCCACGATCGCCATATGAATGGCACGACCTGGTTGATTAGCATCGCCAAAAAAAATACTTTCTGATGCATCAGGTTGCGCTGCATTGGTAACGGGCTGTTGGATTTTTGTATCTGCCTGTTGGGCTATGGCGACAGGCGCGGTCATGGCGCAAGACAAAAATACACAGGTTAATAAACGTCGCATATAAAGCTCCAAAATAAAAGGTTGTGAGAGCGTATCCCACTAAAAACTGCCCCATAATAGGTTTTGTTGTTCGATAAAGCAACATCAGCTACTGTCATAATGGTAAAATAACGAACCTTATCAGTGGTTTGCTACTGGTCAATATTTTTATATAACGCAGCTACGAATAATTTTTTTACCAATGTAAATAAGGGCTTATAGTGATTTCAAAAACCTAAGCTGTTAATTTATTTAGCCGTTTGCCAGTACAAATAGTAACACCTCATACTTTAGTATCGGTGGGCTTACCAATGTAATATCCCTGCAAGTAGTCAACGAATAGCTCCTGTAAACATTTAGCCTCAGCCTCACTTTCAACCATTTCGGCGATGACCTGAATATTTAAACCGTGAGCAATATTGACCAACGACTGCACAAATAACTGATTGTCGGGTTCATTGTGAATATTGCGTACAAAACGCCCATCTATTTTTAAATAATCTGGTCGAATCTTTCGCAGATGGGTAATGGCGGCTAATTGAGCACCAAATCGTTCAACGGTTATTCTTACGCCGCGGTCTTTTAATTGCTCAATTAAGCGTGCTAAATCTGGCGTGCCATTAACCAATGCGCGTTCGGGTACTTCTAATACGAGTCGCGCGCAGGTAGCTTTGTCATCAGGTACCGCGTGTAAAAGCCACTGATGAAAGCTAGTCTGGCTGAGCGATAAACGCGATACGTTCAAGCCTATGGCTTGCGGGTGGTCGATTAGCTTAGTAAGGGCGCTAGCAATCAATAGTTCATCTAACTTTTGCGCATAGTTAAGTCGAACCGAAGCTGGCACCAGTTGCCCCATGGGTAAAAAGTGTTCTGCTTCACCCGTGCTAAAACGCGCAAACCACTCAGCGTATAATATGCCACCCTGCATATCCTTAATCGGTTGGGCAACAAAATCTGCCTGGTTCTGCTGCAAAATTGTATTTAACTGAGTTCGCCATTGGGTATTGCTGTGCAATACATCTTGTTGATGGGCCAATTGCCATCTCTGTGTGGTCACACTGGCACCTGCTAGGGCATTATCGGCGCGTTCAAGTATATCCGTTCGAGAATCACCAAAGCTAAAAGAGCCGACACCCACATGGGCGGTACCCAGTCGGTATTCGCTTCTTTCTACCGCATTAAGCTGGGCAATAATGGCTTGAGTAAATGTAATACACGGCTGTTGTGCGGTGTCTTCTAGCAATATCACAAAATCAGCCCCGGAAATACGATACAAGGTGCCATTTAACGTTGGCTGGGCGAGCAGATTTTGTAACTCTTGGCTAACCAATTTTACGTACTCATCACCGGCTTGGTAACCTTGTTCATTATTCACTTCACTGAGGCTACTTAAGCGAATCAGTAACAAATAGCCCTGGGAATGTTGTTCGCCATCCGTCAAAAGTTGCTCGAAGGCCAGTTCAAATGCGCGGCGGTTCGCAACGCTCGTTAAGGTGTCTTTATAGGAATGATCACGGTAACGTTCCGCTTGATTAGTCAACTGAGTAAATAATTTGGCTAATTGCGCCGACATACGGTTTACCGCCAGTACAATACGTTTTAGCTCTGGCGTACGCGGAATTCGACTAATTTGCTCAAATTGTTGTTTGCTGATCCTATCTGCTTGTTTGACGACAGCCAATAAAGGGGTAGTGATCATGGTGACTAATCCATAGAGTAAGACCAACGCACCAATAAATACCGCGGATATCATCCAAAAAGACTGCACCGCGTTCTGCCATAACTGCTGATAGCCAAAGCCGGGGTGACTTTGCACCATTAACGTACCGGCCATTGTCCAGCCGTCATTTACATCAGTAATACTTTGAGGCGTATTAATAGGTAATAGTTTGCTAAACCATGCAGGCACCCCTTCAACACTGCTGGGGTTTTGCTTTTCGATTAAAATCTGCTGGTTGGCATCGCGTAACACCATGCTTTGATAAAAGCCCCGGTCGAAAATCGCGTTCATCATGGTATCTACAATCGGTAAATCGTCAGGCTCAGCCGCATATGGCGCAATTGACAACCCCAAAGAGGTGGCAGTATCTTGCGCGTGTGACGCAAGCTGCTGAGCCACGAAATCCCGCGTGTTGTTTACGTTGATCCAAAGCGTGCCTATAAACACCAATATCAGCACTGCCAATAGACTTAATCCAAGTTGCTTAGACAGCGGCATAAAATATTTCCTTCAGCATCATTATTCGCTCACCTGCATGCGTTTGTTTAAATCGTTCCATAAATTATTATTGCCTCCTTGCTGTACTTTTTGCCCGCGCCCTTGTTCTTTTGCTAGCCACAAGCCGTCACCATTAAAGCTGTATACGGGCAGCAAATCACGGCGGCGAGAAGCCGGTAAAATACGTCGGTTAATATTGTCGAGCACCAAAGGCACTGAATTAGGCTCTTCATAATAGGCCAACACCATATGGGCCTGCCTCAAGCGTATTGCAGTAACGTACATTAAACGCAGTTTTTCAGCGGGTACGCCCAATTCTTTCAAACTAAAGTACTTTGCTATAACAAAATCTTCGCAATCGCCACCGTGGGTGGCAAGAAACTCCACTGGCGTCGCCCAGTAATCGTCTTTGCCCCAATGCTTGATATCATCGACAAAATCTAATTCATTGAAAAAGTTGTTCACCTGATACAGCTTTTCGTCTATAGATAAATTATGGCTATCGTTTAGCAATTGCTGCCAATCTTGCACACGCTCGAGTGCATCGTCATCGTATTGACTACGAATTTTATCAAACAGCACTTCATTAAACGCAATGTTGCTATCAGCTGCAGCGCGCAACATGAATAAAAACAACATTGTCGAGATAAATAAGTATAAATAACGCATATATCTAAGCGAAATCCTCTACCTGGCTAATACTAAGGCTAGGGTAATTCGTGTAAACCAGATTAATCTGAAAGGCCAATGCGACAATCAGCGACCACTCATGTCATAATAATTAAATGCTCGCAGATTACGCTAATATTAAATAGGAATACGTATAATATGCTATCAATAAGCATGTTTAACACGTTAACTTATTTTCTGATTTTAAGGTAACCTGTATACTATTTACAAAAATGTCTTTAACTGTTACAGATTTGCGGGCCCATTAATATTATTTTGGTATCTTTTTTGCTTTATTCTTCTCTTGGCCTTAAAGCACGAATATTAAAAGAGTAAGAAAAAAGGCTGTGCCACAGATTTTATGTCGAGCAGCGGCGTTTAATTAGTTTGTTTCACGGCCGCAATAACACATTAACAAACAAGTGTAATCATGCATTGCTGCAACTAAAGCAATATGGATTTTGATTTAATTTAGAGATGTAGTATTCAATGTACAATTACAACAACAAATCTATCGCCTTCGTGATTAATTCCCTTGAGGGTGGCGGAGCTGAACGCGTTATTTGCACCTTACTACGCATCATGCAAGACACATTTACCGCTGCAAATTGTAAAATTTACCTGGTATTACTCGATGATCTACCTGAAGAACAGCAATGCCCCGATTATGTTGAAAAAGTCACCTTAAGCGCAAAGGGTAAACTAATCCCCAGCTATCGCCAATTGAACCAGTGGGTTAAGCACAATAAGCCTGATTTATTGGTTAGCTTCTTAACGCGCAGTAATATCGTCAGTACCATTATTGGCAAGCGCCACAAAATTCCATCAGTGATCAGTGAAAGAGTAAATACTAGTAGCCATTTTGCGACATCTCGCAGCGGGTTTATTAGCAAGCTAATGGTGAAAATGGTTTATCCTCAAGCCTCATGTGTGGTGCCTGTATCTCAAGGTGTCATGCAAGACCTAGTCGAGAACTACGCGGTACCCCAATCTAAGTGTACCGTGATGTATAATGCATACGACCAAACTGTATTGGCTGAGAAAGCCAGCCAACCGGTAACTGATTTACCGCAAAAACCGTATTTCATTGGTATTGGCCGATTAGTGGCGAACAAAAATTTCACTTTAATGATCAAAGCCTTTGCAAAAAGTAACAGCGAGCGAGATTTAGTTATTTTGGGCCAAGGGCCTGACATGTCGGTGCTAAAGGCACTCACTATTGAACTGGGTGTTGATTCAAGAGTGCACTTACTCGGCTTTAGGGAAAACCCCTATCCATATTTAGCCCATGCAGACTACTTATTATCAACCTCGAATGCCGAAGGGTTCCCCAATGGCATTGCCGAGGCAATGTGTTTAGGCAAACCGGTTATTGCGACTAATTGTCAGTCTGGACCCGCAGAAATTTTGACTGGCGACAATACTACCCAAACGACTAATTACGTGGCAGCACAGCACGGTATATTATGTAAACTTGGTGACATAAACGCAGTATCTCAAGCGATAAACGCGATGGAATCAGGCGATAATATCGCACAATACCGTATTAAAAGTCAGCAACGCGCGGCTTCTTTTACTTATCAATCTATGCAAATTACTTTTATTAACTTGGTTCAAAAAGTAATGACTACAAACTTGAAGGTGTAAATGTTGTTCCTATAAATATTGAAGGAGAGAATACAATGATTAAGACAAAATCAGACTATTATCATTATTTAGAACAAGATCGTTTAGCGCTGAACTTAAAAGGGACATTAAAAGAGCGATTAACCCACGACATTTGGCGTTTTGAAAAAGCATTGCGTAAGCTTGAATTTGTAAAGAATACAGCGTCAAACATTGTGACAAAAAGTTATGCAGTTTATTTGCAACTAAGAGTTAGAAAGTTAGGCAGAAAATTGGGCTTTTCGATACCGACCAACGTATTTGGTCCTGGTTTGTCTATCGCCCACGCAGGCACAATAGTAATCAATGGTAAGTGTAAAATAGGCGCGAATTGCCGCATTCATGTGTGTGTTAACGTCGGCGGCGGATTAGCAAAAAAAGCAAACCCGCCTGTAATTGGTGACAATTGTTATATTGGCCCAGGGGCAAAAATATATGGCGACATTACAATCGGCAATAATGTAGCAATAGGGGCAAACGCTGTGGTCAATAGAACATTCGGCGACAACCTGACCCTAGGGGGAATACCAGCGCAAGTTATTGCTGAGAAAGGGCCGCTGGATATTTTAAAAAAATCACGTGTAAACCTAACTAGCGACTCAGGTAGTAATTAATGATGAACACGGTAAAAAAGTTGAGAATTCTGGTTTATGTTTGAGATTGTAAAAATCGTTATGGCTTTGATTTGCGGGTTGCTCGTATTTAAAACCTGCAAAAATATTTCTAATAAATACCTGCTATTTTTAGTTATCGCTTTATCGCTGCGGTACACGCTGTCTGCATTTCATCAAATTACTTACGACCCTTTTATTGCGGGTTTTTCGATGAATGCGTTGGGGTCAATATCGATGGTGCTACTGGGTATTTTAATATTGCCCAATGTGACGTTCCGTTTGCGCCAATATCTAATTTTTTACGCTTTTTTTGCGGTTATTATCATCAGTGGAATGGTAAACCAAGAATACAAAGGTTTAATCAACGTATTAGTGAAGTGGGGTTACTTTTTCGTGTTAAGTGCCGCTTTGTTTTTAGCTCTACGTCTACAACCGCCTAAAATCGTTTTTAAAGTACTTTTAGTACCATTTTTGTTACCTCTGTCACTGCAAATTTTGTCAATCCTGCTGGGTGAAGTTAAGGCGACTGAAGCGGATGGCTCAGCCAGTTATATCGGTGGCTATAATCATGAGGCTGCCTTTTCTATGATCATCGTTGGTTTCATTTTAGTGCTCGGTTGGTTAGAGAGAAAAACTATTCGATTTCACGCGCCAATATTTTTTATCGCGGTATTTCTATTGGTATTAGTTAATTATCGTACGTCTATGTTAGCGGTATTGCCCGTCGTGCTTATTTTTATTCTTACTATGCTAAGTGAGCGATTCGAATCGAAATACAAGCTACCTATTTTGGCGTTTGCCTCTATTCCAGTCATTATCATTGGCTTAGTAATATCGTCTAGCTTAGCTGAGCGTTTTAGTGACATTACCTTAGTATTCACTAACTTCGACAGTTTACTAAAAGCACCAATGTATTATTCAGATGCAGATCAAGACATATTCTCGTCGCGAGTGTACCTATGGAGCCAATATCTTTACGCCTTCTTTACCTCCGATTGGTTAAATCAAATCGTGGGCTTAGGGCCTGAACACTGGGATGGGCTCTTTAGTCACTATGCTCATAATGCTTACGTGTCATATATTTATGAATACGGGTACGTAGGTATCACGCTTTTCTTAGGCATGAACTTCTATTTGCTGAAGCAGGCATTAAATAATCAATCAAAAGTGCTGGGGAAGAAACTCTTTTTCTCAGTTATTGGATTAATGGTCATGAGCCTTTCTACTATGCCTTTATGGAACATCGAAGGGCTGATTTGCTATGCGCTGATAGCCGGCGCTATTTTTGCCAAAGGACAGCCACCAATATCCCAAGAATTTACTTAAACGAGAATCGATGTAGATACATCCATTTTGCAGTCATTCGTTCGCCTGCTTGAATTTGAAGCAGCTAACGAATAGAGCGTTAATTAAGATTAAAGGTGATAGCAGTATGAAATTATGTGCGATCGGATTACGGGGAATACCTGATGTTATGGGCGGTATAGAATCCCATTGTCAGCAGCTCTATCCTAGATTAGTGGCCCAGGGTGCCGAAGTGACTATACTCGCGCGATCCCCTTACGTGGAAAATAAGCCTTACCAATACCAAGGAGTAAAAGTCATCCCTGTATGGGCGATGCGTCATAAATTTTTAGAAACTTTTTTACATACTTTTGTCGCGATATTTTATGCCCGTTTGTTTGTGCACCCTGATGTCATCCACTTACATGCAATCGGGCCAGCGCTGTTCACGCCATTAGCCCGTTTATTAGGTATGAAAGTCGTGGTGACCCACCACGGCGCCGATTACGACCGCCAGAAATGGAATGGCCTAGGCAAAGGTGTACTTAAAACCGGTGAGGCCATGGCTATTATGTTTGCTAATAAAATTTTAGTGGTTGGCAAATCATTGACTGACCGACTGCAGCAGCAACACCCTAAGCAAGCCCATAAAATTGAATTCGTGCCTAACGGTGCAATTGCCGATTTTGATAGCAATGTTACTATCGACGATTTGTCTGCCACCGGCCTTGGCCTAGAGGCACAAAGCTACATTGTGGCAGTGGGGCGTTTTGTCCCAGAAAAAGGTTTTCATGACCTAGTAAAGGCCTACTTATTGACCGATATTCCACAAAAGTTAGTGATTGTGGGCAGCACCGATCATCAAGACGATTATTCGCGGGAGCTTCTCAAGCAAGCGTCAGAACGCGTAATTTTCGCCGGACGCCGAGAAGGTAACCAATTAAAGGCGCTGTATAAATTTGCTAAGCTATTCGTATTGCCTTCTTATCACGAAGGGTTACCTATTGTTGCGCTTGAGGCTATCAGTGCAGACACCCCAGTTTTACTAAGCGATATCATGCCAAACCTCGATATAGAGCTAGACGCACAGAACTACTTTAAAGTGGGCGATCATGCTGACTTAGCCAAAAAGCTAACGCAAGATATACCTAAAGCACCAAAAGCCGATATCTTAGTAAAATACGACTGGGACAAAATTGCCCAGCATTCATTGCTATTGATTAACCAAACGGTAAAAGCGTCATGAGCGAACTCAGTGAGCAAGGTAAAAGAATTAAAATTGCCGTTATTCACCCCGAATGTGGCATAAGTTGGAATGGCGGCTCACAAATCAGTGCCTATGAAATGGCCGAGCACTTAGCTGCGCATTATGATGTTGAATTACTGTGCGGTAAAAAGGTCGGTACCGTCAGTGTTGTTTTGCCTTGCATACCAAGGGGGCGTTCTGCAAATTGGCTTGCCAACTCTTATATCGGGGGCATTTTTCGTAAAATGTTTGGTTACCCGGGTATGGTTATCGAAGCCGCTACTAGCTTTTTCCCTTATTTATTTCATCTCTTAAAGTCTAAACCGGACGTCGTCTACCCAAATAATGATTACGGTGGTTTAGCTATCGCGTGGGTATTGAAACGCCTGATTGGCAGTAAAATTCTCTACACAGAACGAGCAGGCCTATTAAGTGATGGGCACGTACTAAAGCGCAACATGAAATTTAAGCCTGATCATTTAGTCGTATTCAATGAAGATACAGTACAAACTGTTAAAGGCTGGTACCCGAATCAAGCTGTCAGTGCTATACCCAACGGTGTCGACCTCAGCAGGTTTTCAACCCAAGGTAATACGTTTGATTTTAAATTATCAGGTAAAATAGTGTTGTGCGTAGGCACATTGAACCGCAAAAATCACAAGCGTATGGAATTGGTTATCAAAGCAATGGCAAACGTCCCTCAAGCAAGTTTAGTGCTGTGCGGCGATGGTGTAGATAAAGACTACTATATTGCACTGGGTCTTGAGCTTTTAGGTGAAGACCGCTTTATACAAATGTCATTGTCTTTTGATGAAATGCCCAAGCTCTATCGCAGTGTTGACTTGTTTACCTTGCCCTCGGCTAATGAACCTTTTGGTCGTGTGTACCTAGAAGCATTAGCCAGTGGCACACCAGTAGTCGCGCCTGACGATGCTATGCGTCGCACTATTATCGGCGAAGCTGGTATTGTATGTGATGTTGAGAACCCCGAACATTACGCACAAGCCTTAAAGACAGCATTAGTAACCGATTGGCAGCAAAAGCCATTAGCCCAAGCGAGCAAATTCAGTTGGGCTGCGGTGGCGCTGCAATATAAAGAGATCATTGATAAATCACTTATGAATAAAAATTCCTAATTTAAAACAGATTCTCGTTAAGTTTGTAATGAATGCTCAACACGGAGGTAACGTATGAAAGTATCTTCATTTCGTTATGACATAAACGCACTGAGGGCATTAGCGGTTTTGAGTGTGGTTTTATTCCACTTCTTTCCCACTAGTTTGCCCGGTGGATTCGTTGGTGTGGATATATTCTTTGTGATTTCTGGCTTTCTTATGACCAGTATCGTAGTCAGCAGAGTCAGAGCAAAGCGTTTTTCATTGCTCGATTTCTATCGCTCGCGTTTGTATCGAATCGTCCCAGCACTGCTGGTGTTATGTTTGTTGGTGTTTATTTTCGCGCTGTTGTTTGTCGATCCGATAACCCTCAAGTCGATAGGTAAGCATATATTATCGTCATTAGGTTTCTTCTCTAACTACGTTTACAACGCAGAAAGTGGTTACTTCAGTGATAGCTCAAGATTGAACTGGCTGTTACATACTTGGACCTTGTCGGTCGAATGGCAGTTTTACTGCGTGTACCCACTTTTAATTTTATTTGGTTACATGTTAGGGGGTGAACAAAAGCTTAAACTTCTGCTAGGGGTAACACTGTTAATGAGCCTAGGACTGGCGATTTATCAAGGGATTGCTGGCGACCGAGTTGCTTTCTTTCTACTTGAATATCGTGCGTGGGAGTTGATTCTAGGCGGATTTATTTACTTTGTGAGGGCGCCACCTCAGTCAAAGACGGTATTTTTACAGTTGGTAGGTCTTGGTTTTATAGCTCTTGCCATTTTTATCTTTTCAGAAAGCATGATGTGGCCTAGCTACTATGCGTTATTGCCAACGATTGGTGCCGCGCTAATTATATATGCAGCAAACAGCCAAAGTAAGTTGATGACAAATTCTGTCACGCATAAGCTGGGGCTGTGGTCATATTCGATTTACCTCTGGCACTGGCCTATTGTCGTTGGATTGGTTTATTTTGGTTTTGATCAGACTCAAAATTTCATCATCGGGTTAATCAGTTCGATTGCAGTTGGAGCGCTGTCGTACCACTTCATAGAAAGTAAAATATCTATGCCAAAAAACCTACCACAAGCGACCATTAAAGCCTTGGTATGGAATAAGTTGGTATTTTTCACGCTGGTGTTAGGGACCATTGGGCTATTAGCATTTAAGACGAACGGTTTTATGTTCAGATTTGATCAAACCACTGAAAACATCGTCGAAAGCGTTAAGGCCAGCCCGAATCGAAACAAGTGTACCTCGTCGGACTCTGACTACATTGAACCTCAAGATGGCTGCAAATTTAATCTAGCGAAACAAAATTATGCCGTGTTTGGCGACAGCCACTCAATTGAGTTGGCGCAGGCGATGTCGGTAGCGCTGCGAGACAGCGATATAGGGCTGCACCAATATAGTTATTCTGCATGTGGCCCAGAATATCAGCGACGTGATACTGCGACCTTGTGTGAAAAATGGACCAATTCGGTTGTCGAGTCCATCGCAAACGACACGACGATTAGCAAAGTTATTATTATCTATCGTATGTCATCTCATTTATTTGGCAGTCATTCTACTTATTACCCCGAAATTAGCGATAATAGCTCTGATGAGCAAAGAGAAATCATCATCACATCCTATAAAACTATGATTGACGCCCTTATCGCTTCAGGTAAAAAAATCATATTGGTTGCACCTGTACCCGAATTAGGCGAATCCGTGAAAAAAATGCTTAAGGCAAGCCTTTTAAAGTACGGTGAAATTAAGCCAATCAAAGTTGGTACGAGTAGAGATTATTATAATCGGCGCAATGAATATTTTTTAAACGTGCTTGATAAACTTTTCGTGAATAATAAAAACATTGAGATAATATATCCCAGCAATTTCTTTTGCGACAGCAAGCTTTGCTATGAGGTAAAAGGCGGGAAATCAATTTATTTTGACGATGATCACATGTCGATGCATGGTGCGGGTATAATCGTCAACGCGGTACTTGAAACAATTAAGAAACCAAGTAACTAAACTAGCTATTACGCGTTGCACGCGTAACAAAATCTGATGTTTAAACGCTCTTACGGAATGTTTTAAATAAAATTAAAGGCTGTTTTAATTTGAATACTGATATTAAAAATTATAGTTTTACCGTCGTTATCACGACTTACAACCGACCCGACTACCTACTTGAGTCGCTCAAAGGGGCGCTTAATCAAACAGTAAAACCAAAAGAAATTCTAGTTATTGATGATTTCTCATCTAAAGACTATCAACCTGTATTAGAACAGTTTGACCGCAGCGCATTTCAATATATCAAGTTAAAAGAGCCATCAGGCGCAAACGTGGCCCGAAATACCGGTTTAGAGATGGCTACAGGCGATGTTATCGCGTTTCTTGACGACGATGACGTGTGGGATACTGATTATCTAGAACAGCATTTAGAGGCACTGCAAACTGCCGATGCAGTAACGTGTGGCTTTCGGTTTTTAGAAAACCCAGAAAAAACACGTATCAATCCTATCGTCAATATTACCCAAGAGGTTATAAAAAACGGCAATAAATTCTGCGGTATGAGCGGCGTGACCTGCAAAGCTGATTTAGCCAAAAAGCTTAAGTTCGACATCGAACTGAAAAATAGCCAAGACTGGGATTTCTTCGTACGCATTACCCTTGAAGGCGCCAAATTCGTCAATATCCCTAAACCTATATACAACTATCGCCGTGGGCATGTAAGCATCTCTACCGAGGTGAAAAGTATGCCCATTGAAAAGGTATATCCAAGATTAAAAGCCTTTAAAAAGCATAGAGCCTTTTTAGGTGCACATGCCTACAGTGAAAGGGTGTCAGAACAAGTGTTGAGTTTTATCGGTGAAAAAAATAATAAGCTGCAATGGATTAATGTGTCAATTAAAGAAGCCGGTTTTGTAGCCACCTGGAATGCCCTTATCATGCGCAGACTAATGCCCAAAATATTAGGCAAAAGTAAAAAGTCTTAAGTGTAAAAATAATTAATAAAGCTGATCATCAGTAGCGTTTGATAATAAGATGCTCGAAAGATCCGATAAGTAGTGCGTATGAATGTATATTTCTATCCAACACGAAGTAAAAATAAATTTTTAGATTTGAATACGGCGTTGTTAGGCAGCATGAACTATTCAGTCAAAAAAGTAGATGTATCTTTTATTATTGATTTATTGCGCTTTAAAAAAGACAGTGTTGTAGTGTTAAACTGGGTGGAAGACCGCGTGTATGGGCGATCCTATAAAACTGTTTTTCAATATTTTTTTAATATGGTCGCGCTGATCGTTTTTTCTAAGCTGTTGGCTAAGAAAGTCATTTGGATTAGGCATAACTTTTTGCCCCATAATGGAACTAAAACTAACTACCGGTATAAGTTTATATGTGGCCTGTATAAGAGGATGGGGATTAAACCTGTAGCCTTAGAAAATTATTATTCGTCCCCAGCATTAGTGCATCCCCTATATAAATCAGATGCCGCTTTAATCGAAGCGATAAATATGTCGGAATCATTGGATCAAAGACTTAAGCCATCGGTACTTTTTTTTGGTGCGGTAAAACCCTACAAAAATTTGCACGACATACTGGATACTTGGCCAAAAGACCTACCGCTTACTATAGCGGGTCGTTGTAGCGATTCGGTTTACAAAGCTTTACTAGTTGAAAAAATTGATCGCCGGGAGTTGCAGGTTCAGTGGATAAATAAGTTTCTGCACACAGAAGAGCTAAACGACCTACTGAAACAGATCCAATTCGTATTACTCCCTCATGCGGATTCGACTGTTATCAGTTCCGGGGCGTTTTATCATGCAATTGGTGAGGGATGTAATATTATTGCCAACGACACCCATTTTGGCCGCGCAAAAGCATCACAACACAAATTTGTAAGCATTCTCGATCCGTCGATTATCTCACATGAATATTTAACCGCTATTTATCAAGACCGAGCACAGGTTATGCGAGAAGCGCTAGCGTGTTACGGCGAAAAGCAGGTGTCTGAAGCGTGGACTAACGTACTGTCGTCGAAACATAGCTAAATACCCGATACATAAGGAAACAAAGTGGATCCCAGCGTTAACCCAACATTTGAGTCACTAAAAATCAGCGTGCTGATACCGGTTTATAATGATATTAGTCGTATCGAAGCCTGTTTAGAATCGCTTGAAAAACAAAGCATGCCGCGAAAAGACTTTGAAATTATCGTCATCGACAATGGCTCAACCGATGGTACCTACGAGCGGTTAATAAAAATAGCAGCCACAAATACTAATGGTGGTTTCACTGTAACTCAGTGTCTTACGCCAGGATCTTATGCTGCACGTAATCATGGTTTAACCCTAGCGAGCGGGCAATATGCAGCCTTTACCGATTCTGATTGTATTGTATCTGTCGATTGGCTAAGTACCCTGGTAAGTGTCATTGAATCACCGTCCTATGATGCCCTCAATGACGTGATAGTGGCGGGTAAAATGACTTTCTTCCCGGATCCAAACAAGCATACAGAACAAAGCGCTATTGACTTTGAGAACTTGTTTTCCATGAAGCAAGATCAAAATGCGAAAAACGGTAAATGCATTACAGCTAACTTTTTTTGCTCAATGGCCTTGTTGCATAAATACCAAGGGTTTGACCAAAAGTTAAAATCTGGTGGTGATGTGGAATTAAGCACCCGGGTGGTAAAAGGCGGTGGCCGTGTTATTTATTGCGAAGATGCGCTGGTGACCCACCCATCACGAAATATCGCTGAGCTGTTAGTTAAACGCCAGCGCATTATTGGTGGCACTTGGGATGCACAGTTATCAACCAGTGGGGCGGGGCCAAAGCTGAATTTTTGTTGGCGCTTACTCAAGATGTTTTTAGGCCGCAGCAAAAAAGTGCTGACTAGTAGGTCATTGTCTCTCGCTCGGCGGTTTAAGTTGCTTTATCTGCTCTTACAGATTATGACCATCAGCTTATCGGAGCTAATTAAGTTAATGTGGGGTAAAGAGGCAAACAGAGCCTGAATAAAATAGTGACGGCAACAAATAAACAGTAAAATACATAGCGTTAAAAATATCACTGAAACACACACATTAAATAGATGAGTAAATAAGCAATGTCACTTAAAAAGCAAGCCACAAAAGGCAGTATGTGGATATCAATTACCCGCACAGGCATGAACGTCGTAGACTTTATCGTTTACGCTTATTTGGCGCGCATTTTGACCTTGGAAGAATTTGGGGTCGTCGGGTTTTGTTTACTCTTTATCGAGTTTGCTAATACCTTGGTTAATGCAGGGATCAATCAAAACTTAGTTCAGCGTAAAACCTGGGATGATAATTATGCTTCTAGCACCATGACGTTTGTCTTTGGTATGGGGTTATTAGTTGCTGCTTTTTTGGTTTTTGTTGGCGCACCTATTGCGCATTATTCTTATTCAGACGTAGCGGCCTATGTGGTAGCCAGTTTAGCGCCTATCACTATCATCATGAGTTTACAGGTGGTTGTGACAGGTAAATTGCTGCGAGAATTTAAAAATAAAGAGATGGGCACGGCTAAGTTTATTGCCACAGTGTTGTCAGGCATCTTAATCATCATATTAGCGGAATTGGGTTACGGTCTTTGGTCGCTAGTGATAGGTAAATTAGTCAGTGCGTTTCTTGAATTTGGATTCTTAACTTATGTGTCTAAATTTAAACCTAGATTTCACTTCAATCGTGCCGATAACAGGGAGCTAATCGATTTTTGCTTACCTTTACTGTGGACATCGATTCTAAATTTTACCAACCGGAAAGTTAGCAGCATTTTAACTGGTGTCGTGTTAGGTCCTATTAGTTTTGCCCTATTAACCGCTGCCAAAAAAGGTGAATTGGTACTTACCCAAGTCACATTAAGTTCGATCAATACTATGGTCGTACCAAGTTTTTCACGAGTGAAAGATACCGCAAGTATTGGGGAACTATATATAAAGTTAGTCGCTGTCACGGCTACTATCGTACTGCCTATATTTATGGGATTAGCGGCCATAGCCGATCCATTTGTCGTCGTCGCTTTTGGCGAGAAATTTAGTGAAAGCGCCGTCTACATGAGTATTTCTTTATTTACTATGCTTCCCTCTGTATTAGGGTGGTTTCTTTCTAATTTGTTAATATCTAAAGCAAAAACTAAAGAAGCATTTCAATTAAATGTATTAAATATAACCAGTAACTTTGTTGTAGCGACTTCAACAATATGGTTTGGAGTAACGGTAATGTTGACTGCCTTAGTGATAACTAATTTTCTTATGTTACCTATACGTTTTTACGTCGTGACTCGCCACATTGCGATAGACTTTAAGAAACTTCTTATTACCACTTTCCCCCAATATTTTAGCGCTGTCGGTATGTATTTTTGTGTAGAAGCAGCCAAGCCTTATTTGGATGAAGCAATTGGCAATGATCTTCTGTTATTGGCAGCATTAGTGGTGACAGGTGGGATTGCGTATCTCTTTTTGTCTTTTGTGGTATTTTACAAAAATACAATGGGGCAAATTGGCGAGATTAAAGAAATGTTTTCGAAGAAAAAGGTTAAAGCAACTGTTTAATGGTAAACCTCTGCCTCGAGCTGGTGAGTGTAGGGGATGCTTTATGTTCGTAGTTGATTGGCGTATTGTGTTTTTTATACATTGCTCAGTGCTGTTTTGAGTGGAATTGCACCACCACATAATACAAATTTAAAAAGTGCTGAAATCGGTCTATTCCCTTTACAGCGATAGGAAAATGAATGAAAGTTTTACTTGTTGGAAATCATACTTGTGGAAATCGCGGTGACGCGGCAATTTTAAGAGGTTTAATCGCTAGCCTTAAAGTGAACGAGCCGTCAATCGAGCTTACGCTTGTAACTAGGTTTCCCACTAGCTCTGAATATTTGTTAGGCGAGTCCTTTCTACCGGACACCTTGCATCAATTTCACAGTAAGCGAGTAGGTGGAATTAAAAAAAGGTTTCAACGTTACTTTAAAAAAACGCTATCTGAAAATTTACACGAGAGGGTAAAAAATAAAAACAGTGCTGATCTGCCTCCACATATTCAAGAATACTTAACTTTCTTAAAACCATATGATGCTGTGATTCAAGTCGGCGGTTCTTTCTTTGTTGATTTGTATGGTTCAAAACAATTTGAGCATTCACTTTGTGCGCTTATTGCTGGCAAGCCTTTATTTTTACTCGGTCATTCGGTTGGACCATTTCAAGATGACGATTTTAATAAAATCGCTAAAACGGTATTTAGCCAAGCCCAAGATGTCTCACTCAGAGAAAGCGTGAGTAAAGACTTGATGGTTGAAGCTGGCTTAATGTCAGACAAAGTTAGCGAAGGGGCAGACACAGCATGGTTGGTGCCAACAAGTCATGATATGCCGGCCAATTATACCCATTATTTTGCCCAGCGGCCTGTAGTCGCGATTACATTGCGAGAGCTTAAGCCCTTTGATAAACGCTTAGGTATTAAGCAAGCAGATTATGAAACTGCTTTTGCTGAGTTAGCAAAAAAACTAATTGCTGATGGATTTGATATTTTAGCGCTGTCCACATGTACTGGCATCGACAGTTATACAAAAGATGACAGAATGGTTGCATTTAGAGTACAAAAATTAGTGGCTGATGATAGTCACTTTAATGTTGTAATGGATGAAGTTAACGATGTGGAACTCGGTGTATTACTCAGTGGTTGTAAATTGACAATTGGTACTCGTTTACACAGTGCTATTATTTCTAAGAATTTTGGTACAGCAGCGATTGCCTTAAACTACGAACATAAATCTTTAGGGATCATGCAGCAACTCGGATTAAATGATTTTTCTCGAACAGTACATAGTTTGTTCGACGACACGCTTTACCAATTTGCAAAATCCTTGCTCGTTGATAATAAGCTCTCAGAGTATAACGTCGAAAAACAGGTGCAATTAGAGCGAGAAAAAGCTGATAAAATGATTGTGGATTGTATTGCCAAGATTAAAGCTTTTTAACCATTAAAAATAATAAAGGGATACCTTATCGGGTATGCCCTAATATTAATTCACAGTCTCATCCTGAAATACCTTGAGTAAAGCTAATAACTTTATATCAACTCACTAAGGTCTTTGGTTAATATTTTTGCATTGAATTGCTCAGTAACATGTTTCAATGCACTGAGCTTTATGACCGACAAATCTTGTTGATGCGCGATGAATTCTATTGCGTTTGCAATAGCCGTCGCATTTCTCTCTGGCACTAAAAATCCTGTTTGTTTGTCTTCGATGAGCTCTGGTATACCACTGTGGACGGTTGAAAGCGCAATCACACCAGAGGCCATCGCCTCCATTAAGGAAACAGGTATTCCTTCCATATCGCCATGTTTATCTGTTACCGAAGGCAACAAAAATATATCCGTTTTAGTTAATGCCTCAGCAACAAATTCTGATGGTTTGGGTCCATGAATGGTAATTTTTTCTCGTGATTTATAATTTGTCATTTGAGCTATTAATTGTTTCTCTAATTCACCGCCGCCAATAATGTCGTAACGAACATCAATATTGCATTGCTCAATGGCTTCTAAGGCATAGGTCAGCCCTTTCTTCTCTGTAGCTCTTGCAACTGATAATATGCGTATTGGATTACTAAGCGGTCTGTCTTCGAATTTGAAGCGTGTCACATTAACTCCCATATGCAAAACGCGTATTTTATCGTTCGCAATACCTAACTCATTCAGTCGCTTGGCCCATAAATTACTGATGGGTAATAACAATCCTGGTGCATCTCCCAGTTTTTTATAATAACCAGACCAAAACGCTAACTCTTCAAATTCGCTGATTTCGTAGCCATGAAAGACCGTCAACAGTCGGCCTACAATAATCTTGCTCTGCATTAAGTGGTTTGCCAGCACCCCCATATTGCCAAAGTGCGCAATAACGGTATCTGCTTGTATAGTTTGATAATCATGCGCCGCAACGTGAAAAACATTAGTCGCAAGGGACAATTTACGCTTAACCACCAGACGGGCACCTAGGGTAAGTAACGACCACTTACGAGGTGCAAATAAGCAGTTAGCAATGCTACTTAAAACAAGTTTTATCTTCTTTTGCCCATTGTTATATCGATTATCGTCGTTCACTAAAAATGAAGTTCGCGAGAGCAGGTTATGCCGAGCGATATTAGGCATTGAATTCAGTTCCATATCACCTTTTGTAATCGCCAAAATATTCACGTCATGCCCTTCGTCTAACAAATCATTAATTTGATTGATAACAAATGTTTGTGACAATACAGGGAAACTCTTAACGAAAAATAAAACCTTCTTTTTAGATATATTAGGCAACTTGGTATCCTGATTTTCTTTGTTTGATTGTCGTGATAGCTTTGAAGCTTTCATCGCGTTAGAAACGTCTCATTTTTTGTGTCATTCGGTATCATCAACGTTAACAGACTTTCTTTTCGTTAGATTAGGCCGTGTGACTAATAAGTCTAATTTTGCCCCCACCTCTAAAGCGCCTTCATGTGTAAAGTGGCCATAATCAAAGGCGATAGGAACAGACTCGGCAGTCACTGCTTGGCATGCGTTGTAACCTTGGGGACAAAGTACATCGATCAATGACACATATTTAATGCCGTTTTCATTGGCTATTTTTTTGAAATCGTCATCTAAATTTTTTAATTCGGTATATTTATTCTGATTATCATTTTTTATATCGCTTATCTCATTCGTCGCCAATACACGGGGTAGATATTGGTAATATTCGATTGTTCTGCCAATAACAACCACTTCATCTGAGTATTGCTTTAAATGTTCAACGGTTGAGGGGAGTTTCGCTAAATCAGATTCCCACCATCTTGCTGAAAGAATGATACGGTTAAATCGATGAAATTTAATTAATTCATTCATCCCAAATTCCATTAAATCTATGCAGTAATGCTCGCCTTTGAAGGGGATTACGGGCCTACAGCCCGAAGAAGTAACTTGCGTTAATGTTTGTTTGTCGTTAAGCAACTCAGAAAATGCACTATTCCAGTGGGCAGCGTGGCTATCGCCTATAAGCAATATATTAAACTTCGTTTCATCAAAGGTATCGCATTCATCTTTATTATAAAAAGTAATGTCAGAGTACCCGCCAGTAAGAAAGCACTTGCCAGTTCTAAAGCCGCTATTACTATAGTTCATATATGATGAGTAGTAGAGCTGCTGCTCATTAAAGCGGTTGGGAAGCCCATTAAGTGAAAATATCATCAGTAACACAAGCGCACCACTGACCGCCAAAGAGCTTACAAACGTTCTGCTTTTGCTTTTTGTTGATTGTTTTGCGCTAAACGGTAATTCAATAAACCGCCAACTAAGGTAACCAAGTAGTATGGAAATCACCAACAAAGTGAGTTCATGAGCAATTTTTGGATATTCGTGGTTCATATTCATCTTATAAAACACTATGACTGGCCAATGCCAAAGGTATAGCGATTAGGATATATTACCGAAAAATCGGTTGATAGGCAGTGCCATTAAGCCTGAAAACACACCGGTTACGCTGCCAGCCCAAAGTACACACAAAGTCGCAACTGTGGGTAAAATTGCATTTATCCCAGGGAACAAAGTTGTTTTGTCATACAGAAAAAGACAAATGATAAGGGATGCCAATCCACCAAAACCAATGACGTTACTCAGGGATTTAGACAGCCCCATTTTATGTAAATTAAGAGCTAATAATCCCCCAACGATAAATTGCCAGAATCGGGTAGGGGAGATAAAGAATGCTAAAGACGGATCGGTGCGCACCAGATACTCACTGAGCACAAAACTCATCACCGCAATAATCCCTAAAAATAACTGCAGTGCCTTAGGTCTATACTTTATAATCCCAATGAGCAATATGGGAAATAAAATATAAAATTGCTCTTCTACAGACAGTGACCAAGTATGGAGTAACGGGGCTAATTTTAAATCTGCTGAAAAGTAGTCTGATTGGGTGTAAAAGAACATATTCGAAACGTAAAGCAATGTGGAAATGACGCTTTTAGCGAACATTGTCATTTCTTCAGGTAGCAAATAGCAATAGGCCGCGATCATCGTTACGATAACCGTTGCCAGCAAAGCAGGGAATAGGCGTCTTATACGTTTAATGTAAAAGTCAGATAGGCTAAATTTTTCCGCTCTAAGGTCACGGCAGATAAAACCGATAATCAAATAGCCTGAGATAACAAAAAATATATCAACCCCTAAATAGCCGCCGGGTAGTTTATAGGGTGATATATGGAAGATCACCACCGCCATTACTGCTAAAGCGCGTAACCCTTGAATATCCCAGCGATAATTTTTTGTCGACATATATTTTCCCTAAATCCTTGTATCAAATTCTGACTGCAGTATTTATGTTAATTTTCTATCCGTTGCATTGACTCTATTGCGGCCGCCGGATTTGCTTGTTGCCAATCAGCTAGCTGACGCAACTGCAGGTTAATATGCTGATCGATATTTTGTGGCGCTAAGCTAACGCCAATTGACGCGTCTCTTTCGTTTTCAGGCGTATTTAACCAGTCAACCAGTTTATCACCCAGGGCCTTTTTATAGTGCGACGATTCCCACCAATATTTTGGTTCAGTGTTACTCACTAAATCGAACGGCTCAGTGGTGTACTGATTGATCAAATTGAAATCGTAAATGGGAAAAGGTTTTGTATTGAGATTTGCAGCCACCGCCGCATTAACACTTACAATGGCTCTTTTCATATTCAAATGACTATTCAACGGAATACTACTTTGAGCGCTTATATTTATAAGTCGAACATGCGTTGGATTTAACATTAATGAAATATTGATACCACTGGTATGAGCTTTGGTTAGTAATCGCTCGTATATTTCAGTATTGCATTGAGTGCTATTTTTACCCCGTTTAATGTAGAATCCTTCACGTATTTTTACTCGTTCACTGAGCTTTTCACCTGATTGTGCGCTAAAGACAAAGCTAACCCGACGTCCAAAATCGTCATAGAATATCGATTTATTTACCGCCTTGAAACTGGCTTTTAATGTGTCTAAAGAAATTAAATATTTGGCGCGCATAAACTCAGCTTTTAGCCATTCAAAGTTAGTGCTGAAAAGCCCTGACAAGTCCCTAGATGAAGTCTTGCCAGATGAGCAGATCCCATCGACAACTAAATATACGGTTTTGGCTTGCGTTGAATACTGCATATTTTCAAATTGCTTTTCGACCTCCTCGATAGTGGGGCCCGGAAAAGAGTAATTAAACCGCTGTTCACCTTGTAATCGACTCACATCGAAGCCATAAAGGGTGCGTGAATTACCCAATACTAGAGTTTCAGGTTGACGCATTTTCACCTGCCATACCTTGTGGCTCTGCTCGAAACCGGTTAATTCACGGGTTCCCGGCGCTTGGTGATAATATTTAAGAGGGTCGATAACGTAGTTGACTCCCCCGAGCACAAGAGCGAATAGTAGTGTGGATAATATCCATATCGTTAAGTACGTTTTAGTGAGTTTCATAAAAATTGATACGGCCCGTTAAAAATTAAAATACAAAAATTCAGATAACTGACCAATCAGGCCCACTGAGATGACAAAACCAACCGCTGAGACCATAGCCGGGCCAAATGTTAACCAAGGTTTATCGACCGGTGGTTGGGTAAGTCGTTCCTCTACATACCGTGTGAGCTGCCCTGAATTTGGACAGAAAATAGCAATGATGAAAAGTAAAGTACAAACGACAATCGCTTTTGTTGTATAAAACAACGTACCTTTGAAAGGCTCGTTCAAATCGACCGCAGCCATTGCATTAAATATGTTAAAGGCTCCTTCGGTCGTTTCGGCTCTAAAAAATACCCATGCCACCATGACCGCTAACATAGTAAGTGCCCAATAGGCCGCATTTTCAATTTTTCCGATCGGCGTGGCAAAAAAACGCGCCCTAGTGGCCGTCCACCAGTGATTAACCACCAAATAGCTGCCGTGTAAGAAACCCCAAATCATAAAGTTCCAGCCGGCGCCGTGCCATATACCGCCTAGCACCATAGTCGCCATTAAATTAACGTAACGACGGCTCTTACCTTTGCGGTTACCGCCTAAAGATATGTATAAATAGTCCCGTAAAAAGCGGCTTAGGGTGATATGCCAGCGCCGCCAAAAATCCACAATACTGTGAGATTTGTAGGGGGAATTAAAGTTGTCTGGCAAACGAATACCAAACAGCATGGCTAAGCCCAATGCCATATCGGTGTAACCAGAAAAATCAAAATACAGTTGTAAAGTATAAGCCGAGGTGCCTAACCAAGCTTCAATAAAGGTCACACTGCTACCTGCATCCGCGGCGTTAAATACAGGCGTAGCGAAAATGGCGGCATTGTCAGCAAACACTACTTTTTTGAATATACCAATGCTGAATAGGGTCAAACCAAGGGCAAAATTAAGGGCATGGGGTTTAAAGGTTTCGTTGCGCTCAAATTGCGGCAGCATTTCTTTATGGTGAACTATGGGGCCGGCAATCAATTGCGGGAAAAAGGTCACGAATAGGCAGTAACGCAAGAAGCTATGTTCGTTTATTTCTTTGCGGTAGGTATCAACCAAATAGGCAATTTGTTGAAAGGTAAAAAACGAAATTGCCAAAGGCAAGGCAATTTTTGCCACAAAGTAATCCGTATTAGCTAGCCAGTTAAATTGGTCGACTAAAAAGTTGGTGTATTTGTAATAGCAAAGTGCAATCAGGTTAAGTGTTACGCCAATGCCAAGGGTAAATTTCGCCCATTTTTGATAGCGTCGATTGACGACATCGATGCACCTAGCCCAACCAAAATTAAATAATATCGAAATAATAATCAATACAAGATATTCGGCCTTCCACCAAGCGTAAAAGCCCAGCGATGCTAGTACTAAAAAACTAATAGCGGCTCTAGCCCCGAGCTTAGAAATTAAGAAATAGCCGCAAAGACAAAGGGGCAGAAATAAGAAAATAAATTCGTGTGAATTAAACAACATGGTGTATTTTAGTCCCTTAAAGTAACAATGGTTTTGGCGCGAGGCATTGTAACGTGTTTAACATTCTGAGCCTATGCCAAAGCAAGCTTTATGCCGCAAAAAATCGTATTAGGATGCCTATTTAAAGAAATCATACTTGAAGGTTAGCGCCTAATGTAGCCCCAAATAAATGTTTAGTCTTAATAGCCGGTAAAAATGGGGGCTAGGTCAACTTACAACTGTGATCAGGGTCTGAAGTATCCCCACAAATAATATATTCAAATTACAACGATATTTAAAACTGCGGAACATTCAGGGCATTTGAGGATTAGAGCAATCTCCAGACATTACTGATGAATTGATCCCATTAATGCAAATGCTATCTTGAAGAATACTCTGTCACTTGTCACGCTCAATATTCACAATGTAAGTTAAACTGCATTTTCTACTTGTGTGCAAAGCTTGCTAACCGGCAATGCGGCTACTGCCACGACTATGGGGCGAAATATTGAATTAACGGCATATGAAAAGCACACCATCAAGGGCGCTGACCGGTTTTGTTCTAACCGAGACCTATTGCTTGAAGCAGGTTACATTTGAAAGCGTATCTGCTATTTGTTTGGTTTTTTAATTAATTGGCATAAAGCTTCTTGTTTAAATTGGTCATAATACTTTTACTCATATTAATCTTTTGGAATTCTCATAAATAAATTCTAGTGCAAGGATAGTGAGCTATTATTTAACATAAGTCCTTATCTCTGGTTTAGGGAATAGGCCAGTTAATACGCTTTAAGATGTCTCAATTTTATAAAAAAGGATTTATTTATGAAAATTTATAACAGACTGATTTTATTCACGTTACTTTGTTTTTCTATAACCTGTTATACCGTAAAAGCTAATGCCGCTATGATTAGCTTCTCTTCTACCTATTCGGATGATTGGCAATTTAGCTTCCCACTTAATGAAAAAGTTGAAAAAATCAATGGATTGCTGCAAATTGATCCACTCCTCATTGATATGGATCCAACCATAAAGAGAGGTGAGTTTTCAGGATATTTAGGCTTAGCTTCGGAATTTTTTATAGATGGGAACCAAATATCACTTTCTGGTAAAGATTTTACTTTGAGAATTTTTGATAATTCAGGATGCGACTGTTTTTTCCTTGATATAGCACTCGACATGAAAATAGCAGGGGTCGACGTTTACTCTATGCTGTTTAACATTCAGCAGGAAGATGGGCAATTATTTACTGGCACATCGTTAGACGATTTATATGGATTTAATTTGGCTAATGAAGAACCTCGATTTATTTCTGCATCGTTAGATTTTGAAGACGAAACGGCGCAATATCAAAATTTTCTTGGCCGAGGGACATTTGAGTCTTTTATCATCTCAGATACTCGACTTAATATTGTTAACTCCCCTTATTCCAGTTTTATTTTCTTATCCGCTATGACGTATTTACTGATAAGACGCTCTGCTACTGTCATTCATAATAAGCTTAGGTGTTTTTTTAATTTGAAAAAATTAGGAATTATTTACCCGTGATTAATTATTGACCAAATAAAAAGAAAACAAGAATCGGCTATTTAGTGAATATGATGCGTTGATTAGCCGATTTTAGTGCCAGATTATTTACCATAAGCTCGTCAAATAAAGCTTAAGTATCTATTGTACGACGCCTACCATAACCTTTGTATCCTCATACGCCCCAGCGACGTCTGGCTCAGTGATTGGCTCGTATATTTTAATATTGCCGAACGTAACTTGAGGCACGACTGAGCCTTGGCTATCATCGTCATCCAAGGTAAAGACTAACCGATTGATGGAGCCGGTAACAAATTGGCCTAAATTAAAGGTAAGTGTTTCTGTGATATTGATCTGTGTGCTTTTTGGCCCATTTTCTTGCCATGCCTGGCTACCGAAAAACTTGAACAAGCGCCAATTGGTTAACGCATTATCGGTTTCGAACCCCATACCAATAATTTCCCCTAGTCCGTTATGGGTGACATCAACATCTACCATGGTGTCGGGGCTGATGATGTCGCTGTGGGTAAGGCTTTTCCACGTATTCCCGTAAAGGGTGATGTGCGAACCCTCTGGGGTAATCTCATAATTACCTTGGCTATCTTGATTGTCAAAAGACGAGACTTCAGCTGCATTAAGATAGATGGGCGCAGGTGAATTATCAGCCGAGGTTTCTTGGGCCAGCGCGTCGGCGGTGGCATTGGTACTTTGCACAAGTGAAAAATTGGGAATAACAAAACGCTGATCAATATTGAGTTGATAGGCAGCACCTGCCTGAGTGATAGCATTGATTTCTTCAGGTTGTTCTGACATCGGGTGATAGAAATCATCCCCTATTGTGGCTTTTACCACAGGAGTGTCGACGTCTGTGTTGTATATAACATTATTCTTAAAAGTGGATTGGGCATAAAGTTGCTTGTCGTAAATACCGTAACCCACTTGACTGCCATAATCCCGAGTAATAAAGATATTATTCACCGCGTTGACCCAAAACGTATCGTCGTTATCGACCTTTGAGGCGGCAATAGCATTGCGATTTGTGATAATAAGGTTTTCGAAGACGTTAGTGATACCTGCTGGGCGAGTCATGATGCCGCCCATTTTAATGGCCGTCCACTCTTTGCCTCGTTCGTCACCTAAGTCGTGAATGTAGTTATGGAATATATAACTGGGACCAATTGTATTGGGGGCGGTACTGATTCCACAGTAGCCTTGGGTCATTTCGTTGTTGTAAACCAATACATTGGCTTGGCCCCCATCGATTTCGATCAGGTCGTCATTCGCATAAGCTAGGTAGTTGTTATAAATAGCTGAGTCGCGCACAAATGCCCCAGAACGTTTGAAGTTTGACCGGCCCTCTATTACATCATTAAATCTATTTTCCGGCGTGCCGTAAAAACGGTTATTGCGCACTATATATTGGCCGCTATAAGCTTCGGTGTCGTGTTTGCCCCATATTAAGAAGGCGTTAGGGCCACTAGGGTGACCGACTTCCCAACTGTTGGCCTTACCATTAGGGGAGTGTATTTCGCAGTCTTCAATAACGACCACGCCACTGCGTTCTAAATAAATACCTGAGTCGTAGTTAATTAACCCTGTATTGTTGATAGTGTCGTATCCCTTACCGTTACGATACTCGTTGGCAACGCGGCCATAAGCTGATATATCGCAGCCCTTTATCCACACGTGATGTGTTTTATAGCCTTGTATCCCATAGCGTTCGCCGCCCTTAGTGTTGATATTTTCTAGCATGACATAGTTTTGGCGACCGATATAAATGGCTGAATTATCGTTTTCATTAGCCTGCACCGTCACGCCATCGCCGATGATTTTTGCCCAGCCGGTTGCGCTGCCTTCAATGCCCAGTGCTTCTAGGTTGAGCTGACCACCTTGATATATGTCGCTTAAATAGTAGATTTTACTCGGGTCAATGGGGGGCGCTTCGGCTCGGGTGGTAAAGCTATACTCTTGTACCGATAGTAATTCGCTGTTTTCACTAAGGGTAACTTTTATTGTGTAGTCAGTGTCTGGTTGTAAATAGACAATTGAACCTGATAACGCCCCTTGTATTGGCTCCCATTGAAGGGCTAAACCAGGCTGCCAGTCACTTTCACCTTGGGCTTTGAATTGTATTTCAGCTGCGCTATTTTGAGTTTGGTTGTACAAGGTGATACTGGCCGACTCCATAAGGGGCACAATACGATATTCCTCATCATTTGCTGCTGTCGCAGGGAATATCAGTGCTGGGTCGAAGCCCGCGCGCAAACTTGCGTTAGTGATCGTGTCATTCCTGATCTTATCGCTCTGAGCCAGCTTTTCTGCTAGACGATAACCGTCAATGGGAAATAGAGTAAGCGCAACATAAATATAGTTGCTTTGCTGTTTTTTCTGGCGTTCTATTAGTTGAATTGCACCTTGCTGTGAGTCTGTGCTTTTACTCATGGTTAGTAATAAATCAGCCGCTATTTTAGGATGTTTTTTTAATGCTTTTTTAGTGTTTTTGGGCAGCGCTTTTAGTATGTTTTTTTCTTTAAAGAAGGGAAGTAATTGTGCCGTTGAGGTTAGCTGCTTCTTGTTTATCTCGTGTAACAAATATTGACTAGGCTGTTGTGCAGGCTCTTTAACTGGTGCGTAAAAAATAGAGCAACTGGTTAGCCCAATAAGTAGGAATATAACGAATAAAATACGGCTTTTACTGCGTATGTTCGAACTAAGATTGGCTTGCATAAGTACTCCTGTGGGTTACTTAAAAACTGCGAGAGCGTGAGTGTGACAAGGGGCATTTAACAAAGCAACGTACATTCGTTGACTTGCATGAAGTTAGTATAAGTTAATATTATTGTTAGGGTGTAAAATTTACCTTTGTTGCGTTTTTGTGTGCTAATCGTTAGTCTTTTGTAACTTAAATTTTTAGCGTTTTCGATTCAATAAATGCACTGAAATGAAATTATGAGGTTTCTCGTGTTGCTCACGAACTTATATTAGGCATTTATTTTTCAATGATTTAGCAAAAAATCGCAGTAATAAAATACTGCTTACTGATATCATATTGCTGTTTTGATTATGTTAATATTTTTGCGCTAGTCGGTTTGACTATGTGTACTCATTAAGCACATGAGTCTGAACAACCATCATAAAATAATTCATCATAAAATAATGATGACGTTTTGCAGTAATGGAGTACCAACTTAAATGGCAACAGTGTGCGTAATTGGGGCAAGGAATATCCCTAACTTCATTGGCGGAATTGAAACCGTTTGCGCTCAGCTTTACCCGCAATTGTTGAAAATAGCACCAGAGTATTCCTTTGTCTTGTTTACTCGAGTTAAGCCTGTGGATAAAGCCCATCGGGAATATGCGGGGCTTAGCCTAAAATATATTCCTTCCTTGGATATCTCAGGCCTAGAAACCTTGCTGCATACGCTGTTTTCCATTATTTACGCTCGCTTGTTTATACACCCTAAAATTATGCATTTACACGGTATTGGCCCAGGTTTTTTTGCACCGCTGGCGCGCTTGTTCGGTTTTAAAACATTAGTAACGCACCACGCTGTTGACTACGAACGGCCTAAGTGGGGCCGGTTTGGGCGGGCTTTTTTAATTAAAGGCGAACGTAATGCCTGTCGGTATGCTCATTATGTGATTTGCGTCAGCCAGGCCATAAAAGATGATTTGGATACACGCTTCCCTAACAATGCCTCGCGGTATATCACTATTCGAAATGGCGGGTCATTAGACTTCACCGATCACATTGATGAGTCTGATATTTTACGGGAATTTTCACTCACATCTGAAGGCTATTTTCTGGCGGTAGGTCGGCTTGAAGAAACCAAAGGTTTTCATGAATTAATTGCGGCTTATCAGCAAATTAAACAACCCACTAAAAAATTGGTTATATGTGGGGTAGGGATACACGCAGAGCAATATGCAAAAAATTTGCTGTTAAACGCGTCTGAAAATATTATTTTTGTGGGTTATCAAACGGGTGAGCGGCTCAAAACATTGTATACCAATACCGCGTTGTTTATTCACCCTTCACATATGGAAGGTTTTTGTTTAGTGGTGACCGAAGCACTTTCTGCTGGTGTGCCCATTGCCTTGTCAGATATTCCACCACACCGAGAATTCAAATTACCTGAGGCGTGTTTTTTCAATATTGGTGACATCAATGCGATAGCCAGTATTCTGCAACAGCACGATTTTAACGCTTATCAATCACGAGAGGCGTTTGCTTATCAACGCTTAAATACATGGCTTGTTAACGCTGAAAAACATAAGGTTTTGTATAAAGCACTGTAGCCGTTTTCCCCTTTGTTAATAATAAATCATGACATAAACGAGCGAAAATTCTGCCAATATTCGTTGGCTATCTTATGTATCTCGAAGTCTTTACTGCGCAGAAGTGACATTTGCGCATAGTGTAATTGTGTTTCAGCGTTGCTCATTTCATTAATGGCAGACGTTAAGCTGGTGACCGATTTTATGGGCACCAGTAAGCCGTACTTAGCGCGATACATACTACTAATATGTAATTCGTTATCATTGGCTAAGATTTCTGCTGGCCCTGATTCGCAGTTTGATGCCACCACAGGTAAGCCTAATACCATGGCTTCTAACATCGCATTGGGAAATCCTTCATTAAGGGATGCAGAGATATAAAATTCAGCATTTTTCATGACCGAAAACGGATTTTTAGCATAACCAGCTAGATGCACCTTTTCACTTACGCCCATTGCGTCAATTAGCGTTTGTAACTCTGCGCGTGCATGCTTTTCGCCGTCTCCTAAAATAACCAAGTCGTAAGGGCAATTCGATTCGCAATAACCTTTGATAAGGTCAGTGAAGTTTTTGCTTTTCGTTAATCGACCCACTGCCACTATGTATTGGCGTTGCAGCGCAAGTTCATTGGGCTTTTCACCATCTTGGCATATTTGTGTAAGGTTGTAGGGGTTGAATATGGTCAGGGTTTTTTCTTTTGGTACACTGAAATTCTGTACTAAGTCGTTTGTGACGCCGGTTGATACCCCAAGTGCTTGGCTGGCAAAGCGATAAAGTAAGCTGGGTATCATTTTACTTAATTTCAACTTTGCACCAGAGAACTGTAGGGCCAAATGAGAGCTTAAGTGCATGCGTTCACAAATAATAGCGGGGCGACGGTTAAGCAAGCGATTGACTATCACATTTGCCACATTTGAGCGAACGAGCAGACTCACACATACGGTAGGTTTAAGCTGGGATAGTTTTCGTGATAACAAATAGATGCTGCGCATCAACGATCGGCGACTGTCTAGTCTGTGCACGGTGACAAATTCGGGCAGCACTCTGTTTTCTTTTTCAGTGTCGAGTAACACAACATGAATATCAAACTCTTCTTGTTGTGGAGCAGTCTGCAAAATATTGCTCAGAGCGCGTTCAGCGCCGCCTAGCCCAAGCGAATTGATAACAAAGACTACCACCGGTTTGTTCTCGCGCATTTATCCCTCTGCTTAGTATTTTTAGCTTTATGAGTGCCCATACAATATGTGCTTATGGTAGCAAGTTAATCTATTTGGGGGGTAGCTGCATGCACCACTATTTTAGTTCAGTCAAAAATAGCGCAAGGTGCTTAAGAATAATAAGTCTGCTTGGTGGGTATTATCTTTAAATGTAGGTGCCCGCTTGCCATTCGCCATTCGTTATACGCCGTTTATTATACGCTCTGAGGCGAAAAGGCCGGTGTCATTTAGCGCTAGCTTGAGTATGTTGTGTGCATTAGGCTAATAATATTGATTGAAGTGAGGCAGCTCGCTTATCAATCACTAAAACAAAAAAATCCAGCGAGATTATGCATCAAGCTGGATTTCTAAACTGGATCGGCTAATTCATATACCGACCCAATACGATTATTTTACTTGCGACGTAATCTAAAGATACCGGCCGCTGCAGCTAATAATACTAACAAGGTACCTGGAGCTGGTACATCAGTCGGTGCAGAAATAGTATCCGCTGCTGTCACCAATGTAAAACGTACTGCGTCAGCAATAATATTTTGGCCAGAAGTTGAATTGCTATCGTCTAGCGTAACCGAAGCGCCACTTAGGTCAAAACTGAAGTCGCCCAAGTTGTTCCAAATACCGCCATTTAATAATTGATTTACCGTTGTGCTAACAGTAGTAGAACCAGAGTCAATTGTTACCGCTGCGTTGTCTGCTCGAGTAGGCCCTGAATTCCAAAGCATTTCTACGGTCCAAACACCTGCAAGCCAATCAGTGCTGCTAGTAGGATCCCATACTGCGAAATCACCCGATACGTTTCTGGCATCAGCCATATAGTTAGAACCTATAAAACCAGATTCATAAGTGCTGTATGATAGGCCGCTAGAGGTAAAACCTGCATCAGTATTGTCTACGGTGATAACTGTCGCGTTAGCTGCTACAGAGGCAGTTAATAATGCACATGCACCTAGGGTAGCGAAAAAGCTTTTTAATTTCATATTCAGTGTTCCTACTGAGTTCAAGTTTATATAATTTCTGTACCAATATTGGTTAATAAATAACGTATTTTTGCTGGTACAAAACAACTAAATGCTATTAGTTTTTAATTTAATGCATGATTCATTCCACTTGATAAAAATGCATACTATTCAATCTGTTATGTCTAGCGGTATTATCATTTTTTGTAGGGTGTAAATTTAGCTGACAATTCTCGGTAAACAAACTTCTCGAGCATTATTTTTAAGCATTACGTAGGGTACAATTCGCTTCGGTAATAAATATTCTCGGGCAGTAAGTCACAACTTAGTACGCTTTTATAATGCCAATCCACGCTGACAAATAAATTATCGCTGGTTCAATCCGCTTTCTTAGTAAGTGACTCAATAACTAGCTTAATATGAGGTTTCAAGACGTGGTTTGACAGAAGTGATTTCTAGTTGTTTTAAGAAGAGATTTTAACAAGAGATTTCAATAAACACTTATAAGCTAAAACCCGCTGTTGAGTTGCGCCTGAATAAAACGCTACTACTCCGATTCAATAATACTGTGCTTATCTAGTCAAAGCCTTACTATGACGCAAGATGCGTTGTTGCCCTCAGTTAATCGGGAGGGGATAGTGAGGTAGAAAAACGAAAAAAATAGCGGGAAGAGGAAGGCCGATGTTATTTAAACATCGGCAGATTATTATTCGCCAGAGGCTTCAAGGACGCCAGATACTTCAAGGGTTGAGGAGCTTCCTTCGATTGCATTGACTATTTCGCCTTCAAGATAATAGCTCATGCTTTTTCCTGCTGAAACGGATATATGATGGGCGTCTTTATACATAATCTCACCGTTTTTGGTGCCACCGCATTTGTCGTTTTCACAAAAAAAGCTGTCTAGGGCTATCATATTTTTGCTCGGGTAAAGCATTTCTTCAAAGCGTTTTAGCTTGAGGTCATAATCACTTCTAAGTACAAATTCGTCAGACTTATTTAAGCCTAATTGATAACGGAAGAAGGCCCGGGGAACATTGGTTTCATGCTTGGGTATTTGCGGTACAAAAGCATATTTTAGATTATTGGCTTCAAAAAATTCTATTGTTCTTTGTAAAGCGGCATGCATTTCTTCAGCTTGTGAAATGTCAGTTTCGAGCAGTTCGTATTCGATGTAGTTGTCCCATGCGCTCACATCTAAAATTAAGTCGTAGTGATTAGTTTGGTCCAGTAAATATGCTTGCATAAATTTATTGTGATCATAGCAATCTTGGCTTCCTTTGCGTTTCGTCTCTACTAAGCTCGGGCACCCTGAGGTATTCATGGCGTGCACAGCAAATCGATCTGAAAAATTGTTTAGCGCTGACATTAACGCTGAAGCGTGAGAGTCGCCCCAAAGCAGTATCGAATATTCTGGGTTAACCCCTTCTTTTACAACACAGACTGAATATTGTCCTTTAAGCCGTTTAGTATCAGTACATTTATCTCTAAAGGGTTCGCTAACCAATGCTGCTGAGTACTCGCTAAGATTGTTTTCGGTAATGGGAAGTAACCGTGTATTGGATTGCGAGACAAAGAATGAAATGCAGGCGACCAAAAGGGCAGCAACACCCACCATACCGGTTCTTTTAAAGGCACCTTGATAAAAAGTAGGTTGTCTAAATGGTTGTTCAATAAAGCGGTATGAACAATAGGCGGCTACAAAGGTAAGTACAAAGTAGGCGGCTATATTGATTACCGACATATCGCCAACGATCCACTCAAAAGCAACCCAGATGGGCCAATGCCATAAGTAAAGCGAGTAGGACAACAGCCCAACGAACACAACAGGACGAGAACACAATACTCGGTATAAAACACCTGAGGTGCTGCGATCAATAAGGATCAATAATGTACCTAACACGGGTAGAACAGCATAAAAACTGGGAAACGCTAAATGCTTATCATACTGAAAAGCAGAAATAGCCACCAACACAAGGCCAATTTCACGTAAGTATTTTATCGTCTTAAATGCATCAGGCTTGTGGGTCAGGTGAATCGCAAATAATGCACCTAAGCCCATTTCGTAAAAGCGAGTAGGCAACACATAAAAGCTAACAAAACTTAAGTTGTTAGGCGCATAAAGATAGGCCAGTGCCAGTGATATTGAACATGCTGCACCTACCGTTAGTAGAATGGCGTTTTTCTTGAATTTGAGCCACGACAAAATAACCAATGAGAGCGGGAACAGAAAGTAAAACTGCTCTTCAACACTCAGGCTCCATGTGTGCAATAGGGGCTGAAGGGCTAAGCTCGGATTAAAGTAGCTGGATGTTTGCCAAAAATAAAAGTTCGAGGAAAATAGCAAAGATGCCACCGCAGAATCGGCCAATACCTGGAATAAATTAGGTGGGTACATAAATGCGAAAACGATTAATGTGACGAAGGTCATAGCAATGCTAGCGGGTAGAAGGCGTCTGGCCCGTCTTTTGTAAAAATCGACGAACGAAAAATTACCTGCTTGCATTTTTGGGTAAATGATCGAGGTGATTAAAAAGCCACTAATGGCAAAAAATATGTCTACCCCAATATAGCCACCAGGGAAAAAAGTAATTTTTGAATGGAATAGAATAACTAGTATAACGGCGACAGCTCTTAAACCGTCTATGTCTGCTCTGTATTTCATAATGAGCGAACCGCAGTATAAGGCGCGTTAACGACGTTAAAACAATTCAACTTATGTTGCTTGATAACGAGTCTGATTGCGGTAAATATGAGACACGTACTTACCGTGCATTGTTTTGCTATATTCGTATAAAACACTACTAAAACTTCCTCTGTCAGGACTACTAACTGCTTTTCTTAATAATATTACGATTATCTCGGGCAGCAAAATACACTGACATGTCTATTTTTGCAACAGTGATGTTGCCAAATGGCGACTAATTTTCAGCGGTTTTTGGCATGAAAATAATTTAAATTATCGTATTTTAAGAGTGGTTAATTAACCTTCTTTGCAATATTCAGAGAAGGAAATATGCTGGTAAACATATGCTTGAGTCAAAATCACTCGATTTAAAAAAAGATAAAATAAATACTCGTCTTGGTTGGTAATATACCCCTGTTTTTATATTAAAAGTTGATTATAAGAAAGCCACAATATAAAAATGCCCTTCCAGTTTGTTAAACTCGATTTTTATGCGTGGCAGTGATATACCCTCGCTAAAGTATGCAATGTAAATGTATTCTGATATTAAACACCTTAACCATGCCCACGTAGGATGAATTAAATTTGTTACAGCGAGATAAAGCGTTACTGATCAAATTAACCCTGTTCTATACCATATTTGTCATATTCGGCAGCTTAGTACCCTTTAATGTTAACCAGCTGTCGATGGCTGACGCCACGCAGGCATTTAGCCAGCTTAAAAAATTCGATTTTGGCATTGTTAATCGATCCGATTGGTTTACCAATTTTTTGCTGTTTATGCCCCTGTCATACCTACTTCTATTCATCATTGAGCGTCAAAAAGTCCCTTTTCTGCGTGTATTACAGCTTCTATTAATCTGTGCGGGCTTGATGTTGTTATCTATGGGAATTGAGTTCGCCCAGCTGTTTTTGAATGAGCGGGTGTCATCATTCAAAGATGTGATTGCTCAATTACTGGGCATGCTACTGAGCTATGTTGTGTATTTATTTACGCGGGTTAAGTTTATTAAAGTGGTGAATAAACTTAATCGTTATGGCGGCAAAAACAAATGGATAACCTATGCCAATGTTACTTTAGCGGTCTTGGTTATTTACAGCTTAATGCCGTTGGACTTATCTATTAGCCCAGTAGAAATTTATAACAAATGGCAAGAGGACAGAATATCGATTATTCCATTTGCGTCGTTTACATTTTCAATTAACGAAGGCGTATTTGGGATAGTGTCAGACATATTCCTATGGGGTTTTATTGCTTGGTTGTATATTCAAAGTGGCAAATACAATGCTGAATATATTCTAAAACTGTGTGTGTTTTATGCGCTGGGCATTGAGTTAGCACAACTTTTAGTGTTAAGCCGGTATACCGATACGACCGATATTGTCAGTGCATTTATTGGTGCCGCTATTGCGATAAAGTTATTTGTTAAGCAACGCATTTATGTAGCACAGAATAAGGCACCCAATGAGGCACAGAGTGAGCGGTTAAACACCCAGCCCCCGATGTCATTTTCATTGTTTGGCCAAGAGTCTGTGTTGGTACTTTGGTGCCTAATGTTGTTTTTCTTTGCTGTATACCCATTTGAATTAGTACAAAGTAAAGCGGCTTTATTTAGTAATTTTCAAGGTTTCTTCTCTGTTCCATTAGAAACCTACTGGCGTGAGGGGCCTTTGCAGGCGGTTACGCAATTACTCAGAAAAGTATTGTTAGTCGTTCCTTTGGGTTTACTTGTGGCGTCAATTTTAAACAAATATACCTTTGCAAAGAGTCATCGCATGATTGCCTATTTGCTCGCGGTTGCTTTTTTATTCGGCCTTGAATTACTTCAAATCTTCATTATTAACAAGGTCGCAGTGGCGAGCGATGTGGCATTAAATTTACTCGGTTTATATTTAGGTATAAAAGTGTACGTTTTGCATTCCAACAAAAAAACAACCGAGACACATGACGTTGAGGCTTGGCAGAACTACAAAAAATATTATGTGTTACTGGTGCTATTTTTCATTACCGTTTCGCTATATCTGATACACGGTGACGAACGCACACCCTATAATATTAAAGAGCTGTTTAATCAAGATTTCGTATGGTTGAGTTCGGCCCTTATGGCTTTGTCTTTAATTGTGGCATTTGCGCTGCCTCCCATCGTGCTTGATAAACTTATCGCGGTAAAAAGAACTTCAGCGCTAATCATGCTGTCAGCGACTATTGCACATTGCCTATTAGTGTTTAACTTGTTTTACGTGACTTTTCCTAATGAAAGTCTTTACGATATTTTGGGTTATCCTACTTGGCGCGAACAGTCGCATTATCTTGAGCTCGGGTATCGTTTTTTAGGTTTTTATCTGCCTATCTCGTCAGCATTTTTGTTAGTTTATAGTTGGTTAACATCAAGTCAATCAATCGCATTTAAGTCGAGTCGTTTGGCGTTCACTCTGATATATGCGTTTCTAATTTTACCTCTGTCGTACTTCATTGTGGTCGTTCAAGCGGGTACCGATAATATTATTGAATTGCTGCCCAACGAAGGTCACTCATTTAAGCTGCTTTATATCGTGATGTACTGTTTGATGCTGGTTTACATGACGGCTTGGTGGATTAAAAACGCCTATTCAGCCACTCTTTTGCGTATTACTGGTCATGCTATTTTGACCTTAGTGTCTGCGCCTATAGGGTATTACTTAATACAGCACGGCTTGCAAGACGTGATCATTAAATACGGCAGAGTCTTTTCTGGCCTGCAGTTTCTGTTAAGTCCTGCCCGGGATAGTTTATTGTCTGAAACGCAGATGTTTTTCCGCTTCTGTATTTTGCATTTTATGCTGTTAGTGCTGTTCTTTATTTCAGGATTTATGTCCCGAACTATTTCACTTAAGCATATTCCCTTGCCGATGCTAAAGAATACTTCGTCTGATATTGCTGGGCCGGTTAGTGACTAATCTTATTGTGCTTCACCTAAACCGTTACACTTTTTAAGTATTTCTGTGGGTTGCTGTTATGACCCTTTTGCTGCGAGCAAAAACTCGGTAAGGTACTGTGCTTGTTCATAATAACGTTAAGCAGAGGAATGCACATGTTGAAGTCGAAAATGAAATTAGTCATTGTGCTAGTAGGCACCTTTATGTGCTTAATAGTTGGGGCGGTTAATGCTAAAACCATTGGCGAATTCACCCAGAAAATGGAACACAAAAGTGGTTTTTTTGATTTTTATTATGACGGGGAAAATGACAAAGTTTATTTACGTGTTGATAAACTTGACCAGCCCTTTTTGTTTCAAAGTAGCTTGCCTCAGGGTATTGGCTCGAACGATATTGGCCTTGATCGCGGGCAACTCGGTGAAACCCGTTTAGTAAAATTTCAGCGCTTTGGCAACAAGGTGATGTTAAATCAACTTAATACTGCTTACCGTGCTAGTTCAGGCAACCCAGCCGAGCAAGCGAGTATCGATGAAGCCTTTGCCGATTCTGTGATTGCAGGTTTACCCGTGGTCGCCGCCGACAAAAATATTGTGCTGGTGGATTACACGGCTTTTTTGTTTTCTGATATTCATCAAATTAGTGACCGCTTAACTGCGACCAAGCAAGGCAGTTATAGCCCTGACGCCGGTCGCAGTGGCGTATACCTAAAACGCAGCAAAGCGTTTGTGGATAACACCGAGCTCGAGTCATTGGTCACCTTTGCAGGCAACGGCCCAGGTGAATTTGTTGAACAAGTGACCCCCGCACCTAAAAGCATTACCGTACATTTGCATCATTCACTTATCCGTTTACCCGATGATCAATATCAGCCGCGTAAATTTGTGCCGTATTCAGGTTATTGGGCCGCCGGTTATCAAGATTATTCAGCGCCCCTTGATCAAAGTATGACGAAGCAGTTTATTCCTCGCCATCGCCTGACGAAGAAAACCCCTAACGCTAAGGTCAGCGAAGCGGTTGAACCTATCGTTTATTACCTTGACCCTGGTATTCCTGAGCCTGTGTTGGGAGCATTACTCGACGGAGCAAGCTGGTGGGATCAAGCATTCATTGATATTGGCTACAAAAATGCTTTTCAAGTGAAAATACTTCCTCAAGGCGCTGACCCAATGGATGTGCGTTATAACGTAATCCAGTGGGTGCACCGCGCCACAAGAGGTTGGTCTTACGGTAGCTCAGTAGTTGACCCGCGCACGGGTGAGATATTAAAAGGTCATGTGACCTTAGGCTCGTTGCGCGTAAGGCAGGATTACTTAATCGCTCTTGGACTAACGAGTCCATTTAAAAACGATTCAAATGGTCAAAGTACCAACACCGACACACAAAAAAATATGGCTTTAGCGCGTATTCGTCAGTTGTCTGCTCATGAAGTGGGTCACACCCTAGGCATTGCCCATAACTTTGCCACCAGTGAGTATGGTCGCGAGTCGGTTATGGATTATCCGCACCCACGAATTACCTTAAAGGATGGTCAAATTAGTTTGCAAGGTGCGTATGCCACGGGCATGGGCGCATGGGATGATTATGTGATTGCTTATGGTTATCAGAATTACCCCAATCAACAAGAAGAAGCAAAAGGTTTGCACGCATTGGTCACAAAAGCCCGAGCCAGCGGTATGGGGTATCAGTCGGATCCTGATGCGCGACCTTTACATGCTGCGAATCCTTCGGGTAGCTTATGGGATGAGGGCAGTGACGCCGTTGCTGAACTCAAACGTATTAGCGAAATACGCAAAGTCGCCCTAAACCAATTTGGCATTAATAGTATTCCTTACGGCAGTACGTTGTCTTCTTTAGAAGAACGCCTTGTGCCCATTTACCTACTGCATCGGTACCAACTTGATGCCGCAGCAAAGCTATTAGGCGGCGTTGAGTACGAGTATGAAAGCAAAGGTGATTATGCCCAACCCAAAGGCGCGCAGGTTGTTAGCGCCGATGCGCAAAAAGGCGCATTGAGTGCATTGCTTGATACTATGCAAGTCGAATATTTGCGGGTACCTGAGCATATCATTGACCTTATTCCCCCTAAAGCGTATGGCGAGTCACGTAATCGCGAAAGTTTTAACGGGCGCACCGGGTTAACGTTTGATCCGGTATCGGCAGGGGAGTCCGCAGCTAATTACACCTTGAGTTTGCTACTACAACCCCAGCGTTTAAACCGACTAGCACAGCAATACAGCATGAATAAAGACTTGCCTAGTGTGAACAGTGTTATTGGCGCGTTATTGTCGCGCAGCCTTAAACAAGACAGTGAAACTCAGCTTTCACAGCGTATTAATTACGTGGTGTTAGATGGCTTGGTGAATGTTTTGTCTAATCCAGAACTTGCACCTGAAGTTGAAGGCGCCATTGAGTTGCAACTGCGAGACTTAACTAAGTGGCTAGATAGCCTAAAAAAACGCGGGCAAAACCGTGTATTAGCCGAGCAGTTAAAGCAGTTTTGGCAAACGGGACAATGGCCGTCGCATTTTGTTGCTAAGCAGTTACCACCCGGTTCTCCGATATAGCGTCAGCTGCGGGAGAGGGGTTAGGCCTTAAGTAGAAGTCTACAGGCTAGAGTAGGTGTTGTTGTTCAGTCGAGTAATTGTAATTTAATGGGAGAGTCTGCAGTTAAACGAGGAGGATTAACCTCTACCAGTGAGCAAAATCTAAAGTCGGCAAGGTGACATGTTTATTCACCTTGTCGCTTTTCGACCTGTGAACGCAGCCATTGTCGGGCTTCTGTTTCATCCTCAAAAAATGCATGTTTGAGGGTGGTTTGTTGGTAAATGTTCTCCCAGAACTGCTCAGAAATACCTTTATATTGCACATCATCAAATACCACCGCCGTGGCGACTAAATTCATGTTTTGTGCTTGCTTAATTGCTTCAACCATCATGATAGATGCTTCTGGCGGTAATAAAGGCTCGCCGCTTAAAATCGTTAAGCTGGCCCAAGGCTTTGCACATAATTGTTCTCTGTAATGGTGTATTTCACGTTGATAACGAATAACCATCTCAGTATTGGCAGGGCCCCGACCACGTATTACTAATAGGGTACCCTCAATCGCTATACTTAACGCCCCGTGTGCCGGGAAATTTCTGTTTACCACTGTGCATTCCTTTGATATCTATCAATTTACCTAATAGGTATAACACAATTTGATACGATATATATAGCGAGTAGATCAGTTTAGTTTGAGACTAAACTGTCGCGGAAAAATTTTGCCGAGTCGATAAACCAAGGTACGCATCAAATACCATACATATATGACGCAGGAGTAATTGTGCTTTGTAAGAAATGCAAATAGCATGCGATAAATTCGATACTATTTGATCATCGATAAATGGGCGCAGTTTATCTATTTCATCGGCAAAATATTTATCGAAATCAATATCAAATTTTACTGATATTGCGGCTTTGTCAACGGTAAGATTACACATGATGTCACTGATTACGTGCTGACGTATATGATCATCTTTGCTCAATACCAGACCTTTTTCAGGAGCGGCTTTATCGTGTTCAATCGAATAATAGTAACCATTGAGATCTTTATGATTTTGGCTGTAGCTGTCGCCAATAGCGCTTATGGCCGACACGCCCAAACCTAATAAGTCAGAGTCGGCTTCCGTGGTGTAGCCTTGAAAGTTGCGAGTTAGCGTTTTGTTGTGTTGAGCCTTAGCCAGTTCGTCGGTGGGCAAAGCAAAATGGTCTATCCCAATAAATTGATAACCGTAACTACCCAGGGTTTCGATGGCTAAGCGCATAAGTATCAATTTTTGCTCGGCATTTGGCAATGCATCAACCGGGAGTTTACGCTGCGCCGCGAACCGTTCTGGTAAATGGGCATAACTGAAAAGTGAGACCCGTTCAACTTGCATCTTGTGTACTGCTTCAAGGGTTTTAGCGAAGCTTTCTGGGGTCTGAAAGGGCAGGCCGTATATTAAATCAAGGTTAACCGAGCGAAAGTTGCGTTGTTTAGCGCGTGTTATTAATGCTTCTATTAATTCTGTAGATTGTTCGCGGTTAATGGCTTTTTGCACTTTAGGATCGATGTCTTGCAGACCAATGCTGAGTCGGTTAAAGCCCATATCAGCCATGGTATCAATGCGCTCACACGTCATATCTCGGGGGTCTACTTCTATGGCTATTTCTGCCTCGCTGGTGAAGTTGAAATACTTTTTGAGGCTATCCATTAGGCGCTTCAATTGGATGTCGTTTAAGAAGTTAGGTGTACCGCCACCTAAATGCACCCGCGTTACAGGTTTGTGGCCCATGTGTTGTGCTTGTAATTCGATTTCTTTAATTAGGTAATCCAGATACACGTCGCCCTTTGATTGCAGACGCGTGACAACTTTAGTGCATCCGCAGTAGTAGCACAGCTTATGACAAAATGGGATGTGCACATACAAGGATAAGGTTTTATTGTTACTTTGCTCAATGGCTTTCAGCAAGTCTGGTTTGCCAAACTTGGGGGTAAAATTCAGCGCCGTAGGGTACGAAGTGTATCGCGGACCACGGGCGGGGTATTTTTGTAATAAAGCAGAGTCAAACATAACAGAGGAATGCATAAAGTGTGCTCGCAAGTAAATATGGGTGAATGAAAAATAACCCTGCGAGTTTAGTAGAAGTGTAAATTAGAAAATTGATCTAGAACAAGAAATGCCAAGGCTGACGTGTTATTCAGCCTTACATAAATAGTATTTTTTACGTGCTTAAAGTTTACCCTTTGAAACCAAAGAACTTATTTTTTATTATCTCTTCGGATGCACCTTCTGGCAGAGAATTCTCCCAATCACCGCGACCATTACTTAATTGCTTCAATACATCACGGGAGAATATTTTAAACAGTTGATGGTCACTGCAGTCTATGCCTTGGATAAAGTTGTTTTCTAGCAGGTGACGGTATAAAAAGCGCAAATGTTCAGGCACCTTAACCGATACAAAATCGTGCAGTTCACCGTGTTCATCAAGTTCAGGATAAACGAATAAGCGGGTGTTATCAGGGAATAACTTACCAAAGCCTTCTAAGATCCCCCCTTCAACACCACGATAAGATTCTTCGTCGAAGATTTGCTTGATGTTGATCATACCAACCACAATACCGATTTGTAACTTGGTGTACTGCCTAAAGTAGGCTCTGAGCGAGAAGTAACGTGTGTAATCCGACACCATAACGTTATAACCCAATGAGTTAAGTAACTGCACTCGAGCGATAATATCTTTGGACGGTACTTTGGCGTCGTTGCCTCGGCTATCGTTTAGGGTAATTTCAGCAATGGCCATGGTATTACCTGCTTCAACACCCGGTAACTTACTAAATGCTAACTGACCTTGTTCAATCATGTCTACATTAAGCTTGGTCACTGGGCGAAATGAGCCGCGTATAGTCAGTACGTTCTTTTTATAAAGCATTTCAGCTGGCACGGCCACTGTGCCGTCTGGCTTGAACATAATGGCTCGGGTCTTCCAGCTTCTGATCAGGTGAATGTTCTTAGCACGGTTATCCACGTCTTCGAAGTAAGGCCCTTGAAATTCAATGGAGTCGATTTCAATGCGACCCGATTTAATATTGTCGGTTAGTGAATCGATGATTTTCTTTGGGTTTTCAAAATAATAGTAAGCGGCATAAATTAAGTTAACCCCAATAACACCAAGCGCTTGTTGCTGTGCTTCGGCGTTGTCGTCAAGCATGCGCACGTGGACTGTAATGTCTGATGGTTCAGCACCAGGATACATCTGCACGCGTATACCACACCAAGCATGACACTCGCTAACGCGATTAAAGCTTTTAGCGGCCACTGTGGCGGCGTAAGCAAAATAGCGAGATGACTTTGAACGGGTTTCGCCAACGCGGTCGAGCACTAGCTCAAATTCTTGCTGCACCATCGCATTAACACGAGCTTCACTTACGTAACGTCGGTCTTCTTGCACACCGTAAATAGCATCGGAGAATTTCATATCATAGGCCGACATCGTTTTAGCGATGGTACCTGCAGCTGCACCCGCCAAGAAAAACTGTCGTGCGACTTCTTGGCCTGCGCCAATTTCGACTATCGTTCCGTATTTCTTTTCATCAAGATTCAGGCGTAATGCTTTGGCGCTGGTATTTCGCGAACTGGTCTGGTTGTCCATGGTTTCTCCAAAAGAATGTATGGGATTGACCCATGTAATGGCTGGTTTTTTTGTTACCTGTGCGCATTATACGCACTAAAATAACTTGCTGCGTATAGAACGTGGCTGCTCTCGTAATTTTAAACCCTAAATAGGAGCACTTAACGCCAAGCCTAATCAGCTAAGCACGTTTGTTTTTCAACACTGAGAACGTTACGCACATGATGCAAATCGCCATCATTTTTAGCCGGTGTAATGCCTAATGCACACGCTAAAAGATTATACACTTCAATATTGTCAAACGAGGCTACATGACTGTGCTTTGCAAAAGCTGGACCGTTAGCAATAAACGTGGCAGCCATTTCAGGGGCTTGATTGTCATAACCGTGCGTGGCCGAATGTTGTAATGTAAATGGCTCAGGTAAAGCGCCATTTTCACTGGCATAAACGCTCCAACCGGTATCCGCTAATAACATTAGATCGGGTCCGCGCTCTGGGTGATCAAAATGATAATTGGCTGGAAACTCCCCACGTTTTAATACGCGCAGATGCTCGATAGGTTGTTGAATTAGCGCTTGGTATGCACTGTCGATGTGCGCTTGATCACCATAGAGGTTCAAATAAGATGTGAATACAGGACGACTCTTGTTGTGCCAGTCAGGAATATTAAAATGCGACCAATCAACCCGAGAGTTTAGATTAATCACGCGCTCGTCCGCAAGATTAGCCATGCCGTGATCAGACACAACAACGATATTGGTATCGTCGCTTAGGGCAAGTTTATTTATACTGGCAATTAAATCACCGATGTGTTTATCAACATTTTTAATGGCGTTTATTTCTTGCGGAGAATTAACACCATGCTCATGGGCGGCACTGTCGACGGCAGAAAAATACAAGGTCACTAAGTGTGGACGCTGAGCTTCGGGCTTGGTTAACCATTGCAACACCTCGGTTACGCGTTCGCCGTAGTCTTTATCTTGCTTAAAGGGCTTCCAGTAAGTCGGACGCACATTATCAATCGCGACTTCTGAACCCACCCAGAAATAGGTCGCGGCCTTCACATTTTGCTTTTCTGCAGTGATCCAAATGGGTTCGCCGCCCCACCAGTGTGGGTCGTTAATATCTGTTTTACGTGAAAATCCACGGTTAAGGGTGCGATCAAAAGGGTAGTTTGACACGATCCCGTGATGCTCTGGATGCAACCCCGTTGCCAAAGAGTAAAAATTGACAAAGGTTTTGCTCGGCATTGCCGGGGTCAGACTGGTTGCCGTTACGCCTTGTTGGGCAAGACGATATAAATTGGGGGTATTTTGCTGGCTAATGCTAGCAGGGCGTAAGCCGTCAACTCCAATCATAATCACGAACGGCTGAGCGCTTTCGGCACATGCCAACCCATAAAAGGCACACGTTAATAAAGCAACAATACAGCGTAGAAGTGTCATAGCGATACCCAAATTTTAAAGTTAAATAGACCAAAATGAACGCTTTATTGGTTGTAACCCAGATGAGTAAGCCCAGCGATAGCACACTATAGCGAATAATTATGGCTTGCAGTAGACGGGCGCAGGAATTTTTTATTATAGGCAAGCTGTTTGTGACGTTTAACTCGCTAGTTTTCTGCAAAAGGTGAAGCTGGAGCACCGTTGAGAGTCCTTTCATCGGAAATATAGATTGTCTGAATCTGTTTTAATCATTTTATTGCATCTACCTTTCTCAGCATACTCCGTTTCAGCCACAGGACAGGCCGATGAGAGCAGCATAAATAGCCGCTCACGACCCGTAAGTATGATGTGTAAGTGATTAGCGAATGCGCGGTTAACTGCCACATATAAATAATAAAAACCAGATTGGATCCCATACACATAAATTGCTTGGGATAACTAAGACTCTTTTGGAGAATTAAAATGAAAATAAAAACCACACTTCTCGTTGCCGCAACGCTGTTTAGCGTAGCAAGTATGACAAGCGCTGATACGCTTACTCGCCAAAACGGCGCCCCTGTTGGCGATAATCAGAATTCTCAAACCGCAGGTCCTTGGGGACCTGTGTTATTGCAAGACAGTCACTTGATTGAAAAACTAGCCGCGTTCGACCGTGAACGTGTACCTGAGCGTGTAGTGCACGCCCGAGGCACTGGTGTTCATGGGTTTTACGAGAATTACGTAGATTTATCAGACATAACCGTGGCCGCACCTTTCCAAGGTGACGATAAAAAAACTGACGTGTTTGTGCGTTTCTCTGCGGTTATTCATGGTCACCAATCGCCAGAAACATTGCGCGATCCACGGGGTTTTGCCGTTAAATTTTACACTGAACAAGGCAACTGGGATTTAGTGGGTAATAACTTCCCGATTTTCTTTATTCGTGATGCGATTAAATTCCCAGATATGGTGCACAGTTTGAAGCCGTCACCTGTTACGAACGCACAAAGCGCTGCGCGCTTGTTTGACTTTTTCTCTCATCAGCCTGAATCGACGCATATGTTGACGCACTTATTTTCAGATATGGGCACGCCAAAAAGCTACCTGAATATGGATGGTTCAAGTGTTCATGCTTACAAGTTTGTGAATGATAAAGGCCAAGTTAAATATTTTAAATTGACGTGGAAAACCAACCAAGGCCAAAAGAACTTCACTGCAAAGGAAGCACAAGAAATGCAAGGTCGTGACTTTCAACCTTTGACCACCGATATTTATACCCGTATTGGTCAAAACGGTGAAACTGCATCGTGGGATTTATACTTGCAAACGATGGACCCTCAACAGTTAGACGATTTTGAATTTAACCCGTTAGACACCACTAAAATTTGGCCTGAGTCTCTTGTACCGGCTAAGAAAATAGGCAAGTTAACCCTTAATCGTGTACCGGATAATTTCTTTGAAGAAACAGAGCAAGCGGCATTCGCGCCAAGTAACTTAATACCCGGTATTGAGCCATCAGAAGATAGAATGTTGCAAGGCCGTTTGTTTTCTTATGCTGATACTCAGCGTTACAGAATTGGCGTAAACGCTTACCGTATTCCAATTAACGCACCGCGTAATGCCGTGATTAATAACCACGAGCAACACGGTAAATTACGTACCACCAGCAGCGCGCGTGACGTTAACTACCAGCCAAGCCGACGTTTAGACTTGAATGATGATAATCAGTACAAATATGCGCAAACGCCTTTAGCGGGTACAACACAACAAGCGCCGTTTTATAAGCAGCGTAACTTTGCTCAGGCCGGTGAGAAATTCCGTTCATTTAGTAAAGTTGAGCAACAGCATTTAATTGAAAACTTAGGGACTACGCTAGCAGGTGTGCCAGAAGAAGAGATCCGCGTCATTATTAGTGCATATATGTACAACGCAGACAAAAACTACGGCACTGGTGTGGCTAAGTTTGCTAGCGCACCGCTTAGCAAAGTGAAAGAGACGGCAAAACAATTGCTTGAAGTACAAGCTGAGCGTGAAAAACATGCGAAGAAAGTGGCAGATGATTTTAGCCGCATTTACTACAAAGCCGATTTGTAAGCTTGGTTTATCGCCCCCCTCGAAGCGTTGTTAAAATTGTAGGGTAGGGTGATAGCTCACCGCGGCGTGTCATGTGAATAAGTTACAAGACACGCCGTATTCCTTCATAACGTATATTTTTAACTATTCAACTCAGGAGTTAGTCATGAACGCTATTTTCACCTTCTCTATAAAAAGCCTTATAGGAGTTATGTTATTTGCCAGCGCATTTATAACTAATGCACAACCTGTTGATAGTGAACGCTTACAGACTTTATACTTCAATGCCGCTCGCCAAGGTGACGTGTCAACGCTAAGCGCTTATTATGCTGCTGGATTAAATATGAATGTGGCGGATAAAAAAGGCTACACGGCTCTAATACTGGCTGCTTATCACGGGCAGACAGACGCAGTTACCTATTTACTCAGTCAAGATGAAATCAATGCGTGTCAGGAAGATAACTCAGGGAATACTGCGTTAATGGGCGCTATATTTAAAGGCAATTTTGGCGCCATTAAAGCATTGATTAGTGCTGATTGTGATGTAGATCAAACAAACGCTAATGGCCAAACCGCTGCCATGTTTGCCACTCTTTTTAATCGCACTGAAACGATTACTGCGTTAACCGAAGCAGGAGCAGACCTCGCTGCTAAAGATGGCTCAGGTAATAGCCTAGTCGATATCGCCTTAAGCCAAGGTAATTATGAATTAGCTGAAGTTTTGGCTGAAAAACGTTCAGTGAATTAAATCGTACCCATTCCGCCTAGCCCTTATCGCATCTAGGTCTGATTCGAAATAGGTCATACCAGTACCAGGGTTTGGCGAATAGTTATACATAAATACAGGTTAGTTACATATTCTTTAACCTGTTGTTAGTAATAACGTGTGTTTACCGTTTTTTGTTGTGTTCTAGTTTGTTATTATCGCCGCCATATTTTAACGTTCTGTTAAATTATTAAACATATTCATGGAATGAAAGGCGGGGTGCATTTGTCGCGCTCTATTTCGAACTACGCTAAACAGAGATACGCGCTGTTATGATCATCTTTTTTATTTGTATCACTATATTGATCCTTGGCTATAAGTTTTATAGCCCATTTGTTGAGAAACAAGCAGGGATCGACCCGACTGTTGCCACTCCGCAATCTCGCTTCAGCGAAGGTGTAGATTACGTTCCGATCCATCCTGTTCGTGCTTTTTTAATCCAATTTTTAAACATTGCTGGTGTAGGCCCTATTTTTGGTCCTATATTGGGGGCGTTATATGGCCCGATTGCACTCGTGTGGATAGTTCTTGGTAATGTCTTAGGTGGCGCGGTTCACGATTATTTCTCTGGTGTGATGAGCATTAAAGAGGATGGCAAAAGCCTGCCTGAAATCGCTGGCCATTATTATAATGTGGTCTTTAAAGGCTTTATGCTGATATTTACCGCTATGTTACTGTTTTTTGTGGGCGTAGTTTTTATTATGAGCCCGGCCGGTCTACTCAGTAATCTTGATTATTTTCAAGATACGTTTCTAGCAAATAATACCTTTTGGGTATTGGTTATTTTGGGCTACTACTTCTTAGCGACCCTTTTACCTATCGATAAAATTATCACCAAGTTTTACCCTATATTTGGCTTGTTGATGATAGTGATGACCACGATGATTGCGGTTGCGTTATTAATAGAGGCGCCCCACTTACCGGTAACAGGGGATTTTATGGCCTATTTTGAGGCCGACCATGCTCATGACTTCTTAGAGCCTAACCCTGATGGACTGCCAACTTGGCCGTTATTATTTGTGACAATTACCTGCGGCGCTATTAGTGGTTTCCACTCAACTCAAGCACCTATAATCGCTCGCTGTTTAACCAACGAAAAATATGTACGCCCAGTATATTACGGCGCCATGGTATGTGAAGGCATCGTAGCCTGCGTATGGGCGTTAGCCGGTATTGCTGCGTTCCCTGATGGCTATGCAGGATTAAAAGAATTGCTCGACCAAGGTGGCCCAGGATTAGTGGTGAACCATGTTGCGAACAGTTACTTAGGTGTATTTGGCGGCATAATGGCGATTATTGCTGTGGCCGTGTTCCCTATCACTTCTGGCGATACAGCGTTTCGTTCATTGCGCTTAACCGTGGTCGATGCGTTTAATATTCCCCAAAGTGTACGTAATCGCTTATTGCTTGCTATACCTATTTTAACCATTGCTTACTTTATGACGAAACTCGACTTCTCATTGATTTGGCGTTATTTCGCCTTCTCCAACATGTTGCTGTCGACCAGCGTATTGTGGTTAGCGACTAAGTACTTGTTCGACCGTGGGACTTTTCATTGGATAGCCAGCATACCTGCGGTTATTACCACGGGTGTGACCGTTTCTTATATTATGACGGCTGCGATTGGTTTTAACTTGTCCCCTGATTTAGGCAAGCCGATTGGTGCAGTTGTCATCGTCATTGGTATGATTTTACTAGTGATAACTCACAAAAAGCATAAGCCTGTTGCGGTATAAGTATTGATTGGCTTAGGTGCTTAATGAGCTAACCATTCAGCTCGGCTAACGCCTAAAAGATTAAAAAATAGAAAGCTAACCTTTGGGTTAGCTTTTTTATAGCTGAAATTTGGGTATTTTAATAAGCCGTGATGCGCAATATGAAGCAATAAAAAAGGGATGTAGAAACATCCCTCTGGGTAAAATTAAGGTTTAAGCGCGATGCCTAAATCTTACCCCTTAAAACTGATATTGCACGCCCACATAGCCAGCAGCACCTGAGGTGTTATAAGCCGCAATATCTTGATAGTTAGCATCGAACGCGTTTTCGATACGGGCGCTTAAACTAAGCTCTTGATTGACAGCATAACGTGCACTGATATCAAATACTTCGTAGCCTTTAAGCTGAATACCGTCGACCGCATCATGCAATGAGCGCAATGTTGCCGCGAGTTTCCATGTGTCGTTGTCGTAATAAACACTCACACTACCTGAATTACGCGGACGACGACGGCGCTGCTCACCAGCGGTGTCTTCAGTGTCGTTATAGGTGTAATTAGCGGTGACACCGACACTGTCAGATATAACAAGGTCGGCGATTAATTCGATACCTTTTGAACTGCTCTCACCTAAATCTTGTAAATAACCGGAGAAAGTTGCGAGATCATAGTAAATGCTATCTTGGATCTTCTGATCAAAGTAGGTGGCATCAAACTGTGAACCAGACGCTAAGGCGTAGGTCAGGCCAATTTCAAAACCTTTGGTGGTTTCTTCTTTTAAGTCAATTTCTGCTGCTGGAGCATAAGAGTAAGGCCCAGTGTTAAAGCCTATTTCGTATAAGCTTGGTGCCCTGAAACCAGTACCATATGCACCGCGCAGTTTAAGTTCGTTTTCATCGAGGTCCCAAATATAAGCACTGCTTAAACGGTAGCTAGTGTGTTCACCGAAATCTTCGTTGTCGTCGTGACGTATTCCAGCGGTAACAAAGAAGTTACTGATCACTTCGCTTTGATATTCAACATAGTAACCTCGTTGAATACGCTCATCGTCGGTGCTGGTAACCGCTTCTTTTTCCCAATCAATGCCGTACACCAAACGTGTATCTTGATTGAGTTCAGTATTACCTAAGTATTCGGCCTTTTCTGAATAGCCTTTGGCTCCGAATCCGAACTCTCCTTGGGTGTAATTATTACGCTCAATAAACATCTTAGATACGGCGAACTCATGCTCGGATGCACCATGAGAATAGTTTGCTGTAGCACGCACATTGGTTTGTTCGAAGTCATTAGTGCAATTATTGCTGGCCGTTGCACCAAAACCACAGTTGTCGTATTCACCATCACTGTCGGTATTACGGGCGACAAAACCAAGTTTTAAATCTTGGGTTGCTTGATAGCCTAATCGGGCATGCAGGGTGGTGTTGTCGTAACCATCTGCGTCTTGGGATTCGTTGTCATCAACAAGGGAGTTAAAACCGTCAGTTGAAAAGTCAGAGGCTGCTACGTAGTAATCGAACTTGTCACTTGAGCCGCCCACATCAGCAGCCAAATTGGTGGCATTATAACGACCATACTCTGCAGAGACTTGCCCTGATGGCGCGCCTACGCCGTTGGCACTTTCAATATTGATTACACCACCTGCATCAGCGCCATAAACTAAGCCTTGGCTACCGCGGAGTATTTCAACACGGTTAATATTGCTACTTTGAATTTGGCCAAATTTAGGTGCTACTTGGGTCGCCGTTGGATCAGACACGTCAACACCGTCAATGCGTACCAGTGTGCGGTAACCCTCTTCGCCACGAATTCTTAAGCTGGTGGCAGAACCTGCACTACCACTGTTGGTAACGGTAATGGATGGTTGCGTGCGCAGTACATCAGCTAAATTTGTATAGCCTCGGGCTTCAATGTCTTGGCGGGTTACAATTGATACCGATGTGGCAATTTCACGAATTGGCATCGGCACGCGGCTAGATACCACTACCATATGTTCGACATTTTTCTCGCTGCTGTCGACTTTGGTTGTTTGCGTCGCTTGCTCTGATGTTTGTGCAATAGCCGGGCTGGCAGCTAGGGCAATAGAGATGGCGAAAGCCAATGATTGGTGTTGCATGTGTGTTCCTCAATCTAATAAAGTTAACGATCGAAGGAGGGGTAAAATGCGTTAATTATAATAATCTTGCAGCGATATACAGCGAAATGACATTTAAAACCGATAAAATAGCGTCAAAACTAAAGCAAGCAACAAGTTAATTTGATAGGTGCATTCTAATGAAGCCCTCCGCTTCATTCGTAAATAACTAGTTCATAGGCCGGTGTCGGGCTGGCATCTCAAAGTATGCGTACCGTTGCGGGGGCAGCGATGGGTTAACCTAGACAGCCATGATTTGTCTGGCGACACCATACTTCCCGTTTACCCTGTTCTGTTGAAATGGCTCACAACTAACAGGCACCTAGAATAGCGGCGCAGACCATACAAACAGTTACCATCAAAGTCAATGAATTAGGCTCTGCACACCACTATTAATGCCGAATAACTTCAATCTCCAAACCTCCTCCCCATCAACAAATTTATAACAAATGCCATGACACCCATCATAAAAAAAAATAGAAAATATAATAAAATATAACAACACCCATTATATAAATACCCCGTAAGAGGATATGAGGAATATATGAGGACACCCAATGTAAATAGCGGTGTGAAAATCTATTTTATCCATGCTCTTTTATAGAGTTAAAAAATATTGCTAGTAAAATGTAAAGCGACGAATAATTTGAGGTATTAAGCGGTGAAAATGACGATTTGGAAGAGATTCGTGCACACGAAGTTTCTTCGAATGTGTTAATTGCGAGGTGGTTGTCTGCAGTGTGGTTATCTAATGCTAATTAAGCACTTTTAAGTAGTACTTTTGCTTTGCCTATTCCCCTCATGCGTTGATGGTGCGTATGGATTTTAAATGCATTCATCATCAGTTCTGCACCTGCAGCACAAAAAAAGTGTTTTTCAAATTCAGTTGTCAACGTCAGCCATTGGGCTGAATCTAAGCCTAATCGATCTAAAATTGGGTTTTGGTATTTGTCGATATATCCCGTTTTATCATTAATAATACAACGGCCTGTGGCCTCGAGTAACTCACAATAGTCTTGTAACGAATATGCGATGCCCTTAGGCATATTTTGTCTTAGGTTACCCACAAAAGGCATCAAATTTTTTGGTTGTTGTTGTTTATTTTTGATCGCCTGAACGCGTTTTTTGATGCTGGTGTGCTTTGAGGTTTCAGGCGTTGATTCCATCTTTGCCCTAATAGGATTTAAATCCACATAGGCCATGCACGCTAATACAGCGCTTTCATCTAACAAAGCCTGAGATTTAAAACGTCCTTCCCAAAATCGGCCGGTGCAACCATCCTCTTTGTTGGCCTCTCTGGCAATATGTTCATTGATATCGCGCATAAACCAACTGATGTCATATAAACGTTTTCGATACAGTTCAACCGTTTCATTAAAGGTAATAAGCTCGCCAGTTGTGAGTTTGTCACCAACTATATATTTCTGGGTCAGCAGAGAGCCCTTATGTAATTTATGGTAGCGGCGCAATACCTCTGAGGTATCTAAGCTTTCGGCCAATGATTTATCTACATGTAGTACCACATGAGTATGATTAGCCATAACCGCATAAGCACAAATGCTTATCGTAAAAGCTGTGGATAAAAAGAGTAGCCGTTTTTCTACCCATTCACGGCGATGCTCGTAACTTTGGCCTGAATATTTATCAATCCCACATAAGAATGAACGACGAACGCAACGTGAAACGCAATGATAATAAGGGGTATCAATTAAGCTAATTTGACTTTTTCGTGGCTGAGGCATGACAAACCTACCAGACGATAAATGAAACACCTTCCAAGTTTAGGATAGATTGGAATAAATTGGGGATTTTATGTTGGGTGTCCTTGTAAAACAGGTTAATTTATCTTGGGTGTCCTTATAAGATCGCTATCTTGGGTGTTCTTATAAGATCCTTTATAAAATCGGTATCCCTACAAGGTAGAGATATCTGTCATGTCTGCATGGTTATTTATCTTTGAGGTGTTGTTGAATAAATTCTAGTAGGACTTTAATTTTATTGGGTAGATAGTGTTTGTCTGGATATAGTGCCCAGATGCCTTCTTCGGTCATTTGATAGGTATCTAATACGGAGATGAGTTCGCCCGTTTCAATGTAGGGCTGAACGTAATAATCAGGTAATTGGATAAGGCCAATATGTTTGAGGGCTGCTTTAACTAAACTGTGTCCGCTGTTGCAACGCAGTCGACCGCTTATTAGTATTTGTTCACTTTTATTGTTATGTGTGAAGCGCCAACTATCAGCGCTGCCAACTAAGCAGTTTTGGTGACTTAGTTCGTCGAGGTTTATTGGCGTACCATGCAGGGCTAAGTATTCGGGGGTGGCACACACAATGAGTTTACGAGAGCTTAACTTGCGGGAAATCAGATTTGAGTCTGCTAAATGTCCGAGGCGAATGGCAAAGTCGTATCCCTCGTAGATTAAATCTGCCCGCTGGTTACTTAAATCGACACGTACATTTATCTCGGGATAGGCCAGTAAAAATTCATTCACTATGGGCATGATAACCTCTTCGCCATAGGTGACTGGCGCGGTTAAGCGTACGTTCCCCTTTGGGGTGTCGTGAAAATTAGATACAAGTTTCTCTGCATCGGCTAGGTTGTCTAGTATCCAGCGGCAAACTTCAATAGCTCGAAGACTTTCGTTTTAATAGCTGATTTATGCTGAGATGCGGGGTTTACCCTTGCGACGATTCCAGCCGCAATTAAATCTAATTCACCTGTTCTGACGATACTTTTAGCCGCAGATAGGTCTCGACTTTGATAAGTCTGACAAGCAGTGCATGTGAAATTTCTATCGCTCAATGAGAGTGTATGATGCTGACTACATTCTAAGCAAATGCCAGTGGACTTCTGGAATCTACCAATCTCGTGATAGAGCTTACCTTCAATCTCCGCTTTGTATTTTGAAAGCTGGGTTATCAAGCCCATCACGTTGTCGGTCACCATGCTGCCATTGAATTTTTGCATCGCTCTTACGTTTAGATTTTCAAAACACAAAATATCACTTTCATTGGTTATCTGTCGTGAAATTTTATGAGCAAAGTCGAGCCTTTGCCTAGAAATCTTGCCGTGTAATTTATTGATGCGCTGCTTAGTTTCCTGCCAGCGATTTGAGCCTTTATTTCTTCGAGCAAGCTGGCGTTGTAGTTGAGTCAATTTAGCTTTTGATTGTTTTAAAAACTTCGGGTTCTCGGCAACGAAACCGTTTGAACCGACCACTGTCTGTTTCGAGTTAATATCAAATCCGACAATACCATGCAAAACACGTTTAGCTGCCTTACACTCGACTTCCTGAGTAATACTGCACTCCCACTTTCCGTGACGATACTGAATGGTTACGGTCTTAATTTTACTCGCCAACTCACGATGCAAAATGATAGGGACTTTGCCAACCTTGGGAATGCTTATGGCTCCATCTTCGATTCGGATGCAGTTCGAATTATTCACAGCTCTAAAGCTATCATTGTGAAGTTTTTGCTTTTTATATGAGATTTTATGCTTTGGAAACCGCTGCAAACGGCCTTTCGAGAATGCGTTCTTTAATGCAATTTCCAAGTCGCGTGCAACTTGCTGAGCCGCCGCAGAATCAAACTCTTTGATCCAATTGAACTCTTCGTAAGGCTTTAACTCCTTTAGAAGTGAAGCCATTTCTTTGTAAAACAGAAACGTTTTATCATACTCGTATCGACGTATATTTTCAGACAACAAAAGGTTCCAAATGCCACGCGCTGTCGCGCCAAACTCGATGAGTTTAGCTTCTTGGGTTGGCGTAGGATTGAGCCTGTAGTTGAATCTAAGCGTCTTTTTTATATACTGTATAGACTACTGTATGAAAAGGGGTTGTCAAGATGGATTATGAAACTAAATCACATTGCAAATACCTAATAGCATTACATTTAATATTGGTTGTAAAAGATAGAAAACCAATATTAAAGGATCGTTTAGGCGAGTTTGTTAAACGAATAGTATCTGACATCGCATCTCGTTCAGACTTTGACGTTGAAGAAATTGAAATAGACCTTGATCATATTCACATGCTTATCAGAATAGGTACTAAATATTCCGTTGGGCAATATGTAAGGAGGATTAAGCAGGAGACAACCGCTAAGATTTGGAAAATGTTCCCATATTTAAAACATCAGTTTTGGGTTGAAAAGGCTTTTTGGTCAGACGGCTATTTCGTTTGCTCTGTAGGCAATGCAAGCGCTGAGACGATAAGGGAATACATTCGGGAGCAAGGATAAGTCGATTCATCCCCGCGACATCACTTCGTTCTGATCACGGGGTTTTCTCGATGATTGTAGATAAATAGTCGTAATGCTGGCCAAATAAGGCGAAGGGTTAGTTGGTATCGTGGTGACGGGCGTATGCCACAGCGATGTGTTTACTCTATGAGTGGTGATTCTAGAGTTTTTTCCCTGTGGTACTCGATCATGAAGGTGGTGGTATTGTTGAGGACGTTGGCGAGGGTGCAACTAGCGTAACGGTTGGCGTACATGTTATTCCTTTGTATACACCCGAATGTGGTGAGTGGTAATCCTATTTGCTAGGCAAGATTAACTTGTGCCAAAAAATTTGCTAAACCCAAGGTAAAAGCTTGAAGCCAGATGGCACTGCGCGTTTTTACAATGAGGGTCAGCCTATTTTTCACTATATGTCTTGCTCGACCTTTGTGAATACACCCTATTACCCGAAATTTCACTAGCAAAGGTGAATCCTCAAGCGCCTCTTGGTGAAGTCTGCTTATTTGGCCGTGGCGTGACCACAAGTATTGGGCGGTGATGAATATCGCTGAACTGGAAGTTGGTGCAAGTGTGGTTATCTTCGGCTGCGTTGGTATTGGATAATCGGCGCGGTAAAGGCAGGCACCACCCGCATCACTGCCATTAATTAACGAAAATTAGAGCGAGCCAAAAAGGCCGACGCCACACAATGCATTTACCTAAACGATTATGACCAATCGCTTCAAGACATGATTGCTGAGTTAACAGACGGCGGTATTGATTATTTATTTGAATATATTGATAACGTCAATACTATGCATTTGGCGTTTAATTGCTGCCATAAAGGATGGGGCGAATAAATAATTATCGGAGTCGCTGGGGCAGGGCAAAAGATTTCAACTCGTCCATTTCAATTGGTTACCGTTTGCGTATGGCGAGGCTCAGCTTTCGGGGGAATAAAAGGTCGAGTAAATTACCCAGTTATGTTGAGCGTTATTTAGCAGGCGAGTTTGCGTTAAACGATTTTATTTCCTATACAATGCCAATCGAAAGCATCAACCGCGCATTTTATTTAATGCACAGCGGCGAAAGCATTCTCACTGTGGTGAGTTTTAAATAAGCGTTATCGCCGACTATTCAAAGTATAAAAAGCATCGTTTAGCGAAGTTTTTTATACTTTTTGACTATTGAGCATTATAACCCTAGTTCTGATAATCCTGGGTGGTCGTCAGGCCGACGCCCTTGAGGCCAATGGAATTTGCGTGCTGACTCTTCAATTGGTAAATCGTTAATACAGGCGAATCGATTTTGCATTAAGCCATTTTCATCGAATTCCCAGTTTTCATTGCCGTATGAGCGAAACCAGTTCCCGCTGTCGTCATGCCATTCGTAGGCGTAACGAACAGCAATGCGGTTATCGGTGAAGGCCCATAGTTCTTTTATCAGGCGATACGCTTGCTCTTTATCCCATTTGGTCTTTAAGAAAGCAGCAGCTTCGTCGCGGCCGTGAATAAAGGTACTGCGATTACGCCATTGTGTATTGAGTGTATAGGCGAGAGCGACTTTTTCAGCGTTGCGACTGTTCCAACCATCTTCTGCCAAGCGAACTTTTTCACGAGCGCTCTCGAGGGTAAAAGGGGGTAAGGGGGGGCGTGTACTCATGTTTATATCCTCGTGATGATGTTTGTGATTAAAATATGCGTTTGCTCGTTATTCTAAAACGTTACGTTGTTGGCTTTATTGCTTACTCTCAGTAACAAGAGATGCATTAGCATGATCCCATGTGCCGGTGTTCTTTAAGTTGGGTGAATAGTCGTTAAAGTGAGCTCTAAAGGGCAGGGCGTTTTTAAGGTGTATACCGTGGGTTAAGGTAAATTGCCAGCCTCGTTCTGCTCCTTGAAAAGCGATAATTCTAGGGTCATCTTCCGCCATAATGGCTACTTTTCCCGTTAGCATAAGTAAGTCACCGGTTGTGAAGTCTGCAAAGAGTAAACCTGCTTTTGGGTTGAGCACGAAGTTACCCATGGTATTGAAGAAGTTATTACCAGAGAAATCAGGGATCGTTAGTGTATCACCAGCCTTATTTTCACTTTCTAAACCGACAAAACCTGGCATGCCACCGCGATGTGATACATCAACACCTGAGGTTGTAGTATTCTCACTCCCCCCTGCTGAGCTGGCAACAAAAAACGTATCGGCTTGTTTAATAAAAGCTTTTGCTTGTGTACTTAAATGGCTGAAATGTTTCGCAGCTGGTGCAGTAAACTGTGTGTCTGGGACGCGGATGGAATCAATATCACGGGTTTGTATATATTGTGGGCAATTACCAAATGATTGTTCTATTTCAAGGGATAAATACTGCCCAGAGATAGCGCTGACGCTAGCATTAACTCGATTTCGACGTCGAGTAGGCATTTCGATACCTAATAAGCCAAGACGTGAACCGATAATTAACGAATCAGCAAGGGGATCGCCCTTTAATACTGGGGTGTCTATGGTTAATACTGTCGGTGCCGGAGACTTCACAAAACCGGGAATGCCAGACAAGATCGAAGCCCAAAGCTGCTCTTTCGCATCCTCACTGCCTACTATCAGAAACGGTAACTGACTAAAGAATTTTCGGTGCTGTTCGGGCATAGAGGAGCGGATCGCTCGACGACCAATTTTATCCATCTGCTCAAGTTTACCGATACGGGTTTGCATTTGCTGTTCACCTGTATGAAAAGGTGAGTCGTGGTCGTTAAGCCTCATCAGTTACTCCAGTGCAGTAAACCTGCTCAATACCTTTGGTTAGTAGGGAGGGGCTAAGTGAGCTCAACCCGTTTAAACTTTGACGTTATCAGCCTCGACTAAGCAAACCGACTTTGGTTGTTGCCATAGGCTTGAATCCCCTCAGTGCTTCAATGTTAGTTAAAAAACGACGTACATTTGGATAATTATCTAGTGATACGTTGCCCTCTGGTGCATGAGCGGTATAGGTATAAATGGCGACATCGGCAATGGTGACACTGTCGCCCACCAAAAACTCACGGCCTACCAAGTGAGTCTCAAGTTTGTTTAATACTTTGTTAGCTGTCGCCTTGGCAAAGTCGGCATCTAAAGGTGCGTTGAATACCGTTACAAGACGCGCAGCACAAGGACCAAAAGCGATTTCGCCGGCAGCCAGACTCAAAAACTTTTGCACTTGGGCTTCAAGGACAGGATCTGATGGTAGAAATGCAGGTGCATACTTGCGTGCTAAGTAGACCAAAATGGCATTCGAGTCTGAGATAACTATATCTCCGTCTTCTAGCACTGGTACTTGACCTGCGGGGTTTAGTGCTAGAAATGGCGCTTCTTTGTGTTCACCTGCGGCTAAGTCAACATTGATAACATCGTGGGCAATTCCGGCTAAGTTAGCAAAAAGTTCTGCCCGCTGGGCGTGACCTGATAGGGGAAATGAATGGATACGGATAGTATTTAACATAAAATAAACCTTTTTAAGTTGCACTGCATTGGGGATATATGCCGGTAGTAGGTATTTGGCTGCTAGCTTTCCCTTACTTTTTGTTGAACAAACAATAGCCATGAATAGTTCTATGAACAATATGTTGATTTGTGGAATAACTATGTACAAAATGTACTTAATTGACTGAGCTGTAATGTATTGATTTAATAACGACGGGACACATTAATGGATACCCTTGATGGCATGCGAACCTTTGTCGCCGTCGCGCGCCAAAAATCTTTTACCGACGGTGCTAAGCAGATAGGTATAAGCACGAAGTTGGCAAGCAAGTACATTGGTCAGTTGGAGCAAAAATACAACGCGCTGTTTTTTCACCGCACCACAAGAAGCGTGATGTTAACCGAAACAGGGCGGGCCTATTTTGAACGCTGTGTGCCATTGCTAGAGCAGTTTGATGAATTAGAGGATGTGATACAGCATCGCCAAGCCGCGCTGTCGGGCACTATCAGATTGACTGCGCCCACGGCATTTGGCAGTACTAAACTGGTGGACGCCCTTGAACCCTTTTTGCAGCAGCATCCAAATATTAGTGTAGAGCTGAATTTATCTGATCGGCACGTAGCTATCATCGACGAGGGAGTTGACGTGGCAATACGCTTTGGTCAATTACAAGATTCAACGCTTATCGCTAAAAGGCTTATGAAGATGCGAATTGTGGTATTTGCTTCCCCGGACTATTTATCGCGTCATGGGAAACCATCTCACCCTAGTGCGCTGGCGACGCATAATTGCTTGATGCAAAAGTCGCAAGTTGATCCGGAGAATTGGAGATTTAAAGTGAATGGTAAGCTCGTCACTGTCAATGTGCATGGCGCATTTGCTTCTAATTCCCCAAGAGCCGTCACTCATATGGCATCCCAAGGTTTGGGGATAGGTATGGGCCCCAAATACGTAACGGAGCCCTACTTACAGGACGGTAGTTTGCAGTTGTTATTTGAAAACTACGAAGCAAACGAATTAATTTTAAATGCGGTATATGCCTCTAGTCGACATCTGCCTGCACGCATCAGAGCATTGCTTGATCACTTAGCCGCGACGTTCGCCGAATAGTGCGCCGAATAGCGCGCCTTCAAAGTAATCTTTGGATCGGCTGGCTAAGCAGAACACTTTCCAGTTGTTTTAAGCCTTGCTCGTTGGGAATACCAAAACGCAGTGCATTTTTTTCGTCGCACAGACGTATATAAATACCTTGCTTGCATAACGCTTCAAATATGGCTGGTGCTTGCGCAGTGATGACCGTTTTAAATAATGTTGTTCCGTGAATCGGTCGAGTAAACACCTGAACTAACACACCCTCCAGTGCGCTGCTCAAACGATTAAGTACAGTCGTTTGTTCTTGTTGCCAACACCTGTCAGTTAAAGCCTGCCTACCGACATATTGCGCTGGACCGCTAACTGACCATGGCCCTAAAACATCAGCTATGGGCTTGAGCCAATAATCATGGGCGACAACAAAACCTAAGCGAATACCCGCTAAACCAAAGAATTTCCCCACGGAGCGAAGAATAATCAAGGCGTCTTGGTTGATATTGTTGTCCGATGAATCCCTGTTACAGGCCAGTAGTGGTGTCATGGTGTGTTCTGGCGTGGCATCCATAAAGGCTTCATCGATGATCAGCAAGCCCTTTTTAGCGCTGATAGTAAGAAGCAGTTCAGTTAACTGCTGCCTTGTATGTAATTTACCTGATGGGTTGTTCGGGTTGATCACAAGGACAATATCGCCTTGTTTAATCAGCCTAATATCTGGCGTGTCTTGATAATCTAAAGTTTGGTAGTGGGCGTTTTGCCAAGCTTTACGATGTTCTTGATAACCCACCGCTGGCAACCATACTCGGGCATCTGCGAAACATTGCGATATGCAAAGCTGGGGTAATGCCTGAATAATGCTTTGACTGCCTGCGGTGGCTAGTAAATTTGGGGTTTGATAGTAATCTTGAGCCGCTTTTAGTAAGGCGTCAGAATGTTGTGGTAAACGTTGCCAACACATTGCTGGAATTAGACCAACGGGGTAAGACGTTGGTGCGATCCCTGTGGATAAGTCGAGCCATTTTTCGAGTGGAATATTGTAACGCAGCGCAATCTCAGTTAATTGGCCTCCATGAACTAAGGTGTGCTCAGACATATTTTTATCCATCAAAACTCGTTCTTTAGAAAATAGCGTTAGTCGTTAAACCGATGCTTAATACTACAAGCGAAAATAACCAAGCGCTTCTTTTTACAAGGGTGATACTGCGTGGAATATCTTCTAATGTCACGGCTCTGCCGTTACCCAACAATGGGCTGTGAATGGTATTGCCATGATAGTGGGCGGTGCCGCCTAAGGTAAAGCCTAAGGCACTTGCACCGGTGGCCATGCATCGACCGCCATTTTTACTTTTGTAGTCTTTAGCTTGTCGCCAAGCCAGGGAGATATGTTCAAACGCTAAGTGCTTGGGATCGTGCGTTTTAAGCGCGGCCAATACATAAAGTAGCGATGTACAATAGGTACTTGCCCAGCCTAGATGATCATCGGCGCGTGCTGCCCACCAGCCAAAATGTAAAAAACGTGGCGTTTTATAGCCCCACATAGCATCTAAGGTATTGGCTAATCGGTGCAGCACTACTAAAGGTGCGCCACCAATTACAAAATAAAATACACTCGCAATCACGCTGTCGTGGCCGTTTTCTAGCACAGATTCTACTGCGGCTCGACTCATATCTTTAGGTGCCAGGGCTTGCGTATCACGACTGACCATATAGCCAGTGAAGTGACGCGCTTGGTTTAGATCGCCATCTGCTAATGGCCGATAAATCTGCATGGCGTGTTGCTTTAGACTTTGCATACCAATGGCTAAATACAAGACACAACTGTTGAGTAACCATATCAGGGCAAACATCCAAGGGGAGTCATTGGTAACGGCATAGTCGTTGGCGAAATAATTAAGTGTCCACAGCGCCACAGGTAAGGGTAGTACTAGTAGCATCCAACAGGTCATACCGTTGAAACGTGACTTTCCTTTAGTGGATGCAACCTGCTCAGCCCCGCCGCTTTTGCGGTTGAATTTTTTGGCTAAATAATCAGCCAGATTGCCAAAACCAATCAGAGGATGGCATCGGGTGGGCTCACCTAATATGCGATCCAACAACAAGGCAAATATTAGCTGGGAGCCGATTAATGTCATACTAGTAAAAGACAGTAGAGCTGTGCTGAACTCAATCAATGAGGCCGCCCCAGTGAAATTTGTTTTGCTGAAAAATGAGCTTGTAACCTTGCGTGTTGCTGACCAGTATTGGCGCGGTAAAAAGGCTCATCAGGCAAGCTAAGGCGTCTCCGTGACTGACAATTAATATATTTTCGTTTGAAGGTGACTTACTTGCTCCACGATGACTTATTTTAGCTAGAGTGATGAGCGCGCTTTGCATACGTTGACGTACCGCATCAGTGGTTTCGCCAAAGCCACTTTCATTACCCGCTGGCAGGTTCGTTTGTTGGTAGCAGTGCTTTTGAAACTGAGCGAACTCAGATAGCTCATCTACAGGTTGGCCCTGCCAACATCCGAGTTGACGCTCAGCTAGATTGGCTACACATTCATGCGTTACCCCAAGCGTTTGGGCGCAGATTTTTGCGGTTTGCTGAGCGCGACTTAGATTTGAACTGGCGATATGCTGAATATTCCATAGTTGGGCTTTTATAGCCAAACGATGAGCTTGTTGCCTGCCAAGTTCAGTTAGAGAACTTTCAAGGCGGCCTTGCAATATCCCTTTGGCATTAAATTCACTTTGCCCATGACGACAAAGATAAAAGTGCTTAGTGATGGGGTGGTTTGCTGTGACGGTCATAAATATATCAGTACTCGACTAATTAGGCGCCAGGACATCGGCTTGGTAAAACTGACGAGCCACATCGATTTGCTCACACATTATAGCGACCTCATCCAGCATACGGCTGGTCATGCGATGAACTTTGTCGGCATTAGGATGGAAAATAAACTGATTTTTGGCCGCCGGTATGTGCTGCCATTGACCCCAGTTAATAGAATCAGGTGAATCAGCGGCATGTTGTGTAGGTTGAATAATCACTTGAGGTAAAGAAACCAAGACCTGTTCTAATCCGACAGATGGGTAGTCATCTGTGGCATTAACAAAGGGATTTTGTGCGCCGCAAAGGATCAATTGTTGTTGCGGCCACGCGGTGTGTGCCACTGTGCGTAGTGGGCGCGACCACAGCTCATAAAAGGTGATAACGGGCATTTTATTTGCGTAACGTGATTCAATGTATGCGAGTTTGTTTTGATACTGAGATGCGGCCTTTTCTGCGACTTCTTCGCGCCCAGTAAGCCGCCCCAACATACGTAGTTCATCAGCAACTTGGGCTAGTGTTCTGGGATTCGAATACACGATTTTTGTGTGATATTTCTGCAAGCGTGATAAATCATCTCCCGGGTTACCGGTTTTCCAGGCGATAACGAGGTCAGGTTGCAATTGGACAATTTTTTCAATCTGCAGGCGAGCATAATTACCAATTTGTAGGATTTCTTTTGCCGCCTCGGGGTAGTCAGCATGGGCTGTGGTGGCAATAAGTTGCTGGCCAGCACCGATTTCAAACAACGACTCTACAATGTGCGGAGCTAGCGCAATAATGCGCAGTTTCTGCCTATTTTCTTTACTAAGTTGTACTATTTCTTGAAAATTAGCGCTGGTTGTTTCTTTTGCCCCCTCAAAGGTACTTACCAATGAATGACTACTTGCCAATGAACGACTAATGGGCAAGCCAAGCATTATTGTACCGATCAGCAACCAGAGTAGTGCGCTAGACCTTGGAATAGTCATTACCAGTCAATACCTTTTTGCGCTTTAATACCGGCTTCAAATGCATGCTTAATAGGGCGGACTTCGCTAACCGTGTCCGCTAAGTCGATTACCGCTCTGTGGCAGGCTCGGCCAGTAATCACTACATGTTGGTTCTCAGGGCGGTTTGATAAAGCCTCTATCACTTCGTCTACGTCTATGTATTTGTAAGTCAGCATGTAGGTGATTTCGTCGAGTAACAATAGGTCAATCGATGGGTCCTGCAAGCATGCTTTGCTAAATTCCCACGCATTTTGTGCAGCGGCTTGGTCGGTTTCTTTGTCTTGGGTTTCCCAAGTAAAGCCGGTACCCATAACATGAAACTCAACACCGAGTTTTTCCAATAGATCTCGTTCGCCACATGGCCAGGTGCCTTTTACATATTGCACGACGGTAGCTTTTAGCCCGTGGCCCACGGCTCGGGCAACAGTACCAAACCCAGATGTAGATTTACCTTTGCCGTTGCCGGTGATGACGATCAGTACGCCTTTTTCAATTTGTGCATTGGCGATACGTTCATCAACTTTGGCTTTTTGTTGTTGCATACGCGCCTTATGGCGTGCGTTGTTATCTGTACTGTCAGACATGATTTTTTGCTCCGTAGGTGAGGGAAGTCGTTGTACTGGCCAACGTTGGCTCAGTCAGTTTATTATGAAGAAACGATTCAATTAGGTTCCAATTTAAATGGGTTTGGCACTCAAAGGCGAGTCGTTCAATTTCGTGTTCTTGTTGTACAGCATAATCTTTGACAAGTTCAGTGTTGGCACCCGCCCAAAGCAATAACTGTTGCAGGGCATCAGGTTCATCAAATAAGCCATGTAGGTAACTGCCAGCGACCTGATTATCATTACTGATGCAACCTTCTAATTCGCCATTTTCTAATAAAATAAGGGGCTGGGCATTCGCTTCACGTTCACTGGTGCCTATGTGAATTTCGTAACCTCGAATAGCCACGTTAGGCGTTTTTTCGTTGGGTAATAAAAGCTTACCTTGGCTTTGGATCAGCTGCTTTTGGCGCTGCAATAGAGTATTTATTGGTAGGTAACCCAAGCCTTGACTGACCCCGGGTGTGTCTTCAACTCCGTCAGGATCGGCGATGGTATGACCGAGCATCTGATAACCCCCACAAATACCTAATAATTTTCCGCCATAACGCAGATGGCGCAGTAGATCATTGTCCCAATGCATTTCTTTAAGTAGGGCTAGATCAGCTCGCACGTTTTTACTGCCGGGTAAAATAATCAGATCACAGGCTGGGATAGCACTACCTTGGGGCACGAATATCAGCTCTACTTGTGGGTGTAGCCTGAGCATATCGAAATCAGTATGGTTACTGATGCGCTTAAATATAGGCACAGATACGCGCAGTCGTATATCTTGGGGATGCAAGTTTTGCTCTGCTTGAATGGCATCTTCGGCAGCCAGTTGTAAATTATGTATATACGGCAGTACGCCTAAAACCGGTTTTTGGGTTCGTTCTTCTAACCAAATTAAGCCCGGCTCTAGAAGTTTAATATCACCGCGAAACTTATTGATAACAAACCCTACTACCCGATTCTGCTCCGATGGTGAGAGCAAATCTAACGTGCCAACCAGTTGGGCAAATACACCGCCTTTATCGATATCTGCGATTATAATTACCGGGCAATCAACCGCTTCGGCAAATCCCATGTTGGCGATATCGCCTTTACGCAGGTTTATTTCCGCTGGGCTTCCCGCGCCTTCTACCACGATAATCTCGTATTGATTTGTTAGACGTTGATGAGAGTCAAGTACGGCTTGCATGGCCACTTTTTTATAATCGTGGTATTTGGCAGCTTGCATATCGGATACCGCTTTACCATGAATAATCACTTGGGCGCCGGTATCTGAACTCGGTTTGAGAAGCACTGGATTCATATCAACATGCGGCTCGATGCCCGCCGCTTGTGCTTGTACTGCCTGTGCTCGGCCAATTTCACCGCCATCTTTGGTTACCGCGCTATTAAGGGCCATGTTTTGAGGCTTAAACGGGGCCACCCTATAGCCTTGGTTCTTTAAGTATCGACAAAACCCCGCCACTAGCATGCTTTTGCCTGCATCAGAGGTGGTGCCTTGGATCATAATAGTCGCGCCCTTGAGTACGCGACTTGCACCGTTTGTTTTATTAATGCGGCTCATGTCGTTTTCTTTAGTGCTATGACAGGTCATGTAAGGCGCTCATTAAAAGGTGGTTTAGCAATAAAATCAACCACCGGGCTGGCTTGTTCGTATTCGGCAATAGAGATGCGGGTTAAGCTAGCATAACCTACCTGAAGTTTGCTGTACCACGCGCCTTGTTGCCAGTTACTGGATAATACCTCGGCCAGTATCTGGCGAATAACGCCTCCATGGCATATCAGCAAATTGTTTTGCCCTATCATTTCTGTGTTTAATTGCCCCCAGCAGTTTATGACTCGTTGATGAAATGCATTGAGTGTCTCGGCGGCGGGTAGTGTGCAATGAAAGGGATCCTCCCAAAAGCTACTCAGTGCTAACCATTGTTTACGCAAATCATCGAAGGGCACACCATCGTATAGACCAAAATTACATTCTTGTAGGGCATCTTCCACAATTAAGGGGACATCAAGCTCATTCGCTAATTGTTGGGCGAACACCAAGCAACGTGAGAGTGGGGAGGTGACGATGATATCTGGACGATTGATTTGCTGTACTTGGGCGAGCATAGCACGGTGGCCTTGTTCGCTTAATGATACATCTGTTTTCCCATATATTGCAGCAGGACCATTGACTTGCCCGTGGCGCAATAAATTAAATATTGTGGGTTTAGCTAATCTCATGCCTAAGGCCGTTTCAATGGCATGGGTAAGCCTGCAGCCACAAAGGTGACATTGTCTGCTGTTCTAGCAACCGCTTGATTCAACCAGCCTGCTTGGTCAACAAACTGTCGGGTGAGCTCACCCATGGGAATAATGCCTAATCCCACTTCGTTGGCGATAATAAATATATTGGTATTGCTGGCTGATAGCGCCTGCGTCAATGTGTTAAACAGTAATTTAAAATCTTGCTTTGGGCGATGATATAAATGGTTATTTAGCCATAGCGTTAAACAATCGATCAACAGTATGGGGGGCGTGTTGGCAGCTGTATTTTGCTGCATGATGAATTCCGGTAAATCTAATGGTACTTCTGCTAAATTCCAATGCCTCGGGCGCTCCTGTTGGTGGCGGGCAATTCGGGCTGACATTTCTGCGTCTGTGGCGGTAGCGGTCGCTACGTACGTAACGTTTCGGCTCGTTTGCTGGCTCAAAGCTAACGCTTGTTGCAGCCCAAAATTTGACTTGCCTGAGCGTGCGCCACCTAAGATTAAATGCAGCATAGAGTCACTTTTATCTTATGGTCCATCAGCGGTTTACGTTTCATAGTGAAATTGCCTCTAAAGGAGATAAGACTGAATCGTCATGTACGCTTACTAACAACAGTAAATAAATGAGTAATTCTTGAACTTGTTGAGCGAAGCCTAAGCAATCCCCTGTGTATCCGCCTATATGTACCTTAAACCAACACTTCATAACATAGCGCAGTGAAAGACCAGCCAAAACTATCATCAGAGCGTCGGTAAAGGGAAGCCATAACAATGCCGCGCTACTAGAGATAAACAGCCACAGTAACGCTGTGGGTTGCATTGCGCTGGCTAACGACTGGCTTTTGCTGTAGCCCGCGCTGGTGCGGGCGTATCCCAAGTGCTGGGTATGAGAAAGGGCTAACCCACGCGACAGGGGATAAGCGATGAAAAGGCCTAATATTAGGTGCCCATTAACGGCTAATGTGTACAGCAAAACGGTTTTGGTTAATAGCATTGTGATAAGAGCACAGGTTCCGTAGGTTCCTATTTGACTGTCTTTCATAATGCTTAATTTACCCGTTTGCGTGTGTGCTCCCCAGAACCCATCGCACGTATCGGCTAGGCCATCTTCATGCAGCGCACCGGTGAGCAATAAACTCAGGATCACAAGCAAACAGATGCTGGGCGCGATACCAATGTAAGGTATGACAAGCAGATAAAAACCGCTGAGTATTGCGGCTAATAACCAGCCTATCAGGGCAAAATGCCGACCTGCTTGATGTAATTTCTGTGAGCTGTAGTTAACATCTTGATGTACGGGCAGACGCGTGAAAAAACTCACAGCTAACAAAAATAGATTAAGTTGATAAGTGAAAAAGCGATTCACGATATTTTTGCCTTGTTATTGGTTTTACTGTTATGGGCTTTACCATCGTTATACTGTGATGCCAGCACTCTCAAATGTTGCCATGTCATTATAAAAGCTCGCTGCCGCCTGCAGCAAAGGTAAGGCGAGTGCGGCTCCCGTGCCTTCACCTAAGCGTAAACCAAGAGAAAGCAGAGGACGTGCATCAAGTTGAGCTAAAACTTGCTGGTGGGCTAGTTCAGCAGAGCAGTGAGCAAATAACATATATTCTTGTGCACGGGGGGCAATACGAACAGCAAGCAGAGCCGCAACGCTAACAATAAACCCATCGATTAATATACTTTTACCGGCTGCTGCAGTGGCGAGAATGGCGCCAACAATCTGTGCTATTTCAAAGCCACCGACTTCAGTTAAAGCGGTTTGTGGGGTGAAGGCTTTGGTTCCATGGAACTGATTAACGCGTACTAAAGCATCGGATATGAGCTGCACTTTTTTAGCCAGTTGCTCATCACTTATTCCCGTACCTTTTCCTGCGGTACGTTCTGGACTTAGGCCGCAAATAAGGGATAACAACGCAGACGCGCTGCTGGTATTGCCTATACCCATTTCGCCAAAAGCCAATACGTTACTGCCTTGAGAAATCTGCTTATTTGCGACCTTAGCGCCAAGAGCAAGTGCCTGTTCGGCCTGGCCTTCACTCATCGCCGCCTGACAGGAAAAGTCTGCTGTACCTGAGCCTATTCGTTGTTCTATCAGCATATAGCGATCGTCAGATTGAATATTTGCGCCAATAGGAGTGCATATACCTGCATCAATAACTTTCATCGTCCAGCCTAACGTGCGGCAAAAGCAATTGATTGCCGCCCCACCACTGAGAAAATTCAATACCATTTGCTGGGTGACTTCGGGAGGGGCAATACTAATACCGTTATTTGCGATACCGTGATCACCGGCAAAAACCAACATGGCGGGTTTATTGATTTCAATATTCGTATTTTCTGGATTATTGCTTCGCTGAATCAGCGCCAGTTGGCGAGCAAGGCTTTCTAATTGCCCTAATGCGCCCAGTGGCTTGGTTTTATCATCGATGTGTTTATCAATAGCAGGTAAGAGCTCACTGTTTAAGGATTGTATTTGCCAGGATCCTTGCTCAAAGAGCGAAGCGGTGTTCGACATAAGTTTCGAACCTCGTGTTTTTTTGGGCGTAGCAGTAACGTGTGATGATCCAACCGCGTCATGCTCGGATGCGTGTTTTGTATCGGCTTGAATGGATGAGAGTGATTCAGTGTTCATATGTCTTCACTTATTGTTAGTCTTTTTATGTCTGTCGCTGGCGGATAGCGAGTAAGAAAAACACGCTGCCGATGGCTGAAGTAATAATGCCGATAGGAATTTCTTGTTCTGTTAACGCTGAACGGGCGATAATATCTACGAGTACCATAAAGCTGCCCCCGACCAATACACACCCTAAGATGAGTGCTCGACTGGTGACCCCAACCCAACGGCGCACTATGTGAGGAATAAGCAGGCCTACGAATCCGATGCCGCCGCAATAAGCGACAATGCAAGCGGTAAGTGCGGCGCATATCCCCAGTGCCAGTAAGCGAATGGCCGTGACATTGACGCCTAAGGTTTTCGCATTTTCATCGCCAAGTAATAATGCGTCGAGCCGACGTCCAAATAGTAATAGTAAGAGCACACTGCCCATAACAATAGGCAACATTATCCACGCATACCATATCTCTACTCTGGCGAGGCTTCCCATAAGCCAAAAAATCACTTTGTTGGCAGCAAACGGGTCACCCAAAAACAATAAAAAGTGACTAAATGCACTGAGCATAAATGATACGGCTACACCGGCTAACAGCATATGTTCACCTCGGCCACCAAATGAACTCGATGCTAATGCCTGCACTAATGTGACGGCGAATACGGCTCCTAAAAATGCCGCAACGGGTAAGGCAAGGGAAAATGAAACGTCCGGTAATAGTCGAAATAACGTGAGGGTTTCACCCACTTGGCTGTCAAACAGTAAGGTCGCAATACTTGCACCGAGCCCTGCACCGGATACCACCCCAAAAAGGTAAGGATCGGCTAAACCGTTACGCGTAATGTTTTGTAAGGTCGCGCCGGCTACGGCAAGGCCCGCCCCAACTAAAAAACCGACCAGTACGCGGGGTAAACGAATTTCCCAAAAAATAACTGAATCGACTTGTGATGCGCATTCGGCAACCACACATTGGTAAAGCTGTGAGGGGGATAAATCAGCCGCGCCAAAAAATATCCCGATGATGGGAGATAACAGCGCTAAAAAAAGAAGAAAAGACCAGCGGTTAATCATCAATAGTAACGCTTATCAGGTGGATTCATTGACTTGAACTGCACCATTTCAGGCATTTGACTGGTCTCAGCTTCATCTGGAGGATAGAAGTCTACGCGCAGATGATGGGATAAATCATCACGCCTGATTTGACAAGGGATCTTAAAAACATGTTCTAAGGTGGGCGCTTGCAATACGTTTTTAATGGGCCCTTGGGCTACCATTTTTCCCTTATCCAATAAACAAAGATGATCGCAATAACTGGCTGCTAGGTTAATATCATGCAGGCTCATTACTACAGTCATTTGTTGCTGGTGGGCTAACGTTCTTAGTAACTTGAGTACTTGATGTTGGTAGTAGATATCAAGGTGATTAACCGGTTCATCAAGTACAATAAGCGCAGCTTTTTGTACTAACGCACGCGCAATTAACCCTCGTTGTTGCTCGCCACCTGATAGCGAACTGAAGGTTTGATGAATTTTTTCACTTAAGCCCACCTTGGCAATTGAGGCGGCTAAATGTTGGTGGTCTTGGACGGTTTCTCGCGACAATAACGTTTTGTGCGGCAGCCATCCCATACGGACAATTTGCTGCAAACTTAGGGCAAATACACTTTCGTTGAGCTGATTGACGACCGCGATTTGTTGGGCTTGCTGTAAGGGAGTGTATTGATTCAAGGCTTTACCGCGCCAACTTACCTGCCCGTGACTGGCTATTTGACCTGATAGCATCTTGAGTAGACTGGTTTTACCGGCACCATTAGGACCAAGCACGCCTAGCACCTTGCCACGTTCTAACGAAAGATTAATATTGGACAGGATCGTATTGCCACCCGCCTCATAACAAAGCTGCTGAGCCTGCAAGTTAGCCAAGTTTAGCGTGGCGTCTGTGTTTTCATGACCGTTCAAAGAGACACTCAATCAAGGCGAGAATACACAGAGCATTCAGTATCAAAAACTGAAAGACAATCTGTTATTCACGTATTCCCGCGTGATAATAAATAAAAGGATGTATTAAGGCTGGTATCTGACTTACAAGCGGGTGTTCGAATAGTCTATATATACGAACAGCTTGTTTACAGTTGCGGGTACAGTTCTGGTATCGCACCAGATTCCCATTTAATTTAAACAGCCGAGATGATTGAGCAGTTTAAAACCTAAGTATGGCCGATAATATAGCAATTAAATCAGTCATCTACGAGAGGTAATTGTAAAAGTTAAAAGAAGCTAATATGGCTTATAACCTAACGAAAATAGCTCGCTACTTTGTGTTGTAGTGAAGCACTGCATAGCAAAATACTAGGTAAAATATGCAGAGGGGAAAATGCTTTTCAATAAGTAGGGTGTAAGGCTTTCATTGTTTAGGGTTTATTATTTACCTGTTTACCTAGTGGATATTTTGCTTGTTACCATATTCGACTAATGCTAAGTTTCTGACCTTTAAGGATAAGATAGATTGATTAACGAAAAAATAGAGTCAATCGTCAGCCTTATAACCGATAGGAAAGTGCAACGGAGTGTGCGGTTTGCCCCTCTTTGTTTGTTGAGTGATAGAACCTAATAAAAGGACGTATTTTGAGAAAACTGGCATTAATTTTACCTATTATCGCTTTTAGTAGCTTGGCCGCTGAAGATAATCAAACCCAGCAGTATTCCGTAGGTATTGGTATGGGGGCATTGTATTCAGGGCTGGGAGCAAATATTGCATTAGTTTCAAAAAACGATATGAAATACTTATCGGCTGGTTGCGTGGAATATAGCTCAAGGTTTGGTTCAACATGTGGCTTTGGTGCAGGTTGGGTCAAAACGGATTTGTTTAATTTTGAAAACAACAAGCATGGCTTTGGGATTTACGCGAGTATTGCTGGGCACGAGCATTCTTATCGTGTTAATCCAGATATCAATGGCAGACCCTATCAAGTTAAAGAACATGATATATACGGGGTAGGCGTAAGTTACACCTATTTTTTCAACGGTATAAATCGCTCAGGCACGACCTTGGGGATCTCGATACACGGTACTAACGCAGATTTTGAGAGTACCGTCGGCGGATTTTTACAACTTGGTTATCAGTTTTAGTTTTGCTTCGGTCAAATATGTCACTGTAGATATAAACGACTGCTGGGTATCGACATTTTCAAAGTACATAGCCGACCAAAAAGGGCAAAAAATCTGGGAGTTTAGCGCCAACAACAGACTAGATAATGATCTTGTTCAAGCCTCTATTAAGTGACGGCTTAAACTCCCATAGAAACGACACTTTGGATCGTATCGATGTTTTAGCGCGAGTAATTTAAGGCTATTTTTACCAAAGTAGCTTTTCAGTTCATCCTTTGCCAAGAACTCATAATTTTGATATGCCTGCCCATTATAAAAAGTAGACAAAGTAGCATGGCTGTCATCAACCCAACGCTCGATTTCCGAAACTATTTTTACACCTCCACTGATACCAGTGACACTGCATATAAAATTTGATTTTCGATGAACGAATGCGCTGTCTTCACAGGCTCTATCTTGAATTGCCCCGCCAAGAGGATCAAACATGATCCCGCAATAATCATCTGGACAATTAACATAGCAATCAATAACGTCATCAATAAATTGTGAAGATAGCGCGTGGGATACAAAGCCATTACGCCAATAAACACAAAGCTCACTTTGATAGGCATTAGCTTGCATTTCAAGGTAGGTTTTTTCACTAATGTCCATTTTTGCGCCAATGCCCCAATTTGAAATACGCTTAAAAAAAGCGTCACATTCTGACTTAGTCGCTGTGCTAAAAACCATTATTGAGATTTTTTCTCGGCCCTGGGAGGCTCTGGATAGATAAGCATATACAAAGTAGTCTCTGGCGCTGCTGAGCACTTCATCACTATAATGTTTTAACACCTTTTTCGCTTCGCAAATAGGCCATTCTATGAAGCCGCCAATCACTGTTGATGGTACGACATAGACTTTTAACGTTATCTCGGTAATCACGCCAAATTGGCAGCCCCCACCGCCACTTAATGCCCAAAAAAGGTCCGGGTCAGAGACTTTATCGACTATTCTCTTTATTCCCAGTGCATCGATCATTGTGACGTTGACTAAGCTGTCACAGGTTAGGCCAAACTTACGTGATAAAAATCCGATTCCTCCTCCTAAGGTGGCACCGATAACCCCTACATCAGGGCATGTACCCAGTGGAACAGCCAAACCATATTGGGTGGTGTAAGCATCTAGTTCCCTATTCCTAACACCTGCGCCTAAGCGAACAGATTGTCGATCTTCAGCAAGGGAAATAGATTTAAAGGTCGACATGTCTAGCACGATCCCGTCGTTCACTACACAGCTTCCCGTATTGGAATGCCCCCCTCCTTTGACTGATATCGCCAAGTTATGTTCGTTGGCAAAGTTGATAGCCAGACGAATATCTTCTTCACAACTCGCCTCAATAATGACCAGGGGGGTATTGTTGATACCATGATTAAACACTCTTTTACGAATGTGATACTGCTGGTCATGAGAGAACCATATGTGTCCGTTAAACTGATAGGCGATAGCTTTGAGTTGCGCTTTTAAGTTACTGATGTTCACGTTTGAAATCCAAATGAAGATAGAACTATTAAATAGAGGGCTTATGCTCGTTTACAGTCGACACGAGTGTTTCAGCGTTTATTGCACAAGGCGAGCCGTATTTCTTAAACGCACAGCAATATTGCTCCTTCTAAATCCAATAAGCCATGCATCTTCTTACTGAAGTGAAGTGGCAGATTATTAAAGGCATTGGTTGACAGAAAGTCACATGAAAAAATCGTTATTTCGATTTTCGATATTATTACGATGGGGCTTAAATTCGATTTAATATTTAGAGCAATGGACATTGTATAAATGATTGGAAAATAGATGTAAAAATGGTGGCCCAACCCTGACTTGAACAGGGGACCTGCCGATTATGAGTCGGATGCTCTAACCAACTGAGCTATTGGGCCATCTTAAAAACTATCTTAAACGCTATGTTTTACTCGCTGAAGAAATCAGCAAAGGTGTAAAACGACGCGCAGTATAAGCACTTTTATTTTACTTGTCATCTGTTTGCTTACACTTGAGTGACAGTTTGCTGGAAAAATGCACAGTGAGGTCTATTTTTAAACAAATTGCCAACAGTCTACCTCTGCTACTCGCCGTTTGGCAGTAACGATACTGTTGAAAACCGAAAGTGTTGTACCTGCTGCTTTTTGTTATCTAATACAAGTAAGCCCGTCGGCGAATTCCGTAATGCTGATGTTAATCTTATTTTGAGGCTTTTGTGCACTCGCCCCAGCCAGTAGTTTATAATTTACAATGAGATAACAAAGGTGTGCAAGGATAAATAAACTTTGTTATCTTGCTACTATATAACGGGCCTTAGTATATAAAAATATAGGCATTTGGAGAACAATATGACCGAAAAACCATTCTTAGTCAGTGGCCGTAACACTCTTATTCATAAAATTAGGAAGCTAGATCTTTTGGTCACTAATGGTGAAGATAACCCTGCTATTCTTGTGACGCACAAAAGTATAAAAGAATACACTGGGGCGATACCAGATAATAGGCGCGAAGCAAAACAACTAGATATGGAAATGGTGGATGTAACGGTAGGTGATGTTTTCGGAGAAGAAAAGACCTTACTTTTTGTACAAACGATCAATGGTAAAGAGTATAAAATTGATTACAGTAAGCATGGCACACCCTTGTTCATTAAAATTCATCAAGATAATACGTTTTAATTAATTTGCACCGTCCGGCACATTTCCAGTGTGCCTGCTTTTTATTCATTATTTATGCGTTTTCTAGTTAGTAATATTTATCAACACTACTGCCATGTATTAAACGGCATCGAATTATACCCGGTGATTGTTTTAGATTCCCCTCTGAATTGCACGTATTGCTCTTCAAATACATTAAAGCGACAGATATCGATGGGTGTTACTTCTGAGGCGTTAACTGAACCGATTATCTTTCCTTGCTCCATGGCTTCAGCTACCAGTTCAGAGCAAAACCAACTAGAAAAATCCTCAGAATTTAAGCTCATCTCTTTTAATAAAGGAATGGAGTCTGTTGCGTCAACAGTAGAGCCAAATAGTTGCCAAATATCATAGGGTTTGTGATTTTGCTTGAATAGAAAGTCAAAAAATGCGCTTTTGTTGCTTTCTAAATTAACTCTGGCTTTATTCCCTAAAGGTAACCACCACATATCACCATCATAAGTCGCAACCCGCTCACTAAGGCGGGTGAGCATAACGCCACATTTGCCGTTATAACTAGTTGCTTCTATGGCTTGATTAAAATATCTACCACTACCTTCATCTAACACTTGGGTTTTTATAACAACGGCGACATGGGTGACAACCGAACGTGTGGTTAATTTTGCCCACTTAGAAAATAGACTATTGCCGCCAAAGGCAATGATATCGCCAGGTTGCATTTTTTCACGGATTTGTGCGTAGCTTCTTTGTTGATGTTGTTGGCAGATTGTCATGTTTAATCCCTAAAAATATCTACATCCATGTATGTTTTTTATACTAGCGAATTTCTGACACGTAACAAGATAAATATTTATGCCGTTGAACAACACCATACCCAAGGCGGTTAAGCCTATGCAATCACTGCTTGATCGCTTTATCTCATTTTACCGCGCTTGAGCGATATTTAAACAACCATGTCTTATTCATAATCTACTTATTAGCTGAACCTGCCATTTCGGTGGTGTTTACTATTTCGGTTTTCTAATAATAAAGAGGCATGTCATGAAAAATTTATTTTTTGCAGGAGCTGTTGGATTAAGCGCAATGTGTGCAACGTCAGTAAGCGCAGAGTATATGGATCCGGTTGTAGAAAAAAAATTGGTGAAAGTGTGTGAAGCGCTCAAAAGTGATAGTCGAATTAGACTGCATATGGCGATAAAACGCAGTGGTGTGAAAGCGAAATACTTGGCCAAGGGGTTAGTGTGTAACGGGCACGACCCGGTTACATTCGCCGCGCTTAACAATGCCAATAAAACAGGCACGTTGATGGCGAGTAGGCTAAATGTTGATTATCAGGCGTTGTTAGCTAAGTTATGAGTGATAGTGCATGTGTACTGGTTGTGTTAACACAACGTTAGCGCAGCCAGACATTACCTTTTAGTGTTACACGTCTATTGGTCCGCTAAGTTGGCCTGATATACGGCGCCAATATGCTGTTTTCACACCATCAAGTGTTTGTTTCATCCCTAATTTACTTTCCTAGTTGAACTTTTTGTTAGTTTCGAATTATCGAGTTATTGCGTATGCAATTTACCGATTAATAACAATTAAAATTAATTTCAGGGAGTCATACATGAAACAAACATCATTTAGACGAAGTATTACTGCACTTGCGGTAGCTGCGTCACTTGGTTTTGCATTACCTGCTTTGGCAGATAACACGACAGCAAATATTTCAGGTTCAATCAACGCTAACGATTATTCACAATACACGGTTATTGCCAAAGACCCAGCGACTGGGCTTGAACGAGAAATATCAGTTAGCGATGAAGGCAGCTTCCGTTTCGCTAAATTGCCTACTGGCGTTTATGACATCACTGTCAAAAAGGGCGATACAGTAGTAGCTGAACAAAAAACACGTATCAGCTTGGGCTCAAACACTTCATTAGCGTTCGACTTTATTGATAATGATGGCACTGAACGTATTGAAGTAACAGGAGCAAGAATTTCCGCAATCGACTTAAGCTCGACCGATTCAGGGCTTGTGATTGACGAAGTCGAGTTGGACAGAATGCCGGTGTCTCGCAATATTACCGCAGTCGCCTTACTTGCCCCAGGTACAGTTATGGGTGATTCCAGCTTCAGTTCGCCTAACTCTGGTGGTACAGCGTCTTTCGGTGGCGCTTCTGTTGCTGAGAACTCTTGTTATATCAATGGTATGGAAGTCACAAACACCAGTCAAGGTTTGGGCTGTGGTACGGTTCCTTTTGAATTTTATAAAGAGTTCCAAGTTAAAACCGGGGGCTACTCAGCTCAATTTGGTAGAACAACGGGCGGCGTATTAAATGCGGTGACTAAGAGTGGTTCAAACGAATGGGAATTTGCTGCAACAGCTTTGTTTACTCCTAAATCTCTTCGTGAAGATGGTCAGGTTTCTTATTCTGCCGGCGGGGCGGGTGGCCAAGAAGTTTTTCGCAACCAAACTCAAGATGACTACAGCAAAAGTGAATTTACGTTGTCTGCATCTGGTGCATTAATTGAAGATACTTTGTTTTTCTATGCGCTAATTAATCCTCGTGATGTTGAAAATAACTTTGCTTCACAGTCTAGCGGCAATTCCCAATACGCACCTGATAACACTTTCATCAAACGTGATTCAAGTGGCTCGGACAATATGTTTTGGGGTGCTAAGGTCGATTGGTTTGTGAATGACGATCATAAAATTAGCTTATTTGGCTATTCGAACAAGAGCAATACTCAGTCTACATCGTATGCATTTGATTCACAGACGGGAGAGATTGGTGAGGCTTCACAAAGCACAATCAGAGAGCGTGGTGGCGATCTTAAAAGTATCAGCTACACGGGTAACTTTACTGATGAGCTAACTGTTTCTGCGATGTATGGTGAAATCGAAACCGATTACACCAACACGCCGAGCAATTTAGATTGCCCGACAGTACTAGATACCAGAAGCGTTCCTGCAAATCAGAAGATAAATAGCTGCGGGGCCGGCGGAAACACAGGTACGAATCAAGATAAAAACAAGCAAACGCGGATTGATATTGAGTATGCGTTCGAAGATCACTTAGTAAGAGTGGGCTATGATAAACAAGAACGTGAAACTTTTCATACTTCTTCACCCATCACTGGACACAGCTGGACATATTCTTCTATCGAACCGAACGCTGTAATCAGCAATAACGATGGTCCTTTATTCACCAATACTACCGGTGCTTTATTTGATGTTGTCGCTGATCGTATATTCACCGGTGGTGGCGGTTTCAGCACAGACTTAAGTGCTTGGTACATCGAAGATGAATGGCAAGTAACGGATGATTTGATGCTGTCATTAGGGCTTCGTCGCGATGAGTTTGAAAACTCAGGCGTAACTGGCAAGGTTTTCTCATCGTTTAAAACAGATATTGCTCCGCGCTTAGGTTTTAGCTGGGATCCTACCGGTGCCGGCGAGTCTAAAATATATGGAACGTACGGTACTTACTATTTGCCAGTAGCTAACAATACTAATTATCGTGCTGCGTCTGGCTTAAGTGATACAACCACTTATTATGCCTTCACTGGAGCCGATGCATCAGGTGCACCTACTGGCACTTCGCCGGTTTCAGGTACAATTGCTGATTCGCAAATTGTTAACTCTGTACCTAATCCCGCAACGAAAGAAACATTCCAAGCGGAAGAGGCTGATCCCTTTAGTAAAGATGAATATATCGTAGGCTATGAAACGGCCATTAACGATGAATTTTCATTCTCAGTTCGCGCCATCTATCGTGAAGTTGCCACTGCACTAGACGATTACTGTGGGCCGTTTGCATCGCAAGCAACCTGTACGTTACTTAACCCCGGTAAGTCTTCAACTTGGCAGTTGGATAACAACAACGACGGTGCTATCGATCCAGACAGCCGTAGAACCTATTCCGCTGAAGAAATTGGTTTACCTGATGCTGTGAACGAATATACGGCTTTACAACCTCAAATTAACTATCGTGCTGATAACATGCGTATGTCGTTAATATACACTTGGAGCCGAAGCGTAGGTAACTTTGAAGGTGCGGTTAAATCTGATATCGGCCAAGCCGATGCGGGTGTAACGCAGGATTTCGATTTCCCTGCGCTGATGGATGGTTCAGATGGTTACCAGCCTAATGATCGACGTCACGTATTTAAATTCTTTGGTTCATATGATGTGACTGAAGATTTAACGGTTGGCTTTAATTCAACCCTTTCTAGTGGACGTCCGTTAAGTGCCTTTGGTCAGGGATATCCGTCTCATGATCCAACCGTTTATGGCAGCTACGGTGATACTTTCTATTTATACACAAATCAATGTCCTGACGCTAATGAAGATGGGATATGTGGGCAGGATGAGAAAATCTATCAATTTAGTCCACGTGGTACTAGGGGGCGCACGCCTTGGACATTTAACCTTGATTTGTCAGCAAACTACAACTTCACCTTTAGTGATGTAGATATGCGCGCGACATTGAATGTGTACAACGTTTTAAATGGCCAAGCCGAGACGTCACGAAATGAACATTATGAAAATAATCGCGCGGAAGGTTCATTTAATTCATATTACGGTGCAGCTTATACATGGCAATCGCCTCGTTATGTTGAACTAGGGTTTGAAGCTCGCTTTTAATTAAGCTGGTTATTCAAAATTAATGAAACGGCAACTTCGGTTGCCGTTTTTGTTATTTGCTTAGCGATATTTATTTCGGTTGACGAAATGTTTCTAGGTATTTCTGTTGGTAACTGAGTACGTTTATCCCAAAAAATGCAGGATTCGTCACAAAGCTTACTAATTAGTCAAGTCGTTAGGCTATACTTTGTTCATCGGAGTAGTGACCCGATCGATACATATTATTAAACATGTATCGCTTCCTGGACAAAGGGTTTTGCCGTTGGCATTGTCCTTTTTCTTTACGTTTCTTTACATTTCATCTTATTCTGCCGTTACTTGTCTCACCACTGTTCAGTATCTTTATCTTAACTTGTATATTCCGATTTCATTTTTGTAGAGCGCATGGAGTGACTCTGATGTATCGATGTATAGTAATAGATGACGAAGCATTGGCGAGGGAGCGGATTGCGCAGTATATTTCTCGCTCGCCGCTTTGTGAGGTGGTAGCAGAAGCAAGCAGTTATCAGAGCGCGAAACAACTCATACTCGAACAGCAACCAGATATTTGCTTTTTGGATATTCAAATTATTGGCGGTAACGGAGTTGAACTCGCGAAGGAGCTGCAAAACTACGTGACGTGTCACTGGGTATTTACAACCGCTCACAGTGAATATGCTCTAACCGCCTTTGAATTAGAGGCAACCGACTATTTATTAAAGCCCTTTGAAGATAGTCGCCTCGCGCAAGTCATCGCAAAAATACATAAAAAGCAGCATTCTAATATGCCTATCAACCAAACTAGACGCCAATTGCCGGTTAAATCTGTTGGCAGCGTTAAATTTATTAATACGCAAGATATTATCTGGGTTAAAGGGTCAGCAAATTATGTTGAGCTGTATTGCGAAGCAAAAATGCACTTGCACCGAGAGACTCTCTCAGCACTTGAGCAAACATTAGACCCTAAACAATTTATTCGTGTACACCGTAGTGCGATCGTTAACATTGACTGCATTCACTCATTAAACAGTGAATTAGGGCGCTTCTCTTTGCTCCAACTAGACAATGGCCATGAGGTTAAAATTGGTCAATCTTATAAAGCGCAGTTGTTTTCTGCTTTGGGCGTTGATGTTGAATAGTACTGATTTATCAAGAGGGGGGGCTTCTTGAGTTTTCGAAGCGCTTTTTCCAATGTAGGAGAAACTAAACCCAATTTTTGGACATTGCACCTACTGGGCTGGTCGTTCTATGTACTGATTTTTACCATTGAGTACGCTGCGTTTAATCCTTATGCGATAAAGACATACTATCTGATTTTACTGCCCCTTTTATTCTCAGGATTAATTGGTGGGCTTCTCACTTGGCCGCTGCGGTTTATTTATAGGCATTTGTCTAAACGTGCACCACTGCATGTTTTTGTGGTAATTATTGCCATATGCATGCTTATCGCTGTCATCTGGACGCCAATTAAAAACTTACTTTTGTTGTACTTTTTTGACCATGTGACTCTGTATGATTTGTATCTAGGTAATCAACCGGAAAATTTTCAAGTCGCAGAACTTTTTTTAACCGTAACCTATTCTTTTTTTATGATCATGGTATGGAGCTGTTTGTACTTTGGGATCAACTACCACTTCAAGTTGTTAAATGAAAAGCAGCTTCATTTAGAGGCTATTCGACTGTCTCACGTGGCGCAAATTAAAATGTTGCGCTATCAAATTAATCCGCATTTTCTATTCAACACCCTAAACGCTATTTCGACTTTGGTATTACGTGGAGATAAAAGTACCGCAAATGGAATGCTAGCCCGTTTAGCGACGTTTTTGCGCTTCTCACTGGATAATGATCCTGAGCAAAAAATTCGTTTGTATGATGAATTAAAAGCCTTAATGCTGTATCTGGATATTGAAAAAACGCGCTTTGCTGAGCGGCTCAATGTAAAGTTTAACGTTGAATTAGCGGCTGAGAAGTTGTTGGTGCCCAGTTTATTGTTACAACCACTGGTGGAGAATTCTATCAAGTACGCGATTGCGCAAATGGAAGCGAATGGCGTTATAGAAATAAGTGCTAAGGTCTACAACAACTTGTTACATCTTACGGTTGCCGATAATGGACCAAATGCAGATAGTATCCCCATATCATCAGCGCAATTGCTTATAGAAAGCCAACGGGGCGGAGTCGGGTTGAAAAACGTAGTGGAACGTTTGCAGGTACTTTATGCCGAAAATCATCAATTTTCTATTTATCAAAATACCTACTCGGGGTGTGTGGTGAATATAGTTTTGCCGATGGAATTGCCCGAGTGAGTGTATTTTCCGCAGTTATTGTGGACGATGAGCCCCTCGCAAGAGAAGGGCTAGCACTGCGCCTGGCCGAGTTTAAGGCCATCAACGTACTGGGGTGTTGTAAGAATGCCAGCCAAGCGTACGATGCAATAAGTGTTAATCAACCCGATGTTATATTTCTGGATATTGAAATGCCTGGGAAGACCGGATTAGAGCTCGCCCAACAGCTTCGAGAGGAAGGTAACTCAGCGACGATAGTGTTTGTGACTGCCTTTCAAGAATTTGCGGTAAATGCCTTTGATTTTAAAGCTACTGATTATTTGCTTAAGCCATTTTCGGATGAGCGTTTAAAAGAGTGTATCGAGAAGTTAATCATTGAGAATGACACAACAGCCGTTGTGCGCCAACACGAGAAGTTAGGGGCGTTACTTAATAGCAAAACGGGTAATTCTATTGATAGTTTTATTCATAGCTTAGAAGTGTCGAACGAGCTTTCAAATAACAATGAGTTACGTGAACTGCAACACGTCATATCGCTTAAAAGTGGCTCTCAGTGGATCAGAGTTAAGCTTGATGACATTGTATGGATAGAAGCTGCCGGTGATTATATGTGTGTGCACACCACTAGCGATACTCACATTATCCGCAAAACCCTTAAACAATTTGAAGAAGAGCTCGACAATGAGCTTTTTCCTCGAGTTAGCCGCTCAGCCATTATCAATATTGCTAAATTGTCTACTCTAACACCTAATTCAAATGGTGAGTACGTTGCTCAATTGGGCGATGACATTCGAGTAAAAGTGGGGCGAAAATATAAGTTCAGCATTGACGAGTTGAGGCCGCATACGAAAGGGATTTAAAATCACTCCCTATATATTGCGTGTTCTAAGCTTCTAATATTATGTATCCACCAACTGTATAATTATCTGTTCGTTGCAAGCTAAATGACATAAAACCTGTCTCATTCAATATCTCGTACTTGAAATTACGACAATCACCTCAAAATTAACTTAATCTATGGCACATCCTGTTCGTGATTGCCTTCTAACGTTTTTAAGGACTGACCTTGACCATTAAACTTGGCGTAGTAATGGATCCTATCGGATCAATCAACATTAAAAAAGACACCAGCTTTGCCATGCTATTGGGCGCGCAAGCCCGCGGCTATGAAATATTCTATATGGAAATGGCTGATTTGTACTTGAACAATGGTAAGCCGATGGCACAGATGCGTCGCTTAACCGTTCAGGAAGATCCGAATAATTGGTTTGAGCTGCAGGGTGAAGAAAATCGCGGTTTAGGCGAACTCGATGTGATTTTAATGCGTAAAGATCCGCCTTTTGATGGTGAGTTTTTGTACGCTACGCAAATGTTTGAATTGGCTGAACAAACCGGTACGTTGGTGGTTAACAAGGCGCAAAGTTTACGTGATTTCAACGAGAAGTTATTTACCTCTTGGTTCCCTGATTTGATTCCTGATACCTTGGTGACCCGTAGTGCTAAGTTGATCCGCGAATTCCATGCGACCCATCAAGATATAATCTGTAAGCCATTAGATGGCATGGGCGGTACGTCTATCTTCCGTGTTAAACCTGACGGGAACAACTTAGGCGTGATTATCGAAACGCTTACCCAATTGGGTACCCAATACGCTATGTTTCAGCGTTACTTGCCGGAGATAAAAGACGGTGACAAACGAATTTTGATCATTGATGGTCAGGTTGTACCTTATGCGTTGGCGCGTTTGCCACAAAAAGGTGAAACCCGTGGTAACTTAGCCGCCGGTGGAACTGGCCGCGCACAGCCTTTATCAGAAAGTGATTTGAAACTAGCGACTACTATTGCTCCCTTATTAGTGGAAAGAGGTCTTATCTTTGTCGGTCTAGATGTGATTGGCGATCGTATCACTGAAATTAATGTGACTAGCCCGACTTGCGTACGCGAAATTGAAGCTGCGTATCCGATTGATATTATAGGGATGTTGTTTGACGCTATAGAGAAGCGTCTTAGCGCTAAGGATGAACATTAATATGCAGACCTATATGGTGGCTTTAGCTGTGGTGGTGCGATGAATACGTTTCAAAACTATTTGCTGATTGCCATGCCGAGCATGGATGATCCCTACTTTTCACGTTCAGTGACGTATATTTGTGAGCACAATGAAGATGGCGCTATGGGGCTGGTTATCAATCAACCTGTGGGCATGAGTTTGAAAGAGTTGATTAATCAGACTGACGAAGATGCCGTTGTTGACGAGAATAAAGCTGACAATATCGTATTAGCTGGCGGTCCGGTCAATCAAGACCGAGGCTTTATTTTGCATACCACTCAACCAGGTTGGTCTGCGAGCCTTGCTCTGACTTCTGACATTATGGTGACGACGTCAAAAGATATTTTATCTTCTTTGGGTAACAATCAGGGCCCAGATAAGTCGTTAGTTGCCTTAGGGTATGCTGGTTGGTCAGCTGGTCAACTAGAGGAAGAAATTCGTTCCAACTCTTGGTTGATGGTAGAAGCCGATACTGAATTGTTGTTTGATACGCCTATCCATAAGAAGTGGGAAGCGGCCGTGCATAAATTAGGTATCGACACATGGCAAATTGGCCCAGATGTAGGGCACGCGTAATTTTAAAAATGAGGCAATGTTCTTGCCTAATTCTCGACTATATTGAGTTTTACTATGACAAAGACCGCACAACGCACGGTGTTAGCATTTGATTTTGGCACTAAAAGTATTGGCGTTGCTGTTGGCCAAGAGGTTACAGGTACTGCGTCTCCTTTAGATGCCATAAAGGCGACTGATGGTATTCCCAACTGGGATGTGGTGGCAAAGGTGTTTGAGCAATGGCAACCTGATCTAATTGTGGTGGGCTTGCCATTGAATATGGATGGGACGTTTCAACAAGTTACATTCGCGGCAAAAAAGTTCGCCAACCGTTTACACGCCAAATATAAAGTTCCTGTGGAAACAACGGACGAAAGATTGACCACTGTTGATGCAAAAGCTCGACTATTTGAGATGGGTGGCTTTAAAAAATTAACCAAACAGAAAATCGATAGTGCTTCTGCATGCCTAATTTTTGAAAGTTGGGTAGAGCAATCTTATTCATAACACTCTTATTCATAACACTCTTATTCATAACACTTTTATTCATAACACTACGTTGAATATTGTGCTTCTTTAGCCTTAGCGGCATTTCATGATGACAAGAATAGTAGTGAGTTGATGGGGTGTGTTGGCCTTACTATCACACTCCATTTATTGGTACGTCCGTTAGCTAGTTCTATTACTTCAAATAAAAAAGTTGAAAGATAAAGCCCTTATACACTTTCTTGTTTACATCATTCCTTAAACGAGAACGCACTATGTCTATAGGCTATTTCTTATTTCGCACGCCGAATTACTTAGCCCGTAAAGGGATTTTTTTGTTTCTTTCGCTAGTGTTAATTTCGCAATTTTCCTTAGCCGTTGAATCTAAACCGGCTGCAAAACCTCAATCGAAAATGGCACCTCAGTGGAGCCTGTTTGATGCTCAAGGAAATGAAGTTAAATCGTCGGATTTTGCAGGTAAACCGTTGATTATTCATTTTTGGGCTACGTGGTGCCCGTACTGTAAAAAACTTCAGCCTGGCTTGGATAAGCTATATAAAAAGTATCAAGATCAAGGTCTACAAATGATAGCAATCAGTTTGCGTGAAGATGAGGGGGCGAAACCTCAGGATGAACTGAATGCTAGGGGGATGTCTTTTAAAACGTTGATTAATGGTGACAAAGTGGCGATCGAAAAATTCTTTGTTCAAGGGACTCCGACAACATTTTTCATTAATGCCCAAGGGCAAGTTGTGGTAGCTACTAGATTATCTGATCCTGACGATCCACGTTTAGAGCAAGTGGTTAAATCATTGATGGTTAATTGATGTCTGACTTATGCTCATTTTTTATCAGCGTTTTTAAGGGTTGTGCTTCCTTATAGGCGCAGTTTCTGCTATTTTGCCATTGCAAATAGACGTCCAGATGTCTTCTAATTCTTCATCAACTTGGATACCGCAATGAGCAAAGTTTCGCTTCAAAAAGACAAGATCAAAATTTTACTTCTCGAAGGACTACACCAGAGCAGCTTGGACACGCTGCAAGCAAATGGTTATGAAAATATTGAGTACTTAAAAACGTCGTTACCTGAAGACGAACTGATTGAGAAAATTAAGGACGTGCATTTTATCGGCCTTCGTTCTCGTACCCAGCTAACCGAGCGCGTTATTGAAGCGGCGAATAAATTAGTCGCGGTAGGGTGCTTCTGCATTGGTACGAATCAAGTTGATTTAAAGGCGACCCAAAAACGCGGTATTCCGGTGTTTAATGCACCTTTCTCAAATACCCGTTCTGTGGCTGAGTTAGTGTTAGGGCAATTAATCTTATTGTTACGTGGCGTGCCTGAGCGTAATGCTAAAGCTCATCGCGGCGAGTGGGACAAGAGCGCAACAGGTTCTTTTGAAGCCCGGGGCAAAACGTTAGGTATAGTCGGTTACGGCCATATCGGTACTCAGTTAAGCATTTTAGCTGAGCATTTGGGTATGCGCGTACAATTTTTTGATATCGAAGATAAATTGGTCTTAGGTAACTCTACTCAAGTTAAATCGTTAAAAGCGTTAATGAGCACATCTGACGTGGTTAGCTTACATGTGCCTGAGACGGTGCAAACCCAAAATATGATCGGTGCGACAGAATTATCGTGGATGAAAAAAGGCTCGATTTTAATGAACGCGGCTCGTGGTACGGTTATTGATATTCCGGCGTTAGTATCGGTATTAGAAAGTGGTCAGTTAAGTGGCGCAGCAATCGATGTATTTCCGGTTGAGCCTAAGTCAAACAATGAAGCGTTTGAGTCACCTTTGTGCAAATTCGATAATGTTATTTTAACCCCGCATGTGGGCGGTAGCACCCAAGAAGCGCAGCAAAATATAGGTATTGAAGTTGCGGGTAAACTGGTTAAGTACAGTGATAACGGGTCAACTTTGTCAGCAGTGAATTTCCCTGAGGTGTCATTGCCATCTCATGCCCAACGTTCACGTTTATTGCATATACACATGAATACGCCAGGGGTATTAACGCAAATTAACCAAGCGTTCGCTGAGAAGAACATCAACATTGCTGCCCAATATCTGCAAACAGACGACGTGATAGGTTATGTTGTTATTGATGTTGAAACCGACGATGCTGATGAAGCTCTTGAGCAACTAAATCTTATCGAAGGTACGATTAAGTCACGTATATTACTGTAACCAGTCATTTAACCTGGGATTAACTAGTCGCAGCGTTAAGGTAAATTGAAAAGCGTTATGTGATGAGCATAGCGCTTTTTTTATACTTACAAAAAATGCTTTGCATCACGCTACTGATAGCTTTGTCTGAATTCAGATGGTTTTGTTTCAAATAACTGATAAAATTTACGGCTAAAGTAACTGGCATCCTGAAAGCCAACCTCGGCAGCAATGACATTGATGGGTAGGGTGGTTTCCACCAATAAACGTCGAGCATTTTCTAGTCTTACCTGAATGATGTAATGCCTTGGGGTGAGCCCCAAATATTTTTTGAAACGGCGTTCAAGCGCGCTAATCGATAGATGAGACAGGGTCGCAAGCTCCTGCATGGAAAGGTTTTGCATATAGTGTTTCCGTATATGGCTCATCGGCGTTTTGAGGGCGTCCATACTGTTTAAGGCGAGTGACGTTTTTTCTAAATGTCGCGATGTACCATAAGAGCCTATGATTTTACCGTCGGCATCAAATAGCGGTCGCTTTGATGTGGTGAACCAACAGACTTCTCCTGATTCCAACACATTCATTTCTAATCGCTCAGTGACGGTTTCCCCATTAATCACTCGTTGATCATCGTTCAAAAATTGTTTTGCAATGTGCCGAGGGGCAAAGTCAGCATCAGTTTGTCCTAAGGCTTGCTCCAGGGTATGAATACCTACATGTTCTAAATAACACTGATTGGCATGTATTAAGCGACTGTGGGTATCTTTTATCCAAAAAAGAATGTCGGGCAATAAATCAAACATGGATAAAAGTTGACTAATATTACACCCGCGGATGAAGTTGGCGCTGTCTTCGTGACTAAAATGTGGCGGTGTCATGGTATGAGAGCTCGCTCTATGGCAGGTTTATTAAGAAAAATACAACCAGATAAGATTAAAATAATCGAGAATATAATCTACTTAACGTTAGCATTTTAGAACGCCTTAAACACTTTTATTCTTTTATGCGCCGATTTTATCCTAGTCACAACTGATTTTACCTTATACATTATTGAGCTTTAATACTGCCATCATGTTTCGTCTAGCCAAAGTTTAGCTTTACCAACGTGCGTCGAGTCAAGCTTCGACTCTAGGGATGGCCATAAGGGGCTGGTGTAGCCGTTTTTTATTGTGAAATGGAGTAACGGTTGGCAAGCCTGAGTCTATATAGACCACATGAACTCAGGCTTTATTATGGATTCTCTAACTCCTTAACTCCTTAACTCCTCAACTCATCTACTTGAGCCTGGAGTATTTGCAGTTGTTCGCTGAGGTTGGCTACTGTCAGTTCCAATTCTGTTAAGCGCGTTGTTTGTGATGGGGTAAGCGGATTATTTTGTTCAGCACCTTGTCCTCTTGTATTTGGTGAAAGGTCATCTAACTCACTTTCATTGCTGCTCAATTCATTGGTATCTTTATAAAATTGCTGAGCGTAACGAGATTCACGTTTACCAGGGACTCTTGCTAAACGTACAACTAGTTGGTCACCCTTTAAATCCATCAGTTGTTGTAAGGCACTATCGACTTCATCAACACTGCTAAAACCCGCCATGCGTTGAGCGCGAGTGCGCAATTCTCCTGGCGTTTGTGGCCCCCGCAGTAACATTACGCAAATGATCGCGAGTTGCTGTGGCGTTAGTTGTAAATCACTGAACTCAGTATTACAAAAACGGTGCTTGAAGCGAGTTGCACGACTACCACTTTGTTCAAAGATTAAATTTTTAGCGTATAGCTCATCCAGTGTAGTTTGTACTTGAAAATCAGTTAGTTCCATAACCGGTTCACGGTTACTTTTTTGATTACAGGCTGTGGTCACGCTATTAAGCGATAGGGGATATTGCTCGGGTGTGGTCACTTCTTTTTCAAGTAGTACGCCAATCACGCGGGCTTGATTCTGAGTTAAGGTAACTAACAAGGGTAACTCCTTAGAAAATAAATAAGACTTGCAGCTGTTTTTTACTGCCGAGAAAATAGCGTATATCATGCTGTAGTCTAGAAAACTGATTACCCAGTATATGAATGTGAGCAATCCTTTGTCGATACCTTTAGTTTTTCATCCTATATATAGTCAACTCGATTTACCCAACCGACATCGATTTCCCATCGAAAAATATCAGGCTATTTACGACCGACTAACGAGCTTAGGCGTGCCAACCTGTCAGTTTCACCAACCCCACGCTTTAGCGCCAGCGCAGTTAGCCAGGGTATACAGCCCAGAGTATGTCAACGCACTCACCGGAGGGGGGCTTGAAAGTAAGGCTATGCGGCGTATTGGGTTTCCTTGGTCTGAGCAATTGATCACGCGTTCTCTGACGGCGGTTGCAGGTACGGTTTTGACCTCTTCTCTTGCTCTTGAACACGGTAAAGCATTAAATCTGACCGGTGGTTATCATCATGCCTTTGCTAATTTTGGCTCTGGATTTTGTTTGTTTAATGATTTGTATTTAGCTGCGCTTAACATGTTGCAGATGCCCACAATCAATAAAGTATTGATATTCGACTGTGATGTGCACCAAGGCGATGGTACAGCGAAATTAGCGTCTAATAACCCAAAGGTATTTACGGTGTCTATTCATGGCGAGAAAAATTTCCCTCATCGCAAGCAAGTCTCCGATTTAGATTTTCCATTAACCAAAGGTACTGAAGATAGTGAATACCTACACACCGTAGAGCATGCTCTGGATTTAGCTTTTTCTACCTTTAAGCCCGATGCTGTAATCTACGATGCGGGGGTAGATATACACATAAACGACGATTTAGGCCATCTAAACATATCAACTCAAGGTGTTTATGCCCGCGACTGTATGGTGTTTGACGCGTGTAAAAAATACGGTGTGCCTGTTGCAGCGGTGATTGGGGGTGGGTATCAGCGAGATATCGACGCCCTAGTGGATGTACATTTGCAGCTATACAGAGCCGCGGGCGTTATTGCCTGAGTGCACTTAATACACAATTTCCTAGAAAACTCCTTTTTTTCTGCGCAATTTCTGCACACTAGGTTGTTAAATTTCGTTTAATACATCATTAAGAATAAACGAAATTATGCAGACTAATTTAAGCCAATACTTTATTACGTCACTCATTACGCTGGGATTAACACTGGCTTTGACTGGTTGCAACGGCAGCTCTGATAGCTCTATTGATACTGTGGATACGATTGAGAGCAGCGATTCGGCCACTGAGACAGATTCCGGCGACAGCTCAGACGAAGATGACACCGGTACGGGTATTCTACATTCCGCATATTACGAGTTTGATACGGACCATGTTGAAGTGGTGCTCAATGGCGGTACCGTTAGTATTGAAACCAACGGTCTACCTAACCACACGTCTCCCTATTGGTCTGCCGATCACGCACTGTTTGTTGAGCCGACAGTGACGTCTTACGAGCAAATGGCACCAGGTAATATTGACGAGTTTGTTGGCACCTATACGCTGACTGTCGATAACACACCAGAAAAAGCTGCTGATACATCAGCAACAGGTTTGGGTGCGATCGGTATTGCTGTCAGCGGCTCGGTAATATACAACGATGAAGAAGGTCCCGGTATTGCTCTTGATGGCGCAGTGGGAAGCTTGGACTTTAATGGCGCCCATACGGGACCGCAAAGCTATCACTATCATTTAGAGCCGATCTCATTCTCTGAAGATGATAGTAACCTGATTGGTGTTATTGCGGATGGCTTCTTTTTGTATGGCCGCAAGTGTAATTCAACAGGGACCTATCCTACGGATTTAGATGCATCAGGAGGGCATACTTCTATTACACAGCACACTCAAGACGCTGAGTATCACTACCACATCCAAAATGAAGTTTACTTGGGGGCTTACTACATTTTATTCCCGGGGGATTATCAAGGCAATGCCAGTGCTATCCGTTAGGGATTTACTGTGTATCCTGAGCTGTATTTTTAGTTCCTCAGGCCTTGCCCAGATGCAGTTAATAAATAAAGCTGTTGCTGCAAATGAAATCACCATTGCGATGAACACGGGTGTACGTATGTATCGAGGGCTGCCCTTTACTGGTGAAGCTGTGACTTATTATGCTTCAGGACAGATTGCTAAGTTAGAACAGTTTGAAGCGGGCCGTCGAGATGGTTTCCTTAGGCAGTGGTATGAAAACAAGGTGCTGGCATTTGATTCACACTATATGGCCGGGCGTCTTGAAGGTCAAACGACTAGCTGGTGGAAGAACGGCAATCTGCGCTCGGTCTCACCGTATGTTGAGGGGCGGGTTACGGGAGAATCCAAACAGTGGTACGTGACGGGGGAGCTGTTTAAAAAAATGCATTACATTGATGGTCAAGAAGTTGGTTTGCAGCAGGCTTGGCGTCAAAATGGCAAGTTATACAGCAATTATCATTATATTAATGGCCGTGTATTCGGCTTAAAACGATCAAATATGTGCGTAGGATTAGAAGATGAAAAAGTGGTTAAAGCAGATTAGTGTGATAGGTACTTTGGCTAGTATAGTATTAGCTAACACACAGGTATTCGCTGAACAGCAAGGCGTTTCAAGTTCTATTAGGGTGTCTGCATTGCCTTATTATGCAAGTGCTGATTTTACGCCTCATTGGCTTAGCCCAAATAGTGTCGAACTGGCCAATTTTCATCGAGTTTCTGATTTCAATTTTATTGATCAAGACGCCAAGCATGTCTCACAAAACGATATGCAGGGTAAAATTTATGTAGCGAGTTTTTTCTTTACATCGTGCCCCGGAATTTGTCCTCGCATGCGTTCACAACTTTCAAAAGTGCAGGCGCAATTTATTAATGACAATAAGGTCAGAATTATTTCGCATTCAATTCAACCTGAAAATGACACTGTGCAAGTCCTGCGGGAATATGCAGATAAAAATGGTGTGATATCAGGCAAGTGGCACCTAGTGACAGGTGAGCGTGACGCCATATATCGTCTTGCCCGCAATGATTACTTTGCCAATGAAGACTTAGGTGAGTACGTGAGCAAAAAGGACTTTTTGCATACTGAAAATTTAGTATTAGTCGATGTCAATCGTCATATTCGTGGCGTATATAATGGTTTAAACAATACCTCTGTTGGACACTTAATTGAGGATATAAAAACATTAAAGAGCGAACTTTAACCTAGCTCAATTTTCCTCGGCGATTTTAATCGGCTTGCTGTTTCTCAAGCGACTCGATTTCGCGCCACATCTCTTCTGCTTGGGCGGTTAACATAGCATAGCTGCGTATATCGCCTTTACGCTGAGCTAACATGGCTTCTTCAAGCTTTCGGTCATATAGTTTTTTCTTTTTTTTAACGGGTGACGATCTTAAAAAACCAAACATACTTTATCCTGTTGGTAATATTGAAGCTATTGCTCAAGTTCTAGGGGTAATACTCTTCTTATTGCTTTTAAGATCAAATAAGCCAGTATAGAGCTCATTTTATGGGCTGATTATTTATTCAATGTTATCGCGATTATTTTAATAGGGTGAGCTAAGATTTGATTCTTTATGTAAGTGTCTTCCACAACTTTAGTCTGACGATTTTGTTGTATTTTTCTGACGATATCCATCCCTGACGTTACTCTTCCAAATGCGGCAAACCCCTGACCATCAGGGTTACGTAGACCGCCAAAATCGAGAGCCGGCTGAGAGCCAACGCAAATGAAAAACTCCTGAGTAGCTGTATTTGGCGCACCTCGAGCCATGGAAAGTGTACCATCCTGATGTTTAAGTCCGGTCTGTTTTGTGGTTTCAAGGTTGATAGGGGGGATATCATCGAATGACGTACTAGCTCGCCCTTGAATAACGGAAATTTGCGGTGTTCCTTGATCGTTATCAGGGCCGACAACACGATAAAATTCTCCTCCATTAAATGCTGAGTCTTTAATATACGCGATATAATTCGCGACAGTGATTGGTGCTTTATCCGCGTATAGCTCAATAGTAATATCACCCATTGTTGTTTGGATAAGCGCCTGTTGAATACCGTTTTTGCTTGAGTCTGCTACGGCTGCATTAACGATAAATTGACTGAATAAGACGAGAACTAATACACAAACGCGATGACTGATTTTACACACGGGGAAATTCCTTTTAATAACACAATGATTGATGACGAAATTAATTTTAAGACGATAGATATTAACCTATCCCCGTGAACTTTATGCGCTATTTAAAAATAAGATTTTAGATTTGCATACTGTGGGTTGCGCTTAAGGAATGTTTTGACGAGCGTTGCTCGTGAACAAATTTATTGCCTAAAGCTAACGTTGTTGCATATTTGGTAGAGGTTTAAATTATGAATAAAATAAACCCGCAAATACAAAATACGAAAGATAATAAATGCGGGTTTTAACCATCGTTGTTAAATGAGATGACATCTTTTAAGGCATGGTTTTAAGGCATGGTCTTCATGACTTGACTGAATTTAGTCTGACCATTGACTATCCAACTCGGCGTCGCTTCACCGGAGCCGGCATAACGTAAACTTGGATGATTGCGACTAACTTCACGTAAAACTGAATGTTGCTCAGGCGTAATATCAACAAAAAAGATATGCATTCCTTGACTGAGTAGATGTTGAAATTGTTTAAATTGATAATTTGGTGTTTGTATGCCGATTAGCCCTCCTTCCCATGTGCAGAAACCGAGCATAACTACGGCACAAAAACCGAAGGGTATCCATCCAACTGCTGTGGTATGCCAGCTAAAAAAATAGGCAACTAATAAAATAAGTACTGCGCCTATTACACCTATAACAGCGCCCAGCTGTGTCGAATGAACAACGTCCTTTTTTAATACCGCTTCGATAGCATGTAGGTGATGCTTCTCTAGTTCGGTATCGTTTTCACTTAATACATGAAACTGTGGCACGGTTAAACCACAGTTGAGTAGCTCCTGCTCAACTTGTTTTAGGTCTTTAAGATCTTCTGTAATGTAGTAATGTCTAAACATACACTTCTCCCGATCGTTTATTAACCAGTTGTTAACTTTTTAAGTATAGCAGTGCCAGGTAAATACGAGCACAAAGTTAGCTGTTTACTACGTGTTGTTTTGACAACGCTAATATGTAATGGGCCTGGGCTCTGGTATGATCTAAGCATTGTAAGATTTTAGGGAAGGGTGATGAGTTTATTGGGCTCAGCGTTTGTGTTTTTGTTAGCGGCTGTAGTGGCTGTTCCTATATTTCGAAAATTAAAACTTGGCGCAATCCTTGGCTATTTAGTGGCTGGGGTTGTGATTGGTCCATCGGTTATGGATTGGGTTAATGACCCTGAAACAATATTGCATGTTGCTGAGCTTGGTGTTGTATTTTTATTGTTCATTATTGGCTTAGAGCTTGACCCTAAACAATTATGGAATATGCGTAAAAAAATCATGTTGACTGGGGGATCTCAACTGTTATTTAGCTCCCTATTTATCGGTATGATGAGCTTTTGGATATTGTCACTATCCCCTGTAACTGCCTTGATAATAGGGATATCTGTGGCACTCTCTTCCACTGCATTTGCAGTGCAATTAATGGAAGAACACAATGTATTGAAGACACCGCCAGGCAAGCAGGGCTTTTCAATATTGTTGATGCAAGATGTCGCTGTTATTCCTATTTTACTCTTGGTCGAGAGTTTATCGACTGGGGATGTTGCAACCGGACCAGCGTGGTGGGTCAGTGTGTTAGCCCTGTGCATAGTGCTGGTTGTAGGCCGTTTCTTAATTAATCCGTTTCTTAGTTTGATATCTCACTATGGCAACGCCGAAGTTATGACCGCTTCTGCGCTACTTATCGTTATTGCAACCGGTTTAGGTATGCAGGAGGCCGGATTGTCTATGGGCATGGGGGCGTTTGTTGCCGGTATTCTGCTTGCTAATTCGAGCTTTAAACATCAGTTAGAAATGGAAGTTGGACCCTTCAAAGGGTTATTTTTAGGTTTATTTTTTATCGCGATTGGAATGAATTTAAATTTGGATCTGTTAGTTTCCGAACCCCTGTTTATTCTTGGAGCAAGTCTGGTACTTGTTTTGGTTAAGGGTTTAGTTATCTACACTATACTTCGCGTGGCAAAACAGAATGTTACTGACTCTGTTCGCATTGGCTTAATGTTGTCTCAAGGTGGTGAATTTGCTTTTGTTGTTATGTCTCAGGCGGTTGGAGCGGGGGTAATAGAGACTCTTATTTCACAGCAAGTTACCCTTATCGTCGGAATTTCTATGGCATTGACGTCACCGCTGGTAATTCTGCATAGTATTTGGTTTAACAGTAGAAATTGCCCCGCCGTTTATGATTCAGAGCCTAACGAAAAAGAGCCTCAAGTATTGATTGCTGGGCTGGGTCGTTTTGGACAGGTGTCAGCCCGCATCTTAACAGCAAACAAAATCCCATTTATTGCTTTGGATAAAGATCCCGATCAAATTGAATTTCTAAAGAAGTTTGGTAGTAAAGTATTTTATGGTGATGCAAGTCGTTTAGATTTATTGCGCACGGCAGGTATAAGCAAAGTAAAGATAATACTCATTGCTATTGATAACGACCAAGAAGCATTGAAAATTGCATACTTGGTACGTGAGCATTTCCCAGATATTAAAATTATTGCTCGGGCACGCAACCGAACAAGTGTTATGAATTATGCGAGGATTGGGGTGAACACTTATGTACGTGAGGTATTTCCCGCTGGTCTCGATGCCGCTGAATTACTTTTGAAGGCCTATGGATTCGATCCTGAGAAGGCTGAAAGAACTGTCGACGTTTTTGCGAAACATGACAGTAAATTGGTGGAAATCAGTGCGATTAAAAACTTAAATTTACAGCAAATGATCGATATAAACGAACTGGGTAAATCAGAGTTGCAATCCCTTTTTGAGCGTGACGAAAAAGGGATTGAACGTTAATTAGAATTGGTATGCAAAACTTACCGTTAAGCGAGAATCTGTTAAATCACGGGCATCGCTTTCGGTATCACGCCTAACATAACGCGCAGATACATCCATACTGAGCTGACGACTCAAGTCTCGATTGAAGCTTGCAGTAAGATTTAACACGTCATTTACGCGGTCTGAATCACTGTAATCATTTGTTGAATAACTTGATGATAAACCTACTGTATTACGTCGCCCCAATTGATAAGAGAGTGATAGGGATGCTGAGTTGGTTCTTTGCTCACGATTAGATTCTAAATATTCTATTGTATTATAGCCCAAGCTAAATGCTGCTTTGAGTTTGTTTTTATCGTAACCGAAGTTAATGCGTCCTGATTTACGAAATAGCGTTTCGTCTGTGATATCAGTAGTGAAGCTATTTAAGCTTCTAAACTCTTCCCCTGCTAGTAGGATATAACCAGAAGAGGAGGGCTGGAAACAATCTGCGAATTCGGTAGAGCCAATTGGACAAACAAATAGGCTACTCTGGCCTTCAGTAACGCTTAAACGTGAATAGGAGGTTACATCTTCGTTGTATGTTGCAGAAGTGCTAAAGGATTTTAATTTATAATCTAAGTTAAAAGAGTACGCATCACCGTAAAACCGTTTTCCATAGGAAAACTGCATTGCTGTACGACTAGAGAACGCCCACTGGGTCTCTATTCCAATATAGCGAGTTGATGTGTCGCCTTGTTCTAATTCGTTGTAAGTAATCTCTATGCTATTTTCATCATGAGGTTGCCATACAAAACCAGCGCCGTAACTAGTGGTATCCAAATTTTGCCGTTGTGCACTGAAACCACTTTCATCTAATCCATATTCACTGTCTGAGCCCACTAGCACGAATGAAATATCTTTTGCGATATCAATGCCAATACGAGCGTTTGAAAGGGTGGACGTAAAGTCTTGAGCGGTATCCCGTTTAGTATCGTAATACTGTGTTCCTAAAAGGAAAGTGAAGCCTTTGAAATCTCTACCTTGGTACAATTGAGCATTGATAAACGTATTTTCGCCATCAATACCGTTTGTGCTGGCGAGCGTCTCATCTGAACTGGTCTTTGAAAATCCACTTTGTAACGATAGACCAATAGTTTTTGGATTGGGTATCATAAAATTTAATTGAATAGCATCATTAGCAACTTTGGTTAATTCGCCGCTAGACAATATTTTATCTGCAATTAGTCCCTCGGTAGAATCTACCGAGCGATAACTGCGATCACCGTTAACTGATAAGGTGAGTACTTTCTCAATAATTTGTAGTGAAGAGTTATAACTTAGTTCAGTGAAGCTTTTATCTGAATCGGGTAAATCACTGTTTTGCTCAACCGTGGTATTGTTTAATACAAGAGCTGCTGATGATCTGCGTCCACTATAAATCGTTACCAGTTTCGGTTTAATTGCAATAGCTTGCGTATTTTCTCCTGAGGTCTGCCCTATATCTGTCTTATAATAGTATCCAGAAGTTGTAATTGACGGAGCAATTTGCAAGTCACCAGCACGTGCAGTACTAGAACTTCCACAAGCGATTGCTACTGCGATTAATAACGTATTTCGTGCTGTTGGTGCCGTATTAAATGCCACTAATTAGCTCCCGCGTAGTAATAACCGTAACCTGTTCCTTTGCGATCTACTTTTTGCCCTTTGTTAACCACGAATCCTATGGCCATATCTGGATTCAAATGGCCTACTGCTTCTTGGATATCAGATATTTTAGTTGCTGCCTCTTCAGCAACAACAATGGCTTGCCCTGCCAAGTTGGCTAAAATCGCCGTTTCGTTAATACCAAGCAATGGTGGAGTATCAACAATTACAAGTCGGTCCGGATAACGATTAGCAAATTCTTGAACAGCATCGTACATTCTTTCACTGGCAAGTAGTTCGGTGGATAAATGGTGAGATTTGCCCGCAGGTATTATGCGTAAATTGGGCACATTGGTTTGGCACATTACCTCAGCTATGTCCGCTTTTTCGCCTAATAAATATTCCATTAAACCTTGCTGGTTTTGCAATTCCAAGGTGCGCATAACATTTGGCCTGAGTACATCTGCATCAACCAAAAGAACCGTTTTATCCTGCTCTAAAGCAATACTTAATGCCAAGTTAACGGCAGTAAACGTTTTGCCTTCGCCTGGGCGTGAACTCGTCACCATAATAATATTGCTATTGTTAAGTGATTTTGACAAAGGGCCGAAAGCGTTGTCGATAATTTTGCGCTTTATGGCGCGATATTCTTCGTTAATCAATCTGCGTTTATTGCTAGTTGAAACAAAGCCTTTCTCCTCCATTCTCGCTAAATCTATTTCGATACTCGACGGGACTTGCAGAGATTTTTGTGCGCTGGAAGACTCTGAGGCTATGTTCTTTTTTTGCTGAGCATCGAGCTGTTTGTCGGTAGCTTTTTGAGTACCAATATCTTGCTCAGCTTGTGATTGTTTGTTTTTCTCTTGTTTAGAGAGTGCACGTTCAATCGTATTCATGCCAATATCCTCGATAACAAATCAATTTGCAGGATTTCAGTGGCTGCCAATACCCCATACATTAGTAAAATTAGACCCGACGACAAAGCGAACACAAGGATACGCGTCCTATTTGTCTTACGGATCTCTTTTACATTAAGATGAGAAACCACCCCTAACACTGGGTAAGAGGTTAAAGCCGTTAGTTGACGCCCTCGAATGAGTATAGGATTAAGTTGACTGATTAAAAATGCGACTACTAAACCGGCTGTGAATCCCAGAAATACCACTGCGGTGTATCCAATCAATCTATTTGGCCCAGTTGGTGCCAAGGGGGCTAGAGGGGGATCGATAACTCTGAACTGCACATCTTCAGACGATACATCTGCTTTTTGCGCTAAATCCGCAGACTCTCTGCGAGATAACAGCTCTTCGTATTTACGTTTAGTAATTCCATAATCACGATTCAGGGCCATAAATTCAGCTTCAACTTGCGGTACTAAATCAATTTTTTGTTTTAAGTCTTCAATTTTGGTTTTGTAGTTATCTTTTCTAACATCCAGAGATGCGATTAAGCTTTGCAGACGAGATATCTCTATACGAATTTCCGTAGATAATGCACCTAATGAGCTACTTGGATCATCACTGGAGACATTCGACAAATAGTCATCAATTTCTTCCTGTCGTGATTTCTGTAAAGATTCAAGCAAATTATTGGCTTCAATCACATCAGGATGTAAGTCGGTATATTTAAGGGATAATTCATCGAGTCTTTCTTCGATACTTTTAATGCGAGCATCATAACGAGTTGTCAGAATTGAATCGGAGTTTGATGGTTTAACGGCAAAGCTATCGATTTGAGAATTCTGGCCACGTAATTCCCCAGATAGCGCTTTAATCTGTTGCTCAGTTTCTTTAATTGTTAATTCAGTTTGCTCTAATAAGATCTTCAATTCCGTATAGTTTTCATGAAAACTGCCTTTATTTGGCAATAAAGACGCATACTTTCTTTGAAAGTCTGCAACCCTTTGCTCAGAAGACGTGAGGCGATTTTCATAATCTATAATTTGCTCTTCGATAAAGCGACTTGCGGAGTCTGAGTCTTTTCTTGAGCTGCCTAGGGCGCCTTCAACGAATAAATCTAATGTCTCCTGAACAACCGTTCTAGCCATTTGCGGATCACTATTCGAATAAGAAATCGTATAAAGATTATCTCGTCCAGCTGAGCGCAATCTAATGTTATCCGTTAGCTGTGAGATCATATTCTCGTAGTCTTCCGGCGTGAGAGCAGTCACGTCTAAGTCTGACTCTCTAGCAATGATTTCGAGATTGGGTCGACTCAATAATGTCTTCACCATCATTGAGATTTCTTGTTGTGGGTTAGTCTGTATGGCTAAACCTTGCAACAAAGGCTGTAAAACAGAACGAGTATCCACGTAAACTCGTGCTTGAGACTGGTAAGTATCTGGCATTGATGCTACGTAGGCAAAACCAAGCGGGCAAATTAGCCAAGTGCAAATCATAACGTAGCGCTTTTTTACCCAAACACCTCTTAGGTAATCAAGCAAAAGCTCAATCGTTTTGTGTAAATCTTGCATTTAAATGTCCGTATATATATCGACTAAAACCAAGCTTCAGGAATAATAATAATGTCGCCAGGTAAAATATCGATATTTTGTGCTATGTCTCCGTCACGAATAAGGGAGTCAATTTTGATGGCAAATGTTTTTTGCTGACCATCAATTGTGCGCACCAGTTTAGCACTATCACCCGCTGCAAAACTTGTTAATCCACCCACAGAGATCATTAAATCTAATAATGTCATATGTTGGGTATAATTTATTGTGCTTGGATTAGTCGCCTCTCCAATAACCCTGACTCGCTCGCTTAAGGGGCCTGCAAAGCCTGTTACACTTACCGTCACGCGTGGGCTGTTAATGAACTTGCCTAAAGACTCCTCGAGCTCGCGAGCTAAAACTGACGGCGTTTTCCCCGTCACTTCGATGTCTTCTACGAGAGATGTCGTGACTTTTCCGTCGGGACGGACAATAAATGTCCCTGATATATCAGGGTTACGCCAAACAAATATAGACAAAGTATCGCCTGGGCCAATTAAGTACTGGTAGTTGTCAACTGAAGTGGTTAAAGACGGGTACGTTGATGCATTAGGGAGGCTGGTGTTATTGCTTGAGCATCCCGCTGTGGTTAATATTGATAGAAATAGTAAATTGAAGAATGCTATTTTGTTAGTCTTCATGTAAATTGTAGCTCCGTGTGTTGAACTCATCGAACGCCAATGTAACAAGGTTTAGACATATTTCAAAACATAAAATAATGAACAATAATAAAAAGTTAGTTCGTCTCAGCTGCATATACAAATTTGAGAAATAGTAAATGACTAAGTCGTTGCAAATAGGGGAAAAAGATTAATGAGTTTTGTTAATCGAAAGGAAGTCCGGCGCTCAAACATATTGATGATATTAGAAGCATCAGTCGTAGCGTATATTTTATATCTAACCTTGGGCATCGTCAGTGATATTACCTCATCTGCTACGCCTAGTGCGGGTGATATATCACTTTATATCGGGTTATTCACATTTTTAGTCATTGTATCTGCTTTGTCTGTCGGGCTATATGAGTCTAAATTACGTGAAACATTTCGAGGTATTATCAGGCGTATTTTTGTCAGTGTCGCGTTGGGATACTTCGTTATGGAGATACTGGGAAACACCGTATTAACCTATATCGATTTGCATCAATATTTTTTGCCTATCGCAGCTGGACTATGCATTGTAGCCTTGGTTATTTTTCGCTACTTCATTAATCGTTTAGGTCTTCTTGGTCTTGGGCAAACTAAAATAGTCGTTATTGGGGCTGGTGAACGTGCATCTATTATAGAGAAACGCATGCGCCGTGAAGTGGACCGTTTTGGCTTCGAATTGGTCGGTTTTATTCCCATCCCTGGTGATAACCGCGAAGAGGGAATACAAAATGAGAAATTGGTTCATGTGAAAGTTGATGAAAACTTCCGTAATTTTATCGCAGATAACGATATCGATGAAGTCGTTATTGCCTGCGATCAAAGGCGTGGAACCTTACCCGTAGAAATATTATTTGACTGTCGTCTGCGAGGCGTAGAAGTGACAGATTTGCTTGATTTTATGGAGCGAGAGACAGGTCAGATAGTGGTTAACCTTATGTATCCTAGCTGGGTAATTTATTCTAACGGTTTTAATTCGCAAAACTATCTTCGTGACGCGATAGATTATGGTATGAACAGCGTTCTGGCTTTTTTGGTATTGATGCTGGCGTGGCCATTTATGTTGCTTACCGCAATTATAATTTATTTTGAAGATAACAGTGGTCAAAAGGCTTCGGTATTTTATAAGCAGGAGCGTGTTGGTCTAAACGGTAAATTATTTAATATTATTAAATTTCGAAGCATGCGACCTGATGCAGAAAAAGATGGCGCTAAGTGGGCGACAACTAATGACAACCGCGTGACCAGAGTCGGTCAGTTTATCCGTAAGTATCGTATTGATGAACTGCCTCAGATTCTCAATGTCTTTCGTGGGGAAATGTCTTTTATTGGACCTCGACCAGAACGCCCGCAATTTGTTGAGCAACTTATTCGTGAAATCCCTTATTACAACCAAAGACATAACGTGAAGCCTGGTTTAGCTGGTTGGGCACAACTTAATTATCCTTATGGCGCAAGTGTTGAAGACTCTATGGAGAAATTGAAGTTTGATTTATATTACGTTAAACATCAGAGCTTGATGTTAGATATTCTTATTCTGATTCGTACGGTTGAAGTCGTGTTATTTGGTAAGGGGAGATAGGGATGTCTGGGAACGTGCTAAATGCGATGACGGTAGATGTGGAAGATTTTTTTCATGTCTCTGCTTTTGAATCAATTATTTCTCCAGAGCAGTGGAAAGATTATCAGCCTAGAGTCGATGCCAATACCCGTAAGTTGCTTGATTTATTTGCCAAACACGATGTTAAGTCAACATTTTTTGTATTAGGTTGGGTAGCGGAACGTTACCCAGAATTAATCAAAGACATCCATGCTCAGGGCCATGAGATTGCAAGTCATGGTTATGCCCATCGGCGAGCTACAGAACAAACTCGGGAACAATTTACTGCAGACGTTACACGTTCGAAAAATCATTTAGAAGACTTACTCGGTGAGTCTTTAACAGGTTATCGTGCGCCTAGCTTTTCTATAGGATACAACAATGAGTGGGCATTTGAGGTGCTTGCGGAGCTTGGATTTCAATATAGCTCAAGTACTTATCCCGTTAAGCATGATCTGTATGGAACGCCAGACTGGCCTCGTTTTGCGTACAAGCGTAAAGAAGGTATTATTGAAATTCCTATTCCTACATTAAAAGTAATGGGCAAGCAAACACCTATCGGTGGGGGAGGCTACTTCCGCTTATACCCCTATACCTTGACGAAAACGTTGATCAGCAAATATTTAAAAAGAGAAAAACAACCTTACTCATTCTACTTCCATCCATGGGAGATTGACGCCGACCAACCGCGGATGTCAAATGCCCCTCTGAAGTCTAGATTTCGACATTACGTCAACCTAAATAAAACCGAAGGCAAGCTTGAGCGTTTACTAAGTGATTTTTCATGGGGAACTATGAAAGATGTTTACAATATTTCGCCTAAATAACGGGAGTATTGGATAATAAATGAGTCTTTTCAATGAATGATGTTCAAGACAGTGATTTTAAAACACGGCATTCAACAAATGGCATCGTGTCTTTATTTGCCATCATAGTTTTATGGGTTGTTTTATTTTGGCAAGGTATCACCACTGCTATTGATATATGGATCATTACAGACACGTTTAACCATTGCCTTTTTGTTATTCCTGCCAGCGTATATTTTATATATTTGAAGCGAGACCAGCTCGCATTATCAGCCGTTGAGCCTAACTATTGGGTATTAATACTCTGTATAGCTAGTTGTGGGCTTTATGCCTTAGGTTTGTCAGGTGGTGTACAATTATTTATGCACGTTGCCACTTTTACATTCTTACCCTTTAGCGTGTGGTTTTTGTTGGGCAATGAACAAGCAAAAAAGATTTTATTCCCTTTGTTTTTTATTCTCTTTTGCATACCCATCGGCGAAGAGCTTATTCCTGTTTTACAAGAAGTAACAGCCGATCTCTCAGTTATGATGTTGCAGTGGGTAAATGTTCCTATTTATAGGAGCGGTTTGTATATTGAAATTCCTGAAGGACGTTTTCTTGTAGCTGAAGCATGTTCAGGGATCAGCTTCTTTATAGCGTCAATTGTTATCGGCTCCTTGTATGCATATATGAATATGCAATCTAGTATTCGTAGATCTATTTTTGTCTTAATTTCGATTATTTTCCCTATTATTGCTAATGCGATACGTGTTTTTGGTATTATCTTGACCGGCCATTTAACCAATATGGAACATGCAGTTGGTGCAGATCATCTAATATATGGTTGGGTTTTCTTTAGTTTGGTTATTGTCTGCCTGATTGGGTTGGGTGAGTTAATTCGCGAGAAATCATCGGAACTCGTTTCTGAACCACTGTATGTTCCGGTAAATAAAACGTCGGGACGTGACTATATCAAAGCTTGTGTTGCTATATCGGCTATAGCGTTAGCGGCACTTAGTTGGTATCAAATTATTCTCGGGCAATTATCCGCCGAATCTACACCACAGAAACTACATAAGCTCGTTATACCTAGCTATAGTGCGTCAACGTCTTGGCAGCCAGAGTTCGTTGATTATTTTGATAAACAGCAAACAAGTTTTGATTTCGAAGGGAACCAGATCGATCTTTATACAGTTTGGTACCCAAAAGGACACGGAGAGCTGGTTAGTTACGCTAATCGTATGTATCTCGAAGAATCTTGGACGTTAGAATCAACATATTCTGCACGTGGGCCTAATGATTTGACGTTTGAAGTGAGTCAAATTGTAAATTCCCGTAATGTTCGTTTACTTGGGTATTGGTATGTTATTGACGGAACTGTTTTTACCAACAAAAACGTCGCAAAGCTCTACGAAATTTATCAAATTATGTTGGGGCAGCATACTGGAAGTGGTTTGGTCATGCTCTCGATAGAGAGCGAGTACAGCTCATTAGAAAAAGACAAAGAACTGTTCCATCGGATGTTAATTGACACCTTTTCGTCAATTAATCAGATGTTTCCCAAGTAAAAAGAATATACCTCGTAGACCATTACGTTCGCATTACGTTCGTAGTGGTCTAAAGCTGGCGATTTGGCCTAGGGGAGGTAAACAGCCATTTTATTTTAGCGGTGCCAGCAAAGCAAGTTCATCGGCGGTGAGTATACTTGAAACGTCTTTTACCCTTTTATTATCAATTAACAGAGCGGTAGCACCATCGCGTTTTCGAATGGGCTTGTTCGTGATGTTATCTACTATCACTGCGTTGATGGTGTCGGTAAAACGGTATTCTATTGCGTTGGGGTAGTTATGGCTTAGAAAAATTCTGTTATCTAATATTTGCGTGTCTGGTGATTGCTCTAACAATATCCCGACGTCTGCGCTTGGATCCGCATTGTCTTGATGCACGATTAAATTATTGATAATTGCACCACCAGAAGCTGGCTTCCCTTTTAAACCAAAGCCAATACCCCGGTCACAGTCGATAATAGTGTTATTTTCTACGGTATTGTTGCTTGCACCGTTCCAAAAGTGCACCGCAAACTGCGCTGGGCGGTTATCAGGGCTAGCAATATCTCTGAATACATTATTTGAAATCATCCATCCACGAGACCCGTGAGCGTCAATTCCGCCTATATAATAGTTCGGTCCTATGCCTTGGGTATATCTGAATTCACAATTCTCGATGATACCGTAATCACTAGCGTGTTCAGATTTTTGACTTGAGGAGACTTTTACCAGCTGTTGAAAACTGTCTTGTAGTATACAATTTTTTAGCGTTGGGAAATCAGCATTATATTCGCCCGCTATTTGAATTAAGTGATTTCCGGCGTCCGAGAGAGTCACCCCATCGAGCGTGAAATTTTTGGCCGTTACCCTAATCACATTTTCTACCTGCGATCGAGAACGCATCCCTAAACCAACAATCCGAACACTCTTTGGGTTAGCTGAGTCACCAATAAGGCTAATATGAGGGGCTGAAATAATCAGCGTTTTCGTCAATTGATAGATACCGGGCGCCAGTTTTATATCCGCTTCGCCGTTTTTATTTGCAGCTTTTAAAGCTTTGTACAACATAGGAACATCTGAAACGTTAATTTCTCTGCGGTTTTCAGTGTTATCTGCATATGCCAAAAATGGCAACGCCACTAAGGTAAAAATCAAAAAAAGTTGACGGACGCTAACGAGCTTTTTGAATAAATGGTTTAACAACCTAGGTTTTCCATTGAGTGATGTTGATGAATCAGTGCTTACCAGCTGAGTTTGCGTTTGTCTGATTGTTAATTGGAATGCGTTACTCGTATTACTAAGCCAGTTATAGTTCATTCCTAACCCTCAACGTGTTTTTTGGTGTGCTCACTGTTTAAGTGAAGTTTACGTAAGTAATAAACATTGTATGCACAAGCAACAAATAAAATGCACCAAACAAAAATTTCTGCACGCATCCTGTTGAGAAAACTCATAGTAATAACGAAGGTTATAAGCATGGACTCAATACAAATCACTTTGAAATAATCGTCTAAAAGCTCTGGTGCGGTAAGTAGTTTTTTGCATTTTTTTGTCATTAGGAAGCTTGAGATAACGATCATTATTAAGGCCAATAACCCCAAATACCCTGCTTCTGAAAGCGCTTCAAACCATGATGAGTGAACGGCTCGATTGCGACTGCGGCCAGTATTGATATAACGCGGAATATATAAAGGAGCATTCATCTCAAATCCACCACGACCTAAACCGAGAGGATGATCTTTGGCCATATCCATTGCCGCGACCCAAAAAATCATACGTGTTGCACCGGTTTCGCGAGTTTCATCTACTTCAGATTCTTCAGAGATAGAATATATTCGTTCAATGGTACTTGTGTCGGCAACATAAATTAGGCTAGCTAACCCTGCTAATGTGATGAAAACGACAGTGAGTTTTTGATTTTTACGTTGTACTGGAGCAAAAAACAATCGCCACATAAAATAAGCGCCTCCTGCTGCGAGTCCGAGCATAGCGCCGCGGCTATTAATCAATGCGAGGGCATTAACGATAAAAGCGCCCGCAATAATAAATGGTAGCTTATGTTTGATTAGGTTATTGCGCCAAAAATAAAATAGACAAGCCACAGCCGCAGGCGCTAATGCTGCTGCAACACCATTCGCATCCGGCGAATCAACCATACCAATACCTTCAACTCGGTCACCGGAATTTCTGCCTACCTGAAATATGTAGTAGCCTAGGTAAGCTGCACCGGCAGCGTAGCCATATAACATATAGTCCAAGGCCTTTGGACTATTACACAACTTAAAAGCAATGCTCATAATTATGGCCGATTTAACTAACGGAATTAAAGCGTCAATATGATAACTTGGAAAAGAAGACCAAATATAGACGGCGCTATAAATAGCAACAAAAACGTACAACCAGCGAAATGAGGGAAGCTGAGCTAATTTGTTTTTCTGCCCTTCTGGCCAGTTAATGAGCAAAATAACAGCCATAAAAGCTACCGAAAAAAATGAATAGCCTAAATCCGGTACAAGCGAACCCCACCATCGATTTTGGGGGTTGAAGAAATAAATCATTTGATACAATACAAAAGCAAATATTGGAGCATGGCGAAACGACAGTGCGAAACTACTGATAAAACTGCCTAGAAAGAGTAAAACGCTTAACATTTAATACCTAACTTATGATACAAAAGACTAAAATAAACGACAAAAACCATTTTGACATCAAATGAATTCTAAATGAAAGTCTTGATAAAAAAGATTAACAAGGTTCCTGTATGGATGTATGTGATTGTACTCATATCGAGGTTTAGTTACGCAGAAAATTTTGATGCGCCACCTTTATTTGATAAGACTGCAAAATCGGTTGAGTATATTGGTGGTTTCAGGCTACCACTTTCAACAAAGGGGATATCACGAATATCGTTTTCCCAAGGGGTAATTGCATTGCGCCCGTCTACGAATTCTTTCTTTATGATTGGACATGCTCATCATCAAGCGGTTGCTGAATTTGAAATACCGCAAATCAGTACATCGAAAAAAATTAGTGAATGGCATGTTGCTAAATTTAAACAGGCTTTTAGCAGCATTTTCTCACGCGCTAAATCAGGTAATCCGCAGAAAGTTAATCGTGTTACCGGTATGGCTGAAATTGAAAATCAGCTAGTTGTTAATGGCATGGAGTATTATGACGCTGATGTAAATGTCCGAGATACAACCTTGGTCATTAGGGATCCTGACAATTTAGCTGAAAGCGACATAGATGGTTTCTACCAACTACACGGCGCAGCTCACGCTGCTGGTTGGATTAGTAAAATTCCTCAAGCATGGCAGGGGCCTCTTAATTCTAAATACCTCGTTGGCAATGCGAGCAACTTAGCAATCAATTCACGACTAAGTATAGGGCCAAGTGCGTTCACCGTAGATTTCGATAAAGCCTTAAATAATGAAGAGAAGTCAAAACTCATTGCTACAACGGACTTAATGGATTTTAGTATTAAACATCCAATAGTACCTGATCAATACAATCAGTCTCGTAGGAATGACCTATGGACAGAACTATCTTCTGCGTCTTATGGGTTTATTATACCAGGCACTTCAAGTTACTTTGTCCTTGGTAAGTCCGGCGGTCATAACTCGGGCATAGGCTACAAAATCACTCAGGATAATGGTAGGAAATGCGGAGGTCCTTGCTCACTTGAAGCACTTGATAGCTATAATTATTATTGGTTATTCGATGTGTCTGAATTTCTAGCCGTCAAATTAGGCAAGAAAGAACCCTACCAAATTAAACCCTATCAATATGGTTTTTTTGATACATCGAACTCAAACCCTTATATTAGTGGCTCTGATTATGACGCAGAGAACAATTTACTTTATGTAGTCTTCGCCAAAGAAGATAAAACGAGAAGTAAGTTTGATGCCGCTCCGATAATTAGGGTATATAAAATCAATATTAACAAAAATAATTAGTCTGACCGGCCAACTTTTTACGTCTTTGTGAGCCAAATCGATCCATGCATTCACCTGATCTTGGGGTAATATAAATTTTTTGGATTTGCGTTCGCTTATGAGACAATATTCAAAAGGATAATTCGGTTCCAATGACAAATAATTTCAGCAGCTAAAGATTAGTTTTTTGATAACTAAGCCGCTATTTAAGTCCGTATGTTGTAACTCATTAACATGAAATTAGACCCATAAATATGAATATTGTTGTATTGTCTCACCGAGTTCCATACCCACCAAATAAAGGGGAGAAGATTCGGACGTTTAACCAGGTGAAATTTCTTGCGTCTCAGGGCCATGAAATTCATTTATTTTCTCCTTATGATAACGAAGAAGAGTTAGGGTATTTTTCCTCGCTAGGTCAGCAAGGTATTTGTCAATCAATCTCATCTTTCTCCTTAAGCGCTAAACCAATTAGACTGCTACGGGGTTTGCTTACGGGAAAATCACTTAGTGTAGCTAATTTTTACAGCAAAAATTTGCAAACCGATTTCGATCAATTTATATCGACCCATAAGGTCGATGCCATTATTTGTACTGCATCTTCTATGGCAGAATATATTTTTAAAAGTAGTGTTTTAAAATTGGCAACTAAACATCCATTGTTAATTATGGATTTTATGGATGTAGATTCCGATAAGTGGGCGCAATATCAAAATAGTAGTCGCTTCCCTATGAGTTGGGTTTATCATCGCGAGCATAGGTTGGTTTCTCAATTTGAATTCAAAATAGCCAGCGAATTTGAAGTGTGCTATTTGATAGCGCAAGCAGAGGTTGAGCTATTCAAACGTCAGGTTGCTGATTTGGACAATATGCAAGTGCTCGGCAATGGCATGGATACTAAAGCATTCTTTCCCCCGAAAGTTCACGTAGCTAATGCAGCTCCTGTTCTATTGTTTACGGGGGTGATGGATTATAAACCTAATGTGGATGCTGTTGTATGGTTTGTAAACCATTGCTGGCAGAGTGTTATTGATAAGTATCCAAGTGCGAGATTTATTATCGCCGGTATGAGCCCCAACAACGAAGTATTAGCTCTTAAAGGTAAGCTAGGCATCGAAGTTACGGGTTTTGTGGACGATATTTTACCTTTCTATCATGCTGCTGATATTTTCATAGCCCCATTCCGTCTTGCTCGGGGAGTTCAAAATAAAGTGTTGCAAGCGTTCTCGTGTGCCCTGCCTGTAGTATCTACTCCGATGGGAGCTGAGGGCATTAATTGCACTCCAGGAAAAGATGTATTAATTGCCTCTGACGCGTCTGATTTCGTTGAAAAAATAATATTCTTATCCGAAAACCAAGATCTGGCTGCAGATATTGGTAAAAGAGCATTACGTTTGATAGAACAACAGTACTCGTGGGAGGGGCAGTTAAGTCCTATTGTCGACCTTTTAGCATCGCCGGTAATAAATAAATGAAACGTAATATTAAACGCATGCTCTATATTGTTAGCGCACTGCTTATTTCTCCCTTCACACTAATCTGTCTAATGATCAGTATAGTTTTAAATAAGGACGCGGTGTTTTCTAGCTTTAGTCAGTTACTGAGCTTATTACCAGGTAAGGTTGGGGTTTATTTACGTGCTGGTTTTTATCGGTTCACGTTGACATCGTGTAGTCCTGATGTGGTGATTTCGTTTCTGGTATTACTTTCTCAACGAGATACTGATATCGACAAAGGTGTTTATATAGGTCCGCAATGTAATATCGGGAAATGTCATATAGGAAAACATACTCTAATCGGAAGTGGTGTCCATGTAATGAGCGGTAAAGGGCAGCATAACTTCGACGATTTGAACATACCTATTAAAGAACAATCAGGAAGCTTTGAAAAAATTAACATTGGCGAAGACTGTTGGATTGGAAACGGTGCTATGATCATGGCGAATATCGGGGCTAATAGCGTAGTGGGAGCTGGCTCAGTCGTAATTTCTGAGATTCCACCTTTTTCTATTGTGGCGGGAAATCCTGCTCGAGTGATTAAAAGCAGATGTTAATGAATGTATTTCGAGAGAATCCACTATAAATCATATGGAATAACACTAGTGTTACAGGCAACTATGCTCAACGCATAAAACTACCGATAACTCGAGAAAGCGATATATTCGTCTTATTTAAAGAAAAACTAACCATCAGAGAAATACCATCCTCAGTCATTTCAAAGAGTACAATACTGCACTGAAGATGACTTATCATTAATATTAGGACTTATCGATAATGAATGTAAAATTAAGGATTAACTTGCTGATGAACCGTATTATTGAGTTCATTAAGTACGATTATAATCATCTCAAGTATCCTTTGGTCGTCGCTTGCCATGGTGCGATTATCATGTTGCAAAAACTAGATAAACACAGTTTAGCATTTAAAGTCGCGAGCAATATTTATCGGAGTGGGTGGGCAGGTAGCGATAAACTGGGACTAAAAGTCGCTCAATATTATTTTAAGCTAAATCCTCATCTTGGACAGGAAATTAGTCGTAAATTCATTAATGAATTACCTCCCTTGAATAACACCAAAAAATTCTTTAAACACCCAGAGATTATGCTTGATGGTATTATTACCGTACTGAAAAACCCTAATGGTGATGAAAAAGGTGCGCTAATAATTAACTACAGTTATTATTTCCCATTGTTTTTACGTTTTTTTGATGTCGAAAAAGTTGCCCAGTCATTCAATATTATTTTAGAGCCAAGTTGGGCAGGGTTTTGTGAAGAAAATATTCTTGCTTACACATTGGTGAATGCTCCGATATTTCTTCAGGTCTATGAGCAACGAGACAAAAAATTTATAGCAAGCCTAGATAGTAATCTTATTCCAATTGAAGTCGGACCGAGCTGGTTTATCAATCATAATAATTTTGTGCCGCCAATGACCGATAATCGGGACATTGATATATTGATGGTTGCCGCATGGGCTAAGTTTAAAAGACACAATGCATTTTTTAAAGCTGTAAAATCACTCATTGAGAGTGATCCCAGTATAAAAATCACATTGGTTGGTTATCCTGTTGATATGACTAAAAAACAAATACTCGATCTTGCAATGTTAAATGGTATTGAGAAAAATATTGATATTTATGAATCCATTACCCCTCAAGAAGTATCTGAGTTACAGAAACGGGCTAAAGTAAACGTATTGTGGTCCAAATTTGAAGGAAACAATCGAGCCATTATTGAAGGAATGTTTTGTGGCACACCAGTGATAATGCGCAAAGGGCATAATTACGGTGAACAATACGACTTTATTAATCCAATGACAGGTTTCTTTGCAGATGAAATAAATTTTAAAGAGAAATATGAAAAAATCATATCAAATAGAGAAAAGATGGATCCTAATTTATATGTGATGCAAAACCGGAATTGCAAAGTTGGTACAAAAATGATGGGAGATGTGATTAAAAAATATGAAATATCTCAAAATCGTCCCTGGAGAACTGATCTAGGTATCAAAGTAAATGACTTACATGGAATGGCATATTTAGAAAATAATTCGTCTGATTATGACTGTAGCTACTCAGAGCTGAAAAAATGCGTTCTTAATGTCCAAATAAATGATTGAGTTAAGTGGTTTTACGTCATATTGGTTAGCTATCAACATGATATCTTTTTACCGATTGGTTTTGAATAAAGACTCAAACAATAAGGCTGTTTATCCAAGATGTCATTAACAGGCAAAACAGTATCAAGTATTATATATACAGGGTCTACTAAGTTGGTGGAAAGAGGCCTAGGCATGATCAGTATGCTTATTCTTGCCCGTATCCTGACGCCCGAAGACTTTGGTTTAGTAGCAATATGTTCACTAGCTGTATTTTTATTCAATTCATTAAGTAATGTTGGCGCAAAGCAATATATTGTGCGATCCGAAAAAGTTGATGATGATGTAATAAATACTGCATGGACACTCAATATATTTATAAAGGGCACTATTTGGCTCATATTTTTTATTTTTACGCCATACATTGCTGATGTTATGGGTAAGGCCGAAATAGAAACTCCGTTGCGCGTTCTTTCAATCATTCTTATCGTGGGTTGTTTTGGAAATCCGGGGGTTTGGATTATGGCCCGTAATTTAAATTACAAACCCTTATTTAAAATTGATGTTTTTTCTAAAATATTATCGTTTATCGTAGTATTGCTGATTGCCTATTTTGAGAGAACATATTGGGCAATGATAGTTGGTTTAGTTTTACAGTATTTATTACCGAGTATAATCTCGCATTTTATTTGCAGTCACAAACCAAAGTTTAAGTTGACCAACGTCCGTCATCAGATGAAGTTTTCTCAATGGGTTGTAGCTAATGGCATCATCGGCTATGCAAGAGGTGAAGGGGATTCGATCTTGGTCGCAAAATATTTTAATTTGGAGATGATAGGGGTGTATTCACTATTCAAAAGTCTGGCTAGCATGCCTTTGACTCAACTTATTGCACCTGCTACTGACCCTATATTAGCAACTTTTTCATCCGCCTTACGAGATGATGATTTTCATCCTTATCAATTAAATACCGTTTTGTTCATACTGCTTTCATTGGTCGTACCATTAACGATTTTAATGACGTATTTTGATCAGGATATTGTACTTTTATTGCTAGGAGAGAAGTGGATTGCTCATGCATATATATTGCCAATTCTCGCATTAATAATGATTCCTGGGGTTATATTTAAGGTGCTTTCAGAATATGTATTGGCAGAAGGTGGATATAAACCCATTGTGTATTATCAAGTGTGTATGACGGTCATTACGTTAGGTATTTTATATATGGTTATTGGTAGTGACTTGGAAAGTTTTTCCAAGTATAGGGTCTTAATTTCGTTTGTTAGTTTGTTTATATTTTGTACTTACTTTCAAATGAAATATAAGCTTTTTAGACCTTCTGATCTGATTTTGTTTTCGTTACCTGTTTTGGCTTCAGTCATCTCTATTTTAGGGATCAATAATATAGATTTTACAACATTACACTGGTTTGCGAGATTGGTTATGGGTTGCTCAATTTTCGCTGTTATTTACTCATTTTTCCTGCTGTTATTCGTTTATCTAAATAGACAACGTTATGAGTGCACTTTATTTTTGTCTTATTTAGGTAACATAGTTAAGCTTGTAAGGCGCTAAATATTAGCTTCTATAAATAATAACAATTTTATTCAGGCGAAAAATGGATATCGAACGAGAAAATAACAAGGAGTTTAAAGGAAGCATAGCTATTGGTCCTTTAGTTGGTCTTCCATCAAGCGATTGGGTCGGAGAAGACATTGCTAATTACCTGCTAAAAAAAGGTGTCAGAGTTCAGAAGTTTGGGAGTTTTGACACGCATATTGAAGCTGACTTTATTATTGTCGTGAAATTGATGCCAGAAGTGGAATGGCTGATAAAACAATCAGAAAGGGGAAAAAAAGTACTTTATGCTCCTGTAGATATTTTTCACTCTTCTTATGTATATTGGCTGTATAAGGCACGGTTACGGTTATTCTCAGGGTATCTTCTTCATAATGACAGGTTAGGAAAACTAATTTCCAAGGCTTCAAATGGTCCACAGTTCTTTATTGAACATTACCTAAAGTATCAAGTTGAGCAAAACGGGGAATTAGACAAACGGCAAGAAATCTTATGGGTTGGTCACTTGGAATATATTCCTAGCTTAGTAAAATATATTAGTGATAATAATCCTGAGTTTAAAATTAGAGTACTTTCTGATTTAGAAAAATTGCCTTACTACGAAAACTACCTTGAAAAAAATATTTGCGAAATGGGTTATAAATATTCTATCGAAAAAGTATCTTATGACACCGTGCGCATATCAAACGTTTTGGTAGAGCAATGGTCAGAGGCGAAACAAGATAAATTAATGAGGCACTGTGTGGCCGCTTTTGATACCAAAATGGATTCTTTTGGTCATAATCTTAAGCCTCCTACTAAAGCTCAAATGTTTATTTACAATAAAATTCCTTTTGCATGTTCTGAATATTCATTTTCATTTAAATATTTTAAAGAACGTGGGCTTAGAGTTGCTAAATTAAATGAGATTAATTATTTAATGTCGGATGAATATCGAGACAGAGTTGTAGAATTCAGTGATACGCAGCTATGGAGAGTAAAGATTGAACGTGTTGCATCTAGTTATTTATTTGCTTGTGAAAAATCTATATTACCGACTAGTTGTTCGAGCACTTATTTATATCTAGTGGGTTCTGTCAATTTTATCGTTTATTTATATTTACGAGTAAGCGATAAGTTAAAACAGTATTTAATTTTAAAAATATAAAGGTCAACTAATGATTGCGTTTATTGTTGCATTTCGACACCCAAATTCTACAAAAAATTATAACCATGTTGTTCAACTACTTAAAGCGACAATAGAGTCTTTACTTAACCAGATTAACGATGATTTTAAAGTTTACATTGGTTGCAATGAAATACCTGAAATTGATGTTGTTGATTCTAAAGTACGATTTTGCCCCATTGATTGTCCGCTCCCCAACAATAGGAAAGAGGTTTTGCTGGATAAAGGGGTAAAGCGAGCATTTGCAATACAGACTGCAAATACAGAAATCGCCCCAGAATTCTTCTTTCTTTTAGATGCAGATGATCTTGTACGTAATGATTGTGTGGAGTACTTGGACAATCTACCACAGATACCTTCTCATGGAGGATACTGGCTTGAAAGAGGCTATCTATTAGATATGTTTAATCGAAAAGCTCAGGAGAAGTATGGCTTTAATCGTTACTGTGGAAGTAGTTTAATTTTGTCGGCTAAGGTGTTGTCAAAAGCGCTATTTTTAGACAGAGAATATAAGCAACCGATGGTTGCGCATGAAGAATTTATGAACGCTTGCGATCCTTATGTCCTAGAACAAGTGTTAGGCGATCATATAGCTGTTCGAGGTTACATGATTACATTAGGCTATCCGTTAAAGAAGATAGTACGGCCATTGGTTTGCTGGAAGATAAATACTGGTGAGAATGAATCTAGGACTAAGATACCTTTTGGTAGTAAAAATATGGACCGTAAATTTTTAGGGGCATTTTCTATTCCTATAGAGTATGAGAGGAATACTCATATTTCGGAGGCTATTATCGAAAGATACCGCTTTGTTAGCTCTTGGATTGCGAGTAAGTGGGCATCCTATAAATAAAAATATTAAATAATTTGATACCTATTGGCTTTATGAAAACTAAAATATAAAAAATCTTTATATTGGTAGCCTTGCAAATACTCTACAGAATTTCCTTTGGAAATTAATAAGCATGCTTAATCGATCTAGCCATTCGACTTGCTTAATGTATTTTCCTGACAGAGCAATATCGCAAGGTATTAGTACGCCTAATAATAAGGGGCATAAATGTTAACTAATATGAAAATAAAATTTGAATGGTATAGTAATAGATTCCTTTCGGAAATCTATATTAGAAAGGTTATATTTTTTTCAAGCTATAAAGTTGAAGCTAAATTACATCAACTTCCTAAAGACCTAATTATATCATTAACATCTTACAAACCAAGATTTGCAACTCTTTTTCCTACAATACTATCTCTAATTCAACAAAAAGTTGTCCCGAATTTAATAATACTATGGGTTGCCGATGAAGATTTTAACTATATACCTGAAGAGATCTTAAACCTTCGGGGTATAGTTAACGAGCAGGGTACTGTATTCGATATAATTAAAACTCAAGATACAGGCCCATATAAAAAAATAATTCCTTGTATAAAAAAATATCCAAATAATTTCATAGTCACTGCCGACGATGACATCTATTATCCTCCTTGGTGGCTGAAGTATTTAGTAAATGAATATAATGGTATCGATAGTGAAATTATCAGTTATTTAACACATGAAATTACGTTTAATAAGTTTTCTAATAGTATCAATCCGTATAACGACTGGGTTAGAAATAAGCAACAAAATGTAGACGGTCTGTTAGGGTTTGCCGTTGGAGCTGGCGGAGTATTTTACCCCCCATACAGCCTAGACGATTTAGTGAGTTGTCATGATATTTTTCTTAAAGAGTGCGCCATGGCGGATGATATTTGGTTATTTTGGATGGCGAGAAAGAAAGGAAGTACGACCCGAAAGACTAAAAAATATTTTAAACCAATATGTTGGCCTAGTTCACAAAAAGTTAGTCTATTAACCAGTAATGTACAAAATAATGCTAATGATCAGAAAATTAGGAATATGCTCAGTAAATTTGGATGGCCAATTAGTACAACTAAATAGAACTATTATATTTTTTAATATAGAGTACATAATTTTATTTAACTCAAAATTTAAAATAAATTAGTTCATTTTCGGCATCCTTTCAGTATTTCTGAAGTGAATGGAAATTGATAATCTTTACTAACCAATAATATCAGTTATTTAATATAGACTGATAGAATAAATGAGAAGCAGACGGTAAAAAATTTTAATGTTAAAAAAAGAACAAGTAATTATACACATAGGATTACACAAGACCGGAACTACGACAATACAGCAGTTTATGTCAGACAATAGAGCGAAACTGATTGACGTCGACTATGTTTGTCATATTGGTAACGGGGATTATAGGGAAGATGGAAACTCATATTTTTTATTAAAACAAGAAAATTGGTATGATGAAAACAGAAGTTATAAGTTAGATATTGCTCTACTAATCGCCAATATAAAAAATAGTAAAAAAAACAGGGTCATGCTTTCAACAGAAGGTTTATCTTGGTGCTCTGATAAAGAGCAGTTACAAACATTAAAAAATGAGTTGTTATTAGTCTCGGATAATATTTTGATACTCGTATATGTTAGAAGTCCAGTTTCTTTAGCCGTTAGTAACTTTTCAGAAGGTTTAAAATATCCCAATTCGGTTTCGATTTTGACAGATTATGATCATGCATGCTTATCCGTTGAAAGTTTGAAGAGTGAAATTTCTTATGAACATTATACATTCAAAAACATACTAAACTGGCAGGAGGTATTCTCACATAGCCTTCTCGTGAGAGAGTTTAATGTGAATAGTTTTTATAAAAATAATTTATTAGCGGACATTTTAAATATTTTAGATTTGAATGGTGACTCGCAGTTGCTAAAAAGCGCATTGCTGTACCAAAGACAGAATGAATCTTTTAATATGCTACAAGTATATTACTTAGTTGCGGTTCACCGTTTATCTAATAAACTTCCTGACACCCACAGAGTGAAAAGCCTTTTATTTGAATTGATAAAGCACAAATTGCATTGGTTAAAGTCTGATAAAAAATTTCATTTCGATAAGATTAATGCTGAGCTTTTCACCGCTAAAATCAAAGATGACGTTCTAATAGCTAATGATAAATTAGGGATTGATAATATTAATTTAAGTTATAAAGTTATTGAAAAATCGCCTCTATCAGTACAGGATTATTTCAAATTGAGTGGTATTTTTCTAATACACCTTTCTCTTTTGGGTATATATATTATCACTAAAATTTACAAAAAATTACGCCTTAGATGAAATATAAGGTCATGCCTTAATGTTAGTGGTCTCTCATACGTTGGACATTAAGAAATAATCGGTGTCAGGCCGGGCGCTAAACGCCCGCTCTCCCTATCTCGATCGGGATG
>NZ_WTPY01000088.1 GCF_011378905.1 Paraglaciecola sp. 20A4 | reverse complement strand
CCACGCTCTACGTCTTCACGCTTAGTTCCACGCAACAATGCGCCAATGTTCTCGCCTGCACGACCTTCGTCAAGCAATTTACGGAACATTTCAACACCTGTACAAACGCTCTTAGTTGTGTCTTTCATACCAACGATTTCAACTTCGTCGCCAGTTTTAACAATACCACGTTCAACACGACCAGTTACAACCGTACCACGACCTGAAATTGAGAAAACATCTTCAATTGGAAGTAGGAAAGGCTTGTCGATATCACGCTCTGGCTCTGGGATGTATGAATCAAGGGCTTCTGCAAGCTCGATGATTTTAGCTTCCCATTTCTCTTCGCCTTCAAGGGCTTTAAGAGCTGAACCTTGGATAACAGGTAAGTCATCACCAGGGAATTCGTATTCAGAAAGTAATTCACGTACTTCCATTTCTACCAATTCTAACAATTCTTCGTCGTCTACCATGTCACATTTGTTCATGAAAACGATCATGTAAGGTACGCCAACCTGACGGCCTAACAAGATGTGCTCACGTGTTTGTGGCATAGGACCATCAGTCGCTGCAACTACTAAGATTGCGCCATCCATTTGAGCAGCACCAGTGATCATGTTTTTAACATAATCGGCGTGTCCAGGACAGTCAACGTGTGCGTAGTGACGTGCAGGCGTATCGTATTCAACGTGAGACGTTGAAATAGTGATACCACGCTCGCGCTCTTCAGGAGCGTTATCGATTTGATCGAAAGCAGATGCGTTACCGCCGTACGTTTTAGCGAGTACAGTAGTGATTGCAGCTGTTA
>NZ_WTPY01000087.1 GCF_011378905.1 Paraglaciecola sp. 20A4 | reverse complement strand
TTACAAGTCACTTTGAGGCTTCGTCAATGAATGACCTCCTGTTGCTGCAGTGACATTATACAGTACATTTAGGCATGCGCTCTGCCAGAATCTCGAGACCGCCCACCTTGGCCCACCATAGTGCCTTAACTGCATTTACGGATGGAGCCATCAACACACACGACCCACAGCACTCCCAGGTCAAAGCTCACATGCTGGTGACCATTGGGACAGGCAACCACTGGGATCCAGTCTGTGCCATCGGGTGTGCAGCGAGTGACACCAGTTCGTTTGAATAAGCTCCCTTGAGAGTTTACACCATAGACACTGCCATCAGTTGCTACTTCAATCATGGACAGAAGTCCAGGAATATTCACAAAGCTGCCGGACCCTGAACAGACACTAGACGACACATCCTTCATGATGAAGATTTGGTCATTGTGGTTCACTCCCCAACAGCTGTATGGACCACAGCTGTAGTACTTCAGCTTTCCACCAATATTAATCCAAGGAATGTTACTGGATAACCATTTGTTGTTAGCATCCATATTTGAACAGAATATGTCATCATACATATTGACACCTGCAATGATCTGATCACCTCCGGCATCCACCTGATTGAGAAGCCCTTCAAGCCTAACAAAACCGCCACTCTGAAACCTAAAGATGTTGTTTGCTGTATTAACCCCCAGCTGACCAGCAGGACCAACACTGAAGTGCTTTAGAGACCCGCTGATCTTTGTGAAGATGTTATCAATCAGGACGAATATCTCATTATTATTGTTCACGCCAACCACGGAGCCAGACCCAGCGTCT
>NZ_WTPY01000086.1 GCF_011378905.1 Paraglaciecola sp. 20A4 | reverse complement strand
CTTGTGGCACTAACCTTAGTTGGTTGTAAAAACGATCCTAACCCGGCTGAACTTAATAAAGCAGAGGCTTTACCCCCTATCTTTCAGGAGGTCCGGCATGGAGAGTTGTATACAGATCACTTTCACTGGCTTAGGGACACAGAAACCTCGGAAATAAGCTCCCTACCAGTGGTCAAATATCTTGAGTCTGAAGAACAAAAGACCAAACGTTATTTTGCCTCTAAAAGTAATAAAATTTCTGAAGTGTTTGCTGAAATAAAGAGCAGATTGCCACAAGGGCAGACCGAAGACACTTGGGAAAATGCGGGACATACCTTACATACAGAGTATCAACAAAATGGCGAATACCGCATTTGGTACTATTTGCCACTGGGATCTAGTCATAGAAAATTATTATTAGACGAGAATATTAGAAGTAAAAATCAGCTTTCATATAAATTACTAAGTTTGCAATTATCACCTAACACCAAGTATTTGGCGTGGGTAGAAAACTCTTCAGGTGTTCATTCACTCCATATTAAATCTGTTGATGGTAACGCAGAAATAATTCAAACAATTGATAACGTTAAAGATGATATTGAATGGAGCAGGGGATCTGACACCATATACTATGTTGAACTTGATGAGTACGGCCGGGAGTATAAAGTTGTTTCTAAGTCGATAGGCTCCGGCGCTGAAGACAAAACACTATACAAAGAACAAGATGACGAACGTTTTGTTTCCATCCATAAATCACTGTCCAACAAGTATTTAATAATCAATAGTCGTACTTGGTCTAGCTCAGAAGTAAGGATTCTCGATTT
>NZ_WTPY01000085.1 GCF_011378905.1 Paraglaciecola sp. 20A4 | reverse complement strand
TTGGCGATATCGCCTCCATCTAGCAAGTGATATTCACGGGCTTCAACCCGACCATGTCCTTTCTCCATATGCAGGGTAGATGCTTTATTCGCACAGGCGAAGGCCTGTTTGATGCTATCGTACAACCTCTGCTGATTGCCTTTGACCGCAATCAGGTAATCCGCCCCTTTATCTATGATGGTCTTGGTTATTTTATGTTGGCATCCCATGGCGTCAATGGTGATAAGGCAACCTTTGATATCCAGCAAATTGAGTAAATCCGGAATGGCTGTGATTTCATTCGACTTGGCGTCGGTTTTAGTCTGCCCGATAACCACGCCATTGGCAGTGGCAAAGGCACTAACCATGTGAATGGCAGATTGTCGGTCATGACGATTATATGAGCTGCGTAAACACTTGCCATCCACCGCGACTACTTCCCCTTCACTCAGCTTCACCACCTCTTGCATCCAGCGAATAAAGGTCGATTGCAATGCACTGGGATCTATCCTTGAAATAAGACGGGCTATCGTATCGTGAACAGGCAACCCGTCTTTAAATAATCCCAAACCCTGTAGCCAGGTTAATCTGGCTTTACCGAAATCTTCAATATCCTCCCAGCCCTCGCAACCAGTGATGATGGCGCAAATAGATAAGAACAATACATCGTAAAGGGGATAGCTTATTTTCGCGGTTTGGCGAGGGTCTTTTACATCAGCGAAGTGTTGGGCAAATACATCGATTGTCATGGTTGGCCTCCCAAAAGGGAGTATAAGATCACAGCGACATCAGCCCGTCAAATAATGTTGTTTTTGTTCAAAAAACGTTCATGATCTTGCCGTGG
>NZ_WTPY01000084.1 GCF_011378905.1 Paraglaciecola sp. 20A4 | reverse complement strand
CAGCGCTTTAAATGGCCTAAGGTAGACGCCTTCAAACACCTGAAATTAAGCGAACAACAGCTTGATTGGTTGCTAGGCGGCTATGATGTGATTGGACATGGCAGACTTAATTACAAGGCCTCTGGCTTATAACCTGAGATCATAAAAACAATTTAACGATCACGATTTAATCTACATAAAAACAGTCGTTTAGCCTCATGTTGCGGTAAAATAAAAGGCATGAAAACAGATATTGATTCGCTGCCAGACGACCCTTTATTGCTAAAGAAAATCATACTTCGGCAAGCGGCGGAGTATGCACAATTAGAAGAGAGGTTTAAGCTCGCGCAACAAAAGCAGTTTGGTCAAAGTAGTGAAGGCCATCCTGGTCAGGGTGAGTTATTTAATGAAGCCGAAGAGATAGTGATTGAAACTGATGACGCTGAGCATGAGGACATCAGTTATACACGCAATAAACCCAAGCGAAAAGCCCTGCCCAAAGACCTACCTCGTGAAGTGGTTATCCATGATATCGCAGAGGAAGATAAAGTCTGCGATTGCTGTCAGGGCAAACTGCATATAATAGGCGAAGATAAGTCTGAAAAATTAGAGTTTATTCCTGCTCAGGTGAAAGTGATTGAGCATGTGCGACCTAAGTACACGTGCAAGGCTTGTGAAAAAGACGGTATTAAAAACCGCATTAAACAAGCGCCCGTACCCGATAGTGTTATTCCCAAAGGCTATGCCACGCCCAGCTTACTCAGTCAGATTATCACCAGTAAATATCAGTATGGCTTGCCGCTTTATCGACAAGAAGCGATGTTCAAACAATACGGCATTGAACTGAGTCGCAAGACCA
>NZ_WTPY01000083.1 GCF_011378905.1 Paraglaciecola sp. 20A4 | reverse complement strand
TATATTGGAAAATGCGAACTCTAAATGAAGCTATTTATTATTCTTGTGGCACTAACCTTAGTTGGTTGTAAAAACGAACCTAACCCGGCTGAACTTAATGAATCGGAAGCTTTTCCTCCAGTGTTTCAGGAGGTCCGGCATGGTGAGGTTTATACAGACCAATTTCATTGGCTTAGGGACACAGAAACCCCTGAAATAAGCTCCCCACCAGTGGTCAAATATCTTGAGTCTGAAGAACAAAAGACCAAACGTTATTTTTCCTCTAAAAGTAATGAAATTTCTGAAGTGTTTGCTGAAATAAAGAGCAGATTGCCACAAGGGCAGACCGAAGACACTTGGGAAAATGCGGGACATACCTTACATACAGAGTATCAACAAAATGGCGAATATCGCATTTGGTACTATTTGCCAGCGGGATCTAATCATAGAAAATTATTATTAGACGAGAATACTAGAAGAAAAAATCAGCTTTCATATAAATTACTAAGTTTGCAATTATCACCAAATGCAAAGTATTTGGCGTGGGTAGAAAATTCTTCCGGTGTTCATTCACTCCATATTAAATCAGTTGATGGTAGCGCAGAAATAATTCAAAAAATTGATAACGTTAAAGATGATATTGAATGGAGCAGGGGATCTGACACCATATACTATGTTGAACTTGATGAGTTTGGCCGGGAGTATAAAGTTGTTTCTAAGTCGATAGGCTCCGGTACTGAATTCAAAACACTATACAAAGAACAAGACGACGAACGTTTTGTTTCCATTCATAAATCACTGTCCAACAAGTATTTAATAATCAATAGTCGTACTTGGTCTAGCTCAGAAGTAAGGATTCTCGA
>NZ_WTPY01000082.1 GCF_011378905.1 Paraglaciecola sp. 20A4 | reverse complement strand
TTGGGACCTTAGCTGGCGGTCTGGGTTGTTTCCCTCTTCACGACGGACGTTAGCACCCGCCGTGTGTCTCCCGGATATTACTTTACGGTATTCGGAGTTTGCAAAGGGTTGGTAAGTCGGGATGACCCCCTAGCCTTAACAGTGCTCTACCCCCGTAAGTATTCGTCCGAGGCTCTACCTAAATAGATTTCGGGGAGAACCAGCTATCTCCCGGTTTGATTAGCCTTTCACTCCTAACCACAAGTCATCCCCTAACTTTTCAACGTTAGTGGGTTCGGTCCTCCAGTTGATGTTACTCAACCTTCAACCTGCTCATGGCTAGATCACCGGGTTTCGGGTCTATACCTTGCAACTATTCGCCCAGTTAAGACTCGGTTTCCCTACGGCTACCCTATTCGGTTAACCTCGCTACAAAATATAAGTCGCTGACCCATTATACAAAAGGTACGCAGTCACCCAACAAGTGGGCTCCTACTGCTTGTACGTACACGGTTTCAGGTTCTATTTCACTCCCCTCACAGGGGTTCTTTTCGCCTTTCCCTCACGGTACTGGTTCACTATCGGTCAGTTGGGAGTATTTAGCCTTAGATGATGGTCCACCTATATTCAGTCAAAGTTTCACGTGCTCCGACCTACTCGATTTCACTTAAAATGTCTTTTCATGTACGGGACTATCACCCTGTATCGTGGCGCTTTCCAGCAGCCTTCCATTAACACATAATAAGCTTAAGGGCTGTTCCGATTTCGCTCGCCGCTACTTTCGGAATCTCGGTTGATTTCTTTTCCTACGGGTACTTAGATGTTTCAGTTCTCCGCGTTCGCCTCGTTAACCTATGTATTCAGTTAACGATACCTGCAAGCAGGTGGGTTTCCCCATTCGGAAATCCTAGTCTCAAGTG
>NZ_WTPY01000081.1:357-926 GCF_011378905.1 Paraglaciecola sp. 20A4 | reverse complement strand
TGCTTGTGGTGTTTGATCTGAAGAATGCTTTTGGAAGTTTGAGATCCAGTCAAAGTCCAAAAAGCAAGAAGCATCAATCATATCCAGCTTCCAGAGTGCCTGTTTCTTCTCAAGTGCTCGGAAACACTTTGCAGAAGGCTTCTCTGTCTCAGAGTCTTGACTACAGAGGATTTGCACAAGAGCCTCTTGGTCTTCAGGAGAAGCAGGTGTTGCAGGGTCCAGTGAAGCCTTTGGACTGGAGGTTTCCCACTGTTCCAGAAGTGCCGAGTGAGATGGCGGTGGACTTCCATTTGAGGCAACCTGTGACTCCCAGTAGTGTAGCTATTCAATGCGGTGAGAACCGGGTTCATGTGGAGGTACAGCAGGACTTGTTTAGCAATGGTGAACTGATCCAGCCATCTGGTCTGACTTTGGGAGGATGTCCTGTTGTCGGTTTGGTCCCAGGCTCCAAGGTGCTCTTCTTTGAGAATGAACTGCAGGACTGCAACAGTGTGTCGATGATGACCAAGGATGAGCTTGTCTACACCTTTGCCCTTACCTACACTCCCGAGGCGTTTGCTGGCACTCCC
>NZ_WTPY01000081.1:0-347 GCF_011378905.1 Paraglaciecola sp. 20A4 | reverse complement strand
ATCCAGCCATCTGGTCTGACTTTGGGAGGATGTCCTGTTGTCGGTTTGGTCCCAGGCTCCAAGGTGCTCTTCTTTGACAATGAACTGCAGGACTGCAATAGTGTGTTGATGATGACCAAGGATGAGCTTGTCTACACCTTTGCCCTTACCTACACTCCTGAGGCGTTTGCTGGCACTCCGATTACCCGTGCAGGTGGTGCAGTTATTGGTGTTCAATGCCATTATCAAAGGTTTCAAAATGTCAGCGGTAATGCCTTGAAGCCAACTTGGGTCCCTTATGCCTCAACGGAGGCTGGTGAAGAAGTCTTGCTGTTCTCCCTGAAGCTCATGATGGATGACTGGTCCTT
>NZ_WTPY01000080.1:597-936 GCF_011378905.1 Paraglaciecola sp. 20A4 | reverse complement strand
CAAAGTTTGTTAGAATGGGTTTCTTGCAAGGTGTTTTAGTGTTGGTTGTGATTGTGGCTTTTGATCTGAAGAGTGCCTGGGGAAGTTTGAAACACCGTCAAAGTTCAAGCAGCATGAAGCCACAATCAGCTCCGGCTTCCAGAGGTCATGCTCTTTCTTCTCAAGGGTTCTTGAATCCTTTCCAAAAGGATTATCAGTTTCCGGTTCTTGACTCCAGAAGATTTGCGCAAGAGCCTCTTGGTCTTCAGGAGAAGCAGCTGATGCAGGGTCCAGTCAAGCCTTTGGACTGGAAGTTTCCAGTTGTCCCAGAAGTGCAACGTGAGTTGGCGGCGAACTTCC
>NZ_WTPY01000080.1:0-583 GCF_011378905.1 Paraglaciecola sp. 20A4 | reverse complement strand
CCAGTAGTGTGGCTGTTCAATGCAGTGAGAACCGGGTTCATGTGGAGGTGAAGAAGGATATGTTCAGCAATGGTCAGCTGATCCAGCCAAGTGGTTTGTCTATGGGAGGCTGTCCTGTTGTTGGTGAGGACTCTGCCTCTGGGGTGCTCATCTTTGAATATGCACTGCAGGACTGCAATAGTGTGTTGATGATGACCGAGGATGAGCTCGTCTACACCTATGCGGTTACCTACACTCCTGTGGCATTTGCTGGCACGCCGATTACCCGTACTGAGGGTGCAGTTGTTGGCGTTCAATGCCACTATCAAAGGCTCCATAATGTGAGCAGTAATGCTCTGAGGCCAACTTGGGTTCCTTATGCTTCAACGGAGGTTGGCGAGGATGTCTTGGTGTTCTCCATGAGCCTCATGATTGATGACTGGTCCTTTCAGAGGCCTTCAAATATATACTACTTGGGTGACACTATCAATATTGAGGCATCTGTGAAGGTGTACAACCATGTCCCACTGCGTGTGTTTGTGGACCGCTGTGTGGCCACCCAAGTACCTGATGTGACTTCTGTTCCGAGATATTCCTTCATTGA
>NZ_WTPY01000079.1 GCF_011378905.1 Paraglaciecola sp. 20A4 | reverse complement strand
GTAACTGTCTTGTAAAAGACGTCTAGCCTAACTTAACATTCCATGGCAGCACCGATTCAATATCAGGTTCAGGCTGGCTCAGCTCCTCTAGCAGGTGCATGACATAGACGAATGGCGTCAGTCCATTCGCCTTGGCAGTCTCGATGATGGAGTAAAGTACAGCACTAGCATGTGCGCCGTTGGCGGTTTGGCTGAACAGCCATGCTTTTCTGCCGATAACGAAGGGTTTAATCGCGCGTTCAGCGCGATTGTTGTCAATGCTTAAGTGCCCATCAAGGGTGTAGCGTTGTAGTTTTACCCATTGATTTAAACAATATTGAATCGCTTCACCCAATTTGGTTTTGGGCAGCACCTCTTGTTCGGATTTGATGAGCCATGCTTCAAACTGTTTAAGCAGGAGTAAGCTTTTTTCTTGTCTTATTTTGAGTCGCTCGTCCGGTGTTTTGTTTTTGATTTGGATTTCTATCCTGTACAGCTTTTGAATGTGATTCAATGCCCATTCTACTTTGCCGCTTTTGTGTTTACCCATGGCTGTTTTAGCATCGGTAAATTTACGTCTTGCATGCGCCCAACAACCCACGAGTGTCGCTTGAGTTTTGTGATAGCCCGCATAACCGTCTACTTGCAGATAACCTTGATATCCATCTAAGTAATCCACCGCACACTGGCCTGCGCGACTAGCATGGTAATCAAACAGTACAATATGGGGAATGTCGGTATCGGTGAGTTTTCCTTCAGGCGAGTCTGCGCCTGTGGCATACAACCACATGTAGGATTTGGATTTATTATCGCCGACCACTTTAATCGTGGTTTCATCTGCATAAATAACGGTTTGTTTGAGTAAGTGTTGCCTCAACCTGTCGTATAGTATTTGCAATATATCAGCGCTTTTCATCATCCAGTCTGCGGTGGTCTTGCGACTCAGTTCAATGCCGTATTGTTTGAACAT
>NZ_WTPY01000008.1 GCF_011378905.1 Paraglaciecola sp. 20A4 | reverse complement strand
GTTTGTTTGGCGATAAACATCTGATCAGATTTAGAACATGCATTCAACCCCTAATTTCCTTAAGATCCTACGTATGAGTGGTCTCTAGCTAATAATTTTCTTACCCTTGCCTTTAAGGATAAGTAGCGAGAAGTGTTAACCAATGGATCATCTTTATGGTCCTGCTGAAAGCGTGTTAACCATTCTGAATTTAATTCGTTACTCTGCCGCTGGGTAACGAGCGTTAAGGGGATTTTTTCAGGCAAAACATCGACTTTCATAAAAGACGCAACTTGAGATACTGCACCTGGAATATCAGATTTAATCGTATCAAAATTCATTTCTAGAAAATTAGCTCCGTTAGCAGCTAAAGTATATCGCCAAGATGCTTGTTCAAGGATGGTATTCTTTAGAAAGTGTTTAATGGCGAGATAATCGTATTTAGGATTATCAGACTTGGCTTTTTGGCCTGATATCCACACTCCAGTTTGGGCGGCGATTGATAATGAAACAGCTTGCTTCATGACATCTTTACGTGACAATAAGACGTAATAAGCATCTGGAAATAACGCTTTCAAACCTTTAAATCCACCATACATTTTTAAATGCGAATAATGTATTTTAATACTGAATACACCATTATCCGATGTTCGACGTGTTTGTAACTCGTTCAATACATCTTGAAGCGTCTCTTTTTTAAGAAGGCGTTGCCACTCTTTAAAATTAGCAGGGTTGGTATATTCGAGAGGAAAGCCAAAGCAGCCTGTGGTGTGCAAAGCGTGCCCAAGCATATGACTTCCGCTGCGCGCTGTTGATGCGACTATAAGCACTTTTGTAGGATTACCTACATAGTGATTGTCGTGTTCACTAGAAAACTGATTCTGATAAAATTGCACTAAAGATTCCTGCTTTCACTATAGATTATTAAATGGGGGAAACCCCAGTTTTCAACTTGTGAACTTACACCGATGGACAGAAATTAGCTCGAAAATTCGGATGGTTTTAGGTAAATATTTTTCGTGTGGAATTTATCGTGGATTTGCGTGATTTAATCTGTTGTTCCATCGCCTTTATTGGGAAATCGCACATAATTAACCATACACGATAATAAACGTTTGCTAGCTTGAATGTTTATTGGTTTGAGCAGCCAAGCTTGATAAGCGCATTTCATTGCAAAGCTGAAGTCATTGGCTTCTTCGGCTATATAAGAGCAAATGGTATAGGACTTAGTCTTAGCGCGTATTTTTAGTTTTTTATAAACCTTATTATTTGGCAGCGCTTTAAATATATTATTTATCAACTCAATATGTAACGGCTGGACGTAACGAGCCTTTCGCGATGTAGAGCCGCTGTAAACACGATATTTTAATAGTGCTTTATCACAATAAGCGAGTGGGTTTTCTTGCGCTATTTCTACCCAAAGTTTCCAATCCTCTAAGCATTGTAGACTTTCGTCAAAGCGACCAAATTTATCAAGCAACGTTTTATGTATTAATACTGATGATGTCGTAATAAAATTTTCAACGATAAGTTCTTCGAAGACATCATGCTTTGGTATGTGACTATAGTCTGAACGCTTCACGACACCGGTCTGGTTTTCACCTATATAAACAGAATCACAATGCGACCATTTGCAGTCGCCTAATGAAGAGTACTGCTCATTTAATTTTGTAGGACCCCAAACATCATCGGAATCTATAAATGCGATCCACGATCCATTTGATGCTTCAATACCAGTATTTCTAGCGTGTGATACGCCCTTATTTTTGGTCTTAATCGTTTGCAGCCTTTCAGCATAGGTTGCCAATATTGCTGGGGTATCATCTATTGAACCATCATCGACAACGATGATTTCAATATTGCTGTAGGTTTGGTTAAACACACTCTCCAAAGTGGACTCAATATAGCGCTGCGCGTTATATGCGGGAATTATCACACTGATTAACGGTTCGTTTGGTTCTGGTATCTTCATGTCTTTCAAGGGGCTGCTTATGTCATTTTGTTTAACAGTTGATTGCATTAGTGATCTCAAAGTCGTAGTTCGATAATAACCAGAACAGCGTTTTTTTAGTCATACATCTGAATCTAATTTGCCAATGCTAACTGCGAATTTATCTTCAATACTCTTAATAAGCAGTGCTGTTTTTTCTTTACGCAATTCTTTATCAGAAACTTGGAACGGTAGATTAGAGGCGTTGAAATTAATTTTATCAGCAACCATCTTCAAATGATCAGCATTACTTTGTCTTGGTTGTACGGGAGTCCAATCTGCTGACGCAAGCCCTGCAAATTTTAATGTGCGTTTAACGTTATTTATTAGGATGCGCTTTATCGATTCACCTTGATCACCTTTCCAAGTAGGCTCAATAATATTAAAAGCGATCTTCATATCTAACGAACCGGCCCAATCATTCCATTTGAAATCATTGATATAATCATAAGCTTTAGTCGGTTGCCAAGGCACCCCGTAAGCGTCTGCCATAATAGCGCCATGCATCGCTTCTGTTACGACCTTTTCACAGCTTAGCAATTCATTGATGAATTTTTCAACCGGCCATCTTGGATCTATTAATTTGAATTCTCCAATCTTCGCGGTCTCTTCCCAAAGTCCATTAATGACACTATCTACATGGGGCACATAACCAAATTTGTGTTTAATAACTCTTGAACTTTTCAGAAAGTGGGGGAGTAAATAAGCGCCGTCCAAGAGGGAAATATCTTCTGTGACAGACATACTTTGCTTACTCAAAGGTCCTCTAAGACCCACATAATCCCAATCACCTTGGGATAAATTAGGCATGTCACCATATCCCACACCGGAGGTCAGAACGGTATATTTTTTTGCTGGAGGGATTTTGTGATTTAACAGTGTTCCAATCCCAATAACCAGATGTTCTTCATTGTCATCTAATTTATCACCCAAAATTTGTGGCCATAGCCACTTGTTCAGATCATCTCCAACATTCCCTTCAGGTGCTTCAAAATAGAAAAGCTTCATTAATTCTTTCGCTCTTAATTGTAGAGAATAATTATTTACTGCAATAGGTACTCAAAATGGCACCATATCTAACAAGATGACTATTATATAACGAATTTTTCATTTGTGAGATTAAATAAATGTAAGCTCAGTAAGTAAGGATAGGGCTCGCATTCTATATATTTGAGGGTAACCCTATGGATAGGATTACCACTACTAATACCACTACTAATACCACTACCTATGATTGGATTGCGCTGGCTAAACACATTAATGTTATGTTGTACTGCCATCGTCAATCAGTACCGAGGCAGCATTGAAATACCGTAAAAATTTTTTCTTGTCAGCTTTATTCAGGCATGAAATTTTATGGCATCCGTAACTTTTAAATAAAAAACGGTATTGCGTACTAAACCTTGCACAAGTTTGTCCACGGGCGACTTTTCCACCCATCAAATCAATATGAAAGGCAAAGTAACCATCTTCTCCACCTGGCCAACAAATCGGATCAAATCGTTTTAAGCAATCTACACTTTGTTGCCAGTCTCTTATACTTAAGCCACCATTACCGCCATCTACTGTTATCCCAATAGGCCTCAACCTAGGCCACCATGAGCCAACATAATCATATTGTATAAATTCACTAAGTGGGACGTTTGATGATGGGCAGAGTAATGAGTCAGTTTGAAATACGAATATTTTTTGACGACCATGCAATAACGTCCAGAATGTGTGACTTAGAAAAATCGCATTGTAGATTTTGCCATTTACCTCATCAATATTAAGCGGGGTCAATATGACTTTCTTATTTTCAATGAGTTGTTTAATTTGAGTAGACAGAATAAAACTCAAATTAAGGTTTCCATGGAATAATTGGACTTTGTAACCGGTTCGCTTAACAAAATCTACCACTACTTTTTCTAATAATGGATGGCATCTCGTTTCTAAAATCACCCCTAAACATTCGTCCTGGCTTTGTTTATCTGGCTCCCCGCAGTCTATAAATAAATCGTTGATATTCGTAAAATCTGGACGATCATCGGTTGTGAACATTGATAGATAGGTTTTGCTTAAATACTGAGTATTTAGCGTCTCTAATTTATCTCCGTTTTTATCGAAATTAACGCGTATCTTTTGTGCCGTTGAGGGAGTATATGCGCGTTGTTCAATAAATTTTAGTGCCCGTTTGATTAGACTGAATCTAAGAGGCGGTTTGCTACCTCTCACATCACCCAAATTCAGTAAACAAGACTCAAACGAGCCGATCGAGGCTTTGCGTTTACCTGCTTTTTCTTGGTTTAAAGCGCTGCCTACTTTCTTTTCTAATACGCCTCGATCTATTTTTATATTGCAGTAGTTTTCGATGTTAGTAAGGGTTTCATTGTTTGAGACTATATCATTATAATCAACAATTAAGCCGCCTGTTAATTTTTGCGCATGACTAAATTCTTTGACCAAACGCGCTCTGTGTTTCGCAAAGGCATAAGGTGTAAAAACGGTACTATTTGGCCATTTCGCATACCAGTTCATATGCTGGCTAAAGTTTTTATAAGAAAAGTAAGCGTCTTTAAGATCGCGCCGCAGATACAGGAATTTCGCGTTTGGGAAAAGGGCTTTTAAAAATACCGCTTCTTTCAAACCGTAACGAACTTCTTTGATTCCCCATCTTTTACTCACTTCGTTTTCAATGTTAGGGGAAAAAAGTGTGCGAACGAAGCTTCTATGAGCAGCTAATATCCGGTTTTCGCTTGGGTAAAAATTGGCTATCCATTTATCCGCGTTTTGCTTGAACTCTTCGTTATCGGCAATGTATTTCCGCGGGGGCCAGTTATCATTAAAAGGCTCTATAGTCGACGCCAGCGACTGAATTATATTACTTCTATCGTGGGGCTCTCCCCACAGCAAAAGTGATTCAGATGAAGACAACAGACGTTGCAGGAGTGTTGAACCAGAGCGCCAGCCAGCTGAAAAAATAAAAACAGGTTCATCTTCCGGTACGTTTTCTTCCGTTTTAACGTGGTGCAAGAAGTGGCGCATCCTTGATGCATAATCTCTAGCATCAACAATCTGTTTTACCCGTGCTCTGTGAGCGACAAATGAGCCAAATAGGTAGGCGCAGTGTTGCTTTACATTTTTTATTAAATTCATTTCGTTATTTTTTACTTATTTTCGACATGATTGGTACCTAATTGCCAGTACAATGCTTGATATGCTTGGGTCATATTATTAATGCTAAATACTTCCTCGAATCGCGCTTTGGCAGCGATACCGAACGCTGCTTGTCGAGCGTGGTCCTTAGCTAACATGATCATCGCCTTTGCATAGGCGTGTTCATCATTGTTTGGAGTAACCAGCCCTGTTTGATTGTGCAGGACTATTTCCGGGTTACCCCCCGCGTTTGTTACAATACATGGCTTACCCAGTGACATGGCCTCTAATAACGTCATGGATGTACCTTCACTCAAGGAAGGTAACAAATAGATATTCATCAATTCTAAATGATTATGCGGTTTGGATTCATAACCCGTCATTATGACATTTTCTGATATCCCCAACTCATCGATGACAGCATCAACATTTGCTCGTTCGTCGCCATCCCCCACGATTAACAACTTCGCGTTTATTCCTGCATCAATAACACGCTTAAATGCGCGTAACATCATGTTATGGTTTTTAATAGGATCGAGACGTGCGATGGTGCCAAATAAAACACAGTTTTCGGGTAATTCAAACATTTCGTGCAATTTAGCTACGCGTTCAGTATCCGCAGCAACGCCGATAATGCCATTATAAATAACGTCGATATCGCCGTGAGGTAAATATTCGAATTCAACTAATGCATCTCGTGTGGCTGCTGAAATTGCAGTGGTGGCAGCGGTAAATTTATGCAACAGTGGATTAATTAACTTGCGTTTCCAAGTGGTAGAGTCGGGATAGAAACGGCCATGCTCGGTAAAAATAACTTTTGCAGGTGTTAGTAGTGCACCCAATACGCCGTAAACATAAGGTGTGTACTGATGGCAGTGAATAATATTAATCTTGTGTTCAATAATATGTTTACGAATTTTACCTATTAGGCTGACATCAAAACCAGGTTTACGCGAGAGCGCGCTAATGTTAATGTTTTCGGCAATTAAATCCTCTGCGAAAGGTCCCAATGGAGACTCGATGCACAATACCGACATAGTGAAACGGCTTTTGTCGGCACCTAATATCAAGTTTTTGATTACTTGTTCAGTGCCACCGATACGCATGTCGTACGTAAGATGAAGGATATTAATGGTCATTTTTTTGTCTTTTGGCAGAGAATGTAAAGTTGTTGCGCATATTAATAAATGGCATTTCGATGAATCTAAATAATACTTCAGCTATACATAATGTGATGATTAAAGCAGCAGCAAAGTGCACGAGAAAACCTTGCTCTGCGAAGTAACGTCGACATATCGCTAATGCCTCGGGGTGAAGTAAATATATCGAGTAGGAACGTGTTGAGATATGCATTATAAGTTGATAACCGAAAGGTTTTGTCAGCACTGGAGTATTGACAGCAAAAAATACTAAACAGCCAAATGTCAGTGCTAATATCAGAAAGCTAGGATCTTGATAATCTTGATACGGTGGGTTCCAGCGAAAATAAAAGAAACATAGAAAAGCCGTTAATCCTGTTAGCCCAATTGGTATCTTGAATTTAGTCATATTTGCCCATTGATGAGAATAATGATGTGCACTATGCGCTAAAAATACCCCCATAAGACAACAATCCCACCGAACATGTGTTTCAACCAACGAGTCGAACCAACCCAAACTTCTAAACAAAGAAGGGGTAATAAGCAAAGTAAGCAGTCCTATAGATTGAATAGATGCTTTAAACTTAAATACAACTACTAAAAGAGGAGCAATAACTAAATAAAATTGTTCTTCTACACTTAACGACCAACTTATATAGAAATAGGTCAATGGATAATCGTAATTTTGAATAAATGCAAAATAGGGAAGAGGGCTTTTAAATGAATCCTTTGTTAACACCAATTGAATAATTGTTGCTAACAAAACGACGTAATAAGCTGGTAGCGTTCGCATCCAACGTCTAACCCAAAAGCGTTTTATATCGATATTATTGAACTTTGACTTTTCCGCAAATAATTGAGAACCAATTAACCAACCAGATAGTAAAAAAAAGAGATCAACCCCTGTGCCTCCGAACTGTAACCCGGAAATACTCGAAGGTGCGCCGAAGCTCAGAACACTATGAGCAGTAAACACCATCATTATGGCTAATGCTCTTAATACATCGAGATAGTAGATCCTACCTTGCACTACTGTTCAGCTCCAGTATCTAGCTGTATATAGCGGAACCACCACATTTGGAACATAAGCATGCTCCACAAGACCGTACTATGGTCGGCTTTTTTGTCTTGGTGTTGCTGCCAAAGGTCCTTGACCACGTCCATATCGAAATATTGCTGGATCCCGTGAGATTTAGTGAATAAGTAGTCTTCAGTTAAGTCTCTGATTTCGCTACGAAGCCAAGTAGCTAAAGGAACTGAGAAGCCCATCTTCTTACGATATAAAATATCGTCAGGTAACACTGGTTTGAACGCTTCTTTAAGAATGAACTTCTTTTCACCTTGGTTATATTTTAAATCCGAAGGTAGCGTCGCTGAAAATTCAATAATGTCTTTGTCTAACAAGGGGGCGCGCACTTCTAGTGAGTGAGCCATACTCATGCGATCGACTTTTACTAAGATCCCACCAGGTAAGTATGTTTTCATATCGGTATACAAAATTTTCGATAAGTGATCAGGGCCGTCCGCTTTGTTGTAATTTTCCAGGGTGACTTGGCTAGGATGATACGCACCGAGTTTATCTTTCGTGTCAGCTGTTGCTAGTTTTTGCCATAAGCGGTCATCGATCATCGAGTTGGTAATGTAAAACCCCATGGCCGGCTCTAGACTCAGACTTGTTAACAGAGACTTGGCCTTTCTAAACAGTGGGTGCTCACTTTTTGCAAACAAATTAGCCAGCTTAGGAAACACTTTTTTACGCAGAGCCTCAGGAAAGCGCTGACGTAACTTATTTTCTAACGCGTCGGTAGTATACTTTTCATAACCGGCGAAGACCTCATCGCCGCCATCGCCAGCAATGGCTACAGTGACTTGTGAGCGCGCCAACTGTGAAACAAAATACGTCGGGACTAAAGAGGGGTCCGCAAAGGGTTCATCAAAGTAAGCAACGATTTCCTCTAAATTATCTTTTACATTCTGATGAACAGTAAACTCATGATGTTCAGTGTGGTATTTATCAGCCACAATTTGGGCGAATTCGGTTTCATTAAAACGTTCTTCATCAAAGCCAATGGAACAGGTTTTAACGGGCTTATCACTGTTTAATGCCATCATGGCGACCACGCCGCTTGAGTCGATGCCGCCACTCAAAAAAGCACCTAAGGGCACATCACTGACCATTCGCGAACAGGTTTTCTCAGTCGCCAACGCATATAACTCGCTCGTGAGTTCAGCCGGGGACTTATCACTCACGTGTTTAAATGAGACATCCCAATACTGCTCAATTTGAATGCCGTCCTGTGATACCCACATAAAATGGGCTGGTGGTAATTTATGGATATCGGTAAAAATCGTTTTTGGGTCGGGTACATACTGATAAGCAAAGAAGTCATGCACCGCATCAAGACGCACTTCTCTTGATACATTAGGCAAGGTCAGCAAGGCTTTGATTTCTGAACCAAAGGCAAATTGAGTTTCCGTCTTAAGGTAATAAAGTGGTTTCTTACCGATTCGATCTCGCGCAATTAACAAACGCTTTGTGGTGGTATCCCATAGGGCAAAAGCAAACATACCGTTTATCATGGTTAGCATTTTTTCGCCATGTATAGCATAGAGTGCGAGTATTACTTCGGTATCGGTGTGAGTGCGAAATGGATAGCCTTCATCAGACAGTTGGTCGCGCAGCGCCTTGAAGTTATATATTTCGCCGTTAAAGGCGATAATATATTTTTCATCATAAGAATACATGGGTTGAATACCGGCTTCTGAGAGATCGATAATCGCTAATCTGCGGTGGGCCAAACCAACATATTCGTCTAAGTATTCGCGACCAGCATCTGGACCACGATGATAGATGCTATCTCCCATTCTCTTGAGGGTTTGTTCATTGCCCATATTTCCATTAAATTGCGTAAACCCCGCGATACCACACATAATATTTTCGGCCTTGTTGTTAATGTCGTTTTTTATTCAGCAATTAATTAAATTATTTTACAAACTGATATGTTTTCGGATCCGAGGTCCGATTGACGTGGTTACGGCTAAAGGTAGCTTTGACCATATCGCCTCAACTAAAGGTCTTAGTCGACCTTTCTCGGCGCTTTCTCGTTCATCATTATCTTGAACGGCAAAATTTTGACTGGTTTGATTTGCTGCATTATACCAGTTTAATAATTGAGGCACTGCCCCCCACTGAGCTTTAAAGCGAAATGTTCCTTCGCCGAAGGTGGACCTTCCAAAATCAAACGAACGCATATTATTATCACAAGCTTCTTTGAGCAATGACCAATACAGCAGCATATTTGGCGCCAGCTTATTGTATTCAGCGACAGTAGAGGCCCATGGAATAGCTGTGCTTTGATTATTTGATAGGGTTATCCCGGCACCAACAGGTATATCATCACTGTATACAACAGATAAAACGTAGTTACCCTGATAGTTGTTCAACAAATGCTTGAACCATTCTTTGCTATGCACCGGTGAGCCTAATTTACGCATATTAATAGCGAAAATTTGATAAAAATCGTCAAGTCCTTGGCCGTTTTTATATATTTCATATCGCAGTCCATTTTTTTCGGACTTTCTGATTTGACTGCGTAATTTTGATTTGAAGCTACTCATTAGCGCTTCACTGGTTTCTGGCAAGGATAGCAGCATACGTACTTTTTGCCCCTCCATCTGCGAATCTTCACCAGGCTCGTCAACCAAATCTCTAAACTCGAATTTTTGACCTTTGGCAGCCGAAAGTTGCTGATTGATAAATTGGGTCAACCGTTCGACAATCGCGCTATCGTCTCCCAGAGCGTAACCTAAATCACAGTAAGGTAGAGCACAAAAAGTAGGACGTAGCAAAGGACGCTGCATTTGAATACAAGGTAATATACCGACAATTTGATTATTTTTGATTGCGATGGCAGCAATATTTTTGTGCTGATAGGCTTGTTCGACACTTTTTAGCCATCCGAAACGGTGATAGGCCGTGGCTCTGGGGTGAGCATTAACGTAATTGTTCCAAAGCGGCTCATCTTTATTGGTTGCCAGGCGAACTTGAACCGTCATTTATTCTTTTACTCTTTAGTTAACTGTAATTTGGCTGCGGCTTCAGAAATTGTACAAAAATCTAATGCATATTTAGCGCTTAGGGTCTTAATTACTTCCGCTACAGATTGACTAATAAACTCGTAGGCGTTTTGGTTGCCGAGTAAACTGTTGTTGTTATCTAGCAAACTCGAGCTATGCATATACATGTGCAATATTGGGTAACCCTTGCCTATAACTGTTTCACATAACGACAGCATGTCCTCAGTCGTTGACAATTCAGGACACAAATATTGTTTTCGCAGTAACTGGGTATGCCAAGCAATACCATTAAAACGGGTCCAACTGTACGGCGGGCTAGCAAATTTAGTATGAATACTATTCCAAAAAGAAAAATTTGGCCGATTAAAACCGACGGTAACCGGCAACTCATAAATTTCTTTTTGCTGAGACTCTTTTAATGGATCATTTAAATCTGGCCAGTAGGGCAAAGACGGTGCGCTATGACAACTGAAATAATCATTGTTATAAAATGGATAAATGCTGGAATCAACGTTTATGCCAGCGTTTACCAGCAAATTAAGTACTTTAGAATCGATCCCCCAGCGCCCCGTACGAAATGACTTGGCTTGCACGGCAAACTGCTGGTGAATAAGTTGCATTAATGCGTCTAGTTTTTGCGATACCTGCTCCACTGGAAGATTAATCACATGTGAGCTTTCATCAGTCGCAGGGCTAAAATAAGGCGGATTACACCAAGGGTGTAAATGTGCGCCTATTTCGCAATTTTTCTGCTCTGCAATAGCGCGCATTTTAGACGCCGCGTCATGACAGTTAGCAACGGCGTAATCAACAAAATAAGTAGGGCGCACGCCAAGATCTGCCAAGTGTTGATGAAAGCGAGGCAAAAGATTAACGTTATTAACGTCTACATTTTGTTGAGGGAATGCCCCTGACCAATCCCATTCTTCTTCCGTATCAATGGATAACACGAATATAACTGGCGCTGATTTTCCTTGTTGCATTAACTGTCCTTTGTCATATCTGCAAACAACTCGCTGTACTGTGAAGCCATGCGCTGAGCCGAGTAATTATCGTATACGAATTGTTTGGCATTTTCAGCAATTTCACGTGCATATGATGGTTCGAATAGGAGTTTCTCCCAATACTCTAATAAGCGCTCTTTATCTCCTAATGCTGCTAGTAATCCGGTTTCCTCATGATTAATTAGCTGATCAATTCCTGGAATATCATATGCTGCCACTGGTATACCTGCGGCTGTGGCCTCCATTAGACAACGAGGAATGCCTTCAAGCGTGGAGGTCATAACAAATAAATCAAAAGACTTGAGTAGGCTTAGTCTGTCATCTCTGAAGCCTAGAAAATCAATGGCATTTTTGCAATCTAGTGTGTTGCTGTATTTTTCGAGGGCTTGGCGCGAATCACCATCCCCTAGTAAAATAAGTGCGGTATTTGGGTGTTTCTTGTGTAATTCACTGAATACATCCAGTATGTCGCGGATATTCTTACGGCTGATCATTTGACCGACAAAACCAATACGTTTGCACTCAGGATTGGCGCGTTGCGGAACGGGTTCTGCTTCAACTTCAGAGAGGTCAACACCATTTTGAATATACAAGGTGTTTTCTGGTTTCACGCCCATTTTTAAAACGTCGCGCATAAGTTGTTGTGATAGGGGGACCACTTTGTGAGCGAAACGCATCGACTGACACCCTAACCAAATAAAAGCACGTAGTTTGAAGTCTTTCGCATTTTCAAAGCCGTGAGGCGTAACAATACATTTAATGTTTGCACGCTTTGCTGCTAGCACACCGATAATGTCTGATTTATAGCCATGGGTATGAATAATATCGATTTTCTGTTCGCGGATTAATTTTGCGAGTCTACTGACGGCGCCTAAATCAAATTTATTTTTCATATCAATGATATGGGTATTTAAGTGAAGGTTTTTATATTCGCTCAGCAGCTCTAAGGGCTTCTGTCCGGGCTCCATGGTTACGGCTAAATCACACGTTACACTGCTAGGGTCTAAATGTTTTGCTAAGGCCAGTACCCAACGCTCTGCACCGTAAAAGCCGGTAGGACAAATAAATTGAAGTACTTTAAGTTTACGGGTCATGGATACAGAGCCTTAGGAGTTCTTAATACGAATTGATTTGAAAAGACCGACAAAGGTACCGATCGCTCGAGCAGGAAAATAAACAATATAAAATGAAAATATTTGAAAAAAGGAAACAGGCAAATTATTAATATTTTGCAATCTTACACTGTATACCATTACAGGAAATAGCCCAATCAACAAACTACCTATGGCGAGACTCCGTAGACCAAAAATTAACAGTAAGAAACTCGCTATGATAAATAAGAATATCGCTGGTGGTACAACAAAGCTTGGCCATTCTCGAAGTGGAATATGCCTCCCTTCAATTGATTGTAAGTTTGACTGACCACGCCATATTTCCTTGTTAAACAACCCTTTAAGCGTTTTGTCTTCGCCAAGGTGTATATAGGTTGCTGAAGAAGTATAGAATAACGCGCCAAGTTTAGCGGCTTTATCAGTAAAGTAATAATCTTCGCACGTCACTAAGTGCTCAGGAAACCCGCCAATTTCCGCAAATGCCTCACGCGTTAGAAATAAATTGCGACCAGGCAAAAAGGCCACATTCACATCAAGTTCAGCATTACTTAGGCTAGTGCGGATCTTCTCTAATGGTGGGGCATCCGATTTACATATTTGCATGGCACTGACGATAATACGTTTTGTGTCGCTGGCTAACGTACTCTGCATTTCCTCTATCCAGTTTTCAGACAAGTATATATCTGCATCAAGGAACGCTAAGTACCTGCCAGATGATTGTGTAACGCCATAATTTCTAAGGGCGGAAATGGTCTCACTTTCTTGACGTAAGAAAGGTTTAATGTGCAGTCTAGGGTTGTCTGATAGGGCTTGATTTAGCACTTCAGGCGTTTGACTGACGACAATCACTTCGACTTGAGTCAAGTCAAAAGACTGTTTTGCAATAGACTCAATGGTTTGAATCAACATTTCAAACCGCCCCTTATGGGGGATAATAAACGAAATTTGCATCTAGTGTAGCGATCCTAAAAATGTCATTGCTTATCTTAGCCTTTTCTTAAGCCAGTTTACTTCATCAGCTATTGAAACTGATAGTAAACGTTTGCTGAAGGCTTTCAGTAACTGGGTGGTGAATGAGCCTTTTTCGTAACTAGGCGTGGACCAGTCTTTTTTACGTAAGCTGAGTTCATGAATGAGCTCAGCTTCTTTGAAATAACGTGTTGGCCCATCATTTTGCATAAGCAATACCATGATCCGCGTATAGGTTTTAGTCTTGCTCTGTGCTAAGCGTGATGCCACTTGGTTTTCGATGGTCAATGCTGTGTTCAAATATTGCTCTGCAGATTTATTGGAATAAAAGTACGCGGCAGATAATACATGGGCTTTACGTAAATCTTGAGCTGTCCAAGTGTCATTCGGATATTCAAGAATGTCCGGCTTGTCTAAATACATATATTCCTTTACTTGCATCCAGTCTGCATAGTTGAGCAGGCAATCCCGTGCATAATAAAATGCTTGATTGAAATCTTCAGCCGCGCGCTTTATATCAAGATAGCGCACAACGGATTGCAGAAATACGGTATAAAACCAGGTTTCCTCGACATTTTCTAAATTACGCGATGACACATCTTCATCCGGATGAACGGTATGACAAATAACGTGTTCAACTGCGTGTAAAAGCGTTGTATCGCTTGTCAATATGTAACTGTCTAACAATGCATTAAGATAATTTGCAGTACCGCGGTCAAGAGGATATTGCCCGCTGAAATGGTTTTTCAAACCTAGTACGTTACGATTTTTAAGGGCAAGCAATAGTTCAAAGCAGGTATTGCCGCCTTCATATACGTATGTGATCCAGTTTGTTAGCGTTATGACTGCTTGTTTGGCAGCCTCATCACCGGTAAGCAAATAATAAAGCGTTAAGCCAGATGTATAACAATGCTGCCCACCGGGCCCTCCGCCGCCTGCATGATCCTGATAAGCACCTTTACTCTGATGTTTAGAGTAAGAACGATGGCTAGAGGTAAATGCTTGTAAATAATGGTCGGTATGCCAAAACATACCACCGTTATATTCTGATTTATCATCCGTGGTGTGATATATATCGATGTCTTTTACATGCTTAGCCAAGTCATCAGCAAGGGCATACCAACGACGATCACCGTTTAGTAAAAACTGGCGTAAAAAGCCATAAATAGGATCATATTGATTGTTGTAATGTGAGACAAAAATAGCGTCCCCATCATGCTCAGCTGTTTCATGGTCAGCGTATAAATCACCAAAATTTCGCCAACCATATTCATCTAATTTTTCTCGTTTTTCAAAAAAGTTGTTATCAGAGCATAACCCATTGTTTATTAACAACTGGAGCTCAGAATCCTGCTTGGCATATTCGGTATACAAAGGCAGATCGCTATTGGCATATTGTGCAACGTTAGGCTTAATGCTGCGCGTAACATGCGTCCAATCAAGGGCGTTTTTATCTTCATTGGCCGAAAACCATAGGGTATGTGTACTTTTCTCGCCGCCCTGAAGCTCATAATTGCTATTTATTTGCTCGGGGAAAAACCCTACAGAAATACTGTCTTGGTTTATACCGATTGCGCTCGGGAACTTTTGCCAAAATTGCACCACGGTTACGTTAAATGTGTGCGCAAAGTGAACGTGAGGCGTCGCCCGTAAGCCCGTTTCAATCACTGCACTTTGCGACGAAACATTGTAGCCTTTTATTTCAAATGGAATTTTTTGTTGATGGTTAACATGCACAGGACTTTGCCAGTTGTCGCCGCCGCTTGAATGTTGGGTAATCGTTATCGGAAATTGTGCGGGGGTTTGCCATTCATTATCAGGAGTTAAACGATAGCTAACAGGACAAATCTCTTCGCGATAAAAATTCACACTTAATTCAGAAAAATTAAATGAGTTAGGGTCGCCTAAATCCCAACTTCCTCCGCTATGCTTGGCACTCTTAGGGTTGTGTAACGTTACATCTAATTTTATGGCATCTTGATCAGCCGTGAAGGAAAAAATATTTTTAGCATGAATAAGCGAATGAGTATTTTGGCTTGTGTCTGTGTAGTCAATATCAACGTCAAGCTGCAAAGCGAAAATAGAACCATCAAGCAAGTTAGGAACTTCAAGGACTTGGACGTTACATGAGGATATTGCACAACCAAGCTTAGAGGCATCTTTAAATATTAGGCGGCCTTTAACAGACTCCTGCTCAAATTTATTTTTCATTTTAGATTTTAATGAAAAATTACCGTTAGCGTTATCTAATGTAAATATATGGTGTACGTTGTTTACTTTGGTCTGATTCTCACTTTGTGAGTAAACAAGACTATTTGAAATTGACTGTGATTCAGAGCGTTTATTTTGGCTGATAACGAATTTAAATTGCGTTTTAGGTAATTTAATCTCAAAGGCTGACGCGGGAGCGAAAAATGTCAGGTGGATCCACTTAACACTCTTATCGGGCCATGTGGCGAGGATGCGGGCGCCACAACTGATAGGCGTTGTATCGTTTAATAGCTGACTATGCTGCAAATCAAAAAGTGCGCCTTGGGGTAACGGTATGCTGGTTGAAATGTCGCCATCTAAAGAGCTATCTTTTGATAAGCTCAATTCTAAAGGGATGCAGTGAATCCATTGAGGGTTATTATTCATTTGCTTATTCTAATCTTTAAATGATTTTTGTAGGGCATGTTTAAAATGCCGAAGAGTTTCTCTTGAACGCATTAATAATGAGGGTTGATAGAAACATGCCATCTTTTGCATAGTGCTAGGCGTATTTGACAAAGACTGTTTGTAACGCGCTTCACCTGCTAAAAAGCTATATTTAGTTACTTGCTGCTCTATTGCTTCTTTAATGATATACGTATGAGCGAGTAAACCAATTTTTATACGGTTATCCGTATGATTTTTAATAGCGGATAAATAAAAATACCAAGCGTTACCTTCTTTCAATATATAAATATATGCCAATGGTTCGTCATTTACTCTTAAACAATAGAGGCTAGTCACATTACTTGTTTCTGCGTCAAATATTAGTTGCTGATGAAAATGTTCGAAAATAGGGTTATCGAAACCGCTGCCGTATTCTGTATCTTGCCATTTATCTTTATGTAGGGCAGCAATATCTTGTAAATAACTGCGTTTTAGCTCATCTGTGTTTGCGATGGTAAGGGACAAACTGCCACCCTGGGAGAGTATTTTTTCTGTACGCCTTATTTGTGCGCGAGTATTCTTTGATAGATCTTTTAAATAGTCGTCTACATGCATTTTATCTCGTAAGTTGACCTCAAAGTCGGGAGAGCTAAGATCTATACGAGAATAGGGTAATACGTGCTGGAATTCGCCCAGCGTTTTTACCCTAGATAAGCCAATATGCAATTCCTGCCACAGATGTTGATGTTCGAGTAAGTATGTGGTCATAGCTTCACGAATACTCTGTTTGTGGCTGCTGTGAAGTAGAAAGTCATTATGTTCAATCCACATTTGATCCAGCCCTTGCTCACCGCATCTGTGCAACCATAATTGCTTAATTTTTATTCCAAGGAATATTCTTTCGATGCGTTGAGTAAAAAAAGCCAGACCGACACAAACGTCATCTTGATACGCTATCAACACAATTGGTGCTGATGGCAAACTGTTTATCCATGCGCTCATCCACGACCAGCTTAGAAATACACAACCATCAGATTGCTTGTGTAGCGTTTTCCATAACGTTTCGTGCCGTCCGATATCTTCAAGCGGATAATGTTCGATATTAAGAATAAAATTTACTCGTTGTCAGCGCCATAAATAAGGCCTTGCTATTAGGTATGACAAGGCCTGTATCAGCGGTATATTAAATACTAGCACTCAAGCGAGACAGTATTTGTTTTTCTCTGTCATTAGCTGGTTTTAGTCGATTTGATAACGCCTTGGCTTTGTCTTTACTGCCGGTACTGATTAGCACTTCAATTAAGTGAAGTGATATCTCATTATTTTGTGGTAAAGCTTCATGGGCTTTTTTAATATAGGTTAATGCATCACCATATTTCTTATCGTGAAATAAAGCCCAGCCTAATGTATCCATAGCATAAGGAGATTCAGGGTATATCTGAATTGCTTTTTGAGCGAGTTCTATCGCTTGAGCGACATTTCCCTGTTCAATCGCAAGAGCAGAATAGTTATTTAGCGTCACGAAGTCTTTGGGATTCAGATCTAGTAAGCCTTTATAATATATTGCTGCCGAATCAAGCTCACCGTTTTGTGCATAATATTCCGCTATGTAATGAATATTTTTAAATTTGACTCGACTCTTAGCTGTTTGTTCTACGAGGTATTTTCCGCCTGAGGGAACTTGACCTAATTTCGCTAAGGCTTTTGCTAGCGGTATGGCTGTGTCCCAAGAAGGGTCTTCTGAATAATAGTGTCGAAGCAGTTTGCTTGCTTTCTCGTATTCCTTATCGTGTAAAGCGATCTCTCCTTCAAACAGTTCAAACATGGGAGAGCTATTGCCTTGGGTTTTCATTTTATCAATTTTTTGCTTAGCTTTACGAATATCCCCAGCTCTAATCAATGCTCGTATATTGAGTACCGTAAGGCGCGGGTCGCGAGGAATAGCGGCCTCAGCACTGCTAGCAACCTCGGCTGCTTCTGCATGCAAACCATACTGATTAAGCAGATTAATGAGCTTATTCCAACTAACAGTATTTCTTGGAAACGCACTAACCAGCGTTTGAAAGGTTGATTTAGCATTTTTGAAATCATCCATTTCGATATATGTTTGACCAAGTTCAGACAAAACAAAAAAGTCATTCTTGACCTCGATTCCTTTCAAAATATCTAACGCTTTTTGATACTCACCTTGGTAGTTGTAAATCGTGGCTAATCCTACTTTGAGTTCTAGCGCCTCGTTTTTATCGTCAGTTGCTTGTTTTTCTACCAATGACTGGAGTATAGATTCGACAGACTTAAGGTCATTTTGTTGTATGGCTAGATTAATCAGGGTGAGAATAAGTTGAAATTTACCATCAGCATTATTGGACGATTCTAGTAACGTTTCAGCCAAAGCTCGTGCTTCGTCAAAGCGCTTTTCGCGCGCATTCATTAACATTAAAAAGCGCATTGCTGGGTAGTTATCTGGTGCTAATTCAAGTGCTTTATTCAACCTTTTGCGCGCCGTAGCGTCATCATTTACTTGTTGCAGCAAATAGGACTCAAGCACTAAGCCGTCTACTTGATTTATTTGTTGCCAGCGCAAGGCAACCGCTAACGCCTTTTTAGGCTCTTTTGCTTGCATATGTGCCTGAGCAAGTAAATTCCAAGCGTCACTTAATGTGTTGTCTAACTCAATCGCAGATTCAAGACTATCGATTCCAGATAAGTCTCCAGCAGATAATTTAACTAAGCCTTCGCGCAACAGTGTGACTGCGTTATCAGGCGCACCTTCTTTTGCTTGAGCAAATAGATTTTTGGATTCTTCTAGATCTCCTTCTCGAAATTTAATCATCGCTGCACTTTCAAGCAACGCCGATTTCTGCACATCTTGACCTGAAAGGCCTTCGAGTAACTCAGCTAAATTATTCGTTTCGCCTAATCTAATCTTAACATCGGCTAATAAGCGGTTAGCAATATGGTCACGGGGGATATTTCTGGAGGCTTTCGATAAATACTTATAGGCGCTTTCAGTGCGTTCAATTTTGTACGCGCTGATGCCGGCAAGCAAATTACTTTGAGTGGTATCGATGCCGTTTTGTATAGCAAATTCTGCCGCATCAAATGCTTTTTTATATTCCTCTTCGTTAATATGTACTTGTGCCATAAGTAATTTGGCATACGCGCTGTTGGCGTTAACTTCTAAAAGTCCATTAATAAGCGTTTTAGCTTTCTCGATATTGCCGGCTTTTATCAATATTTCTGCAAACTGAAATTGAATAACATAGTATTCAGGTGACGAACTTACCACTTGTTCTAAGGCATTAATAGCTGCTTCGTATTCCTCTAATTGTGCTTTGATTAGGCCTGTAACGATCAGTTTTTCAATTTTGTTGTGCGTCAAATCCTGAAAATCAGACAAAAATTCGTTGGCTTGAGAGAAGTTCCCCTGGGAAAAGTCATAATAGACTTGCGCTAATATCTTATCATCACCGATTAACGTTGAAAAATCAGTGTTAATAACGTCATCGTTGGATGCATCTTTTAAAATCGCTAGAAAAGTGAACAAATCTACGCTGCTTTGGACTTCCGGATCGTCACTATTGAAGTCTTGTGTCAATCGAATAAGACGGTCGAAGTCATTTTGATAATAAATTGCCTTGACGAGCGACGGGTAAATAGAATCCTTCTCTTCGCCTAATTCTAACGCCTTGCGCAGTTCTTTTTCAGACTCATCAAAGAAACCGGCTTCAAGATAATATTGCCCTAAGTTAGCCCTAGCATCTTTATTTTGCGGAGCCAACGCAATCGCATTTTTTAAGTCGATAATAGCAGCTTGGGTATCATTCTGTTGGTACTGGGTTTTTGCTGCAGCGATATATTCTTCCGCTGTTTTGCTATCACAACCGGTTAGTGTCAACGCTGATAAAGCAACAAAATATGAAAGTAACTTGATGCGCATACTAACTCCATTAATTTAATATTAGATACAGGACTACTCAGTTAGTAGTCGCTTATAATACAATAGTATTAATACTCTATTGCATAATGTCTTCGCGAACAATAGACAGTTATCAAGACGGCTCTACCACCATTTTGACCTTGTTAAGGGTTATACCTATTTGGCGACAATATACCATTTGGATCGATAGCATTTTTCAATAGGGATGTTGTCTTCCAGAATATACTATCTGAAGGTAATGAGGCCTGTTGCGCTGTATTCATTCTATAAGGTACGAAACCTCTTTTACATCCTTCGGTAAATAGCTCTTTTAAACATAGATGTGCTGCAGTCACTGCTTCTGGGTTCTCAATATCAAATACTAACGGTACTGTAGAATCGATACAATCGTGCCTAAGATTGGTAAAGGTAATTAACGGCTCGATACCGTATTTAGGCGTTGTCGCGCGAATAAAGTTAACAAAATCTAACAGTACTTCAGGGGCCATTCTAATAAGCGGTGCATACCAGAGTAAACCACACTTATCTCTATCTGGCAGCAATACATTTGATTTGTCTGCCTCTACTCTGGGGTTGCGCCAATAAGCTAATGGTAGGGCCACTTGGTTAGGTTTGCCCAACATAATTTCGGTGCCTTCATCTAACGTATTAAGTTGCGAGCGGATATTTTCCAGCGCATTGAAAGAGGGCAGAGGTAGACCAAGTACAAATTTGGCGATATGAATAAGCCAACTATTTGAAAAATTTACTTGGCCAACTTTTTTGGCTCGACGTTTAAATATCTTTTGTGTGGCGGCTACAACGTCTTTTGATCCGTATATCGTACCTACTATCATCCATTGTGGAAGCCGATTGGCCGATGCAATTGATTCAACTTGATCCTCGGTCATGGTTTTATGTGTGCCTTGCCCGTTTGGATTCGGTGCAACCATGGAAACAAGTCGGCGACGATCCATTAAATTAATTGAACCTACTATGCCTTCACAATCAAGCAGTGTTTGTTCAATTAACGCTACTGCATCTGAAAATTTATCTGCATCAAAGACTTGTAAGTAAAAAGCACTAAAGTGTTCGGGCCTTGGTGCTAAGCGGATCGTTATTTCAGTGACTATGCCAAAGTTACTTTGCGTAAATAGTCCATCAATGTAGGGGCCTAATCCCCATTTAAAGGTTTTGTCTATGACGTCTAATCCTGAGCCGTCTAGATTGGACACGGCAGACTCAAATTTTTGACTACACAATTCTGGGTGCGGTAAATAGGCTTTTAGCGCATTTACTGAAGCGAAATGATCAGTCCGTGGCGTGATCCCATAGCCTCGTTCTAATGCATTACTTAACACGCTGCATTGAGGTCCCGCACCTGTTACCGGTACCATAAAAGGCCAGTTATTTTTCTCTAAATAATCAAATAAATCTTGTTGTGTCACGCCGGGCTGAAGGGTGATTAATCCCGCTTTTTTATTGGTCGGTACGATGGCTTTCATTTGGCCTAAATCAACCACCACTCTTGGGCCGTTAATAGGTGTATTTTGAACCGAACCATAACCCCAATTGTTTCCTGTGCTAATAGGATATATATAAAATTTACGTTCGTTCGCTAAACGTAATAACTTGGGAATGGCTGATTCGTGTGTTACTTGAACGGCGAAATCAATGACAACATCTTCTGAGAACGTTGTTTTTCCGTAACGCTGCGTTGCATCTTCTTTTTCAAAAAGTACGGCTTCAGTGCTTAGCAAAGCCTCGCTGATCAAGTTCAATAAATCCATTTTTAATCCAAAATAACGTGAGCCAAAGGGGAAGTCTACTACACAAAAGAGTCACAGCGAGAGTAAATGAAATATTTGTTGTTCAAATGGCGGGCAACTAATTCGATGGAAATAATGATTACGCATGGGTACAAAAGAGAATAAAGGTAAGGTGACTGTGTTGAATTTTGGTTATAAAAAAAGCCGGCAAGCCGGCTTTTTTATAAATAAAGTAATTAAACCTTATTTTTTAAATTTTCTACCAAGACCTAGGCCTAAAAGACCAAGACCTAAGAAAGCTAAACTTCCTGGTGCAGGTACACGTTGAGTCAAACCAACAACGATATTATCAAACTCACCAGCGATACCAGAAGATACAACGCGGAAGTTATCAAAAGATTCTGCAAAAGAGAAATCAATGTTTACGTAGGTATTAGATGCAGGTGAGCTCTGGTTACCTGAGGTACCATTAAATTGTGCTAATAATTCAGGACCAGTTATCTCAGCTACCATAGTGTCGCCAGAGAAAAATTGGAAGCTGTTGTAAGTATCAACTGAACCCCAGTAAAAGCCCAAATAATCGATAGTTGAACCCGCAAGGCTAGCATCGATAGTGCCGATGTTAGTTAAGAACGTTGAGTAGTCAATATCAACAAAGCTATCTGTTCCAATAGTTTCAGGCGTTGTGTATGCATAACAAGTGGTGTCACCAGCTGGAGCAGCGGCAACATTAGGAACTGAATCGTTACGAACACCAACTACACCTAGTGCGCTTGGCGTGATGCCCAAAGGCGAGTTAACTTGGCAACCAGCTGAAGAACCTGCAATATTATACTGAGTGTCGCCACCAGCACCTATTGGATAAGAAGTCGCACTATCGAATGTTTCAACAAAGTAACCGTTCGAAACAGTTAATGCAGTAATTTGGTTGCTTGCATCAATACGGCTGCTGGTTACACCAGAACCGTCAGTAGCAGCTTGGCCACCGAAAGTAATAGTTGCTGCACTTGCTTGACTTGCTGCGCCAAATGCTAATAGAGCGGCTAGTGTTACTAATTTTGTTTTCTTAACTAAATTTGTCATGTGATATTCCTTAAATGAGGCCAGAGATACTGCTGTAAATGATAAAGCATTAGTTGTGCCAAGTTTGAAAATAACTTAAATAACAATGAGATAAGTATTTTCTCGAATTTAAGTATTAGGAAATGTAAATTTTACTGACAACGGCGATTTTCCTTGCCGCAACCCGTTGTAATGTAGGTGTTGTATTTAATTATTAGGTTACAACTTCGTTAAAAATCATCAACGAGTGGGTAGATTAATTTCCGTAACACTACGTGGTATAGGGGGTAGAACGATACTTGCTGAAAAATTTGGCGGTGTAAAATTTTTTGACATTCTGCACAGCCTAAGCAATAGGCCGTGCATATAGATTAATTGAATTGGGTATTCACTTTCTTTTCGATGTTTTTCAACATGCGCTTGAACCCGGGTGTCAGCCCGCTCATTAGCAGGTGTCGGCTAATATAATAAGGTGCGCGTTTGCCATGATATTCAACTACTGGGCCTACCTGCTGAAATGGAATACCTACGAATCTTAAGCTGCGCGCTAATCTGGGCTCCATCATAACAAAGCAATGTTTTATATCGTGCTTACGGGATGTTGATGCGGCGCATAAATACAACCCGACTGCAATAAACGGAAAACAACGAAGTTCTCTTTCTGAATAAACGTGTTCGTTAATGGCACCTGTAGCAGAACCTTTGAATTTATCTGTTGCCCGTTTACGAAATTGGGCGGGTACCGCAAGTCGTGATATTTCACATATTTCGCTACGCGGAAAATCACTGGGATGCACGGCGTCTTCAGCAATTGAACTAATACAGTATTTTTCTATCGGTAAAAGCTGCTCTTCACTGTCAGAACGAACTATTCTGACGGTACCGGCATATTCGCCAGTGGGGATATGTTTAATTAAACAGTGGGTGGAATGACTGTCAAATTGGTCCGTCTCCATTTCATCAACACGAACATCTTCGAACTTTAGTTCTTCGCAATACACTTTATGTCTAATTTTAAAGCATTCGCCTCTCAAATCGTCTGTCAACGCGACAACAGGACTAAGGTACTCAGCGAAATGTTTAGATATTTGGTTAGCTTTTTGACTTACCACCAAATTCATTAATTTTTTTACTACTGGCCCAATAAAGGGGAGATCAGCATATTTTCGAAGTTGTTTCATAGGCTTATATCTTTAAAACTGTTTTCCACATCTAGTTCCTTAGTTGTGTATCGGTATAAAGCCGCATTCTTTTAGGTACAAATTCGAAAGCGGTATTAAACCCGATGTTATACAACTCTTCTTTTTGTAAAGCCGTAATATTGAAATCAACCGGTGATAACTTTCCCGTATTAATAATAATGGTGTTACGCCAATACTCTGCGTGTACGTACTCTCGAGACATTGCAGTCATGAAGGTCCTGATAAGCATCATCACATATTGCCGTAATGGCAGCCAACTTTTTTTAAAATTTGGATCCGTTACATGATCACTTTTTAATTTAAAACACATAACGGGCGATCCGTCACCGGCCCAGTCTTGATATAAAGCATCTTCGGATAAAATAGCGCCGTCAACAAGCACATGTTTTTTATAGGTTTGAAAGCTAAAAAATAACGGAATGGACATAGAGAATCTTACTGCTTTTGATATTTTCAGTTCAGGGCTGGTTTTACGGCTGAATACGACAGGGCCACCACCGTTTACATCAGTCGCGAGTATGTGCAGATCTTTGTCAATTTCAGCAAAGGTTAAGCCTTTAAGTTGCGCGTCCATCCATGCTTCAAATTGGTCCCCCGAACTTAATCCACCTTGGCGTAATAGCCTAAAAAGTGAGAATCCTTTAAATTTTTTAAAGTCGGTATCCATTGCTAAACGCTTGATTTCAGGTAATGGAACACCGCAGCAAAACAACGCCGCCACAATAGATCCACCAGATACACCCACCATATGTTGGAATTGGATATCGAGTTGCTGTAATGCGTCGAACACACCGATATGGACGGTCAAACGCGTCCCTCCACCTGAAAATATAGGCACTATTGAATTCATGATTCGTTCCTTGTTCATCCTTTGCCTAACGTCAAATATATACGGGATAATAACGTAAAATCCCATTTACAATCACATATGTTAGCGGTTTTATCATTTTAAATATCGTTGGTAAATTAGACCTAAGTACTCGTGGATAGCTCTTTCACTACGATACAAGCTTAGCCCGTTTGGCAGACCCAACACAAAGGATACGTTTTTGCGACTGAGGTGTTCAACAGGTATAGGCAGGACTGAAATTTGGTGAAGTCTAAAGTACTCCGCAGCCCGCGGCAGATGACTGGCTGAGGATACTAATGCAATATATTTATTTTTCAGATGCGGTGCTAATGCATTTACTTCCGATTCAGTGTCGTGTCCTTCGGGGAATATATGTATATCGTTCGCCTTAACGCCTAAGGTTATCAAAAATTCTTTGTTGTACTGGGCTTGCGATTTTGTGTCTAATTGATTGATAATCCCGGCTGCTAAAAAAATTGGCAGTTGCTTTTTCTGATACATCAGAGCGGCATGCAAATTACGCTGTAGGCTGCATTGTGGCCACTTACTGACAAAAGGTAACGCATCATCGTCAAAGTGGTTGCACGCTAATACTACGATCCCATCGGCCTTTTGCCACAAAGGGGAAGATAGTGTAATGGTGGGGTATTGATCTTCTAAGGGTTTGATTAACATCACGCTCGGATAAATTAAACTGCAGAATCCTAACCACAATAGTGGAATATACGATAGCCATTTAAGTATGCGAGTCCCACGAATGGGTAGTCGTGAAAGAAGCTGCAAAATGGCAAACAGCAACGGTCCGTGGACAAGGGGAGAACTTAGACTGTTTGCCAATGATTGCAGCATTTAACATCTCTTATATTTTATAAAAATCTTTATACCAATTTACAAAGTTGCTTATGCCTTCTTTGAGTTGTGTCTTTGGTTTATAACCCACATCATCAATAAGTGCTTGGACGTTCGCATAAGTATCAGGCACATCTCCAGGTTGCATCGGCAGCATTTCTTTTTCTGCCGTTTTGCCCAAAGCACCTTCTAAGGTTGTAATAAAATCGAGCAAATTGACTGGAGTCTGTGCACCTATATTATACACGCGCCAAGGTGCTTTGCTGGTGCTTGGGTCAGGTTTTTTACCATTCCAATCTTTGTTACCTGACGCTGTATTATCTAAAGTGGCAATTACACCACTGACGATGTCATCGATATAGGTGAAATCACGTCTGTGATTACCAAAGTTATAGACCTTGATCGGGTCGTCTTCTAATATCGCCTTGGTAAATTTGAACAAGGCCATATCAGGTCTGCCCCACGGCCCATAAACGGTGAAGAAACGTAATCCCGTAGTCGGTAAGTCGTAAAGATGACTATAGGTATGGGCCATTAATTCATTGGCTTTTTTGCTTGCGGCATAGAGGGACACAGGATGATCGACGTTGTCTGATACTGAAAACGGCATAGATTCATTTGCACCATAGACTGAGCTTGAAGACGCATATACTAAGTGTTTGACTGCATTGTGACGACAGCCTTCCAGTATATTGGTAAAGCCAACAATGTTGCTGTCTATATACGCATGTGGATTTTCAATGGAGTAACGCACACCTGCTTGGGCAGCTAAATGCACCACCTTATCAAACTTATGTTTTGCAAAAAGTGCTGCCATTTCTGGACGAAGTGCAATATCCAGTTTTATAAAGCTAAAATTTGCTGCATTGGGATGAGATTCAAGTTCAGCCAGGCGGCCCAACTTTAAGTTTACGTCGTAATAATCGTTAATATTATCGATACCTACCACTTCATCTCCGCGGGATAACAACACCTGGCAAACATGAAAACCGATAAAACCAGCTGCGCCAGTGACTAATATTTTCATTTCATTAATCCTAATATTTTGTGTATAACCTTTAGGTAAACATCACGTTATGCTATTGCCGTTACAACGGTATTTTGCTCACGTCAGCCTTACGAAAAATAAGTAGTCCATTATGATAACGAAAAACTGTGTATATAAAATCATTTGTGTTGTTTTTTCTTTAATCGTTTTTTGCGGTGCGACTAACGCCACAGAGAAAACCAAATTAGTAAAAAAAATTAAGCCGTCGATTGTGGGAGTCGGTCTTTATGATGCGATGTCTTCGAGTACCCATCAACTTCGCGGAAGTGGCTTTGCTTTCGGCGATGGCACACTTATAGCAACTAATTATCATGTGGTGTCTGAAGCACTCGACCCACAAGTTGTTCAATATCACATAGTATTCTCGGGTACTGGGCGGCAACCTAAAATCCATAAAGCGGAAGTGATAGCGAAAGACCCTGTGCATGATCTGGCGATACTTAAAATTCGCGATAAATTACCAGCTATGGTGCTTAGTACCGATGATTATGCTGATGACGGTCAAGACATTTTGATGACAGGTTTTCCCATTGGATCTATTTTAGGTTTATACCCAGCGACGCACAGAGGCATCATTGCAGCATTAACGCCGGATGTAATCCCAAGCGTTAATTCTAGTCAATTGACGATGACCATGCGCAATCGATTGGAAAACCCGTTTATGATCTATCAATTAGACATGATTGCATATCCGGGCAATAGCGGTAGCGCACTCTATGATGCCCAATCAGGAGAGGTGCTTGGGATACTCAACAAAGTATTCATAAAAGAAACGAAAGAGGCTGTCTTAGAGAAACCCAGCGGAATTAGTTATGCCATACCCGTTAGATATCTAAGAGCATTGGGCAAAAGTAAAGGATTTACTGTGGACTGAAAAGGTACGAAGAATCTAAAATACTCAATAAAACGTTGAATTTATCTTCGCTTGGAACGCATTATTCCTTTAAAAGTTGATAGTGATAGCCTTAGATTGCATGAAACATGCTACATAAACTGTCGATGTTTTGTGTGTTACAAGCCATCACAGCCTTGCATATGAAGTATTTTAGAGTGATAAAAGTGAGTAATACAATTATAGCGGTAAATAGGACTTGATAGCGTCTCAATTGATACGCTATCAAGCTTTTAGTCTACTGAAAGGATGTTAGCTATTACGCTTTTGCTTCATCTCTCTGCGTTTGGCATGTAATACCGGTTCTGTATACCCATTGGGCTGCGCTGTGCCTTTTAATATAAGCTCTTGTGCTGCCTGAAATGCAATCGACTGAATAGGGTCGGGCATCATGGCAATATATTCAGCATCCGTACTGTTTTGCTCATCCACTAGCTTTGCCATACGCAACATTGAATCATTGATTTGGCTTTCATCTATCAAACCGTGCAACAGCCAATTAGCGATGTGCTGGCTGGAAATTCTTAACGTGGCTCTATCTTCCATTAACCCTACATTATGGATATCAGGTACTTTAGAGCACCCGATGCCTTGATGTACCCAGCGGACAACATAACCTAAAATGCCTTGCACGTTATTATCAAGTTCACGCTGAATGTCTTGCTTACTTAGCGCCGCTCGATTCTTTAGCAGCGGGACGGTAAGAATGTCGTCTAGACCGTCAAAGGGTGTTTCAGCAATCGCGTTGCGTAAATTAAACACATCTATCTGGTGGTAATGCAGCGCGTGTAAAGTAGCAGCGGTAGGCGAGGGTACCCAAGCCGTGTTCGCCCCAGACTGTGGATGCGCTGTTTTACTTTGCATCATATCAGCCATGTTATCAGGGGTTGGCCACATACCTTTGCCTATTTGCGCCTTGCCAGACATCCCAGCATCTATGCCTATTTTAACATTCGCCAACTCATAAGCCGTTAACCAAGGCTGTTGTTTGATTTCAGCTTTTAGCGCAAAAGGCCCTAAATGCATTGAGGTATGAATTTCATCCCCTGTTCTATCTAAGAAACCGGTGTTAATAAATACCGCACGTGCTTTAGCGGCGTTTATACAGGCTTTTAAGTTTACACTGGTACGTCTTTCTTCATCCATAATACCCATTTTTAAGGTATTGCGCGGTAGCGCTAGTGCATCTTCTACTTGGCTAAATAAGGTGTCTGCATATGCGACTTCCTCTGAACCATGCATTTTAGGCTTAACAATATAGATGCTGCCATTTTTGCTGTTTTTATACTTGCCGTTGCCGAGTAAATCATGTTTGGCTATTAAGCTTGTAATCACCGCATCCATGATCCCTTCATAAATAGGCTTTCCATCAAACAGTATGGCGTCGTTCGTCATTAAGTGACCTACATTACGCACGAACATCATGCTGCGGCCGCTTAAGGAAAAAGGTTTTCCGTCGGTTGATATATAAGACCTATCATCATTGAGGCGCCTGACAGAAGCACTGCCAGATTTTTGCATGCTTACTTCAAGGTTGCCCTTAATTAACCCCAGCCAATTTTGATAAACCAAGGTCTTATCCTGCGCATCGACGGCTGTCACTGAGTCTTCACAATCCATGATGGTGGTCAGTGCAGATTCTAACAAAATATCTTTCATGCCAGCGGGATCACTTTGGCCAACCTGATGTGTCCTATCAAATTGAAGTTCAGCGTGAAGGCCATGGTGGCGCAATAAAATCGCTGCCGGGGCGCTAATGTCGCCGCAGTAACCAATAAAGTTAGCAGGCGACGTTAATGCTGCTGTATTGCCATCTTTAAGCGTGACAACTAACTGGCCTGATGTGATGTCGTAGTGCTGACTATCTAAGTGCGAGCCCTTAGTCAGAGGGGCGATAACGTCCAACCACTTTCTGGCGTATTCAATAACCAGTTGTCCACGTACAGGGTCGTAACCCTTGGCGCGAGTCGTATCATTGTCTTGAGGTATTACGTCTGTGCCGTATGCCGCATCGTATAGGCTGCCCCATCGAGCATTAGCAGCGTTAAGAGCAAAGCGAGCATTATTAATAGGTACAACGAGTTGGGCACCAGCCATTGTGGCAACTTCAGCATCCACTTTGTCTGTGGTGATCGCGAAATCATCAGGGGGTGTTTCTAGGTAACCAATTTCTCGCAAAAACGATTTGTATTCGTCAGTTACTAAAGATGATCTAGTTTGACAGTATTCATCAATTTTTTGCTGCAATGTGTCACGTTTGGCTAATAAGGCTTTATTGACTGGTGTCAGCTCAGCCACAATCTCACTAAACCTAGCCCAAAATACCGATGACGTTACATCGCTGCCTGGTAGCGCCTGCTCTTCGATAAAGGTATCAAGCTGCTTAGCAACTTGAAGTTGCCCCCGTTGAATATAATCTTGCATATTTTACTCCGCTAGTTAGGCAATACCTCAAGTCTACGGAGGAATCCTTAGTTTGTTTAATTTATGGTTTCTATCCTAGCTATTTACTTGGTGAATACTTATTGCTTACTGAGCGGATAATGCATCACCTACCTCAGTAATTAATCTGCGCAGCCAAATATGACCAGCGTCATGATGCAATAGGGCGCTCCAAGCCATTTTTAAACCAATCGGTGGTATATCAAACGGAGGGTCAAGAATAACAATGTTGGGATCATTCTCATAAAGAGCCGCCGCTTTACTGGGCAAGGTTGCAACGAGGTTCTTAATTTTAGCCAGTTGTAAGGCAACGTGGTAATGACGGGTAAACACACGAATATCACGCTTTTGGCCAATCTTAGTCAGCTCGGCATCGACCCATCCGAGTTTTTGTACTTCATTAGGATCAATACCAACCCCTACACCAAACCCCGTTTTACTCACCCAAATATGCTTACTGTCGATATAGTTTTGCAGTGTGAAGTCGTTAACGATTGGGTTATTGCTGCTCACTACGCAGGCAAATCTGTCGTACCACACCACCTTTTGATGGAACGACAGAGGCAATTCTTCAAAGCGATTAATGGCCATATCGACTCTGCCTTGTTCAACATCATGGAACGTCACGTCACTTGGCGTGATCATATCAAGTGTAATATTTGGGGCTGCATTGGCCAGTTGACGAATAACTTCTAGTAGTAACGTAGACTCAGCATAATCACTGGCCATTATTCTAAACGTGCGTTTACTGGTTTCAGGAACGAAATCTGTCTCAGGTTGAATCGATGCTTCAAGCTTGGATAACACATCGCGTATGACCGGTTGCAGTTCTAAGGCACGCTTGGTTGGTGTCATACCGTCACTGGTGCGCACTAGAAGCGGGTCTTTAAATAAATCCCTTAGTCGTTTTAGACCGTTACTCATTGCGGGTTGCGTAATGCTCAGTTGATTTGCTGCACGGGTTACGCTGCCTTCACGAAGAAGAACATCCAGATAAACCAATAAATTCAGATCGACTTTAGCAATATTCATAATATTAATACACGTTTTGTTTTTTATTGAATAACTCGATTGTACTCAGATGGGCAAAAGATGCTAGCAAGAATGTAATAAATTTTAAGTTGCTGTATTTAATCGATAATTAATATTTAAAATTAGTTACTTGGAGCGATTCAATGATATTTTTTATATATAAATGGAATATTCAAGGCAACTTCATTCTGTAAGTGAATGGTGATTTACAGGCAAAAAAATAGCAGGTTTCCCTGCTATTTTTAGATTTTATTAAAAATTAGACGTTAAACGGCAACGTCAAACTGATTCATGGTGTTGTCTTTACCCGATGCTTTCAATGCCTGGTCACCTGAGAAATACTCTTTGTGATCATCACCTAGGTTAGAGCCAGCCATTGCTTGGTGTTTAACACATGCTAAGCCTTCACGTAATTCTTTACGTTGAACACCTTTAACATACGCTAACATACCTTCTTCACCGAAGTAGCCTTTCGCAAGATTGTCAGTTGACAATGCAGCAGTGTGATAAGTCGGCAATGTAATCAAGTGATGGAATATACCCGCTTCACGAGCTGAATCAGCTTGGAAAGTACGTACTTTTTCATCTGCTTCAAGTGCCAGTTCAGATGTGTCATAACGAACCGACATAAGCTCCTCACGGTTATAATCAGATACATCTTTGCCACCTTCAACCCATGCATCAAACACCTGTTGACGGAAGTTAAGGGTCCAGTTAAATGATGGTGAGTTGTTATACACAAGTTTCGCATCAGGTACTTCTTTGCGGATGGCATTCACCATATCACCGATTTGTTGAACATGCGGTTTTTCAGTCTCAATCCACAATAAATCAGCACCGTTTTGTAGCGAGGTTATGCAATCTAACACTACGCGGTCGAAACCTGTGTCGGCTTTAAACTTATATAAACCGTTTGGTAAACGAACAGGTTTTACCAGTTCTCCATTAAGTTTAAGTACTGAGTCACCGTCTTTTAAATCATTAACAGAATTAACCGGTGTAGTTTCTAAAAACGCATTGTATTGAGCTGCCAAGTCGTTTGGTGATTGAGATACAGGGATTTTCTGTGTTAGACCTGCGCCCAAGGAATCTGTACGCGCAACTATGACACCATCATCTACACCCAGCTCAAGAAACGCGTAACGTACGGCATTAATCTTACATAAAAAATCTTCATGTGGAACGGTTACTTTACCGTCTTGGTGACCACATTGTTTTGCGTCTGACACTTGGTTTTCGATTTGGATACAACATGCGCCAGCTTCAATCATTTTCTTAGCAAGTAGGTAAGTTGCTTCCTCATTACCAAAGCCTGCATCGATATCGGCAATAATAGGCACTACATGGGTTTGGTAGTTATCTATTTTATCTTGGATTTCTTGTGTGCTTTCACCCGCTTCTTTCGCTTTATCAAGCGCGCTAAACAATTCACCTAGTTCTTTTGCATCGGCTTGACGTAAAAAAGTATAGAGCTCTTCAATTAGTGCAGGAACAGACGTTTTCTCATGCATTGACTGGTCTGGAAGAGGTCCGAACTCAGAACGTAACGCCGCTACCATCCAACCAGACAAGTACAAATAGCTCTTATCGGTTGTGCCATGGTGCTTTTTAATGGCTAACATTTTTTGTTGGCCAATGAATCCATGCCAGCAACCTAAAGATTGAGTATATGAACTTGAATCTTTATCATAATCCGCCATGTCTTTACGCATAATACCTGCGGTATATTTCGCGATATCTAGACCCGTTTTGAAACGATTCTGTGCCTTCATACGGGCAACGTATTCTGGGTTGATTGCGTTCCAAGTTTGGCTATTGTCAGCCGTTAGTGTTTGAGCGGCTTGAATGTCATTTGTATAATTAGACATGACGGTGTTCCTTATGTTTGTAGGGTAAAGTTTGATTAGCATTTGCATTGTTGCGCTTGCTAACCGATGAATGAATCCTACTGGGAGAAATGTAATAACGAAAGGAAATGCTATTTATACTTGGTATTTACTTTGTGAATGCGAGTTGGTGTGCTTTATTCATTTTCTGAAAAAGCGTCATTAAGCGAGTCTTTCACTGGAGAGCTGAGGCTAATATTCTAGAAGGTCTTTTATTAATGGTAAGAAAATTAATCGCATCTTATTACTCATTGCGTGATGAAGCGTGCTGTTTCAGGTTCACTGTCTAAAAGTGAATAATTATTTCGTCACTCTTTCGTACTTCCCTCACATATTTTGCTACATATTAGCCCTTCGAATTTACAAAATTCCTACTACAGTGCTACTGCTTGTCACAAAACCCTGCGTATAATCGATTGATTGAATATAAAGCAAAATATAGGATCGAAATGAAGTTTGTGAGTACTGTATTGCTATCAACCATCTGTATGGGAGCAATAGCGCAAGAACCTAAAAATGTCATCATGGTTGTTGGTGATGGCATGGGGCCGGCTTATACCACCGCGTATCGTTATTTCTCGGACGACCGTAATACGCCTGAAGTTGAAAGAACTGTTTTCGATCGTTTGATGGTTGGAATGGCAAGTACCTACCCAGCACCTGTGTCGGGATATGTGACTGATTCCGCTGCGGGCGCGACAGCTTTGTCATCGGGCATCAAAACATACAATGGCGCTATTGCCGTCGATGTTGATAAAGAGCCAGTGAAAACGGTACTTGAATGGGCTAAAGAACATGGCATGAAAACGGGGGTTGCGGTGACCTCGCAAATTAATCACGCCACGCCTGCTGGTTATTCAGCTCACAACGAAAGTAGAAAAAATTATAACGAAATTGCCGATAGCTACTTTGATCGTAAAGTGGCTAATGACTTTGTTCTCGATGTTATGTTGGGGGGAGGCTGGCAGTATTTTAAACGAGACGATCGTAATCTTATCGCTGAATTTACCGCTGCTGGTTACGAGTACGTTGATAACATCGCTGCTTTAAAAGACACCGATGAAACAAAGCCATTGTTAGGGTTGTTTGCTGATCAAGGTTTGAATTGGGCACTGGATATGCCAGATAAACAACGCCTACAAACATTAACTGAAACAGCGGTTAAACATTTAGAAAATGACAAAGGCTTTTTCTTATTAGTTGAAGCGAGTCAGGTTGACTGGGCGGGTCACTCTAATGATGTGGGCGCGGCTATGGGCGAAATGCAAGATTTAGCTAGCACCATGACATGGCTAGAAGAGTATGTTGATACTCATCCTGATACTTTGGTTGTGCTAACAGCAGATCACAGCACAGGCGGTTTTACGATAGGGGCGAATACCGTCTATAAGTGGGAGCCACAATGGGTGCAGAATCTTAAAGCATCACCATTTTCTATTGCTAAACAGTTAATGAAAGCTAAGGATAAGGCACCGTTGGCCAGTGACTTATTAGGCTTCACACTAACGGGTGAAGAAAAGTCGGCAATTGAAAGTATCGATACTGAAGATGAAGAAGTAGCTTATCAAACCGTGAAAACCTTGCTCGACTTGCGCACTAACACTGGTTGGACAACAGGCGGGCATACCGGTGTGGATGTTCCTGTATTTGCTAAAGGGCCGGGCAGTGATAAATTTCGAGGCTCTATTAATAATACCCAAGTGGCAGACAATATATTTACCCTGCTTGGGCGGGAATAGAAGGCTTTAAATGCTCGGTGTTACTCACCTGAGTATATTGTTTGTGAGCATGTTGCTTGAATCGACTGAAGTGTAAATTTCAGTAATAAAAAAACGCTGACAGAGAAATCTGTCAGCGTTTTTTTGTTTAAGCCAGCGTATTGGCCAACATAAATGTTGTCATTACTGTTGAGCAAGGAAGTTTTCTAACTCTTCCCCTGTTAATTTTTTGATTTGGGCAAATAAGTACCACAGCGCGCCCATCAGCATAATCATACTTGGAATTACAATCACCGGATAACTAAGGGCGGTCATGCGGCCTAATTCTTCGGTATAAGCGGTAGTACCTGGCGGACTAACCAAAATCACCTTTGCTAGCACGTAATTTAAAAATGAAGAGAGAAAAAACGACCCCGCGACTATATAAGAACTAATCGCCATTTTCGCTTCAAAATCTTTGCTAGTGCCTTTGGCCTCGAGCGCCTGATTTAAATTTTCCCAGTTGACGATTTGCTCGTTTAATACCAACACCTTCAGCAGTGGTTTAGCCGTGCGCTGGGTGATGAGTACGGCAATACCGATCACAGCAGGAATTGCCGCTTCTTTTATGGCGATATATTGTGCTGGCAGCTCTAACAGGCTTATTCCGCCGGTTAATATAACGCTAACAATCCCCAATATTGAAAACGCGTTTACCTTGCCAGATTCTTTTAGATCCCAAAGGCCATAGCCAATAGGGAAAATTAACGCGGCGACAATACTCCACGCTGGACCAAGGTATTCATCTGAGCTTAAATTGCTCATGATCACAACGGGGATAATTATATTAAATGCGAGGTTTCCGAAAAAACCATTTTGCTTTTTTGGGGCTTGCTTACTCATTTTGGCCTTGATCTGTTTTTAAACTGCAGTTTTGATTATAGGGGAGTTACCCCTTGTGCTCTAGCACTACCTTTGGTTAATTTAGCGACATATTGGGTTACTGCATGAAACACTTACAAGCGGGCGTTTTTCGCCCACAATCTTGCAGCGATAAGTCCCGAAATAAAACCAAATAAATGTCCTTCCCACGAAACGAATGTTTGAGCGGGTAATACACCAAATATTAAACCGCCATAAAAAAATGCCACCAATAACGAGATAATAATGAGACTAAATTTACGGCTCAAAAACCCTGCAAGCAACAGAAACCCAAAATAACTGTAGATAACACTGCTCACACCGATATGACTGGCTGAACGCCCAAATAACCACACCAATAAGCCGGTTAGTATGATGCAAAATAAGGTGACCCCGAAGAAGCGTTTGTTCCCGTATTGCAGCATCAGGAAGCTGAGCACACACAGGGGTACGATATTCGATAGATAGTGACTGAAACTGCCATGTAAAAACGGCCCTATCAGTACGCCAATCAGCCCAGGTACATAACGAGGGATATTGCCAAATTGGTTCAATACTCGACCGGTTAATAGATTAATAATTTCTATTACGGTAATTACAACAAATATACAGCTGACGATTTTAAGCTGTTGACTCAATCGAGAAGAAGACGAAAAAATGGTTTTGCTATTCATAAAACTGCGTTAGTAAAGTGGGATATCTATTTTGACCTAAACCTGTGATAAATGAGATGTCAAATTGTCACAAAATAATATGCGGTAAATATCGAGACATATCTTGGGTGATAAGTGAGGTGTCTTCACGCACCGAAATCCCTGCAGGTTGGTCATCTACTAACCAAGAACCTATTAATGTGTGATTGCTGCCAAATTTAGGTAGCGCAGAATAGGCCTGATAAATAAAACCTTCATCTCCATAAGGCCCTTGTGCTTCGAGTATTGTTTTACCATTTTCAAGCACACTAATATTTGCTCCTTCACGAGAAAATATCGGTTTCTTAACAAGCTTACTTTCCGTGGCTAAATGTAACTCGTCTTCAAAATACGCAGCAAGTAAGTTTGGGTGTTGTGGGAACATCTTCCACAACATGGGCATTAATGCTTTATTCGATAATATCGACTTCCATATGGGTTCGATCCAATGACTACCAGAAGGACCGATATGCTCAGAAAATTCTTCGCGCTGCATAAACTCCCAAGGGTACAGTTTGAATAGCGTCTCGATTATTTGGTCATCATGATCTGTAAATGCACCGCTTTTACTTAAACCGATATCTTCGATATAAACAAAATAGTCGGCAATGCCCGCTTCGCGCGCACAGTCTTGTAAATACTGAACCGTACCTCGGTCTTCATCTGTGTCTTTGCAGCAGGCGAAATGCATAAAATCGAGCTGATAATGCTTAGCTATGTAACCTAAGCGAGCGACCAGTTTCTCCTGTAATGAATTGAACTGGTCTGCACCCTTGTGGATCAAGCCCTTGTTGACCTGTTCTTCGAGCCACAACCATTGCCAAAAACCGCTTTCGTATAACGAGGTGGGCGTATCAGCATTGTTTTCGTATAGTTTGGCAGGACCACTGCCGTCATAACTGAAATCCAACCGTGAATACAAACTAGGATCGCGATTCTTCCAAGAATCGGCTATCGGTTGCCAAAATGATTGGGGGATCTGAAAACGTTCAAGCAGGGCATCATCGTGAATAACACGCTCTACCACAGCCAAACACATTTGGTGAATGTCTGCGGTAGGCTGCTCTATATCATTCTCTATTTGGGCCAAGGTAAATTGATAATAGGCAGATTCGTCCCAGTAGGGCTCGCCGTGCATGGTATGAAATTTAAAACCAAAATCAGCTGCTTTGCGCTGCCAATTTGGCCTTGGCTTAATTGGAATACGGAACATAAGAAGGGCTAACCGCCCCAACCGCCAGATTTTCTAGTGGAACTGCCCCAACTCGATTTGGCGCGAACGCTGCTGCCAAAACCACCTCTGCTCATGGTTTTGGTAACGGCGGGTTTAGATTTAAACGCATTCTTACTGACGTCCATATTGCGACGGCGGGTGTCTCCATAGTCACTGCCATCTGCGCCCATCCAACGTTGGCGATACGACGAGTAAGGTGAAAATGAAGTAAACATGGGCTGTGTGTTGTAACCCCTTGGTGATAGCAAGTTACTGAGCATGTAACCGGCCATAAAGGGCATGAAAAATGAACCGCTGTCGCTGCGCGTATAATTACATTGATTTGCCCCAAACTCTTCTTCACAAACTTGCCTAGAAGCGTATTTCGGGCCCGTCCGCTGTGCTTCGTCAAGCGCATCTTGATACGCTGTTTTACATAATTCTGCTTGTCCAGGATTTTTAGTAATACAGTCGTCTACCCCAGTATAAACAGTGGCTTTTTCGGTTTCTTCACCGCACCCGCTGAGCATAACGGCGGCAATACCTAGGGCTAAAGGCTTAACAGAAAAGCCTTTACGCATTGATGCTAGGTTAATATTTGATGAGCGTTTACGCTGAGTCATATTCCCTCCTAGTAGGTCATGCAAGCGGCGTTTAATAAGCCAACCGCAATAGATATGGCCGCTAAAATTGTACCCGCTGAAATTTCATTATTAATAATGCGCTCGGCAATTTTTGGCATAAAGGTAAAGCGCAATAATAAAAAGGCTATTACCTGAGCAAATATCGCCACTACACCCCAAACGACAAAATCAACAAGAGAGGCTGAATTCGCCACTGCGCTAGAAAGCGCTAGCGCAAAACCGATTATTGCGCCTCCAAAGCCAATCGCGGCAGCTAAGTTTTTTTCTTGTTTGACCAATTTCCACTCATCGTGCGGAGTAACAAAGGCATATACAATTTTGAATACAAACAGTAATACGATTGACACCGCAAAGTAAGCAGCAAAGTGACCAAGGCCAGCGATTGAATTTAGAATTGTTTCCATTTTATTTCCTCAGGTTTAATGCGTGCTGTTAACCATTAATATTAATGTCAGCTTGTTCAATATTAAAACCACTGCTTATTACAAAGCAGCGATCAAGATTTTGTCCGACTAGTTTCTCTTCGCCGCTAACGAGCAAGGTTTCGACGTTATTATCATCAATTTCACGCTCATACAGCATAACGAACTGATCCGTCTCACTCGTATCGCCATCTTCTTCGTAAGTTGTTTCTGTCATCGCCACTGCAGGTGATAATTCCCCAACGGCATCCCATACGCGTTGGTAGATATGACCTTCCAATGAATATTGTGTTTGAGATATTTGATTTTTAATCAACTCTTGCCACTGGGAATCGGAACCGACTGTTTTGGTCTCGTAGAAATACCACAACTTAACGTCTGTTATATGATTTTCAGTCATACCGCCGTCCAGCACGACTTGTAAGAAGGCATCGTCATCGGTGTAAAAACGTAAAATTTTACCGCCTGTGTCTAAATCTACTTCGCCAACCGCCTGAATAATATGCGAGGTGGCCGCTGAATCGATAATAAGACTAGGTTCAACTAATTTTAGTTTCAGGGGATCTATTTGAAACGACCCGCCTAAGTATAACCCCATGATTTCAGGCGCTTTAGGAGTTTTAGGGCTGTCTTTTTTACCAAATAATTTGCTAAACATGTTATTCCTTAGAAAAACGTTGCCATGCGATTTTTTTGATCCGTTCCTTGGCGATGTAAAATACTTTATCTCCGGGGAACAGTTGTCCGTCCAAATCAGGGTTTACCTGAATATTCAATCGGTCATCGCTTTTAGCTATTCCTATCAAAGTGGCATTATAAAGGGCTTTTAGTTGATTAAACGCCGCTCGCACATCAACGGGGGTTGTATCTTGGGGCAGGGTGCTTGAATATTGTGCTTGACCCTCTGTCACGCTGAGTAAGTCGTGATGTAATACACTCGAGCCAGGATCAAATGCGGATTTCGCGAGCATTTCAATCGCTACGCTAGGAGTGCATTCTACATTTGGACAGTGACGCCGAAGTAAATTAGCTAAGGTTTCATCAGTAAAATACGCGACCATTTGTGCATTTGGATTTCGTTGGCTGCAATACAGTGCTGTGGTCATCGTCAAGTCATCTTCAGGGTTATCCATTAACACGACTTTTGCGTCTGCAATACAGGCTCGGTCCATGTCTTTATCATTACTAAAGCTGTTAACTTTAACAAACTCAATTTTATCAGGCATTGGATTAATGATATCGGCGCGTACGCACAATACAATTGCTGGGCGCTCATCGACTGCGTCGCGTTCCCGCAACAATAAATCTAATAGCCTTAATGTGCGCTGCTCATTCCACCCAAGCACTAGAATGTGATTCGATACCGATAGACTTTGCAAACCTTTTACTCCTTTTAACCACTGAAATGATACCCACGATGCCACCCGGCCAATGACTAACGCGAAAAAGCTTAACCCGACAGGAATAACATACAAAGAAACAATGTATTTGCCAGCCGCTGTGGTGGGAGATAAATCCCCATAACCAACGGTTGAAGCAGTCACAACTAACCAGTAGATAAAATCAGTGGAGCTGGTTAATGCGTTTTCACCCGCCAATGTCATTAAACACCAAGTTGAAACGGCGTATATACTCAAAGAGAGCAGTAAAGTGTACCAGCGCATTTCAGTAAAATACTGAGCCAGCATTTTACGTATTTTTAAAAACATGGCGTAAATTCAGGTTATTGTTATTTTCGGATATTCTTTCATACCCATGGCCATTAGCCAATGTAAGTCTGAATGTATGGAAAGGATTAACAGATCCCCAATCTTTCAAAGCAGTTTGAGGATCTGTGTATAGCGTTGTATTATTTACCTAAAATACGGCTAAGCTCATCATCTGCTGACGTTTGGCCGCCCTTAATGCCTGCTTGAGAAAGACGTTTTTCTAAATCATCACTTGACTCTTCGGTGGCTAATTCTTGTGCCGCCTGCAATTCTGCATCACGCAATGTTTGTTTGTCTTGAATACGTTGCAATGATTCAGTAGCCGTTTTCATCTTACTGTTGGCACCTAAATGGCGTGAAGAAACCGCAACTTGCGCTTTTTGCACAGATTCAGTGGCCTTTACCATGTCAACCTGTTGTTCTAGTCGACGTAAGTTACCTTTAGCCTGACCAATATTGGTGGCCAGTTGCTTTTCAGATTGCTTAAATTGATCAAGATATTTTTGTTCGCCTTCTTGCTCGGCTTTTAAGTCACTGACCTTTTGTGCGCAATCTAGTGCCAATTGGCGATCAGAATCTATCGCTTTACGCGCATGGGCCTCGTACTGCTCGATAGAAGATTGCAAACTAGTCACTTTTTGTTGAGCGAGTTTACACTTGGCTAAAATTTGCGTGCGAGCATGGTCTGATTTGCGCAATTCATCTTTTGCTTCTCGGATCTCTTGCTCAAGGATACGAATGGCCTGGCTATCTACAACTGATTGCGCCGCTTCTGTGGCACCGCCTTTAACGGCTGTCACTAATTTTCTCCAAACTGACATATTGTCACTCCTCGATTAATGTAAATGTTCTGCATAAGCATCTAAAAATGCTTCTACATTTTGAAACAATGTCTGCACTTCGATCATTACGCTCTCAGGTTTGGATTGTGAGCTTAGTGAACCGAATGCTGTGTAATATTCATCGCCCGCGACATTTGAAATACCCACTGTGGTTAATGGAAAAATCATGTGAGACTTTAAAATTTCTTCATTTAATGCATGCTTATCTTTCACTTCACTTAATGAAAACAATAGAGACTCTACAAGTATTTGTTCGCCGCTAATGGCTAACCACGCATCAACACCGTCGCTGTTGGCAATTAATAAACAATTTTCTTCACGGGTAACAACGAGATCTTGGTTGTCACTAAAAAGGGTCTCAAGTTGGTTAAGATCCCATGTCATGGTTACTCTCCTGTATGTCTAATGACCATTTTCCGAATACGGCACAAAATTAATTTGTGGTCGAAGACGAAACACGGGCTTAGTGTAGTCAGTTGGAAAACAAATAGTCAAATATTATTTTCAACATTTGAAGTCTATTCATTACTAATGTAAATTATACGTCACATTTGTGTCGACGGAGCAATTATGCAAAATATCGTAGATGGTCAGACAGCAAAACAGAACAATAGTGCCTCAGCAGATTGGCGGCAAGTGGTACAGCGTCTGGTGAAAGCTGAAATGTCTAAGCGCGGAGTAAAGTATCAAGATCTCAGTGAACGGTTAGTGACAATTGGTGTGAATCAAAGCGCGGATAACCTGCGCAATAAAGTTAATAAGGGAATTTTAGGCGCTGATTTGTTGTTACAAATCATGTATGTGTTGAATATGCGTCGTATCGAACGCGACGATATCGTAGATATGTTCAGTGACATGGGGCAAGATCTCCCACAATAGAAAATCTATTTGGGCGCTAATAGCGACAATGTCTGAAAAACAGGCAAAAAAAAGCCCAACGCAATAATCGTTGGGCAAAAGAACAGTTAGGAGAAACGTCAATAATGTTTAAACTGTTGATATTATTTTAATCGCTTTAGTCAAAGTCACAAGGGGACTTGAGTATACCAAGGCCATTGCAGGTATTAATTATTATACGTAAAATAACGGGCTACGTTTCCCAGGACAATATATGAAAGTTTCCGAATTCCAGTTTGATTTACCTGAAGCATTGATCGCACGTTACCCAACCAAGGAACGCACCGCTAGCCGCTTAATGCATTTAACTGCCGATGGCCTTGAGCACTTACAATTTATTGATGTGGTCGATTTGATCAATCCTGGTGATTTGCTGATATTTAACAATACCCGTGTGATCCCGGCGCGTCTGTTAGGGCAAAAGGCTTCGGGGGGGAAAGTTGAAGTATTAATAGAGCGGATTATTGATGAGCATCATGTGCTGGCGCATGTTCGTGCGAGTAAATCTCCAAAGGAAGGAACGCGATTATTGCTTGAAGGCAGCGTTGAAATGGAGATGGTAGGCCGTCAAGACACCTTGTTTGAACTGAAATTGCTCAATCCTGAACCTATTCTTGAGATCCTTGAGCAATATGGACATATGCCATTGCCTCCTTACATCGACCGACCTGATGAAGATTCCGACAAAGAGCGCTACCAAACGGTTTATAACCAGAAGCCTGGAGCTGTGGCGGCACCCACCGCGGGGTTACATTTTGATGAAGGTATACTCAAGCAATTAAAAGACAAAGGGGTCAATAGCGAGTTTGTGACACTGCATGTTGGTGCCGGTACGTTCCAGCCTGTTCGTGTAGACAACATTTTAGAACACAAGATGCATTCTGAATATGCTGAGGTACCCGAAAGTGTTATCAACGCCATCGCTCAAACTAAAGCGGCTGGTAAGCGAGTGATAGCAGTAGGCACCACGTCTGTACGGTCCCTTGAGTCAGCGGCACAAGCTGCTGTAAAAAATGGAACTGAGCTGGCTCCCTTTTTCAGTGATACCGATATTTTCATTTATCCAGGTTATCAATTCCAATTGATTGATGCCATGTTAACCAATTTTCACTTGTCTGAGTCGACGCTTATTATGCTTGTCAGTGCGTTTGCCGGTAAAAAGAATGTGATGGACGCTTATCAACAAGCGATCGATCGACAGTATCGTTTCTTCAGTTATGGAGACGCCATGTTTATTGAGAAAAATCAGGCATAAGGTATCAATCGATAGCATCACAAGGTCACGACAGAAAATAGTGCGTTATTAGTTTTTATTCGTTAGCGCAATTCGTATATAATCCGGCCACTTTTTGTCAGCAACTCGCTTGTTAGGCATTGAAAATCACCTAAGACGAGAAAACGCTGATGGGCATGACCTATCAGCAGGAAGTATTTATGCAATTTGAATTAGACAATACAGATGGAAAGGCGCGCCGCGGTCGTCTTAAATTTGACCGGGGCGTTGTTGAAACCCCAGCCTTCATGCCTGTAGGCACATACGGTACAGTTAAGGGAATGACTCCAGAAGAGCTCGATGAATCGGGAGCCCATATATGCTTAGGTAATACCTTTCATTTAATGCTGCGTCCAGGTACCGAACTGATTAAGCTTCACGGTGATTTGCACGATTTTATGCATTGGCAAAAACCAATCTTAACTGACTCTGGTGGCTTTCAAGTTTTCAGCCTAGGTGATTTGCGTAAGATAACTGAAGAGGGAGTGACATTTCGTTCGCCCATCAATGGTGAAAAAATACTGTTGACCCCTGAGAAATCGATGCAAGTGCAACGAGACTTAGGTTCTGACATTGTTATGATTTTCGATGAGTGTACGCCGCATCCCGCCACGGAAAGTGAAGCGCGTCTTTCGATGGAGCTTTCTTTACGTTGGGCCAAGCGCAGCAAAGCTGAGCACGGTGATAACCCATCGGCCTTATTTGGCATTATTCAAGGTGGCATGTACGAGGACTTACGGGACATATCCTTAAAAGGCTTAGAAGATATCGGCTTTGATGGTTATGCAATTGGTGGCCTCTCAGTAGGTGAGCCGAAAGAAGACATGATCCGGATATTAGATCACACTGCAGACAAAATACCGGCGCATAAGCCGCGTTATTTGATGGGGGTGGGTAAACCAGAAGATTTGGTTGAAGGTGTGCGTCGTGGCATTGATATGTTTGACTGCGTTATGCCAACACGTAATGCACGCAACGGACATCTATTTGTTACCAGTGGTATCGTGAAAATACGCAATGCGGTACATAAAACAGATATCGGACCCTTGGACGATAAATGTGATTGTTACACTTGTAAAAACTATTCGCGGTCATATCTACATCACTTGGACAAATGTAACGAAATATTAGGTGCGCGCTTAAATACGGTGCATAACTTGCGTTATTATCAACGTGTTATGCAGGGATTAAGAGATGCCATTGCCGAGCAAAAACTCGATGACTTCGTTGCTGAATTTTACGCGCAAAAAGATTTGCCGGTACCGGCACTATAACTACAAAACTTAACATTATATGGGGAATTTATGAGCTTATTTATCTCTGATGCATATGCACAGGCGGCACCTGGTGGTGCAACAGGCGGCGGATACGAAATGCTAATCATGCTTGGTGTATTCGGATTGATTTTTTACTTTATGTTGTATCGTCCACAGGCCAAACGTGTAAAAGATCATAAAAATTTGGTTACTTCATTGAGTAAAGGCGATGAAGTGTTGACCCAAGGTGGTATGGTTGGGCGCATTGTGAAGGTTTCTGAAGAGAAAGACTTTTTAGAAATCGCATTAAACGATACCACGAACATCGTCGTGCAAAAATCTGCTATTTCAGCTGTGTTGCCAAAAGGCACAATGAAAGCGATTTAAAATGAGTTACGTTAAATAAAGCGGGCGATTGCCCGCTTTATTTATGTTACGACAGTCAAAATGGAAGGATTTTCACGTGTTAAACCAAACTCCGCTATGGAAGCTATTAGTACTGATTTTTATCGTCGGTATTTGTGCTCTATATGCCACTCCAAATTTGTACGGCGAGGACTATGCAGTACAAATTTCTGCGGGCCGTAACGCAACCGTCGATGATGCTTTGCTTAGCAAGGTTACGGAAACATTATCCACCGAGAGTATTGAGACTAAGAGTATTGTGTTGGACAACGAGCAAATTCTCGTTCGTTTAACCAATTCAGATAGTCAGCTTCTTGCCAGAGAAACTTTAGAGCGTGCGCTAGGTGATAATTATTACGTGGCTATGAATTTGGCTCCTGATACCCCAGCTTGGTTGGCTGCATTAGGCGGCGAACCAATGAAATTAGGGCTCGATCTACGTGGTGGTGTCCATTTCCTAATGGAAGTCGATATGAATTCTGCAATCAATAAGTCTTTCGAAGACATGGTTTCAGATTTTAAAAGTGCTTTGCGTGAAGAAGGTATTCGTTATCGTACTGTTCGCCAAGTAGAAGGTGGAGTCGAAATATTCTTCCGTGATCAAGATACGTTAGATAAAGCAGAGTTCTTTTTGCGTAATCGTAATCGTGACTTAGTTTTTACTGAGAAAAATGATTTGCGCATAGTCGTAAGTATGTCAGAACAAAAACTGGCGGAAACTCGTGACTACGCGGTTAAACAAAATATAACGATTATCCGTAACCGCGTAAATCAACTGGGTGTTGCTGAGCCGAGCGTTCAAAAGCAAGGTGTTGACCGTATCGCTGTTCAATTACCCGGTATCCAAGATACTGCAAGAGCGAAGGAAATTCTAAACGCTACCGCTACATTGGAATTTCGCTCGGTAGATTTAGATCACGACGTACGTGACGCCGTCGCTGGACGCGTGCCGCCAGGCTCTGAATTGGTGTTGAACCAAGACGGACAGCCACAACTACTCAAGAAGAAAATTATCTTAACCGGTAATCATATTATTGATGCAAATTCTAGCGCCGATGAATATGGTATCCCCCAGGTTAATATTTCCCTTGATTCTAAGGGCGGCAGCAAAATGTCTCAGTTTACCAAAGACAGCATCGGTAAACCTATGGCTACTGTCTTTATTGAATACAAAGCAACGGGTGAGCGTGATGCAAACGATAAGCTGATCTTCGAAGCTAAGCGCGAAGTTATTAGCATAGCGACGATTCAAGCGCGTTTAGGGAGTAGCTTTCGCATAACAGGCTTAGACTCACCGCAGGAAGCCCATAACTTAGCGCTATTACTGCGTGCTGGCGCACTGATTGCACCGATTCAAATTGTTGAAGAGCGCACAGTAGGCCCTAGTCTAGGTAAAGAGAATATTGAATTAGGTAAACAAGCCATTATTTGGGGCTTTGTTGCAGTGCTTATATTTATGCTTGTCTATTACAAAGCATTTGGCTTGGTGGCTGACTTAGCATTGACCTTAAACCTGGTGATGATAGTAGGCATTATGTCGATGATCCCTGGGGCGACATTGTCACTTCCTGGTATGGCAGGTATCGTATTGACAGTCGGTATGGCCGTCGATGCCAATGTGCTTATTTTTGAACGTATTCGAGAAGAATTGCGTGAAGGCAGAAGCCCACAACAGGCTATTCACCATGGATACGACAGTGCTTTTTCTACCATCTTAGATGCCAATATTACGACCTTTATCGCGGGCTTGATTTTGTTTGCCGTCGGTACAGGCCCAATCAAAGGCTTTTCGATTACGTTAATGATTGGTATCGCTACTTCAATGTTTACCGCAATTTTTATTACCCGTGCAGTTGTTAATGCATGGTGTGGTGGTAAACCCCTGAAAACTTTATCAATATAGGAGCCGTAATATGCAATTGTTAAATATGAAAGATACAGTTGGTTTTATGTCGTTACGCGTTCCTGCGGCGATATTTTCAGCCCTACTGGTCATTGGTTCGTTAGTCTCATTAGGCGTTAATCAACTTAATTGGGGGCTAGATTTCACTGGTGGTACACAAATTGAAATGCGTTATGAAGGCGTTGCGGATTTAGATGCCATTCGTGCTGATTTAACTCAGGCTGGTTTCAATGAACCCATTGTTCAAAACTATGGCAGTAGTCAAGATGTACTTATTCGTATTGCGCCTATTGAAGGCGTGAAAAATGTCGAAATAGGTGACAGTGTCGTCAATGCATTACAGGCTGCTGTACCAGGCACTGAGAAACGCGGTATAGCCTTTGTAGGGCCTAATATTGGCGATGAACTTGCAGAGCAGGGCGGACTCGCTATGCTGGTTTCTTTACTCTGTATTTTAGTTTATGTCGCTATGCGCTTTGAATGGCGTTTCGCACTGGGCTCAGTTATTGCTTTGGCCCATGACGTTATTGTTACCCTAGGTTTGTTCTCTATCTTGCATCTGGAATTTGATTTAACGGTTTTGGCCGCAGTGCTCGCAGTTATCGGTTATTCATTAAACGATACGATAGTTGTCTCTGACAGGATCCGTGAAAACTTCCGTAAAATACGTAATGCCGATACTGAAGAAATTATCAATATTTCATTAACGCAAACATTGAATCGAACCATTATTACGTCTATGACTACTGTATTGGTGTTAATGTCATTGTTCTTCTTAGGTGGGGCAACCATTCATGGGTTTGCAACAGCCTTATTATTTGGTGTCATTATCGGGACTTACTCTTCAATTTATGTCGCCAGTTTAGTGGCACTTTGGCTAGGGGTGAGTCGTGAAGACTTGATGCCAACCGAGATTGAAAAAGAAGGTGCTGACCAAGATTCTATGCTGTAATTTAAAATATATGAGATTCGTCTGGTAAAGATTTACAGTACAAAATCTGCAAGCCGCTTAAGTGATTAAGCGGCTTTTTTATTGGGCTGACATTAACGTCGATATATGGTGAACGAAGGACTAAATTGGGCATGGAGAGAGGTCTTCAATAACCTCTAGACATAAAAAAACGAGTCATAAGACTCGCTTTTATTAAACTAAATCGTTCTGCTAAATTAACCTTTCAAGTGTTTAACCAAAGTTTGAACTACTTTCGCACTTCCAGCAACAATCTCACCCTTTTGGATTGGGTCGTTGCCACCTTTAAAGTCGGTGACTAATCCGCCTGATTCACGCACCAGTAATTCACCGGCAGCGATATCCCAAGGCTTTAAACCGCTTTCCCAGTAACCGTCATAACGGCCTGCAGCAACGTAGGCTAAATCAAGCGCGGCTGAACCACTGCGTCGAATATCGCCAGCTTGGAAAAATATCTTACGGAAGCTTTCTAAGTAAGTGGGTAACGATTCTTTGTTCTTATAAGGTAACGCGGTAGCTAGAATGGTTTGACCTAGTTCTTTAGCTTTACTTGAGCGAATGCGATAACCGTTAAGTTGCGCGCCAGCGCCTTTGCTTGCAGTGAACAACTCACCACGAATTGGATCGAAAACCACTGCTTGGTCTAAGCGGCCTTTATGCATAAGTGCTATCGAGACTGCGAAGTGGGGGATTCCCTTGATAAAATTGGTGGTGCCATCTAGCGGGTCGATGATCCATTTATAATCACTTTCGCTACCTTCAACTACGCCACCTTCTTCACCAACGAAACAGTGATCTGGGTAAGATTGCTGAATTTTGTGAATAATTGCTTGCTCTGCTTCTTTGTCAATTCGCGTAACAAAATCGTTACTGCCTTTGGCTTCAATCATCAATTCAGATTGATTTTCAAAACCACGAGCAATGACATTGCCCGCAGAACGCGCTGCGCGCACTGCTATATTCAGCATAGGATGCATAGTAAAACCACCAATTTTAAAAGAACGTTAAGATACATATTTGCCAGCGTTAGAGAATTACATTAACGCTGAACAAAAAATCGCCGCGCAGTTTACCAAAATACAGATAATTAGCAATGATAATCTGTCTTGGATAAAAATTATGTTAGCGTATTATCTTCATAATTATTGATTGGAAGTTACATGTTTAACGGAATACACCACGTTGCGATAATTTGTTCAGACTATGAACGTTCAAAGCATTTTTACACTGACATTTTAGGATTGACCATTATTGCCGAAAATTATCGAGCCCAACGTGAATCCTACAAGTTAGACTTAGCACTTCCTGATGGAGGGCAAATTGAACTGTTTTCATTTCCAGATGCGCCATCTCGTCCTAGCCGACCGGAAGCGCAGGGGTTACGCCATTTAGCGTTTTTTGTCGATAATGTTGAAGAGTGTGCTGCTAAGTTAACTGCCAAAGGGATAGAAGTTGAAGCGATTAGAATAGATGAATATACCGGCAAGGCATTTACGTTTTTCGCGGATCCCGACGGACTACCGTTGGAATTATATCAAGCCTGACATTTGATCGGGAGCGTCAGTTTCTTAAGGTAGTAGTGCAGGAAAACCTGCGAGGTAAGCGCGTGTATTGTTAACTAGCACTTATCCAAATACCTCAGTGTGTCTAAAAGTGTTGCTTTGTGCCCCGCGCCTGCGCTACCGCAGACGATAAAATGTGCTATTATGCGCGCCCTAAAATCCCCAACAACGTCAGACAATTGCTCGCTATGCTTGAAAATATTAAAATCGTTTTGGTTAACACATCTCATACAGGCAATATTGGCTCGGCTGCTCGGGCCATGAAAACGATGGGCTTGAGTCAGTTGATTTTGGTTGACCCTGTTGCACCTCCTGATGGTAAGTCTAGTGCACTCGCAGCTGGTGCTGGGGATGTGTTAGCCAATGCAACAATTGTATCTAGCGTTGCTGAAGCTGTCGCTGGCTGTGGGTTAGTTGTCGGCACTAGCGCTCGTTCTCGCACGTTGTCATGGCCTATGCTTGAACCCCGAGGATGTGGCGAAAAGCTGGTGGCTGAAGTCCCCAACTATCCTGTTGCCCTGGTATTTGGTCGTGAAAACAATGGGTTAAGTAATGATGAGTTACAGCAGTGCCATTTCCACGTATGTATTCCTGCTAATCCTGAATACAGTTCGTTAAACTTAGCGGCTGCGGTTCAAACATTATGTTACGAAATTCGCATGGCGCATTTAGATCAAACTCGTCGCGAACAAGTTCAGGCGGAATACCCATTAGCGGAAGATCTAGAGGGTTTTTATAGCCATTTGGAACAAACCCTCTATAAAACGAATTTCATCATTCCCAAACATCCGGGTATGGTCATGAGTAAATTACGGCGTCTATTCAATCGAGCTCGCCCAGAAACACAAGAGCTGAACATATTACGCGGCATTTTAGCTTCCATTGAAAAGACCAGCAAAGACAGCAAATAATCATGTTTGAACGCATTAAAGAAGATATTACCAGTGTATTTCATCGTGATCCTGCGGCGCGCAATCGTTTTGAAATTATCACTAATTATCCTGGTCTCCACGCGATCTGGATCCACCGTCTTAGCCATCGTCTTTGGAAAGCCAATTGGAAGTGGCTAGCCCGCAGTTTATCCACCTTTTCCCGCTGGGCTACGGGGATTGAAATTCATCCCGGTGCAAAGTTAGGTAGACGTTTTTTTATCGATCATGGCATGGGTGTTGTGATCGGTGAGACGGCTGAAATAGGCAATGACGTGACGCTTTATCACGGAGTGACCTTAGGTGGAACCGCTTGGACACCCGGCAAACGCCATCCAACCCTAGAAGATAATGTGGTTATCGGAGCGGGTGCTAAGATTCTTGGGCCAATCACCATGCATAAAGGTGTCAAGGTGGGTTCAAACTCTGTAGTCGTCAAAGATGCACCTGCAGGCGCGACCGTGGTGGGGATCCCTGGACGCATTGTTATGCCAGCTGCAAAGACTGAGCAGAACGGACACCGCGCAAAAATTGCCCGTAAATATGGTTTCGATGCTTATGCCGTATCTACCGAAAACCCAGACCCGGTAGCTAATGCGATTGGGCTGATGCTCGATCATGTTCATCTAATTGATACGAAAGTTGAAGAGATGTGTAAAGAAATTAACAATATGGGGGGAAGCGTATGTGGGAAATCGTTGCCCACGCTTGAAATAGATAGTTTTGATGAGCATTTAACACCCGCCGAAAAGGAAACTGCAAGTGCATCCTTTGACCCACAAATTTAGGGGGACTGGTTTAAAATGGTATGTTTGAAGTAGCACATAATACTTGACTAAAACAGTAGGATAAATACTTGACTAAATTAGTCGGGTTTGGGACAATAGCCACAAGTTTTTAGCTAGGTGTTCAATATGAAATTAACTTCTAAAGGTCGTTACGCTGTTACAGCAATGTTGGATGTAGCGTTACATTCACAGCGCGGTCCCGTGTCGTTAGCTGATATATCTGAGCGCCAAGAAATATCGTTATCTTATTTAGAGCAACTTTTTTCACGCCTCCGTAGAGAAAAACTAGTGGACAGTGTTCGCGGCCCTGGTGGCGGATACAAGCTTGGGCGTCAACCAAGTGAAATACCTATCGGTGAAGTGATTAGAGCAGTAGATGAGTCTGTAGACGCGACTCGTTGCCAAGGACAGTCCGATTGCCAAGGTGGTGAGCGTTGCTTGACACATAGTTTGTGGCAAGACTTGAGTGAGCGTATCAGTAATTTTCTTGATGGCATCACCCTTGGTGAACTCATGGCACAGCATGACGTGAAATTAGTCGCAAATAGACAAGATAAAACGAAACATCTTAATTATATTGCCAGCCATGAAATCGAAGTGAGTTTGCAATAAATAAGCGGAGTAAACAATGAGCGACCTTAAGTTACCAATTTATTTAGATTATTCGTCAACCACCCCAGTTGACCCTCGCGTTGCTGCCAAAATGGCAGAATGTTTAACCAACGAAGGCAACTTTGGTAATCCTGCATCTCGTTCACACCGTTTCGGCTGGGTAGCAGAAGAAGCCGTTGACGTTGCGCGTAATCAAATCGCTGATTTAGTTAACGCTGACCCTCGTGAGATTGTTTTTACCTCTGGTGCTACAGAATCAAATAACCTTGCGATTAAAGGTGCAGCGCATTTTTATAGTAAAAAAGGTAAGCATATCATCACGGTTAAAACTGAACATAAAGCGGTACTTGATACCTGCCGTCAGTTAGAGCGTGAGGGTTTTGAAGTCACTTATTTAGATCCTGAACCGAATGGTTTGGTTGATATCAAAAAGTTTACTGCGGCCATTCGCCCAGACACTATTCTTGCTAGCGTAATGCACGTAAACAACGAAATTGGTGTGATTCAAGATATTGCCGCGCTTGGCGAAATCTGTCGTGAACATAAAGTTCTCTTTCACGTAGATGCTGCGCAAAGTACGGGTAAAGTCGCCATTGATTTGCAAACGCTAAAAGTGGATATGATGTCGTTTTCTGCCCATAAATCCTACGGGCCAAAAGGCATAGGCGCGCTCTACGTTAGTCGTAAACCTCGCGTTCGCTTAGAAGCGCAAATGCATGGCGGCGGGCATGAGCGTGGTATGCGCTCAGGCACCATGGCTACTCATCAAATCGTGGGTATGGGTGAAGCATTTCGTATCGCTAAAGAAGAAATGGCCACTGAAAACGAACGTATCTTGATGCTTCGTAATCGCTTATGGGATGGCATTAAAGATATTGAAGCTGTTTACATCAATGGTGATATAGAGCATCGCGTTGCGGCCAACCTAAATGTAAGTTTCGCATTTGTAGAAGGTGAGTCATTGATTATGGCGCTTAAAGATATGGCCGTATCTTCTGGTTCGGCTTGTACATCTGCTAGTTTAGAGCCCTCTTATGTGCTTCGCGCATTAGGCTTAAACGATGAACTTGCGCATAGCTCAATTCGTTTCACGATTGGTCGTTTTACCACTGAAGCTGAAATTGACCATGTTATTAGCGTAGTACGTAACGCTATTGATAAATTACGTGACATGTCTCCATTGTGGGATATGTACAAAGAAGGCGTTGATTTAAGTACTGTTGAGTGGGCTCACCACTAATATTTTAATCAACCAATAGAATTTACAGCAAGGCAAATGCCTTCACTAATGAGGTAACCATCATGGCTTACAGCGAAAAAGTAATCGATCACTACGAAAATCCACGTAACGTGGGTGGCTTTGACAAGAACGACCCTAGTATTGCTACGGGTATGGTAGGCGCACCTGCATGTGGTGACGTTATGAAATTGCAATTGAAGATAGGGCCAAACGGTATTATTGAAGATGCAAAATTCAAGACCTATGGTTGTGGTTCAGCTATCGCATCTAGTTCTTTGGTTACCGAGTGGGTTAAAGGTAAATCAATTGACGAAGCGGTGAAGATTTCGAATACCGATATCGCTGAAGAGCTTGCCTTACCGCCAGTTAAGATTCACTGCTCAATTTTGGCTGAAGATGCCATTAAAGCTGCAGTAGAAGATTATAAAAAGAAACATCAGTAAACGTTACAGAAAAGGAGACCATTGTGGGGATTAAAATTTCTGAGGCTGCGGCACAACGGGCATCTAGCTTTCTGCAAAACAGAGGCTCAGGGCTAGGCTTGCGCTTAGGAGTAAAAACCACCGGTTGCTCTGGCTTAGCGTACGTTTTGGAATTTGTTGACGAGCTTAACGAAGATGACCATGTTTTCGAAGATAATGGCGTTAAAATTATTATCGACGGAAAAAGTTTGGTTTATCTTGATGGTACTGAGTTGGATTTTGCCAAAGAAGGCTTAAATGAAGGATTCCAATTTAATAATCCTAACGCGAACGGCGAGTGCGGCTGCGGCGAAAGTTTCAACGTATAGTGACAAATAGCAGGCTCTTTGAGCCTGCTTTCATATACCACACTAGTGTAGCACGACGTTGAACAGCGTGGCTGTTGACACCTTCCTAGACCAAACTCAAAAGACGCTGATTGATATGAATTATTTTGTGCTATTCAACTTAACGCCTTCATTTGTCATTGATACCACCGCTTTAGTGGCCACTTATCAACAGCTGCAGAAGCTCACTCATCCAGATAAGTTTGCCACTGCCAGTGATCGTGACAAGCTGATTGCGTTACAAAAAAATTCTCAAGTAAACGATGGGTATCAAGTTCTTAAGAAACCTCTTAGCCGCGCTGAACATATACTTGAATTGCGTGGGGTCGAATTGCAGCACGAGCAAAAGACCATGCAAGATGGTGCATTTTTGATGCAGCAAATGGAATGGCGCGAGCAACTTGAAGATGCCCAACACACTGATGAGCCGTTAGCGGCGTTAGAAGAGTTGGACGACGAAGTTGCTCAGGATATCAAAACGCTACTGAGTGAACTAGGTTCCTTGCTTGAAGAGACAGATGATGCAGCAAATGAAAGTGCTGCAAATCGAGTGCGTAAACTGAAATTTCTATATAAGTTACGTCACGAAATTGAACTCAAAGAAGACGCACTAAGCGACTTTTGAACTAATTAAACGGCTTTTATTATGGCATTTCTCCAAATTGCAGAACCAGGTCTAAGTGCGGCTCCTCACCAGCGAAAAATTGCGGTAGGTATCGATTTAGGCACAACGAATTCATTAGTTGCCACTGTACGCAGCGGTAAAGCTGAAACCTTAGGTGATGCTAACAATCAACATCTTTTGCCCTCGGTCGTCAGTTACAGGGACGATAGTGTCATCGTAGGAGAGCAAGCTAAACGTGATGCAAGTTTAGACCCTGCCAATACGGTTGTATCGGTGAAGCGGTTTTTAGGGCGTAGCTTGAAAGATATTCGCAACAGCTATCCAGATTTGCCATACGATTTTGATGAATCAAATCTAAATTCTCCCCTGTTGAATGTGGGTGGACGTAAGGTTAATCCTGTTCAAGTGTCTGCTGATATTTTAACCGCATTACGTTTACGTGCTGAGCAAAGCTTAGGCGAGGAGCTCAGTGGCGCGGTTGTCACTGTGCCTGCTTATTTCGATGATGCACAGCGACAGGGTACGAAAGATGCTGCTCAATTAGCAGGCTTAAAAGTGCTTCGTTTACTTAATGAGCCAACAGCAGCCGCTATTGCTTATGGATTAGATTCGGCTCAAGAGGGTGTAATCGCAGTTTATGATCTTGGTGGTGGCACGTTTGATATATCGATTTTACGCCTCAGTAAAGGCGTGTTTGAAGTGCTCGCAACAGGCGGCGATTCTGCTTTAGGTGGTGACGACTTTGACCATAAGATAGTCGCTTACTTTCGTCAGCAACTTTCTTTAACGGGTGAATTATCGAAGCGCTTGCACCGAGTTTTATTAGATAAAGCCAAGATCGCTAAAGAGACGTTAAGTGACAGCACTTCTGTAACGATTGAGCTCGAAGATGACAGCCGACAAACCAGAGAAATATCAATCAGTCGTGATGTATTTGAAGGACTGATAGCCGATTTAGTCAAAAATACATTACGTGCCTGTCGTCGAGCCATTAAAGATGCTGAACTCGACAAAGTTGAAGTGTTAGAAGTGGTAATGGTTGGCGGCTCTACTCGGGTTCCTTACGTGAGAGAGCAGGTAGGCGCTTTTTTTGAACGTGAGCCATTGACCTCAATCGACCCAGATAAAGTGGTCGCAATTGGTGCATCAATACAAGCCGATATTTTGGTGGGTAACAAACCTGATGGTGAGATGCTGCTATTAGATGTTTTACCTTTATCGCTCGGTATCGAAACCATGGGTGGGTTGGTCGAAAAGATTATTCATCGCAATACCACTATCCCTGTGGCCAAAGCACAAGAATTTACCACTTTCAAAGATGGCCAAACAGCCATGATGGTGCATGTGCTTCAAGGCGAACGAGAACTCGTAGATGATTGTCGTTCACTGGCTAAATTTACTTTGCGTGGTATTCCGCCTATGGCTGCTGGTGCAGCGCACATTCGGGTAACATTTCAAGTCGATGCTGATGGCCTGTTAAATGTTATGGCCATGGAAAAATCCAGTGGTGTGCAGGCTGAGATCCAAGTTAAGCCGTCGTATGGGCTTGATGAAACACAAATTAGCGACATGTTAAAAGCGTCAATGCAAAATGCCACAGGTGATATGCAAGCTCGTATGCTCAAAGAGCAACAAGTGGAAGCTGCGCGAGTACACGAAGCCCTTCAAGCTGCATTAGGTGCTGATGGAGCTGAGCTATTAACTACTGGCGAGATTAAGACGATTCAAGCTAGCTTAGACGTGCTTAATGAAGCTGGTAAAAATGATGATATTGATGCCATTAAGTTAGCAATTAAAGCAGCGGATGAAGCTAGCCAAGTATTTGCTGAGAAACGTATGGATCATTCGATCAAAAAAGCGTTAGCCGGTCATACGGTTGATAGTATTTAATCTTATATTGCGTCAGAACATAAATTTTCGATTTAGAGGAAACCAAAGATGCCACAAGTAATTTTTTTACCCCATGCTGAGCTTTGCCCTGATGGAGCCGTTTTGGAAGCGCCAAGTGGTACTACTGTGCTTGATGTGGCGCTAAAAAATGGAATCGATATTGAACATGCATGCGAGAAATCTTGTGCATGCACAACGTGCCATATCGTTATTCGAGAAGGTTTTGAATCACTTGATGAAAGTGACGAGCTTGAAGATGATATGTTAGACAAAGCGTGGGGACTAGAGCCAGACTCTCGCTTAGGTTGCCAAGCTATTATTAAAGATGAAGATCTAGTGGTTGAAATACCGCGCTACACCGTCAATCAAGTGAGTGAAGGCCATTAACATTGTGCCACGCGATATTTAATAAATAATAAACCAGCCTCGAGCTGGTTTTTTTATAGTCGTGTTGGGGGGTATGAATAATGCTGTACATAAAAACAGGTGTTGTGTTATATTTTGTACAGACACGCAATTGAGGATACAAAGATGGCCATTATTACTAGATACGTCGTTGAGCATAAAGGGGTTGAAAAGTTTGTGACCGCAGATAAAAAAGAGGCTGATAAGTACGATAAAATGCTGGAGGTAGCGGATAACTTGGCTGAATATATCGAAGCTAAGGGAATGAAGTTTGAGCCTGACGTATTAGAAGATTTGGCGATCATGCTGTCTAAAAATAAAGATGCTTTAGCTAAGTTATTTAAAGGTACCGAAGCGAAGGCTGTATTGTCTGATGAGAAAGCGGACGTAGTGGCCTTAGGAAAGAAGAAAGCGTAAATCAGAAGTGTAGTTTAAAACTCACTAAAAGCCCCTTGATATTGCCAACACGAAAAGCGACTTAACGTCGCTTTTCGTGTTTTTGCAGCAATGTGTAGTAGGGCCTATTTATCTGCGGTAACGACTACTTGTCAGACTAGAGCTAACGAACACGTTTCATATGAGCAGCTAACGTGCACTTATGAGTGACTCTTTCTCAATTTTGTGTTCTTTCTTTTTAGTTTTTTCTTTTTCAGGCATGTAGCGAGCACGTTTCTTCGCTTTAAGTTTATGAATATCAGCCAGCACTAAACCATCGATACAATTCGCAAAGTCTGCGTCTATATTAAAGTCTAAGAAGTGGATCCCGCCGTCTTCATAGGTTTCAGTGTATTGTTTATAAAGCGTAGGCACTGATACCCCTATATTCGCTAACAGGTGTTTGAGCAAGGTAAAGTCCTTCTTGTAATCACTGCCAATAAAGGTCTCAGCTAAGTCGCTGGGCAGGCAATATGGCGTTTTTGACGTCGCTATAACATCTGTATGAGTGAAGTATAAGCGGTAAAATTGAACAAGTAAGTCTTTGGCAGCCTTGGGATATGTATCGCTTAATGAGACAGGACCAAACAAATAACGATAATCAGGATGACGTTCTAAAAACGCACCTATGCCATACCACAAGTAATCGAGACTGCGTTTACCCCAATAACGAGGTTGTACAAAGCTGCGCCCTAGCTCTAAACCCTGTTCAAAATAGGGATGCATCTTGTCTCCGTAATTAAACAAGGATGCTGAGTACAACCCATCAACTCCGTACTGACTTAATAGTTTTTTTGCGTCACCGAAACGATAGGCGCCAGCAATTTCTAAATCGTCAGCGTCCCAGAGGATCAAATGAAAGTAGTGGATATCATATTGATCTATATCTCTGCGACGATTACTCCCTTCGCCAACGGCTCGAAATGCTATTTCTCGTAACCGACCAATTTCCCGCATGATTGGCGAGCTGCCGTTATAGCGATATAAATAAATCGCTTTTTCGTCTGTAGTCTTACCTAAATACTCACAATCTCGTTTGATCGATTGGCTAAGTTCTGTTCTATTTTCGGGCAGCGCAATGGCCTTTTGCGTTGCAAAAATACCAGATTTACCCATGCCGATACGATACAAGTGTTTCTTCAATAGTCGAACTTGTTGTAAGCGGTTAATTTTATCGTTTGCGTAGGAATCAAACGGGATGATTTCGCCTATACGCATAGGAAGATGCTTACGTTTTTGTTTAAACATTTCTGTTACTAACAGCATGCTAGCGAGGGGCTTGTATAACATTGATATACCGTAAAATAACGGTGAATTTTTGGCGTCAATAAATACCGGGACAATAGGGGCTTTGGCTTGGCGAGCAATACGCAAGAAACCACTATTCCAATGTGTGTCGCGAATGCCTTGAGGTCTTAAGCGTGACACCTCTCCAGCGGGAAATATTAATAAGGCTCCTTCTCCCTCCAGATGTTGTTGAATATTAAGGATATGATCTTTTGCTGTGCCGCCATGCATATTATTAACGGGCAATAACATGCAGTGTAGCGGGTCGATTGTCATTAACATCTGATTGGCAACGACTTTTACATCCGTTCTAACTTCACTGACAAGTTTGATTAGGGCTAAGGCATCTAATGATCCAATAGGATGGTTAGCGATAATAATCAGACGGCCTCGGCTTTGAATATGTTCACGTTCATTATCACGAACTGAATAACTGACATTAAAATACTCTAGGACTTGCTCCACAAATTCTAATCCCCGATGGTGAGGATAACTTTGGGCAAACTCATGCATTTCTCGCTCATGGAGTAAATGGCGCAATACAAAGCTAACTGACTTAAATAACCAAGGTTTTTGCGTGACTTTAGGATAGTGTTTATGTAAGACGTCAGTAACCGTGAACATGGGAGCAACCTGCCTAATGTTATTTGGCCCCATATTAGCCGCACAATATGACGCTTTAGTGCCAGTAGTATGGCAATTTCATTACACACTCCTCTATTAACTTAAGCCGCTTTATTCTCACTTTTGCCTTTGCTCATTCTTAGATTGAATAGGTTGCTAGCATGTGCGGTCTGGGTCCAATAGACCAATTTCATATCACCGCAGGGTAGCTCAGTTAACGCTGAGCAATTCTCAATCCAATCGCCATCGTTGTAATATTTTATGCCATGGATATCATCTACTTGGGGATGGTGAATATGTCCGCAAATAACGCCGTCCAAGTTCATCTGCACCGCGCGGTTAACGCAGGCATGCTTATAACGTGTTATGGCTTTATTGGCTTCTTTGATATGGCTTTTTAAATAGCCGGCAAGGGACCAATAAGGAAACTTGAGAGCAGCTCTGGCACCGTTGTACCAGCGATTTATAAATAACAGAAAATCGTAAGCCTTGTCGCCTATCCAAGATTGTAGTGGGCCAAAACAGACTTCTTGATCAAATTGATCACCATGGAGTACAAGTAGCTTTCTGCCATCGGCGGTGGTATGAATAATTTCTCTAGTGATTTCTATCTCGCCGAAGGTGATACCAGCGTATTTTTGTAATGGCGCATCATGATTTCCGGGTAAATAAACGACGCGCGTGTCCTCTTTAGATAAACACATCAGCTTATGGAGAACTTGGTTATGGGCATCTGGCCAGCGAAATTGCTTGCTCATCGCCCACATGTCGATGATGTCACCCACCAAGTATAGGGTTTCAATAGTAGAATGATTAAGAAAGTCGAGTAGGTACTCAGCTTTGCAATCTTTACTTCCTAAATGAATATCAGATAGCCACACTGTTCGGTAATGTGCGCGATAAATCAGAGCGTTACTCATATTACTCACCTTTAGCTGTTTAACACTCAGGCTAAAAGTAACGCTTTACAGTAACGTGACGGTAATTTGAAACTATGATGACAGTGGGCTTCGGCTGAACCAAAAGCCCACTCATTAATGAAGAGGCTAGTCGAGCGTTTCAGCTAACCGTTTTTTGAGTTCGACTTCTTGATTTTGGGTTAACGCTTTATTCTCACTGTTACTAATAATAAACAAATCTTCCGCTCGTTCACCTATAGTAGCGATTTTCGCCATTCTCAAAGAGAACTCCATTTCAACCAATAAGTTGCCTACCTTTGCCAAAAGACCTGGGGCATCCAACGCTTCGAGCTCAACTAAGGTGACGTCGGGTTGATTGGAGTAAAAACGCACTTTGGTCGGCACATCTAATTGTTTCATTTGACGAGACATTTTACGGCGGTTTTGGTGCTCAATCCCTGGTTTATTTAATTGGTTAGTTATAGCTTCTTTTAAGCTTGTTAAGCGACTAGGAGACATTATTCTGTCACCATTTTGTTCAAGGATAATGAAACTATCGAAAACATAACCATCGTTGGTCTTCATTATCTGCGCATCGTGAATAGAGCAATTTCTACTATCTAAAACGGATGCAACTTGAGCAAAAAGATTAATTTTATCTTTGCCGTAAACTAAAAGCTCGGTACCAGATTTAGCGGTATGTTCATTTGCATCGACCAATAGAAAATCATCCGTCATAGGGTGAGCTGCTAAAATAACACCCGCATGCCAAGCGATTTGATCTGGTTTAAAGCGGACAAAATAATCCTCTTTTAAGCGCTTCCAAAATTGTTCGACTTGGCTTTCATTAACACCTCGTCCTAATAAGAGTGTTTTCGCTTTGCTTTGGTGAGCATCAATTCGGTCTTGTAAAGCTACCTTGCATTCTAGGCCGTTATCTAGTGCTTTTTGCGTTAGCAAGTATAACTCTCGTAGTAAAGTCGCTTTCCAGTCGTTCCACAGGCTATCGTTTGTAGCGCGAATATCTGCTAACGTCAAAACGTACAAGTGATTTAGATGATTATGGGTGCGCACATTGTTAGTAAATTCATTGATAACACTCGGGTCATATATATCTCTGCGCTGGGCAATGACAGACATCATTAAATGGCTTTCTACTAGCCAAGCAATAAGCTCTGCGTCTTTGTCATTGATATCATGCATAGCACAAAACTCGATTACATCTTGAGCACCCAATTTTGAGTGATCACCATTACGACCTTTACCGATGTCGTGAAAGATAGCAGCAATGTAAAGTAGTTCAGGTTTGTCTAAGTTGCGTACTATACGACTGCAACGAGGAAAATCAGCATTTCCTTGACTGTATTGATGAATATTTTTAACCAATCTATGAGTGTGTTCATCAACGGTGTAAGCATGGAATAAATCGAATTGCATCATGCCAACAATGTGATCCCATTGGGGTAAGTAAGATTGCAATATCCCGTGTTTGTGCATGATATCCCATGCAAGACCGAAAAAATTAGGATGCTGCATTAACTCGATAAACAAGCTGCGGCATCTAGGTTTCTCGCAGTAATATTGGCTATGAAATTTACGCCGCGCATAACGTAACTGACGCAGCACACTAGAATGTAGGCCTTCTACCTGTGGTGTATCAGCAATAAGCAATAAGCATTGCAGAATATCTTCGGGTTCATTAAATACATTGTCATGACGCGTAGCAAGCAATCCGTCATCGATTTCAAAACTAGGGTTGATGATATTCTTGTTTTTAACTTTTATTTTTAGCACATCGTGGCCAAAACGCTGCAACAGCATCTCATTGAGTTCGCTTATTCTGCGTACGGTTCTGAAAAACGATTTCATCATGCGTTCAACGGATGCTTTACCATCATCGCCGTAGCCAAGTCTGCTCGCAACATCATTTTGATAATCAAAGAGTAAGCGGTTTTCACTGCGTTGCGCTTGTAGGTGAAGTGCGAACCGTATACGCCATAAGTTAGAGCGACACTCAAGTAACTCCTGAAATTCTTGTTCAGTGAAATAGCCGCGTTCAACCAACTCTGTGCCTCTTAGCACCTTGAAGTGTTTCTTGGCTATCCAGCCGATATTCTGAATGTCCCGCAAGCAGCCGGGGCTTTCTTTAACGTTTGGCTCAAGGTTGTACGAGGTCCCTTTGAATTTTGAGTGGCGTATTTGTTGTTCTTTTGATTTGGCGATAAAAAAATCTTTGCTGGTCCAGTAGCCGCGCCCATGTAATTTTTTATTAAGCGCTAAAAAGGTATCTTGATTACCGGTGAGTAACCTCGCTTCAACCAAGTTGGTAGCTATCGTGACATCACCTCTAGCGAGTGAAACCGTTTCTTTAATACTACGTACTGATTGCCCGATATCGAGTCCGATATCCCACAAAAAAGTGATGAACTGACCAATGGTGTTTTGCTGAGTTTTCGATAAAGACCCAGGGCTGAGCAGTAATAAATCAATATCAGAATAGGGCTGAAGTTGCCCTCGACCATATCCGCCTACTGCGACCAAGGCTATTTTGGTTTCTTTGTGAAGATCAAGTAATTGCCATGCATGACACAATAATGCGTCCACAAAGGTTGCTCGGCCTGTTATCAAAATGTCTACATCGACTCGTGTAAATTCATTTTCTAACCAACTGTAACTATCACCAATACAGGCTTTAAATGCTGGAATGTTGTCGGTGGATTGAATAAGGTGGATTTTTTCAATTAAGGTTTGCAAAGACAAGATACGTTCCTTTATTCAATGTGATGACAATGTTATTTGGAATAGTGCTCGCTTAAGGTTTATCTATTTACGAAGCCATGACAAATAATTAATTCAAGCAAGAACTAATTATTTATCATAAGCTTAGATAATTCTATCTGGGAAATGCTTAATGATTGATAACGCGATCAATATCTTCATCGTCTCGAAGGGTAAGAATTTCAACCCCTGTTTCTGTCACGAGCAAGGTATGTTCCCACTGCGCACTTAAACTGCGATCTTTCGTTACGACGGTCCAATCATCAGGCAACACCTTTGAATAACGTTTACCTGCATTTACCATCGGCTCTATGGTGAAACACATACCAGCTTCTAAAACTTCACCTGTATTGGGGCGACCGTAATGAACCACCTGAGGTTCTTCGTGGAAATTAGCGCCAATACCATGCCCGCAGTATTCACGGACTATCGAGTAATTATGGCCTTCAGCATGTTGCTGTATAGCATGGCCAATATCCCCCAAACGCACGCCGGGTTTGACCATTTTTATTCCGATATAAAGGGCTTCTTGTGTTACCCGAATTAGACGTTCAGTCATAATGCTGGGTTTACCCACAACAAACATCTTGGATGTATCACCGTGATAACCATCTTTTATGACAGTTACATCTATATTAACACTGTCACCTTCCTTTAATTTTTTATCAGCCGGAATACCATGGCAAATAACATGATTAACTGATGTACAAATTGATTTGGGGAAAGGAGGATTACCATAATTCAATGGGGCAGGGATGGCTTGTTGTTCATTGACAATATAGTCATGACAAAGCCGATTAAGCTCCTCTGTCGTCACACCTTTTTTCACATGTGGGCCAATCATTTGTAATACATCAGCTGCAAGTCGTCCGGCAACTCGCATTTTTTCAATTTCTTGTGCGGTTTTGATAGTAGCAGGCAAAGCAATGTCCTAATTTTTGGGGTATGCAAATAATGTGGTTATATCTTAACTTTTCAAGGCGCTGGTGTATAGCATGTATACGTAAACTTGAATTTATCCTGTTACCATGATATAAAGCGCCCCGCTGAAACGGCTGTTCGTTGTATTGCTCATTTTGAGCATATCATCAAACGGTTATTTACAGCGACTAACCTATAGTTAATAACACACATACATCGACACAGTTTTCGGGGTGTTTGTGCAAGATTCGTCTGCACAGATCGAGAGCTGGGATGTATGGAGGCCTAACCCCATATTAAGGAAACTAATATAATGGCAAATGTATCAATGCGCGACATGCTTCAAGCCGGCGTTCACTTCGGTCACCAAACACGTTACTGGAACCCAAAAATGAAACCTTTCATCTTTGGCGCTCGTAACAAAGTTCACATCATTAACTTAGAAAAAACAGTCCCGTTGTTCAACAATGCGTTGAACTACATTGGCGGTGTTGCTTCTAAGAAAGGTAAAATCCTTTTTGTTGGTACTAAACGCGCAGCAAGTGATGCCGTTCGTGACGCAGCAGTTAAATGTGACCAATTCTACGTTAACAAACGTTGGTTGGGTGGCATGTTGACTAACTGGAAAACAGTTCGTCAATCAATCAAACGCTTGAAAGATCTAGAGCAACAAAGCCAAGACGGTACGTTCGACAAAATCACTAAAAAAGAAGTGCTTATGTTACAACGCGAAATGGCTAAGCTAGAAAACAGCTTGGGCGGAATCAAAAACATGGGTGGTCTTCCTGACTGTCTTTTCGTTGTTGATGCTGACCACGAGCATATTGCGATTACCGAAGCGCGTAACCTTGGTATTCCAGTTGTTTCAATCGTCGACACTAACTCAAATCCAGATGGTGTTGATTACATCATTCCTGGTAACGATGATGCGATCCGTGCAGTTCAACTTTATTTGAACACTGCTGCTGACGCTGTTATCGAAGGTCGTGAGAAAAACATTGAAGTACAGGCTGAAGAAGGTGAGTTTGTTGAAGCTGCTGAGTAATCAGCCTCTTTAATATACCTATTGAGTCAGTCTGTTAATGCACACATGTGCATGACACGAAAATTTAACAGGGGCTGATGCCCCTGTTTTTTAATCCTAATTTAGTACATATTATTGCTGAGGAAACGACAATGGCAGTGACAGCAGCCCTAGTTAAAGAATTACGCGAGCGTACCGCTGCAGGTATGTTAGATTGTAAAAATGCACTTGTTGAAACTGACGGTGACATTGAACTTGCGATCGAGAATATGCGCAAGAACGGTCAAGCAAAAGCCGCAAAAAAAGCAGGTCGTATCGCCGCTGAAGGCGTTATTTTGACCAAGGTTGCAAACGGCGTTGCAACTATGATCGAATTGAACAGTGAAACTGATTTCGTTGCACGTGATGACGGTTTCGTCGCGTTCGGTAACCAATTAATCGAAGTCGCTTCAGCGAACAAAGTTAACGATATCGAAACATTGAACAACTCAATTGTTAATGGCGTTAAAGTTAGCGATGCTCGTGACACATTAGTTGCTAAAATCGGTGAAAACATTTCTCCTCGTCGTGTTGTTTCGGTCGAAGGTGAAAACCTTGGCGCTTACGTTCACAGTGCACGTATTGGCGTTATTGCTATCCTTAAAGGTGGCGACGAAGAATTAGCGAAAGACATAGCTATGCACGTAGCGGCAGCTAATCCTCAGTTTGTTAAACCTACTGATGTGCCTGCTGACGTTGTTGCAAAAGAGAAAGAAATTCAACTTGATATCGCTATGCAGTCAGGCAAGCCTGCTGAGATAGCTGAGAAAATGGTTTCTGGTCGTATGAATAAGTTTACTTCAGAAGTTAGCTTAACGGGCCAACCATTTATCAAAGATCCTTCAATGACGGTTGCTCAGTTGCTTAAAGCTAAGAATGCAGACGTAATTAACTTCGTTCGTTTCGAAGTTGGCGAAGGTATTGAGAAGAAAGAAGAAGATTTTGCTGCTGAAGTAGCTGCACAAATGGCCGCTGCTAAGAAATAATTGCGCCATTTGCTTTTGCGAAAAGCCAATGTCATATAAACTACTGGCACCTCAAATTGAGGTGCCTTTTTATATGTGGAACAAACTGTATAACGGCATGTACTATGAAATTAGCTACAGATACGTTTTTATGCCAATATTTTTGTACAATGTATTGAACGATAAGATTGTAGAAACGCCTTAGTTACTGACTATATGGCATATCGTACATTGTTATATCGAGTGTTTTTTGACCCCCATTATTCGTTAAACAAGGAATAGCCTGCCGATGAGTACAACACCTAAACATACCTATCGAAGAATTTTATTAAAACTTAGTGGCGAAGCCTTAATGGGCGAAGAAGGCTTTGGAATAGATCCCAAGGTACTTGAGCGTATGGCTCAAGAAATAAAAGAAATAGTTGAATTGGGCATCCAAGTCGGCTTAGTCATAGGCGGCGGTAACTTATTCCGTGGTGAAGGACTTGCTAAAGCAGGCATGAATCGCGTTGTTGGCGACCACATGGGTATGCTAGCTACGGTTATGAATGGCTTGGCTATGCGAGATGCTTTGCACAGGGCTTTTGTAAACGCGCGTTTGATGTCAGCTATTCCTTTAAATGGTGTGTGCGATGCCTACAATTGGGCTGAAGCGATTAGTTTGTTGAAATCTGGTCGTGTGGTTATTTTTGCTGCGGGTACAGGCAACCCCTTCTTTACAACTGATTCAGCTGCTTGTTTACGTGGTATTGAAATAGAAGCCGACGCCGTCCTAAAAGGCACGAAAGTCGATGGCGTATATGATTCTGACCCAGCAAAAAACCCGAATGCCGTTATGTATGACAGATTATCGTACACAGAAGTATTAGATAAAGAATTAAAAGTGATGGATTTAGCGGCATTCACGCTAGCCCGTGATCACAATATTCCAATCCGTGTTTTCAACATGAATAAACCCGGCTGCTTGCGAGCGGTTGTGCTTGGTGAAGATGTTGGTACCGTAATTTGCCATCCAGAAAAATAAGATAATTAATTAGGAAGTCATTTTATGATTGATGAAATCAATGTAGATGCGCGTGAGCGCATGGAAAAAAGTATTCTTGCTCTGCGCGGACAATTTGCCAAAATTCGTACCGGTCGTGCTCATCCTAGTTTGCTAGACAGTATTATGGTGCCTTATTACGGTGCCCCCACGCCGTTAAAACAGCTTGCTAACGTCATTGCTGAAGACTCTCGTACCTTAGCCCTAACTGTTTTTGATAAAAGCTCAGCCCAGGCTGTTGAAAAAGCCATTATGCAATCTGATCTTGGTTTAAACCCTATGAGTGCGGGGACGGTTATCCGTATTCCTATGCCAGCGCTTACAGAAGAACGTCGTAAAAGTTTAATACGCGTCGTGCGCGGTGAAGCTGAAGGTGGTCGTGTGGCCGTGCGTAATATCCGTCGTGACGCTAACGGTGATCTTAAAGAATTATTGAAAGAAAAAGAAATTAGTGAAGATGACGCCCATCGCGGTGAGGATGCCATCCAGAAGCTGACTGATGAATTCGTTAAACAGATTGATGAAATATTGGCAGCGAAAGAAACAGAGTTAATGGAAGTGTAGTGGTCGCTGGTAAATGAATTCAGAATCACAACCTACTAATAAACTCATGCCACAGCACGTTGCTATCATTATGGATGGCAACGGGCGGTGGGCTAAAAAGAAAGGCAAAATCCGTACTTTCGGGCATCGTGCTGGGGTTAAAGGTGTGCGAGCATCCGTGTCTTTCTCTCTTAAAAATAATATCAAAGTGTTAACGCTATTTGCCTTTAGCAGCGAAAATTGGAATCGCCCTCAAGAAGAAGTGGGTGTGCTGATGGAACTGTTTAAAATGGTGTTGAGCAGCGAAGTAAAAAAGCTGCACAAGAATAATGTTAGGCTTCGTGTTATCGGTGACACCAGTCGTTTTGACAAAAAATTGGTTGAGCAAATTCGTGATGCTGAGCTTTTAACCGCAAATAACGACGCTTTAGTGCTGAACATTGCTGCCAACTACGGCGGGCGCTGGGAAATCATTAATGCAACAAAAGCGATAGCTGAACAAGTAAAAGCAGGTGCACTCGATAGCAATGACATCGATGTAAATCTATTTAGTGGATATACCTGTTGTTCGGATTTACCTGAACTCGATTTATTAATTCGTACCGGCGGTGAAACGCGTATTAGTAACTTTCTTTTATGGCAAGTTGCCTACGCAGAATTGTATTTTACTGATACATATTGGCCGGATTTTAACGAAGATGCATTTAAACTTGCCATCGACAATTTTGCAGATAGGCAACGTCGTTACGGGATGACAGGCGAACAGGTTAGTTAATGGCTAATATGTTTGTGGTTATCGCCACTTCTGTTTCTGAGGGCTCACTATGTTGAGAGAACGTATTCTAACCGCACTGGTGTTAGCACCGCTGGTATTGTGTTCGATCTTATTTCTTCCCATGATTGGTTTCGAAATTGCCATGATTGGTGTACTCGGTTTAGGGGCTTGGGAATGGGCCAACATGTCTGGTTTTGTTACCCGTCAAACCAAAGCGGTTTATACCTTCATTATCGTAGCGATTTGTGGCTACTTTACCTTTGCCATTGATGTAGAGAATATCTGGTATCAGGGACAATTGAATAGTCTCTATCATTATATTTTAGGTACCGCTGCTCTTTGGTGGTTTATCTCGTTATTAATGATAATTGCCTATCCTCGTTTTAGTTCTTTTTGGCGCACACGAAGAGGTATTCAAGGTTTATTTGGGCTGTTAACACTTATACCTACTTGGGTCGCGATAGTGTCATTACGCACCAGTTTGTACGACGTAGATAGTTTTTACGGTGCATCTCTTATCTTTTACGTACTGGGTATTGTTTGGGCCGCCGACATTGGCGCATTCTTTGTTGGGGTTAAATTTGGTCGTACTAAGTTACGTCCAAAAGTATCCCCAGGTAAAACATTCGAAGGCTTAATGGGTGGGGTAGGAGCATCATCACTTATTATTGCATTTGCTGCATTGCACTATGCGGTTGATCCTAGTCGTATCTGGATAAACATTTTGATCGGTGGTTTGACGGTCGCCGTATCTGCGCTGGGTGATTTAAACGAAAGTATGTTGAAACGCTGCGCAGGTATAAAAGATAGTGGTAATCTATTACCCGGTCATGGTGGTATTTTAGACCGTATCGATAGTCTCACCGCAGCCTTTCCTGTCTTTGCGTTTTGTTACGTATCTTGGATGGCCTGATGCAAAATATTTGTATTTTAGGTGCTACTGGCTCCATTGGACAAAGCACTATAGACGTAGTAGTACGGCATCCCGAGCTCTATCAAGTTTATGCCTTAACCGCTCACACTAATATTGATAAATTAATTGAGCAGGCAAGGTTGTGCCAACCAAAATATTTGGTTTTATCTGATATTGGACAATACAAGCAAGCAAAGCAAGCACTGTTATATTCGGGTATTAAAAGTGTGTTGTTATCAGGTGCTCAAGCATTAGCTGATGTCGCCAGTGCAGATGATGTGGATGTGGTGATGGCTGCTATTGTCGGTGGTGCAGGTTTACTTCCCACTATTGCGGCTGTTAAAGCAGGTAAAAAAGTGTTGTTAGCCAATAAAGAATCGCTGGTCATGTCTGGTGAACTTTTTATGGACGCAGCCAGAGAACATAACGCCCAGTTATTGCCGATAGACAGCGAACACAACGCTATTTTTCAGTGCTTACCCCATGATTATCAATACGGCGACTTAGCGTCATCGGGAATAAGCAGTATTTTACTAACGGGTTCAGGCGGGCCTTTTCGTGAAACTGCCTTTGGCGAACTAACCCATGTTACACCTGCTCAGGCATGTGCTCATCCTAATTGGGTTATGGGACAAAAAATATCAGTTGATTCAGCGACTATGATGAACAAAGGCCTAGAGTTTATTGAAGCTCGGTGGTTATTTGGTTTACAAAGCAGCGACATCAAGGTGGTACTGCATCCACAGAGTATCATTCATTCTATGGTGCAATATCGAGACGGTTCAGTGCTCGCTCAAATGGGAAATCCAGATATGCGCACACCAATCGCCCATGGGCTTGCCTATCCAAAACGTATCGATTCTGGTGTCCAGCCACTTGATTTTCAAACGGTAAGTAATTTTAGTTTTAGTCTTCCTGAGCCTAAACGCTATCCTAATCTCTACCTCGCAATTGAAGCCGCAAACGCGGGGCAATCCGCAACTACAGCCCTTAATGCAGCTAATGAAGTAGCTGTGGCGGCATTTTTATCGGGCAATATAGGCTTTACCCAAATAGCTCAGATAAATGAGCAATGTCTTACGCAAATGGGCGCGTGCCAACTCGATAATATAGATGCGATTGTCGCATGGGATCATGAGTGTCGTAGTGCCACACAGCAGATCATTTCTTCATATGCACGAGAGGCAAATTAAATGTTGGGCTTTTTATGGAGTTTAGGCTCTTTTATCGTTGCGTTGGGTATTTTAGTCGCCGTACACGAATGGGGACATTTTTGGGTTGCTAGACGTTGTGGGGTAAAAGTTGAACGCTTTTCTGTTGGATTTGGTAAAGCGCTTTGGCGACGCACGGACAAGTTAGGGACTGAATATGTTATTGCCGCGATACCTTTAGGCGGCTATGTCAAGATGCTCGATGAGCGTGTAGATGAGGTGTCAGAAGAAGACTTACCCCATGCTTTTAATCGCCAACATGTATTAAAGCGAATCGCTATTATCGCAGCAGGGCCACTGACGAATTTTATTTTCGCTATATTTGCGCTGTTTGTGATGTATTTGATTGGCGTACAGACTATTAAGCCTATGCTCGGCGATATTAAGCAAGATAGTATCGCTAGCCAAGCAGGCTTGATTTCTGGCTCGGTGATTAAAAAGATAGGCGATCGTGAAACTATTGATTGGCAAGCGGTGAATCTTGAGCTGATTTCATATATTGGGGACGATAGTTTACCGATTACTGTGTCACTGCCCAACAGCCCCATTGAACAGACAAGAGTGTTGGATTTAAGCACTTGGCAATTTAATCCAGAGAAAGACTCCGCAATCGATAGTTTAGGCTTATCTGTATACCGTCCCAATGTACTGAGCATCGTAGGTTTAGTGGCTGAAGAGTCTGCTGCACAGCAGCTAGGATTGAAGGTCGGCGATAAAATTCAGCAAGTAGATGGAACTACCATGCTAAATTGGGAACAAATAGTGAGCTATGTTGCAAAACGTCCCAATGCAGATGTTTCCATTCAGGTGTTAAGAGACGATCGTGTTGTTGAATTAAATGGCATGTTAGGCTCACGCCAAGATGGTGACAAAACAATTGGTTACTTGGGCGTTAGCCCAACACTAGCAGCATGGCCCAAAGGGGTATTGTTTACGCACCAATATGGTCCTATTGATGCTGTCGTTCAAGCGAGCGATAAAACATGGCGTCTTATGACCCTTAGCATTGAGATGCTAGGCAAGTTGATTACGGGTGATGTGTCGGTTAATAACCTTAGTGGGCCGATTTCGATTGCCCAAGGTGCTGGGATGAGTGCGAGTTCAGGAATAGTGTATTTTCTGAGCTTTTTAGCGTTAATTAGCGTCAATTTGGGAATTATTAACCTTTTACCCATTCCTGTGCTTGATGGCGGCCACTTACTCTATTACTTTATAGAGCTTTTACGTGGTCGACCCGTGCCGGACTCTGTACAAGAGATTGGTTTTAAAATAGGTGGCTTATTATTACTCCTGTTTATGAGTATCGCCATTATTAACGACATTACGCGTTTATAATTTTTATCGGCCAGTTTGGTCTAAAGCACAAACATATGTGCGCTTAGGAAGAATGTTAATAAATGAAGTTTAAACAGTTAGTTGCTGCAGGATTGATGTTATCCGTTGCCGGAATGGCAAAGTCGGCCCCAGAAAGTGAATTTGTCGTCTCCGATATTAAAATAGAAGGCCTGCAACGTGTGGCACTTGGTGCGGCATTAACCTACTTGCCTATCAAAGTCGGCGATGAAATGAACAGCTTCCGTATCGCGCAAGCGATTCGATCATTGTATGCCTCAACGCATTTCGAGAGTATTGAAGTATTACGTGATGGTGATGTATTGGTCGTCAAGGTTAAAGAACGCCCGACTATCAGTAATATTATTCTTGAAGGTAATGATGATATCAAAGATGAGCAACTTCAAGAAAGTTTAGATGGTAGCAATATCCGCTTAGGGGAGCCGCTAGACAAAACGGTTCTTACTTCGATTGAAAACGGCTTGAAAGATTTCTACTACAGTATTGGTAAATATAATGCAGATGTGAGCGCCATCATTACGCCACTTCCGCGTAATCGAGTTGATCTAAAGTTACTTTTTGAAGAAGGTGATGCGGCAAAGATTGAGCAAATCAATATCGTTGGTAATAGCATCTTTGATGATGCCACTTTATTTGAACAAATGGAGCTCAAATTCGATGCTCCTTGGTGGGATTTTTTATCTGAGACGAGATACCAGAAGCAAACTCTTACCGGTGATATGGAAACTGTTACCAGTTACTATAAAGACCGCGGCTATTTGAAATTCGATATTGAATCGACTCAAGTTTCGATGACTCCCGAGAAAGCGGGTATCTATGTGACCTTGAATATTGATGAAGGCGAGCAATATAAAGTATCAGAAGTCGAGTTAGTCGGTGAGTTATTGGGACATGAAGATTATCTGAAATTAGTATTACCTATTACACCAGGCGAATTGTATAACCAAGCTGAGGTGACTTACACAGAAGAGTTTATCAGCAAATATTTCGGTCGCTTTGGCTATGCATACCCAACAGTTGCAACCATTCCAGAAATTAACGAAGAAGACAAAACCGTTAAGTTGACCCTGTCGGTTGACCCTGGTAAGCGTATTTACGTGCGTCGTATTAATTTTGAAGGCAACATTGGCACCGCTGATGAAGTACTACGTCAATCAGTGACGCAAATGGAAGGCGCGTGGTTGTCAAACTCGACTTTAGAGTCTTCGAAGAATGCACTTTCACGTTTAACCTATATGGAGAGCGTAGATTTTGAAACCGTGCGTCTACCAGGCGAAGACGACAAAGTTGACGTTAACTTCAGTGTTAAAGAGCAAGCTTCAGGTTCGTTTAACGCGGGTATCGGTTACGGTGATAGAACCAAGCTGAGCTTACAAGCGGGTATTCAACAGGATAACTTCTTAGGCACGGGTAAACGTATTGCCTTGAATCTAAGTACTACTTCGTACCAGAAAAGTGCGCAAATTTCTTATACAGATCCCTATTTTACTATTGATGGGATCAGTTTAGGTGGTTCAGTCGGTTACAGTGAATTTGATGGCGAAAGTGCCGGTTTCATTCAGTATAACTCTAAACAATATTCTGTTGGCGCTAATGTGGGTTACCCCATAGATGAATTTAATCGGATTAATTTTGGTTTAACTTACAGTAATGTTGAGTTATTTCAGAGTACGTCCTACGAACAAACAACGCGTTTTTATAACCAGTTTGTTGATGAAAGTAACCCAGATGATTCTATTAAGTACGACAGTTTCTTAGCGTCGGTCGCGTGGATCCGGTCCACCCTTAACCGAGGTGTATTCCCAACTGCAGGGTCATCCCAGCGGGCCTCTTTTAGCATAACGACGCCGAACTCTGATGTTAACTATTTCAAGACTGAAGTTGATACCAAGTTTTACTTCCCATTATCCCGTAATCAACGTTGGTCATTCTTGGCACGTCTAAAATTGGGTTATGGTAATGGTTATGGCACCGCGAACGGTGTTGATCAGATATTACCGTTTAACCAAAACTTTGGGGCAGGTGGTAGTGATTCGTTACGCGGTTTTGAAAATAATACAGTAGGCCCCCGTGGTGTGCAGCTGACGCCTTCAGCGATACGTGACATCGACGGTAATATTATCTACGGTAGCTCGGTAAACGACACTGTTACTATTTCGTCTCGTTCGCTTGGTGGTAATGCCATGATTCTGGGGGGAGTTGAACTCATCGTACCGACCCCGTTTGTGGAAGCCGATTTTGATAACTCAGTACGAACCAGCTTGTTCGTAGATGTGGGTAACGTATGGGATACTGAGTTCAGGTATGATCGTTACAAAGATCTCACGCTCAATACCCAGTTTAATAATGATCCGTTGGAAGATTATAGTGACTATAAGTTGTATAGAGCTTCCGGCGGTGTTTCTGTACAATGGTTATCGCCTATGGGACCTATGGTATTCAGCTTCTCTAAAGCGATTGAATCCAGAGAAGGAGATGACACGAAGTTTTTCTCTTTTAACATTGGTCAAACATTCTAAATCCAGTATTGTTTAGTGCTGAAAATAACGATTAAAAAATTAGGAGTATCTTTTGAAAACATTTACTAAAAGTCTTGTAGCAGGGGCGTTAATAAGCGCAGCAGCATTCAGTAGTGCAGCATTAGCAGAGCAAAAAATTGGTGCGGTTAACGTACAGGGTATTTTCCAGTCTATGCCTCAAGCTGCCACAATCCAGCAAGACTTAGCGGCAGAATTTAAAGACAAAACTGAAGAAGTTAGCCGCTTAGAGAAAGACATTAAGTATTACATTGAAAAAAATCAGCGTGATGCAGCGACGATGAGCGGCAAAGAAAAGAAAGAACTAGAGAAGAAAATTAACGAGCTTCGCGAAGAGTACAGCGCAAAAGCTCAGCCACTTCAACAAGAAGTGCAAGGACGTTTAAAAGAAGAGCAAAATAAATTGCTTGGTTTTATTAAACAATCTATCGACGTAGTAGCCGCTAAAGAAAAATATGATGTTATCTTAAATGCTAATGCAGTGGCGTTTATTAATCCTGATAACGACATCTCTAAGAAAGTATTAGAGCAAGTTAGTAAAGTTAAATAAGTCCCTTGGGACATTTGATAAATAAATAGGACTGACTTTGAATCATACCGTTAGCTTACAGCAATTAGCTGATAAAATTGGTGCGACGTTGCATTTGGCCGGCAATGATACTGCTGACGAGCCAATCCATTCATTGTCGACGTTAGCGTCTGCGGGCAATGGTCAGATTTCCTTTTTGTCTAATAGTCGGTATCGTAGCCAACTTGAAAAAACGGCCGCACAGGCCGTTATTTTAAAACCCGAAGATTTATCGCATTGTGAGTGCTCAGCATTAGTGATGGACAACCCCTATGTTGGGTTTGCACTCGCCGCACAACTACTTGACTCTACCCCTCGTTCGGCAAACGGCATATCACCTTTAGCGGTGATTGCTGAAGATGTTGAGCTTGGAGAAAACGTTAGTATTGGAGCTCATGCTGTAATTGAATCGGGTGTTAAGCTTGCAGACAACGTACAAATCGGACCCGGTTGTTTTATCGGTCAAGGCGCAAGCGTTGGCGCCAATAGCAAATTGTGGGCAAACGTGACACTGTATCACCGAGTGGTATTGGGTCAAGATTGTTTGATTCAGTCAGCTACGGTTATTGGTGCTGATGGTTTTGGTTATGCAAATGACAAAGGCCGCTGGGTCAAGATACCTCAGTTAGGTACGGTTATCATTGGTGATCGTGTCGAGGTAGGCGCCAGCAGTACTATTGATCGTGGTGCACTTGATGACACTATCATCGGCGATGGTGTTATTATTGATAATCAGTGCCAAGTGGCGCACAACGTGACTATCGGTGATAATACCGCTATCGCAGGATGCACAGTTGTTGCTGGTAGTACTAACATCGGCCGTAATTGTACAATTGGTGGCATGGTGGCAATTAATGGACACATGGAAATTTGTGATAACGTTTATATTACAGGTATGAGTATGGTGACAAAAGCCATAGACAAACCTGGCGTTTACTCTTCCGGAATGCCCGCTATTGAAAACCGAGAGTGGCGAAAAAATGCAGTGGCGTTGCGTAATCTTAGCACCCTCAATCAGCGTGTCAGAACACTCGAAAAGTCGCATTTAAAATAAGTCGTCTAGTTAATCAGGCGACTTAATTGAGGAGATAACCTGTTGGTTAATAATGTCAATCAGCTTGGAATTGAAGAAATTCTTGAGCTTTTACCCCACCGCTACCCATTTTTATTACTTGATCGTGTTACCGACTACACATTAGGCGAATCGATTACTGCTTATAAAAATATTACCTTTAATGAACCGTGTTTTACGGGGCATTTTCCCGGTAAACCTATTTTTCCTGGGGTATTAATTCTAGAAGCATTAGCTCAGGCAGCAGGTGTGTTAGGTTTTAAAACAGCAGGTAATAGCGACGATTTGTATCTGTATGCAGGTATAGACAAGGCTCGCTTTAAGCTACCCGTTATGCCTGGAGATCGTCTTGATATGGACGTTAGGCTGATTAAAGAGCGCCGTGGTATCTGGAAATTCCACGGTGTCGCAAGTGTTGATGGTAAAACGGCCTGCGAAGCTGAATTTATGTGCGCAATGCGGAAACTATAACGTGATACATCCTACAGCTATTATTCATCCTACGGCGATTATCGCCGAGGATGTAAAAATTGGGCCGTACTGTTTGATTGATGCCAATGTTGAAATTGGCTCGGGTTCGGTACTCGAATCTCATGTGGTGGTGAAAGGGCATACTAAAATTGGCAAGAATAATCGATTCTTTCAATTTGGTTCGATCGGTGAAGATTGTCAGGACAAAAAGTATGCTGGTGAGCCTACTCGTCTTATCGTAGGCGATAATAATGTCTTTCGTGAATCGGTAACTGTACATCGCGGGACAGCACAAGACAAAGCGCTTACCCAGATTGGTTCTAATAATCTTTTTATGGCTTACGCCCATGTAGCACACGATTGCCTCATCGGTAATGACACTATTCTAGCGAATAACGCTACACTGGCCGGTCATGTTCACGTTGGTGACCACGTGATCCTTGGGGGGATGACTGCTTTTCATCAATTTTGCCATATTGGCTCTCATAGTTTTGTCGCCGGTGGCGCAATTGTCCTGCGTGACGTGCCGCCTTATGTGATGATTGGTGGTGATAAAAGTACACCTCACGGCATAAACACTGAGGGCCTCAAGCGTCGTGGTTTTGATAAAGACGTGATCATGCAGTTACGCCGAGCTTACAAAGTTTTGTATCGTAACGGGCATCGTGCTGATGAAGCCGTAGAGCTATTGAACGAAATGGCCGTCCTAACGCCAGAAGTTAAAATTTTGGCCGATTTTGTGGCGACCTCTTCACGAGGTATTGTGCGCTAAGCCATGAGCGAAAAAATAATTAGAATAGGAATAGTTGCCGGAGAAACCTCCGGCGATATACTAGCCGCTGGGCTAATCCGCAGTATCAAAAAGCAATATCCGAATGCTGTATTTGAAGGCATAGCCGGACCACGCATGCAGGCCGAAGGCTGTACAACCATTTTTGATATGGAAGAGTTATCGGTAATGGGGTTGGTCGAAGTACTGTCACGTATTCGTCGCCTGTTATTTATACGCAAAAGCCTATATCAACATTTTATGGCAAACCCACCTGATGTCTTTGTTGGTGTGGATGCACCAGATTTTAATCTTCGTTTGGAGCTTCCTCTTAAAAAGGCCGGTATTAAAACTGTGCATTACGTCAGTCCCACGGTTTGGGCTTGGCGTGAAAAAAGAGTGTTCAAAATAGCAAAAGCGACGGATCTTGTTTTAAGTTTGTTTCCTTTTGAAAAACAAGTTTACGACAAACATAATATCCCTTGTCGATTTGTCGGACATACCATGGCCGACAGTATTGATATCAATCCTGATAAAGACGCTGCAAGGCGTGCCTTAAAAATACACGCCGATGAACGTGTTTTAGCGCTATTACCTGGCAGTCGCAATAGCGAAGTTACTATGCTGTTAGATATTTTTATGCGCAGCGCTGAATTACTCGCTGAGCAAGTCGCTGGTTTATGTGTGTTAATTCCGGTGGTAAATAAACAACGTAAGCTTCAGGTTGAAGATTATATGCGTGAGCATTCTGTGAGTGTTAATTATCGTATCGTCATCGGTCATGCTAGAGAAGTGATGATTGCATCTGATGCCGTGTTACTTGCCTCCGGAACGGCAACGTTAGAAGCTATGTTGTGTAAGCGGCCCATGGTGGTGGCATACCGTTTGAAGTGGTTGACTCATCAAATGATGAAACGATTATATATTGCCAAGTATTTTGCTTTACCGAATATTCTAGCTGACGAAGAGTTAGTGCCAGAGCTTTTACAAGAAGATGTGAATCCGGAAAATATCGTGGCTAAGTTATTGCCCTATTTTACCCAAGAAGAAAGTGACAGAGCAGCATTAGTGGCGCGTTTTACCCAATTGCATATCTTGCTCAAACAAGACGCTGATGCTCAAGCAGCCAACGCGGTGCTGTCATTAATAGAAACTATATAAGAGAGCATGTAAATGACATCGTTAATCGCAGGGGTCGATGAAGTTGGCCGTGGTCCCTTGGTCGGGGATGTGGTAACGGCTGCCGTTATTTTAGATCCTAGCAAACCTATCATTGGCTTAGCCGACTCCAAGAAATTATCTGAAAAAAAGCGTTTAGCGTTGTTTGCTTTAATTATGCAAAATTCTTTGGCGGTTAGCGTGGGTAGAGCATCGCCAAAAGAAATTGACGAGCTTAATATTTTGCACGCCACCATGCTTGCCATGACTCGCGCAGTTGAAGGCCTAAATATACGCCCTAGTTTTGTTCGAGTTGATGGAAATCGCTGTCCAATATGGGACTATCCATGTGAATCGGTTGTGAAAGGCGATAGTCTGCATGCTGAAATATCGGCCGCATCTATTATTGCCAAGGTGACCAGAGACGCAGAAATGACTGAGCTGGATAAGTTACATCCCGAATATGGTTTTGCTCAACACAAGGGCTATCCTACGAAAGCCCATTTAGAAAAGCTCGCTGAATTTGGCCCTTTAGCGCAATATCGAATGAGCTTTAAACCGGTGCAGCAGTCTTTGTTGCAGCGCGACGGGCAATTGGCGGGAAACTAAATGTCTGATTGTAAATTTGTACATCTGAGAGTCCACAGTGACTATTCAATGCTGGATGGTTTAAATAAAGTTAAACCTCTGATTTCTCATGTAAAATCCTTGAATATGCCAGCGGTTGCACTCACCGACCAGATGAATATGTGTGGCTTGGTTAAGTTTTATGAACAGGCTCATTCAAATGGTATTAAACCTATTATTGGTACTGACTTTTGGGTGCAATCCGACGCACTTGAAGGTCATATTTTTCGACTAACCCTATTAGCTGCGAATAATAAAGGCTACAAAAACATCACCTTGCTCATATCCAAAGCCTATTTACGGGGCAGTGTGCAAGACAGGGCGGTAATCGACCAAGAATGGTTAGTCGAGCATTGTGAAGGTGTGATTGTTCTCTCTGGCGGTCGTATGGGCGATTTGGGTGTATACCTGACCAAAGGAAACGTCGCCCTTGCAGAAAAAACCACCCAATTTTATCAGCAGTATTTCCCTGACCGATTCTATTTGGAATTGACCCGCACTGGGCGATTAGGCGAAGAAGACTATATTCACCGTGCGGTAAAATGGGCGACTGAACATGACTTACCGGTCGTGGCCACCAATGAAGTGTGTTTTCTTTATGCTGATAACTTTGATGCTCATGAGATCCGAGTCGCGATACACGATGGCTACACGTTAAACGATCCTCGTCGGCCTAAATTATACAGCGAACAACAATATATGCGTTCCAGTGAGGAAATGTGTGAGTTGTTTGCTGACATTCCTCAAGCTATAGAGAACACAGTCGAAATAGCCAAGCGCTGCAATGTTTCGGTATTACTGGGTACGTACTTTTTGCCTGATTTCCCCACTGGGGATATGTCGATCGCAGATTTCTTGGTTAAAGTATCTGAAGAAGGTTTAGAAAAACGTCTTAAATTTTTATTTCCCGACGAAGACGAACGAATTGCTAAACGTCCAGAATATGATGAACGTTTAAAAATTGAGCTTGTCGTGATTAACCAAATGGGATTCCCTGGTTATTTCTTGATTGTTATGGAGTTTATTCAGTGGAGTAAAGATAACGGTATTCCTGTTGGGCCTGGTCGAGGTTCTGGTGCTGGTTCGTTAGTAGCGTATGCACTCAGTATCACAGATTTGGATCCGCTGGAGTTTGATCTGCTTTTCGAACGTTTCTTAAACCCCGAACGAGTATCGATGCCAGATTTCGATGTGGATTTCTGTATGGATAGACGCGACGAAGTAATTGATCACGTTGCTGAACTCTATGGGCGCGATGCGGTTTCTCAGATTATCACCTTTGGAACAATGGCTGCTAAGGCTGTGGTGCGCGATGTTGGCCGTGTATTGGGACACCCTTATGGTTTTGTTGATCGCATTTCTAAGTTGATCCCGCCTACACCAGGCATGACCCTCACTAAAGCGTTTGAAGAAGAGCCGCGGTTACCTGAATTATACGCCTACGATGAAGAGGTCAAAGATCTTATCGATATGGCGCGAATCCTCGAAGGCGTTACACGTAATGCTGGTAAGCATGCGGGTGGTGTTGTTATTGCGCCAGACAAAATTACCGATTTTGCTCCTCTTTATTGTGATGATGAGGGCAAAAATCCAGTTACGCAATTCGATAAGAATGACGTTGAAACCGCCGGCTTGGTAAAGTTTGACTTTTTGGGTCTGCGCACATTGACCATTATTCAGTGGGCCATCGATATGATATCGAGTGGTCGAGGCGTTGATATAGATATTACCACCATTCCTACTGACGATAAAAAGTGCTTCAAGTTGTTGCAACGTTCTGAAACGACCGCTGTATTTCAGCTGGAATCACGTGGTATGAAGGACTTGATTAAGCGCTTAAGGCCTGACTCCTTTGAAGATATTATCGCATTGGTAGCCTTGTTTAGACCTGGTCCGTTGCAATCGGGCATGGTTGATAACTTTATTGATCGTAAGCATGGGCGCGAAGCTATTTCCTACCCTGATGCGACTTATCAACATGAATGTTTAAAAGAAATTCTAGAACCGACTTACGGCATTATTTTGTATCAAGAGCAGGTTATGCAAATAGCCCAAGTTATGTCTGGATACAGCCTGGGCGGCGCTGATTTACTACGCCGTGCGATGGGTAAGAAAAAGCCTGAGGAAATGGCCAAACAGCGTGAGTCGTTTGAAACTGGCGCAAAAGACAATAATATCGATCCAGAATTGGCGATAAAAATCTTCGATTTGGTGGAAAAATTTGCGGGTTACGGGTTCAATAAATCTCACTCGGCTGCATATGCCTTGGTTTCATACCAAACATTATGGTTGAAGACCCATTATCCGGCGGAATTTATGGCAGCGGTTATGTCCGCTGATATGGACAACACAGATAAAATTGTGACCTTGGTCGATGAATGTCAGCGAATGGGTATTACCCTATTGCCACCTGATGTAAATGCCGGTAGTTATAAATTTACCGTCGATAGTGAAGGGCGTATTGTTTATGGTATAGGTGCTATTAAAGGGGTAGGTGAGGGGCCTATAGCGGCTATTATTGAAGCCAGAGTAAAACATAAACACTTTACGGACTTATTCGATTTTTGTGCCAAAGTAGATACAAAACGTATTAATAAACGTGTGCTTGAAAAGCTTGTATACGCAGGGGCATTGGACTCTCTCGGTCCTCATCGAGCGTCAATTATGGCTACCTTACCGGAAGCAATAGCGGCCGCTGATCAACATGCAAAAGCGGAGTCCCATGGGCAAAGCGATATGTTTGGCTTATTGACTACCGAGCCTGAGCAGGTTGATCAAGCGTTTGCTAAAGTCCCGCCATGGCCTGAAAAAGTCTGGTTAGACGGTGAGAAAGTTACCTTGGGTTTGTATTTGACTGGGCATCCAATCAATCAGTATGCCCAAGAGATAAAACACTATTGCACCGGACGCTTGGTCGATCTTAAGCCGACCAACAAAGATCAGATTTCATACGCGGTAGGCTTAGTTCTTAGTGTGCGTGTTATGACTAACAAACGTGGTCGACGATGGGGTATTGTTACCTTAGATGATAAAAGTGCTAGAATAGATGTACGATTTTTCCCCGATCTGTTTGAACAATACGAAGAAATACTGCAATCTGATCGAATATTGGTTGTAAGTGGACAGGTCAGCTTTGATGAATTTTCTGGGGGCAATACAATAGGCGCTCGAGATGTCATGGACATAGTTCAGGCAAGAGAAAAGAACGCCAAATGGTTAAGTATGCAGTTTGATTCGAGCTGGTGTAATGCGTCAACTCTCGCTAAACTACAAGCAATATTAGCGCCTTATCAAGGCGGCAGCTGTCCGGTACAAGCCAATGTTGTGCATCCGGACGCGGAAGTTACGTTGGCGTTAGGTGCTCAGTGGTATGTTACTCCTGAGGACCAGTTATTATTTGATTTACAGCAGCAGTTCGGTAAAGAGCACGTAGAGCTGGTGTTTCATTGATTTTGGCAGATACAAAATCTGTTCACAAATAAACAAATTGGGTGTGGAATGAGCTTGAACTTTTTGGATTTCGAAAAACCAATCGCCGATCTTGAAGCAAAGATTGAAGGATTGCGTTTGGTTAATCAAGGCGGTGAATTCGATATTAGTATCGAAGAAGAAATCACAAAACTGCGTGAGAAAAGCGCTGAAATGAGCAAAAAGGTCTTCGCAGACTTGGGTGCATGGCAGGTTTCACAACTTGCTCGCCATCCAATGCGTCCTTATACTTTGGACTATATCCCGCGTATCTTCAGCGAATTCGATGAATTGGCTGGTGATCGTGCTTTCGCTGATGATAAAGCAATTATCGGTGGATTAGCCTTTTTAGATGAGCAGCCTATTATGGTTATTGGTCATCAAAAAGGTCGGGATACCAAAGAAAAAATTAAACGTAATTTCGGTATGCCTAAGCCTGAAGGCTATCGTAAAGCGCTGCGTTTAATGGAAATGGCTGAGCGTTTTAATTTACCCATTATTACCTTTATTGATACTCCTGGGGCATATCCTGGTGTGGGTGCAGAAGAACGTGGACAAAGTGAAGCGATTGCCCGAAACCTAAAGGTAATGGCTGGCCTTAAGGTACCTATTATCTGCACCGTTATTGGTGAAGGTGGTTCAGGTGGAGCATTAGCCATAGGCGTTGGCGACCGAGTGAACATGCTGCAATACAGCACCTACTCAGTTATCTCTCCTGAGGGATGTGCATCTATTCTTTGGAAAAGTGCCGAAAAAGCCCCATTAGCAGCAGAAGCAATGGGCGTAGCGGCTGGACAGATAAAAGAGTTAGGGTTGATCAATAGCATCGTTGAGGAGCCGTTGGGTGGTGCTCATCGCGATCATGATATTGCTGCGGCCAATCTTAAAGCGACTCTTAAGCAACAGTTAGCCCAGTTGAAAAGTTTATCGGTTGAAGAGTTACTTGATCAACGCTACGAGAGACTGATGTCTTTCGGTTACTGTTAATATAAAATTCGCTGCCTGAGTATTCAGGTAGTCGGCGCACAGCTCTCTAGCGTCTTGCTAGTGGGTTGGCGCTGGATTACGTAACGCTGGTCGACATGTCTCTACTTCTTCACTTACAACAGCAACTTTCAACGCTATCCCGTTATCATTCGTCTCCCTCTAAAATCGTCGTGGCATACAGCGCAGGCATAGACTCACATGTACTTTTGCACGCATTGTGGCAATTACGCGAACGACATGAATTTCAGTTAAGTGCCATTTATATCCACCATGGACTCAGTGTTAGCGCCAGTATTTGGCAACAGCATTGTGCTGATGTGTGTGCAGACCTTGATGTTGATTTTCAGACGGCTAAGGTAACTGTCGATTTATCGACAGGCAAAGGCCTTGAAGCTCAAGCAAGACAAGTTCGATATGCTAAATTAGTTGAGCTAGCGCCCCACGGCAGTGTCATCATGTTAGCGCAGCACCAAGACGATCAGTTAGAAACAGTCTTACTTCAGTTAAAGCGCGGTGCCGGGCCCAAAGGACTAAGCGGTATGGCTGAATACTTTTCTCGGACGAAAACAGCAAGTAGTCAGCAACAAGTTCATTTTTTTAGGCCATTATTGGATATCACTCAAGCGCAAATTCATGCATACGCCCAAGAGCATCAATTACGCTGGCATGAAGATGATTCAAACCAAAACACCGATTTTGAGCGTAATTTTATTCGTCATAATATAAGCCCTATGTTGATGCAGCGTTGGCCTCACTTCGCTAAATCTGTGTCTCGTAGTGCACGCCTATGTGCTCAACAGCAACTATTGTTAGATGAAACCACCCGTGAAAAGCTAGATAATTTGCGTACCCAAAAAGACATCTTATCTATTAATGGGCTATTAGCACTAAGTGAGCCTTGGCGTATACAAGTAGTGCGTTTGTGGTTGGATGAAAGGAATATCATCAGTCCAAGTCAAGCGATATTAACACAATTATCAAGTCAATTGCTGACCGCCGCAGATGATGCGAACCCGATTATTCGTTGGCAAAATTGGCAATTTAGGCGTTTTGAAAATGGCCTGTATGTTATTCCACTGACAAAAGAGATTATCCCATATATAGGGTCATTGACGTTATCATCGCCGATTGAGTTGCCAAATAAATTTGGTATTTTGAGCCTTTGTACAAATGAAGTTAGTCATAAGCAAAGCAACGTTCTACCAGTTGAGAATATTGAGCAGTATCCTATTAGCGTGGAATTTGGTGGTTTTTCTCGGCGTTTCACCCCGCAGGATGCTCATCATTCGAAACCGCTAAAGCAGTGGTTTAAACATTGGCGTATTCCACCATGGGAGCGAAGCAGTGTTGTTATTATTTGTCAGCAATCTAACGTTGTTGGTTTGCTGATAAAAGGGGTGTTTTATCCAAGCAAAAGCACCCGTGTAGGCCATACGCAAAAATGCGCTAAGTCAGTTACACCTTATTTTATTAAGTATCAATCAAATCTCGAGTAAACATCATTAGCATATAAATAGGCGGTCATATTCTTCCGTCATGTGTGTGTCATAAAATATGGGTAGCCTGCAAATATTGACTCGCTGCAAACCTCAACGATAATTGAAAAAACTTAAACGTTACCAATACGAACGTTACGCAGTATTGTGTAAATTGTCTTACCCAAAAGACTTCGATCATGTCGCTCTTGGCTTTTCGGAAGATGGCCATGTGGCGATTAAAAATCGTCGAGGACATGTGCTTGCGCGTATTTTATGGCAGAACAATAAAAAAGAAGTGATAGTGGTGTTCCGCGGTTCACAGATACTGAGCGATTGGTTAGCTAATCTATGTTTTTTCCCCAAACGTAAACGCTTTAATAGAACCGTTTACTATGTTCACTATGGCTACGACCGATTACTCAATCAGAAAGTCGCAGGAGAAGGCCCAGCAGATGAAGCTCTGAGCATCTATCAACAAATAGAACGTGTATTAAAGCCTCTTATTGCCAATGGGAAACGGATTAGTTTAACAGGACATTCGTCAGGTGGGGCGATGGCAATATTGACCGCAGATTGGTTAGAGCGTCGATTTGATGCTCCGGTCAGACGTGTTGTCACGTTTGGTCAACCATCGACTGGTTTTCGTAGTTTTAACAAGTATTATCTCCTTCATCGCAGAACTTACCGAATTTGTTGCGACTTAGATATCATTACTTTTTTACCGCCTTTGCCAGGGATCTTCGTTCATGTGGGTCGTAATCTATGGCTGCATAATGAACGTATCTACGAAAATATTCGCCCATCTGTGCGTTTATACAAAACGTTAACGAGTTGGCTTATTTCCCCCATTTCTTATCACTATATGCATAAATATATTCGCAATAAGGATTTTTTCGATAAGCATTAGACTTGCTAGGTAATGGGGCTAGTCTGGCGTGATCTTAATAGAATGCTCACCCAACTGGCCGCGTCCTCCTATAGCATACATACGGCTGATTAAGTGCGGGGGGAATGACCTCGATTAATGCTTTCAATATATTGGGCTTGCTTGAGCTTTTGCTGCACACTTAATTCGGCTGTTTTTAATAGTGCTCTGCAATGTTTTAATCCGCTTTGCTGCTCTTCATCTAACCCGTCATCTTGCGCTAATCTGGCTAGCACTTTAAGTAGACTTAAGCCGATATTAGGGTTTTTGGGTGATAGCTGTAATGCTTGGGTTAGTAATTTGTAAGCGGGCGTAAAACGTTTATTTTTATAATGTATTGACGCCATTTCAGCTAATTCTTTAGGTGTGTGATGGATTTCGCTGCGCTCGTTACGTTCCTGATCTATATATTCAGCCATAACTTGGCTGGCAAATGAATTACCTTCAACCTGCTCTTTCAGACGGTCTAAAATGACGATTGCTTCTTCACGTTGTCCAATTTCATGCAACGCTTTTACCTTATCCAAATTATCTTCAACTGAATGCCAACTGTTAACCTGAGTCTGGCTCAGCATAAGCTCTTCAGCTTGTTTCTTATTATCACGTAAGCTCAATAAACGCGCATGAATAACGACAAGTTGACTCTTGAAATCATTAACGTGAGCATATTCTTGTTCAATCACAGATAGCTTTCGTTCTATTTCAGCCAATAAGCTTTTCGCTTGGGTTTCAGATACGGTCGCGGCTAAATCTATTCCTGCACGAATAACATTTAAGCTTAATTCAGGGCGGTCGTGAATTGAGTTTTTAGCATACTTAGCCATATTTTGGGTAGCTAAATATTGTCCCATGGGGTCATGATTGAGCCTAGCAAGATCCCAAGCTTTTCGGTGACGCTCTATATTACGTGGAGCCAACTTGCTGGCTTCTTTTATAAGTTCGTAACCTTTTTCATAATCCTCGCTGTGAATATAGAATTCAGTTAACGCGTCATAAGTTGCAAAGCGTGTGTCATCACGTTCGAGTAGTTCATCTGTTAATGCTCGTGCTTGTGGTAATTTATTTTGTTTTAGTAATGTTGTGGCTAGCCCTACCGAAACCCATCCATAGTCGTATTTTTCAAGTAATGTACGGTAGAAGATTTCAGCGTCGGCATATTCAAGTAAACTCAGCAAACACCGACCAATCATGCGATTGATTTGTGGATGATACTGCGTTAACGACTCATCTTCTAATTGACGCTCGGCTAGGTAAATCGCGCTGGGGTATTCCCCTTTATCAAAGCAATAATTTAATCGATAGAGGCGATTTTTTATCTTTAAAATATGGTTGATGCGTTGAGTAACCCGGGATTTGTCTAACGGTTTTACCCAAAAATCGTCGGGTTGTAATTCAATGACGCAATTGACTAATCCTGCTGATGTATCGGCGCTAAGAAATATCACGCTGGTCGTTTTAGCTATGAATCCTTTAAAGCGCATTTCCTCCAATAGGTTAAACCCATCTTTGTCGCTACGGACATCAAAGGCCACTAATATGATATCGAATTTTATATGCTCGCATAGTCGCAAGGCGTAAAAAGCATTCTGGGCGCAGCGTACATTTTCGATACCCATCTCCATAAACGCAGACTTAATGGTATCTTGGACGAGTGTTTGGCCGTCAATCACTAATACATTTAGTTCAGAGACTGGTAGCTGAGGAGGTATCTTTATCACACTAAATCCATCTATTAATACACATAAATAATTGCCATTTAAGCAGCACGTTATAATGAACGATGAATAAGCTCAATCAATTTTCGAATATAGATAACTATTCACATTGTCAACTTGTGTCATTAAGCCTCAACGCTTACTAATAATAGGTGTTGTCTATATAAGAGGCGAGTTAAGTTAATTTTTATTACGGTACATAGCGGCGTCAGCGCGCATGAAAAGGCAATGTTCTGTGTCATCGCTTTGATATATGGCACTGCCGATGCTGCAACTGACTCCATGATGCGCTAATAGGTCTTGTTCTTTGAATGCTTGTTGGATGCGCTGAGTTATTTGTTGGCAAGAATCTATACTTGTATCCGTTAATAAACAGCAAAATTCGTCTCCGCCAAAGCGAAAGGCGAAATCAGTGTCGCGAAGGCATCCTGAAATAGTTGCGGCACAAGCTACAAGTATTTTATCGCCTTGAGAGTGACCATATTGATCATTTACTTGTTTAAATTTATCTAAGTCTATGACTAATAGAGCAAACTGACTTGGTTGACGTTTCGCGTGGCTAAACAAGCGATGCATAGTGTCATCAAAACTGCTGCGATTTCTTAAGGATGTTAGGTTATCTCGCGTGGCGGCTAATTTTATCCGCTCGTACTCAAGACCATTTTTAAGAGGGTTTTGAAAAAGAATGTGCAACTGCTGCAATATTTGCCATTCACGTGCCACTAGCGTGCGGGTAAACGTATAATGGATCATAGCGATTTGCTCATCATGCTGGATAACCGCTAAGCGCTTGTTATACCGATTGTTACTGCGTGAACCGAAACAAAAGTCGCTGTGATTGCACTGGATTTTTAAACCACACAGGGGTAACGTATTTTCCAGTTGCTCAAAAAAAAGTTCGCCAAGAATAGCGAGATCAATAGTGGTTAACCATTTTTGGAAGAAAGTACTGAGTTCATGTTGGTTTAATACAGGGGCATAATGACCCGGATTAAAGACGTTTTCGCCTACATGTTGCTCATAAAGTTGATTAAGTTGTTCCACTAAACACTCCTGCCAAAAAATTGGCGAAATCGCTAGAAATAGCACTGATTACGATTGCTGAGCGATATAAGCAGTATTCGTGCCCAAAAATTAAAATAGATCAGACGATAGGCGGTAACCCTTGTAATGCATGGGATTTTTGCAAACATCTTAATTTTAATGGCGGTGGCTGTTGTCAGTGTCTGGTTGTTTAAGCGCATAAACTTGCCGCCTATTTTGGCCTACTTGTTCTGCGGCATCCTCGCTGGTCCTGATTTACTCGCTTTATTTGAACACCCTGAAGACATGCAAACCTTTGCTGAACTGGGAATTGTATTTCTACTTTTTTCTCTTGGTTTAGAGTTTTCGCTTCCTAAGATGATAGCCATGCGGCAAATGGTGTTCGGTGTTGGTGTGGGACAAATGCTGTTAACGGCATTGGTGTTTATGGGGATTAGCCTGTTATTCGGCTTAGGGTTATCAGCGGCCATTATCGTTGGCAGTATCGTTGCCTTATCATCTACCGCAATCGTGATTAAACAAACAAACGATATGGGGATTTTGAATACTACACGTGCGCAAATGGCTGTCAGTATTTTGTTATTTCAGGATTTAGCGGTGGTTCCTTTACTTATTGTCGTGCCTTTACTGGCAATAGATGGGGGGCAAAGCCTAAGTATCGCTATTGGGTTATCGATCATTAAAGGTGTCATGGTGGTATTGATACTTATGTCTGTGGGTAAGTGGATATTGCCAAGAATCTTTACCGAAGTTGCCCAAACTCGTACCGATGAGTTATTTGTATTAACCACTATTTTAGTCGCGTTGATGGCTGCAGGTCTGACGTATTCTTTTGGTTTATCTATGGCATTAGGTGCATTTCTAGCGGGCATGATGCTGGGAGAAAGCCAATATAAATATCAGCTAGAGGCGGATATTAGGCCGTTTCGGGATATTCTGATGGGGCTATTTTTCATCACCATCGGTATGCGACTCAATATTCCCAGTCTAGTTGCGCAGTGGCATTGGGTATTAATTGGCTTAGTCGGTATGTTAATCATTAAGGTTGTTCTTATTCGCATATCCGGTGGGTTATTTGGGGTGCCTAAAGAAGACGCTTGGGCGGCAGGTTTTAAGCTATGCCAAATGGGTGAATTTAGTTTTGTTATCGCAGCATTAGCAGTTGACCACGGCATTTTATCGACTCAAGTAGGGTCACTTATTTTAAGTATTGGTATATTGAGTATGGCAATGACGCCATGGTTGGTGACCAAAAGTTCAGATTTTGCTCGACGTATTGTCAATGAACCCGCGCCTAAGTTTGAGCCTAATGAAGCGATCAGCGCAAGGCACCAACTAGTACATGATCATGTCATTATTATGGGATTCGGTCGTGTGGGGCAATCAGTTAGCCGCCTATTGAGAAGTGAAGCCATACCTTATTTGGTGGTCGATGCTGATCCGGGGCGGGTGAAAGAAAGTCAAAGTGCAGGGCAACCGGTGTACTTCGGAGATGTTCGTCACAAAGATATTCTTAAAGCGGTTGGAATCGAAAGAGCTAAATTAGTTTTGATTACATTTGATGAACACAATAAAGCGATGGCCGTTATACAGCTAATCTCAAGTTTGTATCCTGATTTACCCATAGTTGTTCGTACTCGAAAAGACTATCGCATGAGCGAGCTATACAGCGCTGGCGCCAGTCAGGTTGTGCCTGAGATACTCGAAGGAAGCTTAATGTTGGTGTCGCAAGTCTTACATTTATCTGGTATTCCCATGTCGCGCATTCTAAAGCGGGTACGAAAAGAGCGAAAGGGTCATTACGGTAATATGCACGGTTTCTTCCCAGGTGAAACCACGGAATTGAGTTATGCCAAGCAAGATAAATTAGAGTTTATGCATGCGGTTGTTATCGCGCCGAATGCGTTTGCGGCGCATAAGTCACTTCTTGAATTAGATATTCAACGTTCTGGTATAAAAATAAAAGGCTTGCGCCGGGATAACATCGAATTAGAAAGTCCACCACCCGAGACAATTTTAAAGTCCGGGGACGTACTAGTCATAGTGGGAAAACCAAGACGGGTTGAGCGGGCTGAGCGCTACCTGCTTGAAGGCCACTAATGTTTTACAACAATCATATGTACATGATTTAACCACGTACTTAATCCATCACACTACATTGAAGAAGTATTATGTCTGATCCTAACATCATTACAGCAAGTTCCATCGCCGTTGTTTCCGCAATTCAGGTCAATCAAGGGCAAACTATTACACAAGGCCAATTATTAATGACATTGCATCTTATGGGTACGGATTTACCTATAATTTCGCCAACGTCAGGGGTGATTACATTTATACGAGTAGAGCTTGATGATGAAGTGGAGGCTGGACAGCCGTTGTTAGAAATTGCTGATCTTGGGCAAGACGATACTTCCTTGGAAATTAACCATGTTATATCCAATGTTGAAAGTGCGTTATTAGCATTTCATGCTCGCCAAGCACTGACGCTGGATGAACAGAGAAGCCAGCAGTTAACGAAACGCCAGGCATTGGGATATCGTAGCGCTAGGCAGAATCTTACTCAATTGTGTGATGCCGATAGTTTTATGGAATACGGTCAATTTGCCGTAGCTGCCCAGCGCCAAAGGCGAGACTACCAAGAGCTAAAAAGCGCAGCCGCCGCTGACGGTATTATTACTGGGGTTGGGTTAGTGAATAGCGAGATTGCTCATAACCAACAATCCGCCAGCCAAATAGGCTCATCGGCTCGTTTTAAAACCGCTATCGTTATTAACGATTATAGTGTCTTAGCGGGAACCCAAGGTTTTTTTCATCATCAAAAATTAGATCGTATATTGGCTGTTGCAGAAAAGCAGAGTCTCCCTGTCATTATGTATACAGAAGGGGGGGGAGGACGCCCAGGAGACACTGATATTACTATTGTTAACTCTGGTTTGCAGTGCGCATCATTTTCCAGTTGGGCACAATTAAGCTACGTTGTGCCGCGCATTGCCGTAACGAATGGGTATTGTTTTGCGGGTAACGCTGCGTTATTCGGAGCCGCTGATATACGTATTGCCACTCAGCGGGCTTGGATAGGCATGGCTGGGCCTGCGATGATTGAGGGCGGAGGTTTGGGGGTGGTTAATGCCAAGGATATAGGACCAATTGAAATTCAAGCGAGTAACGGCGTGGTTGATATTGTTGCTGATGATGAAGCGCATGCCACGGAGTTAGCGAAGCGTTGCTTGGGGTACTTTCAAGGAGAAATCGGGTACACAGAAACTGAACACACGGAAAGTTTGAGTCAACAAACACTGTTACGTGAGGTATTGCCAGATGATCGACGTTTTGTATACGACATGCGAAAAGTGATAACGATACTGGCCGATAGCAATAGCTTTACTGAGCTTCAGCGCAAATTTGGTGGGGCGATTATTACCGGATTCATGCGCCTAGAAGGCAAACCAGTTGGCGTGTTAGCAAGTGATTGTAAGGTACTTGGCGGCGCGATAGATGTTGACGCAGGTGAAAAAGCAGCTGAGTTTATGCAAATGTGTAGCGCGTTTAATATTCCATTACTGAGCCTGTGTGATACACCAGGTTTTATGGTGGGTCCTGCTCATGAAAAACTTGGAGCAGTACGTCGATTATCAAAACTGTTCACTTCTGGAGCCAAACTAAAGGTACCGTTGGTGGCAGTAGCACTGCGTAAATGTTATGGCCTCGGGGCACAAGCGTTACTTGGGGGAAGCACTATGAAGCCAAACTATATGGTGTCATGGCCCACTGGTGAGTTTGGTGGTATGGGACTCGAGGGTGCCGTTAAACTTGGTTTTAGTAAAGAACTCGCAGCTCAAGATGATTTGGTCGCTCGCCAGGCTTTATTTGAAAAGCTGGTGGCCAAGCAATACGCCAATGGCCAAGCCACTGAAGTAGCAAGTGTGCTAGAAATTGACGCGGTAATCGATCCGGCCGATACGCGGCAAATAATCCTACAAACATTATTTCAATAGCAAGAAAATGCGCATAAATAGTCAAATATTTTTCGCTTTGTTAGTACATGCTCAAGCTTGTAATTAACAGGGCGTTTCATTAATGACAGAAAAAAACTTATCGATTAACCAACGTATTCATTTAGCGCGCATAGATGAGGTTATATGCTATGTGCAATCCTATTTGGATAGTACACGTACTTAACCGAATTAGCAGATATAGGGGGGGGGGCGGCGTTTTTCAGCGACTTTTTCGTTTTACATGGGGCAAAGTCTGGCTAAGTACATCCTTATCTCTAGACTGCGAAAATTTATTCAGCGAGTTCTACGCTTTCCAGATGTCGATGAACAAAGCGGTATTATTAATATCTATTTGCCTATCGACTAATTGATTGGCAACCAATGGCGGTTTTTCATCGTGCTTTATCGGCAATATGGGTATGATAGCGCCATTGAAACCCCCAATGATCCCATTGGGTACAGGACACTGATAGGAATAACCCATGATTAATAACGATGTGATGCGTCGTATTCGCTATATTTTCGATTTTAATGATAAGCAAATGCTCGAAGTGTTTGCGCAAGCTGAATACCCTGCAACCATTGCACACCTGCATAGTTGGTTACGTAAAGAAGAAGAACCAGAGTTTGTACGCATTACCGATTTGCAGTTCGCTTTGTTTTTAAACGGTTTAATTAACTTAAAACGTGGCAAGCGAGAAGGCGAGCCTGCTCCGGTTGAGCGCGTGTTAACGAACAATATTATTTTGATGAAGCTTAAAATAGCGCTTAATCTTCAAGCCGAAGATATCCTCGCCATTATGGATTCAAGCGACTTTCGTTTGTCCAAGCATGAGTTAAGTGCGCTGTTTCGCAAACCAGGTAATCGCCATTACCGGGAGTGCCAAGACCAGTTTTTACGTAATTTCTTAAAAGGTTTACAGTTAAAATTACGCGGTGAAGCTCAAAAGGATTGATCGTTAGGTCAGTGAGCGGCTGTGCTTGTTATATGGCAGCTCACTAAGACCAAAGTTCGAGGGCAAAAAAAAGATATATCGGAAATGGCGTGCTAGAGTAATTAGATACTAAAAAAGAAAAACGCTATGCCACTGACTTTTATTTTGTCCTTACTAGCTTTGTTTATATCTACCCAAGCAAAGTCAAATTCAGCGCCTGTCACCACACGTTATATGATTAACGTAACTGAAGTCGATGGCGAGCAGCCACAAGTCAGTACTACCAGACTCTTTAAATATTTGTATGCCAACCTTAATATTAGCCCGACGCTAGTGAGTTTCCCCTCTAAGCGCGGTTTAAATATGGTAAATAATGGCAAGCTAGACGCCGAAGCGTTTCGTTTTGCTTCGGTAGGCGGTCAATATAAAAATCTTATTCGCGTCATAGAGCCTGTAGGTGTGGGCCAAACAGGTTTTTTCTGTGTGCAGCAAGCGGCCTGTAAAATAGATGAAGCGCATAAAATTGCAATGTTAGTTGGCTTTGTAAGGGCGACTGATATATGTACGAATTTTTCGCTGAATTGTAAGTATGTATCGTCAGCTAAAGGGTTAGCAAAATTACTCGAGCAAGGATTAGTACACGCTATTTTAGCCACCACGATTGAAGGAAAACAGATTATTTGTCAGGCTAAGCAAAGCCAATATTTTTTCAAGCTCGAAGAGTCATTGGTGCGTTATGGATATCACTATGTTCACCGCAAGCACCAATCTCTGGTGCCAATGTTAGCGCAAAACATCCGTGAAATGCGTCAAAAGGGGATGTTGAACTTTGAAAAGACCCTCGCTCAACTTACCGACTATGGCTGTAACAAGCGGGTTACGATCCTATGATATTATTTTCGTCAAAGAGGATTAACCTAGTCGACGCTTGATAGGCTAGATCGATAAAAAACTACGAATTTCTTCCGCTCTAGCTAGTCCGTCATTGAAGCCCAATTCTATCAATTCTTTACAATACTCTTGCTCAAAAATAAGATAACTCAATAAGGATGAGTCTTCTTTATCATGCAGACCCATTATGCGCAGCAACGATTTTATCCCCGAAGGCATCTGATGAAAATGACGTGCAGCTATCTCGTTAAATGTGATGCTCGGGTTAATCATCAGGCAATCGATGGTCTTTAACTTACTTTGCTGGCGTTGAGCGGGAGTGAGTTGAGCAATCGTTTGATTAATACGTTGCATACGCTCTAAATCGGAGCGTAACGTGTCAGCAAAAATGGTATCTAGCAAATGTCCTGCAATCTCTAAACCGCCTGGGTAATGAATAACATCGGTAAAACGTGGCGCTCTTTCGGGTTGTTCCACGCCAATGACCAGTATTTTTTCTGCTCCAAGATGTATTGGAGGGCTTAAAGGGGAGAGTTGATGTACCGAGCCGTCTCCCAAAAACTCACCATCGAGTTTTACCGGAGGAAAGACCAATGGGATCGCTGATGACGCCATTAAGTGCTCACTGTGTAAAGCTGTTTTAATTCCTCGGCGTTGCTGTCTGTGCCATGGCTGTATGGTTTCGTGACCCTGAAAATAGCTAATAGAATCATGGGTACTATAGCTTGAAGCACTGATACTAATTGCCCGCAGATAGCCGTTTGCAACATTATTGTCAATGCGTTTGAAATCGAGCTTTTTTCGGATCAGTTTACGCAGGGGCTCGTTGTTAAGCAGACTACTGGGATGTTTTTGATTCAAAACCGATTGAAAACTTTGAAAGTAGCTTTTTGCTAAGTGGGAGTATACATCTCGTATGCCGCTTCCATAAACTTGGCGGGTAGTGAAGTTCTTCCATACATGTTCCAGTTTACGGATGCCCAAATGATAGCAAGATGCATAACAAGCAAGCCCTGTTGCGTTAATTGCGCCTGCTGAGCTTCCGCAGACTATGGGAAACGGAATCCCTTTGTTGCGAGGTAAAAAAGTACTAATAGATTTTAGCACGCCCAATTGATATGCAGCTCTGGCTCCACCACCTGATAAAAGCAGCGCATATTGATTACGTTTATGCATGTTGAATTTGGGTCCTACCTTTAATCTTAAAAATTAATGCACATGCCTTCGGCAGCGGCGAATAAAACTAAATCTGCCTCGGCGATAGCAATCAGCTCCTGACATTGAGCTTCTACAGAAGCGATGTTGTCATCGGTACGTGTATGGTCATGGCTATACAAAGCTAAGCGTTTAGCTCGGCATGCCATTGATAGTTTCACTGCTTCTTCGGCTACTGAATGACCCCAACCTGATTTTGCCGGCATATCGGCTAACATATATTGCGCATCGTGAATCACTAAATCTGCATCTCGAGCAAATTCTACCCAATCCAGAAAATCAGTATTCTTTTTATATGGGGGGTATAACTCGTTGTCGGTAATATAAACCACTTTGCTACCATCAGCTTCAATGCAGAAGGCGCTGCCTCCCCCTGGATGATTAATTTTCTGACGTTGAATCCGTGCATTGCCAATGTGCCAATGGAGTATCTCATCAGCTCGAGTTAGCAAGGTGATGTTCGATGGTAAAGTGTCAAAAGGCACCGGGAAATAGCTGCCACTCATTTGTTTTAGAATATTGTCGTGCTCGGCTAATGTAGTTTGCCCTGGGGTAATAAAAATATTACGTTGAGGTTGATAAATAGGCGCAAAAAATGGAAAACCTTGGATGTGATCCCAATGATTATGTGTCAATAGCAAATGAATGTCTGTGTTTTTTGTGACGAGTTTCTGACCCAATTCTCGAATACCGGTGCCTGCATCTATGATGATGTCGCTGCCGTCGTTTAACGCAATATGCACACAGGCTGTATTGCCACCGAACTTAATATAATTGGCCCCCGGCGTCGGTATCGAGCCACGTACGCCATAAAAGGTTAATTGCATCAATAAACTCAACTATCGGTTGCTACAGAGTTACCCGTTAGCGACCTCTGATATTAGTGGATTTAAGGTTAGCACTAAACGGGTCATTCAATAAGCGTTAATAATATGCGCATGTATATAAATATATGCCCATAAAAAAGCGCAATAAATTGCGCTTTTTATTTGATTCTATGCGCCAGCTGAGCCAGAACATATTTAATACACGGTAACGTTACAGCGTAGAAATAAACTCAACTAATTTAGGTATATCAATTAGTTGCTTCTCGCCAGTACGACGGTTTTTATATTCTACTTTTTGTTCATCAAGGTTACGCTCGCCTATTACAATTGTATGCGGTATACCTATCAATTCCATATCGTTAAACATTACGCCTGGGCGCTCTTTACGGTCATCGAATAATACTTCCACACCGAGAGCTTTAAGCTGGGCATATACGTCTTCTGCTAATTGTTGAATACGTTGAGATTTATGCATGTTCATAGGCACAATTGCTACTTTAAATGGTGCAATCGCTTCAGGCCAAATTATGCCGTATTTATCATGGTTCTGTTCAATTGCTGCGGCCACGATACGTGATACACCGATACCGTAACAACCCATTGTTAGTAGTTGATGTTTGCCATTTTCGTCAAGTACTCCGCAGTTCAACGCTTGAGAATATTTATCGCCAAGTTGGAAAATATGGCCAACTTCAATACCACGTTTGATTTCAATGGTGCCTTTACCATCAGGTGATGGGTCACCGGCTTTTACATTGCGAATGTCAGCTACTTGGAAGTCTTTGGCGTCACGTTCCCAGTTGGCGCCTGTATAATGGACGTCATTTTCATTTGCGCCGCATACGAAGTCAGCCAAAACGGCTGCGCTGCGGTCAACAATAACAGGTATGGTTAGCCCTACTGGCCCAATTGACCCTATGCTACAACCTAGGCTGTCTTCAATTTGGGTTTCACTTGCCATCGTCAACGGAGCAAAAATAGCATCCATTTTTTCAGCTTTTAATTCATTTAACTGATGGTCACCGCACAATACCAATGCCACTAGACCTTGTCGGCCTGTGTCGTCGATTTCACCGAGTACAATTAAGGTTTTAACCGACTGCTCGGCAGGTACATTTAACAACGTACTGACTTGTTCAATAGTTTTAGCATTTGGCGTCGCGACTTTTGCTAGCTCTGCACTGGGGGCTGGGCGAGCCGTTTGCGGGGCAAGCGCTTCAGCTTTTTCGATATTTGCCGCATAATCAGACGCGTTGCTAAAAGCAATATCATCTTCGCCTGAATCTGCTAATACGTGGAATTCATGTGAGGCGTTTCCACCAATCGAGCCATTATCAGCAATTACTGGGCGAAATTCTAAATTGATACGTTCAAATACTCGGCAATAAGCGGCAAACATATCATCGTATGTTTTTGTTAAACACTCGTCACTTAAATGAAACGAGTAAGCGTCTTTCATGGTGAATTCACGGCCACGCATTACACCAAAGCGAGGGCGTACCTCATCGCGAAATTTGGTTTGAATCTGATAAACATTTAACGGCAGTTGTTTGTAACTACTGACTTCGTTTTTAACCAAAGCTGTGACAACTTCTTCGTGCGTTGGCCCAAGTACGAAGTCTCTGAAGTTACGATCTTTGATGCGTAAAAGTTCTGGCCCATATTCGTCCCAACGACCAGATTCTTGCCATAAATCAGCTGGTTGAACCACTGGCATCAATATTTCTAATGAGCCTGCTCGGTCCATTTCTTCACGCACAATTTGGGCGACTTTGTTCAATACACGCAAGCCAGTCGGTAACCAAGTGTACAATCCGGACGCAAGCTTGCGAACCAAGCCTGCACGTAACATTAGCTGGTGGCTGATCACTTCTGCATCTGCAGGTGTTTCTTTCTGGGTAGATAATAAATATTGGCTTGTGCGCATTGGCGTGAGGTTCTCAATTAGTTCTAGGTTATTAATCGGCGGCTATTCTACCAGTGACGCAGGCTAGGCTAAAGTCCCTAAACGGGAAATCTTAACAATCTTTATCCTCGGCGGTATGAACGATGCTGGTTACATAATTAGCATGCTCGCTTACCCGCCAGCGAATATTCAAGTCAAATAGGTTCATGCCATATTCTTTATCACTGTCCTGTTTGGCCTTGTATGCTGGACGAGGATCTTGCGCCAATACCTGTTCTATCAACGCAGTTAGCTGTGGATAGTGGTTCTGCCAATGCGTTAACTGATTCGTACATTGGGTTTCAAAATATACGGCCATGGTGGAGGGCGGTTTATCAGCGAAGCCACCGGTCGCACTGGGAATACTGTCAGCCCATGGAACATAAGGCTTAATGTCGATTATGGGGGTACCATCGAGTAAATCTACCCCTTTTACCAATAAACTCAGACGACCATTTTTATGTTGTACTGAGTCAAATTTGACAACAGACATACCTATACCATTCGGTCTGAATGTGCTTCGAGTGGCCAGTACACCTTGTTTTTTGTTCCCGCCCAATCGCGGTGGTCGCACCATCGGTGACCAACCTTGCTCAACTGTTTTGTGAAATTGAAATAGCAGCCATAAATGGCTGAACTGTTCTATGCCTCGCAACATATTTGGATCGTCAAACCCTTCATCAAATACAATTTCACCATAGGCTGCATTCACGAGATTGGGTTGTCTGGGAATCGCAAATTTTTGCTGGTAAGGCGTGTGAATTACCCCCAGAGGGTGTAAGTTAATTTCGTGTTGCTTAGGCATAGCACTACTTTTAGTCATAATTAATGGGTAAGGGGCTATGGTAAGCGCCAATGCGCGTTATCTCAAAAATAATTTCGGCTTGTGCCTAAGGGTATTTGTAAATACTCGGTCAAGAACGCCATCAGTGAGATTTTTAATGGGCTGGATTTTATCTTGGGCTTTGTTAACATTCAGCCCTATTCATTATTTTGGTCATTCATGTGTTTGAATTTAGCCCACACCCGAAGCAACTTGCTTCTAGTCTTTTTCTTGAAAGATTGATTACTGATCCTACATTTGGTCAGTTTCATTTTATTAATGATCGTATTGTCAGCAAAACTGCGCATGATAATTTCACCCCAAGTAAACTTAGCCTGACAGGGTTTAACCTTGAAACTGAACACAGTAGTTTAGTTATTTTTGCAGAAGGTTTGAGTTTAGCAAAAGTATTTGCCGTATCGATGGCGTTTTCAGACAAGCTTAATGTGCTGTGTTACGAGGTATTACGCGATGTGCCTTTAACCGGCGTAGGTATCGTTTTACGCGTTGAAAGACTGAGCAAAGAAGATTTACGACCACTGCTTGAAAATATAGCGAACAAACACGCCGTTGAAATATGTTTATTCGCGCGCGCGCCGCGCTTAGATGAGCCCGGTTTATTGCTGATGGATATGGACAGTACCGTGATTAGTATTGAATGCATTGATGAAATAGCCAAGCTTGCGGGGGTGGGCGATGCGGTGTCCAGCGTTACTGAGCAAGCTATGCAAGGCAAATTAGATTTCGCTGAAAGTCTACGTAGCCGAGTTGGCTGTCTTGCGGGCGCAAATGAAGACATATTACAGCAAGTCCGCCGAGCATTACCGCTGATGCCGGGGATCTTTAATTTGGTTAAATTCTTAAAACAACACCAGTGGAAGCTTGCCATTGCTTCTGGTGGTTTCAGTTATTTCGCCGACTATTTAGCTGATAGGCTAGAGCTTGATGCCGCCATTGCTAATGGATTAGGTATTGTCGATGGAAAATTAACTGGAGAGGTTGAAGGGGATATTGTTGATGCCCAAGTCAAAGCGGCCACATTATTAGAATTGGCAAACGAGTTTGATATTGCTGACAGCCAAACGATTGCCATGGGGGATGGTGCAAACGATTTGGTGATGATGAACGCGGCGGCATTAGGCGTGGCGTTTCATGCTAAGCCTGTTGTGCGTGCACAGGCAGATATTTCTATCCGCAATGGTGGATTAGATAAGCTGTTATGGGTATTGGCGGCTTCAACACCCAATACCAGTGTCGACAAGCAATAGACAGCGCCGAGCCTTGTAATAGGCCGTTCATAATGTTTGCGTATTGATTGATATGTTAGTTTTTGGTGGCACCTTTAACGTGCCACCTTTTTAAATTGACATCGTAGTGATGTCAATATTCGGCGTTAAGCAGCTGTTCTATTTCCAAACTTTTTTGCGGATGATGTTGCTGGCTATCCTGGTTATCGGAAATCGTCATGGCGTCAAACTGATAACGACTCATTACTAAATCGGTTATATCCAATAAGTCCCCTACGCCGTGGACGTTCCAAAGCTTTTCTTCGAGTTGTTTGGCCTTGTGCACAGCATAAACACCTACATAATTAATTTCAGATTGTAGATGGTCAATATCAGGCCTACCAGTGCGCGCCAAAAAGACCTTTAATGCTATAAATTGTCCTTTTTCAATAGACTGTGAGATGAATTGACGTCGTTGTTCGTCTGTGGCGAACTGATCAGCAAAGCAGCTTTTAATTGCCTCTGCCGGGTCGTCTTTACTGGGATCAAACGCCACAAATAATTCATTCATCACTGGCCGTTGATGGGGCTTAATACGGCTCAACGTACTTCGAATGAAATCCATCGGCCCATTTTGACCTTCGAATAATGCCGTTAAATTAAATTTCCCGGGAGGGGCTTGGAAACTCAATAGGGTTGTGAGACGAATTTGATTAGACCAAGTTGCTACGGCATCTGGCACATATTTCGCGCCTTCTTTTCGAATAAAAAAAGCGACATTAGGGACGTTGTTAGCATATATATTCCGTAGGGCTTCGCCGATGCCAGGGATATCTTCTTCATCTTTATATGCTTTGAGTTTAGAACGATTATTTTTAATGAGTTCTTCAAAAAAAGCTTTCGTACTGGTGCTTTGCTCGTCATTCACTACCTTTAAATGCAGAATATTACGTTCTGCAGATATTTGTCGAACGGTATAGGGCAGTTCCTTAAGATCATATTTACGGGTTACTTTTTGCAACTGGGGAAAGCTGACATGTACTTTCGTGTCAACGGCTTTGTGGAAAAACGTATTTAACTCGAGCTTAATCCCATTTATCGATATGTCATCGGTATTCCCTTCTAACACCATTTCCTCGACGGTTAATTGCACTTTGCTGCGCAACATAAAACGTGTTTCTCGACGTTGATTAGCGTATTTAAATCGAAATACTTGAATATTCTCAGGAGGACGATTACGGGGATGACCAAATACCTTTAAACGAGGTAATTTTGCCCGGTCCAGAGGCAGTTTTTGAAAACAGTCGGTATTATATTTATCCGTTAAATTAGTGAGTAAAGCGATATGAGTCAAATGTTGTAATCGAGACATCAAACGAGGGGTAGGTGGCTGATTCTGGCGTTTGACAGACTGACTTATACTATCTGCAATCGACAGTGGACGATGGCTCTGTTTAGGCTCCATTTCTTGTACTTGTAATTTGTACACCCGCCAACTGACTTTACGCGAACCGTAACCTAAAAATAAATCTTTTAAACTAGGGTTAGCGAGCAATTCTTCATGAGACGCAGAATAGAAGTAAATTTTGTCATTTTTTATATGATTAAAAGAATACAGATAGGTTTCCTGTTTACTTTTACCGTAGGACAGACATTGCTTAATACGTGCATCGCTAAACAAGTAGCCTAGTTTTAGGTCACTAATTTCATTATTCCAATAAAAAATATCTTGCCGGTTACAGTCATTGGCTAACGCGTAACGCGGGATATAATTCCCGTCCTTGGACTCAATATACACAGGAACGGAAGTAAAATTAGGTATGTAATATTGTTCGTAAGTTTTCTTATGAATGGCATCGAACGTGTTGTCTAGATTAACTTTATAACGACGTTTGTTGCCATGAATAAAGCGCTCTAGAAAACGATCAAAACTTGGCATTAAAATATCAAACAAACGCTTTAAGTGCAGGCGCTGGTCATCGACATTGCGATTAATTCCTTCGACAACATATTGCACCCCTTGACGGTTATCCAGTACGTATTCATGTTCAATCCCCCGAAATTGCACGGAAAGTCTGTCACCTATTTTGAATCTGTGCTCTTTGCTTATTTTAAGTTTCAAACCACCGAGTGAAACGTCAACCGTGGTGGCCAGCATACTTTTATTGTTTTCGGTGAATATTTCTACGCTCATAGCATAATTCATACGCTCTTCGTTGCGCTGGGAGAATTCGCCAAAGGGCATTATGGGGGCTAAATAGTCTTGCCTGATAGGAGCTGCAACGGTTTCATTTTTAACCGCTCGTGTCATTTCTTTCTGTTGGCGCTTGTGCATCACTCGGTAGTTATTTTCTGTGCTTAATACCGCTTCGTTGACACCTACTGTATATTCACCGAAGGAGCGAACTTGACGCTCAAAAACGTCGATTGCCATATCATCTAAATAGTGAGTTTGGTTCTCATATTCATACAGTTTGCACTTGCCGTCTACGTGACCGCGTAAGTCAATTATGCGCGAGCATGGCCTTGCTAATCGCTTGAGTTCCATTTTTAGTAAAAAGCGCTTTTGCTTTGGAATTGACCCCGCAACCTGGGCCAAAATTTGATTAAATTCGGGCTCGTTGATCATCGGTTTTAGTTGTTCGATAATGTCATGATACTGCTCAAGATCTTGATTCATAATGAATGCGTACTTAATTTTAGTTGTTTAGGACGGACTCTATATAGACTTATCGGCAAGATGAGTCGTTTTCATAATGCAATATGTTCAAGCTTATCCTACTATGGGTCGCTTTTTCTCAAGGTTAGCAGGACGTCGAGCCATTATCGCGTCAACCAATATACCAATAACATCTGATTGTGGAGTAACATGGCTAAACGCAAAACTGCCTATGTTTGTAGTGACTGTGGCGCAGAATATCCCCGCTGGCAAGGGCAATGTAACGATTGCAACGCGTGGAATACAATTACCGAATTTGTGGTAAGCCCTACGCGTAATCAACCAGAGCGTAATCTACGAGGTTACGCAGGCCAAACGGTCGCAAAAATTGAAACATTAAACAATATTGATTTGGCGGCGTTACCGCGTTTTACGTCTAATTTCAATGAGCTAGATAGGGTACTAGGTGGGGGCATTGTCCCAGGAAGTGCTATTTTAATTGGCGGGTCTCCTGGTGCTGGTAAAAGTACACTTTTATTACAGGTTATGTGTCACCTTGCTGCCCAACGAAGTGCGTTATACGTCACTGGTGAAGAATCTTTACAGCAGGTGGCCATGCGAGCCAAACGGTTGAACTTACCGAATGATAAACTAAGCATGCTGGCGGAGACGAGTGTCGAAACCATTTGTGAATTAGCCTTGACGCTTAAACCACAAATCATGGTAATCGATTCTATTCAGGTTGTGCACGTTGCTGATGTAGCGTCAGCACCAGGCAGTGTGTCACAGGTACGTGAAAGCGCTGCTTATCTCACACGATTTGCAAAGCAGCATCATATTGCAATGTTTCTTGTAGGGCACGTCACAAAAGATGGCAGCCTCGCTGGGCCTAAAGTACTCGAGCACTGTATTGACTGCTCTATGATGCTTGAGGGTGAAAGTGATAGTCGTTATCGCACGCTACGTAGTCAGAAAAATCGTTTTGGTGCAGTCAACGAGCTTGGTGTGTTTGGCATGACCGAGCGCGGTTTAAAAGAAGTTAGCAATCCCTCGGCAATATTTTTAAGTCGCGACGAGCAGCAATCGCCCGGTAGTATTGTGATGGTGGTTTGGGAGGGGACTCGGCCGCTATTAGTAGAAATACAAGCGTTGGTGGATTATTCGCAGACCGCTAATCCACGTCGGGTTGCCGTGGGTCTAGAGCAAAACCGTATGGCTATGCTGCTTGCTGTATTACATCGCCATGGTGACTTACAGATGAACGACCAAGATGTATTTGCTAACGTGGTCGGTGGCGTTAAAGTCACAGAAACCAGTGCAGATCTTGCGCTTTTGTTATCAATTGTGTCGAGTTTTCGCAATAAAACATTAGACTCTGAGTTAATTGCGTTCGGCGAAGTGGGTTTGGCTGGTGAAATACGGCCCGTACCCAACGGATCTGAACGCATCAGCGAAGCGGCAAAACATGGTTTTAAACGCGCCATTGTGCCAAAAGCGAACGTGCCCAAACAGAAAATTAATGGTATCGAAATTATCGGTGTGTCTCGCCTTAGCGAAGCCCTTGAGGTACTCTAATTAAAGGACCCGTTTTAGACGTAAATAAAGCGCGCTAATATCAGTGGTTTACGTCTAATTTGTTGATACTCATGATTTTTTTAGTAATGGATTATTACTTATTATTGGGGCGTGGCATGCTAATATGCAGCCAAGACGTTATTTTCACCTTATTTAATGGCCTTATATTATGCGTAAATTATTTCCCTTTTATTTTTCTGCTTCTGTCCTTTTAGGAAGTCTTGCGCAAGTCTGTTGGGCACAAAGTACGCCATCCGAATTTGCTGAGCTCAGTTTAGATCAGTTATTCGATATGAATATCTCCGATGGGACAGAGCAAAATCCTTCAGATAGTCGCTGGTCTTTTGCCTATAATTTTAAGTTGGCGGAGTTTCGTGGTTATTTGGACGGGGATGCTAAGCGCAGCGATTCAAGCGTATTGTGGCAAGGACAAGGTACTACTAGAACAGATAGTAACTTCCCAATATTGCCCACTGTCATAGACCAGCAGGTACAGATTTTTTCTGTGGGCTACCGAGTAAATGATGATTGGCGCATGCATGTGTCAGTGCCCTACATCACCCAAAGTACCGATCACATTAGCATTGTGGATGACTACGACCACTTCACTATAAATACCGATGGAGTTGGGGATGCCGTATTGTCAGTCAGTCATCGGTTAGTCGCGACGAGTGATGATGTATGGTGGTTTACCTTTGGCGTGAGTTTACCTACCGGATCAATAGATGAAGTAGGGGATACTCCCAGAGATGCTGGTGACCAACAATTACCTTACACAATGCAGCTCGGCTCAGGTACCTATGATTTTCCCGTTGAGTTCAGTTACAAAAGCCTAGGCGAGCATGATTTTAGTTTAAGTATGTCGGCCATGGTGCGCACGGGGAAAAACGACCGTGATTATCGACTGGGCAATAGTTACAGCATTTCTGGTCGCTATAAATTCCATGCCACGCCCGAGTTGAAACCTTACTTAGGGATGGAATATCAATATCGTAGTGCTATCCATGGACAAGACGATGAAATAACGCTTAGCGGTTTATTCCCTTATCCTGCGAGTATTACAAATCCTAAATTATACGGTGGCAAGAAAGTCAGTGCTCAAGTAGGGATCCGCTGGCAGTTTAGTGAATCCTATGCCCTTCGTGCTGAATTTTCAAAACCTGTTTATCAGCACTTGAATGGCCCTCAACCGAAAGAAAACTACCGTACCGGTTTAACACTTTCGCGTCTAATGTAAGGTTAATTACGTGTCTGGTTTAATCAATGTCAATTGGGTAAAAGGTAGCCTAGTATTTTTTGTCCTATTTCCATCTCTGTTGATGGCCTCTCAAGAGCTGGCAAAAGAGCGGAAGCTAAAAGCGGCGTATTTGCTGAATTTTACTAAATATATGAATTGGCCTAAAGGTAACAATAGTGTCCATCAAATGGGCTTTCATCTTTGCATACATAGTGATGCACCATTCTATGAGTTTATGCAGGCACTCATCGCTCGCCACAATCAAGGAAATAACAACCGACGTATTACCATTAACAAAATTTTAGACGCAAAATTATGCCATATGGCTTATTTTCAAACCCCTATCGAGCAGCCGTTATTACAGCTAGAAAAGGCTGTTATCGTGCTTGAATCACAGGGTGTACAACAGGCTAATAGCGCTATTCGATTCTATACCCAGGCACAGAGAGTGCGCTTTGAATTCGATTTAGCGCAATTGGCTAGGGCGCATGTTACCGCTAGTTCTGAGTTACTAAAACTTGCCAAAATAGTGAAAAAATAATGTTTTCGACTATCAGGCGAGCCTCTTTTTTTCATAAGCAACTTATTGCGATCATCGGCACTAATTTGCTTATTTTAGGAATTGCTGCGTTTCTCATTTACTCCGCTTTTGTTGACGATTATCGAGATAATCTAATTAAAACAATGGATAGTCATGCTTCGTTATTATCGGCTGCTAGCCGTTCAGCCTTATTATTCAATGATGAACGGGCTGGGCATACTATCCTCGCGTCTTTGGAAAAAATACCAGCCGTGCGTTACGTACAAATTCTCGATAGCCGTAAAGCCATTTTTGCCACTTACACTCGAGAAGGGCAGAGTAACGATTTTTCGTTGAGTGACACCACACCAGGGTATTATTTTACCAATAATAATCTTTATCTGACCCAAGAGATAACGCTAGAGCAAGATGTCCTTGGTTATATTATTTTATCAGCCGACACCTTGTCGTTACAGGCTCAGCAACGTCGATATGGGCAAATGGTACTGTGGGTCTTTGTACTTGGTACGTTGCTGGCGTACCTGTTAAATTGGCGTATGCAGAAACGCCTGCAATCTCCTATAAAACGTTTAATCGGTTTAGTGGACTATGTGGCCAAAGAAGGGGTGTACGACCAACGTATTTTTAACCGTAGAGAGGACGAAATAGGGCGATTAGTGAATGGGGTTAATTCGATGTTGGACACCATTGAAGATCATCAATTTAAATTAAGTGAACACAGCGAACATCTTGAAGGGATAGTTGCTCTTCGCACAGAGCAGCTCTATGAGCGTGCGAATTTTGATGCATTAACCCAATTACCTAACCGACACTCTCTGACCGACAAAATAGCCCAGGCTATTGAAAGAGCCAAAGGTAAGAGCAGCAATTTGGCATTGATGTTTCTTGACTTAGACCGTTTTAAAGTTATTAACGACAGCCTTGGGCATTTTATGGGAGATAAGTTGTTAGTTGAAGTGACCAAAAAAATCCAACAGATAATAAAGAATGATGACGTGGTCGGTCGCTGGGGCGGAGATGAATTTGTCATTCTGATCGAAAATCCACAAGATATAAGCGCGGTAGATGCGTTGGCGAAAGAGATTATCGCGGGCCTGAGTCTGCCACTTATCGTTGCGGGCCATCAATTACATATTTCTACTAGCATCGGAATTGCATGTTTTCCAAAGGACGGGGATGACGCATCGAGTTTGCTAAAACATGCAGATACCAGCATGTATAAAGCGAAAGAAATCGGGCTTGGACAGTTTCGCTTTTTTGACCAAGAGATGCTCAATGATTCTGTTTGGCGCCTAACCCTGGAAACTCAGTTACGTGAGGCCGCCGCACAGCAACAGTTTGAATTGGTTTACCAACCCAAAGTCAATATTCGTGATGCAACCCTTGTTGGGTTAGAAGCCTTAATTAGATGGGAAAATGGTCAAGAGTCTGTTCATCCAACAGTATTTTTGCCTATTGCGGAAGATATTGGGCTAATGGAATCGATTAGTGTATGGGTGTTAAATCAGGCTTGCCAACAAAATGCCGATTGGCAGCGCTTAGGTATCGATATTGTCCCCGTCGCTGTAAATCTACCCGCTTCATTTATAATGGGGCCTCATTGCCTTGAATTCATTAGACATGCGCTAAAGCAATCTGGTTTAGCGGCTGAATTTCTAGAGGTCGAAATTACCGAAAATACTTTTATCGCGTCTACTGAGTTAGCGGTAAATGTGCTCTCGGCATTGCACGAATTAGGGGTAAATGTTGCAATTGATGACTTTGGTACGGGTTACTCGTGCATGAGTTATTTGCGCGACTTACCCGTTAACACCTTGAAAATTGATGGCACGTTTATAAACGATCTCGTCTCGCCAGAGCTTACTGATGCAGGCAATGGGAGGGACCAACATAACCGTGACCACGGTATACTTAAATCCATAATCATGCTGGGTAAAAGCCTAGGGTTGAGCATAGTGGCTGAATGCGTTGAGGAAAAATTCCAAGTCGATATCTTAAGAGAAATGGGCTGTGATGTTATTCAAGGGTATTACTACAGCAAGCCATTATCAGTAGATGATGCTGATGCCTATTTGCGCCTTCACCTAGGTAACCAGAAATAATAGATCCCAACCGAGTGCGCTCGGTCAATCTGTAGCTAGTATCTATTTGGTATCAGTGCTAGACAAGCCTCAACTCCCTCTACTGAAGAGAAAATTACCGCCTGACTAATTATTTCGTTTTAGTTTTTGTAACCAATTTTTAGCGCTTAAACTGACTGATTCACTGCGCTGGTAAGAGCGTTCCATAGACAGTTGTAACTGGCGTAAGTGATCCGCAAAACGGTTTGTTGAGCTTTTAGTACGAGTCATATTCCATCTCCGGTTATATATGCATTTAACTGTTGTCTCTTTTACCAGACATAATTATCAATTTCATTCTGTCAGTATGTCGGTTGATTGCTGCCATCAGCTCTATCTACTGACCGAGGGTATCAATGTAAATAGACTACTCGTTGGCCGCATCTTGCACGACTTCACCTGCGCTTTCAATATCCTGCCCAGCACCGTCAATAGTGGCGCATGAGGTCAAAGTGAACACTAAAATAGCAACCAACGCGCTGGTATTTAACAATGTTTTTAATGCAGTTATAAGTTTGCTTTTCATAATATGTATCCTTTTATTTGAGTAATTATCACACTTTTAATGAATGTATTTACTCGTTGGGTAACTATTAGTAAGCCAATCTCATGCCAACTTTTCTAGCTCAACTAGTTAATATAAAGTTAAATAAAATCAATGAGTTAACTTTTTATGATGGAAAGGTTAAATAACTGATGTAAATCCTACTACTTATGTGGATAAATTTTACCTAAAGACGAGATAAGAATTAATGATACGAGGCTGATGACATGAAAGAGATAAACGTAAAAAGCCGCGTAATAATTTACGCGGCTTTTGCTTAAGGTTGATTTACAGCGTTAATATGCGGCTTTATGCGCTTTTGTTTAAGCTGCGTAATACGTATTGCAGTATGCCTCCATCGCTGAAGTAGCTGAACTCGTTGGGAGTGTCGATACGAATTTGTGCCTCGAACGTGAACTCGCCTTGTTCGCCTTTGACAGCCACAGAAACTTCTTTCTGCCCGCTCTCAATAGCGTTGATGGAATATTGCTCAGTGCCATCTAGTTTTAAGCTTGCGGCTGTTTCGCCGACTTTAAACTGTAAGGGTAATATTCCCATACCAATCAGGTTTGAACGATGAATTCGTTCATAACTTTCAGCAATAACAGCCTTAACACCGAGTAATAAGGGGCCTTTTGCTGCCCAATCTCTGGAGCTACCTGTACCATACTCTTTACCTGCAATGATGACCGTTGGCGTGCCTTGGTCTTGATATTTCATGGCGGCGTCGAATACTGACATTTGTTCTTTTGATGGTTGAAAACGTGTCCAGCCGCCTTCGGTACCAGGTGCTAATTGATTTTTAAGTCTGACGTTAGCAAATGTGCCACGCATCATGACCTCATGGTTGCCCCTGCGCGAGCCAAATGAATTGAACTCGTGCTCCTCTACGCCATGGGCCTGCAAATACTGGGCGGCTGGTCCGTCGGGCGCAATGCTGCCCGCAGGAGAGATATGATCCGTGGTCACCGTATCCCCAAGTTTCAATAAACAACGGGCCCCATCGATTGAACTGATAGGCTCAGGCTGTTGCTTAATACCGTCGAAGAACGTGGGTTTTTTCACATAAGTAGACTCAGGCCAGTTATATTGCTCACTGTCGACTATCTCTAGGTTATTCCACGAATCATCGCCTTCAAAAATATGACTATAGCGCTCTGAAAACATCTCACTCTTAACCACATCAGTCACCAAGGCTTGGATCTCGTCATTACTGGGCCATATGTCACGTAAATAAACTGGCTTGCCGTCTTTACTCGTGCCCAACGGTTCTTTCATCAGGTCAATGTTCATATTGCCCGCTAACGCATATGCGATAACCAATGGTGGCGATGCAAGGTAGTTTGCTTTTACATCTGAATGGATACGCCCTTCAAAGTTTCGATTGCCCGAAAGCACAGAAGTAACATTCAGTTTCTCTTTACGAATTGCGGCGGTGATAGGGTCTGGCAGAGGTCCTGAATTACCAATACAGGTTGTACAGCCGTACCCCACTAAATAGAAACCTAGATTCTCTAGCTCATGAGTAAGATTTGCCTTGTCCATATATTCGGTCACGACCTGTGAGCCTGGTGCAAAGCTAGTTTTGACCCACGGTTTAACCGATAGGCCAAGTTCACTGGCTTTTTTAGCGAGCAAGCCAGCCGCAATTAACACGGAAGGGTTTGATGTGTTGGTACAGCTGGTAATGGCGGCTATCACCACTGCGCCATCGTTTAAACTGAACTTTTGTCCGTTGTACTCCACTTGACTTGAATCTTCGGTTCTTTGAGCCTCATGGCCCCCCTCTGATTCGAAACGGCCTTTTTCAGGATCCTCAGTGGTGATAATAAGCTGCTCTTGTTCTGACAACCATGTTTTAAATTTACCTGCAGCCTCGGTTAGGGGGATTCTGTCTTGTGGACGTTTAGGTCCAGCAATTGATGTGACAACCTGACCTAGGTCAATGTGTAAGTTCGCATGGTAAACAGCGTTTTTCTGAGTTTCTGAACCCCACATGCCTTGCACTTTTGCGTAAGCTTTGATGATTTTTATGTTGCGCTCTTCTCGCCCAGTTAAGCGCAAGTAAGTTTCGGTTTGTTCATCTAACGGGAAAATACCACAGGTTGCGCCGTACTCGGGAGCCATATTGGCGATGGTTGCTCTATCAGCAATCGTTAGATGTTTAACCCCTTCACCATAAAATTCGACAAATTTGCCCACAACGCCAAATTCACGCAGTTTTTGGGTAATCGTCAGGACCAAATCCGTGGCGGTAGTGCCAGGTGGTAATGCGCCTGTTATCTCCATACCGACGACTTCTGGTATCAACATGGTAACGGGTTGACCTAGCATAGCCGCTTCAGCCTCAATACCACCTACGCCCCAGCCTAACACGCCTAAACCATTGATCATGGTCGTGTGCGAGTCAGTGCCCACTAATGTGTCGGGGTATAAGAACGTTTGCTCGCCTTGTTTTTCGATGAAGGTAACTCGGGCTAAATATTCTAGATTAACCTGATGTACTATACCTTTCCCTGGAGGAACGACTTTAAAGTTGTCGAATGCTTGCTGACCCCAACGTAAAAATTGATAGCGTTCTTTATTACGCTGGACTTCCATAGCAGTATTTTTATCAAAAGCGTCCTCTTGTGCAAAAAAATCAACCATAACCGAATGGTCAATAACTAGCTCTACAGGTTTCAACGGATTAATTTTTTGCGGATCGCCGCCTAAATCAACCATAGCATCGCGCATCGCCGCTAAATCAACGACCGCCGGTACACCGGTAAAATCTTGCAACACGACTCGAGAGGGAACGAACGCTATCTCTGTTGTTGCCTTGTCATCAACATTCCACGTGGCGAGTTTATTAATGTCCTCTTCTTGAACAAAATTTTCCTGGCTGTGGCGTAGCAGATTTTCAAGTAGGATTTTGGCAGCGAAAGGCAGTCTTGCGATATCGTGGGTGCCCTCTAGGCTGTCTAAGGCGTAATACGAAAATTGCTCGCCGTCTACGGTCAATGTTTTTAAATAAGGGGAAGGTTGCTGCATGATGTTCTCCGTCTGTGTGAAGGTTTCTCACTAAGGGTTACGGTAGTTATAACGTAAGGCGGTACCAGTGACGCAAAATTAACTGCTTTTCGTACCGCAAATTGTATCGCGAGCTAGGTGTATTATTTGATTTTGGGCAAGCTCTGTAGTTCGCGCTTCACCTTGAGTTTATAGTCCTCGTTATTTAATAAGTCATGTTCGCATTCTGGGCAAAATTCAATATCAGTGGAGGGTAATGTGCAGTGCACTCGTTGCTCTAACCAATTAATATCATCTATGTGCTTAGGCGCTAGCAGTAGTTTTTTACCGCCTGGGAGCCATTCATGCGTATCAATGATAATCAATGGCACTTCCCAATTATCAGTATCTAAAATCAGGTCGTGGATATGGCCAACCGTTTTTCCATCTGCAATAACGTCGTAACCTTGCAGTTCGTCAATAGAACGCAAATGATTAGCGTGGCTTTTGTCGTGCTCTTCTAGGTCAGTGTTTGCTTGCTCTAAAGCTTGTTGATTAACCAGCGATGTAGGATTGGCATATTCGCCCCAAGCGCCAGGCCCGGTCCAGTAGTAGCCGTAGCCTAAATAAGAGAACAATATTTCTTCATATTCTCGTGAGACTGTTTTTTCTTCATCAATGGACGGGCTATCTTTAATTTGTTGTTTACTTAGGGCAACGTGGATTTTTTCATCGTCAGTATCGATTTCTCTCAATGAAATAGGCGAAATAAGGACTTTCTCACCTAAGGGAAGCCATTTATGAGTATCGACGTACATGTAACGTATTGTCCATGCACGATCATCAAATAAGAAATCTTTTATGATACCGATATCACCGTCTGTTGCTGCAATGGTAAATCGTTGAATGTCTCGTAAACCTGCAAACATGCTGTTCTCCCGACTAGTAGCTGCGAATAAATCAAGTGAAAAGTCGTCATTAAGCCGTTGTACTCGCCTCGCTGGGTTATATGCAACGTGCTAAACGGATTATTCACACTGACTATTCAAAAATAGTTAATGCTTTAGATATACGCAAAGAGTAAGCCAGCATTAATGCAAGCTTCAAGCACCTACAGTATAGTAGTTAGGGGCGATTACAGCAGATATCAAGAACCTTAGTAGAGGGAATTAAAAGTAACAATTACCAGATGGACTGTAATATTTACAGTCCATCTAATGGCTAAGATAATATTATTACGAGGTTAACTAGGGCCTTGTTCGAAGCTGGGTAGATTTTTTATATCGGGCAACCATTTAAGTGCTGAGCTGGACCAAATTTGTCTTCTTGGAGGGAGCTCATGGCGCTGATCTATCGCACCTACACGTAGGTTATATATCTTAGGTTCACTGCCTACTGCGCAAGCATAAATTCCCGTGCCACATTGCCCACAAAAACCTTGGGCGCGATGATTTCCGCTTTGGGCGACCTTTACGTATTCCTTAGGTTCGCCTTTAGTAAACGTTAACCCGTCAATTTCGGTTACCACAACGGTGCGAAAGGCACTGGCAGACAATACTTGGCAGTCAACACAATGACAGATCATGGCTTTTTCAGGATTGACCACCGCGCTGAATTCTAGTTCGCCGCAGTGGCAACGACCGGTAATGTTCATATTTTTCCTTATTATAAAAAATAAATGCAAGAAGATAAGACTTGCTGTTGCAGTAAAGACTTCAAATTATGTGTACCAGAACTAAGTGCTTATTGTATGTTTTATAATCTTTAACCAATGATTTTCCAACATATAAAAAATAGACTAAACAGCGTTAAAATAGTTAAACAGCATAGGGTGTAAATACGAAATACACCTTGCGGTTTATATTCAGGCCTGACGTCAGCACCCATCATGACTTTATAGTTTAGCCATGCGTATATGGGGGCGCTGACAAAAGACACAGTCGTTACAAAATCCAGTAAGGCTTTAATATCAGCACTAAAGTCAGTGATAATCCACCAACTCCCTAATGCTAAAATAGCCAGTGAGACGATGTACGCTTTGTTGCCTGAGCGACTTTTCTGTCTTATTGCTTGTTCAGTTACAGATGGCGTTTGTGCAGAATTTATCGGCTGTTGTGCTTGAGTTAATTGATAAGCTCGTTTCCACACCTGTGGAAACCCGTCAGCGACTGCAAATGTGGTCGAAAATAGAGCGACAAAGGTCACGATAGCCATTAACAGCCAGCTCCAATCCCCCAGTGCATTACTGTAAATTCCGACTAGTTGCCCGGCAAAAGCGGCCGCGGCGTCAGCAAAACGATCACCTTGACCAAACATAAGCAGGGCGCCTAACCATAAAAATATAATGGCCAATAACAAGCTTGCAGCATACCCAATATTAAAATCAGTGGTGGCATTTTTAGCGTTTTCCGGTCCGGGCTTTGCGCCTCGAGATAAGATCCACAATGAGTGCCAAACCGACACTTCTACAGCGGTCGGCATCCAGCCGATTAAAGCAACAATAAAAGCAATACTCGCAGCACCGCCTAGATTAATCGCCGGTGCATCTACAGATGGGGTTAAGCCTAAACGTCCTATGGCGGCAAACCAAGCAATCACGCTGCATACAACAAGGATTAACATCATCCATTTAAGCAAGGTATTGAGTACCTTGTAATGGCCAACCAAAAGTACCGCACATACAATACCCAAAATTAGCGCCGCCCACTGGGAAAGCGATAACACATCACCAAACAGATTCATGGCCAGGGCTGCTGTCACGATGGTCACCCCAGACTGAATAAAGAACATAGTAATAAAGGTTAATGCCAGAAATAGATAAAATGCCCATTTTCCCACTGAACGATAACCATCAAGTAAGCTTTTGCCGGTCAAACCGGCGTATTTTGGGCCAAATAAGAAAAAGGGATACTTCACCACATGGGCGAGTAAAATAAATCCTAACAGTGCAAAGCCGAAGTCAGCCCCAGCACGGGTTGCTTGTACGATATGTGATACGCCGATACTGGTGGCGGCCCAAACGATTCCAGGGCCAAGTAAGGTCATTATTTTAGTTATTTTCATACCACTACCATTTTTTAAATAGTTGTTCGGGTGAAATGAGTGTTTGATTAAAGTCAGCTAAAATTAATGGCGCAGCCAACTCGCTAGTAAGGTGCTAACTGTTGTTCTGTATCGCTTAGGAGGTGCATTACCATCCTGTAATAAGGTGATGTAATCACACAATTCTTTGCTATAGAGATGCTCAAAAGTTAAAGAGAAGCTCAAAACGTACTTTGCAGACAATCATGCGCGGTATCCATAATATTTCGCTGAGTGTTTTGGCTACGTTGTTGTTTGGCTGGGGTAAAACGGTAAGCCGCCATTTTTAAGTCATTCTCTTATATCGTCGACATATCACTGAAAATACTGAGTTTACCGTTTTGATCATGCCGTTTTTGTTTAAAAACAGCAATGTAAGAATTTGTCCGTCGTAGAAAAGCGTTTCAAAACAATTTGCATATTACTCACGACAATTTCTGTTTTTCAAAGAGAGGAAAAAAGGCGTAATTTAGGGCATATTGATATCGCTAATAACTTTCCCTTAGTCACGGAATTATCTTCACTTATCAAAACTAATAGTAATGAAACGTAATGAAATGGAGGATTTGCTACCGCATTCATAAATCTATGATGAAAACGCACCTAAGTTTGTTGGTTAATTGTTTTTTATGTGTTTGTTTTTTGTAAATGAATGATTTTAATAATGAATATTTACAATTTAGCCAAGACTGCTCTTTGTACAGCTGAATCGCTTTTGCTAGTATCCGCCAATCAAAAAATGAGCAAAGCTTGACGCAGATCAAAGTTTTGCCACTTTACTCGTGTAACCCTCTGGACCAAACGTTGAATCAGCACACTGCACATTCACAAAATTTACCCCTTTGGCGCAATATGCGCTTGGGTATCAATAATACTTCGCTCCTAGGGAAGTTGTGCTTTGTGGGCGGTGTTGTTGGGTTATTTTCCGCGTTTACGGTTTTTTTAGGGGGATTTTACGAAGGTGCTGAGTATATTGGTTTAGCACTCGATTTCTCTACCTTCGACCTGCTCAGTGCTGCATCCTTGTTGTGTTTATTAGCCATTAGTAGTTATTTTTCACAACATTACTTGTGGCTATTAAATTTAGTGCCTGATTATGTGTTACGTCATCTAGCCGCTAAGCCTAAACCGTTATTTACCGTCCCCAATGTTATTAGTCAGGCGCCTACCGCCCATGGCTCTCGTGCTCCCCCTTTTTCTTATAGCGGCTCAAATCGCTAAATAAGCCTATTGGTTATCTATATTGTTTGGTCGTTCATTACGTACGTCACCTGTGAGCCAGACTAGTTATATATAAATTTTATTGCTTATTTTACTTTGAGCCCGCTCACGCGATAAATCCGGTTTATCCGGTGTTTAATTCTGCCTAATTCACTTAAGGCAGTACTCTAAATATTGTGGGTAGGGGAATTCCTTTGTTAATCCGTAAGTTAGGTTATTCAGCATTGGCGACAAGCCTGTTGTTATTGTCAGGCTGTGAAGGTGGTGTGCTTGATCCGAAAGGTCAGGTAGGCATCGATGAAAAATATTTAATTATAGTAGCAACTGTATTGATGTTGCTTGTGGTTGTTCCCGTTATTGGAATGACCTTGTATTTCGCTTGGCGTTACCGTGAAGGGCGCGAGCATGAAATTTATGACCCAAAGTGGGCTCATTCCAATAAAGTTGAAGCTGTCGTATGGTTAATACCGATTGTTATTATCGCTATTTTAGGCGCCCTCACTTGGTATTCCACCCAAAAGCTAGACCCTTACAAATCACTTGATCACGAACATAAGCCCATCACCATTCAAGTGGTTTCCTTAAACTGGAAATGGTTATTCATTTATCCAGAACAAGGTATCGCTACGGTTAACGAAGTGGTGTTCCCCAAAGATGTACCAGTGGAGTTTAAGATCACGTCTGATACCACCATGAACTCATTTTTCATTCCCCAATTGGGCAGCCAAATCTACTCTATGGCGGGCATGACGACTCGGCTTAACTTGATTGCCAATGAAGCGGGAGAATTCGACGGTATTTCTGCTAATTACAGTGGTGCAGGTTTCACTGGTATGAAGTTCAAAGCGATCGCTAAACCGTCAGAACAAGCGTTTGAGGACTGGGTCAAGGCCGTTAAACACAGTCCGGCTGCATTAACTGATAGTAGCTACGCGCAACTAGCGCAACCGAGCGAAAATAACCCTGTGGACTATTACGGCACTGTGGAAAATGAGATGTTCCAGCATGTTGTTATGCAGTTTATGGGCAATATGAAACACCACGAGCAACCTGAGCATTCAGCTCATATGTCTATGCAGGCGGAGGACTAATTATGTCGCTATTAGGAAATATTACCCTCGATGCCATCCCGTACCACGAACCCATTATTATGGTGACGCTGGCCGTGATTGGCGTCATTGGTTTAGCCGTTGTTGGCTTAATAACAAAATATGAAAAGTGGGGTGTGCTGTGGCATAACTGGTTAACCTCGGTTGATCATAAACGCCTCGGTATTATGTACATCATTTTAGCGCTCGTTATGCTTATTCGTGGCTTCTCTGATGCCATTATGATGCGTACACAACTCGCTATCGCCACCAATGGCTCCGAAGGGTATTTGCCCCCAGAACATTACGACCAGATATTTACTGCTCACGGCATTATCATGATCATCTTTATGGCCATGCCCTTTATGATTGGTTTGATGAATATCGTATTGCCTTTGCAAATTGGCGCTCGTGATGTGGCATTCCCCTTTATGAACAATCTGAGCTTCTGGTTTACCGCCTCAGGCGCAGTATTAATCAATATATCGTTAGGGTTAGGAGAATTTGCCAAAACCGGCTGGTTAGCGTATCCGCCACTTTCGGAGATGTCTTTTAGTCCAGGCGTAGGGGTCGATTATTATATTTGGGCCTTGCAGATATCCGGCATAGGGACATTGCTCACAGGGGTTAATTTCTTAGCGACTGTGTTTAAAATGCGCGCCCCGGGTATGAAGCTAATGCAGATGCCTATTTTTACGTGGACCTGTACATGGGCTAACATTTTGATTGTGGCGTCTTTTCCTATTCTAACCGCGGTACTAGGTTTACTGACCTTAGATCGTTACTTGGATTTCCATTTCTTTACTAATGACGGTGGCGGAAACGCCATGATGTATATCAACTTGTTTTGGGCTTGGGGACATCCTGAAGTATATATTTTAGTGTTACCTGCTTTTGGTATTTTCTCTGAAGTTATTTCAACCTTCACTGGTAAACGCTTGTTTGGTTATACCTCTATGGTTTGGGCCAGTGGTGCCATTTCTATTTTAGGCTTTGTGGTGTGGTTACATCACTTCTTCACAATGGGCTCTAGTGCCGATGTAAACGCCTTTTTTGGTGTGATGACCATGATTATCGCCATTCCCACAGGTGTGAAGCTATTCAACTGGTTGTTCACTATGTATCGCGGTCGTTTACGTATCACCGTGCCTGTACTGTGGACCCTAGGCTTTATGGTTACCTTTAGCATAGGGGGCATGACAGGTGTGTTATTAGCGATACCTGGCGCCGACTATGTGTTGCATAACAGTCTGTTTTTAGTGGCTCACTTTCATAACACCATTATTGGTGGTGCGGTATTTGGCTACATGGCAGGCTTTGCGTTTTGGTTCCCTAAAGCAACGGGTTTCCATTTGAACGAGCGTTTGGGTAAATATTCATTTTGGTGTTGGCAAATTGGTTTCTACGTGGCCTTTATGCCGCTGTATGTGTTGGGCTTTTTGGGCATGACACGTCGTTTGAATCACACCAACAACCCAGATTGGAATATCTGGCTATACGTTGCAGCTTTGGGCGCAGTGATAATATTTGCGGGCATTATTCTACAGTTTGTGCAGTTATACGTGAGTATACGTGATCGTGAGCAAAACCCAGATCTAGACGGCGATCCGTGGAATGGTCACACGCTTGAATGGTCAACCGCGTCACCACCGCAGTTTTATAATTTTGCTACTTTACCCAAGGTACATGACATAGATGCGTTTACCGATATGAAAGAAAAAGGTATTGAATATCAAGCGCCTGATGAGTACTTGCCTATTCATATGCCAAGTAATACAGCTGCTGGTATGCAAGTAGCTGGTGCAGCAGGCATAGTCGGATTTGCTTTGATCTGGCACATTTGGTGGTTAGCCATCGTCGGTGCATTGGGCATAGTGGTGGCCTTTATCGCCCGCTGTTACGCCAATAATGTAGATTATTATGTTGAACCCCAAGAGATTGCCGAAATTGAACAGGCGCACCTTGCAAACGTGGCATCCGTAAAGGAGGAACTTGTATGAGCGCGGTACCTGAAACCCTAAAATTTGCCTCTGATCAAGGCTTAACAGGTGATCATAATGGCGGTCATGACGACGGACATGGTGAGCATCACGATACATCCGCTACCACCTTGTTTGGCTTTTGGCTCTACTTAATGACCGACTGTATTTTGTTTGCTTCGGTATTTGCTACCTACGCGGTGTTGTTTATGAACACCGATGGCGGCGTATCAGGCAAAGATATATTCGATCTTAACTTTGTGGCAGTTGAAACCGGTGCGTTATTAATCAGTAGCATCACGTACGGTTTCGCGCTGCTATGTGCTCACAAACAGCAAAAGGCCGGCACACTATTATGGTTGCTGGTCACTATTGCCCTAGGTTGTGTGTTTATTTCTATGGAAGTGTATGAATTTCATCACTTAATTCTTGAAGGAAATGGCCCAGATCGTAGTGCATTCTTAAGCTCGTTTTTCGCGTTAGTCGGCATGCATGGCTTGCATGTTACTGCAGGTTTGATTTGGATGATTGTTATGGTGCTTGAGGTATTGAAGCGCGGGTTAGGCACACAAACGGTTACCCGTTTAGGGTGCTTAAGCTTGTTCTGGCATTTCTTAGATATCGTGTGGGTCTGTGTGTTCACCGTTGTATATTTATTAGGAGCAATGTAATGAGTCATTCAGCAGAAATCGAATCTCACGGCAGTGTTAAATCTTACTTAATAGGTTTTGTATTATCTGTAGTACTAACCGCTATTCCGTTTTGGATAGTCATGACAGGAAGCTTCAGTAAAGCCACCACTTTTTATAGTGTGATAGCGTTAGCGGTTGTGCAGATCGTGGTGCACTTAAAATACTTTTTGCATCTAGATTTTTCAATTCGTGGTCGTTTAAACACCTTTGCGTTTTTGTTTACCGCACTGATTATTGTCATGGTGGTTGGGTTATCCATTTGGATCATCTATAGCGCCAACGCAATGATGATGTAGAGAAAGAGGTCACCATGAAAATAAAACGTTATATCGATATTACTAAACCAGGCATTATCATGGGGAATCTTATCTCTGTTGCCGGTGGGTTTTTACTGGCCGCTCGAGGAGACGTTGATGCGCTCTTAATGATTATGACAGTGTTAGGTTTATCGCTCGTGGTGGCCTCAGGCTGCGTGATCAACAACTGCATCGATAAAGACATTGATGGCAAAATGCAGCGCACGTGTAAGCGCGCTACTGTAACCGGAGACGTGTCTATTTCGCGGGCATTACAATTTGGCGTAGCGTTGGCCGTTGTCGGGTTTGGCCTACTAATGCGCTACACCAATAGCATAGCCGTGGGGTTTGCTGTGCTGGGGTATGTGGTATATGTAGGTGTATATAGCTTATATATGAAGCGCCGTTCAGTTTATGGCACGCTGGTGGGCAGTTTATCTGGTGCTGTGCCGCCTGTGGTGGGTTATTGCGCCGCTAGCGGCCAGTTCGATGCGGGTGCAGGTATATTGCTGTTGATGTTTAGTTTGTGGCAAATGCCGCACTCATACGCCATTGCTATCTTTCGTTTTGATGACTACGCCAAAGCTAATATTCCGGTTTTGCCCGTGGCCCAAGGGATCGCTAAAACGAAGTTACATATCGTGTTATACATTGCAGTGTTTGCTCTTGTCAGTGCGCTACTGCCGTTAAGTGGGTACACGGGCTTGACCTTTATGAGTCTGGCCTGTGTAACGAGTCTATGGTGGTTAGTTATGGCGCTACGGGGCTATCGTAAAAATATCGAGTTGGTAGCCTGGGCCAGACAAATCTTTGGCTTTTCAATTTTGACCATCACGGCTTTAAGTGTTGCGATGGCGTTCGACTTTCAAGTACTGCCCCCAAGTTTTTTGGTGATACTTAGTTAACGCCACTTAATAATGATGACCAAGTTACCCTTAAGCTATTTAGTTTGAGGGGTAACTTGGGCTAATAATGCCAGCAACGCACTTAAGGTAATTGGCTTAACCATATGATGATTAAAACCTGCTTCACTAGATTTGCGTCTGTCATCATCCTGCCCCCAGCCTGTTAGCGCGATAATCGTGATGTCTTTACCCCAATCGAGTTTCCGTATAGCGCTACACACTTGATAGCCATCGAGTATGGGTAGACCTATATCGAGCAGTATTGCGTCAGGTCTATATTCCTCGGCGGCGATTAGTGCCTGTTCACCATCATAAACCACCCGTGTTTTATGGTTGTGCAAATCAAGTAACATTTGCATGCTGTCAGCACTGTCTTGGTTATCATCCACAATCAATACATTTAGGGCAGCAAGAGGTGTCAGCTTTGTTGGTTTTTTGCTGACTATTTTCGGGTTGGTTGTAACCGGTTTACAGGGTAAATACACGATAAATTCGCTGCCATGCCCCAGACCTTCACTGCGACATTCAACGTGCCCGCCATGCATTTCTACCAAACGTTTTACCAGCGACAGCCCAATGCCTAAGCCACCTTCTGATTGCTCTAAGTGATGATCAATCTGGGTAAATAGATCAAATACTTGAGTGCGCATGCTCTCTGTTATCCCCAAACCGTTGTCTTTTACACTTATCCGTACCTGTTCGACATCTTGCGTGACACTTAGGGTGATTTTGCCTCGCTTGGGAGTGTACTTACAGGCGTTATTCAGTAAATTTCCCAACACCTGTGCCAAGCGGGCTGGGTCTGCTTTCATATAAATTGTTTGCGGGGGTAAATTTACCTGTAATGTATGCCCTAAACGATTAACGTAAGGCATCGCCATTTCAACCGCGTGTTCAATAATTTGGCCAAGATCTACTTGCTTACGTTTTAAAGATAATTTGTCTTTCGAGATTCGGCTGATATCCAGTAAGTCATCTATTAAGCGCACCATCTGCTTCACTTGCCGTTCCATTGTAATAACGGCAGATTGCACCATAGCTGGCTCAGACTGCAGGTTACGAATAAGCTCCATGGAATTCAGTAAGGGCGCCAATGGATTCCGTAACTCATGGGCAAGGGTGGCTAAAAACTCATCTTTTCGCTTATCTGCAGTGGATAATTTATCGGTTATTTTTGCGAGCTTTTCAGCCATTTCCCGCTGTTCGGTCACATCTGTATTGGTACCGAAAAAGCGCACCAACTTGCCGTTTTGATCGTGAATAGCGTTCATACGTGATAGGAACCAACGATAATTTCCATCGCTGCCTTTTAGCGGAAACGTGTCTTCCCAGTCAATACCTTGCGCTAAGCAAGCGGCAAATTTGGCGAATACCGCCTCTTCATGATCTGGATGGTGGTGCTGTCTCCAGCCGTCTTGCAAGTTTTGCTCAAACGTAGTGCCCGTGTAGGACAACAAACGTTGATTAAACCATTCAATTTCACCTTCGGCATTCGCCATCCAAGCGAGTTGGGGAATGTTATCTGCCATGGCACGAAAGCGCTCTTCGCTTAGATGCATGACTTGTTCATTTTGATGCCGTTTGATGACCAACTCAGCAGTACGCATGATAATGTCGAGGTTATCGTAATCCACTCTGTCAGGTGATTGCGGCGTGGGATAGTACATGGCAAAAATACCCAGTAGATCTTTGCCCGAGAGAATGGGTAGTGACCAACACGCCCGCAAATTATGCTTAAGCGCGATGTCCTTACATTCACTCCATAAAGGGTCGCTGGCGATATCCGCCACGAATACTTCATGTTTGCTAGCCGCTGTCGCGCCAAACGCATTGTGAGTTGCATCAATCGGCAAGCCGTCTATATATTGAATATACGATGCAGGAAGACTAGGACCCACTGTAAATTTAAGGGTTTGGCTATGGGCATCAAGCAACATGATACTGCCCATCATGCCATTGACTGAATGCTCTTCTAAGGATAAAACCAATGTTTCAAGGACATCGTCTAAGGGCGCTTCTTGCGCCATTAATTCTAGGGCATTGGTTTGCGCGGCCTGTAGGGCTTCAGTGCGTTTTCGTTCACTGATGTTAGCGACTATCCCTAGCACGCGCGTGGGCTTACTGTTGTTTTCACCATCGCTGAAAAGGCTGGCGTGTACCGCTAGCCAATGTACGCTTTTGTCTGGCCAAATAACCCTATATTCACCGCGAAAGTCGCAGCCCTCATCTAACGACTTATTAAATTTCCGTTTAATTTCGGCCCTATCCTCTGGGTGCACATGGTTAAAGAAGCCGGATACTCCCCATAATTCATCTGGTATCCCTTCTGAGTAGCCAAAACAACGGTCGTGGTGCAGTGAACGCCGTGTTCTACCGTTAGTCAGATCTAACTCCCAGTCACCTAACTGTGCAGCTTCTAAAGTAATGTCCAGTGTGGTTTTACTGGCGCGTAGGGTATCCAAAATCCGTAAGTGTTCGGTTCGCACCCAAAATCGCCTGGCAAACTCAATAACAAGATCTATTTCATCATCACGCCATAAATAAGGTGCGCTACGATACACGGCCAATACAAAATTGTTTTTTTTGTCCAAACTAATCGGCACACAAATAAATGCACCTATACTACGCTGCTGATAATCCCCTTCAGCGTATCTAGAATCACTTAAAACATCGTTGACCACCAACGTGAGATTTTCTGCCTGACACATGGCAACTTCAAATGGGATATCGCCATTTACCTGAAAAGATACCAGATCAGGATCGCTCTGCCAGTGATGGGTAATCGTTAGTTGCTCAGAAATTGGATTCGTTTCACAAAAAACGCAAGCGCTTAAATTCAAATGTTTGACGATACTATCTGTAATGGTAGTTTTGATTCTATCTAAACTACCGAGACTGAGTAAGTCAGCGCTGATCTGGGTGAGCATGGCTGAATTAAGCTCTGTGCGTTTACGATTAGTGATATCAATGCCAGACGGTATAAGCTGAATAACGCTGCCATGTTCGTCAAAAATTGGGTGCAACATAAAATCAATATCAATAAAGGTATTGTCACCAAGTCTGGCAACAGTGTCGAATCGCGATGGCACGCCGTGTTTAGCTTTGTTAATTGCTCGGTGAATTAATTGCTGAACTTTGGCATCGTGGGACCACCAATAGGTTTCTTCAAAAGGTAAACCAATGACTTCGCTTTCTTTTAAAGATGCCGATACCAAAGCTGTTTTGTTAGCCTCACGCAGGATCCCGTCAGGAGTCATAACGCCCATAAATACGGCAAAACGTTCTAATACGTCGGTTACGACTTTGCCGTTATTCTCTGCGGCGAGTATTTTGTGATTACCTCGAAATGAGTCTAGTTCGTTCTGTTGCCGAGCGTATTTGGTAAACAATACGCTTACAATCATACTAAGTGAGAAAAACCATAGCCCCTGTAATGTAAACGCAGAAATAAAGGCATAGGGGATTTGATGACGGAAAATATAACTGACAACGCATATCGCACCAATGGCAATCAAGCTGGTGGCGGTTTTTTTCTGACGGATAGACGTCATCAGTATGGCGGGTAAAAATAACCACAGTGCTTCAGCGGGGGCGAATGTATTAACCACAAACGTCGTCAATAAAGTGGCTAAGGCAAATGCGACAAAAGGCCAAACATAACCGGTAAGGTATCCGCAGACGTCATGCAGCTGGGTGCGAAATTGCATCGTGTAAATCCGTTGGTAGAGGGAGTGATTACCCTTCTTAATATTTGGCGATTCTGCACGGTTCTGCAGTTATTTCAAGCATAGTTGAAAAATAAAAAAGCCGTTTAGGTTGACCCTAAACGGCTATGCTGTTTGAAGTAGCAAATAGGTCTACGTAGTGACCTACTAAATAGTTTATTTACTGATCCTTTTGTACTTCAAGCGATGGGGCTCAACCACATCTTTGCCTTGGGTTTCTTTGAGCCAAGTCGAGTATTCGGTGTAGTTACCGGCAAAAAAGTTAATTTTACCTTCATCACGGTAATCCATGATGTGCGTAGCGATACGGTCGAGGAACCAGCGATCATGGGAAATAACCATGGCACAGCCAGGAAATTCAAGTAGCGCATTTTCTAGCGCCCGCAACGTTTCTACGTCCAAGTCATTGGTGGGCTCATCAAGTAAAAGCACATTACCACCGGCTTTTAGCAACTTGGCCAAATGTACTCGGTTACGTTCGCCGCCGGACAAGTCTTTAATAAACTTTTGCTGGTCGTTACCTTTAAAGTTAAAACGGCCGCAATACGCACGACTATTTAATTCAAAGTTGCCGATACGAATAATGTCTGAATCGTCAGAAATCTCTTTATAAACGGTGTTATTGCCGTCCATATGATCGCGGAATTGATCGACGCTGGCCAGTTTCACCGTTTTGCCGACAATAACCTCGCCAGAATCTGCCTTTTCTTCACCACTTAACATTCTGAATAAGGTTGATTTACCTGCACCATTTGGCCCAACGATACCGACGATGGCGCCTTTAGGCATGGCGAAGGTTAAATCGTCAATCAATAAACGATCGCCGTAGCTTTTACGAAGGTGGTTAACTTCGATAACTTGCTCACCTAAACGCTCACCCGGTGGAATAAACAATTCATTGGTTTCATTACGTTTTTGATAGTCACCTGTGCTTAGCTCCTCAAAACGAGCCATACGCGCTTTACTTTTTGATTGGCGACCTTTGGCGTTTGAACGTACCCACTCTAATTCGGTTTTAATCGATTTTTGGCGGGCACTTTCGGTTTTCTCTTCTTGTTGTAAACGGGCATCTTTTTGCTCTAACCAAGATGAGTAGTTGCCTTCCCATGGAATACCTTGGCCACGGTCAAGCTCCAAAATCCATCCTGCTACGTTGTCTAAGAAATAACGGTCATGGGTAATGGCCACAACGGTGCCTTCGTAGTCATGTAAGAAACGCTCTAACCACGCAACAGATTCTGCATCTAAGTGGTTAGTTGGTTCATCGAGTAATAGCATATCGGGTTTTTCAAGCAACAAACGACACAGTGCTACTCGGCGGCGCTCACCACCTGATAATATGCTGACATCTGCATCCCAAGGCGGCAAACGCAGCGCATCGGCGGCGCGTTCAAGGGCATTATCTAAGTTGTGGCCGTCTTTACTTTGAATAATCGCTTCTAGCTCACCTTGTTCTTTGGCCAGAGCGTCAAAATCGGCATCTTCTTCGGCGTAAGCTGCGTAGACTTCTTCAATGCGCTTTAACGCGTGAACTACATCGGCCACGGCTTCTTCGATATTACCGCGCACATCTTTGCTTTCATCGAGTTTGGGTTCTTGGGGTAAGTAACCAATTTTTAAGCCTGCTTGAGGAATCGCTTCGCCTTCGATGTCTTTATCGAGACCGGCCATAATTTTGAGCAAGGTTGATTTACCTGAACCGTTTACACCCAATACGCCAATTTTGGCACCGTGGAAGAAACTCAGGGAAATGTCTTTAAGAATAAACTTGTTCGGGGGCACGATTTTGCCCACACGATTCATGCTATATACGTATTGCGCCATGATGTAAATTACTCCAGAAAATTTGGCCTATTGTAAACACTGGACATAAGCGATGAAAGCATAAGCTGAGACTATTTTTGTATTTAACGCTGGTGATGACTTCAATGGATAAATTGGTTTATGTATCCAATTGATATTAAGGTGATTAGTTCGGTTTTGGTTAAGCCTTTTGCTGTTGAGCATTGGCACACATTCATTGACAAAATTCGAAGTGCATAGCCTTCGTCACTCGCGTAGTATTTGCTCCACTGACAAGTATTAAACACCACAACATTCATAAGCTAAAACATTAAAAGAGAGTGCTATGTTAAAAAAATCTACTATTTTCGTTATTTGTGCGGGACTCTTTTGTCAACCAGTATTGGCTAGTCGCTTAGTTGAAAATGCATTGGTTGAACATGCTGGTCAAGAGTTAGACAGCGCTAAAGCGTTGCTGATTAAAACGGTCAATATTAACAGTGGCACAATGAATTTTGCTGGGGTTAAAGAAGTGGGCGATATTATGCGCCAAGAATACGATGCCCTAGGTTTTAAAACCGAGTGGGTCGATGGCAGCGAATTTAACCGGGCAGGGCATTTAGTGGCGACCTATGAGTCGAGCTCCCATCCCACAGGAACAAAGTTACTGTTGATTGGCCATTTAGATACGGTGTTTGCCAAAGACGATAATTTTCAACGTGCCAAAGAAATAAACAGTGAGCATATAGCGGGCCCTGGTATTTCTGATATGAAAGGCGGAAACGTGATCATGTTAGCGGCGATTAAGTCATTAAAAGCGCAAAATATGCTGCAACGCTTAAATATTAAAGTGGTACTAACTGGCGATGAAGAGTCGAGTGGCCGTCCATTGGCAAAATCAAAAAAAGCGTTGATCGATGCGGCGAAGTGGGCCGATGTTGCGCTTGGGTTTGAAGATGCCGACGGTGATATTCGCACAGCGGTAACCGCTAGACGCGGCGCGGCAACGTGGCAAGTAACCACGTCAGGCAATCCGGCGCATTCATCGCAAATTTTTACTGAGAAAGTGGGTACCGGAGCCATCTTTGAAATGGCCCGTATTTTACAAGCATTTCGTTTGCAGTTGGCTGATTTACCACTTCTTAGTTTTAACCCTGGCGTCATTGCGGGTGGCACGCGAGTAACACCGAATAAGGGCGGAGACGAAGTCACTGCCTTTGGTAAGACCAACGTTGTCGCGCAAAGTGCCACGGTAAAAGGAGGGTTACGAGCAGCCTCTGAAGAGCAATTAATAGCAGCACAAAAAATTATGCAAGACATTGTTAGCCAACATCTTGCGCAAACCAACGCTACCTTCACATTTGATGATGGCTATCCACCGATGAAAGAAACTAAAGGTAATAAGTCATTACTGGCCCAGTACAGCCAAGTCAGTGTCGATTTAGGGTATGGTCCCGTCAGTGCTGTTAACCCACGTAACGCGGGTGCCGCCGATATATCATTTACCGCGGGACATGTAAAAATGGCCATAGATGGGCTGGGCTTGATGGGCGATGGGGGACATACCAAAAATGAAGTGGCTGACATGACCACCTTTAAGCAAAACATCGAGAAAACGGCCGTATTGATGTATCGCTTATCTAATCCTTAATAAAGTAACGATGTCGTGCATCTAATGAACACACAGTAGACCTTAAGCCAAATTAGCATTACTGCTGTTAATGCTAATCAAAGGGCCTATAACGTGACTAACGTTGATCAGCTTGCAACACTTTGCTCGTTGGCAGTCGTCAGCGCCAGTCACTTAGTTTGTAATCACTCTATGTTAAGAGTGCCAAAGGAGGAATATGAAATCGTTTAATTGGGGCATTATCGGCCCAGGTTCAATTGCAGATATGTTCGCTGACGCGTTAGTGCCGTCAACGCGGGGTAAACTATACGCGGTAGCCAGTCGTAATTTAGCTAAGGCACAAGCTTTTGCTGACAAATACTCAGTGAGTAACGCGGCAGTTGATGCCACTGCCACTGATAATGATTCAGGGGGGAACAATCATAAACCCAAGGCTTACGGCAGTTATCAAGAGTTGCTTAACGATGACAAGGTAAATGCCGTGTACATTGCAACGCCGCAAAGCTTGCATTATCAACAAGCTAAAATGTGTTTAGAGGCGGGCAAACATGTATTGATGGAAAAGCCGTTAACCATCAATGCTGCGCAAACTGAAAAACTTATTGCGCTGGCGCAAAGTAAGAACTTACTGCTGCAAGAAGGGCTATGGAGCCGTTTTATGCCGTGTTTTGAGCAAGTAAAGTTGTGGTTAGATGAAGACCGTATTGGTGATCTGCAATATATTTGTTCGGATATTGGCTTTGCCTTTGGTGACAAAGAAGGGCATAGATTGCACGATCCTAATTTAGGGGGCGGGGCATTACTCGATTTAGGGGTGTACAGCATTACCCTTAGTCAGTATTTGATGCAGGAACACCCAAGCGAAATAAGTGCAATGAGCCACTTTGGCAAACGTGAAGTAGATGAAAATACCGTGGTTAGTATGCGCTACCCGTCAGGGCGTTTTGCCCAGTTTACCTGCACCATTGCTGCACAGGCGAGTAATACCATGACGTTAATGGGCACCAAAGGGCGCATTGTTTTGCCGTATATGTTCTGGAACGGTAACAAGGCTATTTTGCAACAAGAAGGTGCCCAAGACGAAGTGATTGAGTTTGCTCATCGTGTTAATGGCTTTGAATATCAAATCGAAGAAGCCATGAAAATGGTCGATAAAAAGCGTGTGTGCAGCCAATTTATGCCCCATGACGACAGCCTTGCTGTGATGCAAACCATGGACGAAATTCGCCGCCAAATTGGCTTGGAATTTAGCCCTGACGCAGAGCGTGTTTAGGGCGAGATGGTCACCGCAGTATAAGTGGTGATCTATCTTTACATTATTCAGTTATAAAACATTGCATTAAAGCTATGTACAAAAAGTACAAAATGACTAGAATGTGCGCTCTTTTAAGCACTTAAATAGCCAGCGTAGCATTGCGTTTGATGGAATTTGCAGCCATGGCGTTAAGTGTCTGTTGAGAATGTTGATTCTTGATAGGCCACAGCGTAACGGTTTAGCTAGTTCTATTAAGCAAGTGTAGCGGGCGCCCCTGAGGAGACCTGATGTTATCACGTGACATGAATATTGCCGATTTTGATCCCGAGTTGAGTCAAGCTATCGCGCAAGAAACCCAGCGCCAAGAAGATCACATTGAGCTGATCGCCTCTGAAAACTACTGTAGTCCCCGGGTGCTTGAAGCCCAAGGTTCACAGTTAACCAATAAATACGCTGAAGGCTATCCGCACAAACGTTACTACGGCGGCTGCGAATACGTCGATGTTGCTGAAGACTTAGCCATCGCACGGGCAAATCAACTCTTTGGTTCTGATTACGCCAACGTACAACCTCATTCAGGCTCACAAGCCAACTCAGCGGTCTTTATGGCCTTGCTTGAAGCGGGCGATACCGTATTAGGTATGAGTCTGGCTCACGGTGGTCACCTAACGCACGGCGCCCACGTTAGCTTTTCAGGTAAAACCTATCACGCAGTACAATATGGTATTGATGAGCAAACGGGTAAAATCGACTATGACGCGGTTGAAGCATTAGCCTTAGAACATAAGCCTAAAATGGTTATTGCTGGTTTCTCAGCGTACTCTGGTATTGTTGATTGGCAGCGTTTCCGTGAAATCGCTGACAAAGTGGGCGCATTCTTATTGGTTGATATGGCACACGTTGCTGGTTTAGTCGCGGCTGGTTTGTATCCAAACCCACTGCCTCATGCCCACGTTGTCACCACGACTACCCATAAAACCCTAGCGGGTCCTCGTGGTGGTTTGATTTTGTCAGCTTGTGGCGATGAAACCATTTATAAAAAATTAAACAGTTCAGTTTTCCCCGGTAATCAAGGCGGCCCGTTATGCCACGTTATCGCGGCTAAAGCAGTGGCGTTTAAAGAAGCCCTACAGCCTGACTTTAAAGAATACCAACAGCAGGTATTACTTAACGCCAAAGCAATGGTCAGCGTAATGCAAGAACGCGGTTATAACATCGTATCTGGCGGCACTGAGAACCATTTGTTCTTACTTGATTTGATTGCGAAAGACATAACAGGTAAAGATGCTGACGCTGCTCTAGGCCGCGCAAATATCACTGTAAACAAAAACTCAGTACCAAACGACCCACGTTCACCGTTTGTCACCAGTGGTTTACGTATCGGTTCCCCCGCGATTACCCGCCGCGGCTTCAAAGAAGCTCAAGCGAAACAAGTCGCGACGTGGATCTGTGATGTTATCGACAATATCGAAGACGAATCAGTCATCGAACGCGTTAAAGGTGAAGTACTGGCCCTTTGCGGCGAGTTTCCTGTTTACGGTTAACGAAAATGGTATCGCTGGCGTTTAAAAGCGTGGCTTAAGCACCCTGAATAAAGGTGTGTAGATTGATAAAATCCGTTGAGGTTAATCTCACCGGATTTTTTTTGGCCTGAAATTTGCTGAATCCTTCCATATAGAGAGTTTAGGCGCCGTTTATTGACGCTTTGACCATGATTAAGCGGTGCTAGAAGTATTCCTAAAGGGTAATGAGCGCCGAAAGCGGAGCAAATATTTTGAAGATTTTATTAAGCCTTTTATTACTTTCTTTAATGGGGTGTTCCCATCTACCTTCGTGGCAAGAAGATGCCGAAGTTAGGCAGGTAGTGGCCGAAGAACCTTTATTAATGCACACCGAGAGACTGGCAAATAATTTGTTTGCTAGTCTCGCGCCTATCGAATACGGCAATTTGGCAGTAGTCAGTTTTACCGAACTTGAGACACTTGCGCTTTCAAAGGCTAATCATTCACTTAATATGCTTGGGCTACAATTGCAGGAAAGCATGCTTGCTGTCTCCACTCAGCGTGGTTTCAACGTGGTTGAAATCCGGGCTGCCAATCAAGTCCAATTATTCAAAGATTATGAAAAGCTACTCAGCCGCGATAGTGCGGATATCAGTAAAGACATCGATGTGCGATACATGGTCGTAGGAACACTATTGCAAGGCAATCAAACAACAACGATCAATGCCCGATTACTGGATCTGCGCGAGGGGACAGTCATAGCGGCTGTGTCTGACAATATACCGAATAGCGTGATTGGATTGAACGCCAATCAAATCCAAATGAAACATAACAAGCTTTATCGCTCGTCATTATAAAAGTGAGTTTAATCATGAAAGCTACAAAACTTTTCACCGTGCCGCTAATTTGCTTATTCAGCACATCGTGTTCAAGCATGTTCTCGAGTGACGAGGCAGAAGCAGAAATGCCTGCTGCCGCCCCAGTTGAACAGAATATGTACCAAGGCAGCCGCTTTAATAATCAACGTATCTCTGATATTTACAAGCGCGTTGAAGTCGGTGATGTAAATCACTACGTTCAGGGAATCATGCAAGAATTGATTGCCAATATGGATACACCCGATAGCAGTATGGAGATCGGTGTGACGAGCTTCGTTTACTTAGATGGTAATTTTGACGAAACCGATTTATTAGGCAATCAACTATCTGAAAGCTTTATGCATGAGCTGCATCAGTTTGGGTTAAATGTGTTGGATTTTAAAAGTTCAGACTATATTCGTGTTACTCCATCCGGCGATTTCAACTTCAGTCGAGACTACGAAGAATTAAACCCTGATATGCCGGTACAGTACGTTATGGGCGGGACTATGGTTAAACATCAAGACGGGGTAATAGTGAATGCACGTATGATATCGATTAACACTAAAAAAGTACTATCAAGTGCTCAAGGCTTTATCCCTGCTAGCGTGGTGAATGCATTGCACCGAAGCCATGGTAATTCTGGCATCAGTCTTAAATTCAAAGCAAGTGAAAAAAGTTAGATAAAACCAAGGCTAAGTCATGTCTCATCAGCGGCGGTAATTATTATGTTAATTAATCAGATTTTTAGGTGTGTATTGTGAGTCAACTCAATCAGTTTTTTGCTCGTTTATCTCGCCCTATATTTAAGCACGTTAGTCTCTATGCACTGCTAGTGTGGCTAACAGGGTGTTCAATGCTCAATCGTCAAGAGGAAGTCGTAGTAGATATAAGCGACCCGCAATATCTTGAGTTGAAAAGCATGCTTGAACAACAAAAAATAGAATGGGAAACACAAAAGCCTGCGCTGCAAAGATTGGTTAAAAACGAAGAAGACTTAGCATTTCTGATTGACGCACTAAGTAATCTATCGGTTATCGGCTCGTCACCGTCATTAGAGCAATATATGTTAGGACAACCGCAGTACGCCGAAAGCCAAAGTAACGGTAAAGGTATTGCAGTCAATGACCCAAATAAAAAAATGATCGCGCCAACGAACTCAGAGATGGCCCCTAAGCAAAGTGTTAGCACAAATCAAAACCCACCATTGAACCCGTTAGCGTCATTAGCTGACTCACCAGAAGAGTTAACGCAATTGATGAATGAGCTTCAAAAACTCGCCAGAACGGTGCGCTACAACAAGCTCAATGATAATGTGCAACAGCAAAGTGATGATAATCCGAACGATACTGAGACGAGTAACTTAGCGACTGGGTCTACTTATATTACGAGAAATGGTGGTATTTTCGCTAATAGTAAAGTTGATCTGGCGGATTATGCACAGCAGTTAGCCGGTAAACTTGCAAAGTTCATCGCATTAGAAGGGGCAAGTGTGGGGGTGGCGAGTTTCGTTGATTTTGATGAAACCTTGCGTAGCTCAAGCAGTTTAGGTAATCAATTTGCCGAGGCGTTGGCCACAGAATTGCCCAGATACGGTGTTAATGTAGTGGACTTTAAGCTAACTAAATATATCGATGTATCCTCCATGGGCGATTTAGCATTGTCTCGTGATGGGCAAAAATTGAACGGGCAATCAGAAATGGATTATGTGCTAACCGGCACCTTAGTCGCTACTCATCGAGGAGTTAAAATAAACAGTCGCGTGGTTTCCGTAAAGGACAACAGCGTAATTGCCGCCGCCAGTACTTTCGTGCCTAAAGGCCTTTTGCGTCAGATACAGCCGTAACTGAATAAAAATTAAATAATGGGTGTTAATTGGTTGATCTTTAAGCGGTTGATTGGTTCGGTTTACAAGTTAATTTACGATTTTTAGAGAAAAGTTGTATTATTTACTCAATAAAAAGCTAATCCCACCGATAAATGAGTTAGCCCTTAGTAAACAAGCGTGTTTATTTTGGCGCTATTACTTTACGTTTATACAGAGATAGGGAACCACTATGACAAAAATGAACAAAATAGCTGCCGGATTAGCAGCATCGCTTTTATTGGTAAGTGCAGCTCAAGCGCAAGAAACTGTTACAACGACGGCGTCTGGTACGGTGCAAAATTCATTTACATTGACTAATGACACAGATTTGGATTTTGGAACATTTCGAGCTCAGAATGATGACGCTGCATCAAGTCCCGTAACGGCCACTTTGCGACGCCCTGCTGATCCATCAGAAAGCTCAGTAGCGACCAATGGCACTGCCAATGCTGCTGTATTGCAGTCACTGATCGAAGGAGCTCCAGCAGAGTATACTGTTTCGGGAGTTTCTGGGTTTTCAACATTGACCTTAACCGTTCCAGCTGATGGGGCCGTGACACTAGCTGCAGCAGGAAGTCCCACAGGCGTAGCTACATTTGTTCTGAATGGTTTTGAAGCATATAAAACTTCAGGTACGCCCGGTGATATAACTCTTACAAGTTCAAGTGGCACTTTTCAAGTTGATGGTTCTGGGGATGCGACATTTACCCTAGGGGCTACTTTGACGACAGTTCCTAGCACGACTGACACCTATACTGATTTAGCATATTCAGGTGATTACGATATTACCGTTCAATATTAACTTAACTGAGTATATAGGTGTGTTAGTTTCGCACACCTATTATCCTTTTGTATGAAATTTACCGTACTTGTTTTTTCCATGATATTTTATTTTTGGGGAGCGTCTAAGACTCATGCAGCGATGGAAGTTAACGTAGCGCTTTCTTTTGGTACTTTTGCTATTCCGAATAACTCCTCGGTCAGTCAGTTAACTATCTCCACTAATTACCGTACGTACTCGACTAACCACATTCACGTAATTCAGCCAGGTCAACCAGGCGAGTTCAAGTTAGTAGAGTTCCCTGCCCATACCCGTCTCTTTATAAATGCCGCCTTACCACAACAATCGACGGTCTTTGTGGGTGAAACAGAGCGATTCACTTTGACTAACATTGAGCTACCAGATTCAGTGATTACAGATTCAAATGGTGAGGCAGATCTGTTAGTTGGAGCCACAATTGAATCATCGGGTAATGGAGGTCGATATCTAGACACGAAATACGATTTACCGCTGATTTTTACCATTAATTATTAATTTTTAGCACAAAATGCACGAGGGAAAACATGATAAGTTTACGTTCACTAATATTTGGGTTAATTCTGTGTATGCTGTTTATTTCTCATGTGCAGGCAGATTTAATGATTTCACCCACCAGAGTTGTGTTTGATGAAAGAGCTAGATCTAAACAGATAGTGTTGATCAACTCAGGGAGCAAAACTATGACTTATCGACTGGGTTGGGAACAAAAAAAAGCTCTGACCTCAGGGGGATATGCAGATTTAACTGCTGAAGAATTGAGCCAGTTTCCAGTTGCTAGTGATATGCTTAGGTTTAGTCCAAAACAAGTGAGCCTAAAACCAGGCGAAAAACAAATCGTTAAAATAGCTGTAAGAAAGCCAAAAGACTTAGAGAACGGTGAGTATCGCTCTCATTTGTTGTTTAAAGCTTTACCGAACCCGAAAAGACAAGAGGATACGAACAATGCAATGTCGCTATCATTGAATGTTCGTATGAGTTATTCAATGCCAGTTATGATTCGTGAAGGCAAAGAAACTAGCGCCGTCAACATCTCTGAATACTCGTTTGAATACTCCCCTGAAAGCCATCGAGGAAAAATTTCTGTTGTACTGAATAAGAGTGGTGGAAAATCAACCTTTGGCAATGTGCTTGCGTACTGGTCAAACAGTAATAATGGACAGAAATCTATGATTGCTCGAGTTAACTCCCATAGCATTTATGCTGAGACTCAGCGCTCTGAGGTGGATTTGGTATGGCTCAATAGTCCATTTATGTTATCAGATGGCGTATTAACTGTAGTCTATGAAGGGGAAACTGAATACCGCGGTAAGACCTTTGCTACGCAGCAGTTCAATGTCTCCAAAGAGAGCATCTCAACTCTTACCTTACATTGATAGTTCATCTCCCGCTTTACCTCCTACTTTTTCGATAGGAAATATTTTATCAAGCGCCAATTATTCGACGAATAACTTGGCGCGTTGTTTGCAGTCCATTTGCTGTTAATTAGAAATGGAACTTTATGCCACGTACTTTCTCTGCTATTAGCGTTTTATCTACCTATATTGCGATTACGCTACTGAGCCAAACAACCTCAGCAACGAGCAAGACTAACTTATCTTCGGCGCTGTCGAATAAAAAGCTGATTGCTTTACTCAAAGACGTAAACAAAAAATACCAGCAGCCAATCAAATCAAATGCACTTAATACAGTGGACAAGAGCGCTGTGTCGTCGCGCTTTGCTCCAGGTGAAGAGCTATTTCTGTCGCTGAACATTGGTAAGCTTTATTTGGCTGATGTGTACGCGATTAAAAGCGCCAAGCAAGCATACGTTAGCCTGATGACCTTATTCGAGACACTTGATTTTGCTATTCAGTTTGTCGAGCCCGAAAACAGCGCGGACCAAAGTGGAGGGGCGTCAGGTTGGTTTATTCGCGAAGACAAAACCTTTGATTTACAACTGCCTTCAGCTCAAGGCAAACCTATTTTAGTCGTAGTAAATGGACAAGAGTATAAGCTTAGTAGCCAAGATTACACCCTAACCGATGATGGCGATATCTATGTTGAAGCAGCTGCAATAAGCCAGTGGATGGGCTTAGAATTTAAGTTCGATTTTGCCAATTTAGAGTTATTCATCGATTCAGATACCAAGTTACCTATTGAACAGCGTCTAGCGCGCCAGAGCCGCCGCGTGAATCAAAGCTCAGGTCGAGGTGAAGCTGTGCTACCTATGCTGGAATCAAATTACCAAGCGATAACCGCCCCGTTAATTGATGTGCAACTAGCCACTACCATTGCTCCCGATCGGGACAGCGCTCGATACTCTGTTTTAGGTAGTCATGATTTTGCATACTTAAACAGTCAATTTTTTGTCGCAGGCAGCGATAGTGACGAACTCAGCGATCTACGCTTAACGTTGTCAAAGGAATCATTGGATGGGGATTTACTCGGTCCGCTAAATGCCACCCAAGTGCAATTTGGTGATATCACCCCTGTAAATGTCGGTATAGGCGCTACCGCTTCTCAAAGTCGTGGCTTTAGTTTGACAAATAGCAAGCTCGCGCAAATTAATGACAATAAAACTATTAACTTAACTGGTGATATCCAATTGGGGTGGGACGTTGAGTTATACCGTAATGGCATATTAGTTGATCAACAAATGAGCCTACAAAACGGCCGTTATGAGTTTAACGATGTTGATCTACTATTTGGTGATAACCAGTTCGAATTAATTATGTACGGCCCGCAAGGGCAAATCGAAAGTAAAACTGAGCAATATTTTATTACCACTAACTCGGTAGAGCAAGGCGAGGGGCAATATCGCTTTTCAATTGCTGATGTTGGGGAGTCACTGTTTGGGATTTCTACTGTTAGCACAGCACAAGACCCCGGCATCTTATTCTCGGGCGTGTATAACCGTGGTATTACCGATTGGTTTTCCTTAAATGCCGGTGTGTCTTCATTATTAGCAGACGAAGGAGAAGATCAGCAATACTTCTCTTTAGGCACCAATTTAGCTCTGTTTGATCGGGTGTTACTCGACGGCATCGTGCAAATTAATCAAGACCAACAAACTCAAGCTGAATTTGGCGCTCGTACTCGCATCGGTGATACTGCGTTAAGCGCTGATTATTACATGGACGAACGAAGTGTGTTATTCACAGACAAGCAAATACATGATGAACAAACCAACTTAGATGATACCCAGTTATATCAGCAATTCGCTTTAAATATGTCAGGTGAGCTGTACAAAGCGAATAGTTTTGGGGTGAACTACCAAAATGAATGGCGTCATACCACGCTCGAAGATGGTTTAAGCAGCGATTTATTTTCTAATCAGTTATCTATTAATAGTCGCTTACTTTATGTGTCTCATGAACTGAATTGGCTTAAGACCGAAGATGAGGGACTTACAGACGAGGTATTTAGCGGTACTTTGAGGTTACAAAAAAGCTTTGGCCGCGTTTTTACGCGCTTAAATGCAATTTATTCTGTTAAACCTACGTCTCAGTTAGAGCAAGTCAGCACAGAACTATACATGCCGTTGACGACTGAGCTGCAAAGCCAACTTGAAATTATCTACTATCCGCAGCTTGATGATTACCGAGCAAAGTTAGGCTTAAACTGGCAGCATAACTTGTTTTACTTCACTGCCGACACTGAATATGACAAAGACGGTGATTGGTCGATTGGCTTAAACATGCGCTTCAGTTTCGGTTACGACCCTCTTGGCGAGCAATTCTTTATGAACCGCAGTTCAATGGCAAGCAGTGGCGCTATGGCGGTGAGGGTGTTTGAAGATTTAAACTTAAATGGTCAGTTTGATACCGATGAACCGTTAATCGAGAACGCGAAAATAAAAGCACTGCAAAATTATCGACATGGCACTACTGACGAAACAGGTGTCGCTATGCTTAGCAGTATGACCAATAACGTGCGAACCGATATCGTGTTAGATAGGCGAAGCCTTGAAGATCCCTTCTTAGTTAATGCGATTCCAGGCGTATCGGTTACGCCTAGAGCTGGGCACCTCGATGTGCTGGACTTTCCTGTGGTGCAGTCAGGCGAGTTAGAGGGCGTTGTTTACGTTAGCAATGCCAGTGGTGATGAAGAGGTTGCCACCTATGCGCCTATACGCTTGTTCGATAGCAAAGGTAATGAAGTAAAAAGTACGGTGACAGAATTTGATGGATATTATTTATTTACCGACTTATTGCCTGATGATTATAAAATGCGTATTGACGGTAGCTATTTAGACAAAAAGAATTTGCGTGCGGGTAAAGCCGTCGAAGTCAGCTTGGCTAGCGCGGGTGAAATTGTTAATGGTGCTGATTTTACCTTGCAAGAACGTGAAGCCGCAGAGGGGTATGTGGTGTCTATTGGTGAGTTTAATTCACTTAAAATACTTAAAGCATTTTGGCAGATACTGATTAAAAAAGGTGTGTATGTCGTTGACCCTAAACCATTTTATTACAAACCTGAGGGTGATGAAAAATACACACTAAATGTTGCTTTTTATCCTAAGCAAGCCCACGCCAATGCCGTTTGTGCACGATTTGCTGCCAAGAATATTTCATGCAATGTTGCGCCGTTTACGTTTGATATTTAAGCTTTTTAAGAGACACCAAAAATGAAAATAATTAAGTTAATTGGTTTTAATGCAAAAAATATATTGTTAGGCGGTATTTGCATATTATTGCTAGGTGGGTGCGCTACGCATAGTCAACCCAAGGTCGCAGAGGCACCAAGCGGCCTAAGCGCAGAAGAATTTCACGCAAAAATGGCGGAGTTTGAACAGATGAAACCGAGTCTGCAAAGGCTTGCTGCACTCGAACCGGAGTTAAAAGCCCTTATTTCACAATTAACCCAAATTGCTGAAGCTGCAGAAATGCAAGAAGCTCAAAATGTCGCCACGACTGACACTGAATCACAGATATCATTAGCTGCTGAGGACAATGTAGAATCTAATGCCGATGATCTTAACATGGCGATAGCAAAGAACGGAGTTGCTAATAAAATGCTTACGGTCGATGCTATGACCGATGCAACATTTGAAACTGACGTTGACGAAATTGATAATCCGACTGTTGTAACTACGGCGGTAGATACTAACGTGGTGAAACCCACGGTTACCCCGGCGATGGGCCAGTACACCCTTCAACTTACTGCTGTGACGGATAAGAGTAAGATAAAACAATCTTGGCGCACATTGCAGAAGACCTATTCACCTGAGCTAGATGATATGCAGGCAATTTATCAAGAAGTAGAGTTATCCGGCGTAACATTTTATCGCATCAAGGCGGGCTATTATTCCTCACAGCAACAAGCTAAACAGGGTTGCATCGTACTGAAGAAAATGGGAGCAAACTGCATTGTGAGTAACAATACCGGATTTAGCGTAATTTATTAAGGTTGTTTAGCTCAAGGCTGCCCTAGGATGATTTACCTTTAGCCTGTTTTTACTGCGCCTAAACCTATCAACTTAAGCGTTTTTTTGTTAGTTTACGGGGAAATTTACCGTACAAGAGAACGTTATGTTTTGTCCCTTCTGTTCTGTCCAAGAAACCAAGGTGATTGACTCTCGCTTAGTCGCCGACGGGCATCAAGTGCGCCGTCGTCGTGAATGTACTATATGTAAAGAGCGTTTTACGACCTTTGAAATGGCTGAGTTGGTGATGCCTCGTGTGGTCAAGCGTGATGGTTCGCGTGAGCCATTTAACGAAGACAAACTGCGGGCTGGCCTACAACGCGCCCTTGAAAAACGTCCGGTTAGCACCGAGCAAGTGGAGCAATGCATTAGTCGGCTTAAGTCATCTATGCGTGCCACGGGCGAGCGTGAAATTACCAGCGAGTATCTTGGTAACTTGATTATGGACGCACTGAAAGAGCTAGATAAAGTGGCTTACGTGCGCTTTGCCTCTGTGTATCGCTCGTTCGAAGATATCCGTGAGTTCGGCGAAGAAATTGCCCGATTAGGTGACTAACTCGCTACGTGAGTATTCACTTTTAGTAGATTGAATTTAAAAGGTTTTAGCGTGAATCAGTTCTCTGCCCATGACGCGAAAATGATGGCTTTGGCCATACGCTTGGCTGAAAAAGGCCAATATACGACGTCGCCAAACCCTAATGTGGGGTGTGTTATTACCCGCCCTGAAGGCGACATTATTGGCCAAGGTTGGCATCAAAAAGCTGGAACGCCGCATGCTGAAATTCATGCGCTTGCCCAAGCGGGCGACAAGTCACAAGGTGCTACAGCGTATGTCACGTTAGAGCCTTGTAATCATCACGGCCGCACAGGTCCCTGTTCCCAAGCATTATTAAAAGCCGGCATTAAACGTGTTGTTGCGGCCATGGTTGACCCGAATCCATTGGTGGCAGGTAGTGGCCTTAAAACGTTAAGCGACGCTGGTGTTGATGTTAGCAGTGGTTTGCTTGAAAGCGCAGCTATAGCGCTTAACCGTGGCTTTATTAAGCGCATGCAAACAGGGCAACCCTACATTACTGTTAAATTGGCATCCAGCCTGGACGGAAAAACCGCCCTTAATAATGGCCTAAGCCAATGGATAACAGGTCCGTTGGCGCGCCAAGACGTGCAGCGACATCGCGCTAAGAGCTGCGCTATTCTGTCAGGCTCGGGCACAGTGTTAGCGGATAATCCTTCGTTAAATGTACGTCACAGCGAGTTGGGTTATGCCAGCAAGGACATTTCAGCAGACGAACTTCGCCAGCCCACCCGCATTTTGCTGGACGGGCGCAATCAAATGCACCCTGATTTACATTTATTTAGCTTATCGTCTCCCATTGTGATTATAAATAGCCAGCCAAATAGGGGTGTGTTTCCTGCCCATGTGGAGCAATATCAGGCGCTATCAAATGGAGCTCAGCTCGACTTACATAATGTGATGCAACACCTTGGTCAGCGTGGTTTTAACCATATTTGGGTAGAGGCCGGTGCCAAGCTAGCAGGGGCGTTATTGCAGAATAAATTAATCGATGAATTGATTTTGTACCAAGCGCCCAAATTATTAGGGGATAAAGGCCGTGATTTATTTGCGGTGGACGAATTAACCCAAATGCAGCAAGCTTTTGCATTACAATGGCAAGATGTTCGTCAAGTGGGGCCTGATTTAAAGCTGACGGCGTACTTCAAATAAATTTGCACCCATACCGACGAGACTGCGTTTAGCTAGAATGATCGGTATGTTTACGTTAAGTAGCACATTTAAGATAAGTGAAAAAACAATATGTTTACCGGAATAATAGAAGATGTTGGGCACATTGAATCCTTAACGCCAACCGGCGATGATATTCGCCTCAGTATTCGGGTGAATAAACTGGATATGTCTGATGTGGTGTTAGGCGACAGTATTTCCAACAACGGTGTATGTTTGACCGTGGTAGATATGAGCCCCAGCGGGTTCAGTGCGGATGTATCTCACGAGACCATTAAGCGCAGCGGTTTTGCCAGCTATAAAGCAGGCAGTAAAGTCAATTTGGAAAAAGCCATGTTACCGACATCTCGTTTTGGCGGGCATATCGTCAGCGGTCACGTTGATGGAGTGGGCGAAGTACAATCAATCAACCCTGTTGGACGTTACGTTGAAATATGGGTTCAAGCACCTCCTGAGTTAGCTCGCTATTTAGCAGAGAAAGGCTCAATAACCGTTGATGGTGTGAGCTTGACCGTTAACGCAGTCGACGGCGCTAAATTCTTGATCACGCTTATTCCTCACAGTCTGCAAGAAACCATTATTGGTGGTTACAAAAAAGGCACCAAGATCAATTTAGAAGTGGATGTGGTTGCGCGTTACCTTGAACGCTTGATGCTTGGCGACAAAGCCGCTGAATCAGGTCAACAAAAATCAGATATCAGCATGGCGTTTTTAGCGGAGAATGGCTATTTGCGTTAACAAACATGCTGAAGGACAAGTAGTGTGTTTGTAGCACACAATTACATACGCAGTTAACTGCTTAACCCTAAGAATCAACAAGAAAGAATCACAATATTATGTCAATGAACACAACAGCAGAAATTATTGAAGACATTCGTCTTGGAAAAATGGTTATCTTGATGGATGACGAAGACCGTGAAAACGAAGGCGATTTAATTATGGCCGCCGAGCACGTAACCCCCCAAGACATCAATTTTATGGTGACCCATGCGCGAGGTTTGGTGTGTTTACCTATGACCGCCGAGCGTTGTCAGCGTTTAAATTTGCCCTTAATGGTCGATAATAACGGTGCTCAGTTCTCGACTAATTTCACCGTGTCTATTGAAGCCCGAGAAGGCGTTACCACGGGAATATCTGCGGCGGACCGTGCGCGTACTATCTTGGCGGCTGTTGCAACCGACGCCACCGCAAATGATATTGTACAGCCTGGCCATATATTCCCCTTGATTGCTAAAGAAGGCGGTGTATTGAATCGCGCTGGGCATACAGAAGCCGGTGTTGATTTACCGCGGTTAGCTGGTTTAGAGCCCGCTTCTGTTATTGTCGAGATACTAAACGAAGATGGCACTATGGCCCGGGGGCCCGAACTAAAAGAGTTTGCTAAAAAGCATGATCTTAAAATCGGTACTATCGCGGATTTGATTGAATATCGTAACTTAAACGAAACCACCATCGAGCAGGTAGCAAAGTGCAAGCTACCTACTGAGTATGGTGAGTTCGACTTAGTGACCTATAAAGACTCGATCGACAATCTAGTTCACTTCGCTTTGTGCAAAGGCGAAATTAACTCTGATAAGCCCACCTTGGTCCGCGTACATTTGCACAATACGTTAAGTGATTTACTAGGCTCACAACGTGCCATAGAGCGCAGCATGGACTTACCTCAAGCACTCAAGCGTATTGCTGACGAAGGTGGTGTGTTGGTATTGCTGGGCAAAGACGAAGATTTGTTGACCCAAGTCACGCAATTTCAAGCGGAAGATAACGGTGAAAAACCCGTTGGGGAAGCGTGGAGTGGTACTTCTCGTACTGTCGGGGTAGGGAGTCAGATTTTGGCCAGCCTTGGGGTGAAAGAAATGCGCTTGCTGAGTCGACCTAAGAAATATCACGCTTTATCAGGTTACGGCCTAGAAGTCGTTGAATACGTCGATTAACTTCTTTTACGTTAATCATTTACTAAACAACGCCTGACTGTCAGGCGTTGTTTGTTTTTATTACACAAAAATGGGCTTTTTATAATCACTGCATTAAGCTGTTTGGGATCAAATTGCTATGTGCTATTATACGCGCCATTTTTTATAGTTAAGGCTCATTAAGCATGAATGTCATTGAAGGTAATATTCGCGCAACAGGCAAAAAATTTGCGATAGTTGTGTCACGTTTCAACAGTTTTGTAGTTGAAAGTTTGGTTGATGGTGCACTAGATACTCTAGAGCGTCACGGTGAGGTCAACGACCAAGATATCACTTTGGTGCGTGTTCCTGGTGCTTATGAGTTACCTATTGCCGCTAAAAAATTAGCTGAGAAAGGCACGTTTGATGCCATTATCGCGCTAGGCGCGGTTATCCGAGGCGGCACACCACACTTTGAATTTGTGGCTGGCGAGTGTAATAAAGGTCTTGCTCAGGTTTCACTTGAGTATGGTATTCCTGTTTCTTTTGGTGTTATTACCACCGACAGTATCGAGCAAGCAATTGAACGTTCTGGTACAAAAGCCGGTAACAAAGGCGCTGAAGCTGCATTAGGTGCACTGGAAATGGTTAACGTAATGGCCAATATCGAAGGGGCAAAGTAGGTGAAACCAGCAGCTCGTCGTAAAGCAAGAGAACTTGCGGTTCAAGCCGTATACTCTTGGCAGATGTCTAAGAATCCACTCGACCAAATAGAGCTAAGTATCGTTACTAGCAATGATATGAAAGAGGTCGATACTGAGTATTTTCTAGAGTTGTTACGTGCCGTAGTGCGTAAAACGGCTGAGTTAGACGCTAAAATTAAGCCTTACCTGGGGCGTTTGCCTGAAGAGCTTGATCCCGTTGAAAAAGCAATTTTAAGACTGGCAACTTATGAACTGGTTGAACGCATTGATGTACCCTATAAGGTTGTTATCAATGAAGCCATTGAACTGGCTAAATCGTTTGGTGCAGAAGAAAGCCATAAGTTTGTAAATGGCGTACTAGATAAAGCAATCAAGACCCTTCGTAAACACGAGTTGTCATAAAAGAGCGTTATATTTGAAGGGGTTGCACAATTGTGAGCCCCTTTAAATCTGAGAGTTTTTAAAATATTAATGTGAAAGAATTTTCGTTAATCGATACCTATTTTCGTGATGTTAGTTTTCAGCGCAAGGATGTGTTGTTGGGCATCGGCGATGATTGTGCCCTTACCCAGATACCTGCTGGACAAGCATTAGCTACTACAACTGATACCCTCATCAGCGGTGTGCACTTTTTACCTGATGCATCTCCTAGAGCGATCGCGCAAAAAGCGATTTCAGTTAATTTAAGCGATTTGGCTGCCATGGGCGCTGAGCCAGCTTGGTTAAGTTTGTCATTGTCTATTCCGAACGTGGATGAGCAGTGGCTGAAAGCTTTTTCTGATGGCTTTAAAGAATTAACTGAGTTCTATTCAGTGCAACTAATTGGCGGCGATACCGTACAAGGCCCGCTGGCCATTACGATTACCGCGCAAGGTTTTGTTACCGCTGGCCAAGCCCTAAAACGCTCTGGCGCTCAGCCCGGTGATTTTGTGTATGTAACAGGCACCCTTGGTGATGCCGGTTTAGGACTTGATATACTGTTAAATAAAACCGCTGTTGAAAACCCCCAGCACCGGGAATATTTGCTTAATCGTTTACATTACCCAACGGCTAGAGTCTTCGCAGGAACGAGCCTACGTCGCGTAGCAAATGCCTGTATTGATATATCCGATGGCTTGCTGGCTGATATCAAACATATTCTAAATGCGTCCCAGTGTGGTGCGTGTTTGCAACTGGACAAACTTCCTTTGTCGAGCGCCATGCTAGAATCAGTAGATAGAGACAGTGCTTTTCACTACGCATTAAGTGCCGGTGATGACTACGAGCTGCTCTTTACCGTCAGCGAAGAGCAGAAGAACAGTGTTGATCGCGTGTTGGCGTGTAGCAATGTAACGGCTACTTGCATCGGTCAAATTAATGGGGCTGTGGGCAAAGTCGATTTGAAAATTGATGACGAAAGCTACGCCTATAATCAAACCGGTTTTGAGCACTTTAGCGAGTCAGAACCATGTAATAACGCCAAGCGAGCATAATGGACAGGCATATTCGTAAACGCGTATCGTTAGCTAACCCAGTGCACTTTTTAGCATTGGGCTTTGGTAGCGGTTTAGCGCCCAAGGCCCCCGGTACATTTGGCACCCTAGCGGCCATTCCACTCGTTTGCCTATTAGCCTACAGCACCTCACTAAGCGGTTATTTACTGGTTACGTTTGTTGCCTCAATCGCGGGTATTTGGTTATGCGGTAAAACGGCGAAAGACATGATGGTGCATGATGATTCATCCATCGTGTGGGACGAAATTGCCGGTTTACTTATCACCATGATTGCTGTGCCATTAAGCTGGCAGAGTTTATTGTTAGGCTTCGCGCTGTTTCGGCTATTTGATATTCTTAAACCTTGGCCAATCAGTTATCTGGATGCGCGCGTGCATGGCGGATTCGGCATTATGATTGACGATGTATTAGCAGGCTTTTTTGCGCTAATTTTGATGCATCTCACGCTTTATTTTGGCTGGTTGTAATCGGTTTACATTGCGTGCGGCTGTATTGCGTATTGTTGTCACAATGGGAATAAAGCGCTGATAAATTCTTTATTTCACACAGCGGCACGAATTCCAACTCTATCTATATTTCGATTAAGGAACACCATGAAAATTTGGGTTGATGCGGACGCTTGTCCGGTTCTTGTGAAACAAATTTTATTTAAGGCCGCCCAGCGCACACAAATTGAAATGACCCTAGTGGCCAATCAACATATACCCGTGCCACCGGATAAGAATATTACAAGTATTCAAGTACAAAGTGGTTTTGACGTGGCAGATGATTATATTGTTGAGCAATGTGTGGCCAATGACTTGGTCATTACGGCTGACATACCCCTTGCAGCAGAAGTGATAGCCAAAGGTGCTTTGGCGCTAAATCCAAGGGGTGAGCTATATACCAAAGAGAGTATTGGCAGCATATTGAATATTCGTGATTTTATGGACACCATGCGTAGCAGCGGCGTACAAACAGGTGGGCCAGGTGCTTACGGCAGTAAAGAAAAACAAGCGTTCGCCAATAACCTAGATAGGCTATTAGCGCAACGTTAGATACGATTGTTTGATGTTGACAGTTGGTGTGCGTAACGCCTAGCTAAAAAATGCCTGAGCTTTGGCGATAATACCCGCATCATCTATGCCTAATTCAGCATACATCTCAGTTTGCGTACCTTGCATAATAAACTCATCAGGCAAGCCTATTTGCAACAGTCGGCAGCTGTATTTTGTGCTTAGCAGATACTCGGCAACCGCCCCGCCAGCGCCACCCATTATGGCACCATCTTCAAGGGTCATAATCAGCTCATGGCCTTTTGCTGCCTGACTAACGGCGGCAGTATCTAACGGTTTCACAAAGCGCATATCGATAACGGTTGCGTTTAGTACCTCAGCAGCTTTTTCCGCGTAAGGAAGTAATGCACCAAAATTCAAAATCGCTATTTTTTGTCCTTGACGAATAGATCTACTCTTGCCTATTTCTAAGGCATGCATCTCAACGTCTGGTTTTACCCCAGTGCCTGAACCTCGAGGGTATCTAACGGCTGCGGGCTTATTCAATTTGTGACCAGTGTAGAGCATTTGACGACATTCATTCTCATCAGCTGGAGCCATGATCACCATATTAGGTATGCAGCGTAAAAATGGAATATCAAATGCGCCTTGGTGTGTTGGGCCATCAGCACCAACTAAACCCGCTCGGTCAATTGCAAACAAAACAGGCAGATTCTGTAACGCAACATCATGGATTAGTTGGTCATATGCACGCTGTAAAAAGGTTGAATATATGGCCACAACGGCATTTTGACCTTCTTTGGCAAGGCCGGCGGCAAACGTCACCGCGTGTTGTTCAGCGATGGCTACATCAAAATATTGCTTAGGATATTTTTGCGAAAACTCAACCATGCCAGAACCTTCGCGCATTGCTGGGGTGACTGCCATTAGATTAGGATCTTGCTGTGCCATGTCACACAACCAACGACCAAATATGCTGGAGTAAGTCGGATCGCTCGGTGCCGCTTTTGGCAATCCATCAGCCGATGGATTAAATTTAGGCACGGCATGAAATTTAATAGGATCTTTTTCGGCCAGTTCGTAGCCTTTGCCTTTTTTGGTCACGACGTGCAGGATTTGAGCGCCTTTGATATTGCGCATGTTTTTCAGTGTCTCGACCACGCCGTTTACATCATGGCCATCTATTGGGCCAATATAGTTAAAACCTAATTCTTCAAAGATGGTGCCAGGCACAACCATGCCCTTAATATGTTCTTCTGCTCGGCTAGCAAATTCTTTGATTGGTGGAACGGTGCTGAGCAGTTTTTTACCGCCATCACGAATAGAGTTAAAGAAGTTGCCTGTTAGCAATCGAGCCAAATGGCTGTTTAATGCCCCGACGTTTTCTGAAATCGACATTTCGTTATCGTTTAAGATAACCAACATGTCTTTGTCTATGTCACCGCCATGATTAAGGGCTTCGAATGCCATTCCGGCTGTCATTGCACCATCGCCGATAACCGCTACTACTTTTCGGCCTAAGGCTTCTTTCTCAGCGGCTACAGCCATGCCTACCGCTGCGCTGATAGACGTTGATGAGTGACCGACAGCAAAGGTGTCGTATTCACTTTCATTTGGCCATGGGAAAGGGTGTAAGCCGTTTTTCTGCCGTATGCTAGGCATACGCTCGCGACGTCCCGTTAAAATCTTGTGAGGATAAGCCTGATGGCCCACATCCCAGATCAAACGGTCAAATGGGGTGTTGTAAACGTAATGCAACGCCACAGTTAATTCGACTGTGCCTAATCCGGACGCAAAATGACCACTACTTTGGCTTACGCTGGTAAGTAAATATTGACGTAATTCTTTGGAAACTTGCTTTAGTTTGTCTTGCGGTAACTCGCGCAATTGCTTGGGGGTATCCGCCAAAGCCAGAAGAGGGTAGTGGGCTAAATCCAGGGTCATTAGGTTCGTTTCTACTATTATTATTTGATGATGATGTATCGTTCGTAATCAGTAATTACGATGAATGACGAAATCGGTAAAGGATCTCAACACCTGTGTATTGTAGGGTAAAGCTAGCAAAGCTTGAAGCGCTTCTTGGTGAAGTTCACTTAGATAACGCTGAGCCCCTTCTATACCAAGCAATGCAGGGTAGGTGCTTTTATTTTGTTCTTGGTCGGAACCTTGGGGCTTACCTAAGGTTTCCGAATCACCAATAACATCTAAAATATCGTCTTGTACTTGAAATGCTAGACCTATGGTTTGGGCATATTGACGAAACAATTCTTTGCTCTGATCAGTTATATCAGTACTTAACGTACAAGCCATTTCAACGGCGGCTAAAATTAACGCACCGGTTTTCTTGCTATGTAATAATTCTAACTGTGACTGGCTAATACGTTTATTAGTTGAATCTAGATCAATTGCCTGCCCACCGCACATCCCTGAATAGCCAGAAGCACGACTGAGTATTTTAACCAACTCAATACGTTGTTGATTAGCAAATACTGACAACGGATAGTGGCTAATAATCTCAAAGGCTAATGTTTGCAAGGCATCGCCCGCTAATATAGCGTTGGCTTCGTCAAATTGAATATGGCAGGTTGGGTGACCGCGACGCAAATCGTCGTCGTCCATCGCTGGTAAGTCATCATGCACTAGGGAATAGGCATGAATGCATTCCAGTGCAAGTGCGGGCGCATCTAAGTCTGCTTCTTGAATTCCTAAAGCTTCGCCAACGGCATACACCAAAAACGGTCGCATACGTTTGCCGCCCATCAGCAGTGCATATTGTATGGCATTTTTTAGCGTTGGGGCGTGGTCTCCCAAAGCTGATATTTGTGCTTGCAGTAAGGCGTCTACGTGTTGATGAACACGTTTTTGTTGAGTCTCAAAAGTCATTAGTCTTGGGTATTGGAGGGATCGAAGTCGACCAGCATAGATTGCTCATCTTGACCCATTAGTATTTGAACTTTCTGTTCGGCTTGTTTTAGTTTACTTTGGCTGTGACGGGCTAATTGAATGCCTCGCTCAAAACGCCCTAGGGCATCTTCTAAACTTAGCTCACCTTCTTCCATTTGATTGACGATACTATCGAGCTCTTGCATCGACTCTTCAAAGCTAAGGTTTTCGGTTTTTTTACGACTGGTCATAGTGTCCGCTTCTATTGTGTATTGCTCTTTTACGAGTTGAGCGCACCTTACCTGAGGGGTAAATAGTGGTCAAACCTTTTTCATACTTCAGAGCGTGAACCGTTAAAACTATTTCTCTTATGATTAAATACTTATCTCAACATGATGATGATATTTCAGGCTACACTACAAAGGATTTGTACCTAAGGACTATAGATTATTTCAACTTAGTCGATAAAATGATTAACCAAGTCAATAAGCTAAATATATATCCTGTTATTTGCTAATTAAAAGCAGGCGTTTTATAGCTAGGCCATTTTTTATTTCACGTAACACACTTTTTTGATGGGAGTACAATGTGGATTTAGCAACCCTTATCGGCATGATCGGCGCGTTTGGTTTCGTGATCATGGCCATGGTGCTAGGCGGTGATTTGGGGATGTTTTTTAACGTACCCTCTATTTTAATCGTCGTGTGCGGTAGTTTATTCGTGGTGTTATCTCAGTTTACCTTAGGGCAGTTTTTTGGTGCGGGTAAAATTGCCGGTAAAGCCTTTATGTTCAAAATAGAATCACCTGAATCTCAAATCGAAAAAATTGTTGAAATGGCCGATGCAGCACGCAAAGGTGGTTTCTTAGCGTTAGAAGAAGCCCAAATTGAAAATGAATTTATGCAAAAAGGTGTCGATATGCTGGTTGATGGGCACGATGTCGATGTCGTGCGGGCAACATTAGGCAAAGATATTTCAATGACGACTGAGCGCCACGAATTCGGTGCTACCATCTTTAAAGGCTTAGGTGATGTGGCGCCTGCAATGGGCATGATTGGTACGCTAATTGGTTTGGTTGCCATGTTATCAAACATGGATGATCCCAAATCAATCGGGCCGGCAATGGCCGTTGCGCTTTTAACCACTCTTTACGGGGCAGTATTAGCGAACGTGGTATGTTTACCCATTGCAGAAAAACTGGGTAATCGTGCAGTCGAAGAAAAGCTCAATCAAAGTCTTATCCTAGACGGAATAATTGGGATAGCGGACGGGCAAAACCCTAGAGTTATCGAAGGAATACTCAAAAGTTATTTAGCTGCCAGTAAACGCGGCAGCGCCACGGAAGACGCATAAGTCATGGAAGACGAATGCCCAAAATGTCCCCCCGAAGGTCTACCTGCATGGATGGGGACATTTGCAGATTTAATGTCTTTATTGATGTGTTTCTTCGTTTTGCTGCTGTCATTCTCAGAAATGGATGTACTAAAATTTAAGCAAATTGCCGGTTCGATGAAGTTTGCTTTTGGTGTGCAGAACAAAATTGAAGTGAAAGACATTCCCAAAGGTACAAGTGTTATTGCCATGGAATTTAGACCAGGGCGCCCAGATCCGACGCCAATTGAGACAATTCAGCAGCAAACCATTGAAATGACCCAGCAAATGTTAGAGTTTCAAGCCGGCAATGAAGACTCGGCTGGTGGACGTCAAAAGCAACGTGGTGAACAAAAAGGCGGTGCCGCTCAGCAAACCGCTAGCGAAGAAGCAAGCGCGAAAAGTAAAGCAAGCCAAGAAGAAGCCAACGAGAAATTGAAGAAGGTTGCACAGCAACTGGAAAAAGAAATTCTCGACGGAGCAATTGAAATGGAATCATTAGGGCAGCAGCTCATTATTCGTATTCGCGAAAATGGTTCTTTCTCTGCCGGTTCAGCATTTTTACAACCTCAATTTCGACCTATCCTGCGTAAGATAGGTACCATACTGGCTGATATGCCAGGTGATATTGAAATATCAGGTCACAGCGACAGTATGGTGATTTCTAACGAGCTATATCGTTCTAATTGGGACTTGTCGGCGCAACGTGCGGTTGCCGTGGCTGAAGAGTTACGCAAAGCGCCTGGTTTTAATGAAAGTCGTATGTCGGTTGTGGGTAAAGCGGATACGGCCCCCTTATTGGGCGAAGATAATGCACAAGCGCGCAGCAGTAACAGGCGTGTCGAGATTGCCATTAAGCAGGGTAAAGCGAAAGTGTCAGAGCCTATATCCGTGTTAGAATAAGCGCTTATTTATTGACAAAAATCAAGGCGACCCACAGGTCGCTTTTTTTTGCGCAGTACGTTAGGCCCTAAGCCTAGAGTAGATTTAAGAACCGCATAAGGGTACATCTGCGCTCTTATCAAAAAAGATTGAAAATTCAGCAACGGTCACACCGAATTTTTTCATGTATGAACGATTCATCATACGGTTATCGTCTAAAGCGTACATCCAGTCATCAATCGCGAAGTCGTATTCGGTGCCGTCAATGGGAACGGTTAAGGTGTATTTCCAGTTAAAGGCGCTGCCTTGTGATGCGCCACTCGCTTGACCCACTACATCCGATGCACTGCCTGTTACGGCGCCATTATCATCTACAGTGACGTTCCATATCCGTGTTTGACGGGAACCATCATTGAAATAAAATGATTCATCAAGCTGGCCATTATTGCCTTGCCAGGTTGCTGTGATATCGACGCAGAATCGCCGAGTGAGTTTACCTGAATAGTCTTGAACTATACCCCAAGCTGATAACTGGCCATCGAAGTAGTCTTTGAGTGAAAAGGCCGGTGTCGTGCCTCGATATTCATCAATAGCGGTACTACAAGCGCTTAACAACACTACACTAGCGGATAGTGAAAGAGCTTTTAGGGTGTGCATAATTGTGTCCTATTTTGCCTGACCGATTAATTGCTTGCGCAGTTTTGGGTAGCTACCATTGGGGTCTAACCATATACGTATAAAACTCGCTGAAAAATCTTTATCTGTGATGCTACCCACCGGTTTTTGATTTACATAAAACGCACCACTGTGGTCGTCATTGATTAAAAATAAAAACTCATCTTGTTCCTTGATGTCGGGCCATATACGAGCGAGTTGCGTCAACCAAGGCCGATAAACTTCACGGGCAATGCCGAGCTTGTCCCATTCGTCCGAGGTTGAAGCTAAAAGATCGTCTGCATCGATATCTCGTAAATAAGTAATTTGTAGCGCCAGAGGTCGTTGATTCTCCCTATAAGTACCGTCAGCGCTATATAACGTAGAGTGATATATATCCCATAAAAACACCGATAACTTGGCGCTTCCTATCGGCTGCATCTCCCGGGTCAGTGCCGAACTTTGCGCTACCGATGAGCACAGAATTAACAACAATACGATACAGCGGATGCTTGGCTTCATGTTAGCGGCTTAACGGGGCGCAATAAGCAGGTTTACTTAGTACCAGTTGCACGGTGCTAATGGTACGCTCTAAAAAACCGCCTTCGCAGTAGCTAAGATAGTAGCGCCACATATTACTAAAGCGTTCGTCGTAACCATCTTGGGCTAGCACATCAATGTTACTGTTAAATGCTTGATGCCAATGTTGTAGGGTTTTTGCATAGTCTAATCCAATATCATGAAGATCGCGGATCATCATGTCGGTGTGTTTCTTAAGGTGCTCATTGATCAACAACTGAGACGGTAAAAATCCACCTGGGAATATATGTTTTTGAATGAAATCAACGCTTTTGGCATAACTGTTCAAGCGCTGATCACTGATGGTTATTGACTGGAGCAACATAACGCCGTCTTTCTTTAAGAGCTTAGAGCATTGCTGAAAAAAGGTAGGCAAATAATCTTTACCTACCGCTTCAATCATCTCAATTGAAACCAACTTGTCGTATTGGCCTTCTAATAACCGATAGTCTTTTTTCAAAAGGGTTATTTGTTGTTGTAAGTTTTCACGTTCAACCCACTGTTGGGCAAACGCGTATTGTTCTTCAGAAATCGTGGTTGTGGTCACTTTGCAGCCATAATTTTTAGCCGCATAAACCGCCAGCCCACCCCATCCGGTGCCTATTTCTAATAAATGATCGTTTGCTGTAAGTTGCAACTTGTCACATATGGTTTTCAGTTTATATTGCTGTGCCTCGCTAAGGTTGGCGTCTTTGTGCGGGTAAATTGCCGATGAGTACATCATGCTGTCATCTAAAAATCGGGTATATAACTTGTTGCCCAAATCGTAATGATCCGCAATATTCTTCTTTGCTTGGCTAGTGGAGTTACGCCGTGCAAAATGACTGATCTTGCGAAGCGGCAAAGCTAACCACTCCATTTTACCTTCCCAGCGGTCAAGCATCGGCAAGTTGCGGGCGAAAATTCGAATTACATTGGTTAGATTTGGTGTAATCCACATACCTTCGCTGTATGTTTCGCCTGAGGCGACGCTGCCACCAAATAGCAAACGGCGGTATGAACGCAAGTCTAGGAAGTTGATTTCGGCATGTAAGTCAGAGCCTTTTTCGCCGAATACATCGACTAACACGCCATTTTCTTTTATGACCATTTCGCCTTCGGGCAAACTGGCAAAAATTTTCAACATGATTTGGCGGCTGATTTTGTCTTGCCAAGAAAGTGAATTAACTTCTTGGAGGGTCTGTTCGCTGTTAACCATACTACTTCTTACCTTGTGTTGCGTGCGCGTAAAAGGGCACACGTTTTAAAAATAGTTTTATTGCCTGCCAATAAATACCGATTACGGTCTTAATGGCCATGCTAGGGATTGATACTAGTACGCGAAATACTGAGCCAGAGTTCAGTTCAATACGCGTTAAATTCAAACCTGTGTCTAAATGCGTGATCTCTTTGACACATTTGAGTGTTAATTTGAGTTTGTTACCCGGTTGCATAACCTCCCATTTATACTGCATATCCAAGGGGTTAAAGGGGGAAACATGGAATGCTTTTTGTGAATCCTGTTGGTCATTTAAGTCTACTAAGTAGTGATGCCGTTCATTCCACGGGGTATTGCTGACTTCAGCCAACATATGGCTGTAATGACCGTCTGGTTGACGTAAGTAATAGAAATTGACGGGGCTAAAATACAAACCAAACGTGCGTACTTGCCCAAGTAGGTATACGTCACCAGCAAGTTGCTTTCCTGCTAATTCGCTCATCCGCGCGAGGACACTTTTCTCGAGTGATTCCGTTTTATCACCCAGATAATCTTGGCGTTTGTAACGCAAGGGGGCCCAATGTGAGGATGAGAAAAAACGCACTTTTTTTTCAATTTCACTCAACTCATCAAGTTTTAACCACATAAGAAAAATATCGTAGTTAAACGAATTCTTTTTAGGGTAGTGGCGAGCGTGAAACACCCGACCTTTATACATAGCACTTTGCATTACAAGGTTTCACCAAAATGCTGGCATACGTCTAATGCGCTACGCACACCATCTTCATGGAAGCCGTTATACCAATATGCACCACAAAAATGCAGTCCGTCTACAGCGGAAATTTCATGTCGACGAGACTGCGCATTGATAGCGGCTTCATTAAATTGAGGATGGGCATATTGGTAAGTCCCTAATATTGCATCTTCGGCGATACCTCTGCGATTATTGAGTGTTACGCAAAAAGTGGTATCTGATTTAAGGCACTGCAAGATATTCATATTGTAAGTCAGTATCGCAGGTGAGTGATGGGCTTCGCGTTCATTAGGGATCGAATAGTTCCAACTGGCCCAGGCGAGCTTACGTTTAGGTAATACACTACTGTCAGTGTGCAAAATAACGTCATTAGGAATGTATTTTATTTGGCCAAGTATATTAGCTACAAGCTCCCGCTGGGGAATTTTAGCGTTATCAAGCATGCCTAGAGCCTGATCACTATGGCAAGCAAAAATAATCTCATCGAACTGTTCACTGCCCTCATGCCAATTCACTTGATAGCCAGACTCCATTTTCGTTACGTGTGTAACCGGCGTGCTTAAGCGAATTTTATTGTTAAAACCTCTCGATAAGGGCGCAATATACTCTCTTGAGCCGCCAATAAGGGTATACCATTGAGGACGGTCTGTGATGTTGAGTAAACCGTGATTATTAAAGAATCGTAAGAAAAATATAAAAGGGAATGCTTTTATGTCTTCAACACTGGTAGACCAAATTGCCGCGCACATCGGTAATATATAATTATAAATAAACGCGTCGCTGAAATGATGTTCGGTTAGAAAGCCAAACAAGGTTTGCTGAGCGTTTATGTTGGCTAAGTCTTGTGCTTTACACAGCTTATTGAAACGTAAAATATCTTTTACGATACGCCAAAATAAAGGTCGAAATAGATTGCGCCGTTGAGCAAATAAACTATTAAGTGTATTTCCGTTATATTCTAAATTCAGAGCCGTATTTTTGACACTGAAACTCATTTCGCTGGGCTGACTCTTCACTTTTAGGCTGTCCATCAACTTTATAAAGTTGGGGTACGTCCAATCGTTGTAAACGATAAAACCCGTATCGATAGCATATTCGCGGCCATTAACCATGACGTCTTTTGTGGCAGTGTGCCCACCGATGTAATCGTTGGCTTCAAAAATGGTAATGTCGTGTTTCGTGTGCAGCAAGTGGCCACATGTTAATCCTGAAATTCCGCTGCCAATAATGGCAATTCGCTTAGACATCTTTGTCCGCTTCCTGTTTGTTATTTTTCATTTTCTTACTTAGCGCGACTTTTATCGAGCTGGGTAGTCGTGATAACACGCGAAGTATTACGCCAAACATCATAGGGAAATAAATATTTTTCGAACGCTTCTCAATGCCCTTAAGTAAACTCGCCACTGCTTCATCAACGGAAATTCGCATAGGCATATCGAAATCGTTTTTATTGGTCAAGGGCGTTTCTACAAAACCCGGTGAAACACTCTGCACCATTATGCCTTTGGCGGCTAAATCAACTTCCATTGTTTTGGTCAGGTAATGTAAAGCCGCTTTACTGGCGCCATATACTTGGCTCTGCGTAAAGGGTAGCAACCTAGCCATACTGTCGACGATAACGAGTTGGTTACCCGCTACTAAATTAGGTAATAAAGCATTGATACAATTAACAACGCCAAAAAAGTTCGCTTCAAAAACTCTTTTAAACATATCTGGATCAAATGTATCAATATCAACGTATTCGCAAACGCCAGCGTTGAGAACATATATATCAGCTTGCACATTACTTAATGCATCTAGAGTTTGCTGTTGGTCGGTGACATCAAAATTAAGGGTTGATAACGAGTGGCTAGTTTCGAGCTCAGTGAGTTTTTCTTTATTGCGGCCGCAAGCAATGACGTTATAGTGCCTATCAGCAGCAAGCTTGGCGAATCCTTCGCCGATACCTGACGTTGCACCAGTGATTAAAATTTGTTTCATGACGCTAATCGTCCTTTAAGGTATCTGATAACCGAGCCAAGAAGCGGTATGTGTTCATAACACATGCTGCCTAAATCATAATAATCCCGTTGATAACAAATTTTATTCTCTGTAAGCGCCACTTGGCTAATGCCTTGCACACTGATGTTTTTGCCCGCGTTTAGCTTGGGATGACTAAAATGCATTACCCACGTAATCACTGCGCGGGAATCAAATTCATCTACTTGTTGAATGTCAAACGAGCATTGACTAACATTTTCCAGTAGTTGAGCAAAGTAATGTCGTACATTTGGTAAGCCTCGATGTTCCTTTACTGGGTCGACAAAAACAATGTCTGCGCTGTAAAGATCCGCGAGTTCTGTAAGGGATTGGGTATCTAGTTTTTTATAAAAGTTTACGAAACGTTCTACTGCTTCCATAGGGTCGCACTCGTTATATGTTGACGGTCATTATAAAGTTACTATGATTTTTAACGTATAAACGGGTTTTTAGATCATCATTTGAATGATTTCCAATGGTCACAGATCTAAATAGTGATGATCACGTACCAATCCATATCTACCACCTGAGTAATACACTTGAATATGTTTACATTACCTTTATTCCCTTTATCAGCACACATTTTACCCCAAGGGCGTATGGCACTGCGCATTTTTGAACCGCGTTATATCCGTATGGTGAAAGAGGCATGTGCTGCCCAGTCGGGCTTCGGTATTTGCATGTTAAATGCCAAAGGGGATAAATCTCGAAATGAACACATTCATCATGTTGGCACCCACGTTAAGGTTATTGACTTTGATATATTGAACGATGGTTTACTTGGGATAACAGTAGAAGGTGATCGTTGCTTTTCCATTCAACACATTGAAACGGAAAAAGATGGCCTACAGATCGGACAATGTTCATGGCTTCCTGCATGGCAGCTAGAACCGGAAACTGATATTTCTTTGGTGCAGCAGCGCTTAGTCGATATATTTAATAAGTACCCCGAGATTCAAGAGATGTATCCAGAAACTCATTTTGACGATCCAATTTGGGTGGTTCATCGATGGCTAGAACTTCTGCCTGTTTCAGCCGAACAAAAACAGCAATTTATTCAGCAAAGGGACTATGTTAAAACGATCGATTTTTTGACACAATTGGTCAAATGATCTTTTTCACAACTAAGCGTGTATAAACTGTAATCGTTAATACAGGTGAAAAGTGATGCTTGTCGGAATCCCTTTGGAAACAAAACATTCAAATGCAGTTGTACCGAAAGAGTGTGCTAACGAAATGTCAGCATATCTTGAATTAGTAGGGCAAATGCGCTGTAAACGCTCCTTTGCAGAAGTGTTTAATTATTTTGCCCCTCGACTTCGTTCGTACGCTCTTAAGCAAATGGGTAACGAGGCGCTTGCTATGGAGTTGGTGCAAGACACGATGTCGAATGTATGGCAGAAATCTCACCTATTTAATTCAGAGAAAGGCGCGCCGTCGACTTGGATTTTTACTATCGCTCGAAATATCCGTTTCGATATGCTGCGTAAACAACGTAACCGTAAAGAAGATATATGCGCAGATGATTTATGGCCTGTTCTTTGTGAACAAACCGCAGACGTTAACGAAGTCCCCCTCGACGAGCAAGTCACGTTGCAAGAACTCGGTAAGTTGTTTGGTGCACTGCCAGAGAAACAGCGTGCTGTGATCGAGGCTATTTACGTGGAAGGTAAATCCCAACAAGAAGTGGCAGACGAATTGTCCATCCCCCTTGGTACCGTCAAATCGCGAACACGCCTTGCCTTACAGCGTTTAAAAGAGATGTTAAAAGATAATGATTAATTTCCATCCTGAATTGGCACATATTCAAGCTTTTGCTGAAGGCACATGTCCAGTTAATTTAGCCCTGATCATTTCAGCCCATGTTGATATGTGCCCTCGTTGTCAGGCATTAACAATGCAAGCGCAAGAAGATATAAGTGTAAAAGAATTATCGCGGACAATTCAAACACCCGGCGTTGATGTTAATAAAGATCTCAACGATATGATGTTACAGATTATGCAGGGCACTGATTTTGAACCGATAGACGTCCAGCCGGTCAATTGCCCACTTGAACTCGACGGCCGTCAATTCGCCCTGCCCAGAGCCTTGGCTAGATATACTCAGAAAACCGGTAATTGGTCTCGTCTGGTGGGTAAATTATGGCAGGCACCGGTGGATTTAGGACAGGACGGTCAAGCTAACTTTATTTATATGGAAAAAGGCGGTCGTGTACCTGAGCACACCCACAAAGGCTCTGAGTTTACACTGGTTATTGATGGGCAGTTTAGTGATGGATTAGCCGACTACGATTGTGGTGATTTTACTATTATGGATAGCAGTAACAAACACATGCCTTTCTCTGAGGCCGACGAAGGGTGTTTGGTTTTTACCATGGTAGATAAGCCGTTACATTTTACTTCGGGTTTAGCGCGACTTTTGAACCCTTTCAGCCAGTTGTTTTTTAAATAACGTATCACGTAAAATTCACTTATAAAAAAACGCGCTCAAGGCGCGTTTTTTAATGGTTAAGCTATCTATCCCGTTAGCTGATAAAACTGCTTTGTGGATAGTTAAGTTTAAGCGTTTTCATCACGTTGTTTTTCAAATCATCAAGCTTTAGCTGATCGTAACATTCCACCATGATTTCTAAGGCTTCTTGCACATGGTCAGTATCTGGATAGTACTCAAGCACGTAACGGCCTCGGTTAGCTGCAGCTACGTATGCTTCACGACGCATATAGAAACGTGCAATAGCAATTTCATACTTTGCTAGACGGCTTTTGATGTGCAACATACGTTTTTGCGCATCAGCGGCGTATTTGCTATCAGGGTACTTCTCAATTAAACGTCTGAAATCTTCAAATGCTTCACGAGATTTACTGGGATCACGGTCTGAACGGTCAATACCCACTAATTCTTGAAATAAATTTTTATCTGATTCCATGTTAGTTAATCCGCGCATATATAGAGCGTAGTCAACATCAGCATGGTTTGGGTTTAATCGGGTGAAGCGATCGATAGTTGAAATGGCTTCGTTCACTTTGCCTGACTTATAGTAAGCATAAATTAAATCTAACTGAACCTGATTTGATAAAGGTCCAAATGGATATCTTGAATCTAATGCACTAAGGGTCGCAGTGGCAGCATTGAAGTTACCAATTGCCATTTTTTCTTTCGCATCTTCATATAAAGATGCGGCGCTACGATTATTTACAACTACTTCTTCATCATCTGGAGAGGACGAACAGCCACTTATCGCGATAATCGCTGCGGCTAGAAAAATCTTGGGTAACGATAACTTTCTCATCATATTTATCTTATTTACTCTTATTTATGCTTGCGATAAGCGTTCGTCGATTCATTGCTGGCAAAAATCCGTTAGAATAGGGTTTTATAGAACCGATAACAGCTGCATATTCTAACCCAGCGTATTGGGCTATGCACATATAAATCGTTCGAAACACTACTAGGGTCTCCTTTGCATGTCTACAAGCTATGAAAAAATACAACTACAGGCCGCGGTGCCACAAACGTTGTTAGGTAAACGTTTAGATCAAGCTTTGGCCGAAATGTTCCCTGATTATTCACGATCACGGATAAAAGATTGGATTTTAGCCGATCAAGTCTCCGTAGATGGTCAGATAGTGAACAGACCAAGAGAAAAGTTACTTGGTGAAGAGTTAATTGAAATTAATGCCAGTATCGAAATACAGGAACGGCACAGCGCTCAAAATATTGATTTGAATATCGTATACGAAGATGAGCATATTCTTGTTATCAACAAACCAACAAATTTGGTCGTGCACCCTGGGGCAGGTAATGCCAACGGTACTATTTTAAATGCGCTGCTTAATCATGTTCCTGATATTGGCAGTGTGCCACGTGCGGGTATCGTGCACCGCTTAGATAAAGACACCACCGGTTTGATGGTCGTGGCTAAAACTATTCCTGCTCAAACACATTTAGTGGAGAAGCTTCAAGCAAGAGAAATTAGCCGCGAATATGAAGCGGTTGTTTATGGCAACTTAATTGCTGGTGGCAGTGTCGACGAGCCGATCGGTCGTCATCCTACTAAGCGCACAAACATGGCAGTGGTTCAATCGGGAAAACCCGCTTTAACGCATTACCGTGTTAAGCAAAAATTTCGTGCTCATACACATCTTCGTTTAAAGCTTGAGTCGGGCAGAACACACCAAATTCGTGTGCACATGGCGCATTTACGTCATCCGTTAATCGGTGACCAAGCATACGGTGGCCGTCCTCGTTTACCAAAAGCGGCAAGTGAAATTATGATTGACACCATTCGTGGTTTTAAACGCCAAGCGTTGCACGCTATTCAGTTAGAACTTGAACATCCCATTACTGGTGAGTGGATGTCGTTTCAAGCTCCATTGCCTGACGACTTTGTTAATTTGTTAGCGGTATTAAAAGAAGACACTGCGCAAAACCCAAACGATCTGGTTTAAACAATGACGGCATTATCATTCATAACACCTAATTGGCCTGCGCCAAAAAAGGTACAGGCATTTTCGACTTTGCGAGTCGGTGGGGTTAGTCAGTTTCCCTATGACTCTTTTAACGTCGGTGCCCATGTTGGGGATGACAATGCCGCTGTGCTGGCTAATCGACAACGGTTACCTCGCTATCAACATGTGAAATGGTTGAATCAAGTGCATGGTAACGATTGTATATTAGTAACGCCTGACTCTGAGCAAAACCAAGATGCTGACGCGACGACAACAACTTACTCGGGATTGGTATGTGCTGTTATGACAGCCGATTGCCTGCCTATTTTACTCTGTGATATGCACGGCACTGAAGTCGCGGCTGTGCATGCGGGCTGGAAAGGCCTAGCTGACGGCGTAATTGAAAATAGCTGCAACGTCATGCGTAGCAAACCAAACAATTTACTCGCGTGGATTGGTCCTCACATTAGCCAGGCAAATTATGAAGTAAACGAAACGGTCTTAAGTCACTTTGACCAATACGCCCATTGCTTTACTAGCGGGAAAACTGGGGGGAAGTATCAGGCAGACTTACAAACTATAGCCCTTGAAAAGCTAACGGCAGTCGGGATAAGCAATGTTTATACTGCAGACCTGTGCACTTATGCAAATGCCAAGCAGCTCTTTTCTCATCGCCGTGCTACCCATCAAGGATTAGCAAAAACCGGTCGAATGGTTTCAGGTATATACCTTCAACCTTAGGTTGTTTTAGCAACTTGATCTAGCTCAATATTAGTCTACTAAAATCGTATTCTTTGCTTGAATATTCTTAATATCACACCATTAATAGGTTAATTATTAATCCATTATAAGTGAGTGGTATATGCGTTTAGACAGTTTCACCAGTAAGTTTCAACTTGCTATATCCGATGCTCAATCCATAGCGCTTGGGCGTGATCATCAATACATTGAACCTGTACATGTGATGACGGCTTTGCTGAATCAGCAAGGCGGATCTGTGCGTGCGTTATTCGAGAATGCCAAAGTAAATGTGAATTCGTTACGTTCAGCTCTGGCCGAAGCAGTAGATAATATTCCCCGTGTAGAAGGCGTTGGTGGCGACGTTCAATTGGCTAAAGAGTCAGTAGTATTGCTGAACCTGAGTGATAAAATCGCTCAAAAGCGTAAAGACAAATATATAACTTCAGAAATATTTGTACTGGCAGCAGTGCAAGACAAAGGCAAACTGGGTGATTTGTTGCGTCAGGTTGGCGCCACAGAAGCGTCTATTGAAAAAGCAATCGAGGATATTCGTGGTGGACAAACGGTAAACGATCCGAATGCTGAAGATGTTCGCCAAGCATTAGAGAAGTTTACCACGGACCTTACCGAACGAGCCGAGCAGGGCAAGCTTGATCCTGTTATTGGTCGAGATGATGAGATACGCCGCACTATTCAGGTATTACAGCGCCGTACAAAGAATAACCCTGTGTTAATCGGTGCGCCAGGCGTAGGTAAAACTGCGATTGCAGAGGGCTTGGCTCAGCGAATCATTAATTCCGAAGTACCAGAAAGCTTAAAGAATAAACGTGTTCTGTCTTTGGACATGGGTGCCTTAATTGCTGGGGCTAAATACCGAGGTGAATTTGAAGAACGTTTGAAAGCAGTGCTTAATGAGTTGGCTAAAGAAGAAGGCCGAGTTATTTTATTTATCGACGAATTGCATACCATGGTGGGTGCTGGTAAAGGCGAAGGCGCGATGGACGCCGGAAATATGCTTAAACCCGCGTTGGCCCGTGGCGAATTACATTGCGTAGGCGCAACCACGTTAGATGAATACAGACAATATATTGAAAAAGACGCTGCACTAGAAAGACGCTTTCAAAAAGTGCTGGTGGACGAGCCGAGTGTTGAAGATACCATTGCGATATTGCGTGGCTTGAAAGAGCGTTATGAGTTACACCATTCAGTTGAAATAACTGACCCTGCTATCGTTGCAGCAGCTTCTTTATCTCATCGTTATATTAGCGACAGACAGTTGCCAGACAAAGCCATCGATCTAATCGATGAGGCTGCATCAAGTATTCGCATGCAAATGGACTCAAAACCAGAGGAAATGGACAAACTTGAGCGACGTATCATTCAATTAAAACTTGAAGAGCAAGCGTTAGCAAAAGAGAAAGACGATGCGAGTCATAAACGTTTAGAGCTTATTGAAATTGAGCGTGAGCAAGCGGAATTTAAATTTTCTGAATTAGAGACGATCTGGAAGTCTGAAAAACTAGCCATGCAAGGTACACAAAGTATTCGTGCAGAGCTTGACCAAGCTAAATTAGATTTAGAAATAGCCCGCCGTGCGTCAGATTTAAGTCGTATGTCTGAACTGCAATATGGACGTATTCCTGAGCTTGAAAGTAAGCTTGAGATAGCGACAGAATCAGAGTCGCAAACCACAGAGCATCAGCTTCTTAAAAGTCGCGTAACAGAAAATGAGATTGCTGACGTACTTTCTCGTTGGACTGGTATTCCGGTATCAAAAATGCTTGAAGGTGAGAAAGATAAACTCATGAGCATGGAAAGCGCACTGCATGAACGTGTGGTGGGGCAAAGTGAAGCGGTCACCGCAGTATCAAATGCTATCCGACGCTCACGTGCAGGTTTAGCGGATCCAAATAAACCGATTGGTTCATTTTTGTTTTTAGGCCCAACAGGGGTGGGTAAAACTGAACTGTGTAAAACCCTCGCTAGCTTCTTATTCGATACTGAAGACGCCATGGTGCGGATAGATATGTCTGAGTTTATGGAGAAGCATTCAGTTTCACGCTTAGTTGGAGCACCTCCTGGTTATGTGGGATATGAAGAAGGCGGCTACTTAACTGAAGCTGTACGTCGTAAGCCTTATTCCGTGATATTGCTCGATGAGATAGAAAAAGCACACCCTGACGTATTTAATATTTTGCTTCAGGTACTCGATGATGGTCGTTTAACGGATGGGCAGGGGCGTACGGTTGATTTCAAAAACACTGTGATCATCATGACCTCTAATTTGGGCTCTGATATTATTCAAGAGCAGCATAGTGAAAATGATTACGAAAAAATGAAGCAGTCAGTGCTTGACGTATTAAGTACTCACTTTAGACCTGAGTTTTTAAACCGTGTAGACGAAACCGTGGTATTCCATCCGTTAGGATTAGAACAAATAACCTCTATCGCTAGTAAGCAACTGCAATTCTTGCGCAAACGCTTAGAAGAAAAAGGTATTGGACTAGAACTGACCGATGCGGCGTTGCATAAAATTGCAGAAGCTGGTTATGACCCGGTTTACGGTGCACGCCCACTTAAACGCGCTATTCAAATGGAAATTGAAAATCCATTAGCGCAGAAGATTTTATCTGGAACACTGATGGCAGATAGTGTCGTCAGTATTGATGCAGATGAAAATGGCTTAATCATTGATTAACTAAGTAATTGAGTAAACGTGGGTTGTAACTAACTATATAATCCATTGGATAATAGAGAACGGCTACTTAGGTAGCCGTTTTTGTTTTAGGGGATTGTTGAATCACAAAGGATATAGGCGAATACGCTTAATCTGCGAATATTATAAAGTTTGCAGTAAGGCAATCGCGGCTGGTTTTTCAGGAAAGTCTTTCACACTATTAATGGCTTGCTTTAATTGTACTTCAGCCTGATCTGCGCGGCCTAACTCTTTTAATGCAACTGCCAAATGATAACGGATAGAGGGATCATTGGAGCGCAATGTAAACGCTAATCTAAGTATTTCTAAGGCTTCTTGGTATTGAGTATTCTTAACCAACAGCCATCCTTTAGTATCTAATATAGCGGCCGAGTTCGGTGCTAGTTTCACCGCTTTTTCCGCGTAGTCTAAGCCTTTTTTATTGTCAGAATCTATCTGGATAATAGCCAGATTATTGTAAATCTTAGATTTATTAGGCAAATCATCGATGGCGATAAGTTTTAGATAATGTGCTTCAGCATTGGCATAATCGTTAGCTATGAAATTAAGATCCGCCAGCAGGTGACGCTGAAAATGAGCGTCGCTGTGAATAGACAAATAGTCAACGAGATACTGGGTAAACTCATTTGTATGCTCGCCTTGACTGGCAAGTTGATATAGCTCAATCAATGGCAGCGTAAAATTAGGATCTAGAGTTAAAGCACGGGTATAGGCTTGATATGTTTGTTGTGTGTCGCCTAAGGCCTTGAAGTAATGACCTTGTAGCACGAATACATTTGGGTTATCAGTAAACGATTTCTGCATATTCGCGAGCAGTGCGTCTACCTCGCTAAGCCTATTTTGCGTTAATAATAATTGACCATATTCTAACTTTGCGAGGGCGTAGTCAGGAGCAATGTCTATTGCGCGTTCAAGGCTTATTTGCGCACCCGCAATGTCATTGGCTTGCAGTTGACTGCGGCTTAGCTCGACTAATTGTGCTGCGTTGTTCGACCATTGACTGAATAATATATCAAGCTGTTTTTTCGCTTTTTTGGGTTCATCAAGGGTGAGCAACAAATTGGCTTTTTCAAATAGATAAGCCGAATTAAAACGATTGATTTTCAATAAGGCGTTTATCTCATTTAGTGCAATTGGGTACTTTTGTTGTTGGCGATAAATATTAACAAGTAATTCATGAGGCCCAGCACTATCTGGCGCAAGCGCTTTGGCGGTGAGTAAACTCTCAATTGCCGAGTCTAATTCATTTTTCTTGACTAATATTTGCGCATGTAAAACGAGTGCAGCCGTGTTGGTTGGTGCTAGGGCGATAACTTTTTCTATCGAAGTCAGAGATGCTGACAGTTTATTTTGCGCAAATTCCACACGGGTCAGATTCATCAGCGCAGCTATATTATCGGCATCTTTGAATAAAATTTTATGCAAGGTCGTCTCAGCGTCCTTCAAATTACCTAAACGAATGTTTAAATCTGCACTCAAATTCGCATAGTGAGAATTATCGGGTTGCAAAAGGATAAGTTTATTGGCTGATAATAAGGCCTCGCTGTAGCGCTGTTCGTTGGCTTCTAATGAGGCTTTAAATAGCAAAACATCTTCGGCATTGGTGTCGAGGTCACTATTGCTTAAAAGTGCAATAGCTTGCTCTGCTTTGTCACGACGCACCAGTAATTTTGCTTCTAACAGAATGACACTGTGATTGTCGCCATCGGTTTTTTTCAGCTCCTCAACAATGCTATTGCATTTAAAGACTTTGTTGCTGGCGAGATACAAGTCGCACAGCAATGAAGATACTGGAACACTTTTCAACACGCTACTTTCATTTAGCTCTAAAAGCTTCACCGCTTTTTTGGGAGCGCCTTGTCGAATGTGAGCCTCAGCTAACAGACCTAAAAGCTCAGGTGGTGCAGACTCCGTTTTTACATAGCGTGAAAGCTCTCGTACGGTAACGTCATAATTTTGATTAATATAAGCAGTAATACCTGTGACTAAGCTGATCCAAGCCGTTTGATCTTTATTTTCGTCAGTGGCTAAGCTCAAGGTTTGACTCAGACTTGCTAATAACGCATCAGCTTCGCCATTTTTCTCTTGCATGGCTAACAGACGGGCTTTAAGCAACTGAGTTTGTAGGTCTCCTGTGGTTTGCTCCTCTATTTGCGTTATCATCGCTTGTGCTTCAGATAACATATTCCCTTCAACGTAACTATTGGCTAATGCGCGCTTAATCGTTGGATCGAAGCTATCGTATTTGTGCGCAAGTTCAAATTGCGCTCTTGCATCGTCGCTTCTACCTTGGCTTTGCAGCACAAGACCGCGTAAAAATAAGCTTTGTGGATTTTGGCTATGCTCAACTAGCCCGGTATCAAGGTACTGATTCGCTAATACGTAGTCTTTATTTAAAAAAGCAATTTGCGCCAATCCATTTAGTGCACGTACATCTTTTTTAAATTCAAGTCGAACGTTTTCATAAATAGTCTGTGCTTGCTGCAAGTTTTTGCGCTGTACGTGAGCAGCAGCTTTTAACAGCAATACATCCAGTTTTACCTGAGCAGATAAATTGCGCGGCATAGGCAATGCTAAAAGCGCGTCTAAGTCCCGGCTGATAAGATAGGCATTGGCTAAGGGAACCAATACTAAATTTAGATCGGCACCCGCGGCCATTACTTCTTCAAATTCAGTTATCGCGTCTTTCACATAGCCATCAATTAATAACACTCGACCCATAAGTAGTTTTGACGGTAAATGAGAAGGTGACTCTTGCAAGGCGTTTTTAAGATGAATGTATGACTCTGGAAACGATTTTTGGTTAAACGCAGATAATGCCTTTTCGTAATTATCGGAGGTATCAGCTAAAGCCAAGGGGGATAATATTACGCAAAGGGCTATAGATGTTAGTAGTGATGAAAATAAAGGTAATTTCATGTAATTATTGACTCTTTTCCTTAGAAAGCTTAGATAAAATATTACGTTACTTTTACCTTTCTTGCTTGTGGAATTTGACTGCTGTAAATATACCTCAGTATTAATTTAGGCAAAAAAAACCTCACTTCAAAGTGAGGTTTTTTGATATTCATATTAGCTTTAAGCTGATTTACGTCGACGCCATGCAGCGAATAAACCAAAAGATGCCAATATAGCTAATGAGCTAGGCTCAGCCACGTCAGATGTCGGTGGCTTAGGGCTTGCTCCAGCAATCGTTGATATACCGGCAATCTTCAGATAATCATTATTGCTCCCGAAACCTCCTGCACCAGATTGGCCGAATGAGCTATTGTAAGCACCAACTATCCAATATTGAGCATCTACATCAGCAGTCGCACTAGTAAATGAGCTCCAGCCGCTGCCGATATTAGCAAAACTTGTACTAAAACTTGCATTGCTGGCAACACTAGCCCAAGTTTGCCCTTGTAATGTTGGTAGCGTATCAAAAGCAGCGATTGATATATCTGAGTCAGTACTGTAATAGCCAATATTGACTCCGGTAATCCTTACCAAATCATCAAAAGTAAACAACAACATGTCAGTATCGCCGCGGTTATCGACATAATGACCATCATTATTGCGGTTGTAATTTAACAAACCGTAACCATTTTGAGCAGCTGTGGCGTTTTGAATGGTGTCTGGGCCATTCTGTTCATTAGTATCGGCCCAAGCTGTAATCGTTAAATCAGTATCAGCCGAATTAAAACTTAACGTATTACCATAAGAACTGGTGTTGCTACCACTTCCATAACTGTTACCACCAGAAGTTCTAAAATCCCAATTGGTGGTGCCTGTTGCCAAACTGGCAAATGAAAATGTCATTAGCGAAGCGGCTAGCGCTATGTTGCGCAGAGTAAATAAATTATTCATATTAATCTTCCTGTCCTTTTAATATGGTGTGTCTTCTAATTAACTATGTATTCTGACAAAGCAAGAAAAGTGCCAAATCAAATTAAATCAGCTATTACAGCGACTTAAAACATCTGCTTTGACACTAACACCTAAGGTGTAAAAAAAATGGACAACTTCAAGAGCAGGTGACTCAATTTGTCGACAATGGCGTAATTATACACCTTATTTGTATTAGCCAATATTAGAAAATGGGTATAATAGGTATAGTTGCTCATACAACGGGATAAATTGTTGAGTTAACCTAGGTTAGTGTTTTTTATGATGCCCGATAACCAAAGCTTACCGTTTATGTTATCTTGGCGCCGTTATTTTATCAGAGGAGCTGTTATGCCCGAATCTAAGCGTAAAGGTATTTATCTTTTACCTAATTTATTAACAACCGCGGGCTTGTTCTCGGGTTTTTATGCTGTTGTTGCGTCTATGAATGGGCACTTTGAAGCCGCTGCAGTAGCGATATTTGTAGCGATGGTTTTCGACGGGCTTGATGGTCGTGTTGCACGAATGACCAATACCCAAAGTGAGTTCGGTGCTGAGTATGACTCCATGGCCGACATGGTGTCATTTGGCATGGCGCCAGCTCTTGTTGCCTATAACTGGGGATTGAGTGGGTTAGGTAAAATTGGTTGGTTAGCCGCCTTTATCTATGTAGCAGGTGCAGCGCTAAGACTTGCTCGTTTTAATACCCAATTGGGTGTGGCAGACAAACGTTATTTTCAAGGCCTTGCCAGTCCAGCTGCTGCTGCATTAGTGGCAGGTTTAGTTTGGGTCGGAGGTGAATATGGTGTCGACGGAGATGACTATAGCGTTATTGTCGCTTTAGTAACCAGCTTCGCAGGGTTATTGATGGTCAGTAATTTTAAGTACAATTCATTTAAAGAAGTGAATTGGCATGGCAAAGTACCATTTGTTGCTTTGTTATTAATTATGCTGATTTTCGTAGTGGTTGCCACAGAGCCTGCATTGGTTTTGTTTGTTGTGTTTGCCTTATACGCGTTAGCCGGACCTATTAATACCTTTCGCAGTGTTGATAAGGTGAAACTGGAACATGTGGTAGGTGACGCTGATGAAAATGATGCGGACTTTATACCTACCGAGACGGATCCTGAAGACAAAACGACAGAATCGGAAGAATCACCTAAAAAAGAACAGTAAATCACTAAAGTAATCTGCCTACATAAAGACAGTTAAGTAAGCGACGTTTACTTGCTATCAGGTCGAGCATATGACCTGATAGCAAATCTCTCCCGAATATCAGTTATGCAGTTTTTGATAGCCCAATATATAACTGAACCAAAATATCCCCCTTGAATGCAGTCCTAGTCGAATTTGGATAAATAAAACCCTAGCTGGCAAGCATTTCATTTATAACCGCATATAAAAAGTCTAATTGGTTACTGATGATATTTCATTAAACGTGACTGAAAACACAGGTTATAGGCTAAACCTTAATAAGCCCTGTTCGCAGGTAATATATTCGACGCTTAGCTGGAGGTATATTCAATAGCGTGGCTGTTTAAGATATGTAGCGCTGCGAATGGTTCAGATCAATCAATACAACTGAAAGGTTGTTGTCACTTTCATTGCTTATTTACGTCCGTTACTGGCCCATGGCGTAATAGCGGTCATTAAAGATCTGATGTGTGGACCTCGAGTATTCTGCAACGTTATAAAGGTATATCTAAATATGCTTTTAGTAAGTCACTTAATATAAGGGGGGCAGCAAGGATTATCCTTATGATGAATTATCTTAAGTGATTTAACGATCGCTTAAATAGGGACTGTTATTGGCTGAAAGGATTTGAGGTCAGGACACTTCGTCGCTATCTAGGATTACCTAAGCCAAGTCAGATCAGATAAAACGAACAAGCCTAAGTAGTACTGAGATTTTGTCATGATAAAACAGGTGACGATCGCTAGATAAAGATAATGGTAGGACGCTATATATAAATTTCATATGAGTCCTTTATACAAAATACACCTTTATATAGCTGCTATATAGTGGAAGTGGCTTAAAAATGCTCAAATTGAACATAAAACCAGCATTCAAACATTTTTATTAAATAAAGGGTTGCGCTGTCAGTTTGGATCTCTATAATGCGCCTCTCG
>NZ_WTPY01000078.1 GCF_011378905.1 Paraglaciecola sp. 20A4 | reverse complement strand
GAGTATAAGATCACAGCGACATCAGCCCGTCAAATAATGTTGTTTTTGTTCAAAAAACGTTCATGATCTTGCCGTGGGGGTGTGACGGGCCGTGAGTGTCGGTGCACGATTATACACAGAGCTTTCGGTGCGAATGTTCTTAAAGCACGGCGTTAAAGCATTGGCAAACCAGAAACCGCTAATAGTCGCACCTCACTTGTACCTGTGTATCTACTGATAGATAATAACGAAAACAGGAGCCGTTATGAGCAAGAAACAACTTTTACTTAAAGCCGCTGAAGCTAAAGTCAGAACAGGCGGTTATAACAATTTTAGCTTTCGTGAATTGGCCGACGAAATCGGCATTAAAAGCTCGAGTGTGCACTATCACTTCCCTACAAAAGCGGATTTAGGCGCTGAATTGGCTCGCCAGTACACAGATAACTTCTTAACTAATTTGGGTGCGCCAGAAGCACTTATCGCGCAGGGTAAAAAACCTATTGAAGTGTATTTACAACAATTTCAGTGTGCCTTAACCGAAGACAAAAAGATGTGTCTTTGTGGTTTGCTAGGCGCTGAAACTGACGGCTTACCCGAAAAAGTTAAAACGCAAACACAGCGCTTCTTTGTGCAAAACATTGAGTGGCTGACCCATGCTTACATGCAAACTGATGGCGCCTCAGAACATACGGCTAAAGGCCAAGCTATCGCAGCGTTGTCTTTACTTGAAGGCGCAATGTTAGTTAGCAAAGCAATGAATGACACCGCCATTTTTACCACGGCTAGTGCTGGCTTACTCGCCACCCGCTAAGGGCGCGGGTCAGCAACACGGCTGGCGGCTATGCGACCAACATCAACACAACCGACGCGTCCGGCATCAACGCAGTCAATACGATCTAGCTAACAGCCATTCTTGATTTGCCTATTAAAGCGCGTAAGACAAGATCAAAAAACTTTTCTTACAAAGCAGGCCGCTTAAGTTAACGCGTGTCAGGCGAGACAGACCACATAAAAAAGCCGGATCCATTGAAGTGACCCCCAATAGTTGGACATTCCAATTACTGGGGGTCTTTTTATGTCCAAACATCATAGAGTATTTAAGT
>NZ_WTPY01000077.1 GCF_011378905.1 Paraglaciecola sp. 20A4 | reverse complement strand
TGTAGTGGCATAGTTAATTTGGCCACCTAATAAGAGGTGTTATGATCAATTTCATAACAGCATTAGGTGCAATGATGAGAAAGAAGACACGTCCAACATTTAGTCCAGAATTTAGGTTAGAAACAGCGCAACTGGTGGTTGATCAAGGTTATACCCACCAGGATGCGGCTAAAGCCATGGGAGTAGGTAATTCAACTCTCAGTAAATGGGTTAAGCAGCTACGCGAAGAACGTACGGGTAAATCGCCAGTAGCGATGCCAATGACGCCAGAACAACTTGAAATACGTGAACTCAAAAAGCGGATCGAGCGCATTGAGTTGGAGAAAGAAATTTTAAAAAAGGCTACCGCTCTGTTGATGTCCGACTCCCTGAACAGCTCTCGTTAATCGAGAACCTCAATCAGAGCAACCCTAAGCGTTATCCTATTATTTTATTGTGTGAAGTGTTTAAAGTGCACCGCAGCACATATAGATATTGGGTCATTAGAGATACCGTGATCTGCCCAGAGCGAGTGCGCTTAATAAGTGAAGTTAAACAATTTCATAATCAAAGTAATGGTTCGGCTGGTGCTAGAACAATTGCAGAAGGCTTAACGCAGCGTGGCTTTCCATTAAGCCGCTACCGCGCGAACAGGCTGATGAAAGAGTTGGACCTGGTGAGTTGTCAGCTGCCACAACATGCTTACAAGAAAGCAGCTAAGGAGCATGTTGAGATACCTAACTTGCTCGATAGACAATTTGCTGTGACAGAGCCTGACCAAGTGTGGTGTGGCGATGTCACCTTTATATGGACAGGCAATCGTTGGGCTTATTTAGCGGTTGTAATGGATTTATTTGCTAGAAAGCCAGTGGGCTGGGCGATGTCATTATCACCTGACAGTCAGCTCACAATGAAGGCTCTAACGATGGCATTTGAAAGTCGAGGTAAGCCTAAAAATGTCATGTTTCATAGTGATCAAGGTAGTCATTATACGAGCAGGAAATTCAGACAATTAATATGGCGCTATCAGCTTACCCAAAGCATGAGTCGCAGAGGAAATTGTTGGGATAATAGTCCAATGGAGCGATTTTTTAGAAGTTTAAAAACGGAATGGGT
>NZ_WTPY01000076.1 GCF_011378905.1 Paraglaciecola sp. 20A4 | reverse complement strand
CTTGGATTCAAAGAATAAGTGCATAACTTGAACGGGTAGAAAAAACGGTCAGCCGAATATATGCTAATCGCTTTTTCTCCGGCAAGAGATGCAACAATGAAAACATATAAACAACTGACCTATGAACAACGATGCCAGATTTATGCTTTAAGTAAAACAGGTATGAGTCAAAATAAAATAGCCACACAGCTAAAAGTTAGCCAATCAACCATTAGCAGGGAGTTCTCACGCAATACAGGCAAACGAGGCTATCGTTTTAAGCAAGCGCAAACATCGACAGACACACGGCGGTTAGCCGCTTGTAAAGCCATAAAAATGACAAATAAACTCATCGTAGTAATTGAATCAAAACTTAACGAGAAATGGAGTCCAGAGCAGGTGTCGGGTTGGCTTAGGGAAGACCAGAACATCAATGTTAGTCATGAAACCATTTATCAGCACATTTGGTCTGACAAGCTATGTGGTGGTGATTTATTCCAGCATTTAAGAAGGAAAGGTAAAGCTTATCAATCGCGTAGTAAAGATAAGCAAGCTGGCAGAGGGTTTATTAAGAACCGTGTCAGCATTGATGAGCGCCCGCATATTGTTGATGATAAAAGTAGAGTGGGTGATTGGGAAATTGACCTAGTTATTGGCAAAGGTCACAGTGGCGCACTGATCACGATAGTAGAGCGAAAAACTAGTTTTACCGTTTCGACACGTGTAGATGACAAATCAGCGAAAACAGTCACTGCCGCGACCATTACTTTGTTAGCACCGTTTAAAGGCGCTGTATTCACTATCACGGCTGATAATGGTAAAGAGTTTGCGTACCATGAAAAGATGACTGAACACCTGCAATGTGATGTTTATTTTGCAGATCCTTATTGTTCGTGGCAACGAGGCCTAAATGAAAACACCAACGGCCTTTTGCGACAATACTGGCCGAAATCAACAGATTTCAAAAAAGTATCGCAATCAGCGGTTCAGGATGTAATAGTCAATCTCAATGATAGGCCAAGAAAAAAACTAAATTATAAAACGCCAGCCAAGTTAATGGCTGAACACATGGTAGCAATAGCTGCTTAGCTGTTATGCACTTCAAAGTTGAATCTGCC
>NZ_WTPY01000075.1 GCF_011378905.1 Paraglaciecola sp. 20A4 | reverse complement strand
TGTTCTGGTCAACTCCAACCGGACACTCTCTTTTGAGATATTTCATATTTAATCGGTGACATATTGCCATTTGCTGTATGTAACCGATCTTGGTTGTAATATTTCATATAGTCAGCCACATCTTGCTTCATATGTTCACGAGTGGGTTGAGCTATTTTTAATATCCAATCGTGTTTTAAACTCCCGAAAAACCGCTCTACTACTGCGTTATCCCAACAAGCCCCCACATCGCCCATTGATGCGCGAATGCCATATCCTTTTAGTAACGTACTAAAATGTTTGCTCGTATATTGTGAGCCTCGATCACTATGGAATACGAGTCCAGCCTTAGGCTGCCTCAGATTCACTGCTTTGATAAGCGCTTTACTTATTAAGTCAGTGGTCATGTGTTTTTCTATTTGCCATCCCACAATACGGCGAGAGTACAAATCCATCACTATAGCCAGATACATCCAGCCTTCTGCTGTTTTCAAATAGGTAATGTCGCCAGCCCAAATCTCGTCACTAGCGAGCGGATTAAAGTTTTGATTCAACAGGTTATTCGCCACTTTATCGCTATGTTTACGCTTAGTTGTGACCTTATAGGCGATGCGCTGCTTCACTTTTAGATTCAACTTCTTCATCAATTTGATGGTGCGATATCGACTGATTTCATAGCCTGTTTCGTGCAGTTTTTTAGATAACTCTCGGCTCCCCAAACTATGTCTACTGGCTTTGAACAGGGCTTTAGCTTGACGATAAAGCGATAGTTCGTGCTCTGTAATCAATTGGCCAGGTCGAGCGCACCAAGCGTAATAGGCTGACTTACTGACCTTCATCACACGACACAATATGCGCACCGGATAATGCACGGCTTGTGTCTTTATAAAACGAAATTTTATTTCATTTCTTTCGCGAAGAAGGCACTGGCCTTTTTTAAAATCTCTTTCTCCATACGCAATTCTTTATTTTCTTTGCGCAGGCGTTTCAATTCTTCCCGCTCATCTTCAACAAGCACTTTGCCTTGAATTTGCTGTTCATGAAGCTCTTTCCAGCGGTAGAGCATATTGGCGGCTATATCCAATGATTTAGCGGCTTCAGGGACGGAATAACCTTGCTC
>NZ_WTPY01000074.1 GCF_011378905.1 Paraglaciecola sp. 20A4 | reverse complement strand
GGTCGGGCAGTGTTCATCAAGGAAGGGTCCAGGCAAGGGGCGGAGTCCGGCGGCCGCACGCGCTCCCCTCCTTGGTCCGGGGCGCGAGGGGCGGCGGCTTCTCCTAGCGGCCGCGTCTCTCTCGTTGGCCGCGGCGCTGGTAGGGGATGGACGGCCCGGCATCCTGGCCCGTCGGCCGTGTATACGGGTGCGGTTCCCATCCGGATCGCGGGTCCGGCAGCTCACGTCTTGGTGGCGCGGGAGTCCCTCAACGCACCCTTCCTGGACCCACGAGGACACCAGTGTGCATGCACGGGGAAGAGACCGGTCTCCTGAGGAGAGGCGCGTTGGGCTTTTAAACAGCGGCGGTAATGAGGCTCCACTTCCTTCAGGTGTGCCCCATCACACGCCGCCAGCCCTGACTCGTCCAGCGCCCCTCCTCTCACACACCCACTCCAGTCGGGAGCCTGGTGAAGGGCGGCGATTTAGGACGGGGTGCCGGTGATAATCAGGGAGGAGGCAGCTGACTCGTCACATTCCCCCTCCCAAGCGACATCCCCGTCATCAGGGCGCCGCCCACACGGGAGTGCTACCATCCTCAACCAGGCTCCAAACGGTCGGAGTGGGCGGGGCTTCCTCTCCGGGCGGTCCTCCCTCTCGCAGCGCACCAGAACAGGGACAGAGAAACCGGGTTTTAGTGACAGCCTCAACCAACCACAGGGTAAAATGACAATGGAAAAGTCACTTACCCCTTGTGTGGCTGGGAGGCTGTCCCCAGTTTTCCTCCGTCCCAGTCTGGGTTCTCACGAACGTTTGCAAGCGAGAGGGAGTGACGTCACCAGACGTTTCCCAACTGCGCTGTCTAGGCTCCGCCTGCCCGCATTCTCCACCAGTGTCACGGGAGGAGCACAAGACAGACACAGTGGGCGTGGCGTCAGGCCTCGGAGAGGCTTTTATTAACAGAAATCATAAAACAAAGGGAATAAAAGTGGCCAAAGGGGGAAAGTGTCCAAAATAACAGGGAATCTGGTGTCCTCGTCGTGCTGCGGGATTTGTGTAGGTCGGGCAGTGTTCATCAAGGAAGGGTCCAGGCAAGGGGCGGAGTCCGGCGGCCGCACGCGCTCCCCTCCTTGGTC
>NZ_WTPY01000073.1 GCF_011378905.1 Paraglaciecola sp. 20A4 | reverse complement strand
GTATGTGTGTGCAATTAGCGCAAAAAACCTAAACTCACTGGCGTAAAAGTTTTAAGTTGACCCTGACCCCAGTTTCACAGTTACCAGTTTTGAAATACATAAGTATGATATTTGATACATAAACTATATCGATAAATCTTTATAATGTTAGCTAAGAAATTGTATGTACAGCTTCTACAGGTAAATTATTCCTAAAGTGACATGGCACGTGGTGCATTACTTACTTTTATAACATGGTATTTGAAATGCGAAAAATACAGGGTGGCTTCACGCTTATTGAGTTGATTATTGTCATTGTTATTCTTGGCGTTCTTTCAGTGATAGCAGCTCCGAAATTAATAGATATATCTTCAGATGCGCGTATTGCGGAATTAAAAGCATTAAGCGGAAACATCAAAAGTGCCAGTAATTTAGTTTACGCTAAGGCGGTTATTCAAGGAAAACAAAACGAATCGCTAGGAAATGCCGGATCTATTGATATTGACGGTGATGGCACCGGGGATCTACTAATACATTACGGCTATCCTAATTCTGGTGACCCAAACGCTCTGTCAGAAATATTAAACATGGAAGACTACATGACGCATCGCACTGGTTACGGAACCCCTACACCTATCCTGCATGTTGCTAATTTAGAGGTGGCTGCCAACTACACTGCACTTCAAGCGTCAAATTGCTATCTCACTTATGCTAGAGCCGTTAGCATAGGGGCTTCTCCAACAATTATTCTAGTAACTAGTGGTTGTTGAAGGGGGTAAGCCCATACGTTGTTCCCTTAGGTAGAACCCATCTTTAAAAAAGTAGCAGCCTTACACACTGTTCTGAGTTTGAACAACATTTCTATCCCTAAAAATTTCGAATATCTGATTTTCATACTAAATAATGGGAATGCCAGCCTCACTATATGCTCATTGATTATGCTTCGATTAGGTATTTTCTTATTTTGGGTGTCTAAATAAAAAATACTGCCTATGAGAAAGCCTTTAGCACTAAAAAATGGCAGCGTTTGACAAGGTGAAACCTGAAAGCTATTCCTTCACTTGCAAGCATTTCAAGGTATGTAGTTAAACAATCGGTACAAGCTGAGAGAGTCTTAAGTAGGCCTGTCAGGTTTAT
>NZ_WTPY01000072.1 GCF_011378905.1 Paraglaciecola sp. 20A4 | reverse complement strand
CTTTTAGGGAGTAAAGCATGTATATCGAAGCCTTCACAGCCCACTTTGGCCAATTATCCGACACCCGTCAATCCGCCAAGGTTACCTATCCACTTGAGGATATTTTGTTTATTACTTTGTGTGGTGTTGTCGCTGGAGCCGAAGGTTGGAGCGAGATCCGCGATTATGCCGATGGTCACATAGAATGGTTCCAGCAACATGGTTTCTTGAGAGATGGCGTACCTGTCGATGACACTATTGCTCGTACCATTTCACGTATTGACCCTGAGCAGTTCAGAGCCTGCTTTATCCAATGGATGCAGGCCGTACATGAAAGTACCGAAGGGCAATTGATTGCAATTGACGGTAAAACGCTGCGAAGCTCTTATCAACGTGGTGATCGCCAATCGACCATACACATGGTCAATGCGTTTGCTTGTGCTAATAAAGTGGTTTTAGGTCAGGTTAAAACTTCAGAGAAATCAAACGAAATAACAGCCATTCCTGAGCTTATTCAGTTACTTGATATCAAAGGAACGCTCGTGTCGATAGACGCTATGGGCTGCCAAACCAGCATTGCAGAAGAAATAGTGGCACAAGGTGGGGACTATTTGTTCACGCTCAAAAGTAATCAAGAAACGCTCTGTAAGGCCGTGGTCAATGCGTTTGCTGAGACACGCAAAGCACCGCTTGGTGGATTAACATTTGAGCAAAAACGTGGTCGCATAGAAGCTCGCACTTATCATGTGTTAAAGGCCGAAGAAGTGAGCAAAATGTTCCCGCAGTGGCCACAGTTAAAAACGCTCGGTATGAGCATGAGCTTTCGCCAACAACAAGACAAAGCGCCCGAACTGACGTACCGCTACCATATCAGCTCAGCGTCTTTAAGCGAGAAGCAATTAGCGGAAGCAGTACGCTCCCACTGGGCTGTAGAGAATAGCTTGCACTGGGTATTGGATGTCAGTATGGGTGAGGATGCCTGCCATATACACCAAAATCATGGTGCGGAAAACTGGTCAATGCTACGGCACCTAGCGTTAAATATGTTGCGTGCTGAGTCGTCAAAAGGCAGCATACCTGCCAAGCAAAAGCGTGCTTGGATGAAAGCCAATTATCTGGAAGCTGTATTAACAGCGGGATTCAGTAG
>NZ_WTPY01000071.1 GCF_011378905.1 Paraglaciecola sp. 20A4 | reverse complement strand
TTTATTATGGTTGTGGGCTGCGCCTCAACGAATTGGTGCATGCGAAAGTAGAGGACATTGACCGGGCACGTAAGACGTTACGCATTCACAATGGGAAAGGGAATAAAGACAGAGATGTGGTACTCACTGAGTCTGTATTGCATGTGTTACGCGCCTATTGGTTACATTTTCGGGCGACGGATTGGTTGTTTTATTCCAGCCGGGGCATGGCGTTTCAGGTGGGCGCTACGTCCGTGCAAAAAGCCTTTCGTGAAGCAGTGAAGCTGGCTGGGGTAAGTAAGAAGTGCAGTATTCACAGTCTACGCCATGCCTATGCGACCCACCAATTGGAAAGCGGGATGCCGCTGAATCAACTGCAACAGCAGTTAGGGCATGCGGATATTCGCACCACACAAACCTATTTGCATTGGTTACCTGAATTGAATAATAGTGCCCAAGACTTAATGGCCGATTGGGAAGGTGTGTCATGAGTGCTCTGCATGTGGCGGATGTGTTGCAGCAATTCCTGCCTGCGTATCGACAACATCATACGCTCAGTTATCAACAAGATAAGGTATGCCGGCATATTACAGATTGCCGAACGGGGCAATTAGGCATGCAGCAGTGGCGATGCGGGGCGTGTTCGTTTGAGAAGGTGGTGTATTGCTCTTGTCGGGACAGGCACTGCCCCCGTTGTCAGGGCAGGCAAACCGAGCAATGGGTTGAGCAGCAACAGGCGAATGTGCTGCCCTGTAAATACTTCCACCTGGTGTTCACCTTGCCCCATGAGTTAAACGTGATAAGTCAGTATGCACCAGAAAAACTGTACAAAAGTCTGTTTCAGGCTGTGTGGGCAACGTTGAGTCAGTTTGCGATGTCGCGCAAAACACTCAAGGGTCAACTGGGTATGACAGCGATGCTGCACACGTGGGGGCAAACCTTAACGCAACATATTCACCTGCATTGTCTTATTCCCGGTGGGGCCGTGGATGCAAAGACACACTGGCGAGGCGTAAAGAAGGCGTATTTATTTCCCGTGAAGGCGTTATCCACCGTATTCAGGGCAAAGATGTTGGCGGCACTAAGGGCATATGAGTTGGTCATCCCCCAAGCGCAGTTGCTGATGAGTAAACCGTGGTCTGTGTATAGCAAACCCTGTTTATGTCAGCCCAAAACGGTCATTCGTTATCTGG
>NZ_WTPY01000070.1 GCF_011378905.1 Paraglaciecola sp. 20A4 | reverse complement strand
GACAATGGCTGGAAGTTGGTGGCTGGTTCAGGTATTAGCACTGTGTGCTCTCTGTCATGCTCTTCCAAAGAAGGGTAAGTGGAGTAAACTGTCCCAGAATCCTCCAGCTCTGATGCTCCAGCAAACTGACCAGCGGCTTCAGCAGTCAGTTCAACAGACTAATCAGCAGCTTCCTCAGAAGATTCAGTTTCAGAAGCAAGTAGCGAAGGCTGAGCCTTTGGACAGATGTTCTGTAGCTGATTCTGAGCAGATCCAATGTGGACAACCTGGTATCAGTAGTGCTGAATGTGAAGCTATCAACTGCTGCTTTAGTGGACAGCAGTGTTACTATGGGAAGACCGTGACTGTCCAGTGTATAAGAGATGGTCAGTTTGTGGTAGTGGTGGCTAGAGATGTTACACTGCCTCGACTGAGTCTGGATTCAGTCAGTTTACTGGGAGGAAGTGACCCAGCTTGCAGTCCTGTGGGGTCCACACCTTCCTTTGCTGTATACCAGTTCCCTGTGACTGCATGTGGCACAAGAGTGATGGAGGACAGTGGTTATGTGGTGTATGAGAACAGAATGAGCTCCTCGTATGAAGTGGGGATTGGACCACTTGGTTCAATCACAAGGGACAGTCACTTTGAGCTTCTCTTCCAGTGTAGGTACTCTGGCACTTCTGTGGAAGCTCTGGTTGTGGAGGTCAACACTGTTCCTCCACCTCCACCAGTAGCTGCCCCTGGACCCCTCAGGGTGGAGCTTAGACTGGCCAATGGTCAGTGTGTCACCAAAGGGTGTGCAGAAGGGGATGAGGCCTACACGTCCTACTACAGTGATGCTGATTATCCCATCACAAAAGTCCTGCGGGAGCCTGTGTATGTTGAGGTGCACATTGTGGAGAGGACTGACCCCAACATTGTCCTGATGCTGGGACACTGCTGGGCAACTTCCGCCCCCAATCCACTCAGTCTACCCCAGTGGGACCTTCTGGTTGATGGATGCCCTTACCAGGATGACCGTTACCTGACCACATTGGTTCCAGTGACTGGCTCTTCTGGTCTTCAGTTCCCAACCCACTACAAGCGCTTCATTGTGAAGATGTTCACGTTTGTGGATCCCACATCACTGGCTCCTCTGCAGGAAACTATCTTCATCCACTGTAGTACAGCGGTGTGCCATCCGTCTTCTGGCTCCTGTGAGCAAAGCTGCGGCAGGACGAGAAGGGACACTCATGTGAAGACCATCTCTAGTGAGCAGACTGTGGTTTCTAGTGGAGCAGTTATTCTGATCATGTAAAT
>NZ_WTPY01000069.1 GCF_011378905.1 Paraglaciecola sp. 20A4 | reverse complement strand
TCATACGTAGGATCTTAAGGAAATTAGGGGTTGAATGCATGTTCTAAATCTGATCAGATGTTTATCGCCAAACAAACCTTCTGAAACAGATTTGAGAACATGCATAAAAATAATACCGAGCTTGCGAAGATAACGAAAGTCCTGAATGAATTTAAAATTAACGATATCGGAAAAAGCAGTGGATTTTGCTGCCGACAACGGGTCGTAAAGCCCTTTGAACTGGTGATGTCGTTACTTACGGCACTCGGCGATAAGTCTGTGGATAGCATCAGTGACTTGCACCGGTATTTTACAGGATTGACCTTTAGTGATGTTCAGTACAAGCCGTTCCACAACCAGCTCAGTAAACCTGAATTTCTTGACATGATGAAGCGGTTGGTTGCGATGGCGATGGGAAACTGGCAGCAACAGATATTAGGAACTGACGTTAATCTATCGATGTTTGAGCAAATCGTGGTGCAAGATGGGAGTTCGTTTGCGGTGCACGATAGCCTGAGTGACGTGTTCAAAGGGCGCTTTACCACTATCAGCCCAGCCGCGGTAGAGATACATGTGAGCTGGGATATGTTAAGCAGCCAACCGCATGCCGTGTCAGTAAGTGCCGATAGCAAGGCTGAATATGATTATCTGCCGCCAGCGGCCTCACTAGGGAATAAGCTGTTTTTAGCCGATAGAGGCTATTTCAAACTGTCCTACTTACGTGACATTCATGCGTCAGGAGGGTTTTATACCGTGAGGGCAAAGACAACGAGTAATCCACTTGTAACAGCGGCTTACACCGCGAAGGGCAAGCGCCTGAAGCGATTTAAAAACGTTAGCCTTAAAAAGGTAAAGGCCCATATTCGACGTAGTGGAGTAGTCGATATGGATGTGGAAAATCCACACGGCTACCGCATGATAGCCAGTTGGCCGAAAGACAAAAACGAACCCACGTACTGGGTGACTAACTTGCCTCGGTCTGAGTACCCAGCCAACAGCATCATCAAACTCTACGGCTTACGCTGGCAAATCGAACTGCTATTTAAAGAATGGAAATCCTACTGCAACCTGCGCAAATTCAATACACGTAAGGCCAGTATGATGGAAGGTCTGATTTGGGTGAGTCTGTTAGCGCTGCTGGTAAAGCGACGAATAGGCTTTAGTATTCAACAGCTAAAAGGAATAGCGATATCAAGTTTTATGGTGGCAAAAAACACACAAGGTTGGTTTTACAAATTAATGGAATCGATAATCCACTTCGACCAGTCAGCATTAATACAAACATGGAACAGGGCAGTGGATTATTTGGCAAGATACGCCAAAAGGGCGCATCCCGATCGAGATAGGGAGAGCGGGCGTTTAGCGCCCGGCCTGACACCGATTATTTCTTAATGTCCAACGTATGA
>NZ_WTPY01000007.1 GCF_011378905.1 Paraglaciecola sp. 20A4 | reverse complement strand
GCCAGCCAAGTTAATGGCTGAACACATGGTAGCAATAGCTGCTTAGCTGTTATGCACTTCAAAGTTGAATCTGCCACGTCTAAAGTTCTCAATTCTGCCTTTTACCGCACGTACATAAATTTTGTCATTCGGTTTCACAACCTGCACAACCCTGTTCTTTTTGGTATTTTGAGTTGCGTCAATGACTTTTACGGGAATTATATTTTGTGTGTTTTGCACGTTTATTTAACTCTGTATGTGTTCTTGGCGTCGATAACGTTCAGGACGACTATTTTCGAAAACCGATCTAATGAGGAATTTGAAAGCGTCGTATTTAAATAATTGGAAACAGCGTCTGTTAGTTGTAAAAATCACGAGCTGAATCAATTACTTCCGCTACTATCTGCCTGCGAATTACAAAATCCCCAAAGCCTTCATCATCAAAGCGCTCAGTTGACCACAGAGCCACCAATTCATCTAAGGTTGACATAATTTGTTGTTCGGTCGCATTTTCGAGATACATTTTTGGAATACGAGTTCCTTGGCGATTCCCTCCTAAATGTAGGTTGTATTTGTTAGGTCCTTTTCCAACTAAGCCGACTTCTGCCAGCATTGCCCGAGAACAACCATTTGGGCAGCCAGAAATTCGAAAGACGATACTGTCATGCTCTACACCATGGCGTTTAAGGATTTGCTCTAGATTTTTAATTGCATCGGGTAAATAGCGCTCTGCTTCGGCCATAGCTAGCGGACAGGTCGGCAGAGATACACAGGCCATAGAGTGTTTAGCTTGGGTACTTAAATGGTCTGTTATTAATCCGTGTTGACGTGCAATGTCTTCAATTTTATCTTTCAATTCAGAAGGTACACCAGCCACTATCAGATTTTGATTGGCCGTTAATCGGAAGTCTCCAGGATGGATTTTGGCTATTTCCACACAACCCGTTTTTAATGCTTTGCCTGGATAATCTAAGATCCTGCCATTTTGTATAAACAAAGTAAGATGAAACTTTTTATCAATTCCTTCAACCCAACCAATTCGATCGCCTCTTTCGGTAAATACGTAAGGTTTAGGTTCGACAAATTGCACCTTAGCTCGACGCTCTACTTCTTGTTTAAACGTCTCAACGCCAACGCGTTCAATGGTATATTTCGTTTTAGCGTTTTTACGTTCGACCCGATTCCCCCAATCACGTTGAGTCGTTACCACGGCTTCAGCCACGGCTAACACTTTATCTAACTTGATAAAACCAAACTCGCTGGCTTTTCGTGGATAAGTATTTTTATCGCCGTGTGTCATTGCCAAACCGCCCCCCACTAATACGTTAAAGCCGATTAGCTCATTGTTTTGTGCAATGGCTACAAAACTCAAATCATTAGCATGTACATCCACATCATTTTGTGGGGGTATAACAACGGCGGTTTTAAATTTTCGAGGTAAATAATTCCCTCCTAAGATAGGCTCTTCTTCTAATTTTACTGATTCAATTCTCTCACCATCCAACCAAATTTCTGCATAAGCACGAGTTTTAGGTAACAAGTGCTCACTAATTCGCTTCGCCCACTCATAGGCTTGCTGGTGTAAATCAGACTCCATAGGATTCGAAGTGCATAGAACGTTACGATTGACGTCGCCTGCTGTGGCAATTGAATCAATACCAGCCCGACTCAAAAGTTGGTGCATAGCTTTGAGTTTAGGTTTGAGTACTCCGTGATACTGAAAGGTTTGGCGAGCGGTTAAGCGAATGCTGCCATACAAGGTGTTTTCACCTGCAAAACTGTCTATAGCTAACCATTGCTTAGAAGTGATTATGCCGCCGGGTAAGCGTGCCCGTAACATCAAATTTTGTAGGGGCTCGAGTTTCTGTTTAGCGCGTTCAGCACGGATATCACGATCATCTTGTTGATACATGCCATGAAACCGTATCAGCTGAAAATTATCACCGTTGAAACCACCTGTCATTATATCATCTAAGTCTTCAGATATGGTGCCGCGGAGATTTTTACTTTGTGCTTTTAAACGTTCGTTGTCTGATAGTTTACCAGTAACGACTTGTGATTCTTTGTTGTTCATTGTTTGCAGGCCCTTAGATATTTACATTCTTGTTTAGATAATCTGCTGCACAAAGAATCTATATCAAATAACACTATGACAAATTCACTCAAACATTAAGGCAACAGAGAGTGTGAATTTTAGTAATTTGAGTTAAATGATTACAGATACAAGATAATAAAATATTATGGGTACAGATTTGTTATGAGATGGTTTTTGCTAACGTAAATATTGCAAAACCAAGTATCGGAGGTTTGAGTTTTGAAAAAATACCAGTACGAAATAATTGCACAAAACTTAGAAAGTAAAATCATAGACAAAATGTGGATTGGCGGTGAAAAACTTCCATCTATTCAGAAACTGACGGAACAGTATAAGGTATCTAAAAATACGGTAATTCATGCATTGCGTGAGCTAGAAGCTTCGAGACTTATTGAAGCTCGACCTAAAACTGGATACTTTGTTACTAATTTGTTCGAACAGAAAAATCCTATTAGCCCGAATTCTGAAACTCTGGCACCTATGGCAGTAAATTTATCTGAGTTGTTTAATGATATTATGCAGCGTGGCGCGGCCTTTGACATTTTGCCTCATGGCTCAAATACTTCGCCTTCTAACCATATAAATATTCTCAATCGCTACTTAAATAAAGCTCAACGTAGCCATACTCAACAAAAAGCAATGCACTACGACTCACCTTTGGGTTCTGTAGACTTACGTTTTCAAATCAAAGAACATTATCGTTCAGTGGGCTTAAACATTACGGCATCAGACTATTGTATTACTGCGGGATGTCAAAACTCCCTGTTTTTAGCCTTAATGGCAACGTGTCAACCTGGAGATAACGTTGCGATTGAGAGTCCTGCATTTTATGGAGTCCTGCAATTGTTGGAAAAATTGCAGTTAAATGTTATTGAAATCGCGTCATCTACTATTGATGGGTTTAACCCTACGGAGCTGGAAAAAGCCTTACAAAAATGGAAAATTCGTGCTTGTGTTGTTACGCCAAGTTTTGCTACCCCAAGTGGTGCTAGTATGCCTGCGGGCCACAAGAAACAACTTGTTGAGATAGCAAATCGTTTTGATATGGTCTTAATTGAAGATGATATATATGGCGATCTTCATTTTACTGAACGAGCCCCCCCTCTGAAAGCTTTTGATAGTCAAGACAGGGTAATACTCTGCAGCTCTTTTTCAAAATCCCTATCCCGAGATATAAGATTGGGTTGGATCGCTGGAGGTCGCTGGCATAAAAAAATTTGTGATTTAAAACTCGTAACTCAATTGGCTGGTAATCAATCTATCCAACAAGGTATGCATGCATTTATGGCCGAAGGCTATTATCGTCGGCATTTACATTTTTATCGTCAAGTTTTAAAACGCCAACGAGACCAATTAATTGTCTGTTTACAGACACATTGGCCTGACTCTATTCGTTTCAGCATTCCCGCAGGTGGATTGGCTATATGGGTGCAAGTTGATCCACATATCGATACCGCTCAGCTTTATCAGTTGGCTTTAGGCCTGGGGATCGTACTTACCCCCGGTGCATTGTTTTCAGTTTCTGGGTACTACAAAAATTTCTTAAGAATTAGTTTTGCTCATCCCACCGTTGGAGAAAGGGAGCGTGCTATTCGCAAATTACCGAGTTTACTTTGGACTTAAATTAATGAGTTGTATTATTTAGACTTTAGACAAGCTTTTAAAGAAAAACCAACTGGGAACCAACTGGGGTCAGGAACCAACTGGGGTCAAGTCTTGAATTTTGCAACTACCCTACTTACAGTTGAATAATGCACACCAAAAACGCTTCCAATTTCACTCATTGTGTATCCCCCAGTCACGTAAGCTTCAATCATACCTTGCTTTTTATTATTTACATTTTTCTTATATATTTCGAGCATTGGTTTAGCTTTTCGTCTTGTTTGTTTGTGGGGGATTTCAGACAATAATTGTATGTCCTCACTTAATGCTAGTTTGTGTTTTTCTACAAACTCATGGCTTCCTAAATAAATTTGGCTTTGTAAATTGTCCCATATATCTATCCCAAGCCCTTGCATGACAAATTCTTGGTATTTCTTTATCGCATATTTCTTCTTTTTGGAAAATAACAATAGTAAAGCATTGGTAGCTAGCCAGTTTGGTGAATTTAGTTCTCCTGTGGTGTATAAATAGCTACTCCACTTCCACTGTTGTGGATGTTCAACCATGTTTTTAGCTCTTACAGGATTTAAGACAATGTAGCGACTAAGCTCTAATAAATAAGTGTCTTTGTCGACCAAAATAGATTTATACCTGCCTTGGTATAAGTGCCCAACGCGTTTATGCTTTCGATTAAACTTTTGCGTGTACACTCCATTTAAGTGGCGCATTCCTTTTGATAAGTTTCCATCTGGCGTTTCGACTAATAAATGATAATGATTAGTCATTAAACAATAAGCATGGATAATCCAATTGAACCGCTCACAAGCTTGAGTTAAAACGTCTAGATACATGTCAAAATCAGCTTCATCTCGATAAATAGGATTGCGTTCATTTCCTCGTGAAGTCACATGATATAACGCACCTGCATACTCTAGTCGTAGTGGCCTACTCATTTTATTAATCCCCGAAACCAAAAAGGTTAACTAAATATAGTTAACCTTTGGAATGTTGCAAAATGCAAGACTTGACCCCGTTTGTTCACAAGACTTGACCCCGTTTGTTCAAACGCAGAATTGTGGTATAAACGTTTATCTATGACAAGCGTATACACACTTGAAAATTGGTAATATTGTCCGAACTATTCACAATATCACAGCATAATACTACCTGTTAATTCGTGTAGGTAGTGGCGACACTTCAGCCCTTAGATGCGGGTTAATCGGTTCATATTCTTCATCCGTCCAATACTCAGTTTAGATAAGCCTGTTGGCGTAACGAATTCGCCTCACTCCCCGTTGTCAGCGAGTTACATCACCTTATCAGCATACGATAAGTCACTGTCGCTTAAACTCAACTATCTGCACAACCAGATAGCGCCATGAATACTTTGGCTCCTGCCGCATTATTCATGTATTTCAGATAGACTCGTGGTTCATTAAAGCATTCCATGCTAGTGCTGAACTCTGGGCACACAATAAGGCGTATCTAACAAACTAATCTGAGATTTACGGGACAGGGGCATCATTGAATCCTTTTAAATAATTAACCTTAAACGCTTAGTTCAACTAAATAAAACGGCCAAATTTATCTTGGGTGTCCATTTAAGTTCGTAGTGATTTTTTAAAAACAATTAACTAGATTTTTAGCAAATATTCAAAATAAAATTTAATGTGAATTTTATATGAAACATTTAATTTTTAGGCTAAATGTTCTAGCCATAAATATGGGTGGTGATACTATTGAAACTCAAGTTAGATGAAATATCGGTTCTCGATAAACGTCATTTTTGGAAAATTAATGTCTACGTACACAATTAAAAATAATCATTTTAAGAAAAAAATTATCAGCTCAGCAGTTACAGGTGTCTTTATTGCTAGTTCCTGGCTAACAATTTTCACATCACAAGCTTATGCGCAAACTTTAAATGTAGAAGCCGATAATTTAGAAGTCATTACGGTAACGGCTCGTAAAAAAACGGAATCAATTCAGGATATACCTGGTGTTGTAAACGTCCTCAGTACCGCAGAGCTTAGAGCTAATGGTACAGGTGATGCAAAATCGTTAGCCTTAAATACACCGGGCGTGATTTATAGTGAAACCTATGCAGGCGCATCCTCCCCGCGCATAACTATCCGTGGCGTTGGTGATGATGATTTTAATCCGAACGGTTCTTCATCAGCCGCGATTCACGTAAATGGTATTTATCAAGGTACTAATGGTTTGTTAAACGGACAGTATTTCGATATTGAGAGAGTTGAAGTATTAAAGGGCCCACAAGGCACATTATACGGACGTAACGCTACCGCCGGCGCAATTAATATAATCACTAAACGGCCCGATATTGATTTTGGGGGCTATTTAGATTTAGATCTAGGTAACTTTGGAACAGTTCGTGGAGAAGGTGCTGTTGATCTTCCTATTTCTGAAGACTTTTTAGTTCGGGTCGCGGCCATGTATGAATCTTCTGATGGTTTTTACGAACATTTAGGTACAGGACCTGGCACTGACTATTCTTATTCACCAGGTACCATCACTCCACAAGAAAGCGTGGCGGCACAAGGCAGCTGGGGTGGGTCTGATCGCGTTTCTGCTCGTGTAACCGCAGAATGGAGTGTATCAGACGCGACGCTTGTCACAACAAAAGTGACCCTAGGACAAGACAAATCTGAACTAGCTATACCCGACGTTACAGCCGAAAATTGGGCAGAGTACGCAAGCTCAGCATCATTCTTTCTTAATCCACAAGATCCGGCACTCATTGATTTTGCTAATGCCTTAGATAATGATCCCTTTACGGTTTACTCAAATATGCTGCCTAAGTTAGATTCTGAACAAGTTGGTGCAAATCTACAAATTGATCACGAATTTTCGGGTGATACTACTGCAACCGTTTTAATCGGTTACGAGTCACTTGATCGTAATTATACAACCTCAGATAACTTACCATTTTCAGTTGCCGATTATTTGTTTGATAACGATTTTTCGCAATTTACTATCGAAGCTCGCCTAGCCGGACAATACTCGGAAAACGCGAGTTGGTTATTGGGTGCATTTACTCTTCAAGATAAAATTGACTTTGGGACTAATTTATTATTCTTAAACTCTGGTTTATGGCAAACCGATGTACAAACAGATTATATTCAAGAGCGCGATTCTTTAGGGATTTTTGCATCATCTGACTGGACACCTGTAGATTGGTTTACATTAGAGGCAGGCTTACGTTATTCGTCAGACGAAGTGACATTCACAGGGCAAACGCAAAACAATGACCCTTATGGGGTTTATGGTACACCACCAAGCTTTTTCCCTGCAGGACAAGTGTATATAGGCGTGCCTATTGATCCTGCATCACCACTAGTATTTGATGAATCTCTTGATGACAGCAAAGTTACCTGGAAAATTAGTAGTATATTTACACCCGCAAAAGAATGGCGACTATACGGCACGGTTAGCACAGGTTATAAAGCAGGTGGCTTCGATGGTTCGACTATCTTGTCGGCACAAGAAGCCTTGCCGATTGATTCAGAAACCGTAATTGCCTATGAAGTCGGTTCTAAGTACCGTTCAAATAACGGTTTGCTTTCTGCTGAAGCTAATCTATTTTATTATGATTTTTCCGATTATCAGTCTACCGCTAAATTAATAGTGGCTGGAGCTAGCACTAATGTTCGTGCAAACGTATCAGACGCAACTATTCAGGGCGCTGAACTTGCCCTAACCTTAAACCCTATTGATGGACTAAATATTAAAGCGGGTGCTACTTTTATTAATTCTGAAATTGATAACTTTCAAGGTGAAGATACAACTCTTGAGGGTAATGACCTACCTTTTTCAGCAGATGTTTCTTGGAATTTTGCTGTAGTTTATGCAGCTCCGTTAGGTGATAACTTTACTCTACGTACTCAAATTGACGCAAGTAGTACAGGTGAGCACTACCAGACGATACAAAACAATGATCAGGTAGACTCATATGCCATAGCGAATGCTCGAATGGCTTTGGAATCAGCCGATTGGGAAGTTGCGCTATGGGTAAGAAATTTAGCTGACGAAGATTATGATGTGGGATTCTTCCCGACGACAGGATTAACCCCAGACACATTTTTGAAAGGAGCCCCACGTACTTTTGGTTTGAATTTCTTAATGCATTTCTAACTGCAGATAACGAATAGGTTTAAGTAATTTTAGCTAATTCAATATTTCAATTCAAAAGCGATATGTTTCTACATATCGCTTTTTTTCAAGTAATAATAAAAAGGGTCAGAGTCTGAGGGATCCCCACGAAATTATTGAAAACCTGCGCATGACGTGGTCAACATTTTTCGGACATCCTAGTTAAGCTACTTTTTGTAATATAGCCATTTGCTGCTCATAGTGATTTGGGCTTTGATACCCAAGATTTGAATGCGGTCTGTGACTGTTATAAAACATCGTGATGTAGTTCAAGATGTTCTTTTGCGCTTCATGCCGAGTTTGGTAATTTTGCCATTGCACTCGCTCTTGTTTCAGGCTCCCGAAGAAGCTTTCTGCTACAGCTTTATCCGAACAATCGCCTTTGCTGCTCATACTACCTTTAATACCGTGAGCCGATAGCAATTCCCTATATTGATGACTCGCATATTGCGAGCCTCGGTCAGTATGCATAATCAAACCCGCTGTCGGTTTACGCTGCCAGATGGCCATGCGTAAGGCGTCAACCACCAATTGAGCTTTCATCCGTGAACTCATGCTCCAACCCACCACTTTACGTGAATAGAGGTCAATCACAACGGCCAGGTATAACCACCCTTCACGCGTCCAAATGTAGGTGATATCCCCTACATAAACCTGATCCGGCGCATTAACATCAAACTGGCGCTTGACCAGGTTGTCAAACAGCGGCTTGTTGTGATTACTATCGGTGGTGACTTTATACTTCTTAGGGTATTTCACCCACACACCTGCTTCTCTCATCAGTTTACGCGCCGTGTGGCGGCTAACCGGATAACCTAAACAATTCAGCGCATGTTGCATTCTACGGCTGCCATAAAGGTTTTCTGCCGCCACGGCTATCTTCTTAACCCACTCAATCATCTCGCTATGTGTAGGGTCAATATCGTCATGCATTTGCTTTGCAAAACGATAATAACCACTGCGCTTTACCCCCAACAATCGACACATGGCATCGATGGGATAGGTCTTCTTCTTTTGGGCAATAAATTGGTATTTTATTTGATTTCTTTGGCGAAGAAGACCGTCGCTTCCTTTAAAATGTTTTTCTCCATTTCAAGCTGGCGAACCTTGGCTTTGAGCGCCCGGATTTCTTCTTGCTCGGGTGTGAGTTTGCCATTGCCGCGAAACGCCTGACCGTCATTGTCTTGCTCGTGCTCTTTGATCCAGCGAGTGATTAAATTTGGATTCAGTTCCAAACTGCGGGCGGCTTCAGCTCGCGTATATTGTTGCTCTAATACCAAGCTGATCGCATTGATCGTTTCAGTTTTGAATTTTTTTAAAAGTCTCTTGAGCTTCTTCTGATTGTTTGGGATGTTTGGAGCTGCTCGTAAGCCAGGAAAAACCTGACTGGTGGAGAAGGCGGTATATATTTGTCAGGCTATAGCTGACTCCAAACTCCCGCTCCACATAGGAGATCATAAGGGTGCCTTTTAGCCTTCCTCCATCAGGTTTGATGGCATGAGACACCACATACGCTTTAAATTGTTCCAACTGCTCAGTAGACAATGCCCGAGGGCGGCCAGAACGCGTTTTTCTTTTAGCCCATCGAGACCGTGTGCATTAAAGCGCTTTACCCACTCGTTTACCATTCTGCGACTGACGTGTAAGTATTGAGCTGTTTGTGTTCGATTGGCACCATTTTTAATATGAGAAAGCGCCATCAACCTGATACGCATACGGCCATTTTTTTCTCTGGCGATAAGTAACGGAAAATTAAAAATTCTTTAAGAAGTGCATGAACTATATTTTTATCGATGAGATTGAACGTAATTAGATCATAAATTTAAGGTGATTGGTATTAGACCACTTCACTCAAGGCTTTAGAGTACAACACTCACATCACGGGAAGCGTCGGTATAAGTCCGGTCATTAGTGATATTTTAAAAAAGTATTAAATTTGAATGTGTAACAATAGTACAAAACAAAAAATGGTGCCTTGGGCTGGGTGAAGGTAGATGTTTTCGCTGCGAAGCAGTGTTCTGCCTGAAGGACATTCAGGGATGAATGGCTGGCAGGTGCACCATGGATGGGTTAAACATCATGATTTGACCGCCCTAGATTTTTAAACGTCAACAACAATCACATCACGGGAAGCGTCGATTTAAATCCGGTCATAAGAGGTATTTTAAAAAAATATCGAATTTGAATGTGTAACAAGAGTACAAAACAAAAAATGGTGCCCGGGGCCGGACTTGAACCGGCACGTCCTTACGAACGAGGGATTTTAAATCCCTTGTGTCTACCAATTTCACCACCCGGGCATCGGGGGGATACTTGTTAATAATAACAAGCTGGTATTGCTGAAGCGATTATGGAGGCGGAACCCGGAGTCGAACCGAGATCCACGGATTTGCAATCCGCTGCATAGCCATTCTGCCATTCCGCCACATTTGGAGTTAATAATGAATGAAACATTCATTGCTTCCTTTGGAAGCTCTCCGAATAACAAAAACGCTGTTACTCTTACTTCTTTAAATTTGGAGCGGGAAACGATATTCGTATCCGGCCACCGCGTGGTTGCGACCCCTTGGGGGAGCTACCGGTAGCAAAAACATCTTTACTACTTACTGCATTAATTTGGAGCGGGAAACGAGATTCGAACTCGCGACCCCAACCTTGGCAAGGTTGTGCTCTACCACTGAGCTATTCCCGCACCTGTTTTAAAAAGCAAACTTGTTAAGTAACGATGTTTTGTTTACTTAGCGAGTTGTGTGCTGCTCTCTAAATCTGGGCTGCATTCTACATTCACTATCAAGACTGTCAACAACAAAAATAACATTTTATGACTGACTGCTTGATTTTTGACTAATGCGCGTTATTTTCAAACAATTTTGCCCATTTAAGCCTGTTTACTTTCGGATTTTGATAGCGAAGGCCAAGCTGCAATTGTATAAGTCACCATAGACCATAGCGATAATACCGCGGCAAAATACAATAAAATGTACCCTAGCGTCACCCAATAGATGGGAATTCCCATAAAATATTGCATCTCTGAGAGCAAACCGATCAAGGCGAGCATTTGCGCCATGGTTTTTGCTTTGCCCATAAATGATACTTTAACAGTATCTTGTAAGCCCTTTTGGCCCATCCATTCCCGCAGGGCCGAAATATAGACTTCTCTCGCTAATAATAATATTGCCGGTACGGTTATCCACGCAGTGGCGTACGTATCAGTAATAAGCAGTAATGCCGTAGCGACAATGAGTTTGTCGGCCACGGGGTCTAAAAAAGCACCAAACGCGGTAGATTGCTCTAACTTACGGGCTAAATAGCCGTCGAACCAATCGGTGATAGCAGCAAACCAAAAAATAAATGCTGCGGCCTGATGCGCCCATTTCCAATCGAGAAAATACACCGCGACAAAGATAGGTATTAATAAAACGCGGATCAAGGTGATGATGTTAGGGATAGTCCACATTTAGCGGTTAGTCCTCGTGATTATGTTGAGTAGGCGAACCTACTGTCTCGTGTTTTTAACGAGCTTGTTTTAATTATGGATATGATCATAAATCGTATCCGCTAGTTCTGTACTGATCCCTGGCACTTTGGCAATTTCACTGCGACTGGCCTGCAAAATACCATGCATGCCGCCCATGTATTTAAGTAAGCTCTGCCTACGCTTAGCGCCTACTCCTGGGATTGATTCAAGTTTTGACGTCTTTTTATCTTTTTGACGCCTCGCTCGGTGTCCGGTGATGGCAAATCGATGTGATTCGTCACGAATATGTTGGATCAGGTGTAAGGCTATTGAGTCGCCTGATAACGGGATAGTAGCATGGTTACCCGCTAAAATAAGCGTTTCGAGACCCGCCTTACGACTGCTACCTTTAGCCACCCCTATCAACAAGGGTTTTTTCTCGTGTTTCCAATTCTCAAAGTAATCTTCGGCTTGGGTTAATTGCCCTTTTCCGCCGTCAATAAACAATATATCAGGGATTTTACTTTCATCTTTTACATCTCGATAACGACGCGCAAGCGCTTGTGCCATTGCTGCGTAGTCGTCTCCGGGCGTGATCCCTTCGATGTTATAGAGACGATAATCCGCTTTAAAAGGTCCCTCGCGATTAAATACCACACAAGACGCTACAGTTAACTGCCCTGACGTATGGCTGATATCGAAACATTCCATGCGCTGAATTGGTTGCTCAAAGTCGAGAATTTTCTCTAATTCTGTGTAGCGGGCAAAAACAGATTTCTGTTGGCCTTGACGCGCAATAAGCGCATTCTCAGCATTGGTATTGGCTAATTCTAAATAACGTCGTTTTTCATCCCTTGCGCCACGATAAAACTGAATACGACGCCCTGCTTCTTTTGTTAGCAATTCTTCAATAGCGCTCTGCTCTGTGAGTTCAACAGGCGTAATAACTTGCTTAGGTATCACTTTATTACCCGCTAAGTAAAACTGCAGGATAAAAGACTGAAATACCTCTTCATCGCTAGCATTGGCGGGTACCTTGGGATAAAAGCTTTTACTGCCGAGTAACTTATTGTCTCGGATAAACAGGCCTTGAATGCTAGCAATGCCATTCCGATAAGCAAAGCCAAACACATCCATTTCTTCTTGATTACCGCTGACCCACTGCTGCTCTTGAACTTTATTTAGCGCGCTAATTTGATCGCGATAACGCGCTGCCGCTTCAAAGCGCAGGTTTTCACTGGCGGTTTCCATTCGTTGTACAAGAGAATCAATAACCTGTTTGTTTTTACCCTTGAGGAACAGTCGGGCCAAGTCGACTTGTGCTTGGTATTCTTCATCACTAACAAGGCCTTCAACGCAGGGCCCAGCGCAGCGTTGTAACTGATATTGCAAGCATGGGCGCGAGCGTGCGCGATAATAGCTGTCTTCACATTGGCGAATCGGGAAAATTCGTTGCATGGTACGCAGACTTTCACGCACGGCCCAAGCACTTGGATAAGGACCAAAATACTCACCTTTACGCTTTTTGGGACCCCGGTGGTTGGCTAAACGTGGGTGTGTATGCTCCGACAAGAAGATAAACGGATATGACTTATCATCTCTAAGTAGAACGTTATAGCGTGGCTTGTACTTCTTGATAAAATTATTTTCAAGAATAAAGGCTTCGGCTTCACTGTGAACCACAGTGACATCCATATGGGCTATTTGCTTAACCAGAGATTGAGTTTTAATGCCATCGACCTGACTTCGAAAGTAGCTCGATACACGGTTTTTAAGATTTTTGGCTTTACCGACGTAAATCACATCCTGATTGTGATTATACATGCGGTAAACACCGGGTTGATTAGTCAGATCCTTAAGAAAAGCTTTAGAATCAAACGGAAGCTTGTCGTTCATTAATTACAAATTTTCTGAATTTATCAACTTATGACGCAATGCCAAATGCGTAAGTTCAACGTCGGTACTGACACTCAGTTTCTCAAACATGCGATAACGATGGGTGTTAACCGTCTTGGCACTGATATTTAAGAACTTTGCAATATCAGGCACCTTTGAACCTTTTGTTAGCATGAGGGTTATTTCTAACTCTCTTTCAGACAAGGATTCGAACGGATTACCGTCGCTAAAATCTAACGCACCGATCGCAATTTGCTGGGCGATGTCTGGTGACACGTATTTTTGCCCTGCTGCAACTTTGCGAATAGCTAGTTCCATTTCTTTAGGATCTGAATCTTTAGTCAAATAACCAAATGCCCCCATGCGCATAACCTTCGCCGGGATAGGATTTTCTTTGTGAACCGATAACACAATAATTCGTGTGTTCTCGCTAAAACGCAAGATCTGCTTGGTCGCTTCCAAACCACCAATGCCAGGCATACTCATATCCATTAATACCAAATCAGGTGCATTTTTACGGCAGAACTTGACTGCCTCTTCACCTGTTGTAGCTTCTCCAACTACGACAAAACCTTGTACATCTTCCAAAATACGTCTTATACCGGTTCTGACCAGCTCGTGATCATCAACCAACAATATTTTTATCAAACAAGTGCTCCTAGAGGAGTGTAATTTTTCTCTGTAATAGTGTCTAAATATCACATAAATGCGAAGTAATTTCAGCTTTCAATTGACTAAATTTACGCTTTATTAATAAATATTTCGCAAAACTGCTCGAAATTTGTACTTATCGGTAAAAATGCGTACTCAACCTATTCCAACCACTTATCGTATCTTTCAAACCTTGACAAGTATTGCGCGCTAAACAGGTGTGGGCGGAGCACTTAATGGTCCAACGATTTTCGCAGTCAGGTACCCTTACTGGCGCTGTCGGTGCTCCACCACATCGACACTTGCTTGGCACTTCAGCTATATCGGCGAAGCGCTTAACCAAACTACCCACTTCATGATTCTGATTCATAATTTCACTAGACCGATTTTACTGTTAGGCGAAAGAGCATAAAGTAAATAACCCTACAAAGTCACGGTTATATTTTTGAGAGATATTAAAATTGCTGGTTTATCTAATATGAGAGCGACTGTTATACACGTTCTGGCGATAGCGTTCTTTATGCTTTATCAATAGACGTTAGCAATCGATCTGATGTCCTCTACTAACGGATTATCTTAAAGAAAAATAAGAGAAATATTAAATTTTTTGCGGCTCAATGACTTGGATTTTACGCAATGAAGACTCATTACGTCTGTTCATTACCATCCCTTTGCCAATAACTTTGTACCAAGGTTAGCAGCAATACAGCTATGTAGGCCTTCGACACTGCCCATCGTCATGACCTGCTCGTCACTGCGCCCAGCACTGTTTTGCCATTAAACTGCCGATTGGCGGTCCCCCCCCTTTGACGAACAATCAATATCTTTTCGTATTGCTGGTCATTTGGCTCAACAATGACATGATCTTCTTTGACAATCAGCAAGAATATCAAGCGCTCATGACTCACCTTATTGCCAACAAAAGCATAATGAATTTAGTGTTCAAACACGCCTTATTAACTCCGCGCTCGTTGCGGTCTGAATCATCGGCTTAATGCTCGGCTTCATTCGTTTTAAGTCTTTAAGGGCATTTGGCAAATACACCTCAGCAAATATTTCAGTTGTTCTGATAATAAGTTATCTAAGTTACTTGTGTATCTGCACGGCAAACCCGGCTTGCTGAGTTAAGTTGAGGATTCGTTTAGCGTAATCGTAAAGTTGATACCTCGTAGAAGTAAGTTCTAGCTTGTGAAGCCTCATTTTAAATAGCTTTACCCCTAGCTCGTTTTCGAGTTTTTGGATGCGCGTTGGAATATTCAATGACACTGTGTACAAAAGAGCGGACGCATCTTTAATCCCATCGGAACTATCGCTTTGAACGTGCGAAGGCCGAGCATCTTCGAAAAATGCTCATATATTGAAACATTAATTCAACACTATTCAATTTTTACTAAATTAAAAAGCCCGTAGACTACTGCTTATTACCCCTGCATAAGAAGAAACATGAGTAATCAGCTATCGAAAATTAAAGTATATACAGCGGGAATTTGCAGTTTGATCGTCACTGCCGGCATTGCTCGTTTTTCATATACGTCGTTGCTGCCATTAATGCAGTCTGATGCAGGTTTAACCGAGGTGGGTGGTGGATGGCTGGCGACCATTAACTATTTAGGATATTTAGTCGGTGTACTAATTGTTTCAAATCTAAATAACCTTACGCATAAATATCTTCTTTATCGGCTCTACTTAGTTCTGGCCGTTGTCACCACTGCAGCGATGGGACTAACGACAGATATTTACCTGTGGGCAATATTGCGTTTTATATCCGGTATATGTACCTCTGCGGGCTTTATTATTGCGTCAGGCTTAATTCTTAAGTGGCTTGTTCATCATGGTAAAAGAGGTGAGCTGGGTATACATTTTTCTGGCATTGGACTAAGTATTTTTATCGCAGCCATTTTGGTTGAAATATTACTTCGGTTATCAGTAGGTTGGCAGTATCAATGGCTATATCTTTCGTTGATGGCAATCGTATTTGCTATACCGGCCTGGATCTGGATACCTAACCCAGCTCGTAACATGGACAGTTTAGTTGCGAATAAAGTAAAAGACTGTCCACCGAGTAAAGTCTTTACATGGGTCATCATGGCCGCTTATTTTTGTGCGGGTTACGGTTATGTGGTCAGCGCAACATTTATCGTAGATATTGTTGAAGGTATTCCGTCACTAACAGGCCGCGGCCAACAGGTATTTATTCTCCTAGGTTTAGCGGCTACACCGGCTGTTTTGATAGCGGATAGGATTGCACGTAAATGGGGCTATTTGATGACGCTGTTTTTAGCTTTTTGCCTGCAAATCGTAGGCATAATGCTACCAACTCTCAGTGCTAACCTAATTGTTATTGCAATCAGTGCGATTTTGTTTGGCGCCACGTTTGTTGCGATCGTTAGCCTTGTTTTGACCATGGCCGGACACTTTTATCCGTCTAATCCAGCAAAATTTATGGGGAAAATGACTTTAGCTTACGGTGTCGCGCAGATTATTGCTCCTGCCAGTACGGGCTTACTAACGGCTTGGTTAGGGAGTTATAATTTGGGGCTATATCTGTCGGCAGGCACTATGTTAATTGGTACGTTGCTGATCACTTATTTAATAAAACGAGACGAAATTCCGTAATATTGCTGATTAGCATGGAAAAATTAGTTCCGTACTCAGGCACATCACTGTGCCTGGCGCTACGCGCGCCTGCGCCGCTAGTGAATGTTCCTGACATTCGCTCGAACCGCGGAAGTTCTCACCCTCACAATCCGACACAGCGAAAACAAAAAAGCCAACGGATACGGTTGTCGATTTAACTATCTGATAATACGAGCCAAAGCGCGAGGGATGTACTCAGGCACATCCCAGCGCCTGACGCTACGCGCGCCTGCGCCGGTAGTGAATGTTCCTGACATTCGCTCGAACAGCGGGGGCTTCTCACCCTCGCTATCCGACACAGCGAAAACAAAAAAGCCCCAACGGATACGGTTGTTGATTTAACTATCTGATAATACGAGCCAAAGCGCGAGGGATGTACTCAGGCACGTCCCTGTGCCTGACGCTACATGCGCCTGCGGCGGTAGTGAATGTTCCTGACATTCGCTCGAACCGCGGGGGTTCTCACCCTCACAATCCGACACAGCGAAAACAAAAAAGCCCCAACGAAAAACGTTGAGGCTTTTTTGTTTTTATGGCGGATAGCGAGGGATTCGAACCCCCGGTAGGTTTGACCCTACGTCTGATTTCAAGTCAGGTGCATTAAACCGAGCTCTGCCAGCTATCCAATTTTTTCTGTAAGTAGATTTAATTCAACTAATATAAATCTACTTACTAACACAATATGGCGGAGAGGGAGGGATTCGAACCCACGGTAGGTTTGACCCTACGTCTGATTTCAAGTCAGGTGCATTAAACCAAGCTCTGCCACCTCTCCGAATTGAGGAGCAGAATAATAATGACGTTTCCTGTGCTTGTAAAGCCTTTATTACCCTAAACCTGCTGACCGACTACAATTTAATCATACTGGGTGATTTTACATCAAGTTACTAATATTTCGCATAATAGTCGACGCTAGCACTTGAATAATTGAACAAAACCCCATACAAAGGCATCATAGATATATTAACTGTTTTACAACATCACTTTACCTATTGGAGGTAACAAATGGAACATCGCTCTACGTATAGCAATACTGCACAGGCTTCGGCCCTGCAAACAAACAAGGTTTTGCGCAATACGTACTTACTATTGGCAATGACTCTCACATTTAGTGCAATCTGTGCTGGAGTAGCTGCAGCAATGAATATCGGCCCAGGTGCTGCTTTAGGTATGAACCTAGCTGCGTTGGTCATGATATTCTTTTTAAATAAAGCGTCGCAAAGCTCAATGGGTATTTTGTTCGTGTTTGCCTTTACGGGTTTACTCGGCGGCTCATTAGGTTATACATTGAACTACTATGCTGGTTTCCAAAACGGTCCTGAAATGATTATGCAGGCCTTTGGCGCTACGGCATTAGTATTCTTTGGTTTATCAGGTTATGTATTAACCACCAAGAAAGACTTCTCCTTTATGGGTGGTTTCTTAATTGTGGGTTTGATTGTTGCGGTTGTCGCATCACTCGCTAACTTGTTTTTCCAAATTCCTGCGCTTAGCTTAGCAGTCAGTGCTGCTATCGTGTTTATTATGTCTGGCTTCATCTTGTTTGATACAAGCCGTATCATCAACGGTGGTGAAACTAACTATATTCGCGCAACAGTATCTATGTACTTGAATATATACAACTTGTTCACGTCTATCTTGCATCTTTTAGGTGTTTTCGGTGGCGATGACTAATCGTTAATGTGTTGCTAAAACACCCCGCTTAGTCGGGGTGTTTTTATTTGTACTAACCTTAGGTATTTTAGTAATGGCTACCCTTAGTTTATTGGTCACTCATGCTCCTTTTGAGCAACAATACGCGTTTAGCGCTTACCGTTTTGTGTGCGCGGCGTTGAATTTAGGTCATGATATAAAAGGCATTTTCTTTTATCAGGGCGGTGTACAAAATGCCAACCGTTTTCAATCAGGTCATAGCGATGAATTTGACTTGTACACGGCTTGGGTTGCGTTAAGCGTACAGCATTCAATACCACTGAACGTATGCGTTACCGCTGCGAACAGGCGCGGTGTAATAAACGAGCAAGATGCCACAGATAATAGCCAAGAAGGTTTTAACCTCGCTGACCCTTTCATCGAGGTAGGCTTGGGTGAATTGGTAGAACTAATGCAAATCAGTGACAGAGTAATACAGTTTTGATAACAAAGAGTGTAGGCATCATTAACAGTACAGCTCCTTATGGGGTGTCCAACGGTCAAGAGAGTCTCGACTTGGCGTTAGCCGCCGCTAATTTTGGTCAAGATGTTAGTTTGTTCTTTGTAGACGACGGTGTTTTTCAACTCGTTAAGTCACAACAGCCTCTACCTGAACAGGGAAAAAATTACAGTAAAACATTTCCTGCTTTAACCTTTTACGATATCGATGATATTTACGTATGTGAGCAGAGCCTTATCGACCGGCAGCTAACGAAAAGTGACTTGTGTATTGACGTCACTTCACTGCCCCACGATGAACTTAATGTTCGCATAGCCCTGCACGACCATTTGGTGAGGTTTTAATGACATTGCATATCATCAGTAGTAGCCCTTATTGCGCTAATGTGATTGACCTTGTCGTTAACCACTGTGCGCAAAATGATGGGATCATATTAATTCAAGATGGTGTTTATGGCGTTAGTCACTTGCCTACGTTAGCGAAGCTCGACGGTATGTATAAAACAAAAAAGGTTCTGTGTTACGCATTAGAAGACGATATAACGGCTAGAGGTAGTTATAGCTCAAAAGATATCTTGGACAACAGCAGTCGCTTTATCAAGCGTATAAACGTTGAAGATTTTGTTACGTTGACCCTAAGCCATAGTGCATCGATAAGCTGGTGATTCAACACCATACTAAATACCCAAGGGGAAACTAAAACACGTGACTGGTTTTATAGAATACGATGGTAAAAAAATATTAGTTGATAAGGCGGGCTATTTACTCGACGTTAATGAGTGGCATCCCAGTCTAGCGCCGTTATTAGCTGCAGATGAAGGTATAGAGTTAACAGAAAGTCATTGGGAAGTCGTTAATTTTGTACGGGAATTCTACTTAGAATACAACACGAGCCCAGCCATGCGAGCATTGGTCAAAGCAATGCAGCTGAAATTTGGACCTGAAAAGGCCAATAGCCGTTACTTGTTCCGCCTATTTAAAAAAGGCCCAGCCAAACAAGCAACCAAAATAGCAGGTTTACCTAAACCCGCTAAATGTTTGTAAAACCCAACGATTAATTTTGCTTAGTAAAAATTTTAAATCAAAAATAAAAAAAGCGCGGTAATTACCCTATCTAATCAATTAGGTAATCATTCGCGCCCTTTTTTGTATTCACTCAACTGGCTTGCAAGCTTGCGCTTACTTAACCTCACCAATAACGGTTATACCGTTCATATAAGAGTGCAAGGCTTTTGGCACGGTGATACTGCCATCGGCCTGTTGATTATTTTCTAACACTGCCACTAAGGTTCGGCCTACCGCTAAACCTGAACCATTCAAGGTATGCAGTAATTCAGTTTTATTAGTTTGTGGATCACGGTAGCGGGCTTGCATTCTGCGCGCCTGAAAATCGAGCATATTTGAACAAGAGGATATTTCTCGATAGGTATCTTGTGCCGGTAACCACACTTCCAAATCATAGGTTTTAGTGGCACCAAAGCCCATATCACCTGTGCAAAGCAGCATTTTTCGGTACGGCAGCTCTAATAACTGAAGTACTTTCTCAGCATGTCCAGTAAGCTCTTCTAACGCTTCAAAGGATTGATCAGCGGCCACAAGTTGAACCATTTCTACTTTGTCGAACTGGTGTTGACGAATAAGCCCACGGGTATCGCGACCATACGAACCCGCTTCGCTACGGAAACATGGGGTATGGGCGGTCATTTTAATCGGTAACTCATTGGCTGCAAAAATACAGTCACGGGCGATATTGGTAAGCGGCACTTCTGATGTAGGAATAAGTGATAAACCCTGACCTTCTTCAGTTGCCGGTTTGGTATGAAAAGCATCGCCAATGAATTTTGGAAACTGCCCGGTTCCTAGCATGCTTTCTTCGTTCACCAAATACGGTACATACATCTCTTGGTAGCCATGCTGCTCAGTGTGCAAATCAAGCATAAACTGGGCTATAGCTCGGTTTAAGCGCGCTATTTGACCGCGCATCACGACAAATCGAGAACCCGTTAATTTTGTTGCGGTTTCAAAATCTAGTCCGTTGCCAATATTGGCACCTAAATCTACGTGATCTTTCACATCAAAATCGAATACCCGCGGCGTACCCCAGCGTGATATCTCAACGTTATCGGCTTCGTCTTTACCTTGAGGAACCGAGTCATCAGGCAAATTGGGGAGGTGTAATGCTAACGTTTGTATTTCGTCTAACAATGTTGCGAGCTCTGCTTTCGCTTGATTCAGCTCATCACCTAGTTGGCCAACTTCCGCTAACAAAGGCGCGATGTCTTGACCTGACGCTTTCGCTTTACCGATTGATTTGGATCGCACATTACGGTCATTTTGTAATTCTTGCGTACGCATTTGCAGTGCTTTGCGCTTTTCTTCTAGTGCACTGAACTGAGCAACATCTAGCGTAAAACCGCGCTTTTTAAGTTTCTGCGCTGCAGTGTTTATATCGTTACGTAAATACTTAGCATCTAACATCTTGTTTGACTTAACCTTTAACTAGTTGTGTACCTAACCACGCTGCAAATAAACAACAGGTGATATTAATAATTATGTTGAACGCCCCTTTCAACCACATCCCTTCTTGAAGCAAAACTAGGGTGTCCACTGAAAAGGTAGAAAATGTGGTTAGTGCACCTAAAAAACCGATACCGATAGCGGTGCGCCAGATAACGATTTCCAAATGCCCCTGTTCAATTAAGCTGTAAAGAAACCCCAAACTGAACGAACCCACAATATTGACAAGAAGTGTACCAAAAGGAAATCCTTTGCCAAACCATTGCAACATTAAATTAGACAGAAAAAAGCGTAAACAAGCCCCCGTTGCGCCCCCAAGCGCAATATAAGTGTATATAGCAAAACTATGCTGCATTTATTTGTACCTTTTATAAGCGCTTTGGTTATTCAAATCAGCTAAATAATCTAATTTGGCTTTGAGCTTAATTTCAAGGCCTCTCTCGTTGGGTTGGTAATATTGTGTTGTGCCCATCTCCGGTGGAAGATAATTCTCACCTGCGGCAAACGCATTGGGTTCGTCATGAGCATAACGATATCCTTCACCAAATCCCATTTCTTTCATTAATTTGGTAGGCGCATTACGCAAGTGACTTGGTACTTCATAATCGGGCAGTGTTCTAGCATCATTCATAGCCTGCTTAAATGCCGTATAGACCGCATTACTTTTTGCAGCACTTGCACAATACAAAGTCGCTTGGGCAATCGCTCGCTCACCTTCTGCTGGCCCTACGCGCTGAAAGATATCCCACGCGTTTAAGCATACTTGCATCGCTCTTGGATCGGCATTACCAATGTCCTCAGTGGAAATGGCCAGTAATCGCCGTGCTATATACAATGGATCGCACCCCGCGTTTAACATTCGGGCATACCAATATAAGGCCGCATCAGGGGCAGATCCTCGCACAGATTTATGAAAGGCTGAAATAAGATCATAAAATTTGTCTCCGCCTTTATCGTACTGTGCAACTTTTTCGCCTACGGCTTCTTTAATTGCCTCAAGTGTAATATAGCCTTGTGATGAAAAGTCCGCGGCCAATTCAATATAATTTAATAACCGCCTAGCGTCACCGCCGGCTAATTCACTCAATAACGCTAAACCATTGTCTTCAATTTTTAGGGCTAAAGTCCCTAAGCCACGCTTCTTATCGGTTAAGGCGCGCTTGGCAATATCGATAAGGTCGTCGGTTGTGAGAGATTTCAACACATACACGCGGGCCCGTGATAATAAGGCGCCATTTAGCTCGAACGAGGGATTTTCGGTGGTTGCGCCGATAAACGTAATCGTACCGTCTTCAATAAAAGGTAAGAAGGCGTCTTGTTGGCTTTTATTAAATCGGTGAACTTCGTCAACAAATAAGATCGTACGCTTAGCTTGACTGAGAGCATTTTGCTTGGCTTTCTCAATGGCACTGCGAATGTCTTTGACACCCGATGTCACAGCGGAAATCCGCTCTATATGCGCATCACAATGCAGCGCTATAATTTCAGCAAGGGTCGTTTTACCCGTCCCTGGCGGCCCCCACAGTATCATCGAATGACACTGACCACGCTCAATAGCACTGCGTAATGGCTTACCCTCACCTACTATGTGCTGTTGACCAAAATATTGTGCGATATTCTGTGGCCGCATTCTGGCAGCTAATGGCGCAAAATCTTGCACATCTTCATGGCTAAAATCGAATCCGTCAGACATTAGTTACGCTGATCGTCCAAATCGTACCCTTGGGGTAAACTGAAGCTGAAAATATTTTCGCTGATAGTCTTATTTTGTTGAATATCATTAAAATAAAGATCGCTGATTTGTTGTTGGCTGTCTTGCATACTCATTGAGTTTAACTGGTCATTTTCAAAAACAAGAACCAATGAACGAACGGCCGAATCAGCGTTTTTAGCATCAATACGAAACGTATCATTACTATGGGACACGGTAAAATCTTCCCAAGCGGCACTGTTAGGCTGCGTCAGTAATATAAGCGGGTTGTTGGCCACGGCTTGCTCTTGATTAATGGCAGTTACTTGCTCAACAAAGGGATCAATATTCCACAATGTTGTGCCATCCGCGATAAGTATATTTTCATTGGGCGGGTTCAACTCCCAATACAACTTATTAGGTTGTTTTAGCTTTATCACGCCTGTCGCTTCTTGCAATATTTCGTGATTTGCATCGGTCACTTTTTGTGTGAAAGAGGCACTGAAATTATGTAACGTTTGCAAGCGGCTTTTAAGCATATCTACATCAGATTGCTGCGCTTGTGCATTGAATGATGCATTGAACGCGAATAATATAAACGCCGTTTTTATCATTCCGCCTTTAAAGTGTTTTAAGCCGAACGTGGCATGTTGAAAACCTATCATAAATTAATCTCTTGGTGGTGGAGGCGCAAGCACCTCACGATTACCGTTGTGGCCAGGCGGAGTTACGACACCGCTCTGTTCCATTTGTTCGACAAGACGCGCCGCTCGATTGTAACCAATTCTGAATTTACGCTGCACACTGGATACCGACGCTCTGCGTGATTCAGTCACAAAAGAAACTGCTTCGTCGTAAAACACGTCAAATTCCTGATCAACCCCTTCTGGCTGTTCGCCGGGGAGTAAAACCTCAGCGCTTGCATCACCATTTAATATTTCATCAATATATTGCGGCGCACCGCGGTTTTTCCAATCGGCTACGACTGCGTGTACTTCGTGGTCATCAACAAACGCGCCATGCACACGCGTTGGCACGCCTGTGCCAGGTGGTAAATATAACATGTCTCCCATACCTAATAACGCTTCAGCGCCTTGCTGATCGAGTATGGTGCGGGAGTCAATTTTAGAGGATACTTGAAAGGCAATACGGGTCGGTATATTGGCTTTAATCAAGCCTGTAATGACGTCAACCGAAGGCCGCTGAGTTGCCAAGATAAGATGAATTCCGGCCGCTCGCGCTTTTTGGGCAATTCGAGCAATCAGTTCTTCCACTTTTTTGCCAACAATCATCATCATATCGGCGAACTCATCTACGATAACCACTATCGCAGGCAGTTTTTCAAGATCAGGCGCTTCGGTGAGCATGCTCTCTTCTGACTTCCAAAGGGGATCTTTTATGGGTTGACCGTCCGCTATGGCTTGCTTCACTTTCGCGTTATAACCTTTAAGGTTACGTACACCTAATGCTGACATCAAACGATAGCGACGTTCCATTTCCCCCACGCACCAGCGCAGCGCATTAGCGGCTTCTTTCATATCGGTAACGACTTCAGCTAGCAGATGTGGAATCCCCTCATACACTGATAATTCGAGCATTTTCGGGTCGATCATAATCATACGCACGTCTTCAGGCGTTGATTTATAGAGTAAACTTAAGATCATCACGTTAACGCCGACAGATTTACCTGAGCCCGTGGTACCCGCGACCAATAAATGGGGCATCTTAGCCAAATCAACAATAACCGGCTTGCCTGAAATATCCGCACCTAATACCATCGTTAAATCAGATTCGGCAGTTTGAAAGGCGTCGCAACTAATCACCTCACTCAAGCGCACCATATCGCGTTTTTTGTTTGGTAATTCCAACCCGATAACGGATTTACCTGGAATAACCTCTACTACCCGCACCGAAATAGCAGACATCGCTCGGGCTAGATCTTTTGATAAACCCGTTATTTTACTTACCTTAACACCTGGCGCTAAGTCCATTTCAAAACGGGTAATAACCGGGCCTGGATACACTCCGACTACGTGGGCATCTATATTAAAATCTTTGAGCTTCTCTTCTAGTAATCGAGAAACCATCTCTAGTTCTTCAGGTGTTATTGGATTTTTGATTTTATCTGCACGTTGCAGTAAATCAAATGAAGGCATTGGTGCATGTGCCGCAGCTGCAGCATCCGCTTCCACCTTTTCAGCTGCGCGTAACTCAGCTGCTGCTTTAACATCATCAGAGACTTGCACAGTATTATTAGCACTGGTGCTATTCACTGTCGCACTCGTGTCCTCAACTGGATCGTTGGAGGTATTTTCTTCTTCCTCCTCTGGTGCTTTCTTTTTGCGACCAAAGCCGATTTTATCGCGTAGTTCGCTAATAGAGATAAGACTTGCGTCATCCGACTTAGGTTCTGGGTCTAACAACACCTCTTGGGGAATACTAAAACTTGGCTGCTGCTTGGCTTCATCAAAGGCCGATACTTTTGGCTCAACCCGTTCTTTGGCGTAACTATAAGCCGGTGGGTGGCTGTCGGTGTTGTTAGGGTCTGCCGCAGTATTGTCTTGAGCATCTGTTTTTTCAGCCCGATTGAAACCGAGACGTAAAATGGGTGCTTCTTGGATTTTTTTGGGTAAGGTCCATGCGCCCGTCGCAAATGCAATGGCTAAAGCGCCTGTTTTGTCCACTACAGTCAACCAAGAAATACCGGTTAAGAATGTAAAGCCAGTACAGAACAAACTTAATAAAATCAGTACAGTACCGGCAAAATTTAGATAAGGTAGAAGTGACGAACTGATCACATCACCGAGCATCCCGCCGGCTGAAAAATAAAATAAATCGTTAAAATTAAGACTTGCGATACCTGCAGCCCCCACGAGGGCCAGTAACAAGCCTAGAATACGTAAGCCGATAGTAAGGTAATCAAATTCAGAAATACGTTTGCGCTGCTGGAACATAAACCAACCAGCAAAAGCGGCGGTAAACGGAAAAATATAGGCTATATAACCGAATGTAAAAAATAAAATATCAGCTAACCAAGCGCCAATTGCCCCCACCCAATTGTGGATATCGCCTTGTAAGCCTGCTTGGCTCCAGCTGGGATCTGCCGGATTAAAAGAAGCCAATGCGAGCAACAAGAAAAAAGCAAATGCGCAACTGAGCATCATGCCTACTTCCATGATCCGTTGGATACCAGTGAGTCTTGCCATAGGGTTTTCTTTCAACTTAGGGTTACCACGTAAAATTAGCTGTATAAGATACCAGTGCTTAGCGAAAAATCCTAGCCGACGACGCCCTTATGCACAGTAATTGAACAATCTGCTCACGATGAGCTCAACGTTGATTAATTTTCACTATGGTGGTGTCTTTAACTTCTTCCATAACGACATAAGTTCGCGATTCATTCACCCCCGGTAATCGCAGCAACGTATCACCGAGTAATTTTCGATAAGTCGACATATCAGCGACTCTGGCCTTGAGTAAAAAATCGAAATTCCCAGATACCAAATGGCACTCTTGGATATCTTCGTGCTGTTTGACTGCAGCAGAAAATAGCTCAAAAATATCTGGTGACGTTTTTACCAACGTAATTTCAACAAATACCAGCATCGCGGCACCCAATTTATGAGGATCAACTTTGGCGTGGTAGCCCAATATATAACCTTGATTCTCTAAACGCTTAACTCTTTCTAAACAAGGGCTTGCGCTAAGTCCAACTTTAGTTGCTAAGTCGATATTTGATAGTCTTCCGTTCTTCTGAAGTTCACTTAGAATATTACGATCAATTCTATCAAGATGTTTTGGGGTTTTTATCAACATATAAAATTCTGCATTTTTGATATTTATCGGTATTTTATACTTAAAGACTTTAATCTTCAGAATAATTTTCTTTGGCGCTTACTTTATACTTTGCGCATTGTGCACTTGCGCATTTTATTATTACTCTTAACGTTTAAAAGGTTTATTTATGCTAATTGGTGTACCGAAAGAAATTAAAAATCATGAATACCGCGTAGGTCTGACACCTGCAGCAGTAAAAGAATTTATTATTCACGGCCATCAAGTGTTGGTTCAAGACGATGCGGGTACGTCAATTGGCTTTCCGAACGAAGATTATATTGCTGCAGGTGCGCAAATTGCGCCTGACGCAGCGACCGTTTTTGCCAAAGCCGAAATGATCGTTAAAGTTAAAGAGCCTCAAGAAATTGAATGCAAAATGCTACGTAAAGGACAAACCCTATATACCTATTTACACCTTGCTCCTGATCCCAAACAAACTCAGTTGTTAATTGAATCTGGTGCAACCTGTATCGCTTACGAAACCGTAACCGATAACCGCAACGCATTGCCTTTATTGGCTCCTATGAGCGAAGTAGCTGGACGTATGGCCGTTCAAGCTGGCGCACATTATTTAGAAAAAGCCCAAGGCGGCAGCGGTACTTTACTCGGTGGCGTACCTGGTGTTGCACCTGGTAAAGTGCTTATTATCGGTGGTGGTGTGGTGGGTACAAATTCCGCTAAAATGGCACTAGGATTAGGTGCAGATGTGACAATTTTAGATCGTTCGTTACCGCGTTTACGTGAATTAGATGATATTTTTGACGGACGTGTTAAGACTGTATTTTCTACGGTTGATGCAATTGAACATTACTCTTCTAAAGCCGATCTAGTGGTAGGCGCTGTATTGGTGCCAGGTGCTACAGCACCTAAATTGCTGACTGCTGAACATGTTAAAAATATGAAAGAAGGTTCGGTTGTAGTCGATGTGGCTATCGATCAAGGCGGTTGTTTTGAAACGTCAAAAGCTACGACCCATCAAGATCCTGTTTACATTGTAGATGGCGTGGTTCATTACTGCGTGGCTAACATGCCAGGCGGCGTAGCACGGACTTCGACTATGGCCTTAAACAACGCCACCCTACCCTTCGGACTCGCTTTAGCTAATAAAGGACCGAAGCAGGCTATGTTAGATGACGCTCATCTATTAAATGGCTTAAATGTACATGAAGGCAAAGTAACCTATAAAGCGGTTGTAGATGCATTAGGAAAATCTTTAGGCTTGACGTATACCGATCCTAAAACAGCTTTAAACGCTTAACGTTAAGGCTAAGACTCAGTCTTGCTAATATAAAAAAGGGCACTCGTGAAGTGCCCTTTTTAGTCTTTAAAAAACGTTTAAACGAGTTTGCTCACTAACGGATAGAAGCGTTTATCGATTCAAGGGCTGCAACGGGATCCGCTGCTTGAGTTATCGGTCGGCCAATCACCATATAATCCACCCCAACACGCATTGCTTCCTGAGGCGTCATTACACGCTTTTGATCTCCTACATCTGAACCTACTGGACGTATACCTGGTGTGACTAACATAAAGTCTTTACCGAGGGTTTGCTTTAATACTTCTGCTTCTTGAGCTGAGCATACAACACCGTCTAAGCCAGCTTGTTTCGTTAACGAAGCAAGTCTAAGCACATGTTCCATAGGGGTTGAATTAATGCCAATTTGTGTCAGTTGATGCTGGTCCATACTCGTTAGTACTGTTACCGCGATAAGATGAGGTTTGTTAGCGCCAAATTGAAGCAATGCTTCTTTTGCATGACACATCATTTTCTCGCCACCGGATGCATGGACGTTAACCATCCACACCCCTAGATCAGCTGCCGCTATACAAGCTTTAGCAACAGTATTAGGAATATCATGGAATTTAAGGTCGAGGAAAACATCGAATTTCTTAGCGACTAATGTTCGAACAAATTCCGGGCCGAAATAGGTAAACATTTCTTTGCCTACTTTAAGGCGACACTGAGACGGGTCTATCTTATCTACAAAATCTAACGCTTGTTTTTTTACATCAAAATCGAGGGCGATAACCACTTTAGGATCTTGCATTAACTCTTACTCTCCGTCTAAGCCTTTAATCGGTTTGACCTGTCCCCACTTTTTACATGATGGACACAGCCAATGAATCTGTCGTCCAGAGAAGCCGCAACTATGGCAACGGTATTTGGGGCGCTGATTAATCTGCTCTTCGACTAACCCTTTTAATAGAACTAAGCCATTCATAGATTCAGAGGGGGCTTGCTGCTCTATATACAAGCCCATAAGCGTTTTAAACCCTTTCATAGTCGGATGCTGGCGTAATTGTTGTAACAAGACGTCGGCGGCTTCTTTGGTCATTCCCTTGCGGGCCATTAAATTAACTTTAGCTAAATACGACGTCGCGCATTGTTGCCAGTACTCATCTAGAATTTTTTCTAACTGGGTCATATCCCCCAGCGCTTCTGCACTTTGTTCGATCAACGGCACCGCTTCACTAAGCCAAGAAATATCTCTCAGGGGTATCTGTTGTAAATACTCTATCGCGGTTTGGTACTGCTTTTGGCTTATGGCAATCTGCCCAAGCATTAACCAAGGTCTAACTGTATTCTGATCCGCCATAATGGCTTTTTGCAAATTCTTTTCTGCAAGATTAATTTCGTCTTTTCGAACATAAATAGCAGCTTGTTCACAGTAGAAATGTGAGATGCGAATGCATAATTCATCGCTATCGCCGTTATTTTCCATCATGTTTTCAGCGAGTTCTATACCTCTTCCCCACTCTTTAGTGGCCTGATAGATATCAAATAACTGTTGCTGAGCATCAAGAAAATGTTTGTCGGAATTAAGTAACTGCAGGAATGCATTTTCAGCGCGCTCTAAGAAGCCCGCTAATACATAGTCTTTGCCCAGCTCTTTAAGGGCTGATTCACGCTGGGTAGGAGAAATTTGTTCTTTACTAACTAAATTTTGATGTACACGTATGGCGCGATCTAACTCGCCACGATGTCGGAAAAACTTGCCCATGGCAATATGGGTTTCGACCGTATCACTATCGAGATTGATCATTTTAATAAGCGTATCGACAGCCTTATCAGGCTCATCAGACAGAAGAAAATTTAAGCCTTTATAATAGTGCTTAGATAAAATACTGGATTGCTTACGCTGTGCTTGACGAACACTATTACGCCCCATCACCCATCCATAACCAGCGGCTACGGGCAATAGTAAAAAGAGCAATTCAAGCATAATTAAGAATTATCAACGCGATTAGATTTTTTAAGTTGACGTTCCAAGCTTGCTACTCGCCACTTCAATCGTAACGTATACAATAGGAATACCATTGTACTGAGCACTGCTCCGCATAAAAAGAGGATCAACATAAGCACGGAAACACGTAGGTCACTTTGCGCTACAATATAGTTTACCGTTACGCTGTGGGTATTTTGAGAACCAATAAAGCCACCAATTAACAGTAAGACTAATACAGCAATAAGAGATAGTAATCCCTTGAACTTCATACTTATTTGCCTCCTAATTGGGCTTTCGAATTGGAATATTTACTGATAGTAAGCGTTTAATTGTATCTTTAATTAAGCTTCGCTAGTAGTAACTTATAATTTACTACACTCTAACAAAAACGGCACCCCAATTGGAGTGCCGTTTTGATGTTTTATAGATAAATCAAGCAATTAAATCTTCGTTGACTCGCTCTCGTAATTCTTTGCCGGGTTTAAAGTGAGGTACATGTTTACCATCTAACTCCACTGTCTCGCCCGTTTTAGGATTACGACCTACTCGAGGTGCGCGGTAATGCAGAGAAAAGCTTCCAAATCCGCGGATTTCGATGCGCTCACCTTTTTGTAAGGTTTGCGCCATTTGCTCTAACATTTCCTTAATAGCCAACTCAACGTCTCTTGAAGGTACGTGACGGGCTTTATCCGCTAGTCTTTCGATAAGTTCTGACTTGGTCATTAAAACTCTCCTTCAATATATAAGTACGTTGTGAAAAATCTAACGGTGCGCATAACACGCACCTAAGCTGATTAATCTTCGCTCTTCGCCGCTTTAAAGGCTTCTGCAAATGCGTTAGCAAACCCAACATCTTCTTGTTGGTTAACTTTGTCAAGTGCTTCTTTCTCATCTGCTTGATCTTTCGCTTTAACAGACAAGTTAACGATGCGATTCTTACGGTCAACGCCCATAAATTTAGCTTCGATTTCGTCGCCTACAGATGCGACTTCTGATGCATCTTCAACACGTTCACGAGCCAAGTCAGTAGCGCGGATATAACCTTCAACTTCTTCTGCAAGTTTAACAGTTACGCCTTTCGCGTCAACTTCAGTAACAGTACCGATAACGATAGTACCTTTCTTAGTATCTGTCAGATATTGATTAAACGGATCTTCTTCAATCTGTTTAACACCTAGAGAGATACGCTCACGCTCTGGGTCAACTTGTAAAACAACAGCTGAAATTTCATCGCCTTTCTTGTATTCACGAACAGCGTCTTCGCCAGTCTTGTTCCAAGAAATGTCAGATAAATGTACTAAGCCGTCGATGCCGCCATCAAGACCGATGAAGATACCGAAGTCAGTGATAGATTTAATCTTACCGCTAACTTTATCGCCTTTGCTCTGTGCCTTAGCAAACTCTTCCCAAGGGTTAGGTTTACATTGTTTAAGACCAAGAGAAATACGACGACGTTCTTCGTCAATTTCAAGAACCATAACTTCAACAGTGTCACCCAAGTTAACAACTTTAGATGGGTGAATGTTTTTGTTAGTCCAATCCATTTCAGATACGTGAACTAGACCTTCAACACCGTCTTCAATTTCAACGAAACAACCGTAGTCAGTTAAGTTTGTAACTGCACCGCTCAATTTAGAGCCTTCAGGGTAACGTTCTGCAATTTCTTGCCAAGGATCGTTGCCCATCTGTTTCATACCTAATGAAACGCGAGATTTTTCTTTGTCGAACTTAAGTACTTTAACGTTGATTTCATCGCCAACATTAACGATTTCACTTGGGTGCTTAACGCGTTTCCAAGCCATATCAGTAATGTGTAGAAGACCATCAACACCACCAAGGTCAACGAACGCACCGTAATCTGTAAGGTTCTTAACGATACCTTTAACTTCATGACCTTCCTCAAGGTTAGCAAGAAGTTGATCGCGCTCTGCGCTGCTTTCTGCTTCAATAACCGCACGACGTGATACAACAACGTTGTTACGCTTAGCATCAAGCTTGATAACTTTGAATTCCAGTTCTTTACCTTCAAGATGAGTAGTATCACGTACTGGACGTACGTCTACTAATGAACCAGGTAAGAATGCACGAACTGTATTCACTTCAACCGTAAAGCCACCTTTGACTTTACCATTGATAACACCTTTGATCGTTTCTTTGTCATCGTAAGCTTTTTCTAGCTCAACCCAGGCTTCGTGACGTTTTGCTTTTTCGCGCGACAAGATTGTTTCGCCGAAACCGTCTTCAATTGCATCAAGTGCAACGTCAACTACATCTCCGATTTCAACTTCTAATGTGCCGTCTGCATTGCGAAATTGTTCCGCTGGGATAGCGCTTTCAGATTTCAAACCTGCGTCTACTAAAACGATGTCTTTATCGATAGATACGATAGTACCTTTAACAATGGCACCTGGACGGGTTTCGATTTCTTTTAAGCTTTCTTCAAATAGTTGAGCAAAATTTTCAGTCATAGTTAGATTAATTGTTTCATTTTGACATCCACACTGCAATCCGGCTAACGTGGGGTTGTTATTCATTGCCAACTTCATCCTGATGTTGGGCAGTCTACAAAGTGAACTTAAAAATTTGATAATTAAATAGCTATTTTCAAATTGGCAAATTCGTTAATTTTTTCAAGTACTTGCTCTATGTTTAATTCCGTAGAATCAATAACAAGAGCATCTTTTGCTGGTACTAAGGGCGCTACGCTACGATTTGAATCGCGATCGTCGCGGGCTTCGATGTCAGCCAAAAGGCGCGATATGCTAACATCATGCCCAGCTTCTTTCAACTGCTTAAATCTTCGACTGGCTCGTTCTTGAGCGCTAGCGGTTAAGAAAATCTTTACTTCGGCTTCTGGAAACACAATGGTGCCCATATCGCGTCCATCTGCCACTAAACCCGGCGCGGCTTTGAAAGCGCGTTGACGGCGAAGTAGCGCTTCGCGGATAGTCGGCAATGACGCCACCTTAGATGCAACTGCACCCACTTCTTCAGTACGAATATCGTCGCTAACATCTTCGCCTTCAAGAATTACTTTGCAGCCAAACTCAGCAGGTTCAAAGTTAACGTCAAGACCAGATGCTAACGGTAACAAGCCAGCTTCGTCGCTAGGATCGATTTGATGGTGGATAGAGGCAATAGCCAAAACACGATAAATCGCGCCGCTATCGAGGAAGTGCCAACCTAAACGATTAGCCAACAAGGTACTGACTGTTCCCTTACCTGCTCCACTCGGGCCGTCTACTGTGATGACGGGAAATACTTGCATGCTCTCTCCTGAGCTAATGAAAATCGCGCGCAATTATACCCATTGGATTTAGATAAGCAATGTAAGCAAGTTTACAATTATGTGACCGCTGTAAATAAAATGTGTTATTTACAGTGGTCAGTAATTTATGCGCTGATTTGCTTTAAGCGAGCAAAATAATCTGGAAAGGTTTTTGCTGTGCAATCTGGGTCATTGATGGTCACGGGTGTATCGCTTAACGCGACTAACGAGAAACACATCGCTACCCGATGGTCGTCATAAGTATCGATAGCCGCTTCGATTATCTGAGTTGGCGGTGTGATGGTTATATAGTCATGCCCTTCTATTACCTCAGCGCCGACTTTGCGTAACTCACATGCCATCGCAGCTAAACGATCCGTTTCTTTGACGCGCCAATTATAGATGTTTCGAATAGACGTGGTTCCTTTCGCGAACAACGCAGTGGTCGCAATCGTCATCGCCGCATCAGGAATATGATTCATATCCATATCAACGGCAACGAGGGGGGCGCCTTCTACCTCAATATAATCATCACCCCAGGTAATTTTGGCTCCCATTTTTTCAAGCACGTCAGCAAAACGGATATCGCCTTGAATGCTTTTTTTGCCGACGCCAGTAACACGTACTGTCCCGCCTTTAATCGCCCCTGCTGCTAAAAAGTACGATGCCGAAGATGCATCACCTTCAACCAAAAAGTCACCCGCAGCTTGATACTGCTGATTCCCTTTCACATTAAAACGTTGATAATTGTTATTTTCGACTGCTACACCAAATTGCGCCATCGTATTTAAGGTTATATCGATATAAGGTTTAGATACTAACTCGCCTACAATGTTGATTTCACTATCGTTTTGAAACAAAGGTGCAGCCATCAACAGCGCGGTTAGAAACTGGCTAGACACCGTTCCTTCAACGCTTATCTTGCCGCCGTTAAGTGCTGCCCCTTGGATTTTTAACGGTGGGTAGCCTTCGTTTTTCAAATAGGTGATATCAGCGCCAGCTTGACGTAATGAATCAACCAATGCACCGATAGGCCGCTCTTCCATACGAGGCTCGCCAGTGAGCTCAAACTCCCCTTCTGAGGTCGCTAGTACCGCGCACAGTGGGCGCATGGCCGTTCCTGCATTACCTAAAAACAAGGTCTCTAGTTTACTCACCGTAAAGGCTTGACCTAAGCCCTTTACCCAGCACTGGGTTTTATCGTCGGATAAACGATAATTCACCCCCAACTGGCTCAATGCTTTCAGCATGTGCCTTATATCGTCACTATCAAGCAGATTAGTCAGGTGCGTTTCACCCTTTGCGATCGCCGCGAGAAGCAGTGCACGATTAGACAAACTTTTAGAGCCTGGTACATTTACCGTACCTGCTATGGCAGAAATAGGATTAAGTAAAAGAGGCGCTGAACGGCTCATATTAACGATTCCTTTTAGCAAAATCTTGCATGAAGTTAACCAGTGCTTGCACGCCTTCAATTGGCATCGCGTTATAAATGCTGGCTCGCATTCCACCGACAATACGGTGGCCTTTGAGGGCTTTTAAGCCAGCGATTTCTGCTTCTGCTAAAAATTGCTTGTCTAATTCAGTACCAGGCAAATGGAACGTCACGTTCATGCGTGAACGATATTCTGGCGCAACATTATTGGTATAGAAACCTGAGTTATCTATACAAGAATACAACAATTGTGACTTGGCTAAGTTACGCTCAGCCATGGCTTCAACACCGCCCTGCTCTTTTAACCATTTAAAGACTAATCCAGCGAGGTACCAAGCAAAAGTCGGCGGGGTATTGTACATAGAATCATGTTTAGCAATAACTGTATAATCAAAAATTGAAGGCGTTACACTTCTGGCTTTTTCCAATAAATCGTCACGGACAATAACGACCGACAACCCTGACGGACCAATGTTCTTTTGGGCACCAGCGTAGATAACGCCGAACTTACTCACGTCAATCGGCTGAGATAGGATATTGGATGACATATCTGCAACGAGGGGAATATCGCCTGTCTCGGGGATCCAATTAATTTCAACACCGTCTACTGTTTCGTTCGGGCAATAATGCACATAAGCTGCATCTGGATTTAATTTCCAGTTCGCTTGTGATTGCATAACCACTAACCCATCTTGAATAGTCGTGGTCGCAGCCACATTTACATCAAGATATTTTTGCGCTTCATCAACCGCACTTTTCGACCATGAACCACTGACAACATAATCAGCACTGTCATGTTCATTTGATAAATTAAGAGGAACCGCAGAAAACTGACCGCGGCCACCACCGTGGGTAAACAACACTTTATAATTGTCTGGAATTGACAGTAAGTCGCGTAAATCTTGCTCTGCAGTTTCGGCCAGCGCAATAAATTCTTTACTACGGTGACTCATTTCCATCACTGAACAACCTTGGTTCTGCCAGTTAATGAATTCGCTTTGAGCTTGCTGCATAACAGCTTCGGGTAACATTGCCGGTCCGGCGCAAAAATTATAAACCTTGGTCATTATCTTTTTCCGATACAAAAAGAGCGGCTAAGCCGCTCGTTTTAAAAAACTATAGGTAGATGAAATAAGCGCGTAGCTTACTTCATCATCTACTGGCTTTACTCTTCGTTTTGAGGGTCTTCATCCGTGGTGTTATCCACATCTGTCGCTTCGATTTCGATTGCTTCGTCACCTTCGACTAACGCCTCTAAATCTTCTTCTAACTCTTCAATTTCATCAATGCGCTGAAGGCCTACAACGTGTTCGTCTACGCCAGTGCGTATCAAACGTACGCCTTGAGTGTTACGACCAACAGTAGATACTTCACCGACACGGGTACGAACTAACGTACCTTGGTCGCTGATAAGCATAATTTCATCGCTTTCATTGACCTGAACTGCACCAACAACTTTACCGTTACGCTCAGAAACCTTGATTGATACTACCCCTTGGGTAGCACGGCTCTTCGCAGGATAATCTTCAACTGGGGTACGTTTTCCGAAACCGTTTTCGGTAGCAGTTAATATTGCGCCATCACCTTGAGGCACAATCAACGACACGACTTTCTGGTCATCTTTCAAACGAATACCACGAACACCCGTTGCCGTACGACCCATAGGACGAAGCGCTAAAATTTCTTCACCTGTTTCTGGATCAAGCTTCACCGCTCCGGTTTCTGAATCTCGTGCTTTTTCATTAAAGCGTACGACTTTACCCGCGTCAGAGAACAGCATGATATCGCTGCTACCGTCGGTGATATCTACACCGATTAGTTCATCTCCTTCGTTCAAGTTAACGGCAATAATACCGTTAGCCCGTGGACGAGAATATTGACTTAACGCTGTTTTCTTCACTGTGCCGTTTGCTGTCGCCATTAACACGTATTTGCCTTCTTCAAATTCTTTGATCGGCAAAATGGCAGTAATACGTTCATTCGCTTCCAACGGCAATATATTTACAATTGGGCGACCGCGGGCATTTCGACTGGCCAACGGCAATTGATAAACCTTCAACCAATATAAACGGCCACGGGTTGAGAAGCACAGAATATGATCGTGTGTGTTAGCAACTAATAATTTTTCGATGAAATCTTCTTCTTTCATCTTAGTCGCTGATTTACCTTTACCACCACGGCGTTGAGACTCGTAATCGTTTAGTTTCTGGTATTTAACGTAACCTTCACGGGAAAGTGTAACGACCACTTCTTCACGTTCGATAAGATCTTCGATATCGATATCATGGGATGCCGCGGTAATTTCAGTTCGACGAGCATCGCCAAATTCATCACGTATTTTCTCAAGCTCTTCTCTTATGACTTCCATCAAACGCTCGGCGCTACCTAATATATGTAGCAACTCTGCAATAACGTCTAGTAACTCTTTGTACTCAGAGAGAATTTTTTCGTGCTCAAGACCCGTTAATTTATTTAATCGTAGATCAAGGATCGCTTGAGCCTGTTGTTCAGTTAAGAAATACAGACCATCACGTATACCATATTCTGGCTCTAGCCAATCTGGACGAGCTGCATCATTACCTGCACGCTCAAGCATCTCGGCTACATCACCTAACTGCCAGCCTTGCGCCGTCAAAGCAATTTTTGCTTCTGAAGGACTTTTCGAGGCTTTTATAAGGGCAATAATAGGATCTATGTTAACGAGTGCAATCGCCAGACCTTCAAGAATGTGTGCGCGTTCACGGGCTTTTTTCAGTTCGAAAACGGTTCGGCGTGTAACGACTTCACGGCGGTGCAGTACGAATGCTTGCAAAATTTCTAGCAAGTTGAAAATTTTCGGCTGGGTTTTATCCAGCGCCACCATGTTGATCCCAAACACAGTTTGCATTTGTGTTTGCGAATACAGATGGTTTAGCAGTACTTCACCAGATTCGTTGCGCTTAACTTCAACAACGATACGCATACCGTCTTTATCAGACTCGTCACGCAGGGCAGAGATACCTTCAATTTTTTTCTCTTTTACCAGCTCAGCGATCTTTTCGATTAATCGCGCTTTGTTAACCTGATAAGGAATTTCATGAACAATGATAGTTTCTTTACCATTGTCTTCACGCTCTACTTCAGCACGAGCGCGCATGTAAATTTTACCGCGACCTGTACGATAGGCTTCTTCAATTCCCTTACGACCACTAATAAAGGCAGCAGTAGGGAAATCAGGGCCTGGGATATATTCCATCAACTCTTCGATTGAAAGCTCAGGCTTATCGATTAACGCGATACAACCGTTCACAACTTCGGTTAAGTTATGCGGTGGAATATTCGTCGCCATACCAACGGCAATACCAGAAGAACCATTGATAAGTAGATTAGGTACCTTGGTCGGTAATACCTCAGGAATAAATTCAGTACCGTCATAGTTAGGTACGAAGTTAACAGTTTCTTTTTCTAGATCCGCTAATAACTCATGGGAGATTTTAGCCATGCGGATTTCGGTGTAACGCATTGCCGCCGCTGAATCTCCATCAACCGAACCGAAGTTACCTTGACCATCAACCAACATATAACGTAGAGAAAACGGCTGGGCCATACGTACGATCGTATCGTATACCGCCGAGTCTCCATGTGGGTGATATTTACCTATAACATCACCGACCACACGAGCCGATTTTTTATAAGGTTTATTGAAATCATTTTTCAGCTCGTTCATAGCGAACAAAACCCGGCGATGCACGGGCTTCAAGCCATCTCTTACATCAGGCAGTGCTCTGCCTACAATTACACTCATTGCATAATCGAGATAAGAGGTTTTAAGTTCTTCCTCAATATTAATAGGAAGAATTTCTCCGGCGTTTTCAGTCATATACAGCCTTGTCCCTAGTCATTATTATTAGAAATAGAATTAGACATAAAATTTACAATCCGCGTCAGTGCATTTGAGCTAGGCCTCAAAATAACAGTCAACGATTAACTCTGGAATTTCGTACTATCGAGCCTTGGGATTCTATCACTGACCGCAAAAAATAAATAGATAGGATCCGCTCATATAGTAGCCAAAGACGCTAAAAAACCGCATATATTGCGCTAGCCAGCTTTAATACATGCTGGCTATAATAGCGAAACTCGAATTTTTGGACCCCAATATGAACTCAGTGCAAAACGTTGACCATCAAGAAATACAAAAATTTGCCGATTTGGCATCTCGTTGGTGGGACCTAGAGGGAGAATTTAAACCCTTACATACCATTAATCCTTTAAGAACGGATTATATTGTACAGCGCACTCAAGGGCTTAACGCTAAAAAAGTCATAGATGTTGGCTGTGGCGGCGGTATTTTAGCCGAAAGCATGGCTAGGGCCGGTGCTGATGTAACAGGCATTGATATGGGTGAGGCGCCGCTTGAGGTTGCGCGTTTGCATGCCTTAGATTCTACGTTGTCGATCGACTATCAGCAATCGACAGCAGAAGAGTTCGCGGAAATGCATGCCGGAGAATTTGACGTCGTCACGTGCATGGAAATGCTTGAGCATGTACCTGATCCTTCTTCAGTCGTCGAGGCATGTAGTCGATTAGTTAAACCTGGAGGAACGGTATTCTTTTCAACACTAAATCGGAATATCAAATCTTACTTAATGGCGATTGTCGGTGCTGAACATATTTTAAAGCTGGTACCTAAGCACACTCATCATCATGACAAATTCATTAAGCCGTCAGAGTTGTTGAATTGGATAGATGCGACGCCGCTTTTAAGCAAACATATGACGGGACTGCATTTAAGCCCAGTGACACAACAGTTTTATTTGTCTGATAAAAATGTCGACGTTAATTATATAGTCCATTGTCAGCATACAGGCGATGCATAAGATGCTGGGAACACCCCAAGGCATTTTATTCGACTTAGACGGCACATTATTAGATACCGCCCGTGATTTGGGCAACGCATTAAATTGGGTATTGCACCAGTACAATCAGCCGACCTGCGAGTACGAGGTATATCGCAACATCGCTTCTGATGGCTCCCAAGGTTTATTAGAAATTGGATTCGGTAGCCGTTTGCTTGAATACGATATAGACACCTTAAAAAACCAATTTCTGGCACGTTATGAACAGAAAATATGCGTCGATACAGTGTCTTTTGCGGGCGTAGTAACACTCATAAACGGTCTAAATAAGGCTGATATTCCTTGGGGTATTGTTACCAACAAACCACAATGGTTAACGGAATTGTTATTGCCCAACTTTACCGAATTTGATGCCTGTAAGGTCGTGATTAGCGGCGACACATTAGCCAAACGAAAACCCCATCCGTTGCCCCTGACCTACGCTGCCGAAATTATTGATGTCGCTCCTCAAGACATATGGTATGTCGGCGACGCTAAACGTGACATTGATGCAGCTAAAGCTGCAAACATGACCAGTGTAGTCGCTAACTACGGTTATATAGGTCCTGAACACCAATCACATAGCTGGAATGCCGATCTGTATATAGATCATCCACAAATGCTACTCCAGCACTTATAGCGCCAAACACGATATGTAGTGGTTTTGCAACCATTGCAACACTATATATCGTGAAATTATAAAAAATGCCTTTTTTGATTAAAAAAGTTTAATAAAAAAATATTTCTAAAAATGATCTTGCATTCCCTATACACGAAAAGCGAATAGTGTTGTTAGGTGAGTCTCCACTAACATAATTTTTTTGTGCTTTTAAGCGGCTACAAAAGCACCAGATGTGGGGTTGCAAAGGTGTCAAAACCTCACTATCTTGTGTTTCTCGACAAGGCGGTGAGAGTAAATAAAGAATCTTAACTTTCCCTTCTCGTCAAGCATAATTTCCACAGAATTGATGAACATTATCCTTTCTATTATTTTGTAAAAACTATTATCAAAACGGCGTATAAATGAATAACAATCTCTTCGTTACTAAGCGGACTGGCGAGCGCGAAAGCATTGACCTCGAAAAAATCCACAAAGTCATTACTTGGGCTGCTAAAGGTCTAAATAATGTGTCTGTCTCTCAGGTGGAAATTAAAGCGCACATCCAGTTCTACGACGGTATCAAGACGGCAGATATTCATGAAACTTTAATCCGCTCAGCAGCAGATCTTATCTCTACAGATGCCCCAGATTATCAATACCTGGCAGCGCGCTTAGCCATATTTCATTTACGTAAAAAAGCTTACGACCAGTTTGAGCCACCTGCTCTTTTCAGTCATGTTTCGAAAATGGTTGAAATGCAAAAATATGATAAGCATTTATTGAGCGACTACAGCGAAGCTGAGTTTAATGAAATGGACGATTATATCGATCATTGGCGTGATATGGATTTCAGTTATGCAGCAGTGAAGCAGCTTGAAGGTAAATATCTTGTTCAAAACCGTGTTACCGGTGAAATATATGAAAGTGCGCAGTTTCTTTATATATTAGTGGCCGCTTGCTTGTTTGCAGATTATCCAAAAGATACCCGCATGGATTACATCAAGCGTTTCTATGATGCTACGTCGAAATTCAAAATCTCGTTACCCACACCTATTATGGCGGGAGTACGCACACCAACCAGACAGTTCAGCTCGTGTGTATTAATTGAAACAGGTGATAGCCTCGATTCAATTAATGCAACAGCCAGTGCCATCGTTAAGTATGTGAGTCAACGTGCTGGTATTGGTGTGAATGCTGGACGTATTCGCGCTCTAGGTAGCCCGATTCGCGGTGGAGAAGCATTCCATACAGGTTGTATACCCTTTTATAAATATTTCCAAACGGCTGTTAAAAGTTGTTCGCAAGGCGGAGTACGCGGTGGTGCTGCAACGTTGTTCTTCCCTCTTTGGCATATGGAAGTTGAATCGTTACTGGTATTGAAAAATAACCGTGGGGTGGAAGAAAATCGTGTTCGACATTTAGATTATGGCGTGCAGTTTAATAAGTTGATGTACCAACGTTTGATTAAAGACCAGTATATTAGTTTGTTCAGTCCATCTGATGTGCCAGGACTATACGACGCATTCTTTGCTGATCAACCTAAGTTTGAAGAACTTTACGTTAAATATGAGCAAGACGAGAGTATCCGCAAAACTCAAATTAAGGCAGTAGAATTATTTAGCCTGTTTATGCAAGAACGTGCGAGCACAGGCCGTATTTACTTACAAAATGTTGATCACTGTAATACGCATAGTCCCTTTGATCCTAAAGTTGCTCCTATACGTCAAAGCAATCTATGTCTTGAAATTGCTCTGCCTACTAAGCCGTTAGAACACGTTAACGACGAGAATGGTGAGATAGCCCTTTGTACCTTGTCCGCCTTTAATTTAGGGGCAATTGAGAGCCTTGACGACTTTGCAGAAATGGCTGATTTAGCGGTTCGCGCATTAGATAATTTACTCGATTATCAAGATTACCCTGTACCTGCTGCTTATAACGCCACTATGGGTCGTCGTACCCTTGGTATAGGTGTGATTAACTTTGCTTATTACTTGGCTAAAAACAATGTTAAATATTCTGATGGCAGTGCAAATGCACTTATTCATCGCACGTTTGAAGCCATGCAATATTATTTGATGCGCGCATCATGTAACTTGGCTAAAGAGAGAGGTGCCTGTCCGAAGTTTAACGAAACCACCTACTCTCAAGGCTTAATGCCGATTGACACCTATAAGAAAGATTTAGACAAAATCTGTAGCGAACCTCTACATTATGATTGGGATAGCTTACGCGCAGATATAAAGCAATACGGTCTACGTAACAGTACATTGTCAGCATTGATGCCGTCTGAGACATCATCACAAATTTCAAACGCGACTAATGGCATAGAGCCACCACGTGGCCATATTAGCGTAAAATCGAGTAAAGATGGCGTGTTGAAGCAAGTGGTACCTGAATATGAGCGCTTGAAAGACAAGTACGAACTATTATGGGATCTACCGTCAAACGATGGTTACTTACAGTTAACTGGTATTATGCAAAAATTTGTTGATCAAACCATTTCTGCTAATACAAGTTACGATCCAAATAAATACGACGGTGGAAAAGTGCCAATGAAACTGTTGTTAAAAGACTTGCTAACAGCTTATCAACTCGGTGTTAAAACCCTGTACTACCACAACACTCGTGATGGTGCATCAGACACCTCTGGGCAAGAACTGAAATCAACCAAGTTTGTTCCCCAAGAGGCCATTATCGAAGAAGACGATGATTGCGCCGGCGGTGCGTGTAAAATTTAATCCTTTGTGAGCCCTTTTGCGTAATACAAAAGGGCAAATTCAACTCAATACGGCCATTTACCCCCATGAAATACACGACGTTTAATCAAAAAAATAACGACCCTTTATTGGAGCCTATGTTCTTTGGCAATCCGGTCAACGTGGCTCGCTATGATCAACAAAAGCACAGTATTTTTGAAAAATTGATCGAAAAGCAAATTAGCTTTTTTTGGCGTCCAGAAGAAGTTGATGTGAGTAAAGATAGGGTTGATTTTCAAAAGCTAAGCGATTCTGAAAAGCATATTTTTATTTCTAACTTGAAATATCAAACTCTGTTAGATTCAATTCAAGGTCGTAGTCCGAACATTGCTTTTTTGCCCATTATTTCTATCCCGGAGCTTGAGACATGGACTGAAACATGGTCTTTTTTTGAAACGATTCACTCTCGCTCGTACACCCATATTTTACGTAATCTGTTTGGCGACCCAAGCAGTATTTTCTCTGACATTGTAGAGAATGAGGAAATTAAAAAGCGCGCCGCTGATATATCTAAATACTATGATGATTTGATTTTTTACACCCAGCTTTGGCAAACACTCGGTGAAGGCACTCATACCATACATGGTGAAAAGCACATAGTGACCATGCGTACCCTAAAAATTAAATTATTTTTATGTATGAACTCAGTAAACGCCCTCGAAGCAATACGTTTTTATGTTTCATTTGCGTGTACTTTTGCTTTTGCTGAGCGGGAGTTAATGGAAGGTAATTCCAAAATCATTCGTCTAATCTCTCGCGACGAAAATTTGCACTTAACCTCTACCCAACATATTTTGAATTTGTGGGCAAAAGGTAAAGATGATCCTGAGATGGCGGATATAGCCCTTGAGTTCAGAGATCAAGCCAGAGATATATTTCTCGATGCCGTTGCTCAAGAAAAAGAATGGGCTGGGTACTTATTCAAAAATGGCTCAATGATCGGGCTGAATAAAGAAATTCTTTGCCAATATGTGGAGTTTATTGCGAACCATAGAATGTCAGCTATTGGTCTTGGCCAACCTTTCGACATTAAAAATAATCCTTTGCCTTGGATGAATAACTATTTGAATTCAGACAATGTACAGGTCGCTCCACAAGAATCTGAAATTAGCTCGTACCTTGTTGGTCAAATTGACTCTGAGGTGGGTAGCAACGACTTCGACGAGTTCGAGTTGTAGTGTGCAAAAAAGTCACGGTTGTTAAATACGACTCAGACATACCTTGTGAGCAAACCTTATCGTTTGCTCACAACAATCTTCTCGATTGCTTACTCAATAACAACATTGCTAAAGAGTACCACTGTAAAGAGGGCTTTTGCGGCGCATGTCGCACTGAGCTAATAGAAGGCCATGTGGAATACTTGCTTGATCCCCTTGCCTATATCGATGATGGCGAAATTCTGGCCTGCTGTTGTAAACCGTTAGGTGATATAACAATCAAAGCCTAGCGATTTTCTATTTCATGCCCTCTAATTTGAATTACATTTAAATACCGTAAAACAAGATAATACGTAACCCTATCAAGCAACCAAAACCCTCTCCCATTAATATCAGTTCCATTAATACCAATTCCATTAAATACTTGCCATTTCAGAATTCATCTAGCAAATTTGTATCGGACTCCCCTGCTCTTCTAGATGGCGATAACAAGAGCCAACGTAACGGACATCAGTTCGGTTAGAGGATTTTGTAGGCTACGTAAGCTGCAAGCCCAAATACGAAAGAACAATGCGTACATTTTATTAAATGGGCTTACAAGTCTTAAGCATTTAGGCAGTTAGAATTTCTACCAAATGCTTAGATGTTAACCAGGATTAATCGATACGTTATTGACTCTGGTACCAAGATTGGAACATCAACATATTCCACAACTGAGTATGGTACTTTTTCTTTTTATATTTGAAGTCATGCCATAGAGTTGCGACTTTTTCACTATCAAAAAGACCCTGTTGATCCAATTTATCTCTGGCGAGCAAATCTTCAGCCCAATCGTTCAATGGGCCATTCAACCAATCACGTACGGGAGAGCCAAAACCATGTTTGGGATGATTGGTTAACGCATTAGGAATATGTGCGTCCAAAATTTGTCTGAGGATGTGTTTACCCTTATTTTCTTGAAACTTCATAGACATCGGTAACGACCAAGCGAACTCAGTTATGCGGTGATCCAATAGTGGGCTTCGCAGCTCTAAGCTATTGGCCATACTCGCACGGTCAGTCTTAACCAAAATGTCATCACACAAGTAGGTTAAATAATCATAGAGCATTAAATACTGTTCTGGGTGAGGCAAAGACAATGCATTAACTTGCTGCAATTTATGTTGCACAGGCACATGAGGGTTACGCATTAAACTCTCCGGTGCGACCCATTTACAAATACGGCTCATATACATATCGAGCACTGTCATAGCACCTATTTCATTGGCATATTTGTTGGCAGTCAATCCAAGCTTTTGTTTGCTGCCTAATTTATATAATTGGCTAGAAACCAGGCGTTTCAATGTATCAGGTATTTTTTGACTGGTTTGCCAGTTATTAATATTTCTAAAATAGCGGTTATATCCGTAAAACAATTCATCACCACCATCACCACTTAATGCTACGGTTACTTTGCTACGCGCCAGTTTCGAAACGATAAACGTTGGGATTTGCGATGAATCGGCAAAAGGCTCATCATAATGCTGGGCAATATCAGGCACTAAATCAAGCGCATCTTGGCCGCTAACATAGAGCTCGTTATGAGATGTTCCTAAGTAACCGGCGATAGATTTTGCAATATGCGCTTCGTCTTTATCACTATTACTAAAGCCAATCGAGAAGCTATTTACTGGACGAGATGATTGCTTTTGCATCATCGCCGCTACTAAACTTGAGTCAACGCCGCCAGACAGTAACACGCCGAAAGGCACATCAGATATCATGCGTAATCTGGTTGAATCTTCTAATAAACCTGTCAAGTGTGCTTGGGCTTCGCCCAGCGTACCACCATAAGGATGATTGAAATTGTAAGCTGCGACATCAAGGGCAGACCAATACTTGTGACATTGAGCCAGTAAATCTGGTTCGCTGTTGAGGGCATCAACACGCAACGTGATAAAACTCCCAGGCTCCAGTTTGTATATCCCTTTATAGATAGAATATGGTGCAGGGATATAGTTAAAGCGCATATATTGTCCGAGCGCTTGCATATCTAACTCGGGCTTGAAACCGGGGATCGCTTTAAGCGCTTTCAGCTCTGATGCAAAGCAAAAATAGCCGGCGCTACGACCGAAATAAAGTGGCTTCTTACCCACCCGATCACGGGCTAAAGATAAGGTCAGCTCTTGCTTGTCCCATACCGCTAGGGCAAACATACCGTTAAATTTGCGTAAAGCTTCTGCCAAGCCAAATTGCGCGATAGCGCACAGCACCACTTCACTGTCTGAATGCCCTCTAAATCGCTGCTGTGTTAACTCTTTACGTATCTCTTCAAAGTTATACACCTCTCCATTGAACACCATCACATAGCGCCCACAGGAAGATGACATAGGTTGATGGCCAGAAAGACTAACATCTTGTATCGCCAAACGGGTGTGACCTAAACCAATACCCGGCTCTTCTACCCAAACCCCATTATCATCTGGCCCCCGGTGGACCAATGTTGTGTTCATGTTTTTTAAAATGGCAGAAAGGTTAGAAGAAGCGTTTAAACGAAAAAGACCGGTAATACCGCACATAAAAGATGGCTCATTATTGTAATTATTATGTTAGAAAATATATTTTAAGAGCAGGAAATTAGCACATTTACAGCAAAAATAACACGTTCACGACATGAAGTTTACGGTGACCAAAGATGTTATTAAGTTCTTGGAGCAACGCGGTATTTGTGGCCACATCAATTAACAAAAAAGCCAGCTAGAATGCTGGCTTAAACCGTCAACTTACTTTATGACGACACCGAGAATGACTAATCGAAAATGGTGGATTACCTAATCAATTAACTGGTAACGGCTGCGTAATACATCAATTACTTCTGCTTTGGGATTCTCGCTTAAAATAATTTTACGGCCAGTTATTTTTTCAGCTATTTGGGTGTAAGTAGCCGAGATATCCATCAAGACACTCACCGGAAGGGCATTATCTCTTGCTAAAGCCTGCCGTTCTGCCATGCGCTCTTTGTTAAGTAGAATATCAGCATCAGGGAAATGATTGAGCAGTAGTTGTCTAAAGCCTTCTTTAGAATTCTCAACTATTTTTCCTTGCTTATATTGCGCTTCATCCCAAATACGCGAAGAGTCTGGCGTACCGACTTCGTCCATATATATTAATTTATCGTCGCCGTTCACATCTTTTACATAGCCAAATTCAAATTTAGTATCTACAAAAATCTGCCCTAATTTTTCTAACGCTTCACTGATAACAGCGAAACCATCGGTGAGTAACTTTTCGTATAAATCGATGTCGGTGACTGCGTTAAAATTAAAGGCACTGTAGTTTTTTACAATATCAGTTCGGGCAACGTTTACATCATCTGCTTCAGGCACACCATCAATACCTTTTAGCACACCTTTGGTTGAAGGTGTAATCAACACATTTTCGAGCTTACTGTCTTTGCTTAAGCCATTTTCTAGGCGAATGCCACAGAATTCACGTTCGCCTTTTTCATAGGCGCGCCACATTGAACCCGTAATATATTGACGGCAAATAGCTTCAATCATGACTGGCCGCGCTTTTTGTACTATCCACACTAATGGATGAGGAATATCTAAAATATGGCTATCCGCTAAACCTTGCTCTTTAAATAAGCCGAACCAATGATTAGATATTGCGTTTAATGCAGCACCTTTACCAGGCACACCTTTCATTCCCTCTTCGCCATGCCAAATACAGTCAAATGCAGAAATACGGTCACTGATTAACATTATCGCTAACGGTGTATCTTTCGGTACAGGGTAGTTATGTTGCTCAATGAGGCGATAGCTATCTTCTTCGGTTAACCAGTAAACAGAGCGAACTTTTCCACTATGTACCGGTAAATTTGTGCGAATAGGTAGATTATCATTAACAGCAAGCACTTGGTCAGCGAAGCTCATACAAGATTGTCCTTAGAAAAGGGTTGTCTACAAAATGAAAAAGCACCCTTGCGGTGCTCTTTCAAAATATGCGATAAAGGTTAAATGTCTAAGTTGTCGTCAGCCATTACACGAGCAAAAACGTCATATAAACTAGATAGTTTTTCTTGCGTAAACGGCGTGCTTTCATTATCGAGAACGGTCAATGACGTTTTCTCACCGACCTCTTCAACTCTAAAGCGATATTCCTGTTTTTCCAGCGGTAAGGCATTGGCATCGTTTGACCATATTGAATCCCACCAACCACTTTCAGTGCCGTTATATTTAACAAACAATAAACCATTAGATTTATCGTAATCTTTTACGTCAAAACCCAGTTTACGTAGGACTAATAATACGCGAGGCCAAGCAGTGTTGTAGTTGCTATCAATAATAAACGCTGGTGCGTCTTCTTCATCAATACCAATCGTTAATTGCATTCCACGGCGAATTTCACGTACCCGCTTAGCATCGGCAACCCGAATTTGATACTCGTAGTGTCCGATAACTTTATTTAGAATGTCGACTTCTTTAGCTCGCCCATCGACATCCGATTTTTCAGCAATAACTTTATTACCTTGACGTTCTTCATAGTCAACCAAGTGGACGTTAAGCGTTGCAGTTCGCCCGTGAGTTTTCATTTCTAGATCAAACTCGAAACGTTGACTGGTATCACGTTCAACGCTTGTCCAGCTGTACCAATGATCATCCAATACTTCTTTGGCGACAACCCAATCAGTTACCAGACGTTGCTTATCCTTATCAAAAGACTCAATGCCAATCCCTTGTTCTTCAAGGTAGCTAAGCAAAGAGTTCCAAATTGTTGTGTCGAGTGGTTGACTATCATCCACTTGATCAAAATTAACTTTAGCATCTTTACTGCCATCGTCCACATGCGAGCCCGTGACTAAAGGCAATACTAAAGCAGGTGATATCACCTTAAGCTTTTTGCCTATAAAACTGCGAGGAGCGTCTTTATCTAGCGCAGGAAGCTTATAAGCCTGACTAAAATTAGGGCGGTCAACATCGGCGGGTACTTGAATATCCTTGCCGGGTTGCTGCTTGGTATATTCAAAATTACCGCTAGCGATTTGTCGCTCTTCTAAAGAACTACAGGCGCTCAATACGCCAATCGCAATAGCCCCGCCAATGAAAAACTTAGTTGTCATGCAATCTCCTTAAGATAATACGCCCGAATTGCGCATGACTTGTTCGATATGAATTTGGCTATCAAGTTCCGATTCAATTAGCGGTAAACGCAAAAATGCAGATTGAATGAGCCCCATTTTATATAATGCCCACTTAGGCAAGACTGGATTTGGTTCAATAAATAGCGAGCTATGCAAACCTGCAATTTTTTGATCGATTTCCTTTGCTTTCACAAAGTCACCGGCTAATGCCGCTTCACACATTTGTGCCATTTGTTTAGGCACGATGTTAGCTGTAACCGAAATTACACCATGACCGCCGCAGGTTAAAAATTCGCAGCCAGTGGAATCATCACCGCTTAAAAAGACGAAGTCTTTGTCAACCAAAGGCAGGGTTTGCTTCAACCTAGCCATATCACCTGTGGCGTCTTTAAGCCCAACAATTTTTGGGTGGGTAGCTAACTCAGCTACTGTCTCAGGTAACATATCAGCCACTGTGCGTCCGGGTACGTTATACAGCAGTACCGGAAGGTCGGTCGCGTCAGCTATTGCTCTAAAGTGCGCTACCATGCCTTTTTGTTGAGGTTTGTTGTAATAAGGTACCACGCTAAGGAAGCCATCTATGCCTGTGTCAGACATCTGTTCACTTAGAAAAATAGCTTCAGCCGTTGAGTTAGCGCCACTTCCGGCGATAATTGGGATTTTCTTATCCGCAAACTCAACCATACGCCTAACGACTTCAATATGTTCATCGAAGGGCAAAGTAGCAGACTCACCCGTGGTGCCCACTGCGATTAAACCGTGGCTGCCATTAGCAATATGAAATTCGACCAATTTTTTTAAGGACGGATAATCTATCTCGCCAGATTGGTACATGGGGGTGATTAAAGCAACGTAACTACCAGTAAACATACCTACTCCATAAAAAATTCGCGCCTTATGGTAATGAGCCTGTGGGGTAAAAACAAGCATTGAATGCGCAGAATGCGAAACCAACACCGAAACTGGAAATACTAGGGTGAAATCAGGTATGTTAGTAGGGTCAGAAATTTATAATTAAGCTCAATATTTTAATGAAACAACAATTAATCATCACCATTTTGGGTGCCAATAAGGTCACCATGCTTAGTACACTAACCGATGTTGTTAGTGCCGCGGGTTGTAATATATTAGACAGTAGGCAAGCTGTTTATGGTCAAGATTTTTCACTTACTATGATTGTAGAAGGCTTACAGAGCGCAATTGTGCGGGTTGAATTAGCAATCCCCGTGGCCTGCCAGCAGCTTGATCTTCTATCTATGATGAAGCGTACTAAGCGACACTCAAAACAAAACCTAGAGCATTTAGCGGATGTGGAATTTTCCGGAGTGGATGCTTTAGGCGTTATAAAAGAGGTTACCCAATTTTTTTCAACATTCTGTGTGACCGTCAGTGCTCTGCGCTTAAAAACAATCCAAACACCGGCTGAAGAAAACGCGCAGGTCAAATGTAAAATGGTAGTAAGTATGCCTCACGACATAAACTTAATAGACTTTGAAAGCCAATTTCACAGCTTGCTCGAAGGTCTACATTTACACGGTGCGATTAAGCAAAATCATTGATGATTTCACTAATCAATTAATCAATTAATCAATTAATCAACTAATCGATGCATTTAAAACAAAGGACAAAATGACATGAATAGACTGACCGCAGGCGCAACTGCGCCGGCATTTTCACTACTGAACGAAAACGGTGAAACCGTTAATCTAACTGATTTTTCCGGTAAGAAAGTACTGGTATATTTTTATCCTAAGGCGATGACGCCCGGCTGCACAGTTCAGGCCCAAAATTTACGCGACAGCAAAAATGAACTGGATAAACTTAATGTGGTTGTATTAGGTATTAGCCCAGATGCTGTGAAACGCCTACCAAAATTTATTGAAAAAGAACAACTCAATTTTAGCCTGCTATCAGATGAAGATCACGCGGTAGCCGAACAATTCGGAGTATGGGGTTTAAAGAAATTTATGGGTAAGGAATACGATGGCATTCATCGTATTAGCTTTTTGATTAATGAGAAAGGTGTCATTGAACACGTTTTTGATAAATTTAAGACCAAAGATCATCATCAGGTTGTACTCGATTATCTTAATCAATAGTTAATCGCCATACGCCCAGCGCGTTTGTAGACAGCACATTAATTCTCGCTGCATACAAACGCTTTACTTCATCTAACTAGATTGGTCTTCCAGCGCCGGGTAATGGTTCGGCGCCTTCCAAGCATTGATCACCGCTTTGACCAAAGTAGCTAATGGTATTGCGAAAAACACTCCCCAAAACCCCCATAAACCGCCGAAAAACAATACCGCAATAATAATATATACGGGATGTAAACTAACCGCTTCTGAAAACAAAACAGGCACTAAGACGTTGCCATCGAGTGCTTGTATAACACTATAAGCAAACATCAAATACCAGAAATCAGGAGTAAGTCCCCATTGGAACAATGCCACAACGGCTACCGGTATAGTTACAACGGCTGCGCCTATATACGGAATAAGGACGGAAAAGCCTACCAAAACACCCAATAACAAGGCGTACCGTAAATCCATCAGGGCAAATGTTACCGCCGAGATTGTTCCCACAATCACTATTTCAATGACCTTGCCACGAATATAGTTGGCAATTTGGGTATTCATTTCACTGCCGACTTGTTTAATCAAACGGCGCTGTGATGGTAAAAGTGGAGCCAGATTATCTAATAGTTGATTTTTGTCTTTTAGCATGAAAAATACCATCAACGGCACAAGTACAAGATAAATTAAAAGCGAAGCTAAACTGCCTAATGAACTAACGGAAGCTGAAAGGAGCTGTTCCCCTAGACTAACAATCCGTTCATTAACGCCATCAAGCATATCTTGCACGTCACCTAGATGAACAAAATCAGGATACTGTTCAGGTAAATGCAGCAACCATACTTGAGCTTGTCCCCAAATTTGTGGCATCTCACGGATCAAGTTAATACTTTGTTGGGAAACGACCGGCACAATACCAATAAAAGTTAAAATACACAGGGTTAAAAAACTGAAAATAACCAGACTGCATGCAATACCGCGCCGCATGCCAATCCGCACAAGCTGACTCACTGGCCAATCTAATAAATAGGCAAGCACTGCAGCAACAAGCACAGGCATTAAAATGGTGCCAAGCAACGCCAGCAATAACGACACAGCAATGAGCATAATCAGCAACATCACTGAGTCAGGATCCGAGAACTTGCGCTTATACCACCTTTCAAACACACTTAACATATGACTGCTGTACCTCTAAAACATACGGTTAAAAACATTGATAAAAAAACTTAACGTTTGAACTAGCTAAACAAATTAGCCGGATATTAATGAAAAATGACTTAAAATCTACAAGGCGCAACATATTATATTGTGTGAATAAAGAAAGATAAGATTTTAGCTAACTTCCATGCTCTTTTTACCGGCAATGACTGATCGCACCATGGCATTGTCGCTAAGAATATATCTGACGATACAACATGAATGTAAAGATATGGTAATAGAGCGGATAAAATACTTGATGTTCTGCCTTATAAACGCAATATAGTAAGATATCGTCAGTTTTTCGGAACTAAATCAAGCTATAGCCTTTCTTAGTACCGAAGCCGTAATTGATTAAATAGGTGAAATGATTAAAACAACCCATGTTTGCAAAAAAGCGTTGGTCACTCTAAGCGTATCACTCGCTATATTTGCTAGTGGCGCCGTTGTTGCTGCCAATCAGAAAAATGATTTACCTGAAATTGGTGTTGTAGCATCGAGCGCCATTAGTTTAGATAAAGAAATGCAAATTGGTGATGTATTGATGCGTCAATTGCGCGGTCAGGCGCCGATTATTAATGATCCGTTATTAGATGAATATATTCAAGATTTGGGAAATCGATTGGTCGCCCAAGCTGATAATGTAAAATTTCCATTCGAATTTTTCTTGCTTAATAATTCAGAAATAAACGCTTTTGCCTTTTTTGGCGGCCATGTTGGTGTGCACACCGGTCTAATCTATAACGCTAGAAACGAGAGTGAACTCGCATCAGTTCTTGCTCACGAAGTTAGTCACGTCACGCAAAGACACATAGCGCGAAGTATAGAAGCAAAACAGAAATCATCTCCTCTTCAGTTGGCATCAGCTCTAGGGGGTATTCTACTTGCTATTGCCAACCCTGAGGCCGGTATTGCCGCCATAAGCGCAGGTTCTGCAGCATCAGCACAAGCTTCAATCAATTATACTCGGCAAAATGAGAAAGAAGCGGATAGTATCGGCATACGTATTCTTGCCAGGGCTGGATTCGATCCCGACGCAGCTGGTGAATTCTTTGGGACGTTAGTAGAAAAGTATCGCTTGAAGTCCAAACCCCCTGCCTTCTTATTGACTCACCCATTGCCAGAATCTCGGGTCGCAGATGCGCGCACACGGGCAGCGAGTTATAACACCGGACGGATCCCAGAAAGCTTGAGTTTCCATTTAGCGAAAAGTCGAATATTGGCACGTTATTATGCTACACCCGAATATAATATTAGCTACTTTAAAACCAGTCTTGAGCGCGGTAGCTATGCCTTTAAAGCAGCATCTGAGTACGGTTTAGCCTTAGCATATCTAGCCAATAAGCAATATGAAGAAGCACAAAAACTCATCGATACGTTACTTAACGATGATCCACGCAATTTGTTTTATTTAGATACGTATACCGATATTGCTTTAGCTACGGGACGGGTCAAGGACGCCATAGAAAAACTAACAGCCCAAGCGACATTAACCCCGCGTAACCGTGTTATTACCCTGAATTTGGCCAATGCGTTAGTGGAAAATAAAGAATATGATCTCGCTATTCGTATTTTAAAAGACTACCTGTTAGTGGAGAGCGACAATATGTTAGCGCATCAAATATTGTCTGATGCCTATGGTAAAAGTAACAAGAAGCTTGAAATGTACCAAACAAACGCTGAAGTATATGGATTAGCGGCGTCCTACCCTCGAGCGATAGATGAACTACACAATGCCTATAATTACGCCAGTGATCAGAATATCGAAAAGCAGCGGATCCGCGCACGTATAGAGCAGTTTCGCGAATTTCAAACCCGTTTAGAGAGTCTTTAGAATATCGATAGCGCGGCGCAACGACGCCGCAGTTTGCTCCCCTAATAATTGTTTTTTCACTTGTCCGTCAGGCCCAATAATAAAAGTGGCGGGCAGGCTATTGGGTTTGGTCATAGGCAAAGCGCGCTCTACGGTTTCAATAAGCGGAAACTGAATATCAAATTTTTGCTTTAATTGCGCTAATTCTTCAGGTGTGACTGCGTCAAAACTAATGGCGAACATAGGAACATCTGACGAATATTGCTGATAGAAGTCATTTAACTGAGGGATTTCTCTTAGGCATGGTGCGCACCACTGTGCAAAATAGTTAACAACAACCCATTGGCCTTCATAGTTCTTCCACTGATGGGAAACTCCGTCATCTGTTGTGAAATCAGCTCTAACCAGCGAATAACCTACTATGCCAGCCATTAATCCCGCAATAATTAGCACCGAAAATAAAAATTTACGTAACATTGTCCTGCCTTCCCTTTTACCCATGAGAGCGAAACGATAGAATATCGCTATTCAAAATTAAGCACAGTAGAAACTTAACATGTCGCAGTTGACCATACTACATAACCCGCGTTGCTCTAAGAGCCGGGAAACCCTGAAAATATTACAAGACAACGGCCAACAACCAATCGTCATTGAGTATCTCAAACACCCGCCCAGTGAAGATGAATTGCAGTCCATACTGCTAATGTTGGGTATGTTGGATCCCCGTTCATTAATGCGAACAAAAGAAGCGGAATATAAAGCGCTTAATCTCGACAGCGATAACATTTCCCCTGATGAACTGCTCAGAGTGATGCATGTCACGCCCAAATTAATTGAACGACCGATCGTGATCAAAGGCCCTCTTACCAGCGTAGACAGCTTGGCGGTAATCGGCCGTCCCCCTGAAAACGTGTTAAAGCTACTATGAACCAGCATATTCTCATTTTGTATTACAGCCGCAATGGTGCGACAAAAGCAATGGCAAATCGCATTGCTCAAGGTGTTGAATCGACAGGTATGCAGGCAAAACTGCGCACCGTGCCTGAAGTGTCTGATGGCATTGACCACCATCAGCCCGGCGTGCCAGACTCGGGGGATCTTTTCGTCCAGAAAAATGATTTAAAATCCTGTGCAGGTTTGGCGTTAGGTAGCCCAACACGTTTTGGTAATATGGCCAGTGCGCTCAAATATTTTATTGATAGCACCAGTAATGAATGGCTATCAGGTGCATTAGTTGATAAACCAGCTTCAGTGTTTACCTCGACAGGTAGCATGCATGGTGGGCAAGAAAGCACATTATTGAGCATGATGTTACCCCTATTACACCATGGAATGGTGATCGCAGGGCTACCCTACACTCACCCTGAATTACATAACACGACAACTGGGGGCAGCCCATACGGTGCCACGCATTATGCACATGGCAGCAGCATTGAAAAACTGAGTGAAGATGAACGTACGTTATGCTTTTCTCAAGGCCAACGCCTGGCCACTCTCGCCCAAAAACTTGCTTCTCAGTAGCCTTTAAACTCAGGACATAACATGACTTTAAATACCCAATTCTACAAACGCCTCGCTCTGAGCAGTTATTTTCTACTGGTTGCTTGGTTAGTCATTTGGCACTTTGTACTTACTATAGATAAAAATACCTCAACTACATTTACCGTTCTTTTTTGGATCATTCCAATATTACTACCTATCCGCGGCTTGCTTGCCGGAAAACCTTATACCTACGCCTGGACAAATTTCATCGTAATGTATTATTTGTTACATGGCCTGACGGCAGTTTATGCAGTTGAAGGTGAACGTATTTATGCTGCTATAGAAATTTTACTCTGCGTCGGATTATTTAGCGGATGTAGCTTTTATGCGCGCTTACGAGGTAGAGAACTCGGCACTGGGATCCGCAAATTAAAAGAAGAATTACTAGAAGAAAAACAAGCATTTGAATCGCGGAAACAGCAGAAGTAATTTGCTCAACTAAGGACACAGCCCTCATGGGTTTTCTGGAGGAACTGTTGCCTAAAGGTTAAGCGCTTCTTTTACAAATGGAATGGTGAGTTTCCGTTGTTGCTGCAAGGACATTTGATCCAGTTTGTCCAATGTATTCATTAAGGATGGCATATCCCGGCGCCAATGATTGACCAAATAAATCGCGACCTTTTCAGGCATAACTAAACCTCGCTGTTTGGCTCTGGTTAATAGCGCTACGCAGCGTCCTTCATCGCTAAGACTTGCCAATGTATAGCTCACTCCCCATGCAAAACGTGATGCCAAATCAGCAAGTTGCAGGTCTAGCGAGGTCGGCCCACCATTCGCGCAAACCACCACATGGCTAGCACCTAATTCTTTCACTCGATTTAATAAATCAAATACTGCTATTTGCCAAGTCTGTGAGTCTTTGAGCGCATCAACGTCATCTAGGCAAATTAACTGGCTGTGCTCCAGTCCATCAAGCACTTCTGGTGAATATTGCTCTTTGTCTTTGAAACTAAAATAAACGGCACTGACTTTTGCTGTCTGAGCTTTATGACATAAAGAATAAAGCAAATGGCTCTTGCCTACGCCGTACTCACCGCTAACAAACGTTAACCAAGGTTGATTTTGCATATCCAAGGTTTTTTTGAGCAAACTTTTAAGCCTATGCACTAAGTGCGAGTTTTCCCCGACGATGAAGCTATCAAACGTTTCGGTATCGCGTAAATGTACAGCTAAAGACAGTTGCTTGCTCATTATTGTTTCCAGAAATACTCCAGATTCTGCTTATCCGCCTCAAAGCGATTTACCGGTGACAATCGGCTGTCTAAAGCAATTGCGTCCATTAAGTTATCGACATTTCCTAACAAGCTTAATTCGAATTGTGCGACCTGCCCAGTTTGGCTTACAAGATTAGCAGAATTCACTACGCTTAGACTTCTAAAAAACGTTAAGATTTCACCATACTGACGAAGGCTTGCAAGATTATTTATCGTGATAACGGTGCGCTGAGCATTAGGGTCTAAAAGACTAAAATCAATGGCATATTTAGACGCAAGCGTGTCGCTTAGACTATTAATAAGTTCGACAACCACTTGCGCTTGATCTACCCCTGCTACCGTTCCTGAAATCGTACTGCCGTTTTCCAATAAGGTCCAGTCGGCCTGCCACTGAATATCAATATTTTGTTCGGACTCAGTATTGTCTAGACGATAAATACGTGCAGATAAAACACTATCAACCCCATAGCGACTGCTTGCCTGGGCTAATTGATGGACAAAGCCCCCCCATATGTCATAAATATTGATATTTTGCATATCATCTAAATCTAATAGGGGCTGAACAATTTCGATACCACGGCGCTGAGCCGCATTCTGAGCACTGGCCAGTAGCTCAAAATGGCTATTTTCTGACACTAACTGACGCTCCCCGTTTGGCTCTTTAATGGCTAACCAAAGAATGGTTTCGGGGCGACGTCTATCCCAGATACGGTAACCTGAATCGCGCAGTTGCTTGTCAACCTTGTCCTGATCAAAATTTACTGCTAAATAAAGCTGTTCAGGCGTTTGCTCAAAACGATAGTTACGCAGGTAGCTTTTGGCTTGTTTAAGTTGAAGTTTTATCTGTGGATCACTTAACAAAGTTGAATTTCCACTGACTTTTATGAATACGTCTTCAAGACCTTGGCGAATTGCGTCACTTTGGGTGCGAGTTGATTGATCAGCAACAGCAACTTTTCCACTGTACAAACCGTCGACTTCTCCAGCATGCGCGCTACCAAGTACCCACAACGACAGCAGCAATATCAGATGAAATCTTGGTAAAATAGTGACGGTTTTGATCATTTTTCAACTTAACTCCAGAATATAAAGGCCCTATTGTCATTGATTTACGTGCAAATTTCATCATTTGTTTCACCCTACTTTATGCAAGACATATTGAAATTGAGTAGATTTTCAGTACCTTTTGCCATTCTGAACTGGTAAAATCCGCGCTCATTTTTGGACCCTCACCCTCAAATAGGTAATTACGTGACCGATAATAAACCCTCCTTAAGCTATAAAGATGCAGGTGTCGACATCGATGCGGGCAATGAACTTGTTGAAAGAATCAAATCAGTTAGCAAGAAAACACATCGTCCTGAAGTCAGAGGGGGTTTAGGGGGTTTTGGCGCACTGTGCTCACTTCCAAGCAAGTACCGCGAGCCTTTACTCGTTTCTGGAACGGACGGCGTTGGCACTAAATTACGTTTAGCTATGGATTTAGAGCAACATGATGGTATCGGCATCGATTTGGTCGCCATGTGTGTGAACGATTTAATTGTGCAAGGCGCAGAGCCCCTGTTCTTTTTAGATTATTATGCAACTGGCAAACTCGACATTGATACAGCTGCGAAAGTCGTTACAGGTATCGGCAAAGGTTGTGAATTATCTGGTTGCGCGTTAATTGGTGGCGAAACCGCCGAAATGCCGGGCATGTATCACGGCAATGACTATGATGTTGCAGGATTCTGCGTCGGCGTAGTCGAAGCCGCTGATGTTATAGATGGAAGCCGAGTTAAAGCAGGTGATGCATTAATAGCATTGGGCTCGTCGGGTCCTCACTCAAACGGTTATTCTTTAGTACGTAAAATATTAGAAGTGTCTGGTTGCCAACCATCTGACGTTCTTGATGGAAAGCCATTATCTGAACACCTGCTAGAACCCACTCGTATTTATGTAAAATCTGTCCTTAACTTGTTAGAAACCGTCCAAGTGAATGCCATTACCCATATTACTGGCGGTGGTTTTTGGGAAAATATACCTCGCGTACTGCCTGCTGGTACCAAAGCAATTATCGACGAGAAAAGTTGGCAATGGCCTAGTATCTTTAACTGGTTGCAAGATCACGGCAATGTAACCACTTATGAAATGTACCGCACCTTTAACTGTGGCGTAGGCATGATCATCGCATTAGAGGCTGACAAAGCCGATGAAGCCATTGAACTATTGCGCGCTCAAGGTGAAAACGTATGGAAAATAGGTCACATTGAAAGTGGCGATGACACGAACCAAGTTGAGATTAAATAGTGTCGGATAATTCACTAAACACTAGAATCGTTGTGCTGATTTCAGGCAACGGTTCGAATCTGCAAGCCCTAATTGATGATATAGCAGAGCATAAAATAGCGGCAGAAATTGTCGCTGTTATCTCCAATAAAAAAGATGTCTATGGATTGGAACGAGCTACCCAATCGGGCATAGATAGTCACGTTGTCAGTCATAAAGATTATGCAACGCGTGAAGATTATGATGTCCAGTTAAACAGCGTTATAGCGAGTTATTCACCCGATTTAGTTGTTTTAGCCGGATTCATGCGCATATTAACTCCTTGGTTTGTTGAACAATTTACAGGTAAGATGTTAAATATTCATCCCTCTTTGTTGCCAAAATACAAAGGATTAGATACGCATCAACGAGCTATTGATGCCAAAGATGAAGTACACGGCGCATCGGTACACTTTGTTACTCCTGAGCTTGATGGCGGGCCAGTTGTATTGCAGTCCAAGGTGCCTGTTTTTACCGATGAAACAGCCTCGCAACTTGCATCAAGAGTGCAAGAACAAGAGCGCCAAATGTATCCATTAGTCGTCCGATGGTTCTGCCAAAAAAGACTGCTAATGCTTAATAATAAGGCATATTTAGATGGAAACGAAATACCAAGCACGGGTTATGCGCCTGATTAGCAAACGATGGTTGTCGGGCCTTTTATTTATAGTTGGCTCGGTAGCTCAAGCGTCAGCATTACCTTCATTCGATGCTGAATATACGGCATTTCGTTATGGCAAAAAGCTCGGTTATGCATTGCTCAGCGTTGAGAACATCGAAAACAATACCTATCGCATGGAGTATCACTCGAAAGTTTCTCTGTTCTTCTTATCAGATAAAAGAACTGAAATTAGCGACTTTGCTTTTATTGATAATAAAATTGTCCCTAAGAACTATCGTTATAGTCGCACTGGTACTGGTAGCAACAAAAGCACCAAAATCGTTTTTGATTCCGACAAGGCTGAAATTGTTGTAGATGATAAGCAAGGAATTGCATGGCATGACCAATTCGATAACCAACTATATCGATTAGATATGCAACAAAAACTTGCCCAAGGACAGAAAGAGTTCAGCTATAGTGTTGTCAATTACCGTGGTCAGGAACGTGATTATAACCTAAAGGTGATGGGTACTGAGCAGCTTACTTTGCCCTACGGTATGCTTGAAGGCATAAAGGTTGAGATTGTTCGCCATAATTCAACTCGAGAAACGTTTGCCTGGTTTTCTCCTCAACTTAATTATCAACTCGTACGCCTACAGCAATTTAAAGATGATAAAGAGCAAGGTGATATTCAACTTAAAACGTTTGTTTTAACGCAATAAACTATCTTTATTGCAGTGGCTTATTTAAGCCACTGCACATCTCACCGTTAACGCCCAATCCAAATCTGACAAATAAGCACTCTAGATAATTAATCATTGATTAAAAAACTAATGTTATCCACTTAATTCTAGTAAGCTAAAGCTTGATATTATTTCAACATAATACTACCCTGAAAATCTGGTCTGACCTCTATCTTGGAGTCTTTATGCAAACGTTATTATGGACACTTATTATTATCGCTACCCTTGGGGCGGCGAGTTACTTTAGAATGAAATTAATGAATGCCACCATTGCTGTGGCTATCGCTATGTTATTGGGCAGCATAATAGGTCCGGTAGGTGGCTTAGCATGGTTGGTATTTTTGATTATTGCGATACCATTGAATGTTGAATCCATTCGAAAAAAATATCTTACGGCGCCTATCTTAGATACATATAAGAAAATCATGCCGGAAATGTCGAGCACAGAGCGCGATGCTATCGATGCAGGTACCGTATGGTGGGATGGCGAAATTTTTAGTGGCAATCCAAATTGGCAAGCACTGCACAGTATTCCACAAGGTCGTTTAACAGCTGAAGAGCGGGCATTTCTAGACGGTCCTGTTGCCGAGGTTTGCCAAATGGTGAATGACTGGGATGTGACGCACAAAGACGCGGATCTTACCCCCGAAGTTTGGCAATTTCTTAAAGACAATAAATTCTTTGCGATGATCATCAAAAAGCAATACGGCGGGCTTGAATTTTCTGCTTTTGCTCAATCTCGTGTATTACAGAAGTTGTCTGGTGTTAGCGCTGTCCTGTCTACCACAGTAGGTGTTCCTAACTCGTTAGGGCCAGGTGAATTATTGCAACACTATGGTACTAAAGAACAACAGGATCATTATCTACCCCGTCTTGCTACGGGTGAAGAGATCCCATGTTTCGCCCTAACAGGACCTGAAGCAGGATCTGATGCAGGTTCACTGCCTGACACTGGAATTGTGTGCAAAGGCGAATGGGAAGGTAAAGAAGTGGTCGGGTTACGTCTAACCTTTGACAAACGTTATATCACGTTAGCGCCGGTTGCGACTGTCGTCGGCTTAGCGTTTAAGATGTACGATCCAGATGGCTTAGTTGGTGACAAAGAAGACTTAGGGATCACCTGTGCATTATTACCTCGTGACACAAAAGGAATGGAAATCGGCAATCGTCACTTCCCATTAAACGTACCTTTTCAAAATGGCCCCATCCGCGGTAACGACATTTTTGTGCCCTTGGACTACATTATTGGTGGCGTTGAAATGGCGGGTCAGGGCTGGCGCATGTTAGTAGAATGTTTGTCAGTAGGACGTTGTATTACCCTGCCCTCAGCTTCTGCCGGCGGAGCGAAAAGTATCGCTTTGGCTACAGGCGCATATGCGCGTATTCGTCGCCAATTTAAAATGCCTGTCGGCAAAATGGAAGGTGTTGAAGAAATGCTTGCCAGCATAGGGGCGAACGCTTATCTCATGGATGCGGTTACCAGTCTAACCACCAAAGCAGTTGATTTAGGTGAGAAACCTTCCGTTGTGTCAGCGATTTGTAAGTACCATCTAACAGAGAAGATGCGTCAGTTGGTCAACGATGCTATGGATGTACATGGCGGTAAAGGCGTTATGCTTGGGCCAAATAATTATTTGGGTCGTGGTTATCAAGGTGCGCCTATCGCGATCACCGTGGAAGGCGCCAATATCCTGACTCGTAATATGATGATTTACGGTCAGGGTGCAATGCGCAGTCATCCATTTGTACTTAAAGAGCTTTACGCAGCAAGTAACGAAGATAAAGAACAAGGTTTGAATGAGTTTGACGATGCCGTCTTTGGCCATATTGGCTTTGCGATTAGCAATACATTTAGAAGTATATGGTTCTCATTAACAGGGGCTCGCTTAGCCGGTTCGCCATTTGATGATGAGACCGCAGGTTACTATCGTTCTTTACAGCAATTTAGTAGCAATCTAGCGTTATTGTCTGATGTTTCAATGGCCGTATTAGGCGGAGAACTTAAACGCCGTGAACGTATATCTGCGCGTTTAGGTGATGTATTAAGTCATATATATCTAGCGTCCGCTGTATTAAAACGATATGACGACCAAGGACGATTGAAGGAAGATTTACCTTTGGTCCACTGGGCAATGCAAGACACATTATTCAAATTAGAAACGGCGTTAATTGAATTGTTTGAAAACTTCCCATCTAAGGTTCTGGGTGTGGTTCTTAAGGCTATGATAATGCCATTCGGTCGTGCGTATCGTCGTCCTTCAGATAAGTTAGACCATGAAATTGCCGCTATATTACAAAGCCCCAACAGTTCACGCACTCGTCTTGGTGAAGGCCAACACTTTGGTGATAAAGATTGCTTAATGGGAGATTTGGAGCAAACGTTAAAAGATGTACTCGCTAGTGAGCCTCTATTTGACAAGGTATGTAAAGCTGCCAAGCAACGCTATCCTTTCACAGGACTTGATTTTATTGCCAGCAAAGGCATAGAGCTAGGTGTTATTAATGAGCAAGAAGCTGAATTACTTAAGCGTACTGAGGCTGGCCGCTTACGCACCATCAATGTCGATGATTTTGACCCCAAAGAACTCATCGCTAATACGCAGGCAACAAAAGCCAAACGTCGTCCTAAAGCATCTGACGCGGCTTAAAAGATGATGACTGATTAGCCTATTGCTAAAACACAAAAACCGCTTCATCGTAAGCGGTTTTTTTATATTCCTTATTTGCACGCTAGCGGCAAACCTAGCATATTTAACATTTAAGTTCGTTTGAACTGAGCACGAAAAAACAAACCTACGGTGTCTTTATTACGAGCACAAAAAATCCGCTGACTAGAAAATAGCCAGCGGATAAATTATCAAAAACCAGTCTGATTATTCGGTAGGTTCCGTATTCTCAACGCGGCTCTTAAGTTTTTGCCCCGGTCGAAACGTTACTACACGTCTTGCCTTAATGGGAATATCTTCGCCCGTTTTAGGATTACGCCCAGGTCTTTCACTCTTGAGTCGTAAATCAAAGTTACCAAAACCAGATAGCTTAACTTGCTCACCTGATTCTAACGCCTCACGGACCTCTTCGAAAAATGCTTCAACAAGATCCTTGGCATCTCTCTTGTTCATGCCTAACTTTTCAAATAAATGTTCCGCCATTTCGGCTTTGGTTAACGCCATATCCGTCAATCCCTCAATGTAGCCCCAAATTGCTCTGACAACTTAGTCAGAATACCATCGACCGCGGCTTGAATTTCTGCTTCTTCAAGCGTTCTAGTCATATCTTGTAAAGTCAATGAAATTGCCAAACTCTTAAATCCTGGCTCGATGCCTTTACCCTGATAGATGTCGAACAAGTTTAGGCCAACTAATTGATTTGCGCCAAATTTTTGGATGCAATCTAAAATCTCACCAACAACTTTATCATCGTCTACTACGATTGCAATGTCACGTCGATTTGCAGGAAATTTTGAAATTTCTTTCGCTTCAGGTAGCTTTTTATCCCCAAAACCAGCAATTTCTAGTTCAAAAACAAATACGCGACCATTTAGGCCAAGTAATTTTTCGAACTTAGGATGCACGGCCCCGAGTAAACCAATGAGGGTATCACCACGAAAAATCGCTGCACTTTGCCCAGGATGCAATGCACTGTGCTCGGTCGTTTCAAAGCGAAATGCTTCGATAGGTGCAACTTGGCTCAGCAATGCTTCAACATCCGCTTTAGCATCGAAAAAATCGACTTGCTTGTCAGCTCGGTCCCAATGCGCTTCATGCACGTTACCAGCAATCACGCCAGAAAAAACCAACTCTTGGCGAACGCCCATTTTTTCGCCGGTATCCGGTATAAACCGCAACCCTGATTCAAATAATCGAACGCGACTCTGCTGGCGTTTCTGGTTGTAAGAAACAGCTTGTAATAAACCAGTCCATAGGCTAACACGCATTGCTGACATATCAGCAGAAATAGGGTGCGGTAGCACAATTGCATCAATCTCAGGATACAACTTACTTTGCACTTTAGGATCAACAAATGAATAAGTGATCGCTTCTTGGTAATCTCGGTTGGTTAATGTGAGTTTTAATTCATTCACATCAAGCGCTTGCTCTTTACGAGCAGACATACGTAATTCAGCATTAGGCGCCAAATTAGGGATATTGTTATAACCATAAACGCGAGCAATTTCTTCGATCAAGTCTTCTTCAATCGAAATATCAAAGCGATAAGCAGGTACACTTACTTGCCATTGTCCATTTGATTCAACGGTCGAAAGCCCCAAGCGATCTAAAATATCACCAACAACACTCGCTTCAATCTCAATACCTAAAACGCGCGCAAGACGTGAAGCGCGTAGCACCACATTTTTAACCGGTGGGATGAATTCATTACTCAACGCTTCTATAACAGGTCCTGCTTCGCCGCCAACGATATCAAGTAATAATGCGGTTGCTCTTTCCATCGCTTGACGCTGCATTTGAGGATCAACGCCCCGCTCATAGCGATGAGAAGCGTCTGTATGTAAGCCATATTGACGCGCCTTACCCATTATTGCATCTGGTGCAAAAAAAGCGCTTTCTAGAAATATATTTTTACTTTTCGAGGTCACGCCTGAATCTAACCCACCAAATATACCTGCAATGGCTAAGGCTTTATTTTGATCCGCGATAACTAACGTATTGCTATTTAATTTCACTTTCGCTTCATCTAACAAAACAAGCTCTTCGTCTTGCTTAGCCATACGCACAGCTATATCACCAGTTAACGTATCGTTATCAAACGCGTGCATGGGGTGACCAAGTTCAAGCAAAACAAAATTAGTGATATCCACTACAGCATCGATACTGCGCACACCACTTCGACGAAGCTTCTCTTGTAGCCACAACGGAGACGGTGCACTTACATCAATGTTCTTTATCACCCTGCCTAGGTAACGTGGACAGGCTTGAGGAGCCTCTAATGCTATCGCTCTGGTATCATCAATGGTCGCCACCACATCTGGATAAACAGGCATATCAACATTACTTTTATTTAACACGCCAACTTCGCGGGCTAAACCACGCATACCTAAACAATCAGCGCGATTTGGCGTTAAATCTACTTCGATCGTTACGTCATTAAGGTTTAAATATTCGCGAATATCTTCACCAATTGGTGCGTCTGTAGGTAATTCTAAAATACCATCATGATCGTCAGAAATACCTAACTCAGAAAAGCTACACAACATACCAAAGGAAGGCTGACCACGTAACTTTGCTTTTTTAATTTTGAAGTTGCCTGGTAGGACTGCTCCAACTTTAGCCACGGCAACTTTGATCCCCTGGCGACAATTCGGTGCACCACAGACGATATCGAGTAGCTCATCTTCACCTACATTGATTTTGGTTACTTGCAGTTTATCTGCATCAGGGTGTTGACCGCATTCGACGACTTCGCCGATAACCACACCACTAAAATCGCCTGCAACGGGTTCAACCCCATCGACCTCAAGGCCGGCCATGGTAATCTGTTCTGCAAGTTGCTCAGTTGAGATGTCAGGGTTCACCCACTCTCGAAGCCATTTTTCACTGAATTTCATACTATCTTGCCCTTACTTAAACTGCTTAAGAAAACGAAGATCGTTTTCGAAAAATGCGCGTAAATCATTTACGCCATAACGCAACATGGTGAGACGTTCTACTCCCATACCAAATGCAAAACCGGTGTAAACCTCAGGATCAATGTTCACCGCACGTAATACATTCGGATGCACCATTCCACAGCCAAGTACCTCAAGCCACTTGCCATTTTTACCCATGACATCAACTTCAGCGGAGGGCTCCGTAAATGGAAAATAAGACGGGCGAAAACGCACTTGTAAATCAGCTTCAAAGAAGTTGTTCAAGAAATCGTGAAGTATCCCTTTCAATTGCGTAAAGCTGACGTTTTTATCTACCATCAAACCTTCAACCTGATGGAACATCGGCGTGTGAGTTTGATCGTAATCATTACGGTAAACGCGGCCGGGAGAAATAATACGCAACGGAGGTTGCTCTGCTTCCATAGTACGTATTTGAACACCAGAAGTTTGCGTTCTTAGCATCACGTCAGGATTAAAATAAAAGGTGTCATGATCAGCACGTGCCGGATGATTAGCCGGAATATTCAATGCATCAAAGTTGTGAAAGCCATCTTCAATTTCAGGACCCGTTTTAACGTTAAAACCTAATTCTGCAAAAAAGCTTTCAATACGATTAATGGTGCGCGTAACGGGATGCAAGCCACCTAATTCAGTTGTGCGGCCAGGCAATGAAACGTCAATAGATTCTGCAGCTAGTTTGCTGTTCATCTCTTGTTCGCGCAGCAACTCGCCTCGCACGTGAATCATTTGTTGAATTTGCTGCTTGGCTAAATTTATTTTTTGACCCGCAGCTGGGCGCTCTTCATTAGACAGTTTCCCCAAGCCTTTGAGTAATTCAGTCATGCGGCCTTTCTTGCCCATGAAGTCAACGCGAACCGCATCAAGCGTGCTTGCATCTTGAGCGACGTTAATTTGCGTTTCAGCCTCTTTGATTATGGCATCAAGATCCATAGTTTCCTCGAATTGGGTTAAATATTGGAGTCACTCACCACCGATCGGAAAAGCATGGCCGGACGTTTAAAAAGAACCCGCAATTCTACACGAAAGCGAGTACGTCAGGCTAGATGAAATTATTGGAAAGTACGGATATTAAACGCTTTTATTCGAGATATTAATGACAAAACCTGAAGTTTTAGTCAAACATGACACAGAAGATTGGCGTGACGCCCATGTAAACTGTTACTACTTATACAAGGTCAGTAAACTTGTAGATTGGGAGGATCAATCGTTAGACAAATATTAGACAAAAAAAAACGGCGAGCTTCCCGCTCGCCGTTCTTCGAAAGAACTTAAACTTAATTGTTAAATAATTAAGCTAATGCACCTTTAGCGGCATTTACTAATGCGCTAAATGCATTTTTGTCATGTACTGCGATGTCAGCTAAAATCTTACGATCGATTTCAACAGACGCCTTCTTAAGACCGTTGATGAAACGGCTGTAAGACATACCATTTTGACGAGCCGCTGCATTGATACGAGCAATCCACAATTGACGGAATTGACGTTTCTTTTGACGACGGTCACGGTAAGCATATTGACCAGCTTTCGTTACTGCCTGAACAGCAACGCGATAAACTCGACTACGAGCTCCGTAATAACCTTTGGCTTGCTTTAGTACCTTTTTATGACGGGCACGTGCAACAACACCACGTTTTACTCTTGCCATTTTTTAACTCCTCTCTTAAACGTAAGGTAACATGCGTTGAATCAACGCTGTGTCAGCTACATGGACCAATTTCTTGCCACGAAGGTGACGTTTACGCTTAGAGCTCTTTTTAGTCAAAATATGACGCAAGTGAGACTGCTTGCTCTTGAAACGACCTGAAGCGGTTTTTCTAAAACGCTTGGCAGCTCCACGGTTTGTTTTCATTTTAGGCATTGCTAAAACTCCGCATTGTTAATGACTAAACTGCTTTGCAGAACAGTAAGTCGTAGTTACATAGTGTGTAATAAGGTGAGCAAGGGTGCAGTGCCCTGTCTACTTGTAGACCTTAATTACTTCTTAATTGGGGCGAGCACCATGATCATCTGACGGCCTTCAACCCGATTAGGGAAAGACTCACAGTTAGCAATGTCTTCTAAATCGGTTTTAACACGATTAAGAAGAGCAATACCGATCTCTTGATGAGCCATTTCACGACCGCGGAAGCGTATCGTTACTTTAGCCTTATCACCACCGTCTAGAAAGCGACGCAGGTTGCGCAGTTTTACCTGGTAATCGCCTTCATCAGTGCCAGGGCGAAATTTAATCTCCTTGACCTGAATTTGCTTTTGTTTCTTTTTTTGCTCTTTCTGAGCTTTACTCTTTTCGAAGATGAATTTTCCGTAATCCATTACCTTACATACAGGCGGCTCAGCATTAGGGCTAATTTCAACCAAATCTAAACTATTTTGCTCAGCCAATTCGAGAGCTTCAGTGATTGATACAACGCCAATCTGCTCTCCATCCTTTCCAACCAAACGAACTTCATTTAATGTAATTTCTTCGTTAATCCGAGCTTTACCCGAATCTTTAGCCTTAATGTTAGCGCCTTTAATATGTTATTCCTCCACGAAATTTACTGAATTTGTTTGTTTTTGATCTGTTCACAAGCCAATTCAATGAAAGCATCGACAGACATCTTACCAAGATCATCGCCTTTGCGTGAACGTACTGCTATTTCACCAGCTTCTATTTCTTTATCACCGACAACAAGCAAATACGGGACACGCCTAAGCGTGTGCTCGCGGATTTTAAAGCCTATCTTCTCATTTCTCAAGTCTGACTTGGCTCTAAATCCATTTTCTTTTAGTTTTTTGACTACTTTTTGCGCATATTCACTCTGATTGTCAGTAATATTCATAACAACCGCTTGTGTCGGCGCTAACCAAAGTGGGAATGAGCCCGCATACTCTTCGGTTAAAATACCAATAAAACGCTCAAGTGAACCCAAAATAGCCCGATGAATCATCACTGGGACTTTACGTTCACCATCTTCGGCAACAAAAGTTGACCCTAAACGCTCTGGCATCGAAAAATCGAGCTGTACAGTACCACATTGCCACGCTCGATCTAAGCAATCATGCAAAGTAAATTCAATTTTAGGTCCGTAAAACGCGCCTTCCCCTGGTTGATAGTCAAACTCAACGTTATTGGCTTTGAGTGCTTCAGCTAACGCAGCTTCCGATTTATCCCAAATTTCGTCTGATCCGACTCGCTTTTCAGGGCGAGTAGATAACTTAACTACGATTTTTTCAAAACCGAATGTACGATATGTTTCGTACACCATTTTAATACAACCACTGACTTCAGCAAGAATTTGCTCTTCTGTACAGAAAATATGCGCATCATCTTGGGTAAAACCACGTACACGCATTAAACCGTGTAATGCACCTGATGGTTCATTACGATGACAACAACCAAATTCAGCCATACGCAAAGGTAAATCACGGTAAGACTTCAATCCTTGATTGAAAATTTGCACGTGTCCAGGGCAGTTCATTGGTTTAATAGCATATTCACGCTTTTCTGATTCAGTAGTGAACATATTCTCAGCGTATTTTTCCCAGTGACCTGATTTTTCCCACAATGAGCGATCCATCATTAATGGCCCTTTCACCTCATCGTAGTCATAATCACCTAAGCGCTCTCGCATAAACTTTTCAAGTTGGGTATAAATTGTCCAACCATCGTTATGCCAAAAGACCATGCCAGGGGCTTCTTCTTGCCAATGAAATAAATCTAGCGCTTTACCTATTTTACGGTGATCGCGCTTCTCTGCTTCTTCTAAGCGATTCAAATACGCTTTAAGTTGTTTTTTGTCAGCCCATGCTGTGCCATAAATACGTTGCAACATTTTGTTGTCGCTATTACCACGCCAATAAGCCCCTGCCACTTTCATTAATTTGAAATGCTGACAGAAACGCATGTTAGGCACATGAGGACCACGACACATGTCAATGTACTCATCATGATGATACAAAGCTGGGGTCGCATCTTTCGGGATATTTTCATCTAGAATTTGCAGCTTATAACCTTCGCCACGAGCTTCGAAGGTATCGCGTGCTTCTTGCCAATTAACGACTTTCTTCACTACTTCATAATTGGTTTTTGCCAATTCAAGCATGCGTTTTTCTAGTTTAACTAGGTCGTCGTCGTTTAGTGAATGCTCCATATCGATATCATAATAAAAACCGTTATCAATCGTAGGACCAATTGCCATTTTTACATCCGGCCATAACTGTTTAATGGCGTGACCGATTAAATGCGCACATGAATGACGAATAATTTCTAAACCATCATCGTCTTTAGCCGTGATAATTTGTAGCTTCGCATCCTGTTCTATCAGGTCACACGCATCAACGCGAACACCGTCTACTTTACCAGCAATGGTCGCTTTGGCTAAACCAGGGCCAATATCATTTGCTACATCTAGTACTGAAACAGCGCTATCGAATTGGCGTTGACTGCCATCTGGGAGTGTAATAATGGGCATAATAATCCTTGAGCAGTGGTGACGCCTACCAAGCGCCACATGCAAAATCTGTTTTGCGAGTAACTCGCAGGCATAAAATAAAAAAACACCTCTAACGGGTGCCGAGATCCATGTTCTGTTACCATCAGAACAGCGCTACATTATAACGAAAATTGTGCAAACTATGCAATCGCCATTCAAATTCAATCTATGCGGGTTACGTACATGCCTGTATCACCTATTTTTCCTGCCTTGCGTACTTCAAGCGCAGAGTCTAGAGCCTGCATCAACGTGGAATTTAGCATCCTCATCGGAGAATGTGACTGTTTACCAACGTGAAATCGAAAATAATCAATTAGCGGTGCGTGGTATTGCTCATTTAAATACGAGCATAAAAGCGTTTTTACAACTATTAGACGACACTAAGCGCGCCCCTCTGTGGATAGCGAATTGTCGAGAAGTCACAGTGCTCTTTTCTAACAAAAATAACATTCGCATAGTACACAGTAAATTTGCTGCGCCTTGGCCCATAAAAGACCGAGATATGGTGACCAAATCAGTCAGTTATTATCAACATGACATTCTATTTATCGACATTATTGATGTGGGTGATCAATACCCACAAAATGACGGCTATGTGCGCATGCAAAAAGTAAACGGTCAGTGGAAATTATTTTCAACTGCAAATGGACGGTTAACGATAGAATATACGGGACAGGCTGATCCAGTGGGTAAAATCCCTAGCTGGCTAGCAAATCGAACGCTAATATCGTCAGTACGTGAAACCTTTGAAAATATCGTACAACAATTAGATAATATCACCGAGCCTAGCTCAGATATGTGATGGCTTGCATCAGATGGTTACTATTAGCATAGATGGTTAGTATTAGCATAAAAATTGTAAATTACGGTGACGCGACATAATCCTAATTGCCCGACGTTACGTATCATCACCCAGTTTATAGCAAATTATATGGAGCCTTATGTCTGCCAAAGTCGCATTTATCACAGGTAGCGCCAAACGCATTGGAGCCGCCACTGCTCTTTACTTACATAATGCAGGTTTTAATATTGTCCTGCATTGTCATCACTCCGTCGAAGACGCAGAAGCTTTATTAGCGACCTTTAATAGTAAACGCCAAAACTCCGCTCGATTAGTCATTGCAGATTTATGCGCAACTGAAACTTTAGGACAATTGGCTGAGCAGGTTATGAATGCTTTTGGTCGTATCGATGTATTAGTCAACAATGCTTCATCATTTTACCCTACCCCAATAGGGGAAATCACCCTAGACAATTGGCAAGATTTATTTGGTAGTAATGTTCAGGCGCCGTTATTTTTAGCTCAGCACTTAGCACCAGCCTTAAGCACTAATCGAGGCGTGATCATTAATATGGTCGACATACATGCAGATAGACCATTAAAACACCATACAGTCTACAGTATGGCCAAAGCAGCACTTGTGACGATGACAAAATCCTTAGCTATCGAGCTGGCACCTAACGTTCGCGTTAATGGTGTAGCTCCAGGAGCTATTTTATGGCCAGAACAGGTATTGTCTGAACAAGATAAAGATCAGGTTCTAAACCAAATTCCTATCAAGTCGTTAGGTCAGCCAGATGATATCGCTCAAGCAATACATTATTTGTGCGAAGCGAAGTACGTCACGGGACAAATCATTACCGTAGATGGCGGACGCAGTGTTGTATCGAGTCATAAAGTTTAATTGGCTAACATGAATCGATTTTCGTTAGCTAATTTGCCGCCACGGCATTTATGCTGCTTGCTTTTATCGATTCTAACTTTGTTTGGCTGTGGTAAAAATAACCTCGAGAAAACGTTCGAAGACTATCAGCAGCGCATGGCTAATGTGCTCGACACTCCATTTTCAAACACACAACTGCACACGTCAACGTCGTCTTCAATAACACTTCAATACCCAACAAAACGTGAGTTAAACACGGTTATCGAAACGCCATTAATAGATGTTAAGCAATTTTTTGCGCTTGATAAATGTGATGTAAATGTTTTGATAGCACAGCGGAATACACCTTTAGGGCGCACTCAACTGCCTTCAGTTCGCTATGTTTACGAGCATAAGATGCTTGCTTCTTTGGCTCGCTGTAGCAAATTAATGCCCCAGCAACGCGAAAATTTAAATCGATGGATAAGCCAAAAACAAACTGATTTGCCCTTCGTTTGGGCAAATCTAATACAGACCAGTAAAGAAACGATCAACGCTTTTAGTAACAACAGTGCATTTATCAGCTCGGTGAGCGCAACGGATCTACAACAAACTCAAAGCGCTCTTAGCTATTTATTGGATTTAAAAACGCATCCTCAAGCAACTATTTCCGCAAAAAAATTAGAACGTAATCTTGAGCAGCTAGCGAAAATACATTTACCGGCTAAAACATGGCGGACTCAAGCATTGATGGCTAAGGAGCTAACGAGAACGACGACATGGCTGAAGCTGCAACCTTTATTTAAACAATGTCCTAATGGACAAGCCAGCCAAAAAATAACATATTTAAAAAACGTATTTACGCTATTTTTTATTGAAAAAATTCAACCTATTGGCAGTGACTTAAATCGAGTTCACTATACCTTATCTCCAATATATCAATCTCTTAGCGAGCAACCTGAGCTACATAAAAGCTTTAGGCGTCTACTCACTGAGCAAAGCATAACGGCATTTTCTACTTATCAATACGCAATGAAGGAGCATGTACTGTTTTGGCAAAAATTATTCAAGCATTGCTCTATATCGCCTAATACCTAACACCAAATAGCTGAAATGGGCACCGACTGTTCGGGATAATGAGTGGCGATTTGTGCTTGTAACAATTCTGCGCAAGCCAACGCATCTGTTAATGCATTGTGCTGACGATAATAAGGTAAATTATATCTTGTACGGCAATCTGTAAGGCGAATTGATGGCGTTTTTTGCCCCAATAAACTGCGTAAAAACGTGCGCTTGAATGTGCGAGAAAAGCGCGCCTCTAGCGCCATCGTATCAATACAGGGAAAGACAATTTCTTCATTAATGTAATGTTTAAGAGCCGAATTTAAAAAACGGGTTTCAATATCTTTATGATGCGCAACCACTATTTTTCCCTGAAGATGTTGCAATAGCGCGTCTAAAATCGAATTAAAACTTGGCGCACTGGCCACATCTGAGTGGGTAATACCATGGATAACCACCGATTTTGTTTTTAGTTCGGTATCGGGTTTAATTATCCAGTGGTACGCTTCTTTGCACCTTATTCGTTGAGCGGTTAACGCCACCAAACCAATACTCACGATGCTATCCGTTTTGGGGTTAAGTCCGGTCGTCTCAAAATCTAGCGCAACTAACGGTACCTCTGAAAGCGGGGTTTCTGGCGATACGACACCTTGAGCATAATATTCTTTGAGCGCAGGATAGTGCGCACTCTTGTTACGTTTAGCAAATTCAGCAGACCAATCGACACTTTTATTTAGCGTTCTAACATCCGGTTGATCTTGCAGTGCTTTCTTATCTAAGTAAAACATCTACTCCCCTTAACATCACGCTACAGATGACGACCTGGCTGATATCGATATTTCATGAATTTTTGGGCGTCACTTAGAATTTGAAACGCATCTTTTAAATTTTTACGTTCAAAATCTGACAAATATTCCGGCTCTATATCATTGTCTGGTACACGTTGCATATCTATGTCAAACGCTTGGTGTCGAATGCGAACCATGGCAATAAACTCCAGTGCATCCCGCAGGTCGGCGCCGCGCCCAGGAGGCAATATTTTCGACTCAATGACACCTTGTAAACGAGCAAAACTATTACGCCCTTTTGCGCCTACCGACAAAGCATGAACACGAATCAAGTCAGCAATGGGCGCGGTACCTCTGCGTTTCATATTAATTGAGTTCGTTTGACGACCATCGGTCTCCATTACAAAGTCCTTAAAGAAACCCAAGGGCGGCGTCCGTAACAACGCATTTCGCGCCAAACATGCTAAGAATCGTGCGTTTTTATAAGCTTTTTTACGAATAAGGCGATTTAACGAATCAGCCCAAACTTTTTTGCCCCACACACCGTCAAGATCGAAGAAAATAGCACTGTTGAGCAATGTTTCAGGGGTCGGCTTATCTATCCATTGGCTAAAATACTGTTCCCATACTTTCAAAGGTTGACGCCATTTCTTGTTCGTCGCCATGATGCCACCCTTACAATAGGTGTAACCACATCTGTCTAGGCCATCGCACACAAAATTTGCTAGCGCATCAAAGTATTCATCGTGTATTTGTGGGTCGAAGCGGTTGTCTAACACCAAAGCATTGTCTTGGTCAGTTACAATCAATTGCTCGTCTCTGGCCATTGAACCAAGCGCTAGAAAGCAATAAGGGATAGGAGGCGGACCAAACTCTTGCTCAGCCAGCTCAAGTAAGCGTTGTTTAAAACTACGTCCGATCACGGCCATCGCACTGCCTATCATCTGTGAATTTGCATCTTCATGCACCATTCGAGAGAAGCAGGTTTGCACTTCGCCTTTAAGCGCCGCCAGCTCATCAACATTTAGCGCGTTGAAAATACTTTTGACTACAAATAAACTGTTTTGAGATTCGTAACGTAAAATATCTTGATGACTAATTAGACCAATAGGTTGAGATTTTTTAAGCACTGGCAAATGCGTTACCTTGTGCTTAAGCATTAGCATCATTGCTTCAAATACGTATTGGTGACTTTGCACACTGGTTAATTGCGACGTCATGATATCAGTCACCGGAGATGACAACTTTAATCCTTGCGCCACCAGTCGACTGCGAATATCAACGTCAGTAACGATACCAATAACCAATTCCTCATCATCAGCGTCGTCATTAACGCTGAGCTGATCGTTCGAAATAAGAACGGATGACACTCCCTCTTCAGTCATGCGCACTGCCGCTTCTTGCACAGTCGTATTGGGTGGTAAAATTAAGGGTAATTGGCCAATTAGTTTTTCAACTTTGGCGGTTAATAATGAGTCATTTTCTTTTCTATCTGCATTCGAATCACGCAGTCGGCTACGATCTTCTACTTCAACGAAATCAGCAAATTGCTCATTACTATCAAAAAGATTGTTAAAGGTCTCCGCATCTATTAAATATACCAAGGTGTCTTCAAGTGCCACCACAGGGAATCGCACTGGACGATTGCGCATAATCGCTAATTCACCGAAAAAATTGCCCTCCCCTAAGCGATTATATAATTCGCCGTCACGGCGAAAAACTTCCACCGCACCACTTCGGATCACAAACCATTGGTTATTATCTTGGCCGAATGTAAGGATGGGCGAACCCGCTTTGTAGTAAGCAATTTCAATTCCGGAAGCCAACTGAGAAAGTTCCTGCTCAGCCAAGTCTGAAAACGGTTTATGCCGATGAAAAAAATCTGTGACTTCAACTTGTTCGATAGCCATATCATTCACTCTGAGTTACGTAAAAATGACAAATCCAGCCATATGGCTGGATTTGCATTACCTAACGTATGGGTTAACGTGGTTCAGACATCAAGCCTTTTACCATGGAGAAAGCGGCAATAAGCAATACAATCGTGAACGGGAATCCCGTGGACACCGCCATCGCTTGTAATGCGATAAGTCCGCCGCCAAGGATAAGCGAAATAGCCACTAAGCCTTCGAATACACACCAGAACACGCGCTGAGGCGTAGGTGATTCGACTTTTCCGCCTGCAGAGATAACGTCAATTACCAAAGATCCTGAGTCCGATGAGGTAACAAAGAACACAACAACCAATATAATGGCGATAAACGAGGTGATATTCGCTAACGGTAATCCTTCAAGTACGGCAAACAATTGCAGCGGTAATTCCGCATTAACCGCGGTTTGATATCCATCAACCACAACTTGTTTAATCGCTGTACTACCAAAGACCGTCATCCAGAATGCACAAGCAAGTGAGGGAATTAACAACACCGAAATAATAAACTCACGGACTGTACGACCACGAGAGACACGGGCGATAAACATACCAACAAAAGGACTCCAGGAAATCCACCAAGCCCAATAAAATGCAGTCCAACCTGTGGCAAAGCCTGTATCTTCACGCCCAACCGGATTAGCCAACTCAGGCAAGTAACGAATATAAGACACTATATTGTCGAAGAAGCCAGTAAAGATGGCTATAGTGGGTCCAACAACGAGTACGAAGACCACAAGCAATACAGCTAGAAACATATTAATTTGCGATAGTTTTTTCACACCAGCATCCAGTCCCGCAATAACTGAGAATAGAGCCAACGCCGTTATACCCATCACCAACAGTATTTCTGTTGTCTCACCCAGTGGTATACCAAATACCGAATGCAAGCCTGATGCTGCCTGTGAAGCACCTAAACCTAATGACGTAGCTAAGCCAAACAACGTGGCTAAAATAGCAAGAATATCAATGATATGCCCAGGCCAACCCCATACACGTTCACCTAAAATCGGGTAAAAAACCGAACGTATGGTTAAAGGCAAACCTTTATTGAACGAGAATAACGCTAAGCCAAGCGCCATTATCGCGTAAATAGCCCAAGGGTGAAGTGCCCAATGATAAATGGACGCTGCCATAGCAAGACTTTCTGCGCCTGCGGCATCTCCTAGCGCCCCACCTAAAGGTGCGTAATCCGTGCGCACACCATTTTCAAATACCGGACCAGCGAAGGCTGTACCGAAGTGACCTAACGGCTCGCTCACACCGTAATACATCAAGCCAATACCCATGCCCGCGGCAAACAGCATCGAGAACCAACCTGCGTAAGTGTAATCTGGCTTAGCTTCTGTGCCGCCTAAGCGCACGCGGCCTAAAGGAGAGAAAACTAACACCAAACACAAAATAACGAAAATATTCGCAGCAGTCATAAAGAAACCATCAAGGTTCCCTGTTAACCAATTGCGGATATCACCAAAAAAGGGTTCTGCTTCAGCCTGAAAAATCAACGTCAGCGCAACAAAGGCGATAACCAACAAGCCTGATACGGCAAATACTCGGTTATGTATATCTAAACCAAATGGCCCTACGTTCACCACTATATTGTCTTGTCCCACTTGATAGTCTGTATCAATGGGGTTGACTTCTCCGTCCGGTATCATCGGATCTTTATTTTCACTCATCAAAATATCCTTTTATAAAACATCTACAAACATATGCGTTTGTTAAAACCATTAGAAATAATAACCAATATTAATATTAAAACGTTGCTCTGTTTCATCACTATCGCCAGCGGCACTGCCACCTATAAATGGTTGATTTTTCGCGTGTACAAAATCGAAATAGGTGAATAACCCACCGGCAGCGACTGACATACCCAATACATTCATCATAGTATTTTCAGAGTCATCCGACTTGTCATAAACCAATCCAAAGTTGTTATAGAATTGCAAATCCGTAACAGGACCAAAATCGACCGCCATATCATATGCGACATTCAATGTCGTTGACTTAGCATCCGCTGCGATTGAGTCATAAAACGAGTATGCCCCCACCGCTAATCTGTCTGCCTGACCAATATCATAATCATACTGACTATGCTGAAATTGAAGATGCCAATTGCGATATTGACTGCTGGTGTGTAGAGCCCACGCTTGATAGTCCCCGGCACGCTTTTCGCCATTATGGATACCACCTTGCAAAGCAGATACACCGACTTCAGTCTTTATTTCACCCGTCGTGAAGTGATACGCGAAACGGCCGGCTAAAGTATTGTATTCACCAAGACCTTCAATAGGCTCATCATAGATGCCATCCCCTTCAGATCTGATCCCAACAATATCATATGAGTAACGGTCTGAGCGATTATCTACATAACCATCTACACCGCCAAGTTCATCATTTTTGAAAAAACCGACATCCAGTTGCCAGTTGTCAGCAATACTGCGTTTGAAAACCACCCCTAAATCGAAGTCGTCTTCTAAGCCTAAATAATAATTCGTACTGAAGAAGTAATTTTGCGAGTTATAGGCCTGATTACCAAAAGGGACTTTTGTTATACCCGCTTGGACTTGCCAGTTTTCGCTAAATTGGTAACCAGCATAGGCATATTTTACTGCCGTCATATAATCAAAAAAGCGGATTTCGCTATTTAATGTTATACCACCTACTTCACCACTCATATTAATACGGAAAATATCGAAATCGAAATCTCCGCCACGGTTTTTATTGCCGTCATCGTAGGATGTATAACTGTAATTGGTTCTTATGGCACCACCAAAGGTGATCCCGTCTTGATTTTCGACCTCAGCCGTCGCAATTTCGACAGTATTAGATTCTAGTGCTTTGTCTTGTTTGACCAAATCAACCGACTGAGTAGTATCAACATCAGAAGATAAAGGCTGTTTAATCTCGTTAGTAGATGATAAAGATTGATTTTCAAGTTGCTCGAGCCGAGCTTGCAAAGCAGAAATTTGTGCTTTAAGTGTCGCAAGTTCTTGTTTGCTTACCTCTACAGCTGACGCGCTGAAAGAGCTTGCTATTGCCCCTGATAATAGGGCAGGACCAATACACTGTGTGAGTCTCATGCTATTTCCTTTGACGATAAAAAATAAATTGTGGTACCTCGTGACAAAACAACATCCATGTGACAACAATTAAGTTTAAATAGGCTTAAAACCCACATATAGCACTTATTGTTACTTCTTATTATTTGAATAGTCAGAAACAAATATTTCTAACCTGATCCTACTGTTTGTAAATTTCTCTTCAAAAAAACACACCTAATATAATCGCAAGCAATGCCGAGCGTATATCAGATTTAGATGTGATGCTTTGCTGGTGTAGCAAAATGCACACCATCCATCTATCAAAGTCAGAAATGACAAACAGTTACATTGAGCAGAATCGATTTTGCGCAATAAACTTAGTCAGTTATTTAGATAAAAATTCTAAATAAAATTTAAAAACATACTGAATTAACCATTTAACATTAGTATATGTAGCTTTTTCTTCCCATAAATTTGATTATCACACACCGCAAAATAAACTTTTAAATACCTTAAAATCAAAACGTTAAAAAATTTTCAACCTTTTTTATAACCCCATCAACAAATCTAATTAATAAAATGAGTAATACCTGAGGTTAAAGGAGGCACTTATAAACTAGCCATGGCAAAAAGTTGAAATAAAGTGGTTAGCACACAAATTAAAACGCGATAAAACATAGTCGAACGATAGTATTTAAAAGAATAAAACGACTTAAAAGCTAAGAAGAAATGTAAGAAGGGGAGAATATTGTAAAATATACAAACTGACTGAATGTTTTAGAAAGTGGTGCGTCCGAGTGAACTCGAATCACCGACCCCTACCATGTCAAGGTAGTGCTCTAACCAACTGAGCTACGGACGCACTGTATAGAACTTCGCTGAGGAATCCCTCGAAGCGGCGCGTATAATAACGATGCTTATGGGTGACTGCAAGCGCTTTTTTATGGAAGAAGCTTGGATGCTGAATTAATACACAAATTGCACATTTATACACCGCAACCGACGTTATTTTAACCTTTGAGTAAGCACTACAGTAGATTATGGTGAGTAAAATCAGGGTTTATATATGTGACAAGAGAGCAAAATATGCATCTTTATCATCACTGCAGCTATCTGAATGGCACACATTGGAATTGGATAAGCCTGAAGAGCAAATCGTTGACTTGTCGATGTGTCGTTTTTACTTTTTTGTCATAATTTAACTTTAATCAACGCTCAGTAACCATTATAAATTCTCGTATCACGGTGTTTTAATTGAACACGTTTAATGGCGTATTTTTCGAGTAAGGCGCAACCCGCCGACAATTTTTTCAGCATTACGAAAGCGTTTTACGGTAAGCTTAATCTATCAGTTAGATAATTATTTTGTTTTCTTTATGTTAGACATATATGCGGGAAAATCAGCCTTGGCGCTGATCGAGAAAGATGGTTTCAAGCAACAAATTTTTGGTTCATTTCTTGGCGCCAGTGGCGGTCCTAAATGGTTTAGTTTATTTGGTTTAGACAAGTATCTTTTTGGCCATTTTTTTGCTGATCGCAACGAACCATTAAACCTAATCGGGTCATCTGCTGGTGCGTTCCGTGCTGCTTGCTTTGCCCAAAAGGATCCAGTCGCTGCAATCAGTCGTTTAGCAAAATATTATTCGCAGACATCTTATGAAGATGATGTTACCCCGCTTGATATCAGTAATAGTGCTCGCGTACTACTTGATCGCGTTTTTGATCAAAATGGCGCACAGGAAGTGATCGACAATCCGATATTTAGAGCACACTTTTTAGTGGCTAAATCGAATGGGCTGGTAGCATCGGAACGTAGGCCGTTGCAAATTGCAGGCCTAGTCAAAAGCTATGCACTCAATAGAGTCAATCGAAAGTTACTGACAAAACAATATGAGCGCTTTGTCTTTCAAAATGCATTAAGCACGCTGAAAATTGAGGATGAAAGTGGATTTTTAACCCACCAAGTAGCCTTAACCAAAGACAATATTAAAGAGTCATTATTAGCCTCTGGCTCAATACCCATGGTCATGCTTGGCATTAAAAATATACCAGGTGCCCCACCAGGTATGTATCGTGATGGCGGTATTATCGATTACCACTTCGACATAGCTTTGAAAAATGCTCCTGGACTCACTTTATATCCACATTTTAATGCACAACCTAAAGCAGGATGGTTTGATAAATCTCTTAAACGACAAGTGAATGCTAAAAACTACGATAAAACCGTTATGTTGGTTCCCTCGGATGCATTTATCGATTCCCTGCCCTTTGGTAAAATTCCAGATCGCGAAGACTTTACTAAAATGACAACAGATTCACGTATAGCCTATTGGCAACAAGTACTCAAACAAACTGAATATTTAGCCTCGAGTTTCTGTGAGTTTGTTGAAAAACAGGACCTGTCGAAAATTAAATTAATTGCCTAACTGAGGTTAATTATGCGATCGGCCTGGATCAGGCGTCTTTCGTTTAACAATTAAACAAATAATTTATCCGTTTTCGACTAATAGAGACTTGCAAGTTATCAACATCAATGATTCCTTGTGTAAACTGTGCAATTTACGACCAACCCTAAAATAGTGAGTCATATCAATCGATTAAAGCGTAAAAACAGAGAACTCAACAAGGTTATCCACAGATTCAGTGGATAACACCACTATAAATGGCACTGAATGTGAATAACAGCCCATAACTTTGTGAATAAGCAACAAATAAAAAAATCATTCGATCTCGCTATTAGATCAGCAAACGAGCGATCAATGTTGAATATATAACCATGGTCATACCACCTGCAAATCGCCCTTTAATTAGCAGATATAACCAAATAATAACCTTTAAGTACTTGCGTTGTTCAGTAAAGCCAGCAGAATAACCACTTCAATTCTTATTATTCGGATAGTTCATGGCCAAACAGACGTTAGCACTGCATCCAACACATTTCTGTATACACAGCTTAGAACATGATGCCCCTATCCCTAATGAAGTACTGCAAGCCCCTATTTTCTTTATTAGTAAAACAGAAGACGAGTTGAGCGTTGTAGTGCCAGATGACGTGCACGTTAAGAGTGAAGCAAGCGATACTAATTGGCGGGCAATGGAGGTTTTGGGCCCCCTTAGCTTGTCGATGGTAGGTATCATGGCCAGATTAGGCTCTGTTTTTGCTAAAGCCAATGTGAGTATCTTCGTGGTGTCTACATTTGATACGGATTACTTTTTGCTCAAGCAGACTGATTTACTTAACGCCGTTAATGCTTTGCGTAACGACGGTTATAAAGTCACTGAGTAAACAACGTGTTTACCTCTATCGTAAAATCCACTGCACCTAAGACTTATCAGAAAGCCTTACCGGTCAATAGTCCGTTATCAGGCAAAGTCGTATCTATTGAGCACTTGCCTAATGCATTGTTTACCCATGGTATGTATGGAGATGGGGTGGCTATTGAGCCAGCGGGTTATCAACTTTGTGCGCCTTATGCTGGCGTAGTGACGCTGTTGCCTGTTACAGGGCATTGCATTGCACTTACTGCAACAAATGGTCTTCGATTTTACATGCAGCTCGGCATGAACAGTCACACAATGTTAGGAGAGGGATTTAAGCGTGTTGCTAGTATCGGCCAAACCTATAAGGCTGGAGACGTACTATTGGAGTTTGATTTAATTAAAATGCGTAAGTCCCTAGACTCTACGTTATGCCCTTTCATGCTACAAAATACCAAGAAACTGATGGCAATCCAGGGGCATTTTCACCAAGTCATGGCAACACAAGATGTCGCCATGACGTTGTTTATTTGACATTTATCGTATCGCTATTTTCACACTGTGAAGTGTTTACTTACTGGTAATGCTCGAATACGTGTTTTAGATGCATGATAAATCGCATTAACTACCGATGCAGCAACGGGTGGTACGCCAGGCTCACCCACTCCTCCAGGAGCTTCAGTAGACTCAATAATATGCGTCACTATTTTTGGACTTTGATGCATGCGCAACACGTTATAATCATGGAAATTTGACTGCTCAATTGCCCCTTCTTTTAGGGTAATCTCGCTCATTAAGGCTATAGATAAACCAAATATCATCGCCCCTTCTTGTTGGGATTTAACCCGATCGGGATTAATAACACGGCCAGCATCAATAACAGAATGCATTTCAAGCACACTCACTTTGTTATTTTCTACTTTAACCTTAGTTGCAACAGCTACGTATGACACGAAACTACGATGCACACTTATTCCCCACCCTTCATTATCGGCAGTCGGTTGATCAGCTCCAGATTTACCCATTAACTCATTCAACACATTTTTTAGACGTTTGGTTTCAATGGGAAAGGCGCCATCGGGTTCACCATAATTGGCATAATCAAAACCTTCAGGTTTGGGGTCTACAATCCGGTCATCACCAATTAACGTAAGCCACATTTGCGCGGTGCTAACACCCACTTTTTCTGCTAATTCATCCACAAATGAACCAATAGCAAATCCATGCTGAATGTTACTTACTGAACGCATCCAGCCAATACGCACATGAGCCGGCGCTTTGTGTGTCTCACACGACAAATTATCAATATCGAATGGTAGATCGCCAAAACCTAATGACAACTCATTATTCTGGGGTTCATCGGTGGTGCCGGTGAATGTCCAACTGATACTAGGGAATGCAGTACGTTGTAGCCAACTGGTCACCTTATTATTTGCATCTATACCCGCTTGGAAATGCTGAGCACTAATTGCGTGATAATAACCGTGGCGAATTTCGTCTTCCCGACTCCAAACGACTTTCACTGGCTTACCCGTTTTCTGGGCTAATACAGCCGCTTCTACAGAAAAATCAGGTTTAGACTTACGACCAAATCCTCCTCCTAATAGCGTTACATTCACCTTCACTTTACTTTTATCTATGCCCAGCGCTCCTGCAACGTTTTGTTGCGTTGATTGTGGCGTCTGAGTACATGCCCACACCTCACAATAGCCGTCTTTAAAAACAGCTGTAGCCGCAGGTGGCTCCATTGGAGCATGGACCAAATAAGGTAAGGTATAGGTCGCTTCAAGCGATTGTTCTGAACTTTCATACGCCTTGTAAGCGTCGCCGATTTGACGAAATGGTTTGCCCTTGGTCACTATCCGCTGTTTGAGCTCAGTTAGATATGCTTCTGAATCATGGGTTTGGTTGGCGCCTAAATCCCATGAAACATCTAACGCCTGTCGACCTTGCAATGCAGACCAGGTGTTACTCGCTAATACTGCTACTCCATTAAGGTTTTTAAATAGCACAGGTAAACTCTGCTTAGGCATTTCCACGACGGCCAAAACGTTAGCCACTTTTAAAGGCGCGTCTTTATTAAACGTTTTAACACTGCCGCCAACTACTGGACAGCGCTCAATACTGGCGTAAAGCATGTCATCAAGTTTTATGTCTTGTCCGAACGTGGTGTTACCGGTCAATACATCAGATAAATCCACTGAGGTAACAGGTTTACCAATCAGCTTGAATTGCTCGGGGGATTTAAAGGTTAAGTCTTTTATGGCGGGCGGTGTGATCTGACCTGCAGCACTGGCAAGTTCGCCAAAACTCAACGCCTTACCTGACGCTTTATGTACGATCATGCCGTTTTCGGCGAATACATCAGCGACAGGCACAGCCCATTTTTGTGCAGCGGCTTGTTCAAGCATGGCTCTGGCAGTGGCCCCCATTTCGCGCATGGTAGTATAAAAGCGGCGAATCGAGCGTGAGCCATCGGTATTTTGGCTACCGTAAGCTTCATCAGCTAGCCCTTGTACTACATTTACCTTTGACCAGTCAGCACACAACTCATCGGCAACAATCTGCGGTATCCCGGTGCGTACACCCTGACCCATTTCACTTCGATGACACACGATATTTACCGTACTGTCATCATCAATACTGACAAATAAGTTAAGAGTGTTCGATGCATCATTTGCAGTAGCGGCATTTGCCCATACAGGCGAGAAACTAGGTAGCACAGCACCTAGAACAAACACACCACCGGTGACACTGGTATAACGAAGAAAGTCTCGACGGCTAACGGATTTTATTTGCTTATGATTACTCATACATGCGCCCCTACGTCTTTCGCTAAGGAATAATCGAAGGCACTTCGGTTGTTTTTCGCTGCAGTTTTGATCGCTGCTTTAATGCGGGGATAAGTGCCACAGCGACAAATATTGCCCTGCATATAATTATCAATCGTTTCATCATCTGGATTAGGATGTTCGTTTAAAAGTGCCACCGCGCTCATTATTTGGCCTGACTGGCAGTAACCGCACTGAGGCACATTGTGTTCAAGCCACGCTTGTTGAACGGGATGGCTAGCATCGGTTGATAGGCCTTCAATCGTATCGACGTTTTTATCTGCTATTGCCGAAAGCGGCATAACACAAGAACGAATGGGTTGACCGTCAAGATGCACCGTACATGCGCCACACTGAGCCATACCACAACCAAACTTTGTGCCTGTCATATTCAAAATATCCCGCAGCACCCATAACAAGGGCATATTGGGATCAACATCAACCTCTACGGCTTTATTATTTAAGTTAAAACGAATCATTTAACGCTCCATTGTAGTGATACGGTGTTGTAAATTAATGCTAGGTCTTAATTAGCGGAATGTCGCCAAGCAGCGAGTTCTAATTGTGTGTCGATATCATATTGTGCGTTAGAAATATCCACCGCAACAACATCATCTATGTGCAGTTGCAATATCTTACGCGCCCCTGTATCAGCATCGAGCGCTAATAACTGTGTAAAGTAACATCTGGGAAATATGACCGGCGCACCTAGTACTTTATCGTACCGGGCGGCAATTATTTTTCCGGGTGCTTGAGCACAATGATGCAACATAGTTTCCACATGCTCACGTCTAATCGCTACCTGATCAGCTAAAGTCACTAATAAATGGGATGACTCGCTGTGAACATTCTTCACGCCAAAAGCCAGACTTGCTCCCATACCCTTTTGCCAGTCAATAAACTGCAGTGGAGTAACATAGGAAGGCAGTACATGTTTAATTTGCGGGGCATGGGCGCCCAGAATAATATTAAACTCCCAAAGCTTATCAAGGAGTTCTCCGCTACTTGTCAGATGATTAAGGGTATGTAACAACATCGGCTGGCCGTTTATTTCAGCAAGCTGTTTAATTCCGTTAAAACGCTTACTCTGGCCTGCTGCCAACATCAAAGCCGCTACTTTCATTACGACAATATACCACTAATGGACAGCCCATCTTGTTGCTCTATAAAAGCGTGGGCCTCAGATAGCATCGACAAGGCTATCGATTCAGGCAATTCACCACCTAAGCGCAACCCAACCGGATTGGCCAGGGGCTTCGTTAATTGATCTCTATTGATCGGGAGCAAATCTAACACTCTGTCAGTACGATGTATCGGTCCTAACATACCAACATATTTAGCTGCGCTGCTTTGCACTAATGCCAAGGATTGCGCATCAAGTTTAATATTGTGCGTCATAATAAGCGCCATATCGATTTGCTGTAGCCATACACTTTGGCCAAGGGAATTTATCGGCTGCCGAACGAGGTTTACGCTGGCATCAAAATGCCCATCTCGTGCATAACTGGTGCGTGGATCCACTAACGTTATTTGCCACCCAAGTTGCATTGCAATGGCGACTACCGGACGCGCGTCAACGCCTCCACCAAATACCGCTAGATGTGGAGCGGGTTTAAGAACTTGTTTAAATACACCTAATTCTGCGACTGGCCGGTCCGAGGGCGCTGCCGTACTTAAGGTGTTTTTTGGCGATTTTTGGTCAATAACCTGACAATACTCAGCGGCCTCATTGGCCTCTAAAAGCGCATATAGATTATCGAGCTGTAAGTAATCGTTTTCCCCGTCCACGGGTTGCAATAAAATACGCACCATACCACCACAACCAATACCTAGCTTCCACGCTAAATCTTCTTCTTCACGCATATCATATTCAACAATACGGTTATGTCCGCTATCCCAACAACGGCGTGCTTGTAGCATAATGTCGGACTCAAGACAGCCACCACTGAGTAAGCCAAAATATTGACCTAAGTCGTTTATCATCATCATTGCCCCGGCTTTTCTATAAGATGAGCCGTCTGTTTCAATGATGGTGGCCAAAACCCACTTCTGTGAATCTTTGCTATCGCGCCACTGTTTTAACAATTGATTTAATCTGTTTGCCACTTAGCTACTACTCGTTATTAGTTGGTTTGTCTGACGGTTCGTTTGACGTTGCATTCGGTGTATGTGCTGCAGATGTATAAGGATGCACAAACTCTACACTTTCGTTACGCAAATCTATCACCAATGTCTCAGAAATTTTGTCTTGAATCGCTTGACGGTTAGGATCCCAGTAGATTTGTAAAAAGCCCAGCAGTCCGGTCGCGATACCTGCACCATAACCACCATAACGCCCGAAGCTTTCCCATAAATTTAAGGCACTACCATCGAGTTTAATCACTTTAATACCCAGCAAACGCTTACCCGGTGTCTGTCCTGACCACCACGCGGTGAAAATACTAAAATAAAATGCAGCCCATCCAAAACCAAGGCCAAGATCGGCCGCTATTCCTTGTACCCAATCTAAAATACTCGGCGCAGAAGAGCCGTTCGCACCTGGTCCCTCAATCTCACTTAAGGTTGTAAAAAAAGACTGGGCTTTTTCTTTTTGACCATTTTCTTTTTCGTTGTCCTGGGTGTTTACGTCAGCTGAAAAATTTTCGTGTGGATCACCGTTTACAGATTGTGCGCCTTGTGAGTTTGGGTTTTCAATCGCTGCCTCAAAATCAATCCCCCCTACGTCACCCTCTTCAATTTCAGACGTAGTTTTTTCATCTGAGGTATGTGCCTGCTCATAAGCCTGAGTCATGGCCACTTCCAGCTGACTTTTCTGTTGCGGCGTAAGATCGTCACTTACCGCATTCCTAAATTCGTCGAATACTTTTTCAGAAACACGTTTTGTTATAGGTAACGAAGCCAAATCTGATGCCAACTCTTGCCCCAGCGTTGTCCAACATTCAAGTGGTTCAATGCATTTGCCGTACTCAATATTTTTCGCTACGTTTTTGGTTTTCAACAGGTATTTCGCGGTTAAGCCTATCAACGCTAAATCATCAGGGTTGTTTAGCTCAAGCGCTCGAAATTCTCCCTCTTCAATTAACTCAGAGCGTACTTGTTGGTTTTCATCCGGCGTTTCTAGCACATCTTGCACAAACTCAATCGTTTGTACTGCGATCACAAAAATCAAAATTGCCGTCACGAACCGCAGAGAAATACGCGCAATGTTGAAACGCTTTTTCATTTTTAAACGATTGCCGGCTCTAAAGAAGGTAATGGCTGCGATAAACGCTAACAAAATATCACTTGCTTGGCTTAACAATCCGATAATGGCGGCATCGATCAGTAATGCACAAGCACGTTTGAGAGGTCTTGCTAAGGGAGTACCAAAAAGAGATTTAGCAACGTGGAACGCATAAGGCGTCACCATATTACGAGTTTCTTTCTGGGTTAAATGAGCAGGGTTTACGGGCGCGTCTTCTGTAGCTGAATGTGTTGGTTCGCTCACGCGCCCACCTTTTTATTTTTTATGTAGCGCTTTTATTGCGTCCCCGAGGCCATCAATCGTCAACGGGAACATACGCTGTTCCATTATTTCCTGCATAATACCGATAGACGCATAGTAATTCCAATATTGTTGCGGCTGAGGGTTTAACCAAATCCCGTGTTTAAAATGCTGCAAAATACGCCCCATCCATACGGCACCGGGCTCTTCATTCCAGTGCTCTACGCTGCCCCCCGGATACGTTATTTCATAGGGACCCATTGTGGCATCGCCCACAAAAATAACTTTGTAGTCAGTACCATACTTATGAATGACGTCAAATACTGACATGGTTTCTTTGCCACGACGTTTGTTGTCTTTCCAAACGCCTTCATACAAACAGTTATGAAAATAAAAATATTCTAAATGTTTAAACTCTGTATGGGCTGCAGAAAATAACTCCTCACATTCTTTGATATGTGCATCCATTGAGCCGCCTACATCAAAAAACATCAGCACTTTAATTGCGTTTCGCCGAATAGGCATCATCTGAATATCAAGCAACCCTGCATTTTTGGCTGTGCCTTCAATAGTATGAGGCATGTCGAGTTCTTCACTGGTGCCGCTGCGAGCAAATTTGCGTAGTTTTCTAAGCGCGACTTTAATGTTGCGCGTACCCAACTCAACATTACCCGCTAAGTCTTTGAATTCGCGTTTATCCCACACTTTAGCTGCGGAAAAGTTACGGTTATTTTCTTGCCCTATGCGAATACCTTCAGGATTATAACCGTTAGCGCCAAAGGGTGAAGTACCCCCTGTGCCTATCCATTTGTTGCCTCCTTGATGGCGCTTTTCCTGCTCAGCAAGACGCTCCTTTAAGGTTTTCATCAACTCATCTAGCCCACCAAGAGCCTTGATCTTCGCTTTTTCTTCTTCGCTAAAATGACGTTCAATTTCTTTGCGGAGCCACTCTTCAGGTATGTCTTTACCGAACAAATCAATTTGTTGCACACCTTCGAAATAATCTGCAAAGGCACGGTCGAACTTGTCGTATTGACTTTCATCTTTTACCAAACACAAGCGTGCTAAGTAATAGAAAGCTTCAACGTCTGCGAAAATTACACCTTTTTGCAACGCACTAAGCAAATCCATCAATTCGCTTAAACTGACTTTAAGCTGGTGTTCCCTCAATTTAAAAAAGAAATCTACCAACATTAGCGACGCGCCATGAATACCAGTTTTTCAAAAAGATGGATGTCTTGCTCATTTTTCAAAAGCGCACCATATAGTGGTGGAATGGATTTTTTATTGTCTTTTTCACGCAGTGCTTCTGGGGAAATATCTTCCGCTACCAAAAGTTTCAACCAATCTAATAACTCCGAGGTCGAAGGCTTCTTCTTAAGTCCCGGAATATCGCGTAGATTAAAAAATGACTCTAACGCTTGATTTAACAAGTCTTTCTTAATGGTAGGAAAATGCACATCAACTATTCGACGCATTTCTTCTTGATCGGGAAACTGGATGTAATGAAAGAAACAGCGACGTAAAAACGCATCGGGTAATTCTTTCTCGTTATTCGAGGTAATAATCACAATGGGACGTTGAACGGCTTTAATCGTCTCACGGGTTTCGTAAACAAAGAACTCCATTTTATCGAGTTCTTGCAGCAAGTCATTTGGAAACTCGATGTCCGCTTTATCAATTTCATCAATCAATAAGACAGGACGATTACCATTTTCAAAAGCATGCCAAAGCTTACCTTTGACTATATAGTTTTTAATATCGTGGACTTTATCGTCCCCTAATTGAGAATCCCGTAAGCGCGATACCGCATCATATTCATATAGACCTTGTTGCGCTTTAGTGGTCGATTTTATATGCCATTGGATTAACTCCGTGCCTAAACTTCCCGCCAACTCTTCGGCCAGCATGGTTTTGCCCGTTCCCGGCTCACCCTTTATCAATAACGGGCGTTCTAGGGTTATAGCCGCATTTACCGCAAGTCGCAGCTCATCGCTAGCAATATAATTACTCGTTCCATTAAAAGACATTAATACCTCAGTATATAATTTAGGTTAAAAGACGGCATAATCGCCTAGACATTATTTGTTACGTTGAATCGCGCATAAGACTGAACCAGCAAAGCGCACAACTGTCATTAATTAAGCAATAGTTAACCGTGTGATACGGAAAATTACCAATGAATTATTCTTAGTGTTAACTATTTCCATAAGATATAGCGAAATAGCACTTTGAATTTGGCCAACTCGCCTTAACCTTAGTAACCTGACGCAGAAGGTAATCAACAGACCTACGGTATTAGACAGTAAGTGCCATTAACTAAAATGTACAAATTTATGCGTGAGCTATAAAGGCGTATCAAATTCGGCACCCTCACGACACTAGAAAGGAAAAAATATGCAAGTTTATGACGACAACTCTCTCACTATCGGTAAAACACCGCTGGTAAAATTAAACCGTGTTACTGGCGGCAATGTATATGCGAAAATCGAATCCCGTAATCCAAGCTTCAGCGTAAAATGCCGCATCGGCGCCAATATGATTTGGGACGCTGAAAAGCGTGGCATATTAACCAAAGACAAAGAATTAATCGAAGCAACCAGTGGTAACACGGGTATCGCATTAGCCTTTGTAGCCGCCGCACGTGGTTATAAAATAACCTTAACAATGCCAAGTTCAATGAGTCTAGAACGTCGTAAATTACTTAAAGCATTAGGCGCTAACCTAGTGTTAACCGAAGCCGCAAAAGGTATGAAAGGCGCTATCGCTGCTACAGAAGAACTAATGGCATCAGCGCCAGGTAAATACGTGCCGCTAGAACAATTCGAAAACCCAGCAAACCCTGAAATTCATGAGAAAACCACTGGTCCAGAAATCTGGAATGACACAGACGGCAAAGTGGATGTTTTTGTTGCTGGCGTAGGCACTGGTGGTACCATCACCGGTGTTAGCCGTTACCTTAAAAGCAAAGGTAAAGCCATTACTTCAGTTGCTGTTGAACCGACTGATTCACCTGTAATCACTCAGGCCAAAGCGGGTTTACCTCTCACACCAGGACCGCACAAAATCCAAGGGATCGGCGCGGGCTTTATTCCAGGTAACCTAGACTTAGATATCGTTGATGCCGTGGAGCAAGTAACTAACGATGAAAGTATGGAAATGGCGCATCGATTGATGAAAGAAGAAGGGATTTTAGTAGGAATTTCTTCTGGCGCAGCAGTAGTAGCAGCCAAGCGCTGGGCAGAAAAACCAGAAAACGCCGACAAAGTTATCGTTGTATTACTCGCAAGCGCCGCTGAGCGTTATTTGAGTAGTCCATTGTTTGCCGGTGAATTTGGTGATTCAGAAGAAGTCCAATAAGCATATTTAAGGCTACTTAAATTGTTATAAAGGGAGGCATTTTGTCTCCCTTTTACTTTGTACCTAACGCAGGTACACTTGACTGTGCCATACCTTTAACCACAGATCCTCCATGACATTACGTCGTCCGCTACATTTGCTTATATTGTTCGTTTCCTTATTGATTATTAGCGCCTGTGATGGCCCTAAAAAAAGCGGTGCGGGTAAATATGGCATGATGGACAATAATATTCCTGAATATGCTGCGGTGGAGTTTTTCACTCATATATACAAAGATAAAAATTTAGACGGTGCATTGAAATTTGCCAGCCCCAAGCTGTCCCGATTAATGAAATCGTACCGAATCAATCGTAACGTGCAGCGTCACGTCTTAAACATGCCATACGATGAAGTTGAAATTAAACCTAAAGCCGCTAATGCCGGCCGGAATGAATTTGCCAAAGAAGCCTCAGTCTCATTATTTTTTGAGGGCACCTTGAACGGTCGAATTATCAAAGACTTACGTGTGGTGAAACTAATACGAACCAAAGATGGTTGGAAGGTTGACGAAGTCAGCGTTAATTAATATTAAGCTCCCTGCCCCAGCCCAAAGGTCACTATCCTTTAACCTGGTCCTAAAAAGTGCTGTGCACCGATTATTATATTGTTAAGTGCGCATGGATGTTTTTACCTAGGTGCAATGTAGAGTAAACATGGCTGAATCAATATCCCAACAACAAGCCAGAAAATTAGTTTTGCACGCCCAACGGCTTCCCACTGCTCCTGCTAAAGGAAATGCCATTACTGCAACGTTAAATGCGCTTGAAGCTATGGGCTACGTGCAAATAGATACTATTAGCGTGATTGAGCGTGCTCATCATCACACCCTGTGGAATCGTAACCCGAAATACCAACCCCATCATCTTGAACAACTTATCGCACAAAAGCATGTATTTGAATATTGGTCTCACGCAGCCGCTTATTTACCTATGCGCGACTATCGATTTACGCTTATACGTAAAGAAGCCTTGAAATCAGGAGAACTTGATCACTGGTATCCACGCAATCCAAAACTGATGACACAAGTACTCTCGCGTATCCGTAATGAAGGGCCTTTAAAAGCAAAAAACTTCGATAATGGTGCTAGTCGTTTAAATAAAATAAAATCGGGTGATTGGTCGAGTAAACCCGCTAAACAAGCATTAGAGTGCCTATTTATGCAGGGTGATTTAATGATCGTAAAACGAGATAAGTTTCATAAAGTCTATGAGCTTACGGAACGCGTTTTACCCGCTGACATTAATAGTGCTCTACCCAGCCAAGAAGAATACTCACGTTTTTTAATTACCCGTTTTCTACACGCCAATGGAATAGGTCAAGCCTCTGAAATAGCTTATTTACGCAAAAATACTAAAAACCTTATTCAGCACCAGCTGAATATTATGCAAGAAGAAGGTACATTAATTACACTCGACGTTGCCGGTAATTACTACTTTTGTCTTCCTGAGCATCTCAATTCGTTGAATATGCCCCTAAGACGTAAAAAAATGCATATTTTATCGCCGTTTGACAACTTGCTAATACAACGAAAACGCATGCGGACTCTATTCGAATTTGATTATTTGCTCGAGTGTTATTTACCTCAAGCAAAAAGACAGTATGGCTATTTTGCATTGCCAATACTGTGGGATGCACAACTGGTCGCTAGAATGGACTGCCGTGTAGATCGAAAGGATAGGATATTGCATATTTACCATCTCGTTTTAGAACCATCATTGAGTAAAAAAGTGGAGGCATTTCATTTAGCTTTAGCAACAGCGTTAAAAACGTTTCTAACACTTAATCATTGTCATGATTTTGTCTTACACAAAACAACCCAATTATCATAATCTACTGCCCTCGTGACATACTATTCACTTAACATGCAACGGCGACAAAAATGAATGGACAATTTAGCAAGAATATTCGGTTTGGTCTTTTGAAAGAGCTTGTTTTGTCCCGTAAATCCCGAAGTAAATCAGACTTTCGACAAGAGTTTATTTAGAAAACGCTGACGTACTAGGTCAACAATCAACGTATTGGCATATTTAGGTGCATGTCTTAATGTTCATTTGGGCTAAGCATGCTCAAGCTATCCCACGAGCAAAAGCGCAGCGTTAATCTTCTTCATTGAACTTTACACTCTATGTAACACCCGAATTCGGATAATAAGTGCACCACTCATGGTTAACTGGGGGTTGACGAATAAATGCAACGAAACATCATACTAGCCATGCTTATTTAATTGATTACTTTCAATAAATTTGAATATATCTCGCCAGCTTAATATACCAACAGGACGGTTGCCTTCATCAACAATAGGCAAGCACGACACAGAGTATTTATTGAACGTTTTAATCGCTAACAACAGACCGCTTTGAGCCGATAAGGTAACTGGATTACGGGTCATTACTTGGTGTACTCGCTTGTGTAAGCACGCAACGTCTTTAGCGGTTTCTGCCGCCGTTCCCACTGTAGGACTGATGGCTTTTAAGAGATCTCGATCCGATAGCACGCCGACTAACTGAAGTTCTTCAACCACTAACAGGTGATGAAAATTATGGTGCTCGAACAAACCTATAACTTGGGCTAACGAGTCGTCCATTTTTACAGTGACAATATTTGTCGACATCATGTGTTTGATTTGCATAACGTACGCTCCGTCGTTAATTAAAAGCAAAATAATCCTCGTGGATAATCCTTGCGTCCGGCTTAGAGTCTGCGCTAAAGGGTCATTTGATGATCTACCGCTGCCCTTAACTTTCGGTAACACTACCACCACTGAGTTTACCATCTAAATGTGGACAGAGGGTAATCAGTTCTGATTGACTATATATCCTTATTACTCCGAGGCGCCTTGCAATAATGGGCAAAGAAATTAACGGCACAGATCTGTTAAAAATAATGTGTAATTAGTGATAATTTGTGCGTAGTTCATGAAACGATTTACGTTATTCATCGTTCCTTTATGGCATAAGCGTCAATTATTTTATAACGCAAATTCAATTTCATGTCATTGATTGAGCCTGCTCATGACATGAGCGACACATCTGGGTAAGATGATGTCCTTTTTACCGTTGATATTTCATCCCCACCTGAGAGCCACTTGTATGTTAAAACTGCCCTATTCATGGACACATTCCCTTGGCCCCATTCTCGTATGCACGATAGCTTCTATGCTATTTATTGCTGAGCCCACCAGTAGCATGTGGCTCGCTTTTGATAGAGAATCAATTGGACAAGGCGAATGGTGGCGGCTATTAACGGGCAACTTTTTACATACTAATCTGAATCACTTATTACTCAACCTTGCCGCTGTCGTTCTTTTATGGACCCTTCACGGTCAGTATTACCAAACCGTGCACTACTTAATGATGATCTGTATCTGCGGAATTGCCGTCAGTATCGGCATTTATTATTTAGACCCTCAATTGCAATGGTACGTAGGGCTTTCAGGCGTGTTGCACGGCATATTTGTATGGGGCGCATATCAAGATATAAAACACGGCCTCGTAAGCGGGTGGATATTAATGGCCGGAGTCTGGGCGAAAATAGCCAACGAACAGATAGCGGGGGCAAGTAATAGTGTAGCGGTTTTAATCGACGCCAATGTCGCCATTAATGCGCATCTATTTGGCGCATTTTGTGGATTAGTGATGATTATATGTGCACTTATCAAGCAACAAAAATAAAAATATAGCTAAGCTAATTAGCCTATCACATACCATTTAGATAGGCTTGGCCTTAGCAAAGGCGTGAACCTGATGGGTTTGCAGCTTCACATTACTAACAAAAAAGCCGCTCAATTGAGCGGCTAGGTTAGTTTTTTCAGTAAAGTAAATGGACTACGTTAAATCCATTTCTTGAATAATTTCGTGGGCTATATCAGGTGTAGTACATTCAGGTTTTTTATGTAAATCACCTTTCAACTGACCTTTGCGATGTTTCAATGCAGCATCCAACTTTTTAGCCGCTTTAGAAATTGCGGGGTACATCACAGAATTTTGAGCTGATGCAGAGATCCGAGTGCCTTCATATTGAGTGGTTATCTCAATATCGTACTCGCCATGTTCTTTTGAAATAATGATATCCAAAGCGATTAGCGTTGGGAAATGAGATGCTAACTTAGAAAATTTTTCATCGACGTGTTCTTTTACGGTATCGCTTAAATCTACATGGTGACCTGAAAGATTTATTTTCATAGGTTTTCCTTTTGAATTAACGTTACTTCTTTTCTTTGCTGTACTTTTAACGGTACATCTTCTTGGCACTAACAATAGAGCTTGGGGCAGCGTATTAAAAAACAAGTATTTCACATGGGAATTTGCATATACTTGTTAATAGATAATCAATCAGCCTATTTAAAGCCCAAAATGATTATTTTCCACCCTATTAAATCATTTTCCCCTTCCCTGTGTTCTTTATCGCATATATCAGCGTACAAATGCTAATAACCTCTTTATCGTTGAAATGGAATTATAAGACCCCAGTGTTATTAGCCAATGAGCAAAAATATGTTCAGCCCAACAAAATCGTACCGTCAGCATAAGCGGTTTCTTTACACGAGGAATAGTAGACTTTAGGAGAATGACAAATGAACAAGACGTTAATCATAGGCGCAAGTGGACAAATTGGCAAAATGACCACTCAAAAAATGCTTAATAATGGTCAAGAAGTAGTGGCCTTAGTACGAGATAAGTCAAAGTTAGCAGACATTACCAACGATAAGCTAACGATTGTGGAAGGTGATTTAGAACAAGATTTTAGCCACGCATTCAAAGGATGTGACCAAGTTATTTTCAGTGCAGGTTCTGGCGGTAGCACAGGCGCAGACAAAACCATGCTGATCGATTTATGGGCAGCATGCAAAGCGGCTGACTACGCAAAAAATGCCGGTGTATCTCATTTTGTTATGGTTAGCTCAATCGGTGCAGACGACCCCGCGCAAGGATCGGACAAAATGAAACCGTATTTGGTGGCCAAGCATATGGCAGATGAGCACCTTATTCAAAGCGGCCTGACTTACACCATCATACGCCCTGGTAGCTTGACCGATGACAATGCAAAGGGCAGCTTCCAATCAGCAAAGCCTGATAGCAAAGATAAAATGACCATCACCCGTGAAGATGTAGCAAGTGCCCTCGCCTACGCGGTAGGTAACAGTGCGCTTAACAACAAAATATTTGAATTATTTAACGGCGATAAAACGTTGGAAAAAACATTCGTATAAATTAAATAGTCCATTCATATCTTTACAAGGTTCGGTTGGTTTTATTAACCGCAACCGCTAAACACTCTTTTGAACCCTCGCAATAAGCGAGGGTTTTCTTTTTCATTTACGATCAAAATCTATAGCATACCGTCATCGCGGATTAATTTAGGTTCTTGGATATTTACGCATTGAATTAGGTTTAAGTAATGCACCGATTAACTAGCAAGGGTGCAAATACTGATGACGAGAATATTCACCGGATGACTGTAATCTTTAAGTTTACGAGTACTAAAACCACCCTATTTCTACCCTCACAGCCCCTATAGACCTAGTTATTACTTCTAAAGTATGAGTTTTTCTGTGCAAAGGGAGCATAGCGCCTATGCACCCGTTACCTCTATTCTAGCAACAAGAATAACGCATTGGCTTTCACCCTTTTGGGACGGATGGGACTTTGATGGCGTTAACGAACTCGTTTCATTTTACTATAAAGAAACGATTAAAGCGGCATATTGTCAGGCTGGGGCGGCGCTGTACCTTTATGGGGCGGCGATGTAGCCAAGCGCATTAAGCATTTCAATCAAGGTGGTTCAGTTTGGACATTCAAGCTACCTAAATAAACTAACGCTTATATTGATAACAACAAAGGCCAGCAATACTGGTCTTTTTTTGACCTACGTTAAATGGTTTCTAACCAACAAAAATGCAATATCCATTAGATTTATGCACGAAATACCCTACTGTGGGATACTTAAGGTATTCGATATCAGAATATATGATTAGACAGCCATAACCCTTTTTTGCTTAATAACGCGTACAATTAAGGCATCGTAAAATAGAGCCGCGCTTCAAAATTCCATTCTGTCAAAGATGTCTTTTGCTCGACGTTAACACAACCGCTTAACCAAATTACGCATCATTGTGATAGCAGTTATTAACATCGCGGCCAATATGCATCACCACTAAAAATAGGAAACCTAGATGTACTATTTATTGACCTACGACGTTGTGCAAGGATATTTGCAAAAGCGCGAAGCGTATCGTGAAGAACACCTAAAATTAGCAATATCTGCGGCTGACCGAGGGGAGTTAAGATTAGGCGGCGCACTAACCGAGCCGACTATTGGCGCTGCGTTATTATTTGAAGGTAGCTGCGCAAAAGTAGCAGAAGATTTTGCTACTCGAGACCCTTACGTATTAAATGGTTTGGTGAAAAGTTGGCATGTAAATGAGTGGTCTATTGTTTTGGGCGCGGGTGTGGAATCAAAATAAACCATAACGCACAATGATTTGCTTAGCCCATAAGCGTGATTTTTAGCCTACCCTTAGTGCTAGATTTCAAAATGCAGTTTTGAAATCTCACTGCCTTTTTCTATTTCATTGATTACAATCACTATTATTTTTAGTTCAGTTATTAATTGAGCGGATTAACACTCGACAAAATAAAAACAATGATGTTATATTATAACAATCATGCAAAAAAATTCATTCCACTCACTAAGAAAACAGTCCACGATGTTGAAATACACACTCGTGCTTGTGCTGCTGCTTTGTGTTGCGGCCAGTGTTCTTTACGATTGGCATGATAATTCCCATAATTCACAGAGCGAAAATCATTGTGCTCTATGCTTAACGGTTCATAACCTTGATAATTCCATACCTGTTGGTTTCCCACCTGTATTAGCTTTGCCCCTTGTAGGGTTTACGATTGAAATAAAGATTAAACGCTATCTTCCGCTGTTTGTGCGCACAGCAGGAAATCGTGATCCCCCTTCAGTATTTTAGTCCCTATTAAACCCACTATTTTTCCGGTTATTTAACGATATACCGGCTGTTATTTGATATGCATGCAAGAGACATCAAGATGAAAACGAAGCACACTACCATTTTATTAGCTGTATTAGCCGCTATTAGTACGCACACACAAGCACAGAACCATGATCAAAATATCCAAAAAGATGAGCAGGATATTGAAACCCTACTGATCACCGCGTCACCATTAAACAGAACGGTGCTTCAATCGAGTACACCGGTGAGTATTCTTAGTGGCGAAGAGCTGGATCAGAATCAAGCCGCAACCCTTGGTGAAACCCTTAAAAACATGCCTGGTGTACACAGTTCTTTTTTCGGACCTGTAGCCAGTAGCCCAATTATCCGAGGCTTAGATGGCCCACGTATCAAAGTGGTACAAAATGGTTTAGATGCCTCTGATGCCTCTCGCGTTGGTCCTGATCATCAGGTAGCGACAGAGACCTCAACGGCAACCCAAATTGAGGTACTTAGAGGACCAGCAACGTTGTTGTATGGCAGCGGCGCCATAGGTGGTGTTGTTAATGTGGTTGATAATCGGTTACCCACCCAACGACAAGAAGGACTCACTGGAGAAGTTTTCGCCCAGTACGATAATGTCGCTGACGCAAAAACACTTTCAACCGATTTAAATGTAGGAAGTGGTGATTTTGTCTTCCATGTTGACGGCTATAATCGTAAAACCGGTGACTATAAAATTCCGGTACCGGCTGATATCAATGAAGACGGCGGCAGTGGCGAGCTTGCAAACTCATCTATCAGTGCTCACGGGTATAATCTTGGCGGAGGCTGGATCACCGACGATACACGCGTTGCACTTTCTTACGGTCGTATGGACTCTGAATATGGCTTACCTGTAGAAGAAGATGTGTATATCAAATTAAAACAAAATCGTTACCAGGGTGTGGTCGATTGGAACAAACTAAGTGGCTTTTTCAAGGCCGTTCATTTACAAAGTGCTTATACCGATTACCAACATACTGAATTTGAAGGTGCTGAAGCCGGTACAACGTTCAAAAATGAAACCATAGAATCAAGGTTATGGGCCGAACATGAAGTCGTCGCTGGTTGGAAAGGCGTAATGGGACTTCACTATAACCATTTAGATTTTTCAGCCTTAGGTGAAGAAGCCTTTACCCCACCGACTAAAACCAACACGACAGCCGTATTTCTAATGGAAGAACATGAAATGGGTGCATTGTTGTGGCAGTTAGGCGCCAGAGCAGAAAACCTTAAACACAAGGTAAATAATGATTTCTATGCTGATTTAGAACAATTAAGCAATCTCTCTTTTGATAATAAAGATTATACTGCAGTATCAGGTTCCGCTGGTGTTGTATGGAATCTTGACGATCATCACTCACTGGCCTTTAACTACGCTTACTCCCAGCGAGCCCCCTCAGCTTCAGAGATATTTTCCTATGGTCCACATATAGGTTCAGGCGTCTATGAAATTGGTGGCGGTTTTACGATTGATGAACAAGAAGGCGTGTATACCCTTAGCCAAGCCTCACAAGATATGGATAAAGAGGAATCTAACAATCTAGACTTTACCTATCGATACCAGGACGATGCTTGGAATGCGTCCGTGAGCTTGTTTCATAATCAGGTGGGCAATTATATATTTGAACAACGTACCGGCTTGGTGTCTGTTGACGGGCAGTTAATAACACAAGCGAGTTTTGATGCAGATGTAGCGCTAAATGGTGAACCTGAAGAAGAAACAGACGGTTTACCCGTGGTGCTTTTCCAACAACAGGACGCCACTCTTTATGGCTTCGAAGCCCAGCTAGATTTGCATATAACCGACGAGCTACGTTGGGAGATTTTCAGCGATTATACCCGTGCTAAATTGGATGAAGGTGGAAACGTACCACGTATCCCCCCCATGAGAGTTGGTAGTTCAATACACTATGAACAAGGTAATTGGCACAGTGAAATTGAAGTCGTACGCAATAGTAAACAAGACAAAATAGCTTCAAATGAAACCGACACAGATGGTTATACCATGCTATCAGCCTCGGCTAATTATTATTTAGATCTCGATAAGATGGATATGACTATCTATCTAAAGGGTAACAACTTAACCAATGAAGAGGGTCGCGTACATTCTTCCTATATTAAGGATAAAGTACCGCTTTCAGGCCGTTCTGTTAGCCTTGGCGTAAGAGCTAAGTTCTAAAACAGCGTGTAAAAAAAGCGGATGTCGTAAGACATCCGCTATACATGGAGTGTTTAGGAGCCTCCAGCTGGCCCAATGGATGTTCCAAACGACAGTTTTGATAATTCCCTTCGATATTAACACAGCCTACGGCACATATATCCAAAGACTGGTAGAAGCCACTAACATTCCCAGAAGAGTATATATTTGCTCCTACACTTCCAACTGGGTTAAACATCACACTTTTTGCATATGCAGTTTCATAACCCATGTCCATAATCAGATCCGTGCTTAACTGCGCAGTAAAATCCCGGGCCACATGCGGCCTCACAAGTTATGCCCCCAAAACTAATTTTTAACACAAGGTTGCTTAACGTTGGCTTTATTAAAATTCTCTTGAAGCCATCTAATTGAGATATTGTCACCAAACATTGCGGATTTTTGATACCAGCCAACTGCTTGATTAAAATATTCTTCATCCCCATATTCTTCATATCGTAAGATAGAATACATTCCTAAGTATCTTGCTGATCTAGCGTCACCATGAGCAAATGCCTCTTCTAACATTTTTAAAGCTTCATCATGGCCTTCTTGTTCATGGGCTAAAATACCTAAGGCCAATTGCCTTAACGAAGGATAATCTCCTAGTTTAGCTCCTTTGCTAAACCAATTTTTTGATTCAGCATACAAGCAGTCTTTGGATAAATTTACTTTGTACAGTTCCAAATATATAAAGCCTAGTTGTCGATTACTTTTTACATGCCCTTGCTCACTAGCTTTTCTTAACCACACAATTGCTTTATCAACATTTTTTTCAAACAAATCTCCTGTTTGTTGTAAATATCCCATATTGTACTGTGCATTTATATTTCCCCTAGAAGCTGATTGCATGAGATAGTTTGCTGATTCTTGGGCTTTGCTCTCTAATTCTGGATAAGTACTGTAAAAAATTGCAAAAACATCAAGCATCGCATTAGTATCACCTTTATCAGCTAAATCTTTAGCAAGCATATATTTTTCAATAGTGGTCATACGTATTACTTCATTTTCTTTGGCAGCTGTAATGGATGTAAAATTCATCAACACAATTAAGGATAGTAATAATTTTTTTACGTTCATAAATTTAGTTTCCAAGAAGTTTTTGATTTAACTTCCATTTAATAGAATCCCTGTGGCTACTTTCAGGTATATTCATTATTGTGGCGGCATTATTTAAAACGGATGAGCCATGAATAGTGACACTTCCTTTTATATAATGTCCTACAATCTTCCCTTTTAATGCCCCTGACAAATCACCATCTGTAGTTATTGTTCCACTTGCTTGAGCTGATGCCAAATTTTCATCAATAAATGAAACTCCTTTAGCAACAGTTAAGGCACTTGAACAGCCGGAACCTGAATTACAAGATTCGCTTAGAGAAACATCAACAATTCCTGCTTTTATTTTTCTAGATTGAGAGAAAATAACATTTTCTCCATCAGTTGCCACGGATGAACCTGTTGGGGTATCAACTCCTGCCTCTAACTTAGCAGAAGCCATATTCTCAAATTCAGTTTGTTTAAATAGTTTATTTGCCCGCGCAATCATCGCGTCATCATTTAAAAGTCTTGAGAAAGCACCTGTAATAGCACCATTTGCAAATTTACCACCAGTTATCGAAGAAGCTGTTCCACCAATAACAGAAGCTTTAACTGCATTTCTAACTCTATCACCGTCTACAAATATATCACCACCTTGACTCACTGCTTGTGTAAAACCAGCGGCAACAAATCCATGCCCAAACTTACCACCGCTTAATACACTGCCAATACCACCAACTGCGCCATGAGCTAGAGCCTTACCAGAATGAAATCCATTTATATTCCAACTATGGAGCGCTCCAAATGCAGCACCAGTAAGCGCACCGACAAGCGCACCTTTTAACGAGCCTGTTGCAACCCCTCCTGCAACATAGCCTGTAATAGATCCTTGAGCGATTGTGTTAGTTACTCCCCAACCTTGAAGTAATCCTCTTGCTCCCGGAAGATAAACACTGATAGCTATAGCAGCAATGGTTCTCCAATAGTTTTTAACAAAATTACCAAGCTTCTTAAAGAAATACCCACTCGGATCGGTATAACTCAACGGATTATTCAAAACATACGAATAACGGTTATAGTTCTGACTGTTCATAGGAGCCTGAATAAACGGATCAGCCTGCAAAAATCTCCCCAACGTCGAATCATATATCCGACCACCCATATGGATTATATCCAGATGATTCATTTGTTTATGCCCGGTATAACCTCTGTCGGTAATGGCGGGGAGCGACGTTACATAGGTTGAATGTTTAAATACTTCACTTTGTTTACCAAACGGGTCGTAGATGGCTTGCGTAGTGACATGCCCCAAATGATTAGTGGTAGAGATAACAGAGCCTTGATTATCTTTGTGAATAAAACTTGTGGTGCGCGAGCCGTTCCGGTAAGTAATCACAGCGTTTCCAATATTGTATTTATGTTCGGTCAGGTTGCCATTACCTCCATTTCGAACAAGTTTTTCGTAAGCACCAATATAGTAGCGTCTGTACCGGACATTTTTACCGTTCTCTACAAAACTATCATCTTTGTAATACAGCTCTTTATCGACGCCATACTTCATATTAGAGATAGCACTGCCTTTTGTTATTCGAGTTGGTTTGTCTATGCTGCTATAGGTAAATAATCTACTGCCATCATTAGTAACATTTCCATTTGCGTCGTAGCCAAAATAGTATTTGGTGCCTGTGAAATTGGAGTTCGAATAGACGCCCAACAGCTTATGAACTCGATTACTGTCGTATTTGTAATATCCAGCTCCCGTTTTATAGGTAATGTTCCCCCAATTATCATAGTTATACGACTGAGATGCTTTAAATGCAGATGGTAATGAGCTAGTTCCACCAGCGACATTAACGGTCCTTTTTTTTAAACGATTCAAACCATCATATGAATAGGTTTCAGTAAAATCACTTCTAATCCCAATCGAGGATGCATAATTACTGCGTCTAGACTTAACATTTCCCCGAACATCGTGGCCGACGTCAAGATAGTGGAGTAACCTGTTATTCTTTGCTACGTCGATGGAATTTAACCAACCGGTTTGAGTGTTATAACCATATTTAGTAACGACTAAATTACCGTTTTTCATTTCCGTAACTTGGCCACGACTATTCATTTTCTTTACTTCACTGAATAGATAATTGTCACTTAGCCGTGATAATTTGTAACGATAACCATATTTATTATACTGTGATTTGGCCACTACAGACTCTGTCCCAGTCGGATAGGTGGTTAAATTGGGGCGACTATAACTGTCGTATGTGCGCAATTGGTTGTAGTGAGTTGTTCCAATTTGTGTGGTCTCCTTTCTCACCCGTCCCAGTGAGTCGTAGTAATATAGCTTCTTTATAGTAGGTGTTGGTTGTGAACTACAGGATATATTTGCACGTTCATATTTAGCTTTTGATAATAATTTACCTACCGCTTTATGCGACAAATTGCTCTTTGTACCGTATAACCAACATGAGGTTCCTTCACTTGGTTCGTAACTGCGTACCATCCTGCCCAGCTTATCGTAGTTAAACGTTGTAGTATGATTACGCGCTGTCCTTTGTGTATAAAGTTCACCGAAGGCATTATAGGTGTAGTTCCACGTACCTTTTACTGGGTCGACGGTGCGAGTTTTACGGCCCCACTCATCGAATGTATTGGTAATGTAGCTATTTTTATTATGTGCGCGAGTGCGTGTTTTCGTTAAGTTGCCAAAAGCATCGTAACTAAAGGTCACGGTGTTATGATGGTGATCTTTAGAAGAGGCAGATTCCCCAAAACCGTTACTGTAGAGGTAACTATAGCGACCTAATTCATCTGTAGTGCGAGACTCAGTGCCATTATAATCATGGTGTACTTTACTACCGTCAGGTTTACGGATTTCTTCAGGTCGATTTAAGTCATCATAAATCGTTTCGGTATACAAGGATGAATTAGGCTCGTATATTCGACTCAGCTGTCCCTGAGCATCATAGGTAGAGTTTCTCGTCCACCAAGAACCATCAAATCCTTTAACTCTTGAAGTTACAGCCCGCCCCCACTTGTCAAAATAACTTTCTTTACTGGGGGATCCGCTCAGAGTATCGACCACTTTATAATATGAGTTAGTGACGCAACCATTACAGAAGCTGCGGGTAGTATATGCATTTTTGGAATCAGCATAATCAACACGACGAACCTGCTGAAAGCTATCATAATAGGTTCTAGTAGCTATTCCATTTGGGCCGATCTGAGTTATATTATCAATAACGCCACTGGCTGTGCTTGCAGACTTTCCATCGTACTTATAGGTATTACGCTCGCCTAAAGTATTTTCTTTATAGTTAACGTAACGACCTTCCCCGTCGTACACGACTTTAGACGTACGCGTTTGATTACCAGCAGTTGAGGTGGAGTATCCCGTTATTGACGTTTGTGTCTTGTTACCATAAATATCGTAACTGTATGCCGTAGTCAATTTTGTCCGAGGGTTAGTCGGGGACATCACACTTCCAGCAAGGAGTTTATCGCTACGATATGAAAACGTAGAGACTCTTGTTTTATTATTCGCGTCCCCCGTTCTATTTTTTACAACTGTGGTTTGCTTTAATCTTCCATATCTTTGTTCTGTAGAATTGCCCCATGCATTCGTTGTTTTGGTATTAAGGTAATGATCGTTTATTTGATCAGTAACCCTAACATTGATCATTGTTGGGTTGCCCCAAGTATCATTATTTTTGGTCGTAGTTGTTATGCTTAAGGGCGTATTAGTGCCATTTGAGTTGTAAACGTAAGCAAATTCTTCTGAGCGCGCAATATAAGGATGAATTCCACCTTGAGCAGTGCCTTTGACTCCTAGCGTATTGATTGCTTTCGACAATAAATAGCCACTTTTACGTTGCTCGGAGTACACTGGCAGCCCAATTTTAGCAGCATGATTTCCACTGTATTTCTGAAAATATTGTGTTTCAGAGATAACGCCGGTCTGCAGATCAGTAGTGCGCAACATCTGGAAGCCAAGACCACCGAGACCTTTCTTGTGAAATAGCATTCCACCGTATTGATACTTTACTTTCACTGAGGAGTGAGTATTACTTTGTGTACTTACTTGACTAACCAAGGAGGCACCAGATATCGGAGAAAACGTATCCGAATCAATATTATAATCTGATGCCTGCATTACATACATATCAGTGTTTGTCATCGGTTTATAAGTAATTGTGGTCGGCACACCGAAGCCATTAGTAACTCTGTGAATCACATACTCTTTAATATTTTTACGATTGTAATACTGTTTCCAAGACCTACCCGTCGAGGTAAGCATGTCTAATTTCCCGTCCCCATTGCCATCACCAAATCGCACCACGGCATTTTTATCGAATGATTTCATCCCTCTATATTGGAATGATATCCACTCTCCTGTTGAAGTCGGTCTCGAAAAGTATATTTTCCAATTAGATGTGCTTGCAGCGTGAAGGATATCTGCTCTGCCGTCACCATTTAAATCAACGAACTGGTTTAAGTTTTTACGGTTAGAAGCTGTCGTTAAGCTCATCCCTTTTGGGCTAAGTAAATTTTTACCGTCTGACAAACGGTAAAACCATTCATTATTACTCACATATGCTAAATCACTAAGACCATCACCATTAAAATCAGCGACTCGAATATTCTCTACGTAACCACTGAAACTCGTTAGTTCGGTCAAACTAGGTGACGCCAATGATCCAGACGCTAAGTAAATATGGTTTTTAGTGCGAGTATGTGTGCTCCAAGTCCCCATTAAATCAGACTGACATTCCCACCGACTAGAAATCCCTCGAATAAGTCGTCCCCGTAAGTAACATCCACCTGTCGTTGTGGTTACTTTCATTATCAAATCTGAGCGGCCATCACCATTAATATCGATTTGACTAGAAGACTTCATATCACCTGACTGCTCTGTGTAACGTCCATTTAACGAGCCAATAGAAGGGGTATTTGTAAATGTAAATAAATTTTTATTTGGCGTAAATGTTCCATCACCATCATTGAGATGTGTCTTCAGATATTTTCCATTTCTGAAAACAATATCCTCGTTACCATCTCCGTTAACATCCATAACCTGCGCTTCTCCTTCTAAACCTATCGCCATCACACCAAGGTTTTTAACTCTTACGGATGATGTGTAAATATAGTTATCGCAGGGCTCTCCAGAAAAGCAGTGAGTAGACGCAGCATTAGATGGTTGATAAGAAATCGCATACCAGTTAGATGTTTGGCCATTAGCCACCAAGAGATCACGCACCCCATCACCATTGTAATCGATGCTCATTGCGTAATTCTTTTTACTTACTCCTACATTCGATAAGCGTTTTGGGGAGTTGAAATGTGGACCTAGTTTGGCGTACCAATATCGTCCATCAACATAAACTAAATCTTGAAAGCCATCTCCATTGATATCAAATACCTGAGACGTATGATGATTCGGTGCAGAGTTTGTAATCGTACCGTAGGACGCAAATGGGTTGTAGTTGGTAGTATATGGCGCATCATAACAAAAGTTAGTAAAACCGGGTTCTGACTCACATACTCGTCTTGTTCCACTGTGTGCAAGAGCAGGGCGTTGCCATTCGAATAAAGTAGGTTTACGGCAATTATTCATAACACTATTGTTATCCGGACATTCCTGAATAGACGTCAGTAATGTTCGTTCTTCAATAACGTTAGACTTTTCGTAACGCAGAAAGTAGGAGCGATGAATTTCGTTGTCGATAGATGTATCTACGCGCTCAAGAAGTTGGTCATGAAACGTATGCCCCCCAGCGTAGTAACCTTTAAATCCCTTATCATACGTACCGTAAACAAATTGAATTTTAGCAAATGGTTGTTTACTCCGTGCCATATTGCCCGAATATTGTATATTGTTGAGGTAAACGGAACCTTTAGATGTATTTTTAGTGTAATTATAGAGAGTGAAATTACTTTTTATATCTTTTACAACTTTCAACATCCAGGTTTTAGCTTTTAGGCCAGAAGTAAAACCACCTGGCTCAATAAACGCATCGTTGTGGTTATTAAACATTGAACTGATGGTGTCAGAGTCACCATAATAGTGAACTTCACCGGCTTTGTTATGAACCTCAAAATACTTAGGGCCATTTGTACTGGAACCACCCCGAGCAATAACTTTACTAAAATCATCTACCGCAAATCGATAAGTACTATTCGGAGTTAAATAGTCACCTGACCTAAGAATGAGTCGCCGCCCATCGAGACAAAGTTTATCCTGTTTGTTAAATTTCACTGCATGAATTTTGTTGTCGTAAACAGGTGTTGGGGAACAACGAGAAATAGCCGAGATGCCATTGACTGACCAACCCACACCAAGTGGTCCCTCAGATAAATTATTACTGGAATAAGATAATGCAATGGTTGGCGTTACCCCTGCTCTACCAGCAGGTGTAATTATCGGTACCGTGTAGGTAGCTGCACCTGACTCGTCGACCCTAAATTGACCATCGGTCAGTCCAACCACTTCCGCCTTCACTATGCTTGAAACACTAAGTAAACATATGGCCAATCTTAAACTGCTATGAAACTTCATAGAAAATCCCTCTTTAGTATCTGTATCCATGACACAGTCCATTGAAAGCGCAGTTTAAATAGTGTCCAAATTTATGCTTTTTAAATAATATGCTTCACTCATTATCTAACGACTACACGCATATCGATTGCACAGTCCCCTGCATCAAAAGTCATGATAACTTCGCCTTCTCCTCGCTCAATATCTACAATTGCGGCTTCATAATAACTAACACCATCATTAGTTATTTCAGCTATGAGCGTACCGTAATCCATCGTCCTTAACCTATATTTAACGCCAATGATCACTTCATTGACGAACTTGCATTCGTTGTACTCTTTATTTTCAAGTATCTTGATCTTTACTGTGTCTTCGTTCTGTTTTTTCGCGTACGTAGTAGATGAGAAGAACAGAGAAACACTGCTTATCAGTAATAGAATGACAATAAATAGTGGTGTTGGCGGAGTGAATCGAGCGTGCTTGAATCTTAAAAGATTCAATATGGTCAGCGTATCCCTTTGCATCGTATTTCATTCCTTTGCTTTACGTTCCAAATGGAAAATAAATTTACCTGAAGACTTAGGTTTAGTAGTGTTTCACGTAAAGTCAATATTTTTATTTAGTATCAGTCATACTCTTATACTGCGTTCACGCCAATTAAACGTGAAGTTTGAATTACCTCAAAAAGTTACTAAAAACACAGGCTGCAAGTTAAGACCAAGATTAACCATGTTCATGAAATACATCCAAAATACTCTCGAAAGTATACGGTTCTTACAATCTGCAGATTGCTCAATTTCTACAAGCATATTCACCACTAATCATATTTTTTAGATAAAAAACTAGGGATATCCAGCAACAATAAAATAATTATATCTACCCATAAAAAAGCCCACTGTGATTTAACACCGTGGGCTTGTTCGTAGTGAGAACGGGTATTATAAGTTAGCTATTTATCTGCTCGGCTAACGAATTTATGCTCGCTGGTGCTGACCTTGATGCGCTCACCACTGGAAATATATTCCGGTACTTGTACCGTTAAGCCAGTGCTTAAGGTAGCCGGTTTGGTGCGAGCACTGGCTGACGCGCCTTTGATTGACGGATCGGTTTCTGTAATAAGCAATTCAACATTGGGTGGTAATTCAATCCCCACTGCTGAGCCATTAACGATCATTACTTGTAGGCCGACGGTATCTTCGGCGATAAACAGCAATTCTTCTTCAATGGTTTCTTTATTCAGATTGTACGGCGTGTAATCTTCTGAATTCATAAACACATATTCGTCACCGTCGATATATGAAAACGTGACAGGTTGGCGTACGAAATCTGCGGTTTTGATCATCTCGTCTGCTTTGAAGCTTTCGTCGGCTTTTGCGCCTGTAGTCACTTCGTATAAACGCATACGGTATAAGCTAGCGCCCGCACGGCCACTTGGCGTAAGTTTGTTTATTTCTTTTACTACATACACTTTATCGTTATGTTCGATGGCAGCGTTCTTTTTTACTTCACTTGCTTTTGGCATGGTATCTCGTCTCTGACGTTATTCTCTTGCGAGCTTTCAAAATAAATTTCGCTACGAAATTACCAGAAAGCGAACTTAAGGCAAGTAGATTCATCTTTTTCATGGCTCTCGCACCGCATATAAAAAAGCCCAGCGTTAATGGCTGGGCTTGGTATTTAACGTTAGATGAAGGTATTTTCGATACCGTTTCAGCTTCAGGGGTAATGTAAAATGCTTATAAGGTTGTTTCAAATAACTTATAAATACGTCGGTATTCGTCTAGCCAAGAACTTGGCTGTATAAAACCATGGGATTCTACGGGATATATAGCGGTTTCGAAATTTTGCTTTTCTAGCTCGATCAGGCGCTGAACAAGGCGCACCGTGTCTTGAAAAAATACATTTGAGTCAACCATAGGTGCATTTATTAAGAGTGGTTTTTGTAAGCCTTGAGCAAAATATATAGGGGAGCTGCGCTCATATGCGATAGGGTCCACATCGGGCATATTTAATATATTTGAGGTGTAACCATGATTATAATGTGCCCAATCGCTAACTGGGCGTAAAGCCGCACCCGATTGAAATAAATCGGCTTGGGTAAATAAAGCCATAAAGGTCATAAAGCCGCCGTAAGAACCACCGTAAGTACCAATACGCTCACGATCTACATTAGCATTTTCAACCAACCAGTTAACGCCATCACGTAAGTCGTCAATTTCAGGTTTTCCCATATGACGATAAATAGCAGTGCGCCAATCACGTCCATAGCCTGCAGAAGCACGGTAATCCATGTCCATCACCACATAACCTTGTTGGGCTAGCATATTATGAAACATAAATTCACGAAAATAGCCTGACCAACCCAGATGAGCATTTTGCAAATACCCTGCCCCATGATTAAAAATAACGGCTCGGCGTTTTTCATCAGATTTGTTTTGAGTGTTAACAGGGTTATACACCCGCGAGAAAATCGGCTGTGCCGTGTGACTTGATTCAACTGGCACGATATCCGGCGCGGCTAATTTCAATGCTAAAAATTCAGGGCTGATGGTATGCGTTAAGCGGATGACTTGTGCATTTGGCTCCGCGTCCTGCAAATAGAGCTCAGGCGGCATGGTCAGTGACGAATGCGTCAGCAGTAACTTGCTCTCGTTCGGGCTTAACGCGTAGTCTGTCATGCCGTTTAGGTCTGTTAATGCTTCAATTTCGCCAGTGTCTAACGTCACTCGATAAACTTCGTAAATCCCAGGGTGTTTTTGATTCGCTTTGAAATACATGTATTGGTCGTTATGGCTTAACGTTAAATTGTCGACTTCGAAATGTCCCGACGTTAACGCTGTCGCTTTTGCATTTAGTGGTTTTCTGTAAAGATGGGCGTAGCCAGATTCTTCTGATAAATAATACAGCTGCTCAGTATTATTCAGCCAACCAAAACTATTAAATTGATAGTTGACCCAAGCATCGTCGTGTAAGCGATGTTGATTAACCAATTTATGCTGTTTTAAGTCTATCGTGGCTAGCCAGCGGTCTTTGTTATCCCATGCTTCTAACATCACAGCAACTTGCCCTGCGTCACTATGCCATTGAATCGCGCCCTGAGACCAATACCAATCAGTCATTACCACTATATCTCGCGGTAACCGATTAGTTTGATAGGTTTCGCCCTTGGCTTGCGCATTTTCGCGTTTCACATCGGCCAATACATCTTCATTGTATCCGGGTAACGTTTGATAACTTAGCGGATATTTTTTATGCGTGGTCAAATCCAGCAACCACAACTGATGATTCACCGACTTAGCATCTGCCACACGTTGACGCACTTCTTTACGGTCAATCCGGCCATCTTCACCGATATAAGCAGGCATTAAATCTTCGTCGCTGCGGTCTTCTTGGCTTTTGGTTGTTGCAAGCACTAACCATTTACCGTCCGGTGACACACTACTTTGCACCAACTCATCTTTTTCATCGAAATAGAATGCATCAGGCGCCAGGCTGGTGTTTTGCTTTGACAAAGCCTGTTGTTGCTTAAAGCGTAATTCACGATCGTGGCGTTTTTTAGCCACGTAATTAATTAAGTCAATCTGCTGTTCAGCAATGTAATCAGCTGGTGCTGTATTCGGTTCTGGCGCCTCAGCAAATTGCCATGATGCTAACTTTTGTGAGAAACCCGTCGTTGGATCAAGGCTATAAATGCTATTTATGCGCTGATACGCCAATCTACCATCATTTAAAAATTGTATATTTCGGAGTACTTCACCGTCTTGTGTCAACTGACGAACCTGTTCAGTAGCAACATTTTTAATAAATATATTACCTTCGAACACCCATGCAGTCTGCGTGCGCGAACGGTTACTTACTCGGTTCGCATACGATTCGCTTTGCAGTTGATTTAGCGCCACCATACTGGCGTGATCACTGTCTTGTTCGTCACGATTAGATGTGACTTCGGTGTTTTTTGCTAGTGCGCTGTCAAGCCGCCATAAATGCTTTAGGGGTGATCCTTTCTCTTTGCGCTGATAATAAACTGTTTGATTATCATCTCCCCAATAACTGCTTAAAGGCTGACGACCTATCCAGTCGGGATCCGCCATTATTTGCTCCAAAGTGAGCTTTGCGCCGTATGAAGTAATACCTTGCTGACTAGCAATGGTCTGCATCTGTTGCGCAACTGCAGGATCCGTTTTAGCTGCATTAGAGATAGCTGGGGCCGTACTTATATTCTGGCTTGGGGGTGAATCAGCGGTGTACATAGCACTGCAAGCGAATAGATTGGTAGAAATAAGTACCACAAGTAGTTTTTTAGAATAGTTATACATTGTTGTTTTCCCTGCGGATTTTATAAATTATTTTGAATAACAATTTACTTTAAACGTAAAATCAATCAGATTAAATACCTACACAAACACACTTACAAAATAGTCAGCACTATAATGACAATACCAGCTGATTTTATTTACCCAAGAAAGCCGAGGTTCCCATGAAGAAATTATTCGCTATTGTCTGCTTAATATTTATCAGCAATATAGCCTACAGCGCAGAATGCCCAGACTTACTTAAGTTTGTGAAACGTAAGCTTAATTCCCAAGAGACCGTTAACATGTGTGAAGCTTACGCCGGTAAAACGGTACTGTTCGTCAATACCGCTAGCTATTGTGGGTTTACGCCGCAGTTTAAAGGTTTAGAGTCATTGTACAGTAAATATAAAGACCAAGGCTTAGTGGTATTAGGTTTTCCTTCTCACGATTTTAACCAAGAAGATAAAGACGAAGGTAAAACGGCTGAGTTATGCGAATTAACGTATGGGGTGGAGTTCCCCATGTTTGAAGCTATGCCAGTACGTGGGCAAGATGCCGATCAGCTTTATAAGATGCTAGCAAAAAAATCAGGCACCACAGTGAAATGGAATTTCTATAAATACCTAATGGATAAGAACGGCCACTTAGTAAACACCTACGCGTCATCGACTAAGCCAACGGATAAAGATTTTATCAACACAATTGAACGTACATTAACGGTTCAGGTGCAATAGGCACCTTATTTAACGACGTAAAAAATTTGCGAAAAAGCCCGAAGTAGATCGGGCTTTTATTTAGGTGGTACAAGCAGAACGCTATGCTATTGCTGGTAACAGCTCATTGATTTGTTCGCGGGCCTGTTGCCAAGAATTTTGTGCAAATTCTTCGCCCATGTTCAGCCCTTCTAAATAAATAAAATGCACATCAGTTATCCCTAGCAGGCCCAAAACTAAGCGTAAATAAGGTGTTTGAGTGTCGTTCTCTGTGCCTTGATAAACCCCTCCTCGAGCAGCCATCACATAGACGGTTTTGCCCACTAAGTGTCCCTTGGGGCCTTCACTTGTATAGCTAAATGTGCGCCCTGCTCGTGCAACTCTGTCTATCCACGCTTTGAAAGTCGTTGGTATAGTAAAGTTGTACATTGGCATTCCGATTACAACCGCATCGCTGTGCTCAAGTTGCGCTAACAAGTCATTTGAATAAGCTGCTAACTTAACTTGCTCTGGGGTCATATTGTCACTGACCATGCTCCAGGTTTGCATTTCTTGGGCACTTAAATGAGGTAGATTCAGATCATTTAGGTCGACTTTAAGCAAATCAATCTCCTCAGCTTCTTGCCATTTTTCAACAAACTCAGCAGCTAACTTACTCGATTGGCCTTTGTCGCCTTGCAGACTGGCGCTTAGGAATAATACGTTTTTCATATCAGTGTTCCTCTATCAAATGTGATTCAATTGCGGCTAGTGTAAACAAATTTAACCGAACGAAAATCACATTAAATAGCAATAAACATTCTATTTATTAGAACGTAAAACACTGTCGCTAACCTGACCGACGATAAAATTGCTCAGCCTGATCTGCAATCAATAAGCGCATTTTTTGGTATATGTCTGGGCGAAAAACCCTTCCTACTAAATCTAACGGAATAGTTATATCTGGCGGGATTTGTCCAGCACTGACCATGTGCTTAATTAACCATTCACCGCGCACCAACTCTGGCTGATTAATACAGCCATTATTACTCACCGAAAACTGATTGTAAGACGGAATACTGCGCGGTGGGAGTGACTTATGGGTTAAACAACTCCCTAACAACGATGGCGCAATCACATCTAATGCTGCGTCTAAATACGCTGGCTGACACAGTAATCTCGCAGCTTCAAAGCGATTGGGTACAGACTCAAGCCACGCGCAGGCTTGTTTTAGCGCCGCACATAAAAGCAAAACTGTGTTTGGGTTTTTCTGATGAAAACTCTCCAATAAGCCTAATACTTTTTCAGGAGAGTCTTGCCATATATCGAATGACGTCAGCGCAGTCATTCCAATACCAGCACGTACCGCCTTAGCATTCCAGGGCCCGCCAACACAAAAACCGTCAATTTCGCCGCTCTCTAAACAGGCCACCATACTAACAGGCGGCACAACGACCATTTCAACATTGTCTAAATCAACTTTCGACGCTTTAAGCCAATCTCTTAATTGATAAAAATGGCAGCTATAAGGAAATACAGTGGCAAATTTAAGCTTAGGCAAGCCTCTATTTCTGCGTTTGTCGATGACTTTTTGTAGTAAATAACCCGCCATGGGTAACGTGATATTCGCGATATTGTTTTCTTTAAGCACCTCTTGTAGCAAGGCCTCAGAAATCGTAATAGCATTACCGTTTAAGCTCAGTACTAAAGGCGTAATGACGTTAGCGGGCGAAGATCCTAAGCCTAGCGCACTAGCAATTGGCATCGGTGCTAGCATTTGTGCCGCGTCTAATACACCGGCGTGTAGTTTATCGCGCAGTGTTGCCCAAGAGTTCTGCTTTTGCAGAGTAACATTCAACCCCCATTGTTCAAAAAAACCTAATTCTTTGGCGACAATAAGAGGGGCTGAATCGGTTAGGGGAATAAAGCCAAGGGTAATATCCGATTGCTCTGGTTTAATCATGTTCATTTCCTTTTTCCAACGAACGCAACATAGAAACGATCGTTTTCGCAACGTTTTCGAGCTTCTGACCAGTGTCCATTGCAGTTTTTCGCATACTATGAAATGCCTGTTCTTCACTCATTTTATTGGTTTTCATGAGTAGACGCTTAGCCAAATCGATGCTCTTTCTTGATTCAAGTTCATGTTTGGTGTCGTTTAATTCGTCTTTTAATTTATGAAATTCTCTAAAGCGTGCCACCGCTGCATCGAGTATAGGTTTTACGCGCTCGGGATCGATATCACCTACCACATAGGCACTCACGCCAGATTGTACTGAGAGGTTTATCGTTTCGGTATCTTGTTGTGAAGAAAACATCACCACTGGTTTGGGATTGTGATGCGAAATGGTATGCAAGCTTTCCAACATATCTCGGTTTGGCGACTCAATATCAATAACAATAATATCGGGTTGAATTTTATCAACCTGCTTCAACAGTCCTATCTGGCTAGAGGCTAAATGGCTCACCTTGTAACGCGTTTTATCCAGGGCAGTGACTATCGACTCAGCGCGCTGAACATTTTCATCAATGAGCAAAATATTCAGTTGTGCCGAGGCAGCTGAATTGGATTGAGGTTTCGCTATGGATATCAAAGGATGTTCCCAGATTAATAATCTCTATATGTCTTGAGCGTCACAAGTGCAAAGCTTAAGCCAAAAGATTACCTCAATTAAAACAACAAGTTAACTTTATAAATAAATAATAAAATTACATTTATTTGTATACCATTGTGCAAGCGCACCAGAAAGGTGCGTCGAGTTGCACAAAAATCAACCGCGAAATTTATTAACCTTAAAGAAGTACTGTATTACAATACGTTGCAGCCCCACGTAGCACACGGTGTGAAGGCTCTTCAGCGCATAAAAACGGACGCTATATTGCGCTATTAACAGGCGACTAATGTGCTTGATGCTTACCGCTGGTATCAAAGATAGATGCATCATCTTGGGTAGATACACTAAAAGGCCAGTTTTTATTGCGTGCTTGCCAACATTGCTGCGCTTTAATTTGCGCTTCTGCTAGTGAAATATTGTCAATTAAGAGGTACATCAAGCTTAGACTACCGATAATGGCATGCGTGGCGTATTCGTTGATCTCGTTCTCTTGCCATACCGACACTAACTGACTCACATCTAACGTTCTAGGCTTTGTTACCCAATGAGAAAGTGATGCTGGCACATCAACGGTAGATTCAACATCGCCCTGTGCTAAATGCAATGTTACGTCACGCTCAGGGTTATACTCGACCTCGCCCCCTTCTCCGCGAAAACACAAAATTTTGTTATTTTCATTAGGTGTTTGCTGATTAACCAGCACAGCACTACGACTATGTTTACGGTCCACATCACGATGAAATACCCCTTGTAAACTGCAAGGTGCATGGCTAGCGTTTAACATACGTGCCAAGGTATTCGCACATGAGCGCAAACCAAACTGGCTGCGCAACTGAATCATCGCATCAAGTTGTGGATTAATATCCCCCAAGTCCATGTAACTAAACCCAACCCGCTCTAGCTGCAACGTGGCCTCAAGGGTATTTTTAGCCACACTAATACCTAATTGAGGCAATACGTCTTTTAAGTACAAACGATTTGAGTCGGGCTCGTGGGTGCCATGTAGAAAGACTTTTTTGCCCGCTTGGGCGATGGCTATCACTGCCAACAAAAACCACGGTAAATGTCGTCGTTTACCCGCATAGCATCCCAAGTCGATATCAATAGGTAACGCAGCTAAATGAGGATTATTTACCTCACGAAATGCCTGAATAAAACCGGCTAATTCTTCGGCGGTTTCTTCTCGCACGCGAAGCAACATTAAAAATGCGCCTTTTTGCTCGGGCGTAATTTCATTGTTGATTAACATGCCCATGGCTTGATATGCCTGAGTCTGGGTTAACGTACCTCCAGCACGTTGGCCGCGTCCGATAATGCGAATAAACGCTTTAAATTCAGGTTGGGTAATGGATGTGCTACTGCTTTTCTTTATCATATCGATTGCATTGCCTGTAGGCTACGTTGCCCATAAATAATATGGCGCAACGTACCAATGGCAGACCTAAGTACAAGGTGTCCTAAGCAGAGTGCGCCGCTAAATAATGTTCAGAGCATTGTAAACTGTCTTGTTGGTGATACGAAACCACTCGCTGACGCTTACTTACCACTTCTCCCACAATTATCAGTGCAGGCCCGGTAAATTGGCGACTTTCTAATCGCTGAGCAATGTTTTTTACATGTCCTATGCATACTTGTTGCTCAGTACTTGTGGCTTTATCAATAATCGCTACCGGCATATCCATGGGTAAACCGTGTTGTTGTAACTGCTGCATAATCGATTTAATGCGTCTTAGTCCCATATAAAATACCAACGTTTCAGCGTTTTTGCCTTGCTCATCGGGCATCGCACCACTAACCAAGCTTTGCCAATCTGGCTGTAAAGCAGGATCTTTTAAATGGGCGGTAATAAAGCGTACTGACTGGGCACAATCTCTATGGGTTAATGGGATCCCGGCATAGGCAGATGCGCCTGATGCAGCGGTGATTCCCGGTACAATACTGAACGGTATTTGATGTTGCGTTAGCATTTCACACTCTTCGGCGGCCCGAGCAAAAATAGCAGGGTCGCCGCCTTTTAAGCGCGCAATAGACTTTCCTTGCTTGGCCACGCTAACCAACAGCTCGCTGATTTGCACTTGTGTCATGCTGTGCTGACCACATTTTTTACCCACGAAGCGGCGCTCGACATGAGCTGGGATCATATCAAGTATTTCCGGGTTAACTAACCAGTCATACATGACCACATCAACACTCTGTAATAGGCGATACGCTTTTAAGGTAAGTAACTCTGCATCTCCAGGCCCTGAACCAATTAAATGCACATGGCCGTTTTGGTGGGGGCCTTTGTGGCCATAAAGCTTAGCATTGGATGGCGTGTATCCATGCGTTAACTTATCTAGTCTATTTAACGACTCACGATTTGCCACGTCGCCTTTAGTACTAAATTTTAGTACGTGGCTAACAAACTGACTTAATCCCTGTGGTACTAATAAATTGAGAGGAGAAAAAACGCTTAACGATATATTCATAGTATGACCTCCACGGCAATACGCTCACCGCTATGTTGACTAGATTTGTCTGTTTTGGTTTGGGCATCAATATTTAACGGGGCGACCTCAGAGCCATCGATGGTTATGGTGCTAGCATCAATTCGGCCATACTCGTTGATCAGTTGTTGCAACTCACTTTTGCATGAGCCGCAGTTGGTTCCGCATTTTAATTTTTCGCCCATGGCATCAACGCTGGTACACCCTTGCTCAATCTGCTCAATAATCGGGTTAATCCCGACTTTAAAACAGCTACATATTAAGCGTCCCTGATTAAACTGCTCATCAGGCTCTGCACGTAACAATGCACTTTTCTGCTCAATTTTTAAGCTTTCTGCTTCATGTAAAGCACTGAGCCATAGAGTGTTTATATCAATAGGCTGAAGCGCACAAAATGCCGCTAACTGTAAGGCGTCGTTATGCAAAGCGTATAAGCCTTGCTGGGTGCCTGATTGATGTACTGCCCAACTGTATTGTTGACTGCATGCTTGTTGCATAAGATCTTTTAAGATTAATACCGGAATATTTTCTTCAGCCACCCCCACTGTTTTTTCGCTATCTGCATCAATAGTATGCTCCGACAATTTAATGCGGCCGGTGGCAAACGTTAACATCTCGCCACCCGCGATTTTGTTCAACCGCCAATAGTCTACTTCAGCACATAATTTCGCGATAACTGACACACGCTCTTTAATATCATTTGCAATAAAAACTTGGCCGTGGTGTAAAAATAACGCTTTGCTGACGTTAATAGCTGCATGTTTTAATTCAGGTTGACCTGAAATAGCGTCGTTTGCATCCGTAAATAGGTAACTTATATTGGCTGCTGAGGTATTTTGCTCGCTCCAATGGATAGGAGCAAAGAAATCCCCTGGACGTTGCCCATCGTCAATTTGAACAGGTAACATTACTTGGCTCAAGCTAGTATTTAGCGCGGATGAAAGCGCCAATAAATCGCCATTTTCAACGCCCAACTTAGTCGCATCGCTTGAGTGCATGCTTAGCGTGGCATAACCGATATGACTAGTAAGATCGGAACTGGTTCCTGTGCGCGTCATAGTATGCCACTGGTCACGTACCCGACCACTATTTAACACATAGGGAAACTCGCTACTCGTCTGTTGCTCGGGAACGCGGGACTCAAGGGCAATAAACTGTGCCTTTTTACTGGGGGTAAAATAACGACCATCGCTAAACATACGTTTCACCCCGTTCGGGTTTGCCGCGTTCACTGGCCATTGCACGGGTAATAAGTTGTCGTATTGGGTTTGGGTTAATCCACACAAACCCGATAAATCTAAATCGCGGGTATTGTTATTTTTTTCGGCGGTTAAACCGCAATATTCTGCAAATATTTCACTGGGATCGGTGAAGTTGAACCCAGTATCAAATCCCATGGCAATAGCCACATCACACATGATTCTCCAATCATGACGAGCTTCACCCGCAGATGGTAAAAAACCACGTTGACGCGATATTCTTCGCTCTGAATTGGTTACTGTGCCGTTCTTCTCTGACCAACCAGTGGCGGGTAACACAACATCAGCCAGCGCAATGGTATCGTTGTTGGCGACGCAATCTGATACCACAACCATTTCACATTTTGCCAATGCAGCTTTAATTTTATGGCGGTTAGGCATGCTGACCATGGGATTGGTCGCCATGATCCAAATGGCTTTTATTTTACCTTGCTCGATAGCATCAAAAAGGTCTACCGCTTTAAGCCCGACCTGAGTGGGAATACTGGGTGACTGCCAATAATTTTGCACCAACGTGCGGTGTTCTGCATTATTGATATCCATGTGACAGGCCAGCATGTTGGCTAAGCCCCCTACTTCTCGTCCGCCCATCGCATTTGGCTGCCCCGTAATCGAAAACGGACCACACCCTTCACGTCCAATATTACCACTGGCTAAATGACAGTTAATAATCGCGTTAGCTTTATCAACACCACTGGTTGATTGATTCACGCCCATAGAGTAAAAACTCAGCGCAGACGTGCTGTTGGCAAACAATTGGTAAAATTGCTCAACATCAGCGATATTTATATCGCAATACTGCGTAACGGCCTCAAGGGTCCAGTGATCGCAAGCCTCAAGCGTAGTGTCGAAACCCTCAGTAAATGAACGAATATAATCACTGTCTAGGCCATTATTATTAGCCAAATAACGTAATAAACCATTAAATAAGGCGACATCAGTACCCGGTTTAATGGCTAAATGTAAATCGCCCGCTTCGCAACTTGCCGTGCGACGAGGATCGATAAACACTAATCGCATATTTGGATTTATCTTTTTGGCGCGTTCAATGCGCTGAAATAATACCGGATGGGTCCAAGCTGCATTTGAACCGACTAACACCAACAATTCTGTTTGTTCTAAGTCTTCGTAACAACAGGGTACGGTATCTGCACCAAATGCCCGCTTATATGCAGCAACCGCAGACGACATACAAAGACGTGAATTAGTATCGATGTTCGCGCTACCGATATAGCCTTTCATCAACTTGTTCGCTACATAATAATCTTCGGTCAAGAGTTGACCTGATACGTAGAATGCTACGGCGTCGGGTCCATGTTGCTTGATCACATCGGCAAATTTATCGGCCACAGTATTGATGGCTTCAGGCCATGTGACTGTACTGCCTTTAATTTGTGGCGTAAGCAAACGTCCATCAAGCCCGTTCGTTTCAGCAAGTTTACTGCCTTTAACACATAAGCGACCAAAGTTAGCCGGGTGACTCGCGGTGCCCTGCACACTCACTAATTGCTGAGCTGTGCCACGTATTTCAGTGGTCACGTCTACACCACAACCAACCCCACAATAGGGACACGTTGTGGTGCTTAGCCGTGAGCATGTTCCATGGCTATCAGGCACGGCTTTCACGGCGCTAACAAGTTGAGATAGAGGCATTTTGTCTGTCATGGCGATGGCCTTTTGCATATTTGAATAACGTGGTTTTGCTGTGCTGAAGAAAGCCAAATCGAAAGTTCCGACTAAACGGCCTTAGCCCAATAAACTGAGGATGAATAGCGCAACATTGCGCTATCGCCTAAGCGTACTGACAAGCATTAGTATGAATACTAGGCAACAGCCAGTTGTACCTTGCTGCCTTCAACACGCACACCAAATACATCTACGTGCTGTAGATCGTCATCCAAGCATTCACCGCTTGTTAAGCAATAACGCTGTTTATACAAAGGAGAAATAACCACCGTTTTGTCGGCGACTGAGCCAATCAGTCCACGATAAAGGACGTTCGCTTTGCCGATAGGATCCCAATTACTTATGGCATAAAAGTGTGATTCACCTTGTTGCTTAATTTTAAAGATAGCGACCTGTTTACCACTTATAAGGGCACAGACCCCAGAGTTATCGACTAAATCATCAAGATTACAAATATCGGTCCAATTTTTAGCTTCGCTCATAAATTACTCCTTACACCAACTCAACATCGATTATTTCTTGTGTGCCTTTTGACTCAGACGCCAACGCTTCAAGCTCAGATTCTGTGGCCGGGCGAATTTGCTCACGCTCTTGCACAAATACGACTTGTTTGTCACTTTCGTCACTGTTTACAAATTGACGGAATCGTTTACGTGATGATTCACTTTCGATAGCTGTTTTCCATTCACATTGATAAGTATCTTCAATGTGCTGCATTTGTTGCTCTAACTCTTCGCACAAACCCAGAGAATCATTGATCACTACGTCCTGAAGATACGCTAAACCACCCTCGAGGTTTTCTAACCATACTGAGGTACGTTGTAAACGGTCGGCAGTTGCCACATAAAACATCAATACTCGGTCGATATATTTCACTAGCGTGGCGTCATCTAAATCGGTAGCGAATAAGTCTCCGTGGCGCGGTTTCATACCGCCGTTACCACAGACGTATAAATTCCAGCCATTTTCTGTCGCAATTATGCCAATATCTTTGCTTTGCGCTTCAGCACACTCGCGGGTACAACCTGACACACCAAATTTTATTTTGTGTGGTGCGCGAAGGCCTTTGTAACGATTTTCTAGATCAATCGCTTTGCCCACAGAGTCTTGTACGCCGTAACGACACCACGTGCTGCCCACACATGATTTCACGGTACGCAAAGATTTCGCATAAGCATGACCTGTTTCAAATCCGGCCGCGATAAGCGCCTCCCAGATCGGGGGTAACTGTTCAACTCGCGCACCAAATAAATCGATACGCTGACCACCTGTTACCTTGGTATATAAGTTGTATTTTTTAGCCACTTGGCCAAGCACAATTAATTTGTCTGGGGTAATTTCGCCGCCAGCGATACGTGGTACCACAGAATAGGTACCGTTTTTTTGCATATTACCAAGGTAAGTATCATTGGTGTCTTGCAATGCTACATGCGGTTTTTCTAACACAAAATCATTCCACACTGACGCCATTATAGAGCCCACTGCGGGTTTACAAATTTCGCACCCTAAACCGTGACCGTGTTTTTCGATTAAGCCGTCGAATGTTGTGATTTTTCCAACCTTAACCATGTGATAAAGCTCTTGGCGTGAATAAGCAAAGTGTTCACAAATATCTTTTTTCACTTCAACGCCGCGTTTTTCAAGCTCGCTATCGACCACGGTTTTTAATAGTGCAGAGCAACCGCCGCAACCTGTGCTGGCTTTAGTGCATGATTTAATAGCGGATAAGTCACAAGCGCCGCCATCGAAGGCAGCAATTATGTCGCCTTTTGATACGTTGTGGCATGAACATATAGTTGCCGTGTCCGGTAAGGCATCAGCCCCTAACCCCGCAGGTGCATCGCCAGATGCAGGTAAAATAAGGCTTTCAGGGTGCTCAGGTAAATCAATTCCGTTTAAGGCATATTGTAATAACGTGTCATAGTCGCTGGTATCGCCAACTAACACAGCACCAAGCAATACACTTTGCTCGTGATTAACAACTATTTTTTTATACACGCCATCGGGCTGGTTTTCGTAGATGTAAGTCTGAGCCCCGGGTATACGTCCATGAGCATCGCCAATTGATCCTACTTCTACACCCATCAATTTGAGTTTAGTACTCATGTCAGCGCCTAGAAATTCAACGTCACCACCAGTGATGTGACTTGCAGCAGCACGGGCCATGGTGTAGCCAGGAGCAACGAGACCAAATATAAAGTTATTCCATAAAGCACATTCACCAATAGCATAAATATGCGGATCAGAGGTTAAACAGTGATTATTCACTACGATGCCACCACGTTCACCAATGGTTAAATCATATTGACGCGCCAAAGTATCTTGAGGGCGAATACCTGCAGAGAACAAAATCATATCGGTTTCAAGGAAATCGCCATCAGCAAAACACATGCGATAGCGACTCGTTTGCCCCGCTTCAATACGTTGGGTCGCTTTTTGGGTATGCACTTTTACCCCAAGTGACTCAATTTTATCTTTTAATAAGCGCCCACCGCCTGTATCAACCTGCACAGCCATTAATTGTGGAGCAAATTCCACCACGTGGGTTTCAAGGCCCGCTTCGCGAAGGGCATTCGCCGCTTCTAAGCCTAATAGACCACCGCCCACTACCACGCCCGTTTTACTGACTTTTGATGAGGCACTGATATCTTCTAAATCTTCGATGGTTCGATAGACTAAACAATGAGGCTGATCGTTGCCTTCAATTGGAGGCACAAATGGGTACGAGCCGGTAGCCATTATCAACTTGTCATAAGCAAAGGTTTGCCCAGACTTGGTTTTAACTAATTTCGCTTGTTTATCAATATCGACTACAGCAGCATCAAGATGAAAATCAACCCCAAGGGCTTCATATTGTTCAGGAGTGGTTAACGCTAAATCATCAGCCGTTTTGCCTGAGAAATATTCAGAGAGATGTACCCTGTCATAAGCTAATCGAGGCTCTGCCGATAACACAGTCACGTTATAGGTTACTGCATTGTCGGTTTTTCCATGGCTGGTGATCTGTTCAACAAAATGATGCCCTACCATTCCATTTCCTACCACGACTATGTTTATTGTATTTGCTGACATGTTGATCCCCTGGTCGATGAATTTGCTCAACTAAATTTTGCCTATAAAAAAAGCCCACGAGATTGATGAGTTCAATCAAAGTGGGCTTCTTTGCCTGTTCCGTGTTAAACGCTATTGCTAACACATCACATAAATTTTAGAACGCGGATAATATCCGGTTAGTGTACAAAAACTAATGCAGGATCACGGCCAACAATTTAACCCTTGTAAATCATAAGGTTATAATTTGAGAATTAAATTAGTGAATATACCGTGCGTTAATGTGGTGCAAAATGTCGAAATTGGAGCAAGCCTTAGGCATTTCAATAGATGATAACGTTTATCAATTTAAGGTGTATAAGCCACACGGTAATATTAACGCCAACAGTAAAAGCTACTTTTACAAATAAGTGCTGCCAATCCTATTCTGGGTAGGGTTTATTAACTTACGGGCAGACACCAATAAATGCAGGGGTTGTCGTCTTCGGCCCACGAAATGCTGCTTGTTTGAACAAACAGGCCACAAGCCAGTATTTTTGTTTCCCTTGTGTAGCCAAAAACGGCACACTATTGTATTAACGAATTTGTTACCCCTGTCTACCTCCGCAGCTTTAACGGTTGGTACTCAAAACCATCTGCCTACTCTCATGCAAAGGAAGACACCTCATTATGTCACTATTTCGCTCACTCTCACTGACATTAATAGCCGCGACATCCATGTTCACCGCAACCGTTGATGCGGCATCCGTATGGAAAGTCACCTCAGGTGAAAATAGCTTATTCATAGGCGGCACCATTCATATTCTTGCGCCCGAAGATTATCCGCTACCAAACGAATACAATATCGCCTATCAAAAGGCATCAACCCTTGTATTTGAAACAGATATGGCAGCGCTTAAAAGCGCTGCATTTCAACAAAAAATGCTTGGTATGATGACGTACACCGACGGTCGCTCATTAGAAGATGATTTGTCAGCTAACAGTTACGCGAAACTTGAAGCGCATCTTAGCGAGCGTGGAATTCCCATTGCTCAAATGGCTGCAATGAAGCCGAGCCTTATCAGTATCACCTTGAGCGTGATTGAACTCCAAGGTCTTGGTTTTACCAGTGAAGGAGTCGACCAGTTCTATGCAGACAAAGCTTCACAAGAGAGTAAAGCTATTAAATGGCTTGAAACGCCAGACGAACAATTGGGATTTTTGGCTAATATGGGGGGCAACGATAACGATGCTTTAATCGACTATACCCTGCGTGATATTACCAAAATGCCCGCCATAATTGCTGACATGCGCACCAGTTGGCGCGAAGGTGATATGCAGAAAATGGCAGAAATTAGCATTGTGCCATTTAAGGCAGATTACGGGCAAATTTACCAAGATTTACTGGTCACGCGCAACGCAAACTGGATGCCACAAATAGAAGATATGCTCAAAACAGCTGAAGTTGAATTTATTATGGTTGGCGCGATGCATTTAGCCGGGGAAGACAGCGTATTAACGCAATTAAAAACTCAAGGTTATAGTATCGAAAAACTATAATCTAACCAATATACTCCTACTAAAACCGACAGGATATTATGCCCCCTACCATTACCAAAGAACTTGCCCTGCGCTACGCAAGGCAGATTTTACTGCCTGATATTGATCTTGATGGTCAAGAGGCACTTATGGCAGCGAAGGTATTAATTATTGGCGTGGGTGGACTAGGTTGCGCAGCAGCGCAATATGTTGTCAGTGCAGGTATTGGTGAAGTTACACTGGTCGACGACGATGTGGTTGAATTATCTAATTTACACCGACAAGTGCTACATCACGAGCACGACGTAGGAATAAAAAAAGTTAATTCAGCTAAAGCCACGCTTAATAGCAATAATAGTCTGTGCGTAATTAACACATTTGCCCAACGTTTAGACGATAACGCATTGAGTCAGCAAATTGCCCAGCACAACGTTGTTTTAGACTGCAGCGACAATTTGGCGACACGCCAACAAATCAACGCTTTGTGTTTTACTCATAAAGTGCCTCTTATTAGCGGTGCAGCTATTCGATTTGAAGGGCAGATTAGCACCTACCTTATGGATCAAAATGGCCCATGCTATCAATGTTTGAGCTATGTTTTCCCAGAACAGCAACTGAGCTGCGTCGAAGCTGGCGTTATTCCACCGCTGGTCGGCGTGATTGGCAGCATGCAAGCATTAGAAGCCATGAAGCTATTGACTGGCACCGGCGAACTACTTAACGGCATTTTACAACTATTTGATGCCAAATCACTGCAATTTCATCGTTTTTCAATTCCTAAAAATCCCGCTTGCACTGTCTGTTCCAACCCACCTTAAGCTAATCCCTAGACATCAGAGTAACCACTGGTTTTATAAGACATTTTTTCACACAAAAAACGCCGTATTTATTTCACATTTAGACTTTCGTTGTGTGCCCCTTGTCAGTAACATTGTGGGTAGCTAAGTTATTTTTCGATTGAGTAGCCTTATTTTATGATAGTCAGTTGCGACACCCCTGGTTTGTTACCTATATCGCAAGCGCTAAATGCGATGCGCGGTGCTATTTCTGCCGTTAAAGATTATGAACAATGTAGTCTTATGTGCGGGCGCGGTCGAATTTTGGCTGAAGATGTTATTTCTAAGGTAAATGTACCGCCTAGTGACAACTCCGCTATGGATGGTTACGCCATGGTTGCCGCCGATTTACAAGAAAATGACACCTTAGAATTAATTGGTAGCGCTTTTGCCGGTATTCCATTTGAAGGAGCAGTCAGTAAAGGTCAGTGCGTGCGCATTATGACTGGCGCCATTATTCCAACTGGTGCAGACGCTGTCGTGATGCAAGAAAACACCACTGAACGTGTATCAGTGGCGGACACTAACAAGCAGCAAGCAAAAATAATCCAATTCACCCAGCGTCCCAAGTTGGGCAACAGCGTGCGCAAAGCAGGCGAAGATATATGCCAAGGTGCGGTTGTGCTTAAAAAAGGCACTCGCTTACTACCATCACATTTGTCTTTGTTGGCGTCGGTCGGTATTGCCAATGTTTTGGTGGTACGGAAATTAAACGTGGGTTTGATTGCCACAGGAGATGAATTGGTATCACCAGGCGAACCGTTAAAGGCAGGCCAAATATACGAAAGTAATCGCTATGCGCTGCATGCAATGTTGCAAGAGTTTGGCGCCAATGTCATTGATTTTGGTATTGTCCAAGACAAGCTCGACAGTTTAAAGCAGACGTTTGCTGATGCTGACACTCGCTGCGATATCGTGTTGTCATGTGGTGGGGTTTCAGTGGGCGATGCCGACTATGTGAAAGACGTATTACAGGCATTAGGTAGCGTCAATTTTTGGAAAGTTGCCATTAAACCGGGTAAACCGTTTGCCTTTGGTAAGCTTAGTCAAGCGTGGTTTTGTGGGTTGCCCGGCAATCCAGTATCCTCTTACGTAACCTTTGAGCAGCTAGTCAAACCCGTACTTGAAACGTTAAGTGGCCAAACGCGTCGCCCTACCCTTTTACTGAATGCCACCGCAGATTGTGACATACGCAAAGCGCCCGGTAGAGCCGATTATCAACGTGGTATTTACCGCCTTGATAGCAATGGCGAGCTATTTGTTAGTCCAAATGGCAAGCAAGGCTCAGGTGTAATGAGTAGCATTGCCCACGCTAATTGCTATATCGTTCTTCCCCAAGACACTGGCAGCATCGAACAAGGTAGCACAGTGCAAATACAACCTTTTACTTCATTGGCTTATTAAGTGACCCTAAAAATAGAATTCAAAGCTTTAGCCCATTTGGCTTGGCCGTTATTGATTGCCCAAGTAACCCAAACATTAATGGGCGTTTCAGACACCATTATGGCTGGGCGTTTTTCAGCCACCGATATGGCGGCCGTTGCCATAGGCTTTAGCTTTACTATGCCGATGTTGGTTTTTATCCAAGGTCTAACCCTCGCCTTGCCGCCGATTATTTCCCGCTTTAATGGGGCAAAACAGGTTGATAAAGTTGCCAATGCCAGTTATCAGGTGATGTGGTTGACGCTATTTTTCGCTGTGCTCGCGCTTGTGCTGAGCTCGTTTTTAACGTTTCTCTTTTCGATGATAGATATGGAGCCTGAACTGCGTACCATTACAGTTGACTACGTACGCTTTGTGCTTTACTCAATGCCCGCCTTTGCTTTGTATCAAGTGCTTAGAAATGTCTGTGAGGGCTTATCTATCACTAAGCCCAGCATGATTATTATGATTATTGGTTTGTTGGTAAATATACCGGCTAACTATGTGTTTATTTACGGAAAATTTGGTGTACCGGCATTCGGCGGAGCCGGTTGTGGAATTGCAACAGGTTTAGTATTTGTAGCCATGATGTTTGCCACTTGGATTTACACCCTTAACTCTAAAAAGCTACAACAGTACGCTTTGTACACTCGTATTTTTGCGCCAAATATGCATGACATCTGGGCTAGTTTAAAACTCGGCTTACCTATCGCGTTAACTATATTATTTGAAGTGACACTTTTTACAGTGGTCGCTATTCTGCTTGCTCCTTTTGGCTCTACGATAGTAGCAGCCCATCAGGTCGCTCTGAACTTCTCATCGTTGATGTTTATGTTACCTCTTAGCCTAGGCATGGCAACCAGTATTCGTGTCAGTCACCTGTTAGGCGAGAATAAGCCGCTGCAAGCAAAAATGGCTACCCGTGCAGCTTTGCTCATGGGTTTAACCACTGCCACATTAACCGCAACCATGACCTATCTTGCCAGAGTCCACATTGGCGAGCTTTATAGTAATAACGCTGAGGTTATCAACATGGCCGCTGGGCTAATGATGTTAGCCGCACTATTTCAATTTTCAGACGCAATTCAAGTGGTATCAGCTACCGCACTGCGGGGTTATAAAGACACTGCCGCCATGTTCTATTTAAGCTTTATTTCCTATTGGGTAATAGGCATGACAATAGGCTGCATTTTAGCATTAACCGATTGGATTGTGCCGCGGATGGCACCAGCCGGTTTCTGGATTGGCTTTATCTGTGGATTAACGTCAGCGGCAATATTGCTTGGATTGCGCCTGCGCCATATTCAGCGTAAACAAGAAAATATGCCGGTCGAAATTAGTATCTAATGCTGCATACGGTGGTATAGCGAAATCATCGTTAAGCTACGGTGCATAATTAAATCTATTGGCGGTGTGTTGCCTTGCTACACTTTATCTAGCTAAAGCGAGGTGCAACGTGTGTTGCTGTGCGAAGAGCGATTGACTAAGCAGTCAAATTAACCCCTTGGTTTACTTCGTTCAGGCTAACGTTCTTGACTAGTTAATAAGGTCAAATCAAAGTTAAAACGATAAGCATAAATACACTTTTCTATTTTCAAACTAGATTTGGTGTTATTTGCTAATGGTTAGTGATAAACGTCGCCATTCAATTTTAGTCGCGTTTTAACGCATAGTGTTCACGACGAATAGTCGCAAATTCATGATTGGCGATAGCGGCTCTAACCGCCGACTCAAACAGGTATTTTTTGCTAATAAGCGGCGAATTTTGGCTTATAGTCACATAATAGCTATTCACTTCGATAGGTTGGTATTTCGCTAGAACAATATCTTTTTGCAGGCCCATTTTAATAATCTGGGGTAGTGCACTTTCTTGAAAATGAACAAATGTATTAATTCTTCCTTTTTCCAATAACTCTATCTTTTGTTTTAGGGTCGATACAGGAACCATTATCAGGTCTGACTCTTGGTTAAACCTGTCAAAATATTTTGCGTTGCGGGTAACGCCAATACTCATGGTCTTTAAGTCTGCAAAACTCTGTAGCCCATCTACATTCTTTTTAAGAATAAAAAAGGTATGTCTTAGGGTTTCGTAACTTGGGGTGATATAAACCACTTCGTCCTGTTTGCCATTCTCACGTTGCAACCCAACCAACATATCTAAATTTCCTTGACGGAACTCCCTAATTCGTCGTGCAAAAGGCATTGGAATAATGTCAATTTCCATATTCATATGTTTGGCAATATTTTTAAGGTATTTGACTTGCAGACCATTGATAAACTCTTTGGATACAGAGCTTCGTATGACCTCCTGTCCAGACGAAAAAGCTGAGAAAAAACCCAAGACTACAGAGAAAAACAGGATGTGAAATCGCATAACTAAACCAATAAAAAACAGTGGTATATTATTACCCACAGCAAAGCTTAATCCAATAGTAAAAAACCACTTTCTAGCATGTCGACCTCCACTTACTCTATTTATCTGTTATCCAGATATTTTTGCTACCAAATTTATCAGATAAATATGGACATCCCCCAAATGAAAAAGCAAGTCTCTTATCTAACACGACATTAATTACACAAACTGTTATGTTGCATATATTGATTGTTCTATTCAGTTACTAAGCACTAATGCCCTTGCAAGAAAATAGTATTATTTTTAAAGATGCCTTTGAAATGATCCGCGGAATTGTTGTCATTCTAGATTCTAAGGGACAAGTCACCCAATGTAATTCTTACTTCGTAGATCTAACAGGTTATGTCGCGAGCGAGATAATAGGCGTGGATTGGTTTGAGACATTTATTCCGGAAAACGACAGAGTAGCCATTCGTGAGTTTTTTAACAAAGTCATGAGTAAAGGTCTTAATGACGGATATACCAATTCGATCCTGACTAAGGATGGCGAGCAACGCATTATAGAGTGGCACTCCAAAACGCTGGATAAAGCGAATGGCCAGATCACCGGTATGTTGTGCACTGGCTTTGATGTGACCGAACGCACCGCTATCGCAGCAGAGTTAGACAAGTCTAAAAAAATTGCAATAGCTGCCTCGCAAACAAAGACACGTTTCTTAGCCGCAGCGAGCCATGATTTACGTCAACCTTTACAATCATTAGGGTTATATTTGGCGGCATTGTCAAAACTGTCGGTTCAATCAGAACAAGAAAATATAATCTATAAAATGCGTCAATCCCTCAGTACAATGGGAGAACTAATTGATTCACTTCTGAATATTTCGAAGCTCGATAGCGGGTCGATCACCGCAGATCTATGCGACGTCAACTTACAAGAGTTACTTGAGCGAGTTGTTATTAACAACATTCAACAGGCCCAGAGTAAGGGGCTTCAACTTGAGTGCGATACAGTAGATTTTGTCGTTCACACGGATCCTGGATTGCTAGAGCGCCTTATCGAAAATTTGGTAACAAACGCGATCCGATATACCGAACAGGGTCATGTGCGGATCAATTGTCTGCGTGAGCGAGACTCGGTGCGAGTAGCAATAAGCGATACAGGTATTGGAATACCAGAAAATCATATTAAGAGTGTGTTTGAAGAGTACTACCAAGTTAATAATCAAGTGCGAGATAGGCGCAAGGGTCTGGGCTTGGGTTTGTCAATCGTTAAACAAATAAGCCAAATACTTGATCACTCACTCGATGTTACGTCTGTGCCAAATGATGGGTCAACCTTCTCAGTAGCAGTTCCTCTTGGTCAACTGAATACGAACACTAAGGCAGAGGTGCTCAAGAAAATAGAGCTTAGTGGCCACGATCCCGTAGTCCTGTTTGTTGACGATGATCCGGCAGTTTTAGATGCAACGACTATGTTATTAAGCGTGTGTGGTATGAAAGTACACAGTGCTTTATCTGGCGAAGACGCTCTCGCCATCGTCGACGCCGGTATTCGTCCTGATGTCATCCTTTCAGACTACCGTTTACCTAAGTACAATGGTATCGAGGTCATTGACCGAGTGCGGATAGCAACGGGGACTAATCTACCCGCTATACTTGTCACTGGGGAGGCATCAACAGAGGAAATTGACAACAACAATCTGAGCAATTGCAACGTGCTGCAAAAGCCAGTCGATCCAGATAAGCTTATCGCGCTTATCAATCACCTCTGCGATTAACGCAAGTCGGTTGCTGACTATAAAAGAATCGGCGCAGTGATACGTATATGAACAAACAACGAGCAAGATATGCCCTAGCAAGTTAGTTGACTTGCTAGGTAAAAACTCAACGTTATTTGCTTTCTTCTACGGCTTTTTTCCCTTTAATCGATTCAGCTATCGCTTTAAATTCATAGGTAGGATAAATATCAGTTTCAAAAATACCCCAAGCCGATTTTTCAACGGCCAGGTTAAGTGTTCGCAAATCTTTTGGATGGACCTTTACTGTTATCACCTGCCCTAGTCCCATCATGACGTACCATGAATCAACTTCCATACCCTTGGGAGGAAAAGACTGCCAAAATCGATTCTCATCCATCTTTGCCTGCAGCTCAGTTAGGTTTTTGTCTTGTTGATGTTTGAGGACTATTGTAATCAGTATTTTATCATCATCAATAGTATAATCTTCATCCGCTTTTGCTACGTGAATGAAGCATAACGTAGTGATTAAAATAAACTTGGAAAATATGTTCATAATTTTACTTGCTGGGTTAAATAAATGATTATCTTCTCATGTTGAAGAAAGAGAAAATAGTGCTTTAGAAGGCGCTATAAAATTAGTCCAGAATAAATTTACCCAAGCCCATTTGCCCCCTTGATAAGTGCCAAGCCTCGTTATACATAATATGATCCGTAGGGAATTTATGCGTTATATTTTAGTGTCTGCTACGTTCTAAGATGTATTTAATATTTGTCCCACTGATAGTTTGCAATTCGTTCATAGCTCTATCTATCTAACTAACTAATCAACTACCCAGTAGGGTCAATCTATTATCGGCGGGTCGATTACACGGCTTTTCGGTAGTCACTTCCCAATAGATATTAAAATACGACACAATTACGTCCAGCACGCTTGGCTCTAAATAATGCGTCATCAGCACGCGTTAATGATTGCGCAGAGTTTGAATCATCTTCGTGGTAAGACGAAATACCAATACTCATCGTCACATGGATTTCCAGGCCATTTATCTCGATGATGGCGTCTTTTATCGTTTGGCGAATACGCTCACCAACCTGAACTGCTTCATCCAAAGAAGTGCTGGGCAGTACGAGGATGAATTCTTCGCCGCCGTAGCGTCCAGCTAGATCATAGGGCCTTAAATTGGCTTTGACTTGCTTCGCAATATCAACGAGTACTTCGTCACCTACTAGGTGACCGAACGTATCGTTTATAGACTTAAAATGATCTACGTCTAACATCATGACACATAGCCATTTTTGCGTTCGTTTTGCCCTTAAAAATTCGAGTTCAAAAAACTCCATCGCTTTGCGGCGATTGAATATGCCCGTTAAACTATCGACATTGGCGAGTGATTCAAGTGTAATATTCTGTTCAGACAATTTTTCATTAGCCGCTAGCAACACTCGATTAAAATATAAAACAACCTGATAGCCTAAAAACGCCATTGCGAGCATTACTACGATTAGCACAAATAAAGGATATGACATTCCATCAACGGCATTAGAAATGTGTTCAGATATAAGTGGTTGATCTATTAATTTTATGGCTTCTTCAGCCTGCTTGACACTGAACATCCTAGCCGTCAAAACGTACCCGACTAGTACGACCAATAAGCTCGAAATCGCCACTGTGACTGTCTTTCGGGTGTTCGTAAAGACCGCGTCTTTATCTTTTAAAGGATGAAGCCACGCTTGCACATAAGAGCTTGAAAAATATAGTATTGGTAAAACAATGAGTAAGGAATGAAGCCACTCTCCCAACCACCAACCTTGCCAAACGGCAAACGTCTGATGGATGCCAATTTGATTGGTGTGAGTCCAAATAAAAGAACCAGTAGAGCCGGCTAGTGAAGCCAGCAATGAGATCAGTACGAAACCAACAATAGCGTTCGAACCGCGCATGTCAGTGCGAAGCTGAGACACACGATAAAACAGCGAATACATCAATAATCCTAATGGATTAGAAAATGCAAAAATTAACGCCCAATACAACGGCATCCCCCCTACCAACGCTACAGTAAAGCTGGCCAAGTAAGCCACAATTGCTCCCCATAAATACCCATACCAAAGTACAATGGGAATACAGATCAAGGTTGGAATATAGATTGTCATGTGTAAGGTAATCCCAAATACATTGAGATTAATACCAGTCCAGTTTAGATAACGTGTAAGGGTACTGAGAGCAATACTGATGGCACATACCAGTAACCATATCAAAATAGCATTGCGAGCACGGCCAGGCTGAGAGAGATATTTGACCGGTTTGAAAGGCAAGGATAGGTTATTTAGCTTACCAGCCGAGTCAGCATCACCGTCGTTTTCGTGGTTTTTGTTGGTTGAATTTTTCAGTATATTTCATCTAAAAATGTGGATAAATTATACTAGCAAACAACCCAGCATTAACCCAGCGAAACGTAGCTTACGGATAACGAGCTCTTTTCATATTTTTTAGCCAGACGAATTTGGCATTGGGCCTTACAACTCATTTACCCTAGCAAGTTATAAAACCTACACAACTTAATTATAGGCAATCAAGTTTCAACCACAATCCTTGGCGCTAAGCCATGCCCACCCACATACGTAATAATTTAGAGTATTAAGCAGCTACACTTCACAAAAGCTATGTTTTAAATCTGCGCAAAATAAATACAGGAAGAGCGCTACATTCTAAAACAGCGCCTTTATACTCATATTATTTACGTAACTTGATCGAGTTTCGACCGATAACAGCCGAGCCATTTTTTTATCACTTATCATAGTTCAGAGTGTAGGCCGAACATATTACCTTCAGTGTCAGTTGCAAGGGTGCAAAAGCCATATTCACCTATTGACATTTTTGCCCTTTCAATTTTACCACCAGCTTCTTCAACGCGGCTTTCCTCAATGGCACAGTCTTCGCAATTAAAATAAACCAGCGTGCTATTGCCACCGGCGGTGACACCATCCATTTTAACTAACGCACCAGATGCGCCGTAATGTTCCATATCAGAAGGAAATACCCACATTTGGGCAGGATCGTCTGAAGGGACGGTTAACGGCTCTAAACGTCCCTTTAGCACCGCTTCATAAAATAGTTTTGCCCTTTGTATATCATTCACATAAATTTCAAACCATCCGACTGGGTTACTCATTTCTAGTTCTTCTTCATATTATCGGTAATGAGCAATAAGTGTGGTCGGTAGTTCGGAGTTGATCAAATACGATTAGTTGAATTTTATAACCTAACGGCCCATAAAAAAGATAGTTTCGACCTAGGAGTTGTTGAAAGATTGGCCTTGCAAGTCGATGCTCAAATCGTTTATTTGCAGTTAATCATAACTGTCATTATTCGCGGTAGTGAACAGCACCGATTATTGAGTGATAGTAAAAACGACTCTAGCTTATAGTAAATTCTCACGTAAATGCTCATGAGTCAGCAGCTCTGCTAGGCCACCTTTTAAATCATAAACTCGAAGATAGCCCAGTGAACGCAAATTTTCACCAGCCTTGCTACTGCGTACACCGGATTGACAATACAGAAATATTGGGCGAATAACATCAGGGAATGACTTTCTGACGGCGTCTATGAAATCGCCACTATCACCCATGCACTGCCCCCCTATGTTGAAACCTTGATGCTCCAATCGACTTCTCACATCAATTAATAATAGATTGTTCGTTTGGGAAAGCCTTTGAACAAAAACCTCTGGCGTTAATGTATCCGACTGTAAGTTGGTTTCACATACGCGCTTTTGTGATGCGCTATTTTTGCTTAGCGCCATGGTATCAATTTTTGTATGAGCATCAGGTACAGCAGTGCCAGTTGGTCTGTTGAGAAGACGCTGACCGTGAGTATGTTTTGTTGTGATACCGCAACATGCACACTCCTCATTTTTTGCCAGCGCAATCGCCCGAAAATAATTACGAGCACCATCATAAAGCTGCAACTTGCCTTGATACGCCTCTACAGTGCCGAGTAAAAAATGCAGACAAGTATTGGCCTGTACAATACCCAATAACCCCGGCACGGTACTGAGCACCCCAGCCCCATTGCAATCAGGTATATCAGGAGAGATCTCAGGAAACACACAGTGAAAACAGGCAGTTTCAGCAGTAAACAGAGCAACTTGTCCGTTCAAACCTAAGACACTGGCATATATCCAAGGGGTTTTAAAGTGCACACAAGCTTGATTGATAAGCAAACGAGTAGCGAAGTTATCGCTGCAATCGAGCACAATATCCGCGCTTGTGACTAACTCCTCTACATTGAGTGGATTCAAATACGTCACAATTGCTTGAACCTCGATAAATGGATTATTTGCCATCAGGCGCTTAGCCGTCACCTGAGCTTTAGCTTGGCCGATATCGTTATACCCAAACAGTATTTGGCGGTGTAAATTTGATTGTGCAATAAGGTCATTATCAATCAAAGTAATATGCCCCACCCCAGCAGCGCCCAAATACTGCGCGACGGGGCATCCTAAGCCACCGGCGCCAACAATCAAGACACGCGCATTTTTTAAGCGTTGCTGACCGATAACACCCACTTCGTGCAACTGCACGTGGCGCTGATATTGTTGCCATTCACCTGCACTAAATATACTCATTTTTGTGTAATCGCCAACAGAGCTTTTGTGGCGGCAATCGGATCCTCCGCGTGGGTAATTTGGCTTATCATCGCAATACCCGATACGCCTAAAGCATGGATTTTTTGCGCCCTTAGTTGATCAATACCCCCTATGGCGACAAGCGGATAATCTAGCAATTTCTGCCAGTATTCGAGCCCTTTTAACCCTTGAGGCACCCAAGGCATATCTTTACTGTTAGTCGCAAATACCGGCCCATAAGCAATATAAGAAGGTCGAAATCCATGGGCCGTAGCGACCTCGAAATGACAATGAGTACTAATACCAAGCCGCAGCCCAGCAGCATAGATTTGCGTAATTTGCTTAACCCTATCACTCTTCGCTCGTATCAGATCTTCTTGACCCAAATGCACACCATATGCACCATGCTTAATAGCCAATTGCCAATAATCGTTAATAAATAATCGACACTGAAAGCGCTTGGCAATGCAAACGGCTAAAGATATTTCATCTTCAAGAGCTTGCCCGGTTAAATCCTTGATCCTTAACTGGATAGTGCTCACCCCCAAGGGTAACAACGTTTCAAGCCATGCAGCGCGATCAACAATAGGGTATAAACCCAAAGGTGTGTCGCCAATATCAGGAAATGGCGGTAATATTTGATGTTTACTTGCGTGTTCAGAAGAACATACATCATGTTGAGCATCAAAAAGTAAAATAGGTAAGCTTGTTTCTTTGTCTGGAAAGGCCTGCACGTTCACCGGACCTTTTGCTAGCTCATTTTCGTTGTCTTTTTCAAAGCCACTTGAAATACCTTTTTCAATGCTTAGTCCTTTTGCACTTAATAAGCCTTGAGTAATTGTCATTTTAGCGATTACCAGTGCATCTTTAAGGCAATACCCCAGAGCCAAACAACTGGCAATGGCTGATGCAAGGGCACAACCTGTTCCGCGAGTGTGCCGTGTTTCAACTCGCTCGTTTTTAAGCCAAAATTGTTCATCAGATGTACAAAAATAGTCCGCTACTATGTGTCCATCGTTCGCTGCGTGCCCGCCTTTTATTAAGACAGCCTTGACACCCTTAGCGACAATCATCTGAGCGGCATTTTTAATATCGATAGCATCTCTAATTGATATACCCGCGAGCTTTTCTGCTTCTGGGATATTAGGTGTAACTAAGGTGCAGTGGGGTAACATTATATCGCTAATCGTATCTTTGTTCAGGCTACTATCAGTCCTTAGAGCGCCGCCGTTTGTTGCCTGTCTTACAGGATCGAAAATAAGCGGGATACCAAGGGCTTGTTGGGTATGCGCAATAATGTGCGCTTGTTCGTTATTTGCGATTAAACCGGTTTTGATAGCCCTAGCAGAAAATACCGACAGCGCGCGTATCTGCGCGTTAAACATGTCACGGTCAATGGCTTGTATTGCTAACATTTGCTGATTGTTCTGCGCAGTAACGGCGGTAATCACACTCAGACAATGCGCGCCAAGAGCATGTTGTACTTTTACGTCCATTTGCATACCCGCAAGCCCAGCACTATCGCTACCCGAAAAGGTTAATACCGATGGTTTACTTGCCTTCGTATATGGATGACTGACATCAGCTAAGCTGCTTATCATCTATCGCCCCTCACGTATGGGCAGCGTTTGATGCCAAAAAGGTGTACCTAACACTGGCGTGCTAGGTTTGGCTAAGTCCCGTTGTTGCATTATCCCCGCCTCAAAACCAGCACGACCCGCAATTATTGCATCACGAAATGCGCTGGCCATAAGACTGGGATCACTCGCTTCGGCAACCGCGGTATTTAATAACACGCCATCAAACCCCATTTCCATGACGCTTGCCGCATGAGATGGCGCACCGATTCCTGCATCAACAATCAAGATAGTGTCGGGTAATCTCGCTCTAAGCGTTTTTAAGGCATAAGGATTCATCAATCCTCTGCCTGTGCCAATAGGTGCTCCCCAGGGCATAACAATTTTGCAACCTGCCGCCACCAAGCGCTCAGCGAGCACAAGATCGTCCGTAGCATATGGGAACACTTGAAAGCCTTGGGATATTAACTCCTTAGTGGCCTCTAATAGCGCAAAGGGATCAGGCTGTAAGTTATACTCGTCCCCTAACACCTCAAGCTTTATCCAATTTGTCGCAAATAACTCTCGTGCCATATTAGCGGTATTTATGGCATCTTTAGCGCTATAACAGCCTGCTGTGTTGGGTAAAACATGGCAGTTCAGGCGTTCAATATGCTGCCAGAATTCATCACCACCTTTATATTCAGGTGATTGACGACGAAGTGATACGGTCACCACTTCGGCAGATGATGCTTTGATAGCTTGGCTCATAATGTAAGGCGAAGGGTAAATAGACGAACCGATTAAAAACCGACTATTGAGGATCACATCAGCAAGTTGCCAACTCATAATTATCCCCCCTGCATGGGCGTGAAGGCATCAAGGGTATCTTGATCCCTCAGCATGACATTTTCGTGCTCTGCTTTAGGTACAAACTGACCATTCACTGCTACTGCGCATAGTGCTGGGGCATCTAACTCAATTAATACATATTTCAGTGCTGCACTTTTAACCTGATAGTGCTCACCATTGAATAATATGGTCAACATGCAACCTCCTCAATTAGATTCGTAAAGGGCGATTTAAAATCAATTTGGAACAACCGTTTACAGGCTTGTTCGGCGATAATAGGAGCCAAAAGATAACCGTGGCGGAAGAGACCATTTATATGTATAACACGCTGCTTGCAGGAAATTCTCGGTAAGTTATCGCTAAAAGCTGGGCGACAATTCGCCGCTAACTTAACGATTTGAGCATCACCAAAGCCGGGGTCGATGGAGTACGCAGCCGACAGTAATTCAAGAGCAGAACGCACACTGATAGGTCCATCATCTTCGCTTTCAATTTGACTTGCCCCAATCACAAAGTGATTATCTCGTCGCGGCGCAATATACAACTTGTATCTGGGGTGAATAAGTCGCACAGCATGCTTAAGTGTAACTTGCGGTGCATGCAAAGTGATGACTTCTCCTCTTACGCCTCGCAATCCTTGCATATCTTGTTTAGCCCCAATGCCTCGGCAATCTATAACGTAATCAAACGTCTGCTTAGCGGATGCCACGCATACTGTTGCGCCAAATGATTGGTCTTGCTGAACACAGTTTTCAATATGACTAACATGGCTATTTTCCTGCCAATCAACACCAGCGTTAAGCAGGTACTCGCCAAACGTAGCCATAACTTGGCCATTATCTAGCCAAGCTTCATTGGGTAAATACACACCGTAATCAAAACGCTTGGCTAATTGCGGCGCAAGTTGACCAAGGGCCGATTGATTCAGGAGCTGCATGTGTCGCCCCATATCATCATGAATGTAATCCGGTAGTTTCATGGCTACTTGTTGCTGAAAACGTTGAAAGTCCACCTGATCTTGTTGATGTGACACCACCACTGTGCCAATAGAAAATAGGTCAACCTGTCTGTGCGTTTGTTTCGATAGGCTCGCAATCACACTAGGCCAGCGCGTCAATGACGCCAGCCCCATATTAAAAATACTCAGCTCTGTACTTTCCAATTCGCTGTATGGCGACAACATGCCCGCAGCGGTATATGCCGCTGCTCCGCCATGGCTAATTGGATCTTTGTCAAACACTGTAATAGCCACTGATTTGGCTTGATTGAGTAATTGCCAAGCCAGTGTTCGACCCATGATCCCTGCCCCAACAATGGCAATACGTATTTTACCCTGATGACTTTCGCTCACCTTGCTTATTCCGCTTGAGCAACATAAATCTGGGCGCCTGAGGCGGTAAACTCCGCTGACTTTTGCGCCATACCAGCCTCAATTTCAGCATTTTTAAGATCAGCTGAATACTCCCGTACTTCTTGAGATATTTTCATTGAGCAGAATTTTGGCCCACACATAGAACAGAAATGTGCCACTTTGGCGGAGTCTTTAGGCAAAGTTTCGTCATGGAATTCTCGCGCTGTGTCTGGATCCAATCCTAAGTTAAATTGGTCAACCCAACGAAACTCAAATCGTGCCTTGGACAATAAATCATCACGATAACGTGCGCCCGGATGACCTTTAGCAATATCCGCAGCGTGGGCTGCAATTTTATAAGCCATTATTCCCTGTTTCACGTCATCACGATTAGGTAACCCCAAATGTTCTTTGGGCGTCACATAACACAACATCGCACAGCCATACCAACCAATGATCGCCGCTCCGATGCCGCTAGTAATATGGTCGTACCCAGGGGCAATGTCGGTAGTTAGTGGACCAAGGGTATAAAATGGTGCTTCATGGCAATGCTCAAGTTGCATATCCATATTTTCTTTGATCATATGCATAGGCACGTGACCTGGGCCTTCGATCATGGTTTGCACATCGTGCTTCCAGGCAATTTTGGTTAGCTCTCCTAGGGTCATCAACTCCGCAAACTGAGCTTCATCGTTGGCATCTGCTAATGAACCTGGGCGTAATCCATCACCGAGTGAAAAGCTTACGTCGTAGGCTTTCATAATGTGACAAATATCTTCAAAGTGGGTGTACAGAAAGTTTTCTTGATGATGCGCAATACACCACTTCGCCATGATTGAACCTCCACGGGAAACAATCCCAGTGACGCGCTCTACCGTCATTGGAATATGGTGTAAGCGCACCCCGGCATGAATAGTGAAGTAATCAACGCCCTGCTCAGCTTGCTCAATCAAGGTATCGCGAAATACCTCCCATGTGAGGTTTTCAGCGACACCTTTTACTTTTTCTAACGCTTGGTAAATAGGCACAGTGCCCACGGGCACCGGCGAATTACGCACGATATAATCCCGAGTTGAATGAATATTTTTTCCCGTTGATAAGTCCATAATGGTGTCGCCACCCCAACGAATTGACCACACCAGCTTTTCGACTTCTTCTTCAATGGATGAACGCAGCGCTGAATTGCCAATATTGCCATTGATTTTAACCAGAAAGTTGCGCCCGATGATCATAGGTTCAAGCTCGGTATGATTGATGTTAGCAGGGATAATCGCGCGACCTTCTGCCACTTCTTTGCGTACAAATTCTGGGGTGATGGGTTGCAAATCGGCCCCGAGAGAGTTGCCTTTTAAGCGCTGGTTTCGCTCATCCGTAGTGAATTCATTGCTTAGGGCTTCCCGCGCCTGGTTCTCGCGAACGGCAATGTACTGCATTTCTTTGGTAATAATCCCCTGACGGGCATAGTGCATTTGGCTAACATTTTTGCCTGGCAAAGCACGCCTTGGTGTGCGCTGCAAGTCATCATTGTAATATTGAAAAGCTCGCTCTTGACTGAAATGGCCATTGTCTTGGGGTTGTACTTCTCGGCCCTGATATTGCTCGGTGTCTTTGCGGGATAACACCCACTCACTTCGCACGTCAGCGATGCCTTTGTTTACATCAATATCTACCGTTTCATCGGTATATGGACCAGACGTATCGTACAAGGTAACCGAAGTGCCGTCTGTTAAACTAATTTCGCGCATAGGCACACGAATAGACGGATCGTTAGGTGATACCACATATACTTTTTTGCTGGCGGGAAGAGGTGTGCGTGTAATTTTTTGGCTTTCAGATGACGTAGTTGCACTAACGTGATTGTTAGCAACCGCCTCACTGGAAGAAAGGATAGTGTTCATTTTGTTTTCCTTAAAAAAATACAGGCGCGCGGAAAACGAAAACAAACATCCCAAAACAGAGATGTGCTGCTCATTCCTACGCCGATACTAGTCGGATCAGGTTCTACGGGTTTGTATTGCTACATCTCAGCCAAAAGAGGCGCCCCGAGAGCGAATGCGGATAATAGGACAACAAATTTAAAAATACTAGCCCCTAATTTTTCATAAATTTATAGCGTAATTTTTTATTTTACGACTTAAAAATAAGTTCAAACAGGAGACTGAGAGATATCAATTTAAAATTCACGTTCGACGAAATTAACCGAAAAAACATAAATTCAAATAAATCATTAAAACTCAAAAAAAGCGGCTAAAAACATTTAAATGTATTAAATTAATAGACTAAAGTGAAATTAAGAAAGGTAAAAGCAAAAAAATAAAACAGCACGTTAACGATATTTAACAGCAAGGTGTAATATTAAATATTGCTAATTATAGCGGCAACGCTAACGTAAAAGCTGCGCATATAACCAATTCATATTACTGCTTTCAGGTAAATTATTTTTCGCGGACAATCCCCCTACCCACTAATTTTCACCCTGATGCGCAAGATCAATATGCGCTTCTATGCACTTTTATGCGCTTTAAGTATCAACAATTGCTTTGCATCTTTCTTTATGGTTTAGAGCATAAATACGCTGGCACAATTAACACATACGGATACCACTGAAAGGCTGTTACCATATAGGTATTATATTTTTGAAAGGTATTACTATGAAATTATTGATCCGCAACCTTGATAGAGCGACCACCGAAGACGAATTACGCACATTATTTGAAGGCTATGGTGTTGTGCAATCATGCACTATCGTGCAAGACCCAGCCACTAAAAGCTCAAAGGGCTTCGGTTTTGTTGAAATGCCAAAAATAGGTGACGCAAAAGCCGCAACTATTAACTTAAATAGCCATACCTTAGGTGCAAATAAAATACGCGTTAAAAAAGCCGACGATAAAGTTGAAAATAAAGATAAAACAAGCGAATAAATTTTCGCTAAAACCACGCTCAATTTGATATATAAACCGCTTAACTGCGGTTTTTTTATAGCGAAAACCTATTATACAAGCCTAACCACATTGGCCATACCGTAAATATCTAACCAGTACTAATATTCATTAAGTGATTTAAGCAGGTGCTGAATACACGTGATGCACATAATAGATAACCTTTCCATTTACCCGGGTTCGTGAGATTTTTCGAGGGAGTTACTGGCGCCATCTTGATCAAGAGTAAGTGAGGCGAAGTTGTATAACTTGTCTTTCATTCGCTGTGAATAGGTAACAAAGTTAGTTAACGCCCCCGCGTCTTCCCGTTTGGGGTCAATAAGTAACAACAGTAGAGCCCGATTAGCGTCATCAATATTGTGCTGTAACGCTTTTGATAGCAACTTAGCATTAATAGCTTGCTTGTTTTCCATGGCATCACCAATATCATCAAAATATTCTAATGTCTGGCTAGATAAACTTCTAACAATAAGCAAAACGTCGCTTTTGAGCTCGATGTATTGCTCTTTCATAATGCGCTTAGAATCAAACAGGTCATTAATTGAGTCGTGTATTTGAAATAAATAGTCAAAGCGATTTATACGGGTCATCAGTTGCTTCGACTCGTCTTCTTGCTTTATCGCGCTAACCACTTTTGAGAAGTAGTGCAGATATTCATTTTTTACAAACTGGGTGTATTCTAGTCGCTTACCTGCTGCTTCATAAACGCCTTCATAATTTGTTTCGATACTTAACGTTACCGTATTGTAGTTTTCTTGAAGAAATCGAAATAACTTAACCTGTGCCTGAGTAAATTTATCTTCGATTTCCGCGAAACCATCTTGCTCATCGTAAGTCGGTAAATTTAATCGCTCAAAATCCATTTTACCCTCCCCAAGTAGCATATCGACCATCCGTGTAAATGGGCCTATTGCTAGAGTAAATATAAGACTGGTAGTGAGATTAAAAATAAGGTGAATATTGGCAAGCGCAATCGCAGGGTGTTGATTGAACTGGCCTAGCCTGTCACCAAATAAAAATAACAATGGGGTAAATAGCATGACTCCACCCACATTAAACAAAAAATGACTCAAGGCTGCTTTTTTAGCGGACACATCCATATTGAACATAGCGATAAGTGCAGTAGATGTGGTACCTATATTCGCCCCCATTATCAATGGAACAGCATTTTCTAAGCTAACCAGCCCTTGCTGAGTCAAAATAATGGCTAATCCGGTTGTAACAGAACTCGATTGCACTAACGCAGTAAATAAACAGCCAAGCGCAATAGCATACAAAGGATTATGTGCCTCAGTTAAAAATTTAAGTACGCCGGGAGAATGTTGTAGAGGTTCAAGACTTGAGGAAATCAGGTTCAAACTAAAAAAGACAAATCCGAAGTAAAAGATAGCCTTGCCAAATATTGAATAACGCGAACGCAATAAACTGACAAAAAATCCCAAAATAATAAATACCGGAGCGAAATAAGTCATCTTGAAAGCGACAAGTTGAGCCGTTACGGTCGTTCCGATATTGCTACCAAAGATAATGCCGACGCTATTTTTAAAAGACAACACTCCAGCATTAACCAGTCCAATGGCAATCACAGACGTTGCAGAACTAGATTGAATAACCATGGTGACAAGCGCACCTATAATGACGCCAACAATTGGCCACTTGGTTGCGTTACTTAACGACTTTCTAAAATGATCTCCAGCAAGGCGCTCTATTTCTTTAGAAAAATTCTCTAATCCAAAAATAAACAGAATAATCGCCGTTAAACCGGCCATTAAGACGTGCAAGTATTCCACTGAATCCACCTAGTACATCACTTGTTTATAGAGTGTAATCAATTATTTGCAATAATGAACTGATACGTATCAATACTCGCTTAGTAATATCAGGCTGTAGGTTACACGTCGCGTGACTTAAACCTACGATAGACGCTAGCCCCCATCACTATTTAATCTCTATCAGTAGTTCGTTTTTACGAAACATAGGAATGGTGAACGGCCCATTATAGCCGGCTTTAATAGCAGTACTTATGGCGGTGTAACCATGGGTATCTATCCAGTTAGTTAAACGTTCTGTATATTTTTTGATATTACTGTCGCTAAGTCTGCCACTAAATTCAATTACCGCCACTTTGTAATTTTTGACCTCGCTTACTACAACATCCGTATTGGTAGGCTTAGGGGTTGTTTGCAAAGTGAAATCATTGGGCATAACGAATGACATCACTGCGTTGCCATTAGCAGCTAACGCATTATCGTCCATAAATACCGGGGCCGTCATGGCAATTTTAGTGCCCTTTCCTGACGACTCTTTATCGCTCATAATAACTGGCGCAGTCATGGTTATCTCTGTCGCTCCTTCGTTTTCACCACCAATGTAAGCAAACAATTTTCTAAACGCACTACTCCCGCTCCCCTGTGACATGCTCGTTGATACCCATACCATTGAAGCGTAATTACGCACCTCTATTTTTTCGCTATCATCGGATTTTAGCAGCGTATAAGGTGCCGAGGCGACTCCGTTATGACCAACTACTGAACACCCAGCGATAAAAAGGGTTAAAAATACCGAAACAAATTTTGCTAATACAGATTTCATTGTAGGTCCTTATATGAGTACTAAAATGAGTTCTAAGATGATTGCCAAGCACGAGACTGTGACCCATTTAGCTGCTCATTCGCTCTCACTTGATACCATTATGATACGAAGATACTTAAAAAAAGTTCTTATTTTAGTTCCCTCGATTTTGCCCCTTAAAATTGATGGTCCAAATTTGATCAGCTCGCACGCTACGCATATTCGGCTCTAAATACTTTCAACATTTTATTATTTAGCGCCATAATGTTTTTAAAATTGACAGTGTCAATATAAAATATATTATGTGGGCTCTCAGCCTAGGTTAAATCATCTTCATCCGAGGGATACCAGTCAGGGTGTGTTAAAAAGAAACGTATGCCGATGATGTGCTAACAACAATCAGCCAAGAGTTTTCATGCCTAAAGTATTATCAGATGATGAAATACAGTGTTTTCGCAACCGTATGTGCGATCACGCGCTGACGTCTTTTGCCAAACATGGCGTTGATGGGATCTCCTTACGGGGATTGGCAGCCGATTTAAGTTGCAGTCGTACGACACCCTATCGGTATTTTAAAAACAAGGCGGACATTCTTGCTGCGCTTCGCCAAAGGGAGTTTGGCCGAATTGCTGACGCCCTTGAAGGGGCGTTAATGCAAGAACTGAATCCTAGTAAGCAATTAGAAGCGCTATGCCGTGCCTATTTTCATTTTGCCATTGAGAATCCAGATTCTTATCGCGTCATGTATACCGTCGCTCAGCCTGAACCGTCTCAATATAGTGAACTTGAAGCAGAAATATTACGCAGTGGCGAACCTATGCGCCGCATCGTTAATAATGGCCTAGCAGCAGGCTGCATGACGGGCGATCCCATAAATATTTGTTATGTACTGTGGGCAGGTTTACACGGCCTAATCTCATTACATTTAGCTCATTTACTGGGAGTTACCCGAGAAATTGACGAATTAGCCGCAGTGATGATCCGTTCTTTAATACGCGCTGTAAGCGCCGAACCGAGCGAACTCGAAGCGGTTAAACGAATTAACTCACCCTATTGAATTGAAAAATTAAAAGGATAAAACATGAGTAAAAATGTAGATGCGTTATTTAATCCGTTCAGCCTTAAAGGCTTGACCCTTCCTAATCGTATTGTGATGGCTCCAATGACCCGTGAGTTTTCACCTGGTGGTATTCCTACCAATGATGTGGCTGACTATTATCGTCGCCGCGCAGAAGGTGGAACTGGCCTAATTATTACTGAAGGCACCACCATTAACGACCCTGTTGCGACCATGGGTGAACGCATTCCACAAATTCACGGTGAGCAAGCCCTTGCAGGTTGGGAAAAAACTGTTAAAGCAGTACACGGTGCAGGCGGTAAAATTATGCCTCAACTTTGGCACGTGGGTATGGCCCGTTCACCTAAGAAAGCACCTTATCCAGAGTTGCCCAGTGTCGGTCCTTCAGGTTTGCTTGCTCCAGGTAAACAAGTGTCTGAACCCATGACGGCCGCGCAAATTGAAACCGTTATAAGTGGCTTTGCTAACGCAGCGGCTGATGCGATGCGCATTGGTTTCGATGGCGTTGAAATTCATGGTGCTCACGGTTACTTAATTGATCAGTTCTTTTGGAGTGGCACGAATCAGCGTACCGATGAATGGGGCGGCAGCATGGCTAATCGTAGTCGCCTTGCTGTAGAGATTATCAAGCGTATCCGCGAAGCGACCTCGCCTGATTTCCCGATTGTATTTCGCTATTCACAGTGGAAGCAGCAAGATTACACCGCCAGATTGGCTGAAACGCCGCAGCTACTTGAAGAATTTTTAACGCCACTGAATGAAGCTGGAGTAGATATATTCCATTGTTCCACACGCCGCTATTGGGAAAATGAGTTCGACAATAGCTCACTTAACCTAGCCGGATGGACTAAAAAACTTACTGGTAAACCCACAATCACGGTAGGCTCTGTAGGGTTAAATGAAGATTTCTTCAGTGCCTTTGCGGGTAAAGGCTCAAATACACGTTCAATCGATGACTTGATTGAACGGATGGACAAAGGTGAGTTTGACTTAGTTGCGGTTGGTCGTGCCTTGATACAAGATCCTAATTGGGCCAATAAAATTCGTGACGGTAAGCTTGAAGAACTCGAGCAATACTCAGGCGAAGCGCTTACGACTCTGTCTTAAGACTAAATCGTAAAAGCCAAACTCACAAGTGAACACTATGAACCAGACTCAAGCATCCACTGCCTTAGCTAAACGTACTCTGCTTCTCGCCGTGGCTGCTATGGGTTTTGCACAAACTGTATTGTTCGCCATACTTGCGCCTTTAGGACGCGAAATTGGTTTGGTAGAAGTGCAAATTGGCGCCATTATTTCGTCGTCTTCATTGACCATATTTCTGATCAGCCCTCTTTGGGGCCGTGCCAGCGATGCATGGGGTAGACGAAAGGTGCTGTTAATTGGTTTGTTTGGTTACTCGGCAGGCACTATGCTGTTTGCCGGTGTGTTTCAAGCCGCTTTACTGGGGTATCTTATCCCTATCGTTGCCCTCGTTCTTTTGATTGCTACTCGCGTAGCAAATGCTACCGTTATGGCTGCGGTTTCCCCCTCTGCAAATGCTTATATGGCGGATATTACCACCGTAAAAGATCGTATAAAGGGCATGGGGGCACTTGGAGCGGCAACTAACATTGGATCTATATTAGGGCCCGCTATAGGGGGCTTACTTGCTGGTATTAGCTTGATCACCCCCCTATATTTTTCGGTGTTGTTAACGGTGGCTGCCGGGGTACTCGCTGTTTACGCCCTACCCGTTTTACCCAAACCTATCCATATTCGAAAGACACAAAAGCTTAAGTACACCGACCCTAGAATTTTTCCATTGGTGGTGGCGGGTGTAATGCTCTTTATGGGGTTTGCTATTGTGCAGCAAACGATCGCCTTTCGTTTTCAAGATATGCTAGGGCTCGATGGCACCCAAACGGCAAAAATTGTCGGTATTAGTATGATGTTCTCAGCCGCCGCAGCTTTGCTCGTGCAATTGTTGGTCATACCGCGGCTTTCTGTGAGACCGTTCGTTCTGCTTAGAATATCAATGCCCATGATGATGGTCGCGTTTGCCATTATGGCTATCAGCGAAACACAGAATATGTACATGCTAGCCATGTGTATTTTGGGCTCAGGAATGGGATTGGCCGGACCCGGCTTTATGGCTGGGGCCTCAGTTGCTGTATCATCTGAAGAGCAAGGTGCCGTCGCTGGTGTCGCTGGCGCATGTCCTCCATTAGGCTTCACCGTAGGCCCGTTATTAGGCACCTATCTGTATTCGATAGATGGCGCGCTGCCCTATTGGTTTGCGTTTGGCTGCTACTTTATATTATTTTTCGTTACGCTGAAGTTCAAAGATCGGAAATAGTTATTCAGTATCGCTGAAATTTTCTGGAGGCCGTGCCAAGCAACAACAACTGGGTGAATGATATCCTGTTGGTCTTGATGGCAAAATGTATAACGCATAGAAATCAGCAGTCCCCTGTAGTAAGGCTAACTCTATTTTCAAGTAGTTTGCCTGATAACCAGCAAAATAATGTTCCTAGTATTAACACCTATATTCAAACACTAAGTTCATTCATAAATTTGCTGCGGCGGCTTAGCTCCATATCGTTCAAAATATTGATTTATTTTGCCACTTTTTCGGTATTCCAACATTCGTTCAGACACAGCATCATAAATACCGACCGCTTTGGATTTTTTAGGAATACTGATGTAAAAATGATTAATAAAGCTGTCAACAAAAGTAGCCTTCTCAAAACGTGCTGCAAATAACGCTGCACTTTGGGACACTGATGTTACTGCTATATCAATTCGCTCACGTTCGAGCATCTCTAATAACTGCTTCGTTTCGCCCACTAACGTGAGTGTTACTGGGACAATATTCGAAAAACGGGGGGAATAATACGCGCCTCTAATAGCACCGACATTAACTTTCTCTAAATCCTCATAAGATTTTATATCACCTTTAAAATTTGGCGATTTATAAAAAGAAAGGGATCGAATATCGTAGCCGTAGGTAATTGGAAGCAAAACAGATCGTCGCTCTGGAATCATTGAATGACGGATCATCAAGTCTACATTGCCTTTTTCAGCTTCTCGATAGGAGCGACTCCACGGTGCGTTTAACCAGATAATATCATGCCCAAGGTCACTAAAGATATCTGTAACCAGCTCCGGTATGATACCAACGCACTTATTTCCATCAAAGAATAAATCAGGCGGATAATTACGACAATGAGCGCTAAAGGTATCCGCAAATGAGTACGCAGGCAAAAAACCAATTAGAACATATACACAAACCTGTAAATATTGTTTCATTTCACACATATATCCGTTTTGGTGTAGTCGCTGAGGCGTCTTTCGTCATTTGGGATTTGAGTTGAATTACTGTTCGCGCAAATAATTTTTCATCAAGCAAGATACCTTTACTTGACACCCCATTAAGCATATTACTCAAATACCCCCCCTTTAATGTATAAAAGAAATGCGCCCAATCGTCTAGATCTTTCTGCCACTTGATCATAGTAGAGCGGCACTCATACTCTGCTGATATTTAAACGTTCATTCGAGGACGAGTTAAAACAGATGTCTCTTTTAACCTACTGATGATAATTAAAACAACGGCATATGGCATATGGCATATGCCATATTATGGTTAAAGAGCATTACTGTTTACGAACATGATAACGATCAAATTAGGTATGTCGTTTAAGAAACAATTTAGACTACCTTTAAATGTTTTAGAATTGTTGCACTGGATTGCCCGTCAAGCGTCGGTAATGACCGTCTTACCGTAGCGGTTATATCCATACCCAAAAATCGTGAAACTTCTTTGCAGGCGGTTTGAGGGCTAGATGCATGCTTTAATAAATTAATTGGGAAGGCCAGTATAAAGCGCGCAATTTGAATTGTCGTATTGCTGTTATGTTTAGATTATTTACACTAGGTAATAAGTTGATTAATTACGCTTTAATTTTGTTGCAATGGTGTAGGCCCTACCGAGAAAATCCCTATCTAAAAACCAGTGGTTGATTATCTTTCATCTCGATTGACCTAAACTGTATTCACGTGTATTACCGTGTGCTTAAGCAGGATATTAACCATCCTAGTAAACACCGTTATTATTTAGCGCTTTGTGCGAAGATATGACTAATTTTGGCTATCAGTATTGGGCGATATTGGTCCGTTGCATCAGCAGAAAACGTTAACAACATGCCGCAAATCATCTGACATCGATACTCAGACAAATTTATATAGCCGTGCATCCAGTCGTAACGTGCAATTCGTTGATTAGCAAATAGCCTATCAGCGAGCAATTCGCTATTGATGTTTCCAGCGAGGAAACCATGTTCTTTTGCATCAAGGCAAACCTGATATGCAAGCTTAAGTGACTTTTTAAAAATACCACCTGAATGTCCATGTTCGAACATGGATTCTTGTTCACCAATTACAAATGCCGCTTTGTAAAAAGCTTCATCATCTTGATAAAGCGACATTAAATTGTCAGTGAATGACTCTACGGCTGAAATAGGATCGCTAAAAGCGGTGGAAGATAGCACCTTTTCAGTGCGCTCGACCATGTCTACTACCAACTGTTTAAGCACCTCAGATTTATTGCCAATTAAATTATGTATGGTTGGCACTGTCACATTTGCTTGACTGGCCAATTCAGCAAGGGTGAAACAGGCGTACCCGCCACTAGCAATAATATCCCTAGCTGTATTGAGGATAGTTTGTTTGCGTTTCAATTTGTTGGCGGTGCGTGTTGCCACTCCGCCCTGCGCTCTAACTGGTTTCATAACATCTAGCTCATATGTTCCACACAGTAAACTTTAACATATATTAAATTTTATATTGCATAAAATTTACAAAGGATTAAGAATAGCTTCGTTAACTAAATATTTACATATAAGGATACATCATGTTCACAGACATTAGCGATTCTATCGAAGCCTGCGCGGCCCACTATGGCAACGACGCTGACGCGATGCGTCAATACCTGATCGACGGCCAGCAAAAATCCCTTGAACTGCCAAACCGAGGACCAATATTGTTTGAAGCCGACGGGCAGCTAAGCAGTGAGATTCGTGCGGCGTACCTTAAATACGGTTTTTATATCTTTGAAAACGTGCTGGATGCACAAGAGTTGAGCGATATTGAACAAGACCTAACCCAGTTAAAGCAACGCTTTGCCGTTAAGAACGGTGATAAGGTTAACGCTAAGGGTGAGACCGCTCTCGGGGTAGATTGTAAAGCCCCTAATTTGTTGTGGGCTAAGCCGCTTGGTGATCCGCTTGGAGGCACCCCTATTGCCAATGGCCGACACCAAGTCAAACTATTTGAACCAACGGCAGCAATCGATGCCCCAGAAGAGTCACCTTTTGTACTGCTAGGCTCATTACAATTTTCACCCGCCTGTTTACGCACTTATGCTCATCCAGAGTTATTAAAAGTGGCGCAAGCTATCAATGGCGAAGATTTCGCCCCTTTTCATGAATGCTTATTTATCAAAGAGCCCGGTCTAGGTGCGGCAGTATCTTGGCACCAAGACGGTGATACCCATTGGGATACTCCAGCATTCGATGCACAAATCCACGGCTTTAACTTTATGGCTCAAGCTTACGGAAGCACAGCTGTAAACGGCGTTTGGGTTGTACCAGGTTCGCATGTTCTAGGGCGCCAAAATATTAAGCAAATGGTTGTAGATGCAGGCAGCGAGCGCCTACCTGATGCCCTACCTATCATATGTAATGCCGGGGATGTAGTGATCTGCAACCGTCAACTAGTGCATGGCTCATTTGCCAATACCGGGTTTGAACCACGCATTACCATTAACTTTGGCTTTCATAAACGCTCATCGGTACTCGATGTAAAAGGAGCTGGCATACATAGCGAGGCAGCGATTTATGATGCTGATATGATCGAAAAACGTGCACATGCGATAGGTTATGCTATTGAGGCACGACGTGCCCAGTATCCCAATGAAACCCCCTATAGTTATAAGCCCCTTGCTCATTCGAGTACAGATTTTAGCTGGCAGCCAGATACTCTTGCTAAGCTAAAAGACTATAACTTACTTGATTTAAGCATTTAACTTGCACGTCATATAGTCCTTAGACATCAGTGATGCTTGACTGGCGGCGCACGCTTAAATTGTGCGTCCCTAAGCATTTCCTTAGTCACTTGTTCTTATCTATGTCCTTGTAGAAGCCCGTTATAAATGAGCCTATCAATTGTGCTCAGGCAGAATAAGGGCCAATAAAGGTATTGAGCATCATACCAAAGTATCGAGCTGTAGATTTTTTAATCAATCAAAATGGCGTTTAATAAGTTCAACGAAACGAGATTAAAATTACCTTAAGAACCGAGGAATTGACCATGTTGAAAATTGTTAAAACTTCTATCGCTATCGCCACTACATTTCTTGTTTTTGCTGCACCTGCTCAAGCAGACGTAGCTGAAGCATTACAGAATATCTGCACTATTGTTAAAGCGGATGATAAAGGCGAACTTCGCAAAAAAATGAAACGCGTTCAGTCAGATTACCGTCTTAAATTACAAGATTATTATTCAGGTATCAGTTGTGGTGGTAACAGTTTGATCCGTACCGCCATGTTAAACGATGCAATTGAAACCGGAACCTTAATGGTTAAGAAAATGCCAAAAAGTGACTTGAGTACACCTGAACCAGACGGTAAAACCGTTGCGGCTTGGGCAACTGAAAATGGTTTAACCAATTCACCGATTATTGCAGTACTAAACGACCGAATCTAGCAACCGTGTCAAACAAGAATATTTATTGAGGTACGCAAACCCAGTGCCCCCATCAGTATTTTCAACATGTTTTTGAAAGACTCACTCAAAAAATTGCTAAGTAGCGGTACTAGGCAATTAGCAAAACGGCTTCTTATGTGCCGTTTTTTCAAACCTATATAATGCTTGGATTACCAGTAAATAGTTATGGTGGAATTAAATCTGCTATAAACCACAATTGTCAGCCTAATATATTGATAACGAGACTATTTATCGTTATGTTAAAACTTGATTTTTAATCTTGGTAATGAATTTATCCCAGTGCATCAAGTATTTCTCCCCTAATGCGTATGTTAAATGCAAGACAATAAGCTTTACGGTGCATTTATTTTCCTAGGCTAACATTGTATGAGATAAAAATGACAGATCAGTTAGTGCAGAATTTTCAGTACCGACGCGATGTAATGCGGGTGCTACTTATTATTACTTTTATTGGCGGTTGTGTTTTTTCTGTGGTTAATTTTCAACGCGGCATATGGCCATTAGCGATAATAGAACTGGTGTATGGGCTATTCTCATTATGGCTTTGGCGTCAAATAATGACCACCAAATACTTCCAAAAATGGGTCACTATTTATGTGGTGCCTTTTTTTGTCATTATGATTTACGGCTTGTCCGTTCCTCAATCATCTGAATCTATCTTTGTATGGATTTTAACCATTCCAGTGATCTCTTATCTATTAATGGGACGCAAGCAAGGCTTTTGGTTTTCATTAACCTTTATTATTTTTGGGATTATGGCTTATCACTGGCGTTTTATCAGCACAGAGCATAATTTTTCTCTCAATGTGGCTATATCAGTTAACGTGATATTGAGTTCGTTTCTAATGATGACATTCGCCCATGTTTACGAAACGAACCGTGAGCAGAATGAAGACAGATTGCTGTCTCTTGCAGGTACCGACCCTCTTACGGGGCTCGCTAATCGTATGAAATTGAATGAAAGTTTTAACCAGCTGAGCGCCTTGGCCGCACGTCATCATGACCCACTAACAGTGGTATTGTTTGATCTGGATTTGTTTAAGACTATCAACGATATTCACGGCCATGCAGTAGGAGACGACGCCCTAAGACATGTCGCTAATTTTCTACAACAGAATACTCGAAAGTCAGATTTGCTCGCCAGATTTGGCGGCGAAGAGTTCGCTTTGTTGATGGTCGCCACAGATATAGAAAAGGGTCATCAACAGGTTAATGCATTACGAAAACTGCTTATGAAAACCCCGTTTACCACGCCAAAGTGTGATATTCACATTACTTTAAGTGCCGGCATATCGAGCTTCGGACAAGATGGCTACGACTTAAACAGACTGCTCGATACAGCGGATAAGCGTTTATATTACGCTAAAGAGAACGGCCGCAATCAAGTAATTTCCAATGACGTAACAGACGACGAACAGTGCTAACAAGACGCTTTAAAACTATATATAAAACACGACAATGTCGCGCAGTGAGCAAAAAGCGTAATCAGTTAGACTCGAATGAAAGCGTATGTATTGTGCATACATAAGCGTTAATTAGCAGTGTAAGCAACGCTTATTTATTCTGCTAAAAATTGCGCAATACTGGCATTTACTTCATGCGGTTTTTCATGGTGCAGCCAATGTGTGGCATCACTAAAGCGTTGTATTCGGCAGTCAGGTACATACTGCTCAATCCCGTCTAAAATACTTGTTACAAATGCTTCATCTTGCTCTCCCCATAAGACTAATGTGGGCGTAGCAATACGAATATTAGGAATTTTTAAAGCATATTCCGTTGTAATATGCGCCTGTGCTTCAGGCGGTAATTGTGGCATCGCGCGATAATATTGCAGCATACCGTTTACGGCCCCCGGTTGCTTCCAGGCTCGCATGTATTCAGCCTTCTGACGCTCACTAAACTGGGTGTTGTGCATGCCAGAAAATAACATGTCTCTGAGCATAGCAAAGTCATTTTGTTGTACAAACTCAACCCCGTTTTCAGCTACCAGTTGGTGTATGTAAGCACTTTTTTGGCGCTGCTTCGGGTTAGTGGCCATCTCGCGAGTAAACGTGCTCGGATGAGCAGCGTTTAAAATAACTAATTTATTGAAAAGTTGCGGGTGAAACGCCGCAAGAGGCCATGCTATCGCCCCACCCCAATCGTGAGCGATTAGGTTAACTGGTGCGTCCGGGCTTATTTTTGCAACGAACTGAGCGTACAAGGCGATAAGATTCGGTACACTGTAAGCCTCTTGAGCCTGAGGTTTATCGCTTAGATTGTAGCCCATCAAATCCGGCACGATGACACGATAATGCGCGCGAAAGTAATCAATTTGCGCCTGCCAAGTTCCCCAATACTCTGGAAAACCGTGCAAAAAAATTAAGGTTTGCGTACTGTCTTGTGGATTGTGACACGCCGCTTCGATGTAATGCAAAGAGACGCCGTTGATATCAGCGTAATGATGGCTTATAGGCATTGTCTATTCCTTTAATAAAAAAAAGGCGAACACTTTTCCAAAGAAAAAGGTTCGCCTCTACTTATTCTTTCGAATAATTCCGCTATTAAGCGCCTAAGTCAAACTGCTCGACTGGCATACTCATTAAGCTGTCTGAACCGGTTTCGATTGCAGATACCAATGAACGAGTACGGGTTAACAAACGATCGAAGTAAAACTTAGCCGTGTGTAACTTCGCTTGATAGAATTCAGCATTGTCCGTGCCTGCATCTAGCTTTTCCTGTGCTAATACAGCCATCTTCAACCAGAAGTATCCTACCGTGACATAACCTGAATACATTAAGTAATCTACTGAAGCAGCACCTAATTCATCTGGATTGCTAGCAGCACGTTTGGTTATATCAGCGGTTATTTGTTTCCACTCATCTAAATGCACTTCAATAGCATTAGACCACGCGTTGAACTGGCCTTTGTCACGAATACTTAAACAGTAATCACGTACTTCTTGGGTAAATACGTCAAGCAACTTACCATTTGAACCGACAACTTTACGCGCCAATAAGTCAATGGCCTGAATACCCGTAGTCCCTTCGTACATAGTACAAATACGTGTATCACGAGCAAGTTGTTCCATGCCCCATTCTTTAATGAAACCATGTCCGCCATATACTTGCATGCCGTAGCTAGTCGCTTCTTGCGCAGTTTCGGTTAAGAATGCTTTAACGATAGGCGTCAAAAATGCTAATTTCGCTTCACTTAACTGTTTATCAGCATCGTCTTTGCTGTATAAAGTGACATCAACTAATTTCATGGCGTAAATAGCTAACGCTCGATTACCTTCGGCAAACGCTTTTTGTGTTAGTAACATACGACGCACATCTGGGTGCACGATAATCGGATCCGCTGGGCCAGCCGGATTTTGTACACCTTTCATTGAACGAAACTGTAAACGGTCTTTCGCGTATGCAAGTGCTCCTTGAAACGCAGTTTCACTTGACGCTAACCCTTCAAGACCAGTCCCGATGCGGGCTGAGTTCATAAAAGTAAACATGCAGTTCAAACCACGGTTCTCAGTACCAATTAAGTAACCTTTCGCACCATCAAAGTTGATCACGCACGTCGCTGAGCCTTTGATACCCATTTTGTGTTCAATTGAACCACAGGTAACGGCATTTCGATCTTCGTTTTCACCTTCAGGACTCACGTTAAATTTAGGTACCGCGAACAACGAAATCCCTTTTGTTCCTTCCGGTGCACCAGCAAGACGGGCAATAACGATATGCACGATATTTTCTGACATATCATGCTCACCAGCCGAAATGAAAATCTTGGTACCGGTTAAGTTGTAGCTGCCATCTGCGTTCTTTTCTGCTTTGGTTTTAAGCATGCCCAAATCCGAACCACAGTGAGACTCGGTCAAACACATAGTGCCTGTCCACGTTCCTGCTACTAGTTTGTGCAAGAACATTTTTTGTTGCTCAGGTGTGCCGTGTGCTTCAAGCGTGGCCATACAACCTTGGCTTAATCCGGGGTACATGGCCCAAGCATGGTTTGCACCAGATAACCACTCACCTAGCGCTGACGACAACGAGTAAGGCAACTCTTGACCACCAAACTCAGCTGGGTGGGTCATTGAAGGCCATCCGCCCTCTACATATTGCTGATACGCTTCTTTAAAGCCTGTTGGGGTTGTAACGACTGAGTTCTCCCAAGTACAACCTTCTTCGTCACCAATTGCATTAATCGGTGCCAAAACGTTTTCACTGAATTTTGCGGCTTCAGAAAAAATAGCTTCAACCATATCTGGTGACGCATCATCAAAACCAAGATCTGCGTAATGCTTTTCAAATCCTAGCAACTCATTCATAACGAACAATGCGTCTTTCTGGGGGGCTTTATAACCTTCCATTTTGTAACCTCTTTAGCATTTTTAGCGCCTCTTACGAGGCGCTTAAAATTTAATAAACTTCGAATAAACCAGCTGCGCCCATACCGCCGCCAATACACATGGTGCATACCACGTATTTAGCCCCTCGGCGTTTGCCTTCGATAAGTGCATGACCAACCATACGCGCACCACTCATGCCGTATGGATGACCAATCGAGATTGCTCCACCATTAACGTTAAGCAATTCATCAGGAATGCCCAACTTATCTCGGCAGTACATAACTTGTACGGCGAAAGCTTCATTTAGTTCCCATAAACCGATATCGTTCATGGTTAAACCGTGTCGCTTAAGTAATTTAGGAATAGCGAATACTGGGCCAATGCCCATTTCGTCTGGTTCACAACCAGCAACAGCGATACCACGGTACGCACCAAGGGGCGTTAAGTTTTGCTGTTCAGCCAATTTCGAGCTCATAATGACTGTGGCTGATGCGCCGTCAGACAACTGACTTGCATTACCTGCAGTGATTAAACCGCCTTCAATAACGGGCTTAAGGCTTTTCAACCCTTCAAGCGTCGTTTCAGCACGATTACCTTCATCTTTACTCAAGGTAACTTCATGGAAGCTCTCTTCTTTGGTCTCGCGGTCAACTACAACTTTAGTGGTTGTCACTGGCACGATTTCATCATCAAATTTGCCAGCAGCTTGACCTGCAGCAGTGCGCATTTGACTTTGAAATGCGTACTCGTCCATTGCATCACGGTCAATACCGTAGCGAGCAGCAACCACTTCAGCGGTTTGCAACATGGGCATATAAATATTTTTATGCAATTTAGCCAATGCAGGATCAACCATGCGATGGGTATTCATATATTTATTTTGCACTAAGCTTATGGAATCAAGACCACCCGCAACCATAACTGGCACGTTGTCAGTAATAATATGCTTAGCGGCTGTCGCAATAGCATACATACCCGAACTACACTGGCGATCTAGCGTCATACCTGAAACCGAGACGGGCAAACCACCAGCCAAACCAGCTAAACGACCGATGTTCATACCGCCGCTGCCTTGGGTCAAAGCGCTACCCATAATCACATCATCAATTGATGCTGGATCAATGCCAGCTTTTCTTACTGCTTCACGGATGGCATGACCACCTAAACTAGGGGCTTCAAGGTTGTTAAATGCGCCTTTATAAGCACGGCCAATGGGTGTTCTTGCGGTGGATACTATGACTGCTTCTTTCATAATTCTTCTCTCGTTTTGTAATAGGTTAAGTAGGTGTTACTGTTTGAAATCTGCAAAGCGTTTGCCTTGCTCAGCGAGCTTTTTCAATAGCGGCGCTGGTTCAAACCAGTGACCACCGTATTCACCTAATTCATCACGATATTTACACATCGCGTCGTAAACTTTTTTCAAGCCAATTTCATCAGCATATTGCATAGGGCCGCCACGATAAACTGGGAAACCATAGCCGTATACATAGATAACATCGATGTCGCTTGATTTAGCCGCTATACCCTCTTCCAATATCAACGCACCTTCATTGATTAATGGGAAGATAATGCGCTCTAGAATTTCTTGATCTGAGATGTCACGTTGCGGGATACCTAAACGTGCTGCTTCTTCTTTTGCCATTTCAACTACTTCAGGATCTGGCACGGGTGTTCTATTGCCTGGTTCGTACATGTACGCACCGCGGCCTGACTTAAGACCGACACGACCTTGTTTTACCAAACGGTCAGAGACCACGCAGTAACTAGGATCATGTTCAATAAACTCGCGACGTGATTCACGTACGTAGTAACCAATGTCTAAACCTGCCATATCACCCATAGTGAATGGACCCATAGGTAGGCCAAAATCATAAATAACTTTGTCGACTTGTTGAGGTGTTGCACCTTCTAACATCAAGCGCGCTGCTTCTCGGCCATAAGGTTCGATCATGCGGTTACCCACAAAGCCAAAACATACGCCAACGAGTACCGCAACCTTGTTAATTTTCTTAGCCATCTGCATAGATGTTTTAATCACTTCAGCAGAGGTTTTTTCAGCCTTAACCACTTCAAGTAATTTCATTACGTTTGCAGGGCTAAAGAAGTGCAAACCAATTACATCTTCAGGACGTGAGGTAGATGCTGCGATTTCGTTCACATCTAATGTAGACGTGTTCGAGGCCAAAATGGCACCTGGTTTACATACTTTATCAAGAGCACCAAATACTTCTTTCTTAACCGACATTTTTTCAAACACGGCTTCAATAACCAAATCTACGTCACTTAGGGCAGCATATTCAGTAGAGCCCTGCAGTAGCGCCATTCTATCTTCAACAGCTTGTGCGGTAAGTTTGCCTTTCTTGGCAGAATTTTCGTAGTTTTTACGAATTAACGCTAGGCCTTTATCAAGTGCTTCTTGCTTAAGCTCAAGCATAATGACCGGGATACCCGCATTAGCGAAGTTCATGGCGATACCACCGCCCATAGTGCCGGCACCGATAATACCGACCTTTTTAATGTCTCGAACCGGCGTAGATTTATCGTAGTCGCTTACATGTGAAGCTGCACGTTCAGCAAAAAAGAAGTGTTGTTGAGCACGCGCTTCTTTTGAGCCCATGCATTCCATAAATAACTCACCTTCGCGAACCAGACCTTGCTGAAACGGCAATGAAACAGATGCTTCAACCGCTTGGATACAACGTTCTGGGGCAAAGAAACCGCGAGCTTGCTTCTTAAGGCCTTGACGATACTGCGCGAACAGTTCATCTGGTGCGCTAGCTTTATCAATTTCGATGTCTGATGTTTTACGTGTTTTCGCACCATCAGCAATAACCTTCTCAACAAACGCCATTGCTTCAGCCAGTAAGTTGCTTGGGTCTTCAACCACTAGATCGAACACACCGTTAAGCTTGCTGGCTTTTTCTGGACGACCCGACACAATCATATCGAGCGCTTTTGGCACGCCTGCAAGGCGTGGTAGACGCTGCGTACCACCAGCACCCGGCAAAATACCCAAATTAACTTCTGGCAAGCCAACCTTATTGCTGGCAAAAGTCACGCGGTAGTGACATGACAAAGCAACTTCAAGCCCTCCACCAAACGCAGGACCATTCAGCACTGCTATAATGGGTTTAGCTGCATTTTCTATGACGTCTAATACTGTTGGTAAATGTGGTTCAAGGTTACCCCCTGAAAATTCACTGATGTCGGCGCCACCAGAGAACAGTGCCAACTTAGATGAGATAACAATGGCTTTCACTTGATCGTTATCTAACGCCTGTTTAATATTTTCGATTAATCCAACGCGTACTGACTTAGATAAAGCATTAACCGGTGGGCTTTGCATATACAAAACCGCGACGTTTCCTTGTACTTCAGCTATCACTGCTTGACTCATAATGACCTCTTACCAGATAAATTAGTAAACGAATACTAGGTCAGGGAGCTTAATCATCCAAATTTATTGGTTTTATATTTGTTAATAATCTTAACTGATAACGCAGGTATTCACGTTCTCATTTAATTATTCATTAAATTCATACTTCTGCATTAATTTAGGCGAGTTGACTTTTACAGGGCTAAATGATTTTCTATTAGTTCATTTACAAGTTTAACAACGTGCTTACATCGTGTGTTCAAGCACTCATTGGAATAACGTCTATGCAACATTTACGTACCCCAGACACCTGCTTTAAAGATTTATCAGGTTATTCGTTCGAGCCCCACTACATTAATGTGGATGACTTCGAAGGGGGGGAATTGCGGATGCATTACCTTGACGAAGGTGAGAGAGACGGCGAAGTAATATTGATGCTTCATGGCGAACCTTCTTGGAGTTATTTGTATCGAAATATGATTTCACCGTTAACGCAACAAGGGTATCGCGTTATTGCGCCGGATTTAATTGGCTTTGGCCGCTCTGATAAACCAACCGAGCGTGGCGACTACACTTTTCAGCGTCATTTAGATTGGATCCGCAATATATTAACCCAGCTTTCATTAAGCCAAGTGACATTAGTCTGCCAAGACTGGGGCGGTTTGCTAGGCCTGCGTCTGGTCGCAGAACACCCAGAGGTGTTTGCTCGGGTGTTAGCTGCTAACACGATGCTGCCCACTGGCGATCATGCGCCTGGTGAAGCCTTTATGAAGTGGCGTACTTTTTCTCAAGAAGTCCCTGAGTTTCCAGTAGCAGGCATTATTAAGGGCGCAACCGTGACTGAATTAACCGCTGACGTACTTGATGCTTATAATGCGCCCTTTCCTACAGAAGAATATAAAGCAGGCGTTCGCCAGTTCCCGTTGTTAGTGCCCGTTAGCACTGACGACCCGCAAACTGATGCGAATAGACAAGCATGGCAAATGCTTCAACAGTTTAAAAAACCTTTTATCACTGCGTTTAGCGATAGTGATCCCGTTACCGCTGGCGGTGACGAGATCATGCAAAAACTAATCCCGGGTACGCAAGGTCAATCGCATACTACGATCAAACAAGGTGGGCATTTTTTACAAGAAGACCAACCGGTGCAGTTAGCCAAAGTGCTTTTGCAATTTATTAACGACAACCCTATTTCAACGAATTAGAAGTGAGTATTTAACATGGATTCATTATTAGATTTTAGCGGACAAGTGGCATTAATTACCGGTGCAGGCAGTGGTTTTGGCCGATTATTATCAAAAGGCTTAGCCGAGCGAGGTTGTAAACTCGTGATCAGTGATATTGACCCTAAAGGTTTAGCTGAGACAGTTGACGGTTTAAAAGAATTCTCTGACAACATTATAGCTCAACACTGCGATGTATCAAAAGAAGCAGATTGCAAAGCCATGGTTGATAGTGCAATGGAAAAGTTCGGCCGAGTTGATATCGGCGTAAACAACGCGGGCATAGCCCACAGCATGGCGCCCATGCATACTCTTGACGAAGCGACTATGGACAAACAGATGGCCGTTAACGTAAAAGGCGTTATGTTCGGTATGAAACATCAAATTGCAGTTATGCTAAAACAAGGCAGTGGCCACATTTTGAATGTTAGCTCTCTTGCTGGCCTTGGTGGTGCCCCTAAAGGCGCAGCTTACGCCGCTGCCAAACATGCCGTTATCGGTTTGACCAAAACTGCTGCCATTGAGTATGCGCGCAAGGGAATTAGAGCTAATTCAATCTGCCCTTTTTACACGCCGACTAATATCCTTAATATCGATGGTGAAATTTCCCAAGACGGTATTAACCAATTGGCTGTGGGTTGTCCAATGAAACGCTTAGCTACACCACAAGAGATAGTCAATGCCATGCTCTTAGTACTGTCACCTGGCAATACTTATATGACTGGACAATCTATCGCCCTTGATGGCGGTGTTACTGCTTGGTAGTAGCACAATATATTATTGTTAAATACCGATTTTAAAAGGGCAATATGATTGCCCTTTGACGTGAATAAGGAACCCCAAATGCAAGCACTTATGATGAATTCACAATTGATGATTTCAAATATTTTAAAACATGCCGAGAAGAACTTTCCCAAACGTGAAATTGTCTCCGTTACCGCTGATAACCCTCGTCATCGTTATACCTACAAAGATTTGGCCACTAGAGCACGGAAATTGGCTAATGCGCTAGCTTCGTTAGGGGCAGAATTTGGCGATCGTATCGGTACTCTTGCGTGGAACGACTACCGTCATTTAGAGCTGTATTATGCCATTTCAGGCAGTGGCATGGTGTGCCACACTATTAATCCTAAGCTGTTTCCTGAGCAAGTGACGTACATTATCAACCATGCTCAAGACCGATTCATTTTTGTTGACGTATTAGTTATGCCACTTGTGGAGGCACTTGCGCCTCATTTAGGTAATGTAGAAGCCTTTATCGTGCTGACCAATAAAGACAATATGCCTGAAACAGCGCTTAAAAATGTATTGTGTTATGAAGAGCTTATTGCGGATAAATCCAGTGACTTCGACTGGCCTGAGTTTGACGAAAATAGCGCTAGCGGCATGTGTTACACATCTGGCACTACAGGTAATCCTAAGGGCGTGGTGTATAGCCATCGCTCGACATTGTTGCACGCATTAGCGGGTGCCTTACCCGATGTAACTAGTTCTTCTTGTCATGAAACCTGCCTGCCAGTTGTGCCTATGTTTCACGTTAATGCTTGGGGGTTACCATTTGGTACCATCATGACAGGCACAAAATTAGTTATGCCTGGACCTAAAATGGGTGATGGGGAGACGTTACAAAATCTAATAGAAACGGAACAGGTCACCTTTAGTTCAGGTGTCCCTACTATCTGGTTAGCGTTACTCGACTATTTAGACAAGAGTGGTAAAAAAATCCCTTCACTTACTCGCGTATCAGTAGGCGGCGCTGCCTGCCCACGCACGATTATTGAACGATTTAAATATAACCACAACACTATGGTATACCAGGGCTGGGGCATGACCGAAACAAGCCCACTTGGCACTATTTTTGGTTTACAACCCGGTATGGAAGATTACACCGACGATCAAATAACCGACCTACAAGCTATGCAAGGTCGTGGTGTGTTTGGTATCGAGATGCGTATTGTTGATGAAGACAACAATGAACTACCGTGGGACGGAGTGGCGTTTGGTGCACTTAAAGTGCGTGGCCCATGGGTCGTCAGTGGCTATTATGGTATGTCACAAGTTCCAGGTGAAGAAGGTTGCCCCGTAGACGAGCAAGGTTGGTTTGAAACGGGCGATGTAGCCACTATTAATCCGCAGGGTTATATGCAGATAACGGATCGCACCAAAGATGTGATTAAATCAGGTGGTGAATGGGTCAGCTCAATAGACATTGAAAATGCTGCGGTTAGTCACCCAGGTATTGCTGAAGCTGCGGCAATTGGCCGATATCATCCTAAATGGACTGAGCGTCCTCTACTTATTGCCGTGCGTAAGGTAAGTGTAGAAAATGTGGATGCCTCGACATTAGATATATTGTCGTTCCTAACAGATAAACTGCACAAATGGTCACTACCGGATGATGTCGTGTTTGTAGACGAACTTCCCCATACTGCTACGGGTAAATTAAATAAATTGGCTCTGCGTAAGGCCTTCGAGGAATATGAGTTCCCCAACCCACCTCACAAAGTTGGCTAGCTCTCAAGTTCAATTAAAATATAAAAGGCTCTGATGAGCCTTTTTTGCTATCTGCAGCTTAATTTCACAAGCTGATATTTCCCCCCTGTTTCAAACGAAACAACTGTTAACGCTTTGTAAGTTGCATTTTTGTGATTTTACCTTACTCTGCCCGTCAGAAATTGCATTCTAGGTACCGCGCATACTCGCCATTGGGTATAGCATGTACTGCCATTGGGTATAGCATGTACTGCCAAGCATGTCGCACACAGCCAATAACAAACATCAGTTTAACAGGGACAAACCATGACATTGATACAACGCTGCTTGGGCAGTGCTTTGAGCTTCTTCATCATTGCGCAAGCCCATGCCTCTGACGTGGCCTATCGTCTAGGCGAAAACGTCAGACCAACATTTCAACAAATTCAACTTAAAATTGATCCGAATCAGGCGACTTTTAGCGGTGAAACCACCATCACGGTAACAATTAATAAAGCCACTGATATTGTGCGGTTTTATCAACGTGAATTAGATGTTTACAAAGCGGAATTAATCGACGGCGAACATCATATCCCGTTGGCAGTGACAAGTCAGAACTATGATATTCAGCAAGGTAAGGCCCCACAATTATTGCCCGCTAAAACCTATCAGTTGCATATACAGTTCAACGGTAAAGTGAACACCACATCTGACGGTATGTATTTGTCTGCCTTTGAAGGGCGTAATTACATCTTTACCCAATTTGAAGATATGCACGCCAGACGTGCTTTTCCTGGATTTGACGAACCCAATTTTAAAATTCCATATCAGCTAACGATTACGGCACCACAAATTAACACCGTTATATCAAACACCCCCGTATTATCAAAAACAACTGCAGATGGCTGGCAAACCGTCACGTTCAAGAAAACCAAACCAATGCCAAGCTATTTAGTTGCCTTTGCTGTGGGTGAGCTAGATTCCGCTGAAATCATTGGGTTATCAGTCCCAGGCCGAATATATACACCTAAAGGCCAAGCCCATCGTACGAAGTTTGCTGTTGCCCAAACGCCTAAGATCCTCAATGCCTTAGAAGATTATTTTGGTACTCCCTACCCTTACGAAAAACTCGATTTCATTGCCGTGCCTAATTTTACCCACGGAGCGATGGAAAACGCCGGGCTAGTGACCTATCGCAGTAGCTTATTACTGTTAGATGATGAACCTCGATTGACCGAGCAAAGTGGTCCTACCAAAACCATCGCCCATGAATTGGCACATATGTGGTACGGCAACTTGGTTACGATGGCCTGGTGGGATGATTTATGGCTAAACGAAGCATTTGCTTCATGGATGGAAAGCAAGATCACCATGGCGCTCTATCCTGAGCAAAATACCCAAGCACAATTAGTACAAGAAGGCGCATTTGGCGCAGATGCCAGCCCAACAACCAAAGCAGTAAAAAAAGAAGTCCGCAGCCAAACCGACGTAATGGACGGCCTAGGCTTGAACTACAGCAAGGGGGAATCAGTATTACAAATGATTGAAGCCCTTGTTGGCCAAGATGCCTTCCAAAAGGGCGTACAAAGCTATATGCAAAAACATGCATGGGGCAATGCCCAGGCCGATGACTTATGGGAAGTACTTTCTACCGTTGCTGACTTTGATGTACCGGCAATGATGAAAACCTACTTAGAACAACCTGGCTACCCGTTAGTTACTTTCGCCAATAACGGCGATGTGCTGCAAAGTCGCTATCATTTGACAGGCGCAGAGGTAAACCCGCAAACCTGGGTAGTGCCGCTTGCCATTACCTTTAAGAAAAACGATAAAATTCAACGTACAACTCTATTTTTAGACAAAGCAAAAATAAATATCAGTGAGTTAGCCCACGCCCAGTGGATATACCCGAATGATAACGCCATGGGTTATATGCGCTGGCAGATCCCAGCATCGCAAATGAGCGCCTTGTTAGATGACGTAAACACTTTGAATGCCAGAGAGAAAAAGTCGCTACTTTACAATTCAGATGCGCTTTTGAACGCTGATAAAATCAGTTTGAATCAACATATGACAGTACTTGATGCACTCGCTCAAGACAGTGATCCTGTTGTCGCTCGCTCTGTGGTAGCGGCGTTAAATGATTTAACTTACCTTGTTGACGATAGCAATAAAACGCTATTTTCTCGTTTCATTCGCGCAAAATTGTCACCTTGGTTTGTGCGCTTGGGTGTTGTTGAAAAAGAAGGCGACAGCAATGACGTTAGCCGGCTTCGTAACGATGTATTTGGGATGTTGGGGCGTTATGCGCAAACCCCTGAAGTCGCGATTCAAAGCAAGCGTATTACCGAAAAATTCTTGCAAGATGATACAAGCACAGGCCGAGCTATTGCTGGCAACGCCATGCGCAGCTTGGCAGTCAGTGGTGATCAAAGTTGGTTTGAACGTTATCAAACGGCCTATTTCGCCACGACAGATGCCAATACCCAAAATGCTATCCGTTACGGCATGTTGTTCTCAGAGCCAAAGACCATGCGTAAAGTATTGGATATGAGCCTTAATAAAGAGGTCAGCCCAGCGAATGTGCTTAGATTTTTATCAACGGTCAGTGGGGCAAGAGAAGACAAAGATATTTTGTATCAATGGTTAAATGAAAATATGGACAAGGTCACGGCTAAAATGCCTGCGTATCATATTGCTCGTATGCCCGAGTATGTATCAGCGAGTTGTAGCGCTCATAACATAGCATTGGCACGAGATTTTTATCAAAAGCATATGGACAAGTACGACGGTATGGCTCGTAGCTATGACGTGGCCCAAGATGAATCGGAACAATGCGCTCAGCTAAAAGAAGCTAACCAAAGTACATTTAATCAATACCTTCAAGGTGCTTCCGCTTACTTTTAGCCGATAGGCATTATAAATGTGCATACTTTCTTATAGATAAGTACAGAAATAAAAAAGGCAGCTAGTGTAGTCTAGCTGCCTTTTTTTTTGACCTACCTTAATGATGGTTAATCGATTAGTTGTGAAATCACATCGACCAATGTAGTGCTAATGACCAACAATAATCAATACCACAGGATCGCCACTATTGGGTGATCATAATTGCTTTCACGTTTACAAATTCGCGAATACCGAAGCCACCATGTTCACGGCCGTAACCACTGTCTTTCACCCCACCGAAGGGTAAACCAGGGTGCGCAAGGCCATAACCGTTGATGTTGATCATGCCTGTTTCAAATACTTCACGTGCCAGCTTGATGGCTTTGTCTTCATCTTTACTGAAAATACCGCCACCCAAGCCATAACGTGAATCATTGGCAATGCGCATAGCATCTTCATCATCTTTAGCTTTAATTAAAGACGCGACTGGGCCGAACAACTCATCATCATAAGCTGGCGAACCTGGTTGCACATTTTCCAGCACTGTCGCTGGGTAAAAATACCCTTTACGGTTTGGAACTTCTCCGCCCGTTAAACAAGTGGCACCCGCCTTGATAGAATCGGTAACTTGGTCATGTAACTTGTCTCGTAAGTCTTCTCGTGCCATGGGCCCAAGATCGGTGTCATCTAGGTTCGGATCACCCATCTTAATGGCTTTCATTGCGCCGACAAATGCTCCTTTGAACGCGTCATAGTTCTTTTCAGTTACGATAAAACGCTTGGCTGACACACATGTTTCGCCATTATTGATAACCCGTCCCATAACACATGCTTCAACAGCAACGTTCAAATCTGCGTCGTCGAGCACCACATACGCATCGTTACTGCCTAATTCAAGGACTGACTTTTTAACATTTTCAGCTGCTGAGGCACCAACTTTTTTACCCACACCATCGCTACCAGTGAAAGACACGCCACGGACCTTAGGGTGTTTGATTAATTCACTGGCCGTTTCCCCGTCAATTAGAACTGACTGGTATGCACCTTTGGGAAATCCAGCGGTTTCGTACATTTCTTGGATCTTTTGTGCCATACCAAACACGTTAGCAGCATGTTTAAGCACCGCTACATTACCTGCCATTAAGTTCGACGCGCTGTAGCGAATAACTTGATAAAGAGGGAAGTTCCAAGGTTGTATGCCTAAAACTACGCCCAAGGGACGGTAGCTAACCAGTGCTTTACCCTGTTCGTAATCACGCTCCTCATCAGCTAAGAGATCGGGCCCTTTTTCGGCACTGTAACGACAAATAGCGGCACATAAATCAACTTCTTGGTAACCTTGTTCCTTCACTTTGCCCATTTCGTCAATCATTAACGTCACTAGCGCGTCACGATTGTCATCAATCACGTCAGCCATGCTGTTCAGTAGTTTAGCCCGTTCTTCGGGGTGGGTGATCTTCCATGTTTGGAATACCTCATCCGCCTTATCGACCGCCTTAGTGGCTTCTTCTTTTGTTAACAGAGTGTATTCACTGAGTTGCTCTTCAGTGGTGGGATTAATCGTCTTCACAGTGTTTGTCATACTCTTTTCTCCTAAAAATTGAAAATGAATGTGGAGTCATCCAACAAGGAGCAAATGAGGCGCCAAGACGCGTAAAATGAAATCACGACAAACGCAAAACTAGATACAGGTCATACTGCTCGGGGCGCAAAGTAAACGTAAAAAAATATGTCGGTGACAATATCCCACCTAATTGGCATAGCTTAAATAGTCACGGTGTTACCATAGGCGTAAATATTACAAGGTGGGGATGTAAAGTCTTTAGGGCGAACGCCACTTACGGTTACGACGGATGAAATTTAGGCAATACATGATCACGACCGCAGCCTAAACCGACAAGGGCGCAACATAAACTAGCGCTTGCGCACAACCATAAACCCCCTGACCAGTTGCCCAATGACGAATAAAGATAACCAGCCAACATCGGCCCAATAGCCGCTAAAGAATAACCAAAAGACTGGGCCATGCCAGAGAGTGACGCCGCTTGCACAGCGTCTTGACTACGAAAGCTAATAAAAGACAAACCGAGTATAAAGCACCCTCCAGAGCTAAAGCCCACCATTATGGTCCAGTAAATGGCAAACTGCGGAGCGTACAGTAAGCCTAGGGTACTGACTGCACCTATAATCGATATCACGACAGCCGGTATCCGTTGGTCTTTGAGTCTTGGCAGCAATGGGATCAGCAAAAAACCCGGTACTGCTGACGCCACCTGCAACCAGCCATGCAACACCCCGGCGTACTCAGGGGTGTGCCCTGATTCAACCAGAATATTCGGTAACCAACCAATCAAAATATAGGTCATAAAAGAATTAAGGCCAAGAAACAACGTTACCTGCCAAGCCAGCGGGAAATGCCACACCTTACTCGCTTTTGCACTGTTTGGCGGCACCCGTTCTGACATGTCCGCCGTAACGGTGTCTGGCATAGTACGAGTGCGAAGTCGCGGGATCCATAATACGATGCTAAGTAAAGTGATTAATGAAAAGACCCCTAACGCACCTTGCCAGTTTAAGAAATGCATATTGGCTAACGGCGTAACAAGCGCTGAAAAACCGCCAGAAAAAATCCCCATAGCCAGCACGTAACACGACGTCATAACTGCAACGCGAGCAGGAAAATCGCGCTTGATAAGACTAGGCAGTAATACATTGCCTATGGCAATACCGACGCCGATCGTCGCTGTGGCGATGTAGAGCGCCCACACGGAGTCAATCAGTCTTAGGTTAATTCCGCCTCCTATAAGCAGCAAAGAGATAAACAAGGAGGCTTCTATGCCTATTTTTCTGGCCAGTGATGCTGCCATAGGCGATGCAATTGCAAAAGCAATCAGCGGAAGTGTAGTTAACATACCCGCTTGGGTATTACTGAGTTCAAATGCTGCGATGATTTTGTCCAGCAGCGGTGCAATGCCGGTAATTGGCGCACGCAGATTAGCGGCGACAAAAAATATGCCTAACACCAAAACAAACGACGAAGAGGCCAAAATACTAGGACTTAACCGACCTAGCCTTGTTACAGACTCCATTTATAACCCTATGTTTAGACAGTATGTGAAACGAGAAAGCTATTATATGGGCTAGCAAAGCAATATAATTGAGCAATAATGACAATAAACACCTAAATACTGACAAATGACGTTACTGAACTACTTACACTGGGACAAACTACAACATTTTGAGTCGATGCCTCAGCCAATTGTCGCCCGAATAGAAGAGACCCATAACACCCACGAACTGCCTATTCACACGCACCCCAAAGGGCAATTGATATTGGCGCTACATGGTTATGTAACCTGTGAAATCGCAGGAAAAATGTGGATGGTGCCAACCCATAGCGCTATCTGGATCCCCCCACATATTCCCCACAGCAACCGCGCATTCAACCACGCCAATTTATGTCATATATTCATTCAGCCAAGTGAACTACGCTTGCCGGATCACGCCTGTACTTTGGCAATTAGCCCGTTAATCAAGGAGCTTGTGTGTCACTTTGCCACATTAGATCAACATTATTCAGTACTAAGTGCCACCCATCGAATGGCGCAGGTATTACTCGATTTACTAAGCGAAATGCCCCCTCAGCCCTTCGACTTACCTCTGTCAGCCCACCCCACAGTGACACGCTTAGCTGAGCAACTTTTTTTGAATCCGTGTGAGCGAAAAACCCTAGCTCAGTGGGCAGCCCAACTGGCCACGACCGAGCGCACGTTAGCGCGCTTAATCAAAAAAGAGACCGGCATGACCTTTGGTAAATGGCGTAACCAGTTGCATATGATTATTGCAGTGCAAAAACTTACTGGAAAAATGTCGGTGCAACGCGTATCTGAATATCTTGGTTATCACTCAGTCAGCGCATTTATCACCATGTTTAAAGGAGTGTTAGGGCAATCGCCTAAACGTTACATGAATCAGCAGCATGAATAGTGACAACTGTAAAATAGTGAGAAATGAGAAAGTCTTGATCACATCAAAACAATCAGCCGCAATTGTTGAGCCTCTGGTGCTTCTAACGTTTTCACCGTCATGGTCACCATTGCCACAACCTGACCAATGCCTGACTCGCTGGTTTGAGTGACGTTCGAGCTTGATGGTTTTAACGCTTTGCCAAGAGGTAAATGCGAACGTTATTGGGCTTTGCCCAAAGAGCATTTGTCCGAGCCGTGCTTTCGCGGCGAACTTAGGCAACTTGTTATAAGCAACTATATGCTGACACTGTCTTTTGTTTTATTTATACCTACGAGAATTTTCTCTAAGTAAGTAAAAACAAGCATTATCGCTAATTGTAAACAAACAAAAATAACAATAGAGAATGGTGAATTTGATAGCATGCTTTCAGTTATTTTTTCTGAACTGTTGGCCAAATAAAGATCAACAAGGGTTAGAAATAGGAATAGTCCCGAAACATAAAGAACAACCTTGATTTTTGCACTTCGTAGCTTTTTGATTACTTCATCATCATTCATTTAAAACTCCTTTTTGGTTTTTACTTGTAACCCTTAATATCGAGCATGTCGCATATGTAACTTCTCGAATTGATTTTAATTCTCGCCATTTCTAGCACTTAGCTTTTGATTTTATGAATTATTTTTAGCTTTCATGCACTCAAAACCACAAAGATTTGCAAAAGCAAAAGGAGACCTAACCAGATCGAAGCGACTTTGACGCGACTTTTCTAATTCATATTCATACGTTGGACATTAAGAAATAATCGGTGTCAGGCCGGGCGCTAAACGCCCGCTCTCCCTATCTCGATCGGGATG
>NZ_WTPY01000068.1 GCF_011378905.1 Paraglaciecola sp. 20A4 | reverse complement strand
TAATGCCGTTCACTTAAGGTGAACGGCATATTTACTTTTGGCAACCGGATATCTATTTTTTGATACTTTTAAGCACCTTGGATAACTTCGCTCTCGCTTGCCTTCTAACTTAAATTGCGCAGCATTGCGCTCGATATCTAAGATTATTTTAGGAACATTACCTGGTGCATAAATAGGCATCATCGTCAGTGTATGTATGATGTGCGAAGACGCATCTCTAAAGCTTAATTGGTTTGGAAAGACACTTTTCAGCGATTTTGCCATCAATATCATTTTATAACGAATGAGATTGTAGGCCAGTAGAACTCCCCATAACTCCTGGCGAATAAGCTCAGGTAAATTACTTCGAAGTGTAAAACGACTTTCAAGCATATGCTGCTTCATCTCTCGATACCCTAGTTCGATTTCCCATCGATGGGCATATAAATCGACGATTTCACTGCTTGGGTAGCTCATGCTGTCTATCATTGACGTGAGTATTTGAACTGTTTTTCCCTTCACTTGCCGGCTCAGTAACCTTGCTTCAATGACATCAGGTAGGTATGGACGTTTCTTTTTCGCTTGTGGGGTTGTCTTGATTCGAACCAACTTGTCCTGCCTGCCTAAGCTGCGGACTTCCTCATATTGAGTGCCCTTTTTGAGAGGAAGAAGCCAGTGAGTGTTATGGCCCTTTTGTTGCCAGTCGTGCAGTAAACCGAGGGAGTAAAACCCTTTATCAAAAATAGTCAGACTATTATCGGGTACCTTATCGACAAGTTTAGCGGCTAGATTCATTTCATTCTCGGCGACGCTGTCAAACGCACTATCAAGGATTAAATGGCTGCTCAACTCCATCATGCACACCATGCGTACTTGCGGATATCCAGCTTCATAGGCCTTATTGGCAGTGCGTGCGAACTGCGAGCTGTTCTCTTTCGTATCGGGTGTTCGCCACACGACACCATCAACGCCATACAGATTTAACCCACACCATTGAGGGTGCTCTGCTCGCTCATGCCATGTGCCTGCTGACTGATGAAAAACATCGCGCACCACATTGCTTCCCAATTTTTTGCGGGCTTGCGTGACCGCACTTCTGGCGACGTAATCCACCTCTTGTGGCAGTACAATATCGAGCTTGTTAATAAGTTGGCGAACTGATTCCGTTCTAAACAGTGACATGCCTATAACAGCCCAAACCATTGCATCCATTGGTAGCTTACGTTTCCTCAACGTCGCAACACCATTGGAGTCAAGGCAAGACTGGATAACATCAGGCTCTAGTACATCTGACAACGAACTGAATTCAGTGAGGCGATTGATTGAAGTGCGGGAGAGTGCTTCTGAAAGTTCCATAAAAAAATCCGATGGCGAATGACTCATCGGATTTTGAACGGTTCTGAGGATCGGTCAACCGATCGCTAAAATATTTCTTAACTGATCGGCATTA
>NZ_WTPY01000067.1 GCF_011378905.1 Paraglaciecola sp. 20A4 | reverse complement strand
TTCGGCATAGTCGCCAAGAGGCATGTGCAAACGCGCGAGCGCTTAAAAACACATACCTCTTTCAACGAATTTAAAGGCGAAAGAAAATTATCATTTTACTTGTACACGCCCCACAGGGGCGGTATGATGTATTTAAGGTTTGGGATTTCCCATGACCATATTAAGGAAAAGAATAATGGCACTATTTACAAAATCTGAATTGGCTATATTAGAGAAAGCGTCTGCAATATATGCACGTAAATTGACAAAGACACCGGCTTTTGAAAATGCAGAATTAACGAAAAAGTATTTTCAAATGATGCTAGCGAATAAAAAGAGAGAACATTTTGGCGTGCTGTATCTTAATTCACAGCATCAAATGATTGGTAAGGGAATGGAGGTGTTATTTTCAGGAACGGTTGATAGTGCGTCTGTGTATCCAAGGATCATTCTTCAAAAAGCATTAAAAGTGAATGCAAATGCAATTTTCTGTGTACACAATCATCCTTCAGGAATTGCGGAGCCAAGCCAAGCAGATATTCAGATTACAAAACGTATTATTGCTGCGTTGGAAACATGCGATATTAAACTATTAGACCATTTTATAGTTTCTGTTTCGGGCGTTACTTCGCTAGCGCAACGAGGTTTATTATAACAAAGTATTATGGGCGCTTAGCGCCCATTTTTGGAGATTAAAATGGAAAAACGAATTCAGTACATCACCGGGACCGCTATCACGGTCGAGGCGTTTAAAAACAGGTTGTGTGTGCTACCTAAAGAAAATGAAAACTTTGTTCTGCCTAGCCCAGAGGAGGTTAAGAGTGTGCGTCATCTACTTGGGTTGTCTCAGACAGGATTGGCAAAGTTTGTGGGTGTTTCATACAGTCAGTTAAAAGGATCGCCAACCATTAGGAAATGGGAAACCCAAGTAGGTAAAACGGAACATAGACCGATGAATTATACCGCATGGCGCATGATGCTTCTTGCGGTCGGTGTGATATCACAAGACGATATTGAAAATGAAGTTGCTGAATACCGTTAAAAGTATCGGTCCTGGCTCCCTATATTTTATCAATAGAATTATACACCGGGGCACTTAAAATAAATTAGCGAAACGGTATGAACAACTTGTTGTTCAACGTCCGGTAATCAGCAAGCGAAGCGCGGTAGGGTGGTAGTTATAACCCGCACTTGGTTGTGGATATGGTATGAGCAAAAATCATTTGAAAGCATTATTCAATGAGTAGGCGTTACCTCACGGCCATTCTGTTATGCAAGCACTCAACCAGACAAGAAGACCTCTGTTTTCGCCCGGCTATCGCACGGGTAACTGCCATTAACGCAAAAGCACTGGGGGCTATCGTTCCCCCCTTGCACCACTAAATTAGATACATCCCCCAAGTTTCCGCGCTTCGCTTGTGCAACTAGGGCGGTTCCCCCTGTCTCGAATTTA
>NZ_WTPY01000066.1 GCF_011378905.1 Paraglaciecola sp. 20A4 | reverse complement strand
CTGAGTCCGATACAATATCGACATCAGGCCTTGGTTGCCGCTTAGAAATGAGTCCAACTTTATGGGGTCACTTCAAACGTGGCTTTTTTTATATCGATTGTAACCGTAAAACGGGGGCTTACATCGGTTTAACCGCACCGAAAAACGCAACCGTTAGAATGAGTATCCAGTAAAGATAAGCCAGCTTTCTGCCAAAACGAATTGAACGGTCTAAGGTGGCTTCTACTTCTGCATTCTCACCCATCGCCAACTGGCGGAAGAGTTCGGTCCATTCGCGCATAATAAAGCGCAATTTAAGGCCAATAACTAACGTACACGCATAAAAGAACATCTTAATTGAGAACCATTTTTGTCCAGTTTCAGCCATTAACGGCCCGTCACCAAATAATGACCAAAGACTAGTGACCATCAACGCAGGGATAACAATAAATCGAATACCCTCATCAATTTTTGTCAGGCGAAGACCCGTATCTGTTTCACGGTAATAGTAAGCTGACCAACATAACCCTAACCAAACAGCGAACGCGATCCACATACCCACTAACCAATTACCGCCTAAAGGTTGAACACCCCAGATGTGTCCCATATGTAAACCAAGAGGTAGTAGCATTATGATGCCGGTACGGGCCAATATGTCGATCCGATAAGCGGTTTCCATATGACGACGACGCTCATCCATCGACAACTTACGGTTGATGACATTAAACGAGGTTTGAAAGACTCCCCACTCACCGCCTAACCAATACACCATAGCAACAATGTGTAGCCATCTTAAAATGGGTAACTGATACATTTCCAAAAAAGACATAAATTGACCCTTGTAAAATTTAATTATTGTTAGTCTGGATAATCGGTAATACCTTGTTATTTGATTACCATCTAACCCTGAACAAAACTTTACGCTAGGGACAATTAATCCCGAATGATGAATATCAATTTGTACATATCACAAGAGCTTAAACCACGAATAATAAGGGTTTCAGGGAAGAGGCACTGGAAGAAAACGCCCTTTTAGGCTTCAAAGAACCTGCAATCCAACAAGTTTATCCAGCCAAATAGATGTCAAAATGAAATAAGTTAGCCGCTCAAAAAGCGCTTACTGAAATGGGTGTTTGTGGCGCTTTAGCGCATTGAAATTGCCTAGATGCAGACAACCAGTATTCGAAATACGGCCGTAAGATGTCCCTTAATCTACTTTACGTTAGGGTCCAGTAGCTTACGGCTAATCCGACAATTGGATTAGCTCGGTTTCGTCCTGCTCTGACTTACACCTAAGAACGAGATAGTCTTTTAACCTTAATAATCTACCCGTAGATTAACTACAAATTAACCAGAGCGATTATTTAACTTTGTTCTGACCCCAGGGCAACCGCATGAATGCTTATTAATTAATCATGCTACTGAATCCCGCTGTTAATACAGCTTCCAGATAATTGG
>NZ_WTPY01000065.1 GCF_011378905.1 Paraglaciecola sp. 20A4 | reverse complement strand
GTTGCAATGCATTGATTGCTAGTCGAACCGACTGACGAGCGAACGAAGAAGTGTGGTCCGCCACATGCCTGAGTGAGCAAGGAATGAAGGTGAAGCATAGCGAGTAAGGCAGCAGCAAGAAAAAAGGTTATTTGGGGTTGTATGGTTAAGTGACTAAGCGTATACGGTGGATGCCTAGGCAGTTAGAGGCGATGAAGGACGTGTAAGTCTGCGAAAAGTTGTGGGGAGCCGACAAAATGCTTTGATCCACAAATATCCGAATGGGGAAACCCACCGCTTCGGCGGTATCGTACAGTGAATACATAGCTGTACGAGGCAAACGAGGGGAACTGAAACATCTAAGTACCCTTAGGAAAAGAAATCAACCGAGATTCCCCTAGTAGCGGCGAGCGAACGGGGATTAGCCCTTAAGCTAATTACAAGCGAGTGGAATGTGTTGGAAAGCACAGCGATACAAGGTGATAGCCCTGTACACGAACGCGAATTTTAAGTGAAATCGAGTAGGTCGGGACACGAGTTATCTTGACTGAACATGGGGGGACCATCCTCCAAGGCTAAATACTCCTAACTGACCGATAGTGAACTAGTACCGTGAGGGAAAGGCGAAAAGAACCCCTGTGAGGGGAGTGAAATAGAACCTGAAACCGTATACGTACAAGCAGTAGGAGCAGACTTGTTCTGTGACTGCGTACCTTTTGTATAATGGGTCAGCGACTTATATTTTGTAGCGAGGTTAACCGAATAGGGGAGCCGTAGCGAAAGCGAGTGTTAACTGCGCGTTTTAGTTGCAAGGTATAGACCCGAAACCCGGTGATCTAGCCATGGGCAGGTTGAAGGTTGAGTAACATCAACTGGAGGACCGAACCGACTAACGTTGAAAAGTTAGCGGATGACTTGTGGCTGGGGGTGAAAGGCCAATCAAACCGGGAGATAGCTGGTTCTCCCCGAAAGCTATTTAGGTAGCGCCTCGGACGAATACCACTGGGGGTAGAGCACTGTTAAGGCTAGGGGGTCATCCCGACTTACCAACCCTTTGCAAACTCCGAATACCAGTGAGTACTATCCGGGAGACACACGGCGGGTGCTAACGTCCGTCGTGAAGAGGGAAACAACCCAGACCGCCAGCTAAGGTCCCAAAATTATTGCTAAGTGGGAAACGATGTGGGAAGGCTAAGACAGCTAGGAGGTTGGCTTAGAAGCAGCCACCCTTTAAAGAAAGCGTAATAGCTCACTAGTCGAGTCGGCCTGCGCGGAAGATGTAACGGGGCTAAGCAATATACCGAAGCTGCGGACGCAAAGTTTACTTTGCGTGGTAGGGGAGCGTTGTGTAAGTGGCTGAAGGTGAACTGAGAGGTTTGCTGGACATATCACAAGTGCGAATGCTGACATGAGTAACGATAATGGGAGTGAAAAACTCCCACGCCGGAAGACCAAGGTTTCCTGTCCCATGCTAATCAGGGCAGGGTAAGTCGGCCCCTAAGGCGAGGCAGAAATGCGTAGTCGATGGGAAACGGATTAATATTTCCGTACTTGGTATATCAGTGATGGGGGGACGGAGAAGGTTATGCAAGCATAGCGTTGGTTGTCTATGTGAAAGTGTGTAGGGTTGAATCTTAGGTAAATCCGGGATTCTACATGCCTGAGACACGAGACGAGATTCTACGGAATTGAAGTTGCAAATACCCTGCTTCCAGGAAAAGCCTCTAAACTTATGATATATCGAACCGTACCCCAAACCGACACAGGTGGTCAGGTAGAGAATACTAAGGCGCTTGAGAGAACTCGGGTGAAGGAACTCGGCAAAATCGTACCGTAACTTCGGGAGAAGGTACGCCCCTGTTTGTGATTGAACTTGCTTCATGAGCGAATGGGGGCCGCAGTGAAAAGGTGGCTGGGACTGTTTATTAAAAACACAGCACTGTGCTAAATCGAAAGATGACGTATACGGTGTGACACCTGCCCGGTGCCGGAAGGTTAATTGATGGGGTTAGCGCAAGCGAAGCTCTTGATCGAAGCCCCGGTAAACGGCGGCCGTAACTATAACGGTCCTAAGGTAGCGAAATTCCTTGTCGGGT
>NZ_WTPY01000064.1 GCF_011378905.1 Paraglaciecola sp. 20A4 | reverse complement strand
TCTTCCCACATGAAAGCTTCTTCCCAAACTTCGAACTCAAAACCTTCGATATAATAATTACCGTTATCGTCTTTCCGGGCTGCACCCATATAATGTTGTTCGCCACTTAAGTCTGCTGCGATATCCATACCGTTGTTAGCGCAATTAGAACGAGTTGATTGTACTGCTTTTAGCGCATTAACACTGCCTGCCCCTTGCTGAAAAGGACTATAGGCTAATTTACCTTCAACCAATGCTAGAGAAGTACTGCTCATTAAACGACACTTTATGTCGTTCGCACTCAAGCTTGGGTCGTTTTGCAACATCAACGCAACCACACCACTGACCACACCTGAGGCCTGAGACGTACCCGACATAATAAAGCGGTCATCGCCTACCATGTATTGTGGAAATTTATTTGGCACATACATATCTTCATTAGCCAAACTAAACATATGGCCACCCGGCGCCACCATATCAGGCTTAATAAAAGCCTCATGCGTTGGGCCTTGCGATGAAAACGAAAGCAAGGTGTCATCATTTGGATTATCTTGGGTATAGTTATCGCTTATCGCACCAACACTTATAACATAGGGGACGTTAGCCGGAACGCCTATCGTCATTGCTGAGGGCCCTGTATTACCTGCAGAAGTGACAACAACAATGTCTTTTTCCCACAATGCCATAACCGCTTGGTTAATTGGATCATCCCAATAGTTTGAACGCGGCGGCGCACCGAACGAAAGGTTCACTACACGAATATTTAACGCCTCATAATTATCAGCGATATACTGCAAGCCGCGTAGTGCATCTAAATAGGTACTGTGGCCGTCTTCATGAAATGCCTTTACCACCACCAAATTGGCATCCGGGGCGACACCTTGATAAAAGCTGCGCATTTGACCATCAACAATCGCACGATCACTGTTAGCAATAATACCGGTGATATGAGTGCCGTGACTATTCTCGTCAGTCATGTTTTGCGCTGTCACGTCAATGTTTTCAATCGCATCATAAGCAGCGGTTATTCTTGAGCGGTTTTCAGTGTTTTTACTAAGGGCGCTTTTACTTGCCCACAGCCCACTGTCGATCACAGCAACGGTTACATCTTTACCTGTAATGCCCTGTTCGTGAAGTTCGTCCGCTCCGATATTGTTTACATAATAGCTATTGCTATCTTCATCACTCGCTTGTGTGTCGTACCCTTTTACTAAACTACGATCACAATCTTCTGCAAACTCAACATCCATCGAGAAGTCACGTTGGTCGTAACTATCTGTGCCATAGCGTGAAAACGACACTTCAACGGTGGCACTTTCAAATGAATCTAAATTAGCGTAGCGACGTAAGCTACTGTAATCTAAGGTTAATTCACCATTTTGGCGGCTGAATAAACTCCAATAGACCGTTCTACCATTAAATTTAACCGAACGTACTTGTCCTAAGCTCTCAGGCCAAGCAAATGTCATTTTTTTAGCGTTGGCTTGCATGTCTTTAGCGTTATATAGATTCCAACGAATTTTATTTGCCGTTAGATCAACAACATGACTACCGTACACCAAGCAATGGTCTAACGCGCCCGATGTAAAAACAGCTTGGTTTTCAGTAATTTTAATCAAGCCAAGTGGTAAACTTCTTAAAATAGTCAGTTGTAAATCACTTACTCGCACGCCAATACCACCGACTAACGGTAATTCATGAGTAACTAGCCCGCCAACGGTATTGATAAGTTGACGCAGCACAGCAATATCGCCACCTTGAATTAGTATTTCGTTATCCATACTCAAAAGGCTGTTAACAATGGGGACTTCTGGTAAACCTAAAGATGTAGTCAATTCGTTTACATCAAGTGTGCTCACAATTTCGTCTAAGTTTAAACCTAATAAGCCACTCGCTGATGCAGACAAAGGCAAAACAGAAAAGCCCACCAACCCCGCGAGTAATATGGCACTTTTTTTATTAAATTTTAGTTTCATGTGTAATTCCTGTTTAGATGAGTCGCCCGATATAAGCGATAGCAATCCTATACCGATACCTTCGTTCTTTGACTGGGTTTTGCAATACACATGCCAACTAGCAAATCATTGATTTTACTCACTTTAATATAAGCAATGAAAATTATGGACGTTAAAAGTGAAATTATTGAATGATATTTTTGATTGTATTTATACTTTGGTTGCAACCATTTTTTTCACACTCAATGGCGCGAAATATGACTTTCTAACTCTAGGCAAAGATTTATCTTGCGTAAGCGTCCGGCAATTTGCACATTCCACTAGTTAATATTGCACAGCAGAATATCGACTTTAATCATCATCGGAGT
>NZ_WTPY01000063.1 GCF_011378905.1 Paraglaciecola sp. 20A4 | reverse complement strand
AATGACTCATCGGATTTTGAACGGTTCTGAGGATCGGTCAACCGATCGCTAAAATATTTCTTAACTGATCGGCATTAACCTTAATCGGGTGGCTTTTTTCGTTGTGCGCGAAAAAATACCTAGGACAATCGATATTGGCGGAAGAGACTGCCAGACTCCCAATAAAGAAAGGGCTATCCTTAATCGCGCCGCGACCGAGGTAGCCTTTTTTTTAGCGTCTGGAATAATGTCGTCCCAATACGCGGTATCCGATACGCGAGTAGCACAGGACGCCCGTACACTGACAGTGTCAATATAATGGGTCGCCAACTTTCCTAAAGATGGGGTATATCTGGCTTACAGAGCAAGTCACCACCGGGACGCCAATGCAAATTAACGCCTAAGCAGCTTAAAGCGTTAGCCAATTATATTGAACAGTTCAGTCAGTCAGATACGGGTGGGCGCCTGCAAGCGTCTGATGTACAAAAATTCTTAGCTGATAAATTCGAAGTCACTTACCAAATATCCAATATTTATCGTATGATGCATGAGTTAGGTTTTTCATGGATCACCAGTCGTTCAAAACATCCTAAGCAATCACAATTAGCCCAAGACGAGTTTAAAAAAATTCGAAATTGAATTAATAAATAGGATCCCAGGGCATATGTCGCTGGACCGAGTAGATATTTGGTTTCAGGATGAAGCCAGGTTTGGCCAGCAGATTACAACAACGCGTAAATGGGCAAGCACAGGCAGTCGCCCTTGTGTAGTCAAGCAACAGCAATTTGAGTATGTCTATTTATTTGCAGCAGTATGCCCAGCAACAGGTGAAACTGAAGCATTGATAGCACCTTGGGTTAACAAAGAGATAATGCAACAACATCTTGATTTGAAATCCAAACGTAAGGCGTCCGAAAGACATGCGGTGGTGATTATGGATAGTGCAGGTTGGCATACAGATGATATCGCCAAGGATTTCACTAACATGAGCATTATAAAACGCCCACCCTAGTCGCCTGAGTTAAATTCAATAGAGCAAGTATGGACTTGGCTCCGCCAGCATCATTTAGCCAATCGCTGTTTTAATGGATACAGTGACATAGTTAATGCATGCTCAGATGCATGGAACCTCTTCGTGGCCGATATCAAACACGTAAAAACACTGTGCGCCCGAAGCTGGAGTAATATGGTCAGTTAATTAATGTAATTGGCATTAGGTTTTTCATGGATCACCAGTCGTTCAAAACATCCTAAGCAATCACAATTAGCCCAAGACGAGTTTAAAAAAATTCGAAATTGAATTAATAAATAGGATCCCAGGGCATATGTCGCTGGACCGGGTACATATTTGGTTTCAGGATGAAGCCAGGTTTGGCCAGCAGATTACAACAACGCGTAAATGGGCAAGCACAGGCAGTCGGCCTCGTGTAGTCAAGCAACAGCAATTTGAGTATGTCTATTTATTTGCAGCAGTATGCCCAGCAACAGGTGAAACTGAAGCATTGATAGCACCTTGGGTTAACAAAGAGATAATTCAACAACATCTTGATTTGATATGTAAACGTACGGCGTCCGAAAGACATGCGGTAGTGATCATAGATGGTGTAGGTTGGCATACAGATGATATCGCCAAGAATTTCACTAACCTGAGTATTATAAAACGCCCAGCATATTCGCCATAGTTAAATCCAATAGAACAAGTATGGAGTTGGCTCCGCCAGCACCCTTTAGCCAATCGCTGTTTTGATGGATACAGTGACATTGTGAATGCATGCTCAGATGCGTCGAATCACTTTTTAGCAGATATCCAACAAGTGAAGAAATTGTGTGCTCGAAGCTGGGTTCATATGGTTAGTTAATTAATGTGATTGGTATTACTTTATCCTCGAGTTATGTTCTCCATTCGTAGGCTGATTCTACAGAGTCGTATATTTGTATAACATTTGTAGTTATCAATGTAGTTACCGAATCTATAATACGCATGTTTACGGTCCCCATTAATTCACTTTTAAATAATAAGATATTTATACGCTGCGTTGTCATCGTCATAATAGTGGCCAGTTAATAGGTATCCTTGCCCAGACTGATTACTCTATTTGGTATAAAGCTGAGCATTTTTGCTGCTTTATCACTGACCAAATATAGCGTTTGCTTGAGTAAGCCGCATGCTATTAGGTTTATATTCAATCATTTTCCGTTAATACGCATAACATATCTGACACTGATGTCAGAGAATAGTCTTCAATTTGAAGCGAAATGTTTCAATTTTAGACAGATCGCGCACAAAACCAGCATTCAAACATTTTTATTAAATAAAGGGTTGCGCTGTCAGTTTGGATCTCTATAATGCGCCTCTCGCTTCGGGACAGCCGCTAAAACAGCTGCACCGACACTGGGTTTACCCAGGTAATTGCGTACTCTTCGGAGTCAAGTGGTTAGCGTGATGCAGGCCAGTTTAGTTTGCAGATTCAGTTTGAGATTAACGTCAAAAAT
>NZ_WTPY01000062.1 GCF_011378905.1 Paraglaciecola sp. 20A4 | reverse complement strand
CCTGTTACCGCCGTGAAAGGGCGGTGTCCTAGGCCTCTAGACGATGGGGACAGAAACTTTGTTTATCGAAGCAAGCTCCGATAAATTTCTGTAAGGTGAGTCGAGCCTGCGAGAGGAACGGCCTAATCTTACAAAAACTAAAAATCTGTCTATATCATCACATTTACTGGCCTAGGTATGCCGTAAATGCTCCTTGATATGGTGGAGCCAGGCGGGATCGAACCGCCGACCTCTTGCATGCCATGCAAGCGCTCTCCCAGCTGAGCTATGGCCCCATACTTAACGTAAAGCGCATTTGCTTTGACTAAGTGGGTGTCGTTCCGTGACAGCGGGCGCATTCTAGGCACCCCCCCCTTTTATGTCAACGATTTTTTTAAAATTTATCTAGGATTGTTGTCTGTTTGCTATATATATGAGCGCTTTGTCTATACGTTGAACAATCTGCTCAATTTTTAACAAATTTAATGTCGCGTCCAATGACGGTGAATTACCTGAACCTGTCACAGCTACACGTAAAGGCATACCCACTTTGCCCATACCAACCCCTAAATTTTCAGCAGTTTGGTTAATTGCAGCATGAATCGTTTCTGCATTCCATGTATCCAACGCCTCTAATGAGGCTTTAACAGCTTCAAGGGCTTCTTGAGCGACAGGCCGAAGATGTTTTTTCGCCGCTTTTTCATCAAAACTGTCATATTCTTCATAGAAGTATCTGCTTATCTCGGCAAGCTCTTTCAACGTTTTTACGCGATCGGCTTGCACGCTGATAACATCTTCAAGTGTTGGTCCGTTACTTATGTCGATACCTTGCTGATCAAAATGCCATTTTGCATATGGCAGCACTTCATGCACAGGAAGCTCTTTAATATAATGCTGATTCAACCAAATCAACTTATCGGTATTAAAAGCTGATGCCGATTGCCCTATTGCATCTAAACTAAATAATTCAATCATTTCCTCTTTCGAGAAAATCTCTTGGTCACCGTGAGACCACCCAAGTCGTACCAGATAATTCAACAATGCTTGTGGTAAGAAACCATCGTCACGGTATTGCATCACACTAACCGCTCCATGACGCTTAGATAACTTCTTACCATCATCACCTAGGATCATCGAAACATGCGCATATTCAGGCACTGGCGCACCAAGTGACTTTAATATATTAATTTGCCGAGGCGTGTTGTTAATATGATCTTCTCCGCGCACGACATGGGTAATACCCATATCCCAATCATCCACAACAACACAAAAATTATAGGTTGGCGTACCATCGCTGCGTAAAATAATAAGATCGTCTAATTCACTATTGGCAATTTCGATATTGCCACGAATATGATCCTTAACAACGACTGTACCTTCCAGTGGGTTTTTAAAGCGAACAACAAAGGGCTGGTCTTCTGGGTAATCTGTTCGGTCACGCCAAGTGCCTGGGTAACGGGGCTTCTCGCCATTCGCTTTTTGCTTTTCTCTTATATCGTCAAGCTCAGCACTGCTCATAAAGCATTTATATGCCTTCCCATCTTCTAACATCTCATTAATCAACGCTTTATAGCGGTCAAAACGGTGTGTTTGATAATAAGGTCCATCGTCCCACGTCAAACCTAACCATTCCATACCCTCTAAAATGGCATCAATTGCTTCTTGGGTTGAACGTTCAATGTCAGTATCTTCAATACGAAGAACAAATTTTCCACCTTGGCTTTTGGCGTACAACCAAGAATAAAGTGCTGTGCGTGCACCGCCAACATGTAAAAATCCAGTAGGGCTCGGAGCGAAACGGGTGACCACGGTCATGGTATAAATAATCCTATTGCTAAAAATTGCCAGCATTTTACCAGTCAATGGGCCCCAGAAGAAAGGTTAAACGGAGAATGCACCGTTAAGTTCTAAACAAACTTGTTTAAGTCGTCACGTTTACGCTCAAAGAATACGCTGAAGGCGGAGTAATTGGCCCCTCGTCAAGATTAACTTTTACAGATGGTTGTATAAGTAGCTACGTTATAAGTCGTAAGATTAAAGTTAAAGTTAAGGTTAAGGTTAAGGTTAAGGTTAAAAGCAGAGTAATCTTTTAATTGAGTCCTACAAAAAGCCAGATTAAGTAATAAAAATTATTTTTTTGGCTGTATTTCTAAAATTTAACAGCAACATTCCGCAATTTAGTCGTGAATTTATTTAAAATTAGCTTGTAGAACTCATTTATTTCATTTGTATTACCCTAGTAAATGCCATTGAAGATACGAATTCTTTCACGATTTGCGGTGTTCACAGCCCAAATTCGCACAAGTTTTAGTCTTGTCGTTGTTTTTTTATCCACTTAAACAGTTTTTTTAAATTTACAGTTGACACTTCGAAGAGCATACCTATAATAGCGCTCCACTTACCGAGGTAACTCAGTAAGCAGTACGAAAACGGTCGCTTAGCTCAGTTGGGAGAGCATCGCCCTTACAAGGCGAGGGTCACTGGTTCAAGCCCAGTAGCGACCACCACTTTTCGACAAGAAATGGTCGAGGGGCATTAGTTAACCTAGTGTACGAATAACATTTCAATATATGGTCGCTTAGCTCAGTTAGAAAAAGAGAGAGCATCGCCACCCTCTACAAGAAATGGTCGAGGGGCATTAGTTAACCTAGTGTACGAATAACATTTCAATATATGGTCGCTTAGCTCAGTTGGGAGAGCATCGCCCTTACAAGGCGAGGGTCACTGGTTCAAGCCCAGTAGCGACCACCACTTCTTGTATACCTTCTGTTCTATAATTTTCTAAAAAAACCTTATTCCTGTAGTATCTTCAACGATAAGCATCGCCGTTCTTTACAAAAGCCTAGGCGACGTGGTTCAAGCCCAGTAGCGACCACCACTTCTTGTATATCTTATGTTCTATAATTTTCTAAAAAACCCTTATTCCTGTAGTATC
>NZ_WTPY01000061.1 GCF_011378905.1 Paraglaciecola sp. 20A4 | reverse complement strand
GCCTGAACCTGATATTGAATCGGTGCTGCCATGGAATGTTAAGTTAGGCTAGACGTCTTTTACAAGACAGTTACTGTTGACGAGCTTCGATATGACTTTGATATATCCCAGGACACGCTCCCGCAAAAACTACGTACCAATACCTCTTCTTCGAAGACTTTGTGATTGTCATAAATGTTACTCCTGTAAACCGCAAGCTCAATTGCTTACTACCTCTGTTTACAGTTTTCTTATTTGCAGGCCCCTTATGACGAAATGTTTAACTTATAAACATGCATAGTTTGCCAATAATGCAAAAAGTTGCCTTCCCATATTTGATACATGTCGGATGCCTGCTCTATAGGGTAAATACCTAAAAAGTTTTGAAAAACGCCTGCTTGAAAATCAAAGTCTAATTCTTTAGCCAGACCACCCATGCCCAAATACGCGAAGTCTGTGATGTAGCAGAAATGCCATATTGTATCTCTGTTTTCTAACCTTATTTCTACGGGGTGAAAACCTCCGCTTTCGGGAGAGTAGGTAGGATCACGAAAGTTGATGGTTATCACATCGTTGTCGACGTTTTTAGGGATGATGCTAACTATTGCATCTGCGAGTGCCTTAGAGACAGGTAGAGCCAGCCCCTCATATTGAATATGGCTAATGATTTCTCTTTTAGGGTTTGGGTATATGAGTCAACGCATGCTCGAGTGTGTATTGCCTAATTTTGGAATGGCGCGCTGAATACTAATTTAACGGTACACAACTAAACGGAGTATGCCGTGTCCTTTCAATTCGATTTTTCTAACTTATCTTGTGAGCTATTACCGGAATGTACTCACATCCTGAGTTCACTTTTTGACCGTCATAATCATGGTGCTGGTGAGACGGAAATACAGTTATTCTCCTCTGGTTTTACGGGAGTGGATGATGAGAGCATTACTATTTGTTTCAGTGAACCAGATGGAATGTGGGTACACATTACAGGTATCGCTATCTTGACTTACTCCCATCATGTTCCTTCTATTTGCGCTCTGGCGAGTACAGCCTTTAATGAACAAGCGGTGCTAGAGATTCACGTGAATGAGCGAAACCAATCATTAGCAGAGCTCATTCAACATGTTCAGCAATTCATTATCTTTCATAGTGACAAAGACGAGGCTAACGACACTCTAGACCAACCTAATAACACCTGCGGCTTACCGATATTCTTTATTGAGGATGCACTGGATGAATTGCTGTTGAAGCGCAACGGGAAACCCAAAAAGGCTCTGTTTTTTTTAGAGCCTAATAATGAGGTTTAGCGCCACTTAGCTTTTACCGGATGTTTTGCTAGCAATGGACTTCGCCTGCGGCACTTTCTTCGCAGGAGTGATTTTGGCTAAGATGAAGGTATCTAGCTCGCCTTTTTCCACAGCCTGAATAACGGTTTCGATAGGTTTTGGGAGGTCGGTTTTATCACCCACATCGATGGCCGGCTTGCCTGCTTGGATATCAATCGGCTTGTTATTCACTTTCACTTCTAAGAAGTAATGCCCGTCGCTGTCGTAATACCACGGTTTAACTGAAACAGCGCGGCGCTGTTTGGTGCGCTCTCCCGTGACAGGGTCTTTCACCGTTTTCTCTCGATAGGCTTCAAAGGGTTTGCTTTCAAGCATGCAGTTTGCCATCTCTTGCTGTTGTTCTAACTTCTCGATGAGTTTCATGCGTTTGCCAATAATAGGAAGCTTTGGCTCAATTGTCGGGCGAGCAGTTACCTTGAGCGAGCTCAATACTGATGTAGTCATGTTGTTTACCTTTTAGGTTAGTGTGGTTTCGAAACGAAACCGATAGGGTGGTTGGGTTGCTTGTGACGGTTTTCTTCGATTAGCAAAGCCAATGCCTGCTGACGAAAATCACCATCGGGTTGAAACCGCATACGACGCGCAACGATTGCGAAGTCCCCTGCGGTTAATTGGGTCAGAGTAGATAGTTGGTGTTGTTCGAGCTGGGTTAACTGCTTAAGTGACAGCACACGCTTGAATAAAGTGATGCGCTGCTCATGTGTTAGGCATAAAGCCTCGATTTTGAAATCAAAGCGCCGTAGTACAGCCTTATCCAATAGCGTTGCGTAGTTGGTCGCCGCGAACACAGGCTGCTCAAAGCACTCAATTTGTGTTAATAGCTCATTGATAAGCTGTATGTTGTGCTGCTCAGTCACGCGTTCACGTGATACCAATATGCTATCTACTTCATCCAGTAATAACGCGTTGCCGCGCTGCTGTGCGTCATGAAATATGTTGGCTATGTTAGTTTCACTTTCGCCAATATATTTGCTTAAAATGTCAGAGCAGCGCACTGAAACAAGCTCTAAGTCATATAGCTGTGACAAGTAATGTGCGTACGCTGTTTTACCTGTACCAGGCTCACCTGATAGCAGTATGCGAACAGGTGCATGGTTCGTAAGAGCTGTGGCAATTTGTTTAACCGTTTCTTTACCCTGTTTGATATTTAACAGGCTCACATCAAACGGCATTTCAGATGTATAACGTAGCGGGGCGTCTAATAACGATGCCGCTTTGAGGGTGTTTTGAATAACGCCTGACACGACGAGCTCTGCTGATTGCCCCGTGCGCCCCATCGTTTTAGCTACATGGGCAGCATTGCCAATATGTGAGGGTGTTATGTTAGCGGTAGTGAGTAAGTTATCGATATAGGGTTGTTTCAGGCGCAATCCTTTAAACGCCTGCTTCGCTAACGGCTTAATGTATTTCCCTTCGATGGCACCGACTTCTTGCACAATTTTGAATCGCCTGATAAAGCTAGATTCAAGGCACATCACATGGTTGGTTATCCAAATGCACGGCACGGGGTTACTTTCCATTAAGCGGTGCAGAGTATCCTTTGCGAAGTACTGGTCGCTGTCCAAAAAAATGGACTCACACTCATCGACTACAAACATCGAAGTAGGGTGGTTAGCTAACATTCCTTGCATAGAGGACCGTTACAAACGAACAGGTCGCTGACGCGCAACGGGCACTTAACCTGAGGCCAAGAAAATGTCTTGGGTACAGACAACCGTTAGTTGTCTTCAATGAACTACGCCGCGCAGCTTAATTTAGCGAGAGGTGCACTTCGGAGTTGAATTCGCGCTTTTTGTGTCTCACTACTATAAAGCACGTTCTTCAGCAGTTTTATTACTCTTGGATTCAAAGAATAAGTGCATAACTTGAACGGGTAGAAAAAACGGTCAGCCGAATATATGCTAATCGCTTTTT
>NZ_WTPY01000060.1 GCF_011378905.1 Paraglaciecola sp. 20A4 | reverse complement strand
GCATCGACCACCTGTTACCATGGGAATTTGCTAAACGCTAGGTGGGATCACCAGACGCTTACTATCTTGCGATTAATAGCCTAACTGAACTGGATTAGTCTCCATATCTGCGACCATCACTAAGAGGGCTTGCCGGTACAATCGGCATTGAACTATATAATGCATTGGCTAATGTAATTTGCGCTGAAAGTAAAAATTGATGAATTACTTTGGCTTTTAACTGATTGAAAACCATAAACTAAAATAAAGCGGTCATTTACACCTAATATTGAATAGGTAAACGATTTCTAAATTCAATGAGTAAGCCCTATAGCGCTCACCATTTAGAATAAATCACTGATGCAGCATAGCAGTATGCTTACACACCTATTAACGCCATAAAATCTTATCTGTATCGATAATGGAACTGGCCAAACGAAGTTGCCCTAACTGAATTAATTGCTCTGTTTTTTCAACAATCGCTAGAAAAGTGTCGTCTTCATCACATGTTGCATCAAGTAATCCTACCCAAGCATTTCGTCCCGATTTTTTAGCAGCATATAAACACAAGTCGGCAATATCGATGGTTCGTTCCCAATTTAATGCCGTTGGCTGATCGGACAAAAGCGGAAATACCGAAAAACCAATAGAACACGTAATATTAAGCACATTACCGTGATCAATTTTGAATTCATATTCTTGAACAACACTTCGCAGTCGTTCAGCTAATCGCGCAGCGTTTTCTCTATCGACAAATCGCGCGACGACTAAAAACTCCTCCCCTCCCCAGCGCAATAAATACTCCGTATCTCGAAAAACGCTTTCTAGAATAGACTTAACATGAATTAACACGGCATCACCGGCGCTGTGGCCGAATTTATCATTGATGTGTTTAAAGTGATCGAGATCCATTAAAAAGAAGATAAGGTCTGTGTCTTTAGCTGTCATTGACCTAACCATATTACTAGCGCTTTGATGTTTACTGAGCACTAAATCAACATCTTTACTTAAATTTTCAGCCAAATAACGACGATTTTTTAAACCTGTTAAGGGGTCTGTAAAACTTATTTTTTCTAGCTTCTCGTTAGCTCTAAGCAGATCCGTTGTGCGCTCTTCTACTTTTTTTTCTAATTTGATTCGTTGCTGCATTTCGTGGGAACGCTTCTGGCGATAGTGCCAAACTATATTTAGCACTATCAGCATTAATAGCAAAGAATATAATGTATAAGCCCAAAACGTTTTCCAAGGTGGAGGTAATACAGTTAACGGTATGGAAACGCCGTCTGCATTCCATAGCCCTTGGTTATTCATTGCTTGTACTTTAAGCTCATATTGGCCACTGGGTAGATTTGTAAATGAGGCTAAGCGACTATGACCTAGATCAACCCATTCGTTATCTAAACCCTCAAGCATATAACGATACTCACTTGACTCTGGCGCATTATAGTCGAGCGCAGCAAATTCAAAGGAAATAAAATAGTCTTGGTAATCCAAAACAATTTCTTGCTTCTTCTGGTAGGACAGATCTGTACCAAATTTGTCATTAATTTTTTTTATGCGCACTAACACTGCGGGCGGTCTTATTTTACTGTCTTTAATATTACTTGGATGAAAGCGCACCACTCCGGTGTTCCCGCCAAAGTACATAAAACCTTCGCTATCTTTGAATCCAGCACCAAAGTTGAACTCACTACTCTTTAACCCTTGAGATGTATCAAAATGGCGAACGCCTCCACTCGTTGGATTAAAGCGGGTCAAACCTGCCGTGCTACTAAGCCATAAATAATCTTTTTCGTCCGCCTGAATAGAATATATGTGACTACTAGGTAGCCCGTTGAGTCCATTATAGCGAGTGAAATGATTATTTAAGTCGTGAATATCTTTCGCGGACCATTGATTGAGTCCTCCTCCCTGAGTACCCACCCATAATTGTTTGCCAGCGTCTTGATAAAAAGCCCACGCCATTGGCACCGATAAACTATGCAAGTGGTCAGGCACATGTTCTATGTGGTCAAAATCTAGCGTTGAAGGGTTAAATATATTAATCCCTAAGGCCGTTCCGACCATAATGGTGCCGTCATCAAGTTGTGTTATGGCTAGGACTCGATCATGGTTTAAACTTCGCGGATTATTATTCTGATATCGATAGCGGATAAAATCATTACTACCTGCAGCTAAAAAGTTGAGGCCGCCGCCAAACGTCCCCACCCAAAGATTACCACTGGCATCTCTAAGCACACTCGTTACGCCGTTAAAACTTAAGCTTTTAGGATTTTGGGGGTCATGCAAAAAATATTTAATTTTTTGAGTATTAACATTTAGTTGCCCAAGGCCACCGTCTCTTGTTCCAAACCATAAAATATTACGATAACTGTGCACAGTCATCACGCGTGCATCTGTAAGCGCTGGTTCACTTTCTCTATTAATAATTTGCTGTATTTCAGCATTACTATTTAGACGTGTTAGCCCACCATAACTGGCCACCCAAATAGCATGCTCGCCGCTGAATGACTCTGTCTCTGCAAAACCTAAAACTATGTTACTGGCCAAACCTTTATTAATCTGTTCGAAGGGCACTTCAATACTTTTCGTTACGCCGTTATACGTTCCAAGCCACATTAAACCAGATGTATCCTGCAAAATAGACAGCACCTTATTATCACTTAGGCCATTTTTGATATCAAAGGATGTAAAGCTATCACGGAAATTCCATAAACTTACACCCGCCTCAGTTCCCAACCATATCCGTTTTTTATGATCTTGGTAAATCGTATGTACAAGATTAGCAGCGACACTATCAGTTTGATTTTCATGGTGCTGCAAAGTGGTGAATTTGTCGCTTCCAGCTTCAAGGACGCTGACACCAGCATCATAACTTGTAAGCCATAAGCGTTGTTGGCCATCAATGAAAACCTGTGTAAGACGATCGCTAAATATTGGGGATTTGCTGTTGGTATGCAGACGGGTAAGCTGATGGCTTTTTTTATTAAATCTTAACAGACCGTTTCCGTCCGTCGCCAACAAAATATTTTGCTCGTCTTCGATAATTGAGGTTACAAACGCATCGCGCTTCAAATCGGGTAACAATTTACGAGTGTTAAAGTGGTCAAAAGTCATATCGTTAGGATTTAAACGACTGAAACTGCCATTGTTATAACCGAGCCAAATATAGCCATTATGCTGCAGATACATACTGCGAATTTGGTCTGACAAAACAGTCTGTTTAATATTGCTGTTCTCGCGCCATTTAGTAAACTTATGTGTAGATGGCTCAAACAAATTTAGCCCCGCGCCATCAGTCGCGATCCACAAACGTTTATTTTTATCTTCTATTACGGCCCGAACGTTATCGGAACTGATTGAGTTTGGCACACTCGGATCATGTATGAACTTAAGCAATTGATAACCATCATAGCGGCTCAATCCCTCTTGGGTTACGACCCACAAATAACCGGTACTGTCCTGATAGACTTGACGAACTGTTTTTTGTGATAGTTTTTTGCTGACATCTGCAGAAGTAAAACTAAAGAAAGGATTTTCACCTGCCGTTAAGTTAATGCTGAAAAAGACGGATAGTACGACCCAGATCATTCCGTTGTTGAACATAAATACATCAATATTATTATTCTTATAAAAATATCGTAACGCAAAGCCTTCCGTATTCCTACATATTCTTAAGTAACAATAACTTGAGCAAAAAAACAGCTGAAAAAATTATTCAAATTTAATTTATATCAGCGCGACTATTCAGCTGCCATTGTTGATTACCATATTAGCTAAACGAGCATTAATGTATTTGAGCTGCCGATCACAGTAGTAGCCATTAATGAATGAAGATAAGGTCAAGATTAGTCACCGAGAATACGTTCGCTTAAAGTAGGTGATAGATCAATGATTGAAACAAAAATGCCCCTTTTATCAACAAATAGTATTTATCGATAAAAGGGGCATGATATTCAACTGAGCTTTATTCTTGGAGCATGAAATTCTCTTGGTTCATATGAGCCTCTTCCCACATGAAAGCTTCTTCCCA
>NZ_WTPY01000006.1:53681-266392 GCF_011378905.1 Paraglaciecola sp. 20A4 | reverse complement strand
AGCATACCTGCCAAGCAAAAGCGTGCTTGGATGAAAGCCAATTATCTGGAAGCTGTATTAACAGCGGGATTCAGTAGAATGATTAATTAATAAGCATTTATGCGGTTGCCCTGGACTACGACCCCATTAATTTTTATTTAAGTGATTCCACAAACCACTTTACTGATGCGCATATAACAGAGCATATAAAGAAGATAAATAACCAGAAATAAAATGGTGATTCATGAACTGTAACTACAGATCCTTTTAGCAAAATGTCACCATCTTGTATGGAACCTATAACAATGTATAAACCTCCAAGTATGACAAATAGATAAAGACTACTTTTACTATTAAATTTCGATAATTTTAGTTTCATTGGTTTTTCAGAACCTTATCTTCAAATGGTTTGACAGTTTCAGTAATTGTATCTCCAATAATAGTTGACACGACAGCTGATATTACTCGGGTCTTTAGGTTACCGGAGGATGTTCCGCTATTGGTAAGGATCTCATCAGCAACTATAGATGAGACTTTTCCTGTCCCGGCACCTAATGCTTCCGAAACACCACCGTTTAATGCTACATCGGCTACTGTTAGAACTGCGGAGACGCCTTGACCTCCCGGTATTAAACCTGTTACCAAAGCCGCAGGCCCCAAGCTTTCTTTTGTAGCATTACCAACAATTTTGGCTCCGTTAACAGCCCCCTCTCCGACTCTATTGGCTAAAGACCCTGCATCTTGGTTTAGTTGAGCCGCTTGCTTTTGAGGACTGTTAAATAAGTCTCTCAAGGGCTTAAACATGTCTTCAGGAGCCATTCCTGTTGGATCTGTAAATTTATAGGGGTTGTTGTTTCCATAGGCAAATCGATTGAAGCCGTGAATAATACTTCCTCTACTCATGTAGCCTAAAACATCCACCGTATCATTCGAATAAAACCGCCCAATCACTGGATCATAGTATCGTGCCTGCATATACCTGCGTATGTTAAATAGTTAACTTATGTAGTAGCCTCTTGTAAAACAAAATTATTACAAATATCTGCCCCATAACATAGCAACCTAACGATACTGCTGGCGCAGATATTTAGCTTACCGGCGATAGCATGAGAGTCACTATGCAACGATTAGGGTACTTAGGGATTTTTTGCTTAATGGCTACTTTTCAAACACACGCGTTATCCCTCTCTCCTTTGTTTTCAGATCACATGGTATTACAGCGCGATAAGCCTGTGAGGGTTTGGGGGGAAGGCCCTGAAAATCACTCCATTACCGTCACCCTGTTAAACCAAAGCTATGCTACTCAAACTGATGAAAATGGTCACTGGCAAGTCATGTTGCCCGCCCATGCGAAAGCCGGTCCATTTTCGTTGACTATCAGTGCCAATAAGATCATTACCATCAATGACGTTTACTACGGAGAGGTTTGGATAGCTGGTGGTCAGTCAAACATGGAATGGAAGCTTAAGGGAGACGTTATCGGCAACGAGCAAGCGATTGCCTCTGCGCAGCAACCCTTAATCCGTTTTTTTGACGTTCCCGATACACTGTCCCCTGTCCTTCAAAGTCAGTTGCCAGCCAGTAAATGGCAAGTTGCCACGCCAAACACCGTTGGGCGATTTTCAGCCGTAGCTTGGTTTTTCGCTTTACAGCTTCAAAAAACAGAGGATGTAGCCGTCGGGATAATTGAAAGTAACTGGGGTGGCACACCTGCTGAGGCCTGGACTGATATTGATATCGTTGCCGCTACGCCAGGCTACGAAAAGGAAGCTGCCGAGGTTAAAGCAAAAACTGACTGGCCCGAATTACTGGCGGCGAATAAGAAACAACAAGAGCTAAAATGGCAACGTATCAATTCTCCCCATAAGACCATGATTAGCCATGCCGCGGCAGTAAATTATGATGATGAACATTGGCAAGACATTGACTTGCCAAATACGGGCCCGTTACATCATTTTGTATGGCTAAGAAAGACCTTTACCCTCGAATCAGTGCCACCGGCATCGATTACGATCAACTTGGGGACTATCCGACACAATGCCCTTATCTTTATTAACGGCCACCTTATCGCTAAAACGTATAATGATAACGCAGCCCCTAGCACTGACTCCATTTACAAAATTGCCACACAATTATTGAAAGCGGGCAAAAATGTAATCGCTATTCGTGCAGCGAATGGCACAAGCAATCAAGTTTTTATCGGCGAAAAACAGCAAATGTGGGTTGATATTGGTGGTCATAAGCAGCCTATAGAAGAAAATTGGCGTTTCAGTAATTCCGTTGAAATGCCCATGCCAAAAGTCGTCAACTATAGCTACACTCCCAGCTTTTTATACAACGCTATGATATACCCTTTGCTACCCTACACTGCCCAAGGCGTGGTTTGGTACCAAGGCGAAAGCAATATCAATAAGCACGCTTATTACCACACACTCTTTGCCAATTTAATCAGCAATTGGCGTGCTCGGGCAGAATCCCCAAACATGCCGTTTTTATTCGTGCAATTGGCGGCTTATTTACCCCATAAGCCCCTGCAACCCGAGAGTAAGTGGGCCTATTTACGAGATGCCCAGCGTCAAACATTAGCGTTACCGAATACGGGTATGGCCGTTGCCATCGATGTTGGTGACGCAGAGGATCTTCATCCCAAGAATAAACGTGATGTGGGTGAGCGCTTATGGCGCATAGCGGCTAACAAAATATACGGTATACCAACAGTCCCCACAGGCCCAGACTTTACCCACTTCGAAATAAAACAAAGCGAAATAAAAATATACTTTGATAACGCAGAAGGTTTAAAAACCAATGGTAATCAAGCAGTAGAAGGTTTTATTATTGCTGGGCAAGACAAAGTATTTCGGGTGGCGCAAGCATTTATCCATGGTCAAACGGTCGTCGTTTCTCATCCAGATATAAGCGAGCCATTAGCCGTACGGTATGCATGGGCTGATAATCCTCTGGCTAACGTAATTAATAACGTTAGATTACCAGCAATGCCCTTTAGAACTGACGCTTGGTCCGCCAGTGAAGTGCGTAAAAAATAAACCACTGGCGTTGTCGAGGTTTAGCTATATGTATGCTGAGTTTTTTCACAGCAAGGCTAACCTGAATGACGCTAACCGTTGCTGGAGTATAGTGTTCTCGTTAAACACGCTTTTAGCGACTGAGTTACCTATTTATAGGTGCATCTATAGGCTCATCTAACATTCTAATCTGGACATTGCGATAAAACACCTCCGCACCTTCAGATTGAAATTGGATCTTGCCCTTGGTTAATGGCACGATTTGTCCATCAATTTTCTGCCGAGAATTAAATGCTCGGAACACTTCGTGGCCATTAATTTTATGTATGATGATTTTGTCATCGGCGAGTACTTCCATAGTGTCCCATTGACCTAGCGGTTTCTCAAAATCTCCGCGTTTTAATACACGATTAGCAATGCTTTGGCATAAAGGCATTTCAGGTTCGTAACGATAAAAATGCCAGTCGCCTTGATTAGCTGCGCCGCAATGTGCATCGATGATAACTCCGTCTAAACTATGATAGTCACCACTGTCCCCCACTTGTATTTGCATTTCATGACTGCGCAACCAATGATTCATCGACGCCCCAGGCCTACCCGTTGCAAAGTATAGTACTCCACTGTCTCTGGGTAGATGCTCTCTAGGTGACCATTTTATATCTCCCCATTTCACCTCGAATTTCAGGTGAAATTTTCCGTACTCTTCTACCGTGCTAATACCGCCCCATTCCTCTCCAGAGATACGCATTAAGCCATCTCGTACACTAAATACATTTTTGGGATCAATATTTAAGCCACGTACTGGAACGTCCGCAGGATCCTGATACTTACTGTCTTTCGGTTGATAGCTCACATAAGTTTCCCAACCAGTAAAATCGTTACCATTGAAAAGTGAAATCCATTGCTGTTTATGGAGTGACTGCTGTGGTGATTGCTCTACCTTGTCTTGAGCAAACAATGAGCCACTTATGGCTAGAGTCATACAAGCTACCAGCACCTTTTTTGAGATTACCATTTTCAATATCGCCCTTTTTGCTAAGTGCCCGATAATTTGAGCTACAAGCTAATTGTTGTTTTTTTGTAAACGAGCAATAAGTGTAGAGATAATTCTACTTAGATCGATTGTCAAAATTAGTAAGGGGTTTGTGTTATTAGGTATCAGACCTAAATACTAAATTCAGTTGTCGCATAACAATGCATTAAGTGAAGCATTCGAGGAGAATTAACTGCGTATATGAGTAGTTTTTTAGCGACATAAATTGTGCTTGTGACTTTGGAAATTAAGTGCGCAGCCATGGATAAATTGCGCAATATTTTGCTCTTGGTATAAATCGCCTTTTCCGGGTTGCTTAGCTGCCAAGGGTGGAAATGCGCCATAACCCGCTAATAGGCAATTCCAAGAGACTGCGTTAAAGTGCGTAGTAAGATCTTGACGTTTTATTTCGTTGTCAAGATCGCCACATTTGTACCACACATCGAGTATTTGCTTCAGAGACTCCGACAAATTAAGGTTAGAGCGATTTGCTCGCCAATAATCACTGTCGTCTCGGGTATTTAATTTATAGTGTGCAACAATGTAATCGCGTGTTCGTTCCAAACGTTGGTGCATCTTGAGGTTAAATTCATCTTGTAAGCGATTGCTAAAGTCACCCTCTTCAAATGCCATAATGAATTGCTCAATGGCGATTTGGGTTATGTGTAAGGCTGTTGCCTCAAGCGGTTCGATAAATCCTGACGACAAACCCACCGCCAAACAATTGTTTTGCCATTGCTTCTCAAGTGCGCCCACGCGCATGGACAAATGCCGGCACTCTTGGTTATCCCCCAGTTGTAAATGCTGTTTAAGTTCGCTCTCAGCCTGATTGGCGTCAATAAAATCCGAACTATATACATAACCATTACCAAAGCGGTTAGTTAACGGGATTTTCCAGCACCACCCTGCAGAAAGGGCCGTGGAAATCGTCTCGACGGGAATGTGTTCGCCTATAGGAGTCGGTACAACGACCGCCGCGTCGTTAAAAAGATTATCTTTATAACTATTGAATTTAACACCCAGTGTTTTTTGCATCAGTACACTGGCAAACCCGCTGCAATCTACAAAAAAGTGGCCATTGATGTTTCGTCCGTCCTTACATTGCAGACTCGCAATATCGCCATTTGGGTGACGCGTCACCGTTTCTACTTTGGTTTGAACATGCATCACTCCTAGGGATATAGCATGCTCCTGCAAAAAAGTACCCAACAGATGGGAGTCAAAATGGTAACCATATTCAATACTAAATGGGAAATTATCAGGGGTTTGTGGACCTTTCCCCTGCTTGGCTAATACACCATTTAATAAGAAGCCTTCTGGGGCCGTATGGGTAGCTAAACCCATGCGCCGAGTGCGACTATTAACCATAAACGCACGTTGGGTAAACGTATCAATTTGCGAGATAAATGGGTGGCTATATCGCTCGATACCTGATGCGGGGCTAAACCCAGCAAAGGCGATGTTCATTTTATAAGTCGCATTACACTTCCCCATCCAATCTTTTTCGGGAATGTTGAGCATTTCGAAAAAGCGCTTCAAGGTGGGCGTTGAGCCTTCTCCCACCCCAACTATTCCTATATCGGGTGACTCAATCAAACTGATCTGCAATGCTTTGCTTGCCACTTTGTCCGCCCACTTATGAGCAAACAAGTTGGCCGCCATCCAACCTGCAGTGCCACCGCCTAAGATCACAATTTGAAAAGGGATTGACATATTACACCTTACAATAGCGGGCTAAAAACTCATCATGGGACAGCATCTTACTAAGAGGCTGCTGCTTCGCTGCGGCGATTTTGTCCATCATTGAGCGCAACTCTGCTGCCTTGCCTACCTTCGCAGCTGGGTGGAAATCTGTCGGCTCGATACCTTGCCCTAACATCACCTGTAACCAAGACGCATCCCGAAAAATGTCGTGAGCATCGTTAAATATAGCTCCGCAACTGCGAAACAGCTCGATTTTGTGTTGTAAACGTGGGGGAATCGCCATGTTTCGTCTGTCTTTCCAAAAATCAGAGTCTTGGCGAGCATTAACGTGATAATGCAAAATAATAAAATCGGCAATCGTTTCAAATTCCATTTTTGACTCTGCGTTGTAGGCATCAATAATACTTTGCTGCAGCCCTTCATTAGGGAACATCTTCAGCAGGCGCACCACAGCTGACTGAATAAGATGAATACTGGTGGACTCTAAGGGCTCTAAAAAGCCACTCGCTAAGCCCACCGATACAACATTTTTATGCCATTGCTGAGCCGTTCGGCCTGTTTGGAAACTGATCTTACGGGGTTCATCCAAAGCTTTAGTGTCTAGATTACTCATCAACGTTTGATGGGCATCGTCATCTGATAAATACGCTGAGCTGTAAACCAAGCCATTACCGTTGCGGTGGGTCAGTGGAATACGCCATTGCCAGCCTGCAGCGCGGGCGATACTGCGAGTGTAAGGCAAGGTATGCTCAAAACGTTCACTGGGCACAGCTAAGGCTGTATCCGCAGGTAAATACTCGTGCCAACTATCAAACTCAACACCGAGGGTTTGTTTAATCAACAGACCTCTTTGCCCTGTGCAGTCAATAAACAAGTCTCCCTCTATTTGCTGACCGCTTTGTAATTGCAAGGCGGTGATATAGCCAGACTCTGGGTCACGCTGCACATGCTCTATCTTTCCTTCCGTTCGAACCACACCGGCTTTTTCAGCCTGTTTACGTAAGAATTGACCATATAAACCTGAGTCAAAATGATATGCATAAGGCATGTCATATATGGGATTAGGGGTATTAATTTTATTGAATTTCTGCTGCTGACAAGCAAGATAATTTAAATCGAAGTCCCACAAAGAAGCGGACATGCCGTCTTTTTTTGCCCGCAGCCAATAATGCTGAAAACTACAAAAGCCCATATTAGTACCAGGGGCACCGAAAGTATGGAAATAGCTTTCGTCTTTAACCCGCCAATTCTCAAATTTAATACCTAGCTTGATAGTAGCCTTAGTTTCCCGCAAGAATTCCTTTTCATCTAAGCCTAAATACGTGTTGAACGTATGAATGGGCGGTATCGTTGCCTCCCCCACGCCTATGATGCCAATCTCTTGGGACTCAACCAACTGAATATTAATTTGTCCCTGCAGCACTTTGCTTAGCATGGCCGCTGTCATCCAACCTGCTGTACCACCACCCGCTATTACGACGTTGCGTATTGGTTTCAACATGGTTTTAATACCGTCATCAATGCTATCCATAATTTAGAATCTTTTATGCAACTTATGTCTGTCATCATACCTATTGTCGTCACTAAAAAGCACCATCAATAAAACAAAAAAAGACCCCAGCAGTTCTTAAACTGAGGGGTCCATCACAGAGTACTATTTAATAAAATGCATAGTTAAAGTTAACCATGTATGAGGGTCCAAATTGACGACGGGTAGTTACAATTCCATTGTTATCAACGGTTTCTTCATCTACATCTGTCAAATTAGTGCCTTGTAATGAAACACGTAATCCCTGCAAGTAATCAACATCGGAATCTTCAAAGTCATAACTGATTTGGGCATCAAGTAACGTCACAGCGTTACGAGTTGATGTTTCAATTTTGTTCGAACCTCCGCGCTGATATGTGCTGAATTCAGAACGATCGGTACCGGCTAAACGCACCTCAAAACCACCCATAGCGTAATATGCTGTGACTGAGTATGTTCGATCCGATTGTCCAGGAATACTGGTGCCATCTTCAAGTTCGGCATCAATCAAGGTAGCTGAAGCTGCAATACCAAAGCCTTCTAATGCGTCAGCTAACATATTTAGCGGTACGTTTGCCGTCAACTCTAGACCTTTTACATCACCTGTTAAGCCGTCTTCAAAGAAAGAGTAACTACCGAAGTCTGGTGGCGTTATCACATCGCCCGCTGAATAAGGTGTGTTCGCCGGACCATAAAGACCATCTTCTGTGGCTATACGATCGTGGAATCCAGGAATGAAGTAATCTGCCCCGCCATTGGTGACATCATTACGAAAGTTAATGCTCAAGTCACCATCGCGAGTCCAGTTGACCAAATCTTTATAAAAGATAGCGGCAGAGACATAGCCTTCGTCTTCAAAGTAGTTTTCGAACGACAAGTCGAAGTTATTAGACTCTAATGGCTCAAGTAACGGGTTACCCGCAAACTTAGACCAAGGAGAGCCGTATTCATCCACTGCAGCTTGAGTATTAGGAACGGCGATTTGATCAATGTTTTGGCCAAACTTCACAAAACCAGAGGCTTTCATTTGATCAATACGTGCACGACTGATAGTTTTATTGGCCGCAAAGCGGACAAATTTATTTTCTGCCACTTCCACACTTACGTTCAAACTCGGTAACACATGGCTGTAATCAGTGCTAGCAGACGTTTTGCAATCGTCATCAATTTGCTGATCATTATTGGCATCACAAACCGCAAAATTAGCGCCTACGACCCCAGTATATCCAGATGATGATTGGTCAGTTTGTACGTACTGTAACCCAATATTACCCATTACAGGGAAGTTGCCTAGCTCAGTATTAAAGTCTACTTTAGCGTATAACGTAGTGACTTCTTCTTCCACCACATACGTGTCTCCTAAACGGTCAGGCTCAAGTAAACCCGCGTCGTTCAGCGTATACTCGCCATCCTCATAGGGTTTAAAACCATCATAAGCCACTACATGACCTAAACCGGCCCACGTTAAATCAGTCAAACCGTTATATAAGTATGATTGTGGTATAGCGCTAGATGACGGATACGAAGAAGAAGTGGCAAAGAAGCCTTTGTTTTCTTTATCTTTATAACGGTCACTGTAGTTTACGCCTGCCGTTACTTTGGTAAACACGTCACCATCGAGTAAACCAACTACTTCAAATTTATAAGTGGTTAACTCCTCACTGAAGTCAGCATAGTTTAAGAACCCATCCTGAGCATTTAAGTAGCTGTATGGCGAACCATTAGCGGTTAATTCAGTGCTGGTGAATTGGTCAGCCAAATTCGCTAAACCACCGCCCCATTCTTGTGGTCCTGTCAGTTGAAGGGCCGTTGGGTCAGCAAAAGCGTCCAGCCCAGTTGAACCGGTAAACGTAACACCGTCAGAACTCATTTGGAATTCGCGCGAGCCTAGTCCCGATGAATCAAGCGAACCGGAGCGGGCTAAACCTGAATAAGACTCGCCGCGTAAGTCACGTTTTGTAGATTCACTGTTTGCTACATCTAATTCAACTGACCAATTGTCGTTAATGTGATAACCCACGTTCAAGCCAAATACTTGCAAATCACCATCTTTCTTCGACGGGTCCGTTCTCAAAACAGGATTAACACCTACTTGAGTTCCGGAAGTATTTATACCAGCGCCTGTCATTGAGCCCGTATTGAAAGGTTCGATAAAGCCACGTATCACGCCTGAGTCAGAATAGCTTATGTCTAACGCATCGATGACAATGTCTAAGTTTTCATTAGGCTGGAACTGCAGTACAGCAGAAATGGTGTCACGTTCTAATACCGTGCTGATAGCTTGGCTGTCTAAGCCAGAAGGGGTGATTTGCCCTTCGTCATTAGTGTTATAACCCCAAACACCATACTTACGTTGGTTGTTTGGCGATTCAGTGCTGGCCAGGGCCACCGCTAAACCAATGGTATCGTCAGCAAATTTTTCCACAAAAGATAAAGATAAACGATGACCTTTGTTATCAAATTCTGGGTTATCTGATTCACGACCTGAAATTCCATAATTGCCGTTTATCGTTAAGGTTTCTTGTGCCTGCAACGGGCGAACCGTTTGTAAATCAACGGTACCACCGATACCTTGCACCATAAGCGCAGCATCAGACGTTTTATAGATGGTTGCACCGGTCATAATCTCTGACGGGTATAAATCATATTCAACGCCACGGTTATCGCCGATACCGATGAGTTCACGACCATTTAACGAGGTGCCAGTGAAATCTTCTTTAAAGCCACGTACCGAAATACCAGACGTACGTCCGCCTACTCGCTCACCAGACATACCCGGCAAACGGGCCAATGACTCAGCGATAGATGAATCGGGTAATTTACCGATATCTTCTGCAGATATAGCTTCGACAATAGACGAGTTCTCCATTTTTACCGCTTGCGCTCGGATAAGTGATCCTCGAATACCTGTTACCTGAATCACTTCAGTGTCTTCGCCAACGGCGTCAGCATTGGCTTGTTGAGCGAATGCGACAGGTGAAATACCAAATGCAAAGCCACTTGAAATAAGTGCAGCTTTAATTAAATTAGGTTTAAAATTTTTCATGTATGTGTGTCCCGGTTCTAGACCCAGAAATTAACCCGTTATTTTGGTTAACGACTTGTAGTCAATTGTTACAGCTTTGTTCTAGTTGCCACGATAGTACCGTTTAGTCTTACCTTGCCTCAATGTCTTGCATACGTATTCAATGAAAATAAACAACATATTATTAACAGTCATTAGATAACACTATGCTTGCAAAACAGCTTAAGGCACTGAATTAGAGCCATATTTAATGTAACAGAGAAGGAAGAAGAATAAGGAGGTGATACGACCTTATAAAATGCAGATACTCTATTCTTGTATAGTTTACAATGATAGCCTTGGGGTTAATGCTTTTAGATATACACCTTGTATTATAAATGAACAAGCCCGCCGAAAAACAACATAAATATCAGTTGGAAGCGCTTCCGTCTCCCAGGGAAGTCTTTGATGTGACAGCCGAGAACTTCGCGCAAAAGGTGACGAGTACCTATTCACCAGCAGTGCTTAGAGGATTTGCAAAACATTGGCCCATTGTAGAGGCTGCAGGCCAATCAAATAACGCTCTAGTGGACTACTTAAGTCAGTTTGACAAAGACCAGACGTTACCAGTTATCGTATTGCCGAAAGAAACTAAAGGGCGTATGTTTTACGATGCCGCTATGACGGGGGTTAATTTTCAACAAACTCAGGGAACCCTGCAGCAAGCACTGGCAAATATGCAGCGCTATAAATCCCGTTTAACCAGTGATAGCGTTTGCGTACAAAGCGCACGAATAAAAGAAACCTTGCCTGGGCTCGCCTCGCAACTCGATAATCCGTTGCTACCGGGTAATCATCCCTATATCTGGATAGGAAATCCGATTACCGTGGCGGCGCATTTTGACGAAGCACATAATATAGCGGTAGTCACCGCGAGCAAACGCAGATTTACGTTATTTCCTCCGCAACAAATTAGTAACCTTTATATTGGACCCTTAGATTTCACTCCTGCAGGACAACCCATTAGTTTGGTTGATTTAAGGGCTCCTGATTTACACAAATATCCTAAGTATCCTCAGGCGTTTTCCGCAGGATTATCAGTGGAACTGGAACCCGGTGATGCGATTTACATCCCCTCCCCTTGGTGGCACCACGTTGAATCGATAAGCGATATAAACGTTTTAATTAATTATTGGTGGAGCAGCGACTATGTTACAACGGCAAAGCCTTTTCCTATGCTTATTCATGCAATACAAGCACTAAAGAGCCAACCCCTAGATCAGCAGCAAGCTTGGCAAAGTATGTTAGAACATTATCTACTTGAAAACGACCATGATCCTGCACGTCATATTCCCCCAGCGGCGAGAGGAATATTGGGTGACTATACAGATCTGCTATCACTGAAAGTACATCAATGGCTAGCAAAGCTATTAAGTTAAATCCCACCTGCGAATTTTTCGTTATTTGCCGTGACTATAGGCATAAAAAAACCCGCTTTCAAAGCGGGTTTTTATAAGAACTAAACGGGATTACCAACCAGTAATTTCGCGAAGACCTTTGCCGATATCAGCCAATGAACGAACAGTCTTAACGCCTGCATCTTCAAGTGCTTTAAATTTATCATCAGCCGTACCTTTACCACCAGAGATAATGGCACCAGCGTGACCCATACGCTTACCAGCAGGTGCAGTTACACCAGCAATGTAAGAAACAACAGGTTTAGTGATATTAGCTTTGATGAACGCCGCTGCTTCTTCTTCAGCCGTTCCACCAATTTCACCAATCATTACGATTGCTTCAGTCTTAGGATCGTCTTGGAACATCTGTAGGATGTCGATGAAGTTTGAACCAGGGATAGGATCGCCGCCAATACCAACACAGGTAGATTGGCCAAAACCTTCATCAGTTGTTTGCTTAACCGCTTCGTACGTCAACGTACCAGAGCGAGAAACAATACCGACTTTTCCTGGCTTATGAATATGACCAGGCATGATACCGATTTTACATTCGCCTGGGGTGATAACACCTGGGCAGTTAGGACCGATCATGCGAACGCCTTTACCGTTTACGTATTCTTTAACGTAAAGCATGTCTAGCGTCGGAATACCTTCAGTAATACAAACGATCAACTCGATACCTGCATCAGCAGCTTCAACAATCGAATCCTTACAGAAAGGGGCTGGCACATAAATAACAGTCGCCGTGGCGCCTGTTTCTGCTACGGCTTCGCGTACCGTGTTAAACACAGGTAGACCTAGGTGAGTAGTACCACCTTTACCAGGTGTAACACCGCCAACCATTTGCGTACCGTATTCGATAGCTTGTTCTGAGTGGAAAGTACCTTGCCCACCAGTGAAACCTTGGCAGATAACCTTGGTGTTCTTGTCGATTAGTACGCTCATGCAGCACCTCCGGCAGCTTTAACAACTTGTTTTGCAGCATCCGTTAAACTAGAAGCAGCGATGATGTCTAGGCCTGAGTTAGCAAGAACTTCACGACCTAGTTCGGCATTTGTACCTTCTAAACGCACAACAACTGGGATAGTAACACCCACTTCTTTAACAGCGCCGATAATGCCTTCCGCGATCATGTCACAACGAACGATACCACCGAAAATGTTAACCAGAACAGCAGCAACATTTGAGTCAGAAAGAATGATCTTAAATGCTTCAGCTACGCGCTCTTTAGTTGCACCGCCGCCTACATCTAGGAAGTTAGCTGGTGAGCCACCGTGCAAGTTAACGATATCCATCGTGCCCATTGCAAGGCCTGCGCCGTTAACCATACAACCAATGTTGCCATCAAGTGCTACGTAGTTTAATTCCCACTTAGCTGCTTGCGCTTCACGTGCATCTTCTTGAGATGGATCGTGCATATCTTGCAATTTTGGTTGACGGTAAATAGCGTTGCTATCAATTGCTACTTTCGCGTCTAAACAATGAAGGTTGCCGTCTTCTTTAATAACAAGCGGGTTAACTTCAATTAGTGCAACGTCTTTTTCTTCAAACAATTTGGCCAAACCTAAAAAGATTTGGGTGAACTGTTTAATTTGAACACCTTTTAGACCAAGCTTGAACGCCATTTCGCGTGCTTGATAAGGTTGAGCTCCTACTAGAGGATCGATCTCAGCCTTAAGAATTTTTTCTGGGGTTTCTTCTGCTACAGTCTCGATTTCAACACCACCTTCGGTAGATGCCATGAAAACAACTCGACGAGACGCGCGATCAACAACAGCACCTAAGTACAATTCTTGCGCAATATCTGTACAGCTTTCTACCAATATTTTGCTTACTGGTTGGCCAGCTTCATCTGTTTGATAGGTGACCAAGTTTGTACCAAGCCATTTTTGTGCAAACGCCTTGATTTCATCTTTAGTTTTAACAAGCTTAACACCACCTGCTTTACCACGACCGCCAGCGTGAACCTGACATTTTACAACCCATTCAGTGCCGCCAATACGATCTGCAGCTTCAATTGCTGCCTGTGGAGTATCCACAGCATATCCTTCAGATACAGGTAACCCGTATTCAGCGAATAATTGTTTACCCTGATATTCATGCAAATTCATGGTTTTCTATCCGTTTTATTTAAACAAAAGCTGCATTTAACAGCTTGATTTTGGTAGCCGACATCATAGCAATAACAACGGCGAGATACGGGGATATCATCGATATCCCCGTCTAGATCCGATTATACATCCAATAACAGACGTGTTGGATCTTCTAACATTTCTTTGATCGTAACCAAGAAGCTAACCGACTCTTTACCGTCGATGATTCTATGATCATAAGAAAGTGCTAAATACATCATCGGTAAAATTTCAACTTTACCGTTTACCGCCATAGGACGATCTTGGATTTTATGCATTCCCAAGATTGCGCTTTGGGGTAAATTAATAATGGGCGTTGAAAGCAAAGAGCCGAATACACCACCATTAGTAATAGTAAAGTTACCGCCTTGCATATCCGCCATTGACAACTTACCGTCACGGCCTTTAAGCGCTAGTGCTTTAATACCGCCTTCGATACCGGCCATACCTAACGTATCACAGTCGCGCAATACAGGTGTAACCAAACCCCGTGGGGTTGAAACAGCAATCGAGATATCGAAATAGTTATGATAACAAATGTCATCACCGTCAAGAGACGCATTAACTTCGGGGAAACGTTTAAGCGCTTCGGTTACGGCTTTCACATAGAAAGACATAAAACCTAAACGAATGCCGTGGCGCTTCTCAAAAGACTCTTGATATTGCTTACGAAGATCCATAATAGGCTTCATGTTCACTTCGTTAAACGTAGTGAGCATTGCAGTTGAGTTTTTCGCTTCTAGTAAACGAGTAGCAATGGTTTTACGTAAACGCGTCATCGGTACACGTTTTTCGGTGCGTTCGCCAGACAATGCTGGAGCAACATCAGTCGTTTTAGCTGGTGCAGCTGCTTTACTTGGTGCAGACAATGATTTCTCAACGTCTTCTTTAGTCACCCGACCGCCTTTACCTGAGCCTTTAATACTTGCAGCATCAATACCCTTTTCAGCTAACAAACGGCGAACTGAGGGGCTAAGCGCATCACTTTCTGCACCACTAGCATCATTATCAACACTGGCCGGGGCATCTGCTTTAGCTGGTGCAGCACCCGCTTTGAAATTAGCAATGACTTGCTCACCCATTACGGTTTCGCCTTCTTGAGCAATGATATCGCTCAATGTGCCATCGGCTGGTGCAACGACTTCTAAAACCACTTTATCGGTTTCAATATCAACCAAGTTTTGGTCACGCGAGACCGCTTCGCCTGGTTGAACATGCCATGTTGCTATGGTTGCATCTGCCACTGATTCGGGCAATACAGGTACTTTAATCTCCACTGACTCACCTTTATTACTGGATGTTTTCTCTGCCGCTGGTGCGCTTTGCTCTTTAGCTTGTGACGCATCAGCCCCTTCTTCAAATTTAGCAATTACTTGCTCGCCTAAAACCGTTGCACCTTCTTCATCGATGATAGAGCTTAAAACTCCATCTGCTGGCGCAACCACTTCAAGTACCACTTTATCGGTCTCAATATCAACCAAGTTTTGATCGCGAGTAACCTGTTCACCTACCTTCACATGCCAAGTGGCAATTGATGCATCGGCCACAGATTCTGGCAATACCGGTACTTTAATATCTATTGTCATACTGGTTCCTTATTTAATCGTTAATGCATCATCAACCAAATCTTTTTGCTGTTGGTTGTGAACAGAAATATACCCTACCGCAGGCGACGCAGATGCGTTACGACCGGCATAACTAAGTTTTGCGCCATTTGGAACCGCAGACCAGAAATGATGCTGACTACAATACCAAGCACCTTGATTCTGAGGCTCTTCTTGACACCAAACCCAATCGGTAACATGTTTGAACTTATTGACGATAGGCTCGATTTCCGCATGAGGGAACGGATACAACTGCTCAATACGTATAATCGCCACATCGTCCTGTTCGCTCTTACGACGTTGGTCAAGCAAGTCATAATAAACTTTACCTGAACACATCACGACGCGTTTCACCTTGGCAGGATCCATTTCATCAATTTCATCAATTACGTTTTGGAACACGCCGGTAGACAACTCTTCTAACGAAGATACGGCTAACGGATGGCGTAACAATGACTTGGGTGACATAACAATTAAAGGCTTACGCATAGGTCGAATTGCTTGACGACGTAACATATTAAAGACTTGCGCAGGCGTTGAGGGTACACAAACTTGCCAATTATGATCAGCACACATTTGTAGAAAACGCTCTAAACGTGCAGAGCTGTGCTCTGGACCTTGCCCTTCATAGCCATGAGGAAGCAACATAGTTAAGCCACATAAACGGCCCCACTTTGCTTCACCTGAACTGAGGAATTGGTCAATAACTACTTGGGCGCCGTTGGCAAAATCACCAAATTGCGCTTCCCAAATCGTTAATGTACCGGGCTCGGCAGTCGCGTAACCAAATTCAAATGCCAGTACTGCCGCTTCAGATAATACTGAATCATATATTTCCATTTTGCCTTGTTCGGCATGCAGATGAGTAAGAGGCATATACGTCTCACCGTTAGTCTGCCCATGCAAAACAGCATGACGATGGAAAAACGTACCACGGCCTGAATCTTGACCTGTCATACGAATATTTGATCCCGCATCAACAATTGAAGCGTAAGCTAAATTCTCTGCCATTCCCCAATCAAGCAGTTTTTCACCTGCCATCATCGAACGTCTGTCTTGGTATAGTTTAGCCACTCGTGACTGAAGTTTAAGATCTTCAGGGAAAGTACACAGTTTGTCGCCTAGTTCTTTGAGCTTTTCAACACTAATTTCTTTCGCGTAGGGCGCTGTCCAGTCGTGGCCAAGGTATGGAGTCCAATCAACTGAATGCTCAGTCATTGGGCGCCATTCTTCCACCACGCAGGCTCCATGATCAAGTGCAGCACGATAATCGGCTACTAACTTTTCAATTTCGTGAGACTCGATTGAACCTTCAGCTAACAATTGATCTGCGTAAAGTTGTCGCGGAACGGCATGCTTCTTAATTTTTTTATACATCAACGGCTGTGTTGCACTGGGCTCATCAGCTTCATTGTGTCCATGACGACGGTAGCAAACTAAGTCAATGACGACATCACGTTTGAATTTATTACGGTAATCTAAAGCTAATTTAGTCACAAACATAACCGCTTCAGGATCATCCGAATTCACATGAAAAATAGGCGCTTGGACCATCTTAGCGATATCTGTACAGTATTGGGTCGAGCGTGTATCTTCTGCGTTCGACGTAGTGAAACCAACTTGGTTGTTGATAACAATACGTACCGTGCCACCGACTTTAAAGCCTCGAGTCTGAGACATGTTGAATGTCTCTTGTACGACACCTTGACCAGCAATTGCCGAGTCACCGTGAATGGTAATTGGCAGCACTACTGAGCCATCATCACATTTTCTGCGATCAAGACGTGCACGAACTGAACCAATAACTACTGGGTTAACAATCTCTAAATGAGAAGGGTTAAACGCCAATGCTAGATGCACATTACCGCCAGGAGTAGCAAAATCTGATGAATAACCCGCGTGATATTTTACGTCGCCAGCACCTAATGTGTTGTCATGCTTGCCAGAGAATTCATCGAATAAAACAGAAGGGTTTTTACCCAGCACATTAACCAGAACGTTGATACGCCCTCGGTGAGCCATGCCGATAACCACTTCTTTTGTACCACAATCGCCCGCGTGACTGATTAAGCCTTTGAGCATGGGTACCAGTGCGTCACCGCCTTCTAGAGAGAAACGCTTCGCTCCAGGGAATTTAGCGCCGAGGTATTTTTCCATACCGTCTGCAGAAACAAGGCCTTTAAGAATAGACACTTTTTCGTCACGCGTTATTTGCGGTTTCGCTTGTACTGACTCGATTTTGTCTTGTAACCAACGCTTTTGGTCTGTATCGGTGATATGCATATACTCAGTACCGATAGAGCCACAATAAGTATTATTTAGGGATTTAAATAAATCTCCTAATTTCATACTGTCTTGACCTATGGCGTAGGAGCCTACATTGAATACAGTTTCAAAATCTTGTTCTGACAACGAATGATGCGACAACTCTAAATCACGAACTCTGGGTTGTTTCCATAATTCTAAAGGATCTAGGTTGGCGTGCTGATGACCACGAAAACGGTAAGCATTAATAAGCTGTAATACTTTGACCTGCTTCTCGTCACTTGCATTTGATGTTCCAGTTGGAACTTTGCCTGCTCGAGCGACAGGGCCAAGTGCAGCTAACGCTCGGAATTGATCACGAATTTCACTGTGCTTAGTCTCAAGCTCAGCTCCTTCGACCTTTGGTAATTTGTCGAAAATAGCACGCCATTCATCAGTTACGCTTTTCGCGTCATCGAGATATGCTTCGTATAGTTCTTCTACATAAGCAGCGTTGCCACCAGCCATGTGAGAAGACTCCCACCATGCTTTCATCACGCTTTGTTGCATTGTTGTCCCTTGATTTTTATTAAGACTCACAATTATATGTGCTGTTGCACACGACCTTTAAAGGTTTGCGGATGCTCACCTTAAACTACAGTTTATATACTAAAAAAATAGCCACCCTATTAGGGATGGCTATTTAGACATTATCATTCTGAAGACTTAACTTACAGAATTAAAAACTAAACAGCCCGCTGGAGCAAAAGAGATTTTATATGCCCTATCGCTTTGGTCGGATTTAGTCCTTTTGGACATACGCTTACGCAGTTCATGATACCGTGACAACGGAACACACTAAACGCATCGTCAAGATCACTCAATCGTTCTTCTGTAGCAGTATCACGAGTATCAGCTAAGAAGCGATAAGCGTGCAATAAGCCAGCGGGACCGATGAATTTATCAGGATTCCACCAGAACGAAGGACATGATGATGAACAACACGCGCATAAAATGCACTCGTATAATCCATCTAACTTCTCACGCTCTTCAGGTGATTGTAAAAACTCACGGGCCGGTGGCTGGTTGTTATCGTTAATTAAAAACGGCTTAATTTTTTCGTACTGGGTATAGAACTGAGTTAGATCAACAACTAAGTCACGTACCACTGGCATACCCGGTAACGGACGCACAATAATTTTTTTATTGCCAAACGTAGATAGTGGCGTGATGCACGCCAAACCGTTTTTACCGTTCATGTTCATGCCATCAGAGCCACAAACGCCCTCTCGGCAAGAGCGACGGAATGACAACGTTGGGTCTTTTTCTTTCAACGCGATAAGTGCATCAAGCACCATCATGTCTTGACCTTCTTCAACCTCAAGCGTGTAGTCTTGCATACGAGGAGCATTGTCTACATCTGGATTATAGCGATAAACAGAAAATGATAATTGCATATGCTTAACTCCTCTTAGTAAGTTCTAGCTTTCGGTGGGAAAGCTTCGCGTAGTTTAGGTGACATATTTACGTCACGTTTCAACATTTTGTCGCCTTGGGGCAAGTAAACGGAGTGACATAACCAATTTGCGTCATCACGGTCTGGGAAATCGAAACGACTGTGTGCACCACGACTTTCTGTACGGAAGTTTGCTGCAACAGCTGTACTGTATGCAGTTTCCATCAAGTTATCTAATTCAAGACACTCAATGCGCGCGGTGTTGAAATCGCTACTCTTATCATCAAGACGAGCATTTTTTAAACGGTCACGAATTTTGCCTAGCTCTTTAAGACCTTCAGCCATCGCGTCGCCTTCACGGAACACCGAGAAGTTGAGCTGCATACATTGCTGTAAGTCTTTCTTGATTTGCACTGGATCTTCACCTTTACCCGGTTCAGAATTTTCCCAGCGATTAAAGCGCGCTAATGCAGCATCGATATCTTCATCTGTCGCTGGACGGCTGTCGATTTCGTCGATAGCTTTGCCAAGATGTAAGCCTGTCGCGCGACCAAAGACCACCAAATCAAGCAATGAATTACCACCAAGGCGGTTAGCGCCGTGTACAGATACACATGCAATTTCACCACAGGCAAAAAGACCTTGAATGGGTTTTTCATTGCCGTCTGCATCAATGCTTAACGCTTGTCCGTTTACGTTAGTTGGAATACCACCCATCATATAGTGGCAAGTAGGAATCACCGGAATAGGCTCTTTTACCGGATCAACGTGAGCGAAAGTACGAGATAATTCAAGAATACCAGGTAAGCGAGACTCAAGTACGTCCTTACCGAGGTGATCGAGTTTCAATTTACAATGTGGGCCTAAAGGACCGTCAAAACCGCGACCTTCACGAATTTCAGTCATCATCGAACGGGCAACAACATCACGGCCAGCCAAATCTTTGGCGTTGGGAGCATAACGCTCCATGAAACGTTCACCGTCTTTATTTAGAAGGTAACCACCTTCACCACGACAACCTTCAGTGACCAATGTCCCTGCGCCAGCAATGCCAGTCGGGTGGAATTGCCACATTTCCATGTCTTGCATAGGCACACCAGCACGGATCGCCATGCCAACACCGTCACCGGTATTGATATGAGCATTCGTGGTAGAAGCAAAAATTCGCCCTGCTCCACCGGTTGCCAATACGACTGCTTTAGACTTAAAGAATACAACTTCGCCGCTTTCAATATCAATAGCGGTACAACCGACAACGTCGCCGTCTTGGTTTTTAACTAAATCTAAGGCATACCATTCACTGAATACTTTAGTCTTGTTCTTAACGTTCTGTTGATACAACAAATGCAACAACGCATGACCAGTACGGTCAGCTGCCGCCGCAGTTCGTGCACCTTGTTCACCACCAAAATTCTGTGATTGGCCGCCAAAAGGACGTTGATAAATTTTTCCGTTCTCAAAACGTGAGAAAGGTAAGCCCATGTTTTCCATTTCAATAATGGCTTCAGGACCGGTGTTACACATATATTCAATTGCGTCTTGATCGCCAATATAGTCTGACCCTTTTACGGTGTCATACATATGCCATTCCCAGTTATCTTCATGGGAGTTGCCTAGTGCGACGGTAATACCGCCCTGGGCAGAAACGGTGTGTGAGCGTGTTGGAAAAACCTTTGACAATAATGCACAAGATTTCCCTGACTCAGAAATCTGTAACGCTGCACGCATGCCTGCACCGCCGGCGCCAATTACAACTGCATCATACTCGTGAACTGGAATACTCATTTATAAACCCCACAAAACAAACAAACCTACAGCGACATAGGAAAACGCTACTAGATTAATAAAAAATTGCACGACGGCGCGAATACCTGGTGCTTTGACATAATCGGTGAGCACCTGCCAAAAACCAATTCTAATATGCATCATGATTGATAATAGTGCCGCGAACGTGAAAACCTTCATGGCTAACGATGAGAATAGATCATGCCAAATTTCATAGGTTACTGTTGGGGTACTTAGAAAGAACCACAGCATATAAAATGTAAAAGCCGTCATAATGATCGCTGTTGCACGAACGGTGACGAAATCTTGTACGCCATCGCGTTTAAAACTAGCTTGATTAGTTAGCATAATAAAACTCCTACAACGATGGTCAGTACAATCCATAAACCGATAACAATCTTCGCGCTATTATTGCCTGACTCGAGTTCTTCCCAATGCCCCATGTCCATCACCAAATGACGTAAGCCGCCAAGAATGTGATAAGTCAGTGCTGAAATAGTACCGATTGCGATTATCTTACCGATCACTCCGGACATCTGTTCTTGCACAAATGCAAAACCGTCAGGAGAAGATACAGATTCCGCCCAAGCCCAGATCACAAATAACAGCGCAAAAAACATTGCGACGCCAGTAATGCGATGAAGGATAGAAGTTATAGCTGCAGGGGGAAAACTGATTGTATTTAGTTGTAAATTAACTGGTCTCTGCTTTTTCACGTTTTGATGCCCGTTTTACCCGTAGGTTGTCTAGTCATTGTTTGATAGTGTGTTGCACATTATCAATCGCTTAAAGATTATGTGTTCTGCCGCCAAGCCTGTTATCAAATTGTAAACAACTTGTTGCTTTAATTATTCGTGTTAACAATAGCTAGACGACCGTCAGGAGTATATCCAGCAGCGCCAATAAATACAATTGTTCTTCGTTATTAACGGTTTATAATTAAACATAAATAACATACATAATTACGGTGAATAATCAGGGTAGAATGGTTGTGAATAATTATTAAGCATAAATGGTTTTAAATTGACTTATGGCGTCAACCTGAGTACAAATAGCGCCAATTTTCCCCGATAAACATTATATAATACTGTTTATCGCAAACAGAACTTTTCTGAGGAGAGCAATAAATGGCAAACAATAAAGCCACTTTGAAAGCAGGTAACGTAGAGGTCGAACTTCCGATTCTATCAGGCACTGCAGGGAATGATGTGATCGATGTTCGTACATTAGGATCACACGGTTATTTCACTTTCGATCCGGGCTTTATGGCGACAGGTTCATGTGAGTCGTCAATTACATACATCGATGGAGCCAAAGGTATTTTGTTACACCGCGGCTACTCAATCGAAGAGTTAGCGCGTGACGCTGATTATATCGAAGTGTGTTACATGTTGTTACATGATAAAACACCGACCACGGAAGAATATCGTGACTTTAAGGACACGATTACTCGTCATACTTTAGTACACGACCAAGTAAATAATTTCTTCCGAGGCTTTCGTCGTGATGCCCACCCAATGGCTATGTTGTGTGGCACAGTTGGCGCAATGGCGTCATTCTATCACGATGATTTGGACATATCTGATCCTGAACAACGTTTGCGTAGTGCATATCGTTTAGTAGCAAAAATGCCTACATTGGTTGCTATGTGTTACAAATATAACGTGGGGCAACCCTTTGTTTATCCGCGTAACGACCTCTCGTATGCAGAAAACTTCTTGAATATGATGTTCTCAGTACCAGCTGAAAAATACAAAATAAGCCCAGTTGTTTCTCGTGCTGTAGACCGGATATTTACGTTGCACGCTGACCATGAGCAAAATGCTTCTACCTCAACTGTACGTTTGGCGGGTTCATCAGGCGCTAACCCTTATGCATGTATCGCTGCAGGCGTTGCATCTCTTTGGGGTCCAGCCCACGGTGGGGCTAACGAAGCATGTTTAAATATGCTACAAGAGATTGGTACAGTAGACCGCATTCCAGAATTTATTGAACGTGCAAAAGATAAAAATGACCCCTTCCGCTTAATGGGCTTTGGACATCGCGTTTACAAAAACTTCGATCCTCGCGCAACTGTTATGCGTGAAAGTTGCCATGAAGTGCTTGATGAATTGAAAATTGATGATCCTTTGTTAAACGTTGCAATGGAGCTTGAGCGCATCGCGCTTAGTGACCCTTATTTTGCTGAGAAGAAGTTGTTCCCGAACGTAGATTTCTACTCAGGTATCATCTTAAAAGCCATCGGTATTCCAACGAATATGTTCACTTGTATTTTTGCCTTAGCAAGAACTGTAGGTTGGGTATCTCATTGGCATGAAATGCTGAGCCAACCAGGTCAAAAAATTGGTCGACCTCGCCAGCTTTATACCGGTGAAGTACAACGTAAATACAGTAAAATCGAAAAATAATATTCGGATTTACTAACAAAAATAGCGCCAATTGGCGCTATTTTTTTATCTAAAACAAGGTGACTATTAGAGCAGACACCTTATTTTTATACTATTTCAACATGGCTAATAATTCTTTGGTTTTAGCCTGCATCAGTTGGATATCCCCGCGAGACTCAACATTTAACCGAATAACGGGCTCAGTATTTGATTTACGTAAGTTGAAACGCCACTTATCGAACTCAAGACCAATACCATCTGTGTAATCCACAACGTTAGCTTTATCTTCATATGCTTGTAAGATATTCGCGATAGCCGCATCAGGGTCCTGCAATACTGAATTAATTTCACCTGATGATGGGAACGCCGCAATACGCTGGGCTACCATCTCTGACAATGGCTTGTTTTGTAAACACAAAAGTTCAGCAACTAATAACCAAGGGATCATACCTGAATCACAGTAAGCGAAATCTCGAAAATAGTGATGCGCGCTCATTTCACCGCCGTATACCGCGTCGTCTGCGCGCATACGCTCTTTAATAAAGGCATGCCCCGTCTTACTCTTAATGGGTACACCGCCGGCGCTTTTAACAATATCTTCAGTATTCCAATACACTCGCGGGTCATAAATAACTTTCGCACCGGGATCTTTATCAAGGAACGCTTGAGCCAATAGCCCGACAATATAATACCCCTCGACAAACTCACCCGTTTCATCAAACAGAAAACATCGGTCAAAGTCACCGTCCCATGCAATGCCCATATTTGCTTTATGTTTAATTACCGCGTTAGCCGTATCTGCGCGGCTTTCTGGTAATAATGGGTTTGGAATTCCATTGGGGAAATGGCCATCTGGTTCATGATGAATTTTCACAAATTCAATTGGCACACCTTTATTTTTAAAAGCGACCTCTATCGCATCAAGGGCCTTGCCTGCCGCTCCATTTCCCGCATTAACGACTAATTTAAGCGGGGTAAAACCATCGGTATTGACGTAGCTCAGCATATGTTCAACATAAGCATCCATGATAGACAATGCCTTGTATTGACCCGTTGCCAACAATTTTTCAGTCAAAACACTGCATTGACCTTGGACGAAGTCTTCGTCGCTTACAAAAGTGTCAGCATACTTTTTCAGGCTCGCTTGAACATCTGCATCTGTGTAACTTTCAGCAAGTGCTTGAACATCAAATAAGCCAGTATCACCACTGACAGGTCGCGAACCTTCTTTGACCAACTTCATACCATTGTAATCAATAGGGTTATGACTAGCAGTCACCTCAACACCACCATCAACGCCTAAATGTTTCGTCGCAAAGTATATCTCTTCAGTACCTGTCATACCTAAATCACTAACTTCGCAACCGCCGTCAATCAGGCCAGCTGATAAAGCAAGTTTTAAGGGTTGCGATGTTAAACGGATATCACCGCCAACCACCACAGTTTTAGCACTAAAATGCTCGGCAAATGCGCGACCAATTCGATAGGCCACACGCTCATCTAACTGATCGATAAGCTTTCCACGAATATCGTAGGCTTTAAAGCAAGTAATCTTCATTTAATTCATTCCTCGCGACAACATTTCACTACTTAGATTCAACACGACCGTAACGGTCTGAGAAACGAACAATATCATCTTCCCCTAAATAGGTTCCCGATTGCACTTCAATAAGCTCCAATGGAATTTTGCCAGGGTTTTCTAAAGCGTGGATCACGCCTACTGGGATATAGGTAGATTGATTTTCACATAACAACAGCGTTTCGCTACCATTGGTCACCTTTGCGGTACCTGCTACAACAATCCAGTGCTCCGCACGGTGGTGGTGCATTTGCACTGATAGTTTTTCACCAGGCTTAACCATAATACGTTTGACCTGAAAGCGCTCACCATTGTCGATGGAATCATAACTTCCCCAAGGACGATATACTTCACGGTGAAACTCGAATTCAGGACGTTTGTCCGCCTTTAGTTTATTCACCACATTCTTAATATTTTGTACTTTATCTTTATGCGCAACCAATACTGCATCTTTTGTTTCAACTACGACAACGTCGTCTAAGCCCACAACTGATATAAGGCGTTGCTCGGCGTTGATATAGCTATTATGAACGTCATCTAAAATAGCATCTCCGATAATCACATTTTGGTTTTCATCTTTATTTTTTGCCGTTTCCCATAAAGATGACCAACTCCCCACATCACTCCAGCCAGCATCAAGTGGTACCACGGCTGCTGAATCGGTTTTCTCCATCACGGCATAATCGATTGAATCATCTGGACAGGTAGCAAAAATATCTGCATCAACACGCACAAATTCTAAATCAGGGGTTTCGGTTGCGATAGCTCGCTTACATATATCGAGCATATCAGGCGCGTACTTTTCAAGCTCTTGCAAATAACGGCTGGCTTTAAACAAAAACATTCCGCTATTCCAGAAATAATTACCCGAGTCGACATACTGCTGAGCGGTCTCTAAATCTGGTTTTTCAACGAACTCCGCCACATCAAAACCCACTTCTGCTTGCGCAATTTTATCGCCGCTTTTAATATAGCCGTAACCGATATGGGCGCTATCAGGTACGATACCAAAGGTAACTAACTTACCCTGCTCAGCCAACACTTCTGCTTGGGCTATCGCTTTATGAAAGGCTTCTGTGTCGTTGATAAGATGATCAGCGGCAAGTACTAATAAAGTTGGATCTTGACCGTTTAAAGAGGCATGCAAAGCCGCCAGTGCGATAGCAGGGGCGGTGTTACGTCCCATAGGTTCAAGTAAAATGCCACCGTGTTGCACATTTTGCTGTCTTAATTGCTCAGCGACCAAAAAGCGATGGGAATCATTACAGATGACAATAGGGCTTTCAGAATGCGTTCCATCAAGTCTGGCGACGGTGTCTTGTAACATGGTCAAGTTTGAGGTCAAACGCAAAAATTGCTTAGGCAACGCTGCGCGAGATTTTGGCCATAAACGGCTTCCACTACCACCGGCTAAAACGACAGGTTTCATTTAACTTTCCTTTTTATATACTTGAAATTGAACATGACTAAAATTTTCTGCGTGAATAGTATTAAAAGCGGTGCTCATATTCAACGAACTATCAGTTTATATTGAATTAAAGCCAAACTTAGCGACTTTTAATAGCATTCTTCATAATATTTCGCCTTGAATCATCAAATAAATTGAATGGCAATCGCTTGCAAAAGGCATCTCCTGCCCTGATATACTTGCCGATTAATATTCTAATATAGCGGTTCTTTTTTACTATGAGTCAATTTCCCCAACGCTTTGGCGGCACACAACGTTTATATGGTGTAAATGAAACGGAAACATTGCGCAATTCACATGTCTGTGTTGTAGGTATTGGTGGTGTCGGTTCATGGGTCGCAGAAGCCTTGGCTCGAAGCGCGATTGGCCATATCACCCTGATTGATTTAGATGATATCTGCGTAACCAACACCAACCGGCAAATTCACGCCCTGCAAAATACCATTGGCGATGCAAAAGTCGATGCAATGCGTGAACGAATTCAGCTAATTAATCCAGATTGTAAAGTGGATGTCATAGAAGATTTTGTCACCCCTGAAAACGTAACTGATTTGCTCAATAAAGATATGACATATGTGGTTGAAGCGACTGACAGTGTTAAAGCGAAAGCCGCGATGATCGCACACTGCAAACGCAATAAAATTCCTATTATCACCGTTGGCGGTGCGGGTGGGCAGATTGACCCTACCCAAGTGGCGGTAACTGATTTAGCAAAGACAATTCAAGACCCGCTGGCCGCTAAACTTCGGTATATATTGCGCAAGGAATACGGATTTACCACCAATTCAAAACGCCGCTTTGCCGTTGAGTGTGTTTTTTCCACCGAGCAGTTACGGTATCCCCAACCCGATGGTTCCGTGTGTTCAACCAAAAATTTGACCGACGGAAGTGTCAAACTCGATTGTAACAATGGTTTCGGCGCATCTGTGGCAGTAACTGCCACATTTGGTTTTGTGGCTGCAGCTCGCGTAATGCAAAAAATTATTGATAAAGCACAAAAGAAAGCACTGATAGCCTAAAATAAATAAATGAATTCAATGTTTTAATTTATAGCATAAAAGAATTTAAGCGGATTCTACTAGGCGGTACTTTTTAATATCTAAATAGACACTCGCCGTTAACCATATGCCAATGACACTGAGTAAAAATACACTGTTTTCTGCCAGCTGCATTACCTCTTCACTTAGGCTAGATGTAGCAAAAATTAGCACTAGGTAGTAGGGTAAATTTAGTAAACCTGCAAACCATACTACGTTAAATGGACGGCGCAGAGCGCCTTGATTGAACATATAAAATGCCAGTGAATTAATGTGTATCATCGCAATCAGTAGGTACTTAATAGAATACTGAGTTTTGGCATATTCTCCTTTTTGCTTGTTGGTAGGGGTTTTAGTCTCTGGAATACTGGCAAAGCGCCGACCGAGCGAATAATTAATGATGGATCCCAGCGTCGCAGCAATAACCATGGATAAGGTCAGATATATAATGTCATTCCAGTCCGGTTTAGCTAACACCACAAGCAAAACTGCAAAAAACTGTCCTGGAAAATAAAAACCAACATAAACAATTGATTCAAGCAGAATAATTGCCAAAATCAACACATAGAAATAACCGTCAAAAAAACTTTTCAACTCCTCGAGCAACGTCATTCCCGAAGGCACCACCCCAAAATGGATTAAAATTAACATCAGTCCCAAAGCAAGTAAGGCTGATAGTGGTAGAAAAGATTGAAAGCGCATAAGTTTTAAACCGAAGTATAACTGATTAGAAATTACGTCAATTCAACGATTTAAGATCAACTTAAGTTGTTTTTCGGTACAACTACCCCTAGCATAGGGCTATCCTTTCTAAAAATTAGAAACCTAATGTATCGTGCGAAAACGACTATTGAGCAGTGGCGGATCCTTCAGGCAGTTGTCGATTTCGGAGGTTATGCACATGCCGCCAATAAATTAAATAAGAGTCAATCGTCTTTAAACCACGCAGTGGCTAAGCTTCAAGATCAACTTGGGGTTAAGCTATTGGAAGTCAAAGGACGCAAAGCTTTTTTAACTGCAGCGGGTGAAGTCATGTTGCGTCGTTCACGCCATCTTTCGCAAAACGTGCAAGATTTAGAAGAGTTAGCGGGAAATATCAATCAAGATTGGGAGCCTGAAATTACCATAGCAGTAGACTTGGCATATCCGAAAAAGTTGCTCTACCCAGCATTAAAGGCGTTTTATCCTGAAAGCCGCGGCAGTCGTTTACGTATTATTGAAACGGTTTTAACCGGCACAGAAGAAGCAATAACCCAGGGCTGGGCAGATTTAGCGATCTCACCTATGATGCCTAAAGGTTTTTTAGGGGAGCCTATTGCTGAATGCGCCTTGTATCCGGTCTGTCACCCTGATCATGAATTAGCTTCGCTGACCGGACCGATCGATTTAAACGACTTACAGCAACACTTACAACTTGTTATTAAAGATACATCCAGTTCGCCTAGTGAAAAACAGGGGTGGCTTAAGTCTGAACAACGCTGGACAGTCAGTACTTTTGAAACCGCAGTAGATCTACTGCTCGAAAACATCGGCTTTTGTTGGCTACCAGAGTTCATTGTAGATCACTTAATCGAGCGTAAAATTCTGCATCGTTTACCCATCAAAGGCAGCAGTTTTAGGCCTTTGATATGTTATGTCATAAAACCTAAGCCAGATTCTTGTGGACCAGGCTCAAACTTATTGTATAAAACATTAATTAACCAAAGTCCTTTTAATAACCCTTTAGTACAAAAATAAAACAAATTTGGAGACCAATATGCAGATGACGACAGAAGAGCTAACCCAGTTAATGATCGATAGCGCACAAAATGCGATCGAAACTACAGAGCATGAGTTTGGTATCGTACTCGATGAAACTGAGCAAAGCCTTAGTATTGTTGACGATGTCATACTAAGCTGGTTAAGTAAATATAACTCCCAAGCGCTAGAAGACAACGCGGTATTTACCATTTGCAATATATACGGAGCCTATGTCGGCGAACTATTTCGCCATAAAGTGGGTGGCTTTTGGAAGTACGACGAATCTGATAAACGCGCCCCCTATGTAGTATTAGAATACGCAGGAAATACCTACGCATTTGCGGGTATTTGTTATCAACGCTTAGTAAATGATAGCCAAATAAGCATCAAAAACTACTTTGAACAAGCGGTAGCAAACAATCTACAGTAAGATTAATCGCCCCCATTAAAGGACTGTGTCAGACGTACTCAATTGGGTAATAACATGGCTACGAAAATAGTATTTATTGCTGGATAGAGTTTGTCGTATAGATAAAAACATTTAGCCTCTAACAGATGCTAAATGTTTTTATTTACAGAAAGACTTATTTAGACGGTTCGGTTAAGACTGGTGCTCGTGACCAGTCATGGCTCAAAAATGATATATGTTTGTTATTTTTTATCCAATAAAGATATATGCCATCAAGTAGAATGGTCAATGCGATTAACCATGAAAAGCCCCAGTTTTGCTTCGATGCCATCACCAAATGAAAACCTATATCTGTCACCAAACTCAATAATATTAAAGGCTTGATAGCTCTAAATAATATTTTGCCGTACCCATCCCAAATTTTAGTCCTAAAACTGATCATCAATACAACTAAAAAACTCGGAAACGCAATCATTAAACTACTGTAAAAATAACTATTGTGGGGATAAAAAAGGGCTAATAATGCTCCGCTATCTTGGCGAAAAGTAAGGGATGCAACAAAAACCCAGATTGGGCGACAAATATAGAACAAGCACCAAAGCAATGATTTAGATGGTTTTACGCGTCCTGCATCATCGTAGTATTTAAGGGGAAGTAATAGGCGCATTGAACTTAGCTCAATTACTCGGAGGAAGTGATTTAGCAAAGTGGTGACTAGAAATCACAAACCCTTCACGTAAATAAAATTTATGGGCAGCAAAACGTTGCACACCAGAGTCGAGGCGTAATTGCCCGCAACCGTGTTGTAAGGCATTCTGTTCTAACCATTGAAGCATAATCGCACCGACGCCCAATGAGCGCTGTTGTATATCAGTAATTAAATCATCCACGTACATGTGTTTGCCCCAAGCGAGTTTATGACCAATGATAAATCCAGCGACCCCACTTAGGGTTTTATCGCGAAAAGCTTGCAGTATCTGGTAGCCAGATTGTTGCTGGCAAATCACCTGCTCAATAAATTCACTTTGATTAAGGTGGGGCCTAAGCTGATACATCAATGGGTAACATGCAGATATCTGCTTTTCAGTCGTGGCTAAACTACAAGTGACATTTTTCATGACCTATTCATGGGCCTTTGCTACAAATGAATCTCGCATATCAGCTAATACATCTTCAATGTCAGAGAATCCTTCGACTGAGATATAAATACTCATCTGGCTTTCAATCGAAACATACTCGCCTACCCTTGCGAGAAACTGGGTATCATTCAATGCACTCTGCACCCGGTCAAAAAATTCACGGGCTAAGGCTTCATCGATGTTACGCAGGCAAACCACAAATTGCTCGTTGCCCACTCGGCCGACAACATCTTCTTCTCTGGTGACTTTTAGTAAGCAATGAGACACGGCTTGTAGCGCTTTTTCACCGGCCGTATGACCATGCTTCCCTTGTACTGTTCGAACGTTACTGATGTCGATTAGCGCTAAAGCATTAATCCGACCGTTCTGTGCGGGTGGTAGGCGCTTCATCATGCCTACAACCGCACGCTCATTATATAAGCCTGTTAATGTATCGCTACTCACATTTTTGATATAACGCTTCACAATAAAGAAGTAAACCCCCGCCAATAACAAAATAAACGCTAATGTTAACATGACTATCGAACGGTATTTTTGCGTTTCCTGTTGTTCCAATTCATTTTCAAGGGAGGTAATCTGACTATGTAAATTAGCCACACCCAGTACCCTGCCAGAACGTTGCTGATCTAGTATCTGTTTAGTAGTAAGCCCTACATATAGATCAAATACGCCTTGGGCTTTGACCAGGTTGTCGGTGTAAAAATAGGCATTGGCCATAACCCAAAGATAATCTCGCCGCGCTAAAAACTTTCGATGCTGAGAGTCGCTTAAGGCCTCTTGCTCTTGAATGAAGGCTTCTACACATGTTTTGTTATTATCATAAATGCACAGCGCAATTCCGTATAACTTGGCATTACGGTGGATGATGTCACTACTGACTTTGGGTAGATAAAAATTCAGCTTTAACAGACTGTTGCGTAAATTTTTGTACTCTTGTAAACGGAAATAATAGCGGCTTTCAGCATAATGTAACCACGCATTTGTGAGCGGTGTATTAACTGTTAAATTAGCCCGCCTGAATATTTCGATATGCTGTTTAGCCGCAACAAAATCACCACTGGCCATATTGGCACTAATAGCACTGATAAGCGTAGCCAATTGATTGTTCGTTGCATAAACCTCAAGCCCCATATAGTAAGACTTTAAGTATTGCTCTGCGGCCAACTCATTTTGCCCAATACCGCCGTATAGCAATCCAATATTATTATGAATATGCGCAATAGCAGCGACGTCATCCAACTCAACAAATTTTTCCAATAATGAATAGAGTTTGCCCAACTTCACGGAAATATCAGCGCCATCTTGATTGCATACCGTTATCAGGCCCAGTTGAGCACTGAGGTAAATATCCGAATAACGGTCTCGGGCCAACGACTCAGCTTGAGAATAATAATCACAACGTTTAGGATTTTCCTGAACATCAAAAATGAACCCCAATTGATAAACAGCCCCAGCATATAAAGCACTATTTTTGTCGATTGAGTCGTCGTTAAAGAGCTGCTTAAGAATATCTCGAGCGTGTTCGTATTGCCCAACACAGATTAGTGCATGAGATTTTATTAGGTTCAGTCTATCGAGCTGGCCTTTGTCCAAATCATCAGTTGCAAGATAATTATCGAGCGCAAGATTAATGTCGCTTCTGGGGCAATCATATGTAGCGGCTTGGGCGGCAATAATAAATTTTTCAATATCTTCGCTTTGCTCAGCATAAGCGTAAGACGTACTCAACCAAACAAAGACGCTTACCGCCAACAACACTTTCACAAAATCACCAAATCATTAGACTAAAGTAGGGGATAAACAATAGAGGCTCAGAAAAAATTTATCCACCACTATATCGGCTGCAGTGCACAAAAATCGTGCATTACGGCGATAAAACGAAGCTGATAGATGTCCACTTTGGTCAGACGTTCAAAAATCAAACAAATTAACTATTGTAAAGTATCTGCATAGGCAAAAATTGCCGGGGCACCACCGGTATGCCAAAAAAGTACATTACTATCTGCTTTGAATTGCTTACGACGGATCATATCGATTAATCCTCCCATCGCCCTGCCGGTATAAACAGGGTCAAGCAAAATGCCTTCGTACTGAGCACATAACGCAATCGCTTCGCGTTCTAAGCTTCCAACTACGCCATACCCTTGACCAATGTAATCATCAACCAAGTGTAGATCTTCTATTGACCCGCTGTAATCGATAGCAAATTGAGAGGCACTTCGCCCAATCAATCGCTGTAACTGACTTTTGTAAGTATCTTTACCTTGTTCGTCTTTATCGATATTAATGCCTATAATATTGCTCTTACCATTGTTAATCTGCTTACCAAGAACGAGTCCACAGTGTGTTGCCCCGGAGCTTGAGGCAAAAACAATGTCGGAAAATTCCAAGCCCTGAGCGAAAGAGGCGCACTGCATCATCAATTCAGAGTAAGCATGAACAAAGCCCAACGCACCAATGGTATTTGAACCACCATAAGGCACAACATAAGGCTTCTTACCTTGAGCGCGCAACTGTTTTACCAACGCAGGAATATCCTCACCTTTACGCTTTTCACCGCTCCAATGGATGCGCGCAGCGAAAAGATGGTCGAGTAATAAATTGCCATTCGCTACATCAGGCGCCTGCCCACCTAGCACTAAATGGCACGTTAAGCCTAATTTCGCTGCGCCGGCTGCCGTTTGACGGCAGTGATTAGACTGGGCTGCGCCGGCGGTTATAACACAGTCACATCCTGTCGCTAATGCATCCGCCAGTAAATATTCAAGTTTGCGAGTTTTATTGCCACCGAGAGCTAATCCGGTCAAATCATCGCGTTTGATATAAATTTGAGGCCCCCCTAAATGCGCAGAGAGCCGCGTTAACTTATGAAGCGGTGTTGGGAATACTCCCAATTCAATTTTATCTATTGCATTTATCGACATGTATGCCCCACGAAATATCGCGTTTAAGGAGATGTTAGTAGACCCACCAAGGCCTATTATCACTAAGGTAGTTGTTTGCTGTTAACAATATAATGCGATTACAAACTGAAACCGCAACGCCCAGTTTGCACCTGTAACTGCATTAGGCAGCGTTTAATTCCTTAACCAATCTAATCACAGGAGGCATTAAAGAATACTTGGGTCTGCCAACAATCGCTTTAAGTCTTCAGGCGTATCAATTCCGGTAGGTGGTGTTTGACGAGCAATATCCACATGTATTTTTTCACCGTGCCACAAAACACGAAGCTGTTCTAAGGATTCAATTTGCTCTAAGCCAGAAGGCGACATATTCACATATTGCTTTATAAATCCAGCTCTGTAGGCATAGATACCTACATGACGAAGGTAATAGTCACCAATTTCATCAATGCTGTCTTCATCCAAAAAACGAGCACGGTCGTAAGGGATCGTCGCTCGCGTAAAGTACATCGCGTACCCCTGCTTATCTAACACAACTTTTACCACATTGGGATTAAACGCTTCTTCCACGTCAACAATTTTAACGGCAAGAGTCGCCATTTCAGCCTGCTGATGATGATGAAGATTTTCAGCTACCTGTTGTATATTCGCTGCGGGGATAAATGGCTCATCGCCTTGCACATTGACCACAATTTCTTGCGCCAACATATTTTGCATTTCAACCACTTCCGCAAGACGTTCAGTACCAGACTCATGATGAACACCCGTCATACAATATCGACCACCAAAGTCACTGACAACTTTAGCAATCCGCGCATCGTCCGTAGCCACAATAATATTGGATGCACCGGATTCAATCGCCCTTTGATACACATGCTGAACCATTGGCTTGCCATTAATTTCAACTAAAGGTTTGCCGGGAAATCGCGTTGATGCATAACGCGCTGGTATGATTACATTGAAATTCATGTTGTCGTCCTACTTAGTGATGTTCTCTAATTCTTCACTGGATAACGCCAGCGCTTCAGTTTCAAGCAGCACAGGAATGTTATGTTCAATAGGATATGCGAGACGATCAAATCGACAGACCAAGCGCTCAGTTCCCGCCGTAGCTTTATCTAGAATAAGCGTACCTTTGCAAACTGGACAGGCCACAATTTCAAGTAATTTTTTATCAAACGCCATGTTCATCTCACTTTTTTGTTACGTAATTTTGTTAATAATTGTTGGTCAAAATCTTTGTCGAGCTTGGCTTTAACCGGCAGATACCACCAATCGTGATAAGCAAATTGCCGACACTTAACCGCATCTTTTTCTGTCATTAACACACGTTCTTGTGGCAAATCGCCCTCTTGAAAATCATGATGGTCTACGAAACTTAGACATTCTTTTATCACGACAGTGTGTTGCTCTAGTAAATGATAAAAACGCTGGGGATGACCAATGCCTGCCGCCGCAACAATCGGCGAATCAAGCTTGTCTAACGACAAACGCCGATCGGGATATTTCAAATTCACCAATTGCCCAGGTACAAGTTGCATCGAGTATTCGTCTCCCGAAGCATGCTCACCATTAGTTACCACTAAATCGACTTCGCTAAGCCGAGCTCTTGTTTCGCGCAGTGGCCCACAAGGCATCAAAAAATGATTACCAGTGCGGCGTTTACCGTCCATCACCACTATTTCAATATCTCGTTGCAGTGCATAGTGTTGTAAGCCATCGTCACAAATAATGACATCGCAATGATGAGTATCAATCAAAAACTGCGCACCTCTGGCCCTTTTGGGATCAACCACCATTGGGCACGTTATGTGTTGTTGGATTAATACGGGTTCGTCACCTACTTCGCTCGGTTCGCTGGTTGATGTTACTGTGCATGGGTATTGGTCGCTATGTCCACCATAACCGCGACTCAATACGCCTGGCTGGTAACCATTTTCAGTCAAAAGCTGGGCTAAATGGACTACCATAGGCGTTTTTCCATTCCCACCAACGCTAATATTTCCCACAATAATAACGGGAGCTGAAACCTTTATTGATGCCTTTAATCCCACTGAATAAGCTAATTTACGTGCGCAAGATACAAACCAAAACAATACAGTTAAAGGAAAAAGTACAATAAAAATAGGCCATTTATACCAAGGGTGCTGATACCAAACCCGTTCTATTATTCTCACGATGCGATTGGCCCGTCACCAAATTGTAATTTGTGTAATTGGGCATAAGCACCATCTTGAGACAGTAATGCAGCATGGCTACCCTGCTCTAAAATACAGCCTTTTTCGATAACTAAAATTTGGTCCGCACTTTCGATAGTAGAGAGGCGATGAGCAACCACAATACTAGTGCGGTCTTGTTGTAACGTTTCCAATGCATCTTGAATCAACCGTTCTGATTCAGTATCAAGTGCCGAGGTCGCTTCATCAAGGATCAGCACCGGAGCATCTAATAAGACCGCTCGGGCAATCGCTAGGCGTTGACGTTGCCCACCCGATAACATCAAGCCATTTTCACCGATAAGGGTATCCATACCTTTCGGTAATTGATCAATAAATTCTAATGCATGAGCGGTTTTGGCAGCCGCTAGAATCTGCTCAGGCGTAACCCGACCTTCAGAGCCATAGGCAATATTATTCGCAATAGTGTCATTAAATAGGGTCACATGTTGCGACACAAGTGCAAACTGACGTCGTAAATCTTTCAGTTTGAAATCTTGCAACGGCACATCGTCAAGTAAAATAGTGCCTTGCTCTACATCGTAAAAACGTGTCAACAAACTCGATATTGTCGATTTTCCACTGCCAGAGCGGCCTACTAAGGCGAACATTTTACCCGGCTCAACAGTGAACGACATATCGGTTAAAGCCGCATCATCTTTATTAGGGTAGTGAAAGGTAACGTCCCTAAACTCTAACTTACCTTTGGCTTTATCGAGTGCTTTTGTACCAGTATCTTTCTCGATAGGGTTATCAAGTATAGAAAAAATACTCACACATGCGGCCATACCTTTTTGAAACTCACTGTTAACGGTTGTTAGCTGTTTCAATGGTTTAAGTAACATGGTCATCGCCACTACCACAGTAACAAAAGTACCCGGAGTCAAATCAGTAATAAAATTAGGTTTACTGGATATATACAACACTACCGCAAGTGCTACTGATGCGATAACTTGAATCGATGACACGCTTAAAATCTGTGCTATGACTAATTTCATATTTTGTTGACGGTTGTGATTATTCTTCTTTGCAAAGCGCGATGCTTCTAGATCTTGGCCACCAAACATGAGTACCACTTTATGACCCTTAATTATTTGCTCTGCAGAAGAGGTTAAATTGCCCATCGCGTGCTGAATATTCTTACTAACCAAGCGAAAACGTTTACTGACGCTCGAAACAATCACCGCCACCAAAGGACCAATTAAAATAAACACTAACGCTAATTGCCAGGAGTGGTAGAACATCCAAAACAATAATCCAAATACCAAAGCCCCTTCTCTGACTAACGTCAAAAATGCTTTGCCAGCAGCGCCAGCCACTTGCTCAGTGTCGTATATCACTTTTGAAATCAGCTGACCTGATGGATGATGATCGTGGAATGCAACAGGCAAGTGCATATACTGATGAAATAGTTGCTCCCGCATTTTCATTACCACCTGACTTGATATCCAAGAAAGGGTGTAGGTGCCCATAAAATTAAATATGCCTCGGGCGATAAACACCGGAATGACAAAATATGCAGCTAAGCGCAGGTAGTCATAATCCCATTTCCCACCGTTACCATCAATAATGGGTTGCAGTAGAGAAATCACGTAAGCATCGATCAGCGAGTAGCCCACCATACCAATAATGGCAACAGCAAAAGCCAACTTGAAGTCTTTTAGATAAACGGCGAAGCGTTTGAATACATTTTGAGACGGTAAATTATGTGTCATGAAAGCGCTATAATTCGACTTAGTTAAGGATATACCATGATATTGTAACTGTTAGGAGGAATTTCCCCAACTATCAATTATTTAATGCTCAATTTTCAATCAATCTGACGATTAGCATACCAATAAGGATATATATCTTCACGAAAACTCTTCACCTTAATCGTGCCGTTATCAATGGTTAGCTGTATTTGTCCTTGCTCAGAGGTACGAAGTAACGTGGCATCAGTTTGTTTATAGCGCTTAAGCACTTCGGGTCGTGGGAATCCCCAACGGTTCATAAAGCCCTGACTGAAAATGACATAATCAGGGGCAATGGCATTAATAAATTCCCACGATGAGGAAGTATTGCTGCCGTGATGAGGCGCAACCAACACCTGTGATTCCAATGCCTGTGCATAATCGCTCACGAGTTTTTGCTCAACAGATGCATCAATGTCCCCCGTTAATAATACGCGGGTAAAGCCATCCGTTATTTGCAGTACACATGAGCTATTATTATCGCTATGCAACGTTGGGTCATCCGGCCACAAGGCAGATATATTGAGCCCTTGCCATGTTAGCTCCCATCCCTGACGACACACATCTTTGGTGGTGTAAGTTTGTAATATAGGCATAGCTCTTTGAAGCGCTGGCAAACTGCCACTGTGGTCATTGTCGAAATGGCTTAGCACTAATGTGTTTATTTTGTTTATGCCCCTGCTCCGTAAATACGGTACGAGCGCGCTATCGGCCATATTGAAACCACTGGGATAGGACGCGCCTACATCGTATACAAAAGCCTGATTGTATCTGCTTATAACCACCGACAAGCCCTGCCCAACATCTAACACATTAATCTGCCATTGAGTTGAATGGGGCTGCAAACCAAAACTCAGTAATGGGATACAAAGCACTAAGACTGCGATCCTCGGAAGCAAACCTTTTGGTAACAACAATGTGACCGTTGCTAACGTTAAGCTAATCCAAACTAGTGCTGGTATAACTTGCACATTTATTGCTGCGCCTGACCACTCACTTGCGGCCGTTAAATGATTCAGCGAAAACATCAACCCTTGGTCAAGTATACTCAATAGCGCTTTATACTGTGCCAATGAAAATAGCATCATCAATATTGCTAGCAAACATAAAGGCACTAAAATCAATGTCACTATGGGCACGGCAATTAAATTGATCAAAGGTGCAATCAACGAAATAAAAGAAAATTGCCAAGCAACTAATGGCAGCATCAAAATGCTCAAGGCCAGTTGTAAACGACACATTCCTGCAAACCATGCTTTAATTGAAAAGCCGTTTTGTTTTATTGGCCAACGCCAAAAAACAAAGCCAATAATCAATACTGCACTGAAGCTCAACCAAAAGCTTTGACCAAATAGGCTCAAAGGGAATAATAAAATAAAACTGCTGACACTGACCAAAAAAATACGTTTAAACGCCCAATGCGTGCGAGTGAAGAGTAAAAATGCAGCCAATGCGAGCATTAACCATGCTCGCATTGCGGGTAATCCTAACCCCGCTAAAAAAGCATAACCCAGTGTGGCCAATAAGGTCATACCTACGCTAATAAAGTAAAAATTTGCCTTTTGCCCGTTGATTAACACTCGGTAACAAAAAAGTAATGCCGTTGCGATGAATAAATAGCACAGGCTTGCCACAAGCGCCAAATGCAATCCAGAAATAGCAATTAAATGGGCAATCCCAGTTCGCTGTACTAATTGCCAATCATCAGGAGTAAGTAAACCACGATGCCCCAACGCTAAAGCTGCAATCCAGGGAACACTCGTCAGTTGCGTGGCCATAATTTTATCAAGCAATCGTTGCCTTAGACTGACACTAGCTTCGAGTAAGGTATTGTTTTCATTTGCTTTAACATAACCAGTAGCGACAATATTCTGACTAAATAGCCATTGTTGATAATGAAACGTCCCTTGGTTCGCTAAGCCATGAGGTGGTTTTAATTTTACCCATAACCGCAGCACGTAACCTTGTTTTATCGGCCAAGGAGGCTTGGTCCAACTTACTCGGATACGTCTTTTAGGTGTCAATAATTGCCCATCAATATTAGAAATATCTAAGTTAAAACGTGTGCTTTTCTGACTATCAATCAAGCTAGCAACTTGCCCATTTACCCAAATACCTTGCTTAAAATCATCTGCTTGGAGTTGCCAAGTTTGCTGCCAATGCCCTACACTTGCCATCCAAAAAATGCCCAGCAAAAAGCATATACTCAAGTTTTTAACTCGCTGGTAGCTTGAAATGGTATGCGGCAACCGCCACAGCAGTATGATAAGACAGAGGATTATTGGTAGAATGTACAGCGCAGGAAGTGACAACCAAAATAAGGCGGACATACTGGCTGCAATAAAACTGAAAAGTCTACCGTCCATAGTGCTAGGCACATCCTTTGTATCGCTTCACAACTTATTATAGAGAATTATGCTGAAAAAGTTTATTAGACGCTTTTTACCTGATCATCATAAAATTAAAAAGCAAAAAGCATTGAAGGTATTTGGTACTCTTTTACACGACCCTAACCTCTGGCATCTGAATCGTCGTTCTGCTTCTGGGGCATTTGGCGTTGGACTATTTTTCGCATTTTGGCCTGTTCCGTTTCAGATGTGGCTTGCTGCTGGCGCAGCCATCCCCCTTAGAGTGAATTTACCACTTTCAGTGGCAACCGTATGGATAACAAATCCTTTCACCATGCCGCCGATTTTTTACGGTGCATATCTCGTCGGCGCCACAATATTGGGGACGGACACCCAAGCCTTTCATTTTCAGCTAAGTTGGGATTGGGTTGTACAGAGTATCGAAACTATTGGACCTGCATTTTTGCTGGGTTGTGGGGTCTGTTCTATCGTATTTGGTTTAGCGGGCTTTTTAGGGTTGAATTACATTTGGCGTTGGTCAGTGGTCAAAGCATGGCAAGTGCGCCAAGCTAAGTACGCTGCAAGCAGAGCCCGGCTCAGAAAATAACAAAAAGCCCGCATCGTAAGCAGGCTTTCTTTATGCGAATAAAACATAAATTTATTGCATCGTTAATATCAATGTAATCATCTAAATAGCACGCTAAATATAACGCCTGTGCTCTGCTAAATACCCTAACAACAGGAATACACTAACAATACAGATCCCACGGTATAGATTGGGGATCATTAACAGCACAAGCTTTACATGGGGCGTAGTAAAAATAACAAGTGCGCCATATCCGAATGCACAGATAAGGACAAATACCGAAGTGCGCACAATAAAATGATAGGGTGCCAAAACCTGTTTAATTTTTTTGTTCAATACATCGCCATAAATAACCAATATAGTAGCGACTATCGTCATGGCAACTTCAGCATAATACGGACTCACCCAATGCGTTAAGCCAGCTAGAGCATCAAATATAATGGTTGTGTCCATGCGTTAACCTTCAAGCGCAGAAAACATTTTCAGCATCTCGTCTTCGTTCATAACTTTGACCCCTAAATCCTGTGCCTTCGTCAGTTTTGAACCTGCTTTCTCGCCAGCAACTAAACAGCTAGTTTTAGCTGAAACGCTGCCTGCGACCTTGGCCCCAAGAGCTTGTAATTTAGCTTTAGCCTGATTACGGTCCATCACGTTTAACGTGCCTGTTAAAACATAAATTTGTCCGGCTAAGGGCAACGTATCCAGAGCAATTTTTTCAATTTTTGGCCAATGCACACCTGCTTCTAATAGCGCTTTTATAACGTCAAGGTTGTGCGTTTCTCGAAAAAAATTAAATACATGTTGAGCAACAATAATCCCCACGTCAGATACAGTTTGAAGAGATTCAATATCCGCTTGTTCAATGTCTTCAAGGGTTAAAAAGTGTTGCGCTAAATTTTGTGCAGTTGCTTCACCTACCTCCCGAATCCCAAGGGAATAAAGAAATTTAGCCAATGTGGTTTTTTTACTCTTTTCTAAGGCATTAACCAGATTAACGGCGGATTTTTCACCCATACGTTCCATACTTGACAGCGGGGCGATATCCAAATTAAAGAAGTCTGCTGGGCTTTTTACCATGTCAGCATCGACCAGTTGTTCAATCAGCTTATCCCCTAGCCCATCAACATCAAGGGCTTTACGGGAAGCAAAATGTTTCATCGCTTCTTTTCGTTGTGCTTTGCAATAGAGGCCGCCTGTGCAGCGAGCAACCGCTTCACCTTCAAGCTTTTCAATAGCTGAGCCACATACCGGACACGCGATTGGAAACATAATCTCTCGTGCGTCTTCGGGGCGTTTATTAGCCACGATTGCTACGACTTGCGGTATAACATCCCCTGCCCGACGAATAATAACGGTGTCGCCAATCATGATGCCGAGCCGGCTAATTTCATCTTGGTTATGAAGGGTCGCATTCGATACCGTCACGCCACCTACAAAGGTCGGTTCAAGACGCGCAACAGGCGTAATGGCACCGGTGCGCCCAACCTGAAACTCAACATCTAGCAAGGTGCTCATTTCTTCTTGCGCTGGAAATTTATGTGCTATGGCCCAACGCGGTGCTCGTGCAACAAAGCCTAGAGCTTGTTGCATCTCGATATTATCAACTTTGAATACTACACCATCAATGTCGTAGCTTAGTTGGCTTCGCAACTCGCCTATTTTGTGAAAATAGGTTAAACATTCACTCGCGCCTTGGGCCGTTTCCAGCTCTTTGCTTAACGGTAAACCCCACTCGCTTAACTGCTTCAGTCTAGCTGAATGCGTGATGTCCAACGGCTGTTTTTCATTCTCAACCAAACCTAACGAATAGCAGTAAAACAACAAAGGTCGCGCAGCTGTAATTCTTGGATCAAGCTGGCGCAGGCTTCCCGCCGCCGCATTTCTTGGATTCACAAACGGCTTTTTGCCTTTGCTAATTTGCGCCTCATTTAACTTAACGAAACCAGAGCGAGTCATAATCACTTCGCCTCGCACTTCCAAACGACTCGGATAAGTATCACCACGCAAACTAAGTGGGACATTGGCGATAGTGCGTACATTTGAAGTAATGTTTTCACCAACACGACCATCACCACGAGTGGCTGCACGCACTAATTTACCGTTTTCATATAAGATACTGACTGCTAAGCCATCAAGCTTAGGCTCACAACTAAAGCTAATTTCATCTGTGATGTTTAATCGGTCTTTTATGCGCTTTTCAAACGCAATCATATCGTTTTCATCGAAGGCATTATCAAGAGACAACATGGGTACTTCATGCTCAATTTGTTCAAATGCGCTTAGCGCCGCCCCACCTACTTTTTGTGAAGGAGAATCAGGACTACGTAAATCAGGATGGGATTTTTCTATTTCAAGTAATTCGCGCATTAAACGATCATACTCAGCATCCGGTACCGTAGGATTATCCGCGACGTAGTACTGATAATTATATTCACTGATTGTATTGATGAGTTGCGTCAACCTTTGGGCAGGTGACAAATCATTAGACATATAGGTGTTCCAAGATATTCAAAGAAAATAGGGAGCGAAAGCTCCCAGATTAGCGATGTATCATTCGCTTACGTTCGAACTCGCGAATGCGTTCAACGTATTGTTGCAAGCCTTGTTTGGTCAACATGCTCCGACGACCATCTAGAATTTGACCATTAAATTCATCGGCGATTTTGCGTGCTGCATTATGCATCATATTGAAAACCTGATGAGGGTCTCCTTCAATGGGCAAGATCATAAATAATGACACCCCCTGTGTGGTAAACGTTTCCAAATGATCGATATCAAATACGCCAGGCTTAAACATATTTGCTAGGCTAAATAATACTGGGCCTTTACCATTAGCGTTTACATGACGATGAAAGATATCTTGGTCACCGAATTTAAAACCGAGGGTGAGCAACATTGGTAATAGGCTCGCCCCCTGAATAGGTTCGTCATCAGCAGTTTTAACGTTTAAGACTAATACTTCTTGTGGCTGTTCATCTACATTCGACTTAGTTTCATTGGATTGAACATTTGCAGAGACTTTACTACTGTCAGCTTGCTGCTCATCAAAATCGATATTCATTTGATCATCAGCAAATTTAGGCTCTTTTCGCTTGCGATTGGCAGTTTCATTTTTGCGACTATGCAACGCGCGTTCTGTCATATCGGCTTCAACCTGTTGCTTGGGTTCAACAGTTCTAGGGCTATACTGTACACTAGCATTACTTGGCTGGGACGTTGGAGGCTGCGCGTCTGGATTTTCAGCAATAGGAGCGGAAACCTGCTGTCCTCCCTTTAACAAAAATGTAGGGGGCTCGGGTATGTCCCGAGATTGCTTCGCGCCAGCATGAGTGTAATGATTAGCTTGCGCGGCATATTCAGGCTTAGGTTGGGTGACGACAGAAGCATACACTTTGCCTGGAGCCACGGTTACCACAGTCTCTAGCTGCTCAGCGATTGAAGCCTCGGATGTCACCGGCTCTAATGCCTCCTCGCTCAATGATTCGCGTTTGACGTGACGGCTTTCTTGAAGCTGCCCTTCATCCGCATGCTTAGTATCGGCTAAGTCGTCTGCAAAATGCTGATGAGATTGCTCGTCAGGTACCTGAGCACTGCTTATAACCCGAACAGGGCCAACACCTAAATCATCATCCTCATTTAATGAAAATTGTGGTTCAGCTGCTTCATTATTTGAGCGTCCTATCTTAACTTTATTTGTGGATTTAGCCGAAGTCTTTCGAGACACCCACAAACCATGCACTAACACCCCAGCAATCGCGCAGGTGCCTACTATAAATAACGTCCAACGTAATACATCTTCCATCGAATTAACTCATACCCTTTAGTTATGTTTGCGCAATAGCTAACGCTTGTTCTACATCAACAGCGACCATACGCGAAACACCCGGTTCCGCCATGGTTACGCCCGTTAAGTGACTCGCCATCTCCATCGCAATTTTGTTATGGGTGATATAAATAAATTGCACACTACTTGACATTTCACTGACCAACTTACAAAAACGCCCTACATTAGCATCATCTAATGGCGCATCCACTTCATCTAACAAACAAAATGGTGCGGGGTTCAGCTGGAAAATAGCAAACACCAATGATAAAGCGGTCAACGCTTTTTCTCCACCAGAAAGCAGATGAATTGTACTATTTTTCTTACCCGGCGGTCTTGCCATAATACTCACCCCTGTTTCCAGTAAATCATCGTCCGTTAATGCTAAATAAGCCGAGCCACCACCAAACACCTTTGGAAACAAGGTTTGTAACCCATTATTAACCTGATCAAAGGTATTTTTAAAGCGACTTTTTGTTTCTTTATCAATTTTACGGATAGCTTGCTCTAAAGTCTCAAGTGCTGACTCAAGGTCTTGATTTTGTTCATCTAAGTGTTGCTTACGTTGCGCTTGTACATCGTACTCTTCCACTGCAGCCAAGTTAACGGGCCCTAATCTAGCGACATCCGCAACGGTTCGCTCCACGTACTTTTGCCATTGTTTTTCGTCAGCGGTATCACTGAGACCCTCAAGTAACGGCTCAAGCTGAACTTTCAACTCTTTTAACTGATCAACAACACCATTGGCTCGAACGCGATAACCTTCGCATTCCAATTTAGTATTTTGTACATTTTGCTGCATTTGCTGAATCTGAATATTTATCCCTTGCTGACCTTTTTCGATCAAACCAAGTTCATGCTCAATTTCGCCCAGCTCGATCTGTAATTTCTGCTGTTTTACGTCTAACGCTTGGTGTTCAAGCAGCAGTGTTTGCAGCAAACCCACTTGTTCGTCCAGCGGAGTAGATAATTGCTTGAGCTCTAAGGCCAATTGCTCTTTTTTGTATAACATGTTCTGTAACTGAGCACTTTCCCGGGCCTGTATAACCTGTAAATTCTGCTGTTCAGCCTGTTGTCCTTTTAACGTCAATGCGTGTTGATGCTGTTGATTTTTCAAATTATCCAGCTGATGACGCTGTTCTCTTATCTGATTGTTCGACAAATCACGCTGTTGCTCAATTTCAATTTGCTGCTCTTGCATTGTCATCAAAGTATCAGCCAGCTCTTCGGTTTGCGCAGTGAGCTCGTCTAGCTGTAACTCTTCCTGCTTAAGTACTTCCTGCTGTCGGTGCAATTCAGTTTCGAGTTTGAGCTGTCGATTGCTATCGCTTTGCTGTTGTTGCAATAACCACTGAACGTGATTTTTGCTTTTATTGAGCTCATCAGAACAGTTTGCAAGTGAACGGTTGGCATCCTCTTTTTCTTGGCGTAATCGATAAACGTCTTGCGCTGCTCGCTCGTTCGCATCTGCAACTAGCGCCAAGGCAGATTGTTTATCTGGACGTGAAGCATTCAGCACACCTATCGCATTAGATCTTTGTATTGCGCCACTTTGCTCATCTGCACAACCATCAAATAACCAATCACTACCGGCCCATAATCCATCAGGGCTTACCACACTTTGGTCAGCATTTAATGTAACGCGCTCAGCCAGTACTTCTTCTCGGGTCGGCACAATTTTGATATCCCCCATCCACTTAGGGTAACGACAATCATTGAGCACTGAACTTAAAGTATTCAATTTTGTTTCGCGCACTTTAGCATTACTAAACACCGCTGCTAGTCCACGTATTTCATTCTGTAGCAACAAATTGTCTATATCATCATCGTGCTCAATCAGTAAGGCATTTTGCCACTGAGCAGTAACAGTTTCGAGTGCTTTCTCCCAGCCAGGAGTGACCTTCAATGACGTTTGCCAAGGTTTAGTGGTTATATTTTCTTCAAGGAATGCCTGTTGTAAGTCTTGATGCCCGTTCGCCAAATCTTGCACGCTTTGTAGCGCAGCTATTTGAGCCTCTATGGCATGAAGTTCGCCGCTCGCTTGGCTTTTTCGCTCGCTATATTCACGCCAATTAATCTCCGCTTGATGAAGTTTTTTACTGAGTGTTTGACAGCATAATTGCGCGTCTTCAAATTTGACTTTGTTACATTGTTGAGCTTTTTTAGCATCTTCAATTCGCAATTCAAAATCATCAGTCTGCAAACTTTTTATTTCAGCGTTTATTTCACTTATGCGTTCTTGAGTGCGCATCTGCATGGTCATAGTAGATTGAATGTTGCCATGGTAGGTCTGTGCTTGCTGTTTATATTTCTGGTGGCTTTGTTCTTGTTCCCGCCATTGATGCTCCTTACCGGCTAATCGTTCTTCACCACTTTGCAATTCCCAAGCGGCATCTTCTAAAATTTGTTCAGCTAACGCATGTTCTGATCCATGCTGAGTAATTAAGGCCGTTAAATCCAATAATCGCTGGGCACTGCTGTTCTGCTCGGTCTCACTCTGAGTTATGGCCTCTTGCAACATAATAAGCTCTTGATTAATTTGCGCTATACGCTGCTTGCGATGCAACTGGTTTTGTTCAAGGCGTGTTATATCGTTGCTCGAACGAAAATATGCTTGTTGGGTGTCTTGCAATTGCTGCTTATGGGCTTGCTGACGAGTTCGATAATTTGTAATTTCTTTTTCATCGCCGCGTTGACGAGCAATAAAAGATTCAAGATCCGTTTCTTGGCGTTGTGCTTGGTGTTCTAACTTCCTAATGGCATCGTCAAAATTTAACCAGCGGATTGCAGCTAATTCTGCGCGGTATTGGCGTTCTTGATGTTTTAGCTCTTTATAACGCTTAGCCGCTAAAGCTTGTTTCTCAAGTTTTTGCAATTGAGAGCCAAGTTCACCTCGCACATCTTCCAATCGCTCTAGATTTTCCTTGGTATGTCGAATACGGGTTTCGGTCTCACGACGGCGCTCTTTGTATTTGGAGATGCCAGCGGCTTCCTCAATAAAAATACGCAATTCTTGAGGTTTTGATTCGATTAAGCGCGAAATAGTTCCTTGCTCAATAATGGCGTAACTGCGGGGACCCAGCCCTGTTCCAAGAAACAAGTCAGTGACGTCTCTGCGCCGGCACTTACTATTATTAAGGAAGTAGTTAGATTGACCGTCTTTACTAACTAAGCGTTTAACTGAAATTTCATTATAACTGGCGAATTCACCTTGAATACGTCCTGAGGTATTATCAAAAACTAATTCAACTGTGCATTGGGATACAGGTTTTCGAGCGCTTGAACCGTTGAAAATAACGTCGATCATAGCATCGCCGCGCAGGTTTTTAGCGGAACTCTCCCCTAAAACCCAGCGTACAGCGTCAATAACGTTTGATTTACCACACCCATTAGGCCCGACAATCGCAGTCATATCATCTACAAAGGGAATACTGGTAGGGTCGACAAATGACTTAAACCCCGCGAGCTTTATTTTCTTTAAACGCATGAATAAAAAGATGATTCCAGTTTATCGTTATTATGGGAAACAGTGAAAATGTAGCAAAACTCACCCCGTGTAACAATTGACGTTTTGCTGCACAGTACTTCGTCGGTATAATACCTGAAGTTTGCATCGACATTTGCCAATTAATTCAACGTATTAGATAATTATTCGCCAGCGACAATTAAATGCACGATTAGTATACAAAAGAGGTTAACCCGTGAATTACTTCCTACAAGGCTTTTCCCTTATCCAAACAAAGGGCTTAAAGCGCTTCGTATTTATCCCCTTAACAGTGAATCTAATTTTATTTGCAGTCGCACTCTATGCCCTTTTTGGACAAATTGATGGCGCAATCATTTGGTTGGTGGGATTGATCCCCGACTGGTTAGGCTGGCTTAAAACCGCACTAAACTACATTATTTGGCCGTTAGCCGTGATCAGCGTTCTACTAGTTTTTGCGCTTATTTTTGGCACATTAGCTAACTGGATAGCGGCGCCATTTAATGGTTTATTGGCCGAGAAAGTAGAGAAACACCTTACCGGTCAAGATTTAGGGGATACGGGCGTATTGGATGTTTTAAAAGACGTTCCTCGCACTTTAGGCCGTGAATTTTCAAAGCTAACCTATTATTTGCCGCGCGCTATTGGCTTTCTATTATTGTTCTTTATCTTACCTGTGATTGGTCAAGTGTTATGGTTCCTGTTTAGCGCCTGGATGATGGCTGTTCAATATTGTGACTACCCCTTCGATAATCACAAAGTATCCTTCAAAGATATGCGTAGAACGCTCAATCAAAGCCGTGCAAACTGTTTTAGCTTTGGTTTTGGGGTTAGCATTTTTTCGATGATCCCCATCGTGAACTTTTTGGTTATGCCCGTCGCAATTTGTGGTGCAACGGCCATGTGGGTAGACAATCTTAAGCCGAAGTTACACGGTGAAATCTAAGGTTTTCGGATCAAGTCTTGCAGTTGTTTAGCACTTATGGGCCGCGAAAGATAAGCCAAATCTTTTTTCGCTCCATGTGTGCTAGTCAAAGACTCTATTAACGCCACAATGCGTTTATTAGCAGGCGCCTCCTGACCTAATCTTTCGGCAGCACTCACCACGGCACCATTAAGATAACGGATTTCAGTAGGTTTCCCTTGCGACATATCCCACCACATTGACGTTCTCACATTTGGATCGACGGCTAACATCTTATTCGCCACAAGCGTAAACAGAAAGTTCGGAAGTTTGAGTACGTAGGGCACCATTTTAGCCGGTAACGTGGTTACTTTGGGCAATTCTATTCCAAGCTCATTCGTTACCGCCAACAGCTCCCGCATAAGAGTAGCAATAACAAGGCGATATCCACGCTGCTGCAGCATATTTTTTACCGGAATGTCAGCCAAAGCGTTAATACTATTCCCCAAGTTTAATTGAAGCTTTGCCCACAATAGTGCCTGCATATCATGAGTAAGTGCGACAGGTAACAAAGCGCTATTAAGTATTTTTTGCAAGGTTTCACTGACTTGCCCGTTAGTTGTTTGCTCAATGGTTAACTGACCTTGTGAACCACGATGCAAGTGCCCCGTTTTTAGTTCAACAACATTAAACGGCACCATAACGCGTAACACCACGTTATTAGGAAAGGCATTCTGAACTGGCTTTTCTGAACCTAAGCCATTTTGGCAACATAGAATGACCGTTTTATCGCTCACTAATGGCGCGATATCTCGTACCGCTTGCGCTACGCCGTGACACTTTACCGTCAGCCACAGGAAATCACACTCTAATTGGTTGGGCTTAAGACGCGCTAAAACATCAATATCTAAAAAGTTAAGTCCTGTAACATTTGCATAATTTTCTTGGTAATCAGTTAGCGTTACCTCCGATAACAATTTATGTTTAATCGCAGGACGGCAAACTAACGCTACATTTACGCCCAATTGATGCATACACGCACCGATATAGCTGCCAATTAGTCCGGCGCCAAAAATTACATGAGACGACATACGGCTCCTTTTAACAGATTGATAATATTCATTTAATTTGCTCCAAATTAACACATGCTCTTATGAAACAAGCAAAAATTCCATACAATAATGGTTTACGCCAAGCTTGAGCCTGACACTTTGATCCATTTGCACAATATTCTACGCCATATCTTTGTTTATGCAGCGCTGTTAATTGTTGTTATTTATTTCGTAGCAACCCAACCTTCGTTATTAGTCGACTGGTTCGTTCCACTACCCTGGATTGGGTACTCAGCATTAGCGGTTGCCGGTGTCGTTGCATTGTTGTTTGGCCGTAGCCGATTGTTTTGGTGCTGTATTTTGCTTGCTTTGTTACTGTTTTTTACACATGGGAAAATAGCCATTTCAACTGAATTTTCCAGCCGTTTTCTGCTAATAACATTAATGCTATTGAGTTATTTGAGCTTTGCGAAAGACAATGGGTTCTCGCTATATAATTTGGCCATTACACTGGTGAAAATAATACTTATTGGTGGATTTAGCTGGGTAACGCTGAGCTATTTGCCGCTCGCTACACAAAACCTAATTAGCCCAATATATACTTTTGCCAATAATATTGATCCTCGATTAAATGCGCTATATACCCCGTTTGAATGGTTAATCGTGTATTTAATGCTAACGCTTTGCTTTCTAAGATTTATCTCCATCTCTGACAATAACCACGGCGCTCTGCTACTTAGTGTTGTCCTGGTTGCCATGATGCCAGCGTATGCACAATTTGAATTGCACAACGTGTTAACGCTAACACTAGCGACGAGTTTTCTATATGCCATATTAAAAGACAGCTTCAATATGGCATTTAAAGATGAGCTCACCACGATTGCGTCGCGTCGTGCTCTAATGCAATACGTCAATACGCTCGGGCGAAAATATGTTGTAGTGATGGCCGATATCGACCATTTTAAAACGTTTAATGACACATATGGACATGACGTGGGTGACGAAGTGCTAAGGCTTGTGGCGAGTCGTTTAAATAAAGTTAGCGGTGGCGGCAAGGCTTTCCGCTATGGAGGGGAAGAATTCGTATTAATATTCCCCCGTAAATCGCCGCAAGAAGTCCTGCCCTTTATTGAACAACTACGTCAGCTAATAGCCGATTATCCAATTGCTTTACGGGATAAACCTCGCCCTAAAAAAGCCCCGAAACGTTCCACGAGCAATCAATCTCAAGGAAAAACAGTTAAGATTACCGCCAGCTTTGGTATTGCCCAACGCAACAAACAAAACAGTCAGTTCAGCGATATAATGAAGCAAGCTGACATCGCCTTATATGCGGCCAAAAAAGCGGGCCGAAACTGCGTTCAACTGGCGTCTCAACCCGGATAACTCTATGTCAATTCAACAGGTATTAGTCATCGGCTACGTTTGGCCAGAGCCAAATTCATCAGCAGCAGGTCAGCATATGATGAGCTTGTTAACGCTTTTTCTCGAACAGGGTTGGTCAGTCAGCTTTGCGAGTCCAGCGCTTCAAGGCGAGCATAAAATAGATCTCACCCACTTAGGGATTAGTGAGCACAGTATCACGCTAAACTGTTCTAGTTTTGACGACTTTATTTTGTCTCAGGCACCCGATATGGTGTTATTTGATCGCTTTATGCTAGAAGAGCAGTTTGGTTGGCGAGTCGCTAAACATTGCCCCAATGCACTGCGAGTGCTTGATACAGAAGACATGCACAGCTTACGAAATGCTCGCCATCAGGCGTTGAAACAAACCCGGTCAGTAACTGAAAGCGATTTAAAAAGCGATATAGCGCTGCGTGAGGTGGCGTCAATTTACCGCTGTGATTTAACGTTGATTATTTCCGATTATGAACTCGCGTTATTAATTGATACCTTTAACGTGCCAGATTTTCTGCTTTACCATTGTCCTTTTATGCTTGATATCGTCAATATAGACACGCAAATCGGTAGCAAAACATTTTCACAGCGACAGCATTTTATTAGCATAGGTAATTTTCGCCATGAACCTAATTGGAATGCGGTATTGTGGCTTAAAGCGGAAATATGGCCACGCATAAAACAAGCCCTACCTGCTGCAGAATTACATGTGTATGGCGCATACCCACCGCCTAAAGCGACCCAATTACACAACCCTAAACAGGGTTTCTATATTAAAGGTTGGGCAGAGGATGCTAAGGCAGTGATGAGCGAAGCACGTATTTGCTTGGCCCCTCTACGCTTTGGTGCTGGTATCAAGGGTAAACTTGCACAAGCTATGCTGTGTAAAACGCCTAGCGTAACAACATCGATTGGTACTGAAGGCATGTGCAATGAAGCAGATTGGCCGGGCTTGGTAGCCAATAGCGCCCAAGAGATTGCTAACCAAGCCATTACTTTATACCGTGATCAGGCGCTGTGGCATAGCGCGCAAATAAAAGCCAACAAAGCATTGGCGCGTTTTGATAAACGACGTATTGGACCTGCTCTTATTAATCAGCTACAACAATTAAAAAGAAACTTACCTGAACATCGCCTAAAAAACTTCACCGGCAGTATGTTGCAACACCATCAACATAAAAGTACCCAATATATGGCCCAATGGATTGAGGCCAAAAACAAATATTCGTGAGGTAATAATACATCATAAATAATGGTGCTAAATTTCGGCTGTTTTTTATTCAAAATCTACCACTAAAATGGTATTCAAATAGGTGGTAAGAACACGTAGTATCTGCTACCTGTTTTTATCTCGGATTTTACTGTTGAGCACACACAATCGAAGTAGCTTGCCCCTTTTTGGCTTCAAAGTGCCCATCATGTTGTTTATTATGGCTATTGCTGTTGGCGTCAGTGGCTACTTTACCTTATCCGATTCAGTGGAAGAACAAAGCCGTCTTCAACAACAATCTATGTCACCCGCCTTCGATTTAATTACCGAAGAATTGGTCAAACCTTTACATACCGCGCAAGTTATTGCCAATACACAAACACTCCGTAATTTAATGAGTGCCGATACGATTGACGATAGTGCTCTACTTGCTTTAGTTGAGCGCATGTCAATGGATTATAACATGACCTTTTTTGTGGCCAGTGAAAACAGCCGTACTCAGTACAACTCTAACGGTACAACACTGGCTTTAAAGGAAGGTGAAGTAGAATGGTACTTTCGCGTTAAAGAACAACCACTAAATGTGGCCGCAGCGCTAGGTAATCGACAAGATGTGCATATCTATTTCGACGTCAAAGTGTTTAATGACCAAGGACAATTCCTCGGTTTTATAGGCGTTGGTAAACGTTTAAAAACATTCTTAGATGCTTTTGATAGATACAAAGACTCATTTGGTTATGACTTTGTATTTGTGGATAACAAACAAGATATAGTTTTGGCATCTGATCCAAAGTTACTTGCAAACGGCAAGCGTATCTTACAGGTCAAACAGTTACCTTGGTTTCAAGCATTAACCCCAGAGCAACAAGCCTTACCTAGCCTAAATAATATTATTGTTAAAACACTCGGCAACGCGAGCTTGATTGCGCAAATTGATATCAAAGTGCTGCGCTGGAAAATGTACATATTAACTCCGTTGTCGTCGCGTAAAGATGCCAGTACCGAGGCGTTTACTAATCATACCTCTTTGCTCGTGTTGATTATCTTTATAGTTTTTGTTGGCGCGCACTTGGTCATCCGCTTTTTTGAACGTGAGTCAGCTAAAAAACATCAACTTGACCCTCTCACTCAACTGCATAATCGAGCGCATATTCAATGGCGTTTTGATAAAATTGTCCGAGCGAATCAAGAAGCCAGCCTGATCATGGTAGACGCTGATAACTTTAAGAAAATCAACGATACCTACGGCCATAATATAGGTGACAAGGTACTGATTAGAATCGCCCAGTTACTACAAAATGAATTACGTGAGTACGATGCTATCGCGCGCTGGGGAGGGGAAGAATTTGTTATTTTACTTCCGTCAACTAAACTGGAAGAAGCACGTATCATAGCCCAGCGAACGTGCTCTATGATTGCTAGTCATCCTCTGTCTATAGACAAGATTAATATGTTTATCTCAGCGAGTTTTGGTGTGACATATTCGCCTACCCCCCGCTCTTTGGAGCGCCTGATCAAGGTGGCTGATGATGCGCTATACGAGGCGAAGCACGCGGGAAAAAGTTGTGTACGAGTGTTTGCAAGCTAGTACTAACTTAGTAGCGATCGTTCTAGTTAAGAGTTGAGTATATTAAAAAGCGATTATTACTGCATGTTATAATCGCTTTTTAACTATTTAGTTATGGAGTACATTTTGCTCGCTCGCGTTCGTAACAAGGTATTATTTACGTCTAAGTCTATCTCGGCATACTTAGTCACTTACCCTAATCAGCATAAGGTGATGACGCACATTGATCCCGTACCCAACGGTAAATATTACAAGTTCAATATCGTCTTGAAACAGCCTCAAATTGGAGGGGTTTTTCGCTGTCAGAAATGCATTCTAAATCTTTTTGGACGCGTTTATTTGTTCAGGCCAGATAAATATGAACATAGCGTGACGCGTATTGAAAAGGGCGAACGTAGAATACTGAGTATTTCATTAACACTTTAGTTTTCGTGTTAAAAATTAGAATACACTTCTATTGACCCACCAACCCAATAACAAAGCACACGAAAAACTCAATAAAGTGCCCAGCATCATATACTCAGTTAACTTCATGTCCTTTTCCTTAGTCAAATCGCCAAAGCGAAAAATTGTTTTGGCGGCAAGTAAAAAACCCACCCCTGCAAATTGACCAATTAAGATAAATGAGATAATTAAGCAACGTTCCAAGTAACCTATCCAGCGCCCAGCAGAAGCCAGTCCAGACTGTTTGTCAGCCAGTTGTTCTGTATAACTGCCCAATGCCACAGAAATTGCAATTGATGCTGGGCGACAGGCAATCACATAAGCACAACCGACTGCTAAATATTTTACCTGAAGCACCAGTAACAGCTGAGTTTTAATATCAGCTAAGGTAAAACCTGACACTACCGACCAAGCGATAAAAAGGACCAATATATGAAGTCCCTGATCCAATAAAAAGTAATACATACTATCGGTTTTATAAGACTTCCATAGATCAATTAGCAGATGGGAAAAACCTATCAAGACAACGGCAATTAATCCTTGTCCATTCAGCGCCCCACCAATCCACATACATATAATCAATAGTAAAACATGTGACAGTACATGTTTGAGTAATCCCCAAGAGGCCAGATGATGACGTTTCCTGCATGTTACCCAAGCATCTTTTTGAATATAAAAATCACCTAATATATGGGCGACGATCATCAATAAAAATAATTCCATTAATTGTTCACCTTGGCCTCGTATAAGGTTAAATACTGCTTAACTAGCTCAGCACCCATTCGGGTCAAGTGCTTTGTCACATTTTGCTGACTCGTGCCCAAAGCTGTTGCCAACTGCGAATGCGTCGGGTAATTCGCCAGTAAGTAGTGGTACAACACGTTAGATTGTATTTGCGTATGAGAGCACAATAGATGATCCAGAAACTGCGTAGCTAATACAAGGGCATCATAAAAGTCCCCTCCCTCATGATGTAAACTCATATGGCCGCTAGGCGTTATATCTAACCCTCTTCCTGATAATGTAAAAGCAGAGCCTTGAGATACGCTTGGTGTGCTACCTTCAATCAGTTGTTCTCCCAGACCAATAGACAAGGTAATCCCGATGGGCTTTGTTGCATTTGGTGCTGAAATAAGTAAGCTTTTCAATTCAATCGCGATGCGCATAGCATATTGAGGCTGGCTGAAAATCAGTTGTATTGCATCTCCTCGGTATATTTCACCTCGTACATCGAAACGCTTTTGACAAGCTTGAATATAATCCTCCATCAACCTAACCGCCAGTTGATAATCTTGGCGCGACATATTTGTCGAGTCAACTAAATCCCCTGTCAAAACAGCAATCATGCATACCACCTTTGCCTATCGTTACATGTATTTCAAGCCTAGTGTATAACCATACTTGTTTAACTCGCAATAAAAACAACCAAATTGGATTGTTAAACAGAACAACAACCTAAAAAGGATGTTATTAAATAAAACAACCAAAAAAAGTTGTATGCTTAGGACGACCTTATTGAATGCAGGATATGTAATAGAATGATCTGCAATAGTACAAATGCCAACCAACTAATATAATTACAAAGGGGAACATCACGTGCAACACGCTATTATAGGATTCACTCAAGACGATGAATTACATTGGGTAGCAAAATTAGCTTGCGGTCATCATCAGCATGTACGCCACAATCCCCCATGGACGAACAGACCTTGGGTCGTCACACCACAAGGTCGCCAACGCCATCTTAACGTCAAACTTGAATGTAAAAAGTGTGATGAAGGCGCACCAGTGGACTTTATAGTGCCTATCTAATCCTTCATACTTAAAGCGCCTAGCGGTGCAGAAAAGCAAATAGCAAGGAAAGGAAAAGGCTGACCGACAGTTTCGTTTCCCAAATAGAGGAAAAGTGGGATTTATCGCTATTTAGTCATAAAACCATCTTTAAAAGATGGCCATTTGGTCACTATTGTATCGACTACGGTTGCCCCTACTAAGACAATATTTTCCACTGTTTCAGTAAAACCTCCCGCCGTTTCGCCAGGCGCAGGATCAAGGTGTGCCAAGGTATTTTCGTTGGGATTACCTTGGTCGAAGTTAACCGCCCCGCGCAAACTCAGTATTCTATCAATACCTACAGTACGGGATAATACCTGTGCTATCGCCACACCTTCCATTTCAGCAATCATATAGTCATCAGCCCCATATAGCTGACTAATATACTGGGCTTCAGCCGACAATCCTGGACCATGAAAGAATGTATCTCCGGCGATATGCGTACCAACCGTTACCGCTGGCTTGCGACGCGCTTGAGCCTGAGGGTATCGCATGCGATAAGCTTGCGCATCTGGTGAATCTATTAATTGCACATTCCGGGTCAACGCCACAGCCCAATTTACCAGAGCACCGTTAAGTTGATAACGACGGATGTCTTCATAGCCTTGTCTTGGCATAAAAACCGGCTCACCCGATTTGCCTTCATCTGGCATCCAGCGATGCCCAAGATCATAGTCAATTAACCAACTTCCCCAATTCACATCACCAATCGTTCCTTTTGATGGTGGCGTACCACCCACACCACTAATAACAAAATAACTGTGTGTAAAGTCGAATTGGCTATTCAAAACTATAGCCTGCATAGACGAAGAAGATGCAACTTTGCCCATTCCTAAAACGGAACCACAAACACCATCTTGATTACAAAAAACTGGCCCTAACGCGCCTTTAACCATAAGCGGTTCACTGTTGGTAAAGTAGCGCTCAAACCAATGCTGAAACTCACCTGCTTTATCCCCTTGATTCGCACCAATTTCAAACATGCCCGCGATAAATACCTTAACGGGTATAGGCTTTATTTCTGCACTACAAACTAGCCCACTTAACAACAAACTCAAGGCCATAAATACATACTTCAACTGACTACTCCTAAAATTAATTAATCGGGTCTTATTAAGGGTCCCGCGTTTGCTAATTGGATATGACAAAGCAAAAAACGCACCTTAAAAAATTAAAACATAATATTTTAAAATCAATTGCTTAACTAAAAATAAAACGCTATTTCATATTACCACGCACCACAATGACGCACTAACGCACTAAATTGTATTGTTATATTGTTAGCGCTTAGCTAACGTACCATGACTATTCAAGTTAAGGATGCCTGTATGTTAACAATACAAAATACTGGCCTTGTTATTGTAGATATACAAGGTAATTTGGCGCATATGGTTCACCAAAGCGATATGTTAATTCGCAACTCACTGGCCATGATAAAAGGGGCGAAAGCGTTAAATCTACCCATAATTTATCTAGAACAAGCACCGCAAAAATTAGGCTCAACTATTGCGGAACTCGCCGATGAGTTAACCCCTTATAACGCGATAATTAAACATACATTTAACGCTTGTGACGCTACAGAATTCCCATTGGCTTTAAAAACAGCAAAAAGAGACCACTGGCTGATATGTGGTATCGAAGCTCACATTTGTGTTTATCAAAGCGTAATGGGGATGATGAACTTAGGTTATACCGTCGACGTTGTTTGTGATGCAATTTCAGCTAGAAAGGCAGAAAACAAAACTCTCGCCATTAATAAATTGAGCGCTAATGGTGCATCAATTACCAGTGTAGAAATGGTTTTGTACGAACTGATAGGTGATAGCCGTTCACCAGCCTTTAAAGCCATTTTACCGTTAATAAAATAGCTATGAGCCACTCTTGTTGCTCACGTTGCCCTGCTAAATAACTCCCTTAACATAGGCTTTTACCTGCTCAATCACAGCTTGTAGGCCATTACCCCGTGACTGACTAACATGTCGGCCTAAACCCAACTCATCTAAATAAGCGTGCAAATCAAACAGTTCAATCTGCTTAATCGTTAAATGGGCTAGTGGCTCAAAAATAATAGCCAATAATCCCCTTACGATTTTACTGGGTGAGTAAGCGGATAACGCTAAATAATTACCTTGTTTATCACACTTAAGCCAAACCTGACTTTCACAACCCATCACTTCGTATTGACCGATATAGTCATCACTTGGCAGTTTGTTTAATTGCTTACCTGCTAGCATGATTTGGCGATATGTTTCATCCCAACTACTTGCTTGCTGAATACTCAATGCAAGAGGCATTGCCCCGATATCAATAGGGCTCTTCTTGTCCTTGATTTCACTATCGGCTATTGGCACATTTTCGTTAATAAGCGTGAGAGATGGTTTTGAAGCCGTATGTTCGAATATGCGATCACAATGAATATGTGGACGAAGCGTATGCACAATCCCTTCAAGCACTTGCAAAAAATGCTGCACTTCATCTAATGTGTTGTAGCAGCTTAAAGATACCCGTACCGTACCGTCTATGCCTAAAGCCTGCATCAACGGCATGGCACAGTGATGACCGACTCGCACGGCAATATTATGTTCGTTGAGCAACAGACCCATGTCCTGATTATTCACCTCAGCAATGCTAAACGATTGAACGCAAATACTATTGTTTAAATCTCCCCACAAACGCATGCCGTTAATCTTCTTAAGACCATCAACAAGGGCGCCGTACAATGCATGTTCAACCGCATAGATAACTGGCTGATAAGTGCGCACAAAAGAAATTGCCGCGCCTAAACCTAGCACCCCAGCGATATTCGGTGTACCGGCCTCAAACTTAAATGGCAGGCCTTGAAAGGTTGTACCGGAAAAGCTAACTTTATCTATCATCTCTCCGCCAGTTTGATATGGCGGCAAGCCTTCTAACAGAACTTGACGGCCATACAACACACCAACTCCCGTTGGGCCAAAAATTTTATGCCCGCTGAAAACATAAAAATCGCATGCCAAAGCCTGCACGTCGACAGGTAAATGCGCAATCGCTTGCGCGCCGTCAATCAACGTAAGCGCACCATACTTTTTTGCCAGCGTGATGATATGGGCAACAGGATTAATATTACCCAGTGCATTGGACACATGACCTATGGCAACTAGTGCTGTTTTATTGGTGATAAGACCTTTGGCTTTATCGAGTTGCAATACGCCGTCTTCGTCCACGGGGATCACGCGAATGCGCAACCCTAGCTCTATAGCAATTTGTTGCCAAGGCACAATATTGGCGTGGTGTTCCAGTGCTGTAAGTACAATTTCATCTCCCGCTGAAATATGCCCCTTAGCTAAGACCGACGCTACTAAGTTAATACTTTCTGTGGTGCCTTTGGTCCAAATAATTTCCTTTTCACTGGCAGCATGGATAAAAGTGGCCACTTCTTTGCGCGCCTGCTCGAACGACTCTGTTGTTGCCGCAGAAACTCTGTGACTAGCGCGGTGAACATTGGCATTTTGCTGCGTATAAAATTGGTTGATTGTATCGATCACTGATTGAGGTTTTTGCGTCGTCGCTCCGCTGTCAAAATATACCCAAGGCAATTCGACTTTTTGTAGATCAAATATGGGAAATTGTTGGCGCAGAAATGACTCGGACATAACACTCTCAAAGGAAGAAATAGCAGGTGCGGATTGTTGTTAAAATCAACGCCTTAATCAAGTAAATTTGCAAATATGTAACCCTAGGCATTTGACTGAAACTCAGTGGGTTGATTTATTTGCGCGATAACGAGTGGCGCACACATGCCACTATAGGGACATTAATATTTCGATTAGCCGAATAATTTTAGCATTTGATAATTGGCGGTAATCAAAATACGGGCACACGACAAGACGATAGGCTGTGTCATAGGCAAATTCATTATCAAGCCACACTAAATTGATATGCGCTGCGGTACCACTTTTAGGCCCTGAGTTTGACAACAACGACTTAGCGTATGTGCGTCCCATAATAATATGATAGGTAGCATTAGCGACTAATTGCCCCTCATTAGGTAAATCAAGTTGATTACGAAATATAGGAGGAGTAAAAAGCAACGAAGTTTGACTCTCTGCTTGCAGCAAAAAATTATCCCGATACGTTTGCCAATTATGGCATTGAGCACCAGGTAACTCCCTAGCTAATTTAGGATCTGCGCTTCGCCAAGCAAATATCAGTTTGGCATACACGTTAAAAACCTTTCGCCATCCGTTGCCACAATGCCGATTGAGCGCTTCAATATCTCCGTCATTTAGCTCCTTTAGCATATTGAGGGTGGCAAAATCTTGATAATTTGGCCGATTAGCAATGTACACATTAATACGGGCATTGTGCTCACCTAAACCCGCATTGAATACCATAGCGCGTGACACAATTACTCGGGTTGCAGTTCCTCATCTATACACTCTAGCATTTCTTGTGCTTCAAGCATGATCCCCTCTTCATCTTCACTCAAAGGGAAAACCAACACCAAAGTGTTATTTTTTTGCATACCCGGTAACCATAATTGATGCCATTCAGTAAAATCAATTTGCTTAGGCTTACAATCTGGAAAATCATTTTTTACCCATGCCTCGGCAAATTCAGCGTAAGGCCATACAGGAATACAGGCATCATCTTCGGCTTTAAGCATTAACCAACCATTATCACCAAAAAGCCCCCATAAATGTCGGGTCTCTATCATATGGCTGATCGCATAATCAAAACGCTCCTCGGGCAACAATTTACTAAGGGCAATAAAGTCTTCCGCTGAAATATCCGTCATATTTAATTCCTGAAATAGTGAGTGTGTAAATAGTTTCTTGCGCTAACGAACACGTTATACCAGTGCGATCTGCACATCAACTTTGTGCGAATTTTAATCAAAAACTTGATTATAACCGGTTATAGGATGTTATTTAACAACATCTGGAAAAGGTAATAAATCAACGTCAGCAAAATCGGTGGCGAAGAGTACACCATCCACCCAAAAAACGCCAAAAAGACATGTGTTTTTTGCTGTTGATTAACTTGCTTTAAACCGCAGGATTGAGCACGTATTTAGATAACAGCAAGATAGAATGAGGATTGGATAATAATCATTTCTATCAAATACACTCCCCCCTCGGACACGCTAAAGGCAAAGCTAGATAAATTAAGCGTGCGCATTATTATAATGAAACCTCAATACGCTTACTGATGCATAGTTACCTAAAAGAATAAAATGGGCGTCTTAGTCATATGACAACTATTGCTAATAATCAGAGCGACTAACTTATCAAGCGTTTTGCTAAGCCGCTGCCTCGCTTACAACGCCGTGAAATACTGACCGATAAAGCCTGTTCATCGCTGTACAAAGTAAAAGACTTCTTAGCGCGGGTTAGACCAGTGTATAGCAACTCTCGGCTAAGCAAACGTGCCTGTGAGCGCGTTTCCACACGCGGTAGACACAGATAAACGTGATCAAATTCAGAGCCCTGACTTTTATGAATGGTCATCGCATATACCGTTTCATGAGGTGGTAAGCGGCTAGGTAGCACACCGCGAAGCGTCCCTTGCTCTGTTACAAACCAAACTTTCACTAAGCCTTCTTTTTGAATATCAGGCATTACAATGCCTATATCACCATTAAACAAGCCCAAACTGTGATCATTTTGCTTGAGCATAATAGGTCTACCAATATAAAAGTCACGCTCAAGCTCAATCAACCCACGCTTGTTTAACTCAGACTCAATCAAAGCATTGATTTGATATACACCCCAGTTTGCTTCTTTTTGTGCACATAACACCTGCTGTTGTTGCAATAAAGCGAATACGTCTGTGCCTTTAGTTTCTAGCTCACCGTCAAAACACACTTGTTGAACGCGCTTAAAATAGCCTTGATAACCAGCGAGTAAAGTGTCCACCAGTGCCGTTGGCTCATCACTGATATTCCACGTTACATCTGGATAGCTTGTATCCGCAAACAAGGTTTTCGAAATTGGTAACTTGCCGGTATTAATGGCTCTAGCCAAACGACCTATACCGCTGTTTTCACTAAATCGATAACTCTTGTGTAACAGGGCAAGGCTATCACTGATTTTTGCCTTATTTACCCGGCAGCTGTGAAGCTCAATCTGACAGAGATTTTTAATCACCTCTAGAGCGTCGTTGCTATACGGCGGCGGCTGATTATAAATCGAAGGTGCATCATCCAGCGCGGCTGAGCAAATATCTGATAACACACTGCCAGCCTCAACTGATGCGAGCTGGTCTTTGTCTCCGAGTAAAATAATTTTTGCTCGCTCCGGCAGCGCCCCGAACAATTTACTCATCAATGGCAAATCGACCATTGAGGCTTCATCGACTATCAGTACATCTACATGCAGCGGGTGTTGTTCATTGAAACGAAAATATGGACTGTTGGGAATACTGCCTAATAAGCGATGTATGGTGCTGCACTGATTAGGCAAATCGGCCTGCAAAGTCTCGGGTAAATCTGACATAGCAGCGCTAATGGATTGACTCAAGCGCGCAGCGGCTTTACCCGTCGGGGCGGCTAACTTAATCTGCAAACGCTTCCCTTCGTGTCTTGCTAACCCTTGGAGCAATGCCATAAGACGAATAACAGTCGTGGTTTTTCCTGTACCCGGTCCACCTGTTATCACACTGACATTTTGGCTCGCAGCTAAACATACAGCCACTCTCTGCCAATCAATCTCTGCACCATTAGAACCGACAGTATCAAGCTCACTGGCATAAGTCGTCGACGTTAGTGGGCCAAATAACTGGTTTAATAACGTTCGACCCACGTCAATGTTTAGCATAGACGAGCGACCGCTCATACTATTAATCTTAGCGGCTAAGCGCATCTCATATCGCCAATAACGCTGCATATACAATTCGTCGCCCTCAAGTATCAAAGGCTTGTTAACTCGCACATCTGGCTGGTCACCAGCAAAATTGACCACACAAGTCGATAAAGACAATGTATGGATAAGCTCCTCAGGCGAACCAAAGCGATAGTAAGGTAAGAAAGGCTGATAATAACTATCTAGCGTTAAACAACTATCTTGTTCACCTAATCGGCTACTTAAATACGCAGCTAACAAGCCAACAATATGGATACCCGCACTATCAATGACTGAATCGTTATGCTCATGCAGCATAATAAACTCGGCAAATGCAGCATCTAAAGGACGTATGCGACCCACGCTAAGCAAGTCGTGCAAGATAGTTTCAGTGGTAGGTAATTTAGGCGGCGTATTTTGCGTTGCCAACGCATCTACGCTTTCTACTGCACCGACATTACTTTTTCCGCTTAACGCTACCATAAATCTAGTTGTCCTTGTTCCATGGGATCATCTCTATCTGAGCCGCTATTGTGATGATTTACATCAGTCACTTTTTCGTCCCCCATTTTTACGCTATCAGATGCTCTGCTCTCACTGTCATCACGCTCACCATATCGACCACTGAACAATGCATCAAGATCTTCTATAAGCGCTTGAGAGGGCTTAATATAGAACACCCCATTGCCCGGATTGTCACTGTGCATGCCCCTTAAAAAAGTATAATAAGCGCCGCCCATATCGCGAGTAAAGTCATAATCAGGCCATTTATTTTTCAACCAGCGATGCAGCGCTAACGTATATAAAATAGCTTGCAGGTAGTAATCATGCTCTTGCATGGCATTGGCCATTGCTTCACCGTTGTAATCTGAATATTCGCCACCTAAATAATTAGATTTATAATCCAGTACATAAAACTTACCTTCATATTGAATAATTAAGTCGATAAAACCTTTCAACATGCCGTTAAGTTGCTCAAACTGGTAATGATGTTTTCGTTCATGAATGTGCTGATTCAATATGTGATTAAATGTCTTGGCTTGTACATCAACCAGAGGCAAATGGAATTCCATTTCAACCAGTATTTGTTGTTTATTTAAAACCGCTAGGCACAATGCATTGCCAGTTTGCGTTGTTAATTTAGCCTGTAACACGTCACGTATCCATTGTTCAACTACGCTAAACCATTTTTCATCGATCCCGTACCAGATCCCTTTTTGGGTAATCACCGTGGATAGGTCAACAGGATCAGTAAAATCAATCGACTCCAACACCCCGTGTAAAAATGAACCCGCTTGGGCGCCTTTAACGAACGTAAATTGATCCAGCACTTCCTGCTCATCTATATTCTCAATGGCCCTATCTACCTCGTCAGCATCCACTAGGTATGTTTGAGCATCAGATAACATGTCACTGTCATCAACACTTGCCGAGGTAGAGAGGCTAGTTGTCGTTTGAGACAGAGACTCGTTTTGTGAAGACACGTCAGTGCTTAACGCAGGGGTTAAAGCATCTGATACCGATTGAGAGACAATAGTTTGCTTAGCAATAGCGCTCGTTAAATCAATTTTATCCGAGCCCTCATCAAGCCCAGGAGACAAAAACTCATGATGCTGCTGACTGCTGATAGCAGAATAACTGGTCAGTCGCCAACGCCGCGTAATCGAGCGAGATAAATGAGCGGCCTTTAACCTTGGTAACATACCTGTTTGGCTGTTTTTTGCGTTTTGTGTTTGTAGAACACTTTTGAAGTCATTTGCTGCTTGCTCTGCGTTCGCGCTATTAAAAGCGTGATATCCCACATCTATATCATGGCTTAAATCATTTAAACGTTTGGCAATAATGGTATCGTTTATCTGCGTGCCTTGATTGAACAATACACGCCCAAGAGCCGTTTGCATCAACTGAGACTCTTTCTTACGTTGGGGATGTGCGTTATTCCACAGGCCAACAAAGCAGTAATGAACTGCACGCGTTAGCGCCACATACAACAGCCGAATGTCTTCCGCTAAACGTTCATGATCTGCTAAAGCGAGATTGACGTCCGCACCTAAAAAGTCAATAACAAGGCCCTCTTTATCACTATGATAGATTGCCTCTTTCATCTCACGGCAACGCGTCGCGAAAGGAATAAATACCAGCGGGTATTCCAACCCTTTACTGGTATGCTGGGTAATAATTTGGACTAAATCCTGCTCCGTTTCCAAGCGAATTTGCTGACCTTCATTATCATTATCTGGTTCGGCTAAATGCTCTTGGAACCAGTGTAAAATCTGACTTTCACCAGACATTAACTGACTTTGCACTTGCAATAATTCTATTAAATGCCGTAAATCCGTTAAACGCCGTTGTCCATCTCGATACTGTGCGACCAATCGCTGGGCAATATCAAAATGACGCAGCAAGATATTGAGCGCCATCATCAAGCCATGTCGCTGCCAAAGTTGATGCCAGTATGCGAATTGCTCGACCAACTTCTGCCAATGCCATTCTTCACTAAACAATTGATCAAGCGCTTGGGCGTCATAACAAAACAATTCACTGCTAATGGCCGCGCGCAAGTACCTATCATTGCTGGGGTTAGCGAGTGCCTGCACAATAGAAAATAAGTCTATGGCCGTTTGACTGGCAAAAACACTTTTGCGCGCCAAAAACATGCTATCCACACCCAATTCAGCTAAGGCTTGCTTGATCGTGTTTGCTTCGTTGCGGTCCCTAACCAGCACACAACAATCTCCAGCCATCAATGAACGATCAGATATTTTTGCCTCGCCTTGAGTTCCTTGTTGAATAAAGCTAGCGATACGCCATGCACACTGTTTAGCCATAGCAACTTGTGCTTCTCCCCATGCTAGCGGATTACCATTTTCACTGGTTAAATGCTGAAAATCCAAACTGCGCTGAATGTGCCCCATAATTTGCAAACCAGATTTTTGGGTAACGCTGTTGACCGCTTGAAACGGAATACTGTCTTTGAATAAAAAGCCAGCTTCACTTTGGCTAAAAAGCGTATTAACCCCTTCAACCAATCTCGGTTGAGAACGCCAATTGGTGCCTAAAGTGAATTGATGAGATTCATCAATCAACGCTTTGGCAGTAATATAAGTATGAATATCAGCGCCGCGAAAGGCATAAATAGCTTGTTTAGGATCGCCGATGGCTACCCAACAAGGGGTTATCTCAGAAAACTGCTGTGTATAAATAATTCTAAAAATATCGAACTGAACCGGATCGGTATCTTGAAACTCATCAATAAGCGCCGCGGGATAACTAAGTTGAATGGCTTTCGCTAATGACTGCTCAGACCCGGAGATATTTATGCCATCAGTATCATTAGGTTGAGCTTCTTGAGAGTCGATTTGGCTGTTGTTTTGTTGTTCAATAAGAGCTTGGTGCAGGTTACTGAGTAAGTCGTCCGGCGACAATAACTGCAAACGTTGCTTATTAGTCGCTAAGTTCGCTGCAATATGCTCTAACGCATCCACACTGTAAGCGAGTAAAAGCGCTTCATGGCACTGTTGTTGAAAGCGCGCTAACATTTCGAAACGAGAAAAATCTAAATGTTCTAAACTCTTTGATGTTTTCTTCATTGCCCCAATGACTTTTTCAGGACTAAAGGCTTGCCACAGATCTTTATCAAAATCGGCTTGGGTACTATCGCTCTTACAAAAAGCCTGCATTTTTGCAATAAAGTCTGCTTTACCCAATTTGGTATTTGCTTTGAGATCGGCGTCGATAATTTGCTGAGCAACATTGTTGTCCAGCCACCAACGCTTAGTGTCATGAACCGATTCAATATAACGCATAACACTTTTGTGGCTGGTTACAATATCGACTTTTTTAAGTGGAGTAATATGACGATATAACAAAGACCGCAGGTTGGACTGCAGCGCGGACGGGCCTCGCCATATATTCAACAGTTCTTTGAGTATCTGAGCCGGGATATCCACGATATGACCCCGCCAATAATCCTCTACCGCCAACTTTAACCACTGGGATTCATCAAGCACCAGACTTTGTTCATACATAGCGCCACTTTCAAATGCGTGCAAGCTCAACATGCGCTGACAAAAACCGTGGATTGTAAATACCGAGGCATCATCCATTTGCTTTATCGCCAACAACAGCCGGTGACTATCAAGTTCGATATTGGTGCTGCGCTCAATTAGATGCTGAGTGAATTCATCATTACTTTGGCCCGCATAAAAATCTAAATAAGCGCTGTGCAAACGTTGTCGAATACGTTGTTTTAGCTCGGCTGTCGCGGCGTTGGTAAACGTTACAACTAAAATTTCATCTACACTTAGCGGCTGGCATTCATCGCCTAACAACAAACGTAAATACAAGTTAACAATGGTGTAGGTTTTACCCGTTCCAGCGCTTGCTTCGATTAATGATGCGCCGACCAAAGGAAAGGTTTTGGTATCTAAAGGGATCATGACTTACCCCCTACGCTTTCAAACAAAGGGCCAAGCAAGGCATGACTAACTTCGCCAAAGGCATCAAAATGCTCAGTTAAATCTGGGCACACCCGGCGAATATGCGGCTCATCCCCCTCACCTTTTGCAAAAAAACTGCCATAAAATGCATTCTGCGCTTTTAGTAGTGCCTTTTTCTCATCACTACCACTTAACCATTCGTACGCAGTTTTAGGGTAGAAATGCAGTACCTGCTGCAGTCCAATACGCCAATAACGTATAAAATGGGCAAGTTGCATTTTCGCTTCATTCTCGCCTATAGCGCCGATGTTAAATGGTTCTTTGTCGTCAATACCGATAAAATATGCCCGCTTATCAACCGCCACGTTACCGCTGGCACACAAGGCTAACCACGTTAGCCATAACTGAGTAATGTTATTACCTTTAACTTTCCCCGGACGCCAGAAAACTAAATTACCATTATATAAATTATCCACCCAACCCGTTATTTGTATCGCCTGATTGAGTCCGCTGTCTTGCCCAATTTGGGCAGCACTTTTATCATCGCGGTCCTGCCCATCCTGTAGCATATAGTTAAGCGCAAAGTTAATTTCTGCCCGCTTCGGAGGTACCTGTTCTAGCGAGCCGCCTATGACGGTGGCAATGGTGTCAATTAAGGCTTGTGATTGTTTACGTATGGGTTGTAGGCTGATATCTGCGATATTGCCTGTTGGCAATTTTCCCTCTGCCCGCAGACGCACCGTCCAATCATCTTGCTGTGTGGTAACAAAACGTTCGTTTAACATATATCGTGACAAAGCATCGAGCTCAAAAGGTTCATCGTCACTTTGCACATCATAAATACGGGTTAGCCGGGTCTGCCAGCGCTGGGTAAAAAATGCTTTCGCCGGATTACTGAAAAACAACAAGAGCTCATCCAGCTCAACGTCTGTGACTTGCGCTAAGTCTGGCAAAGGTGATAATGAATTAGGGCAAAAGTCTACTGGCTTGTCGCTAACAATATGCCCATCGACAAGTTGCTGCGCCAACGGTAACCAGTGCGTTTGAAAACTGCGCTGCACAGGCGGCGTTCCAGTTTTATTCATGCTTAACTGCCCATTGCCCTCATTAAAATATATAGGGTTAAAAGGCTGCAGTGCATGAACGTGATAAATATGTTGATACAGGTTTAGAGCACACGCTTGCGGCGTAACTGTCTCGTCACCCGCTAAACAAAATGTTTGCTCCGTGTATTCCAGTAATTCACTAAGCAATATCGATGGGCTACGTGCTGAATTATCCTTGGCGCTAAACCCTTGAAAACTCAAATAGAGGCGCTTACGAGCTGACAATATCGCCTCTAAAAATAGGTATCTATCATCCAATCTACGTGAACGGTCTCCCCGTCGGCCCTTGCCAATACGCATTAAATCGAATCCTACAGGTACGACTTGACGTGGGTAGTCACCATCGTTTAGGCCTAATAGACACACAACGTTAAATGGCACGCTACGCATGGGCATAAGGGTGCAAAAATTCACATACCCTGCCAAAAACCGCTGCCCAACGCCTTTACTCGACAGGTTTTTTTCAAGCTCAGCAAAAAAAATATCGTGCACAATTTCACCGTCATATTGGCATTGGTGCATACTCATTTGCTCGATAGATTGGCGTAGTTGTAAAAGGTATGGCTGGTCGTCATCATCAGGCAGATAAATATTCTCAATCAATTCAAGCGCTTCAGTTATTTTACCTTTAAGGCTATCTTTGCATTGGCAAAACGCTAATGCTTTACCCAACTCACGACTGAACATATAAAACTTACCTAAGGCGATAACATGTTGCCCTTCTATATGTTCGTATGGAGCAATTTGCTGAGATGAATCATCGAACATACCTTGTCCATCCATGGCATAACCGGCCAACAATCGCTGCAGACCGAACAGCCAAGTATTTTGTGCTTCGTTAGGCAATGCCCAACGCGATTTGTCGCCACCGTCCCAGCCCCATCGCACACCGGCGTCAGCCAGCCACACACTGAGCAAATCAAATTCGTCAGGCGTAATAGCAAATTTACGTTGAATTGCCGGCACTTCGCACAAAGACAGGACATCAGATAAGCTGATACGGCTCTGGTGCAGAGACATTAATTGAACAAAGCTATTGAGTAAGGGGGATTCTTGCTGAGCATTGCGATCAGAAATCGCATAAGGGATGCTGAGGGCTCTTTCTGAGCCACCAAACACCCCATCGATAATAGGCGCGTAATTAGCGACATCAGGCATCATTACAATCACATCCCCTGGGTGCAGTTCGGGATCTTGCTCAAAAAGGTGCAATAACTGATCATGCAGTATTTCAAGCTCACGTACCGCAGAATGACAAGCATGCACTTGAAGTGACGTATCGTGATGCTCAATCGCTATTTTTGGATACAACGAACCGTTTGTCAGCAATTCTTGGGCCGGCAAGGGTTCGCTAGCGCCCCGATGGGTTAATGCTAAAACCTCATGTTGAATATGCCCGAGCAAACTCTCAGGCTCCTGTTCGATAAAGGCCTCATGCTGTTCTACATCCAAGCCTAAAATCATATCTTGATAGTCTCGGCCCTGCTTACCCCAAGACGCCAGTAATGGATTACCCACCAGCAAGTAATCGTCCACACCATGGATGCCACCATCTGATTCGTCATTGGCTTGCTTTAATAGGTTGTGCAGTTTAGCCTGCAATACTTGCTTATTATCCACAATATCGCCCCAATAATGGGCACTTGGATTAAACCAAAAGATGATAACGTCACGACTTTTTGCCAACGCTGCGAAAATTTCCAACTGCTGAACTGGCATTGCAGATAAACCAAAGACAAACAGCGGCTTTGGCTCGGGTTTTTGGCTACTGGCGTTTTCCAACTCACTGAGCAAACGTTGATGCAGATTGGCCCGATGATAAGGTGATTCATTAAGCTCTTTAACAAAGTCGACCAAGGAGCGCCACAAAACAGGTTGCCAAGGTTGTGATGCAACATCGGTATCCGGTAAAGTATTTTCACCTTTCTCCCAGCTTAAAATCCATTCAGGCCGATAAACTAAGTATTGATCATAGATATCAGCGATTTTTTGGCACAACTGGTATAACTTAAGAGGCTGATTTTCATTTAAATATTGCGCGATACTAGCGAATTCGTCCTTGTCGCTCATAGCCGGTAAAATGCGCATGAGCTTCCATGTCATATTGTCTTTAGTAAAAGCGGATTGTTCGGGCAAATCGTTTACGTAACCTTTGTACAACTGCCATATGTAACTCGAAGGTAGAGGGAAATCGATATTCGCGGCGATACCCAGTGCTTGACCTATCTCTATTTTCAACCACTGAGCCATTCCAGGGCTTTGAACCAATACTACATCCGGTGAAAATACGTTCGTCATCGTACTTTTACTCTCGCCAAGCCAACCAATAAGGTAGGCTGCAAGACTTTCCATTTTATTAGATTGAACCAGATGCAACATAGGGAACTTCACTTGGGAAATTGATGCCCAAGTGTAGCAAAAATACTGTTTATAAAACCACTATTGTTTGGTCGTTGAATAGTGTCTTAGCATACGGAAAAGTGAACTAGGTCAACAAGTTGAAATGGCATTAAACTTGTCAAAGCATAAGCTTATAAAGACTACGTTATATTCTGCTGAACCCTATGTTCAGCCCAAAATACGCATTGCACAGACAGCTTTCTAAGCGCGATATATCTTTAATGCGTTAAGTATATCGGCTGGCTCAGCACGTGTTCTGTAATCAACGTCCACATAACGCCAAAGCACAACGCCATCAGCGCCTAAAACAAATGTACCTGGGATGGGTAACACACTGCCATTGCCATTATTTATATGCACTAAATCAAGACCTCGGTCTTTACGCATATGCTGCAAAATAAGCTCTGGTACCTGCCAAGCAACACCATAAGATGACGCAACTTGGGCATCTTGGTCTGACAAAACATGAAATGCTAATGCACTTTTTTCACTTTTCGACAGACTTTTATCGGGTACTTGCGGACTAATAGCAACCAATTGTGCGCCAAGTTCATGAATATCGCCGAGAATAGCCTGCAATGCTCTAAGTTGTAAATTGCAATACGGACACCAGTCACCTCGATAAAATGTCACCACAACTGGGCCGTTGACACATAAATCGGCGAGTGTGACTATCTCACCTAGGGCATTAGGTAAACTAAAGTTAGGTGCCTTTTGTCCGACTAAAAGCGCCGCCTTACCTTGTTCAAATTCCCGTGCTTTTTCCATCAAGTTATCCATGGCCTGCATAAACTCAGGTTTGGCCTGCCTCGATTTTGCTATTTGCGCATCAGTTTGTTGCTTAAGGCTGGTCAACTTGTCTCTCCTATTAAATTAATTCTTAACGATAATCCAATATCCATAGCTTAAACCAATAAACCATATTAATTATTTCAAGCACGAGGGGACTAAACTTTTGGCATTGAGTCAATTTTATTTTGGTAACGTAAAATAACAACGCCCGGATCACCGGATATGAATGACCAAGACGTCATCGACTCAGAATAACCTGATCCAATACTGAATATCGAGAAAGGTCCAATTAACGATCTGCTCTACCTTCTGCTAACACAGGGAAGCGCATCACTTTAAACTCCCCTTTGCTGGCATTTACTCCGCCATTTAATACAGGGGAGCGATGCAACTCATTTACGGTAAAATAAATATAACCATCTGTTCCATTCGCAAAGCCATCAGGCCAAACTATGCGCTGATCCTTATATAAAGTGCGGCGATTTCCTGAGCTGTCAGTTACTTCAACGGCCCCCTGAGTCACCGATGTTACATACACATTCCCAGCGCCATCGATGGTCATTCCATCAGATAGTGACTTGTCTCCATACCGCTTTATCTTCTCTTCAAGGGCGACCGTATCCAAAGTACTATCAATGAGATCGTCTGTTAGTATCCGGTAGATAGATGTGCCAGACATAGAGCCGAAATACAACCACTTCGAATCGGGATCAATAGTAATTGGGTTAACACCTAAACGTGCTGGCTGGCCTCCTAATGTGATCACCCGGCCTTCAATTGTCATATCGACGTCTTCAGCTTGGGTGAACTGGCTGCCTTCAAGTACCCGCCTTGTTTGACCCGTTTTTATATCAACCACCACAATCGCCGCTTGACCGTTACCTGCGGTATCGGCTAAATAAATTTTGCCGTTTTTATTGTCGATAGCGAGGTCATTTAAAAATGAACTAGCCCTAATCATTGGCTTGGCGATATAAATAATTTTTTCAAGGCTCTCAGTACGTGTATTCCAACCAACAAGTCGACCAGCATGATCTTCATCAGAGGTATCTAGCATCCAAAGTACACCTTTTTGATCCACATCAACGCCCAATACATTGTACAAACCAATTTGATTTTCATCAGGTGACGATGCCCATGCAACAGTAGGATAGGGTTTAACCGAGCCGTCGTTAAACAGCTCAACCATTTTAACGGCTTGGCCATAAAAACCGTGTACGCTCAGAAACTTGCGTCCATCAGGACCTATCGCAATATTGCCTGGAGGCGTATTAGCCTCAAACGAAGCATATGTTTCAAGTTCCTGACCTATCTCTTGTTCAGCGCTGCTTTGTGAATTAACTGGTTGGCTATGTCCGTGCGCTTGCCTCATCATCAACCCAGATGCAGCCACTAAGGTAAAGAGTGTTAATCCTGTGGCAATCACGCCCCTAGGGCTCGATTTTAAATTCATATCTATCTCTTCTTTTTGTATTCTTGTTCGTTAACAGCACCGACACATTGCCGATGTATATCACTTCGTATTACGTAAATCGAAATTATGCTGCGTTAAATATCAATGGACCCATTGCAAGGGACAAATTTTAAGGGATAAATCGTATGGCCTAAAAACCTTCCAAAACCAACTTACCCACTGAGCTTTGTGACTCAAGTTTCTTATGGGCCTTGATTAAATTTTCGACCGTTATTCGACCTAAATTCTCACCCAGCGTAGTAACAAGAGTGTGGTTATCAACCAACTGCGCTATTTGAGTCAATATCTCATGTTGTTTTTGCATATCGTCCGTTTTAAAGAGCGAGCGGGTAAACATAAATTCCCAGTGCAGTGACACACTCTTTCGCTTTAAAGCTCCCACATCAATAGCGCCAGGGTCATCGATTAGCGCAAACTTACCCTGTGCAGCGATGCACTCAACTATTTCAGCAAAGTGATCGTTGGTATTGGTTAGACTGGCAATATTATCTATACTCTCGAATCCGAGCTCGGCGAGTTGTTTGCTCATTGGCTTGTGATGATTAATCACGTGGTCAGCACCTAATTTTTGCACCCATTTAGCACTTTCTTCCCTAGACGCGGTTGCAATAATGGTAACATCGGTCAGTTGTTTAGCCAGTTGAACCATTATAGAGCCCACACCACCAGCAGCACCAATAATTAACAATGTTTGCTTGCTCTCGCGGGTCAGTTGCAGGCGATCAAATAGCAATTCCCACGCAGTAATGGCGGTTAACGGCAGTGCGGCAGCCTGAGCATCCGAAATCGAGGTAGGCGCTAAACCGACGATCCGCTCATCTACTAATTGAAATTCTGCATTGCTACCCTGGCGCGACATATCACCTGCGTAAAAAACACGATCACCCGCTTTAAACAAGCTCACATCCTGACCTACGGCTCGCACGATGCCGACCCCGTCGTAGCCGAGTACTTTAATATTTGGCTCTGGGTTTACTTTAGCGCGCAGTTTTGCGTCCACCGGATTAACAGAAATGGCTTTGACCTCGACCAATAAATCTCGACCCGTTGCCGTTGGTATATCAAATTCATACGCTTGTAATGCGCCATCAAATAACACTTCGCTGGGGTGTCTATAACCAATCGCTTTCATTATGTTCTCCAATACAGCCAGTAAAATAATCATTATCAATAAATTAATGCTGCCATTGTAATTCAGTTCCTTATTTTAAAAAGCCATGAATACATCAAACACCTTCAATTAATATTTGAAGAGCTAAGCCGATTTAACAACATCGTGGATAAATGATGGTAAATTAACTACCAGAAAAAATGCATACACGTATATACATTTGATATACACTAAAAACAGGTAGATCGTGATTCAGTTCGGGCAATATATTGAGTGCTAAGAAAGCAAAGAAGAAAAATAGTCAGTTTATTGTTCGCATTAATGATCAAGAGCGTGCTGAGTTTGTAAACTTATGCGAAGAGCTTGATACGAGTGCAGCCCGAGAAGTTCGTCGATTTATTCGCGAGTTCATGACTCAGCACAATCGCCCTTCTTCACAAGCGTAATGGCTGAGTAGATGACAAACTAAACTTAATATAAAAAGGAAGATCCCATGGCAAAAGCAAATGCAAAAGCTCTTAAAAAAGAAATCAAAAACCGCAAAGCTAAAATTGCTAAGCAAGAAGGCAAAGTGAAAAAGTTGAAAAAACAACTTAAGAAAGCAAAGTAATCTCGCACAATTGACAAGCCGGATAGGACTTGTTCCTCCGGCTGTTTTTACTCTGTCTTAAAGCCATGCGAAATCGCGTTTACGAACGTAACTTTATTCTTTAATAAATAAAAACTCAGCTATTTTGACCTAGTAATTTAGCAAACGTGAACCCCATCACCGCACCAAACACAATATGTAGCATAAAAGTCATTATGGGTGCCATGATCCCCATGGAAAGACCAAATAACCCTGCGCCACTCATTGGCATAGGGCCAATCATCATTAGCAGCCACGCAGCAATACCTAAAATTATGCCTTTTACAATTTGTGAGCGACCCGGTATAGCAGCATTAAATATGGCAAACGTACCACCCCAAGCAATCGAACCAATAGCAAAATGCATGATCCAACCTGTGGTAAGGCTTACTTGGGTACCCATTTTTTCAGCTGCCATGGTAGACAACATATGAACGGGATCTAAGTCAGGCATCACGCCCATATTTTTTTTAATCATCATTAACCCCGTTATTTAAATACTTGCTCTGGACATCACGTTTGTATCACGCTAAGTCAAGTTTATAAACGTTCTACGGATTTATAACGAACTGGATATTCCTTTGAAAACCGAGTCAATTAATGACCAATTGACACTGTCGAGTCGTGAAATTTAACGCAGATAACCTTGCATTATTACGAAACAAAATAACAATTCTACTACCTACCGGCCTGCTTATAAGGCGCTTACGGGTATTTACTTCACAAATATAATGCTGCTATTGGCGAAAAACGTTTAGTCAAAAACCTGATTTATATAATATGCTATGACAGATATTTAAAAAAACCTCAGTAACAATTCGTTAGGTATATGCCAACCCTATCGGTACAGCAAACTTGGCGTATTTTCACTCACTTAAGGGGTTACTATCGGCACTTTCGCCGCGCTGGAAGATTTATGGTTCAAGAATTTACTGCTAATACCCAACTAAATTTTATGTCCGGTGGTGGCGAAATGGGTGCCCGCATTCGCGCCTATGACTGGAATACAACGCCACTGGGCAACCCAGAGGACTGGCCGCAACCGTTAAAAACCAGTTTACGTTTACTTTTATCAACCGGCCATCCTATGCTGCTCTGGTGGGGAAAAGAGTTAATTCAATTTTATAATGATCCCTACTCTTTGACCTTAGGATCCGAGCGTCACCCCAGTTCAATGGGTCAACGAGGACGTGAGTGCTGGGAAGAAATATGGACTCAAATCGAACCTCAAATTACACGTGTCATGTCGGGAAACGGACATACTTGGAATGAAAACCAACTGCTTCTTATTACACGCAACGGTAAACGTGAAGAAATGTATTGGACCTATAGCTACAGCCCTGTTGATGATCCTAGCGCTGAGTGCGGTGTCGGCGGCTTGTTGGTCATAGCCACTGAAACCACAGAACACGTGCTCGCCGAACAAAGAATGAAGATAGCGGAAGCTCGGTGGCGCTCGCTTTTTGATCAAGCTCCAAGTTTTATGTGCGTACTGCAAGGCCCAGAACACTATTTCGAATATGCCAATCGCAATTATCTTGAAATGCTTAATCAACAAGATATTTTAGGTAAGAAGGTAATAGATGTTATACCCGAAGTAGCCTCGCAAGGTTTTATCACCTTGCTCGATGAAGTTTATAAAAGTGGTAAAAGTCATCACGGTGTGGCTGTTCCGTTAAGTTTCAGTACGAAGGAGCCCATTTATGTTGATTTTATATATCAACCAATATCAGCGCCAGACGGCAAAGTTAGTGGAGTATTAGTCGAGGGTACTAATGTAACAGAGCGCGTAATGGCAAATAAATCACTGCAAGAAGAAGACCGGCGAAAAGATGAGTTTCTTGCGATGTTGGCCCATGAGTTGCGCAACCCATTAGCCCCAATCCGAAATGTCAGTGAGATGCTCACCCAGTCGGCTCAACAGGATGATAAGTTACAAAATATTGGCAATATTTTGGCCCGGCAAGTCACCCACATGACCCACCTGATGGATGACCTATTGGACATATCGCGGATCAGCCAAAATCGTATAACCTTACAACATGAACCGGTAAGCTTATTTAGTGTCGTTAATGTCGCCTTAGAATCCTTGCACAGCGCAATAGTGGCAAAAAATCACCATATTGATCTTATCGATATCGAACTTAGACCTTATGTAAGTGGTGACATGACTCGACTCGTGCAGTGCGTGACTAATATTATTAATAACGCGGTAAAATACACCCCGACGGGCGGTAAGATCACCATTCAAATAGCAGGTACTTCGAACCTGGCAGAAATTATCGTGTCTGACAACGGCTGTGGGATCGCCCCTGCCATGCAAAATGAAGTATTCGAGTTATTTACTCAGGCAAACCAAACCTTAGATCGTTCACAAGGAGGATTGGGCATAGGTTTAAATATCGTCCAGCGCTTAGTGCACATGCATGGGGGTGACGTAATAGTTTATAGCGAAGGTTTGGGCTGTGGGTCACGATTTAGTATTCGTTTGCCAAGTATAGCCAGCCCCAAATTAGCCAAGCAAGAGCCAAACCCACTGCAAAACACCTTGAGGCGTATTTTAGTCGTCGATGACAATACGGACTCAGCTGATACCATGGCAGAGCTATTAACCTTTCAAGGGCACGACGTTAGGACAGCCTATACGGCTCGACATGCACTAAAATCCGTTGATGATTTTGATCCCGAAATTGTATTACTCGATATCGGATTGCCTGATATGAACGGTTATGAAGTAGCAGAGAAAATCATTCATAAAAATAACAAACGACTTCTTGTGGCGTTAACCGGTTATGGTCAAGCAGAGGACGTGCGCAAAGCCAAAGCGGTTGGGTTTAATTTCCATTTCACCAAACCGGTGAATTTAGCTGAACTTAGCAAAGTCTTCAGTACACCAGTATCAGACATCATGGATTAAAAATAAACCCAGCGTGATTTTCGGATCTAAGGTTATTTCAAGTAGATAACAAAACGCTGCCGCAGACCCATTTAAAATCACTAATAACTCAACGAAGGGTTATCCAACGGCTAGTTTGATAGATTTGTTCCCGGCGAAATATCAATTGCGCTCAACGCTAAATTTCAAATGGCTGACCGCAGACTCCGATGCACAAACGCTAATGCATGCGCTGACTCTTGTAGGCCGCATCATATTTAGCACACTTAATAATCGCTATCATATCTTCATTCTCGTCGTCCATTCCCACTTCAGCGAATCCAAATGAGGCGTAAAAATCTTTCGCAACGGGATTTTGAGGATCGTAACAAATTTCAATTTCAGCAACACTCGGATTTAATCGTATGTCGTTGAGCATTAACGCTAACGCTTCACGCCCGATGCCTTTTTGTTGATGTTTGTGGTCTACCATAAACCGCCAAATCGATACTTTTTCTGCGGATTCAAACACCCACATAAAAAAGCCAACGGGCTCTTCAGCAAGATAAATAACCCGAGTCTCAAACCCGTCATTATAAGTCGACTCAACCAAAGACCACATATTGCACGCCACATAATCTTCCTGAGCGGGTGTTACATCAAGATCACACACTGCCTCGTAGTTATCTTTGGTGACTTGGCGAAGCGATACATCCATTTTATTTCCTAAACTTTAAATAGTTACTTTTGCACTCGATAAGCTTAGTTTGCGAAATCGAAGGTTGATTATAAGATTTTCTTTGCTGGCAATCATAAACGAAGTTAAAACGTCGTTTATGATCTTTTCATACTTTATGCATATTGTTTACTGCACTTTACTTACTCCATATGGCTCAGTGAAAATAATGAAATCCGCTTTCACGTGTTTATCGCTTATTATTCAAAGGATTTCGGTCGTAATTTTATAATTGAGTTTGTCGAACTAATCTGCGGTGTGAATAACCGAAGGCTATTGGATCGGTATTTTTTATTTTTAGAAGAAAGTAAAGACTAACCTCTTTTTCAATCAACTTCGCTACATATTTCTAGCGAATTTAGTCATTTCCAGCTCTTTAAGGGTAATTATAGAACGACAAAAATGTCATTAAGTGATTAAATTTCCTACATAATATCATTCCCCACCTTGCTAAGTGAGCAAACTACAACCAACATGTGTTAGCCCTCGGCAACTTTTGTTCAATGTGATTTTAAAAAAGGAATGTTTAATGGCCAGATTATATTCTTGGCGTCCCATCAAAAAGACAATTTATAAAAACGGGCTGGTTATCACGTTGCTGTTATCTGTGTCATGCACGAGCCTCGCCCAACAGGTGCCTAAGTCGCTAATCGAAAAGAACAAAGAATACGAAGTCGTTGTCGTTACAGCACAAAAGCGCGCGCAAAAATTATCTGAAGTTCCGATAGCTATTTCATCTTTTAATGCCGCCAATATTGAGCAAACCAGCATTACTCAGTTAACGGAACTAGCTGATTTCATCCCGAATTTGTCTATTACGCGCACAGCCGATATTAGTTCCGCCATTACCATCCGAGGTATTGGTTCGAATAGTCGCAATATTGGCTTTGATACCCGAGTAGGTGTTTATTTAGATGGAGTATATTTAGGGCAATCCCCCGCCCTTAATCAAGAGCTACTTGATTTAGCGAGGATTGAGGTGTTGCGTGGTCCACAAGGTACACTGTTTGGTAAAAACACCGTGGCAGGCGCCATTAATCTGATATCCAAAAAACCCTCGGATGAATTAGAAGGCCAAATCAGCGGATCATTGGGCAATATGAATGCCCGTGAAATTCAAGGACAGATAAACCTACCTATTTCTGATACTAGTGCCGTGAAATTAGCCGCCACTAAGCTGGATAGAGACGGCTATATTAAAAACTTGCTCACTGGACATGATCTTAATGAACGTGACGCGCTGGCTTATCGAGGCCAGTTCTTGACACAATTGTCCGACAAATTGGAATTCAATTTTAGTATCGATGGCCTGAACACCGAACGTCTCTCTTTCTTAGGCGAAGCAATATCAGATACCTTAGGAAATACACTCGATACCGGCGCCCCGAATAAAAATGAAGTCGCCACCACTATTGATACCTACGAAAAACGTGATATCTGGGGAGCAGCAATAGATTTTACCTACCGTACGGACAATGGCTACGATGTTAAATCGATTACTGCTTACCGAGATACCGATAGCTTTTATCGCAATGACTCAGATTATGCTACAGCGGATTTATTAGTGATTGAATACGCAGATCAATATCAGCAATGGTCACAAGAACTTCAGTTAATTTCCGAGCAAGGGAAATCACCACTCGATTACATAGCGGGAATTTACCTTTACCGGCAAAACGCTGACACCCAAAGAGATGTGATAAATGGCTCCCTGTCTTTTATATTTGGTAATGTGCCAGGTACGTTAGTCAGTAACAGTGGTTTGGTCACGACCGACAGTTATGCGGCCTATTTTAATAGTGGATACAACCTAACTGACACAACTTCACTCGCATTTGGCCTGCGCTATACTGATGAAACCAAAGACATCGATTGGCTACTAGATGGATCAAATTCTGGCGCTTTCCGTATTGGTAGCACCGATGGTAGATTCACAGACTCACGCGGTGACCGTTATTTATCTTACGCATTAAGCGTCAATTATGCTCTTAATAACAGCCTCAACAGCTATGCCAAATATTCGACCGGTTTTAAAAGCGGTGGCTTCAATCTGGACTTTATCACTAGCAGTGATCTTGCAGCTGGTATCGAGTTTGACAAAGAAACAGTAGGGAGTGCCGAACTGGGTTTAAAAGGTAATTTTTACCGAAATAGCTTAATTGTTAACTTTGCCGCATTCAGCTCGGTATTTAAAAATTATCAGGTTAATCAATTTATTGACTTAGGTAATGGGGCTTCATCTATTTCAATCCGTAATGCTGCGCAAGCCAACTCTCAGGGGATTGAGCTTGAGATGACTTACCGACCCATCAGCAATTTAGAAATTCAAGCCAGCATGGGATTATTAAATACTGAGTTTGATAGTTTCCCCGGCGGTTTAACTGGCGGAGGTGACGCCGAAGGCAACAGTCTTATCAATGCACCTGACAGCAACTTTTCAATCGGCGTGCAATATTTAACCCAAATTAACGCTTTAAACGCAGACCTTTCTTGGCGATTAGATATTACCCATAGCAGCGGATTTTTCACCACCGTAGATAATGTAAAAACTGAAACACTGACTGATAGCACGGTTGTAGACTTCGGTCATGTAAACACTCTTACACTGATTAATGCTCGTATTGGTTTACTGAGCAACGACAATGGCTGGGAAGCCTATCTTTGGGGCCGTAATCTAGCTGACGTTCGTGACCCTATCGATAATCGCAAAGACTTTTTCGGCACGGTTACCGCCAACTACCAAGAGCCCCGCACGTATGGCGTGGAAGTAAAATATAGCTTTTAGGAGAATCAAATGCGCATTTTTTTATTCTGTTTTTCAATTGCGACGTTTGCCTGTATGTCTCAGGACAGAAGGCTTCCACCACCGTTGCCGGATTTCCCTGATTATCCTGCCGTTACTAAACCAACCACTGTTACCAGCGGCGAAGTCTACTTTTCCTCGGTTACCCCTGGCGACTACAAATGGTTAATTCTGCCCACGCAGCCCCTTCCTGTAACGACGGTGAAAGCACAGCTATTTTTACCCAGCACAGCAAGCCGTGATAAACCGGTTCCGGCAATGGTTATTATTCATGGCAGTGGTGGTGTATTGCTCAGTCGAGAAATAGCCTATGGAAAATGGATGGCCAGTCATGGCATTGCTGGTTTAGTCGTCAACTCTTACGCTGCTCGTGGCGTAACTGACCAAACACCCTACGGTTTGCGGGTCGCCATAGTGAGCGATGCAGACGAAGTGGCTGATGCCTATAGCGCCTTAAAGTTTCTTAACCAACATCAAGCCATTAACCCTAACAAAATCGGTGTAATGGGATTTTCTTATGGTGGAATGGCCAGTCGCGCCGCACTAGATAAACGTATATATCAAAATTTGGCAGCCAAAGTACCTGCATTTGCCTTACATCTTGATTACTACGGACCCTGTCACTTTGATTTACAAACCACTATAACCACAGGCGCGCCATTATTTAGTTTACGGGGGGCAGAAGATAAATCTAATGACTTAGAAGCGTGCGCACGTATTGAAAATAACCTACGAGATGCTGGCTCTGCCATAGGCAGTACTATTTTTCCTACTGCTGGTCATGGCTGGGAAATGGCTTCTGCTAGACAATTCGTCGCTACATTGAACCCAGCGCCATGCAAGCAGGTGCTAATGGACAATGGGGATTGGCAAGTGAATGGAGAGACCATAGTCGTTCCGCCTTTACCTGATCGGAAGCAAAAATACCATTTCAGGTTAAGATTGCTAGGACAAATGAAACAATCCTGTATGTCAGAGGGGTATATTATGGGAGCGGATAAACCCACCCACGCGCTAGCCAATATATTGCTCGAGCAATATACCCAGACCTATTTACTCAACAAATAACAGTATAAAAGGTACCAACGGTGAAAAGATTATTCATTTTATTTAGCGCAATGCTGGTGTGTATATCCAGCAACGCACATCCACAACCTGATCACGCAATAACACGTCTCAGTTCTGATGCATTTAAACAGCATAATCTGCCGTTTTCACAAGCGGTACGCGTCAACGATATATTATATCTATCCGGTGAATTAGGGGTAATTCCAGGTCAATTAAAGCTAGTTGAAGGCGGCGTTATTCCAGAGACACGCCAAGCATTAGAAAACATTAAAAACACGCTAGAAAGATTTGGCTCAGGGATGGACAACGTCATCAAATGCACGTTATTTTTGGCAGATATCAAAGAATGGGGCGCGGTAAATAAAGTCTATATAGAGTATTTCAAACAGGGGCTTCCAGCACGCAGCGCCATTGCTGGCAGTGGTTTAGGCTTAGGCGGTAGAGTTGAAATAGAATGTATTGCGCTAGCCCCAAATGCTCAACATCAGTCTCCTGCTGGCTAGCCAATCATTTGCGATTAGTCATCGATATTGTCAACACCATACTGGCTTACTGTTTAGTCGCCAAAAGTAAGTAACGTAATAAAATAACCGAGTTGCAGATTTCCACACGGTCATGACACAAAGCCCGGCCAATCTGGTTTTATAACGAGTTAAGCTCGATCTTCATAGCCGTAAAAAGCATTATAAGCAGAGTACACTTTGCCATATTGGCACCCTATCAACTGTGTTATATGCTTGTCCTATCATAGTAACAGTTTGAACATTAGCCTCTAGGAATGCAATGAAGTTATTTCGTAAGCAATACAACCAACCAGGCACACGCCCCGGTGTCATCAATGAGAATAGTGAGGGTGAGTTAACCCTATCGGTATTTGATTATAATGCCAATCAACTCGTTGAAAGGCATGACGCGACTGCGGAGCAATGCGCAGCCCATATCCATAATGACAACATAACGTGGGTGCATGTTCAGGGTGATCCGGATAAAACAACATTAACGCAGTTAGCCAGTGACTTTGGTATTCCCGAGCTATTTATTGAAGATGTGGCCAGCATGGGACAAAGGCCTAAGATTGAAATGCAGGAAGAGCAAGTTTTTACAATACTCACACTCCCTTTGCAAACAACAGACGGTGTGACTCTGCAACAAATTAGTTTGTTTTTAATGCCAAATACGGTGATTTCATTCTGTGGGGGGAAATTCAACCCGTTTGCAGGGGTAAACAGTCGATTAAGTGCGCCGACAGGGCGACTCAGAAAGCGTAAAGCTGACTACTTATTCTATAGCTTGGTGGATACGGTAATCGACTGGGGGTTTCCGGTGCTTGAAAATTACGCTGACCGTATCGATGCGACAGAAGATTTGCTACTAGATAACCATGATAAAAACATATTACAGAAAATACACAGCCTGCGCCGGGAGATACTGATCTTGAAGCGGCAAATATGGCCGCAACGTGAGTTAATCAATACCTTACTGCGCGACGATATCTCAGATTTAATTACGCCCGAGACTAAGGTATTTTTACGAGACTGTTACGATCACTGTATTTCTATCCTCGAATTAATAGAAACCTACCACGAAATGACGAATGGCTTGATGGAACTATATATGAGTATCGTCAGTTTGAAGCTCAATGAAGTTATGCGCGTACTCACTATTATCGCTACTTTATTTATTCCTCCCACCTTTGTGGTAGGAATTTACGGTATGAACTTCAGTCACAGCGCTGGGCCGTTAAGTATGCCAGAGCTCTATTCACCCTACGGTTATATCGGCGTATGGCTAGTGATGCTCGGTATGATTGGCGGCATGTTATTATTTTTCAAAAAACATAAATGGATTTAATTGGCACTGCGCCAACTTCCATCAACTGAAGCGCGTCTTCTAAAAAGGAGTCGTGCCGAGCATTTGGCCGATACCGTAGGTTATCGCCATTGCCAATGCCCCTCCAACCAACAGTCTGATAACGGCAGAGCGCTTGCTAGATTGGCCAAGGTAGGCACTTAACCCACCGGTTAATCCTAGCCCCACTAACACTCCAACAAACGTCACCGAAATACGTATATCCGCCGGCGATATTAGCATTGCAATCACAGGTAAGGCGGCACCAATCGAAAACGACAACATAGACGTTCCTGCCGCCACCCAAGGGTTAACTACCTCTTGTTCATTTATACCGAATCCGTGACGAAGAAGTGCACGGAATACTTCCTTGTCACTGAACTCTTCAATGACAAGGCTTGTCGTTTTCACACTCACTCCTCGCTCGCGCAGAAATGAGGCAATCCATTCTCGTCCCTCATCAGGGTGCGCCTTCAGCAGATGGCGTTTCTTAGCTATCAACGCCGTTTCGGTATCTCGTTGGGTGCTCACCGAAACAAACTCACCCAGCGCCATCGAAATGGCTCCAGCGGAAAGTCCCGCTATGCCAGCAGTAGTAATATCTTGAATATTGGCTGAAGCAGCCGCGACACCGACTACCAACCCAGCAGTTGAGATAAGCCCATCATTGGCTCCAAGCACCCCTGCACGCAACCAGCTTAATCGGGTCACAAGCGAGCTGCGGGTGTGTTCGTTTATTGGTGCCTCATCGCTCATGCTGAACATCCTATTTGATTTTTAATACAACAATTAATCTGCCCAGTCACATTATTTTTTGTTTGAAGCCTATTCATTGCTAATAACTTAACAAGCACTTGTGGCGCTATAGATCACCTAATACTCGGTTCATTATTTTGCGTCACCACAATATCAAAGACAATCGTAATAGGCCTATGGAACGTGGTTAACATAATATCAAGTATTGTTGGTAAAGTTGATGAAGGTCAACATGTTACTACTGATTTGAGTCATTATATTAGGTGAGTCAAGCCAAGACACCGAATCACGCAAATGCCGAGTCCACTTAAATCTAATTCAATGCAACAAAATATTAGTGATAACACGGTAAATAACGGTGTGATTGCGGCTGTGCGTGGCAGCATTGTAGATATTATTTTTAATCAACGTGTGCCAGCTATTCACAATATTATTTACGCACAGAACCGACAAATTACGCTTGAAGTAGTAGCCCAATTATCCAATCAAAAAGTACGTACTATTGCCTTGAGTGCAACCCAAGGGTTAGCCAGAGGCATGGTTGCTGAAGATACCGGTGGCCCCTTAAAGGTGCCGGTAGGGCCATCCACACTTTCGCGCATGTTTAACGTATTTGGCCAAGCCATAGACGGTAAAGAATTTAACAGTGAAATTGCCTCGCGCAGTATCCATCATGCCCCTCCTGCTCTGACAAACATATCAAGTGAGTTACAGATATTCGAAACGGGAATAAAAATAGTAGATGTGCTTTGCCCGCTTGAACGAGGCGGAAAAGCAGGCCTATTTGGTGGTGCTGGTGTGGGCAAAACTGTCTTACTTACCGAAATGATCCACAACATGGTTAGTCATCAACAAGGTGTAAGTATTTTCTGCGGTATTGGTGAGCGTTGCCGTGAAGGTGAAGAGCTATACCGAGAAATGAAACAAGCTGGTGTATTAGATAATATGGTCATGCTCTTTGGCCAAATGAATGAACCCCCTGGAAGCCGATTTCGTGTGGGTCATGCCGCTCTGACCATGGCTGAATATTTTCGCGATGATGAAAAGAAAGACGTTCTTTTGCTTATCGATAATATTTTTCGCTTTATTCAAGCAGGCTCTGAAGTCTCGGGGTTAATGGGACAAATACCGTCACGGATGGGGTATCAACCCACCCTAGGCACCGAATTGTCCAGTCTGGAAGAACGTATCGCCAATACTATAAACGGCGCCATCACATCAATCCAGGCAGTCTATGTGCCGGCTGATGATTTTACCGACCCTGCGGCGGTTCATACCTTTTCACACCTTTCGGCCACGTTAGTATTATCCCGTAAGCGCGCCAGTGAAGGCTTTTATCCGTCTGTAGACCCCTTGCAATCAAATTCAAAATTAGCCTCATCAAGCGTAATCGGCGAGCGCCATTACCGTGTCGCACAACAGGTTCGGCAAATACTGGCACAGTATAATGAATTAAAAGACATTATTGCTATGTTAGGTTTAGAGCAACTATCGATAAAAGATCGCGACATCGTGACGCGGGCAAGACGCTTAGAACGCTTTTTCACTCAGCCATTTTTCACCACTGAACAATTTACCGGTATGCAAGGCAAGTTCGTCACCTTAGAACAAACATTGGAGGGTTGTGAACGTATTTTAGGCGGGGAATATGATCACTATCCAGAGAGTGCTTTGTATATGATCGGTCAAATAAGTGAAGCGATTAATACCCAAACAGATAGGTCAAATGAACCGATAAATGGAGCAAAGAATGAACGTTAAAATTTTGCTACCAAATGAGATTTTTGCCCAACTGACAAACGTCACCAGCGTTGTGGCAGAAACGCCTCAAGGAAGTTTTGGTATTCTGCCTAACCGACTAGACTGCGTTACACCTCTTGTGCCGGGTATTTTAACTTATCAAACCTCTTTACAAGACAGCCATTTTATTGCTGTTGATCAAGGCATACTGGTCAAAACAGCCCAACACGTCATTATATCTGTGCGCCGCGCCATTCGTGGCAATTCACTAGAAGCCTTACAGCAAGCAGTTAAACAGGAGTTTTTGACGTTAGATCAAGAACAACAAGCACTGCGCAGCGTACTCGCTAAATTAGAGACGGGGTTTTTAAAACAATTTTCAGCCCTGTCGAGACAATAACCTAATGGATGAGGAGAAAGACCACTTTGACTCCAGCAATCATAAACCTAGAAAGGCGTCTTTTTTAGCTGAGCAAATTGATGCAAAAGTCGCTTTGAAGTTACAAGCCAAAAGACGCAAACATGCCGGGGTTTGGTTTGGTCTGGGCACAATGGGCATCATTGGCTGGTCAATTACCGTCCCGACGCTTATCGGTGTCGGTATCGGTATTTGGCTAGACAGATATTACGCTGAACAGCGCTCTTGGACACTAGCACTGTTGTTGGCAGGTTTGGCCATAGGGTGCTTTACTGCGTGGAGCTGGATAAGCAAAGAATATGCAGCAATGCATAACGACGATAGGAACAGTGACGATAATGATGAGTAATTTTCAACCTCATATGTTGACTTTAATAATCCCTTTTGTAGTGGGGATAGTATTGGGCTGTTGTTTTTTTTATGCTTTATGGTTAACGGTAGATAAAGGCTTACAGTCAGGACACCCTGCAGTATGGTTTTTAGGCGGTATATTGGCGCGTATGGGCACAGCTGTTGGCGTATTTTACTGGGTATCCGATAACGACATATGGCGCCTTGTGGCAAGTTTGATTGGATTCGTTATAGGTCGCATATTGATGACGAAATACCTCACTAAAATAAATGAAAACCAGCTAGTAAAAAAGGCTATTCGTCATGCACCTTAGTCCTGATGAGATAATTTATTGGCAGTATGGTTTTATAAAACTCAACGCCACACTGGTTTTTACGTGGGCAGTTATGCTTGTTTTAGTCATTAGTGCACACTTAATTACCCGTAAATTAAATACTAAATTACACCGTTCTCGTTGGCAGAATGGGCTAGAAATTATCGTCATCACCATCATGCAGCAAATTGCGGAGGCGGGTTTAGCCAAGCCTAAGCAATACATGGGATTTCTTGGCACCTTATTTCTATTTATCGCGATGACCAACTTACTGACAATTATTCCTCGTTTTGAGCCTCCAACCGGCTCTTTATCCACCACTGTGGCCTTAGCTTTCTGTGTGTTTATTTCGGTGCCCTTTTACGGAATCAAAAACAAAGGTCTTAAAGAATACTTATTGTCATACACCCAACCGACGTTATTTATGTTGCCCTTTAATATTATCGGTGAGTTGTCCCGTACGTTAGCCCTCGCCGTGCGCTTATTCGGTAATATGATGAGTGGAGCCATGATACTTGCGATTTTACTGGTCATTTCCCCACTGATATTTCCAGTCATCATGTCTATTCTCGGCCTCCTAACTGGCATGGTACAGGCATATATATTTTTCGTATTGGCCTCTGTGTATATTGCGGCAGCCAGTGTGATAAACAAACATCAATCTCTTACACTACATCCGCCTAAACCTATGACTCCAAAGGAAAAATAATGGATAGCCTAACTTTGATAGCAATGTGCTCAATCATCACCGCTGGCCTGACGATCAGCATAGGTGTACTAGGGCCATCACTGGCTGAAGGGTCAGCCGTAGCCAGCGCGCTAAATGCTTTGGCACAACAGCCTGATGCATCTTCGACCATCACTCGCACCTTATTTGTGGGGTTAGCGATGATTGAATCTACGGCAATTTATTGTTTTGTTGTTTCTATGATCGTGTTGTTTAGTAATCCATTTTGGAACTACTTTATTGCACAAAATGGAGGCTAGTTCATGCCGATAGATTGGTTTACAGTCGTAGCACAAGGGATTAATTTTCTGATCCTGTTGTGGCTGCTTAAACGGTTCTTATATCGCCCTATCATTGATGGGTTAGATGCCAGAGAGAGCAAAATAGCGGGCATTCTCGCAGACGCCGAAAGCAAGGAAAAGCAAGCTTTGGGATTACAAAATCAATATGAGCAAAAACTTAAATTGATTGAACAACAAGGAACACAAATCGTTGACAGTGCTAAGCAAGAAGCCGAAATTAGCGCAAAAAATATAATCGATGAGGCTCGTCTAAGTGCTGATGATTTATTGAAAAAACGCTTAACTGCCCTGCAGCAAGAAATCTCACAGTCAAAGCAAGGTGTGCTGCAAGAAAGCATGCGCGAAGTCTATGCCTTATGCCGCAAGGTACTCGGTGATTTAGCAGACAAAGAACTAGAAAACATGCTGTTTGAAAAGCTTATTCAACGTTTAAATACGTTACAAGAACGTCAAATTTCAGAACTCAAGAATGCGCTAGCTGGCAGTGGTAATCGCGTTCTAGTGCGCAGTGTATTTTCCCTCAACAACGCTCAGTTATCACTGCTACAAGAGTGCCTGCAAAACAATTTTGTAGCAGACAAAACACTAAAAATAGAGCTTACGCAAAGTTTGGTACCTCATCTTATTAGTGGCGTTGAGCTTACGCTCAACGGTTGGAAAATATCCTGGAGCGCACATGATTATTTAACTGAATTACAGCAGCAGATAGAATCAGTTCTCGATTTATCGCCCTCGAACAACGATACGGATAAACACGCCGTGCCAATAAACCAAGGTGTATAAATAACGAACATCAGGAATAAGAAAATAGCATGAAACTCAGCTTTGAAACCGAATTAAAACATAGCTATCAGCAGCTATTTGAGCAATTTAAGCATAGTCGCCAGACGACTCAGCCAAGCTTTGTTTTACAAGAAATAGGGACAGTTAAAAGCGTTTCGGCTGGTGTGGCTATTGTTGACGGCTTGCCTGGTGTGGGATTTGAAGAATTACTACTCTTCTCTGATAACATTCACGGAATCGCCTTTAACATTGATGAACATGAAATTGGCGTCATTTTACTCGGTGACTATAGTCAGCTAAATGCGGGAGATGAAGTTCAACGCACAGGCCGAGTAATGGATGTGGCAGTAGGTAATGAGTTAATCGGACGGGTTATTGACCCCCTTGGACGCGCACTCGACGATAAAGGCCAATTATCCAGTACTCTGCGTATGCCAATAGAGCGCCCTGCTCCAGCGATTATGGCTCGCTTACCCGTGACCGAGCCTCTACAAACCGGTCTCAAGGTTTTAGATGCCCTATTGCCCATTGGTCGTGGCCAACGTGAACTAATAATGGGTGACCGACAAACCGGTAAAACATCTATCGCCATTGATACGATTATCAATCAAAAAGGCAAAGACGTGATATGTGTTTATTGCGCAATAGGCCAAAAAGCGGCTTCTGTTGCAAAAATATTGGCGACCTTAAAACAGCATAATGCCTTTGATTATACTGTCGTAATGGTAACTGAAGGGAACGATCCTCCTGGGCTTGATTATATTGCTCCTTATGCCGCGACCACTATTGGTGAATTCTTTATGGGTCAGGGTAAGGATGTACTTATTGTCTATGACGATCTAACGCAGCACGCACGCTCATACCGCGAGTTATCATTACTGCTACGCAGACCACCAGGGCGCGAAGCATTTCCTGGAGATATATTTTATCTTCACTCACGATTACTTGAGCGCTCTACCCACCTAAATAACGAAAATGGAGGCGGTTCGCTCACCGCCTTGCCTATTATTGAAACAGAAGAGCAGAATATGTCGGCCTATATTCCGACCAACCTTATATCAATAACCGACGGTCAAATTTACCTGTCGCCTACCTTGTTTTCCCTTGGGGTGTTACCAGCCGTTGATGTAGGAAAATCTGTTTCTCGGGTGGGCGGTAAAGCGCAGCGCGTAGGGTTTAGAAAAGTGTCGGGAGCATTAAAGTTGGCCTATGCACAATTTGAAGAACTGGAAACCTTCGCCCGCTTTGGCGCCCGTTTAGACGCTAATAGTTTACATACCATAGAACATGGTCAGCGTATTCGAGCTTGCCTTAAACAGGCTGAATCGCGGCCGTTAGCGGTCGGCGCGCAAATTGTCATATTACTCGCGTTAACCAATGGTCTTTTAGATTCAATTTCACTGTCCTCTCTCAACGAAGCCCAAATAGCAATGGTTGCAGGCTTAGACTCACTACCACAGCCTATAATCACACGCTTAGAACAAGCTGACAGTTTAACCGACGACGATAAACAACAAGTGCTCAATATGTTAACAACCGTGTTACAGACTTTTATGCCTGCGGATACTCAACTCACTCATATCACGCAACCAATAAGCCCGAGTTGACATGAGTGAATCGAGTAGCGGTTTACAACACAAAATCAATAGTGCCGGTGATTTAAAAGCAGTTGTGCGTACGATGAAAGCTATGGCCGCGGCGAATATCAATCAATATGAAAACGCCGTGCATGCTCTTGATGATTACTATCACACTGTACAATTGGGGTTAATGGCGTACTTTCTTAATGTTGGTAGTCAAGTGGCTTCTGCGCATTTCAAACATTCCTCAACCGCTGCTAAAAAACATAAGGCAGGTATTATTGTTATAGGCTCTGATCAAGGATTGGTAGGGCAATTCAATGACACTTTAGTATCTTTTATGGTAACTAACATCAATAACATGGCTGGCGATAAACTTATCTGGACCGTCGGTGAGCGTATACAAGCCCATCTTGAGGATCTCAAATATCCGCTGCAACGACCGTTTACGCTACCTAACTCAATCGACTCAGTGACCACATTGGTCACCGACATATTGCAAGAAATCCACTTGCACCAGCAAACTAGCCAACTTCAAGAGGTGTATCTGTTTTTCAATCGTACGCTTGAGAATGCACAGTACGAGCCCACATGCCATCGTATTTTACCTTTAGATAACCTATGGCAGCAGACAATTTTAGCTGAGACTTGGCCTACATCCTGTCGACCACAATTATTAGCCAACACAGAAATTACCTTTAGTGCCTTAATTGGCGAGTACCTCTTTACCACATTGTACCGGGCCAGCATTGAATCGTTGGCCAGCGAAAACGCGAGTCGGTTGATCGCCATGCAACGCGCAGAAAAAAATATTGAAGAAATTCAAAGTCTATTATTCCGCCAGTATCACCGCCAGCGGCAAGGTGCGATAGACGAAGAATTATCAGATTTGGTGGGGGGGTTCGAAGCCCTAATTAACGCAACGGAATAAACTTCCGTCGCGTTAATTGGAGGTGCTGCGTGCTCATTGCCCCCTACCATACTACTCTTAGCATTTACCGTAATATTCCTACTTTGTTGATCCCCATCAATGGATAAAAAACGAAATACGCGATACTTAGTTTCGCTCTTACGCAGCGTCGGTGATCACACTGACCATGAAATATGACAGTTATCTATGCCGAATATGATTGAAAATGTAGGCTTAAGGCTAAGTGTGAATTCATGCCTTCTTCTGGCAAGTAGCAAGAAGATTAGCGGTCTAAGTAGCTATATAAAATTGTGCTAAATCAAATCTAAAGGGAAACCGCAATGCAACCAACTGATCACATAAATACTTATCAAAAATTGCAGGAACTCAGTGCAAAATTAATTGCTGAAATCCCAGAAACAATGGCTGGCTTTGGTGAGTTACACGTTAATGCAGTAAGTAAAGGCGCCTTGGACGGTAAAACAAAAGAATTAATTTGCTTAAGTATCGCTATATCGGTGCGTTGCAACGGCTGTATTGCATTTCACGTGCACGATGCCTTAAAGGCAGGTGCGAATAGACAAGAAATAGTTGAAACGATAGGCGTAGCAATCTTGATGGGGGGTGGGCCTTCAATGGTTTACGGTTGTGAAGCATTGGAAGCGTTGGACCAATTCGAGTTGAATGAAGATTTACCACTGTAATTGGGTCCGTATAGACGGTTCGCCATTTATTTAATAGGTTGCTACTAGCAACCTATTAAATAAATTTGCAGATTTTTGATCGACAACGCTGAACAGTGATTTATCACCGTTTTAAACACGCAGGTAGACTGTCTAATGTCCCTCCTCAACCATCTGTTTAATTTTTTGTGCTTTAACGAAATGGTCCAACTGATGAGTTTGTATCCACCACGTGGCTGCTTCCATGAGTAACACGGGATTATCATTTCTATTAGCAAAAAAAGCATAGAATGAAAGACCTACATTCGTACCTTTGCTAGCAATTTTCTTATTACATACCTCGATTACTTTCGCTCGTAATTCTGCTCTCATGCTCCGCCCACTGGTAATACGTGTACTTTTTAAATACGTTGGCATAACCTATTGCGCTGTAAAAAAACAGGTTACACCGTTTTTCAGTATCATAAACACTTAGCTTACTGAATTCAAAAACGGGGCGGTACGACTCGTTTTCGACCTTGCTACTTTTATGGGCGTACCTTGAGCGACAATATTCCCCCCTTTATCACCAGCACCAGGACCAACATCGATCACCCAATCGCTGTTATTAGCCACTTGCATATCGTGCTCAACCATAATGACCGTGTTGCCGACCTCAACGAGTCCATTTAGTTGTGCCATTAACATAGTCACATCCGCTGGGTGCAGACCCGTTGTCGGCTCATCAAGCACGTATAGGGTATCCCCTCGCTGCTGGCGTTGAAGCTCAGTCGCCAGTTTTATTCGCTGGGCTTCGCCTCCCGATAATTCGGTGGCAGGTTGGCCTAAGCGTAAATAACCTAAGCCTACATGCAATAAGGCATCTAATGTTCGCAATATATGAGGTTGCTGGGCAAAAAATAACTTTGCCGACTCCACTGTCAAATCAAGCACGTCAGCAATGTTTTTTTCTCGATAGATGATTTCAAGTGTTTTTTCATTATATCGCTGACCTCGGCACACCGGACAAGGGGAATAAACACTAGGTAAAAATAGTAGCTCCACGCTCACAAATCCCACCCCTTCACAATTTGCACAACGACCTTTTATCACATTAAATGAGAAACGGCCCGCATCATAACGACGTTTCCTAGCTTCGTCGGTAGATGCAAATAATTTGCGCACATTGTCAAACATACCAGTGTAAGTGGCTAAGTTCGAGCGAGGCGTTCGACCTATGGGTTTCTGGTCAACCGTTATCAATCGGCGTAAATGTTGCATTCCATCAACAATCCATCCACCGGTTGATGTTTCAAACTCGCTATCCAATAAATCTGCTTCGTCGGTTGGCGCGGCTTCGCTTTTACTCACTCCGAGTGACGCGTTTACGAGTTCTACAAGTGCTTGACTTACCAAGCTCGACTTACCCGACCCCGACACCCCTGTTACCGTTGTCATCACGCCTAAAGGAAACTCGACGTTTAGCTGATGAAGGTTATTGCGTTCAACCTGCGCTAACCGCAACCAGCCAGTAGGTGCTCTTGAAATACGTTTCTGTGGCTTATTTGAGGCAAACAAATGACGACTCGTATGCGACTGAGTAACGTCACGTAACCCTTCTAGTGGGCCATTATAGATTACGTTTCCACCATGTGTACCGGCATCTGGCCCCACTTCGACTATCCAATTGGCATGGCGAATAACACTCACGTCATGCTCCACAACAAAAACCGAATTACCTGCCTGTATTAGTTCATCCAGCGCGCCCAATAACGCCTGAGTATCAGCTGGGTGTAGGCCAGCCGATGGCTCATCTAAAACATAAACCACACCAAACAGTTGCGAGCGTATTTGCGTGGCTAATCGCAACCGCTGTAGTTCACCAGGTGATAAGGTTGGAGTGCTACGTTCAAGGGAAAGATACCCTAATCCTAATGTAGTAAGCGCTTCGACGCGGGCCAAAATATCACTAGCAATACGTTGCGACACAATAGCCTTTTCTCGATTTAACATGTCGTCCGCGGGCCTAGTATTAGCAGCTTTACGTAGAACCGATGCGACCTCTGTGAGGGTTAACTGAGACATTTCACCAATATCTAGTCCTGCAAACTTAACCGATAGTGACGCACGCTGAAGTTTCTTGCCGCTGCACTGGGGGCACTCGGATATCTGCATATATTGCGAAACACGTTTTTTAGTGCGAGGGCTCTGCGTCGTTGCGAAAGATTTTAAGATGTAGCTTTTGGCACTTGCAAACGTGCCCATGTAACTTGGTTCCTCACCTTTTTCAATTGCGTCTTTGGTTTGGGCAAAACTGTATTCAGGAAAAACAGGTACGGTGGGCGTGTCATCGGTAAATAAAATCCAGTCACGAGCTTTTTTCGGTAATGCTTTCCACGGTGTATCAATGTCATATCCCAATGACACCAAAATACGGCTAAGATTTTGGCCTTGCCACGCTGGCGGCCACGCTGAGATCGCGCGCTCGCGGATTGTCTTACTGTCGTCGGGAACCAGTAACGTCTCAGTCACCTCAAATACCCGACCGATACCATGACATCCAGAGCACGCACCTTGTGGTGTATTAGGCGAGAACGCGTCGGCATAAAGTATCGATTGGCCTTGGGGATAAACCCCAGCCCTGGAATAAAGCATACGCAAAGCATTCGAAATGGTCGTGACACTGCCCACGGACGACCGGACCGATGGCGTCCCCCTTTGTTGCTGCAAAGCAACTGCTGGCGGTAATCCGTCAATAGAGTCCACATCAGGTTCATCAACTTGATCGATCAATCGGCGCGCATAAGGTGACACCGAATCAAGATAACGACGTTGTGACTCTGCAAACAATGTCCCAAAAGCAAGCGAAGACTTCCCCGAACCAGATATGCCGGTAAAAACAACGAGCGCGTTACGTGGTATATCCACATCAACGTTATTTAAATTATGAACACGCGCACCGCGCACCTGAATACAATGTTCTTTGTCACAAAGCACGTTATTCTTTTTCACTCGGATGTTTACTGAACCTGTTTGCGCTTTTGACATTAATTGGTTGCTCCGGTTGTGTTAAAATTTACCAAGGCATCTATGTAAGATATTGGACTCGATGTAGGTTTAGTTATTTACTAGTCGGGGATGTCAGCGAAAGACCAAATTTGATCATATAAATGCAACAGCTAAGGCGCTATTTCTGCCCATGTACACCAGTGCTCTTGAGCGAATATCATTGGTAAATAAATATTAAACTAAGATTAAATCTAGTTACGGTAGAAGCGTGATTTAGATCACCCCGTGTGCTGAACGTTCAACAGAACTAACGAGATTAAATCGTACACTCAATAGATATTAAGAAATGAATAACGGCTAATGCAACTCGAAATAGATTACTATATTTATCGGGTGTAAATTTGAGCAGTATTACTGAGTTTCAATAAATTTAGATAGTTTCGATTTGTTCACTGTGTTTTTCGTGTCAATTGGGGTAATTATGCTCTTTCCAGTCGTGGCACAGTATTTTTATCTGATTGCCCCTGCTATTTAGGGGTTTATTTTGTCAAGTAGACAGTTTTACAGTTAAGTATTTATGTCGCTTTACTCGATTGAGTCTACTTTTTTTTTCCATCCTCGCAGATTACCAGTAATGTGAAATCGTCCTGCAGGCTCCCAGTAGACCGTATCGCCGCCCCTCGAATCGATTCGATCATTGCCTCAGGATCCCTAACCTCTATCGCTTTTTCCCGTATCTGGTCCCACCCCGCAAACTTCCAAACCCCGTCAGTCATAGCGAGTATTGTCCACGGGGGCGCCAAGGGGAACTTAAAACCAAAAGCCGCAGCGCGACCTGATCCAACAGGTGGGTTCTTCATTTGTCCTTTGGTCAGAACCTGAACATCCCGGGCAGTGACAGCCATTAAAGCGCTGTCACCGCATGCTGCCCCAAATAGCTTATTACGCTTTACCGCGAATGCTATCAAAGTGGTAAACCCAGCGTCTGCGTTTGCGCGCAACGCCCGGTCGATTCGCCCCAATAGCCGCTCCCATTTTTGTGTCCACAACAGGCTCCAAGGCCTGCTATCAGCAGCGGCTTGCAATATTAATCGACAGGCTTGTTGCGCGGCGACCTTAGCGCCCGGTTGCCCCCCTTGCCCGTCGGCAATCGCAACGAGTAGCAAATCTGGTGCTTTAGGGTGCCATTGCACCATAAATACATCCTCATTTTCACCATATCCGGGACGGGTATCGCTGACTATATTCAACATAGTTGGCTATCCGCAGATCAGCACAGGTTGATTGCTTTGTTGCAATACCGGCGCCACTGCACTACCTACATTGATATACCACGGCGCGTTCCTGCCATGCGCCCCCATAAGGATCAGATTACTATTTTGTTCTTTAACCGTATTCAGGATCGCTTGGACAATAGCGACTTTTTGCTCGGTAATATAAATTGCCTCAATGCCGTGAGACTCCAGATAATGACGAGCCCGTTGCTGAATGTTGTCCGCCGAGATCTGCGCGTCATGAACTGTGAGCACCGCCAGTTCTATGCCCCACTGACCCGCCAGATAGGCGGCAGTATAAAGCGCCTCTCTGGCTAGACCACTACCGTCATATGCTAGCAATATCCTGTCCAAAGGAGATTCCTCCTGTGTTACCACTAAAACAGGTCGTGGACAGGAGCGTAACAAAGTGCGCAGTCCCTCACTGAGCTTGGTATCAGTCTGTCCACCAGTAAGACACATTACCGTCAAATCAGTATAGCGGGCACGCTGACAGATCCGTCTAATGCGCTTACCCGCATCAATCGCTAGTCGGCCAGACAAATCGAATTTTCGGCAGCGGTCATTAAAATTGTTTTGCAGTTCTTCCATCTTCGGACCATGACGTTCACTGCGAACAGGAACGATATGAAGACCATGCAAGCGGGCACCATTTTCACGCCGAGCAATCAATGCCGCATGGGTCAGACTGCTCCAGCCGCTGTCGCAACCGTCGATCGCCACGAGTATATCGACAAATAAGCGACCTTTGACCAATGCAGATTGTGGTTTTGAAGTACCTTGATGTTTGTAAATATTACGTATAGGTTCGCTAGTCGCCCTATAACCAGACGAGCGCGGTTCAATATCACCGGCGGCAGTTTCTGCGGTAATATCCCATCCCAAGCGTTCTTCGAGTTCCGTTCTGTGCTGAGTGATATATAGATAGAGGTCGGTATCAGTGCGTCCAGAAAATTCCTGCAGCATCCCCTGCTTATGAATGATATCTACAACAGGTTGGTAAAGGGTATCATACCAATGCAGCACAGCTTCGACGTAGGTAATTTCTCGACGTTGTTCGAGCCCCATATAATAACGATGAACATTGATATGCTCGAACAAAGCGACGTACTGGCCAGGGACGGTTACGGTCAAATCAGCGCCAGGACGAATGTGATCGAGACGTGTTTTCTCGAGGAACTCAGCAAGCTCGGCCTTAAGGATAAGTTCGTCAGGCTCCACATTTAGCGCCAGAGGAACCTTAGTTTGCACTTGCGTAACATAAGCCTGAAAATGGCTGAATCCCATTTCCCGGGCCACCGATACACGATGATTACCGTCTTTGACAAAGTACGCTTCGCCAATCTGATAGACTTCGATGGGCGGTACCCCTTTGAGCCCGGTCATCGCCATTTTTACCCTGGCCCAACGTTCCGAATTGATGCCATCACGCGGCAGAAATCGGCGGTTAAAGTCTCGGTAGCGACCCACACTACCGACAATAGAATCAATTGGAATGTCTTTGAGCAACTGCGCTGAGACTTCCAGCCCCTTGAGCTTGTGAACGACATCGTCATAGGACAACAGGTCGGAAGATTTCCCTTTGAATTGAAAAACAATTTCTTGCAACGCCGCGCGGCGCCGGGCGCGGCGAAAGTCCTCGCGTGCACCCAAAGGGTTGTTGCTGAATTCGAATGACATTAGTCAATGCTCCTGAGTTGCTGGGGGAGTGCTTACCGACCATGGGGTACAAATAAACCAATATTCCAACATAATACGCTTTGCTAATTAAGCATTATTGAATTGAGCTTGGTACGTTTCATCACGAGTTCTTAAAATACGCGATTGGTTAAATCAATTAATTTACATCCAGTAAAGCTAAAATTACATCTTATAGCCAGTAGATTATAGAGCATAATTAACTTACAAAATCTGGACGAAATAGAAAAACAAATTTGGCTCGCCTCGACGAAGAAAACTACGTGGCTGAAGTCCATAAATTAACGAGTAACAATTATGCTTACTTAGCTACCGATGAGGATAGCCATAGTGTAATGATTGATTACTCCCCCTGTAAGCTCAATGTAGAACAAATATGTACAATTTGAAAATGGGTGTCTATTTACCCTCTGCCGTGTATATTATTTATAGTAGATTCTTTTATTTTCAATATATTAGCTAATCGCGCAGCAATATTTCCTGAGATAAATACCATGAATAGGAAGCTAATTTAGTATGACGGTTAAAATGGAACACCGCACTTTAGAAGACAAAATTCTATTGGCAATTACCGCAGCGGCAACTCTAATATTATTTCCTTTTTTTATTGCCAGTTTGTTCGCTGATGATAAAGAGCATATAGCAGTTGATCTCGTTGCGGTTGGGGGGATTTTCACTATATTTCTTGGTGTTTGGTTTACCAGCAAGGTAAAACTTTTTAGCGGTTTATTTGCTGTTCTCGCTCAGGTCACGATTTTATTAGGCATCTATATAAAAGGTGCAGGTCTAATTTATTGGATTTTTCCTATCATCATCGCCAGCTTTTATTTATTACCGACCCTCGTTGCTAGCATATTTAATATTCTTTTAATTACAGTTGCTTGTTTCATTACCTATGAGCAATTTGATAGTTTCACGTTGCCACGGATTATTGCAGCATTTGTAGTGACAAATATCTTTTCCTTGATATTTTCCATGTTTATGCAAAACAAAAATCGCCAGTTACTTGAGAAAGATAAAGTAAATCAACTACGCAATAATATTCTAGAGTCGATCGCCAGTTCAAGTAAGTTGTCAAAAGTACTGCCTGCCATTGTTCATGCGATAGAAAATGAATTCCCTGACGCTATATGCAGTATTTTGCTACTAGATGAATCAGGTAAGCACTTAAAACTCGGCGCCGCGCCAAGCTTGCCTGATTGTTATAATCAAGCACTTGACGGCTTAGGGATTGATCAAGGCTTTAGCTCAAGCGGCGCAGCGGCCTTTACCGGAAAACGCGTTATCGTTACCGATATCGCATCTCACCCTGATTGGGCTTCTTGGAAGGCATTAGCGAAAAAAGTAGAATTAGCGGCCTGTTGGTCTGAACCCATCATCGATAACCAGGGAAAAGTATTAGGTACTTTCTCTATCTACCATCGTAAAATATCGGCCCCAAAAGCCTCTGAATTCAAACTAATTGAGCAATTTTCAAATCTTGCCCGTATAGCAATAGAGCGAGAAAAAGCAGATGAAATCATCTGGCAACAAGCTAATTATGACAGCTTAACCAACTTACCGAATCGTAATTTATTACAAGAACACTTAACCACTGCGATTGCCAATGCGCAACGTGAGAATAAGCAAATCGCTATTGCTATGTTAGACCTTGATAAATTTAAAGATGTTAATGATTCATTAGGACATGGCGCTGGAGACACTGTACTTATCGAGTGTTCAAAACGTATTAAAAGTGCCATTAGAAAGAATGATATTGCCGCACGCCTAGGAGGGGATGAATTTATTATCGTACTTGTGGGGGCAAGCATACCTGAAGATATCGACAATATTGGCCAGAAACTATCAAACACGCTAGCACAACCTTATATCATTGAAGAAAAAAAAGTTTATTGTACTGCCAGCATAGGTATTGCATTTTACCCAGATGATGCACTAAGCATTGACGGACTGCTAAGAAACGCAGATCAAGCTATGTACCACGCAAAAATACGCGGCCGCAATAGCGTTCATTATTTTACTGATAATATGCGCGCTGACTTTATCAAGCGAATGGAAATTATTCAGGACTTACGCATCGCTATTGCACAACAACAATTCTATATGGTTTATCAACCTATAGTGAACTTGGCAAACAACCAAATAATGAAAGCCGAAGCACTTATTCGCTGGGAACATCCTGAAAAAGGTTTGATTTCACCATTGGACTTCATTCCTATTGCGGAAGAAATAGGGCTCATTGTTGAAATCAGCGATTGGATATTCAATGAGGTTTCGCAACAAGCAAAAAATTGGCGAGAAAAATACGGTAATGGTTTTTCAATAAGCATCAATATTTCCCCCCTGCAATTCCAAAATGAAGGTGAACAATTCAATGCTTGGACTGAATCACTTATAGCGCAAAATATACCATGTGACGCTATTGCGATCGAAATTACTGAAAATCTATTAATGGAAAATCAAACTGACGTTGTCGACATATTAGCTAAGCTCCGTCAGCGAGGCATTGCCATATCAATTGATGATTTCGGTACGGGCTATTGCTCTTTTTCTTATCTTAAAAATTACGCTATTGATTACTTAAAAATCGATAAAAGTTTTGTGCAGAATATGACTGCTGATAACAATGACGCTGCGCTATGCGAAGCGATTATTGTCATGGCAAAAAAACTTAATATCCATGTCATCGCTGAAGGCATAGAAACTGAACAACAAAAGCAATTACTGATACAAGCTGGTTGTGTTTTAGGGCAAGGATACTTATTGGCACGACCGCTTTTAGTCGATGATTTTGAAAAGTTACTTATTAAACAAAAAACCTACATTATATAAATTTTGGGCCTCAGACTCTTAATTCGCTATCGTTAGTGTGTGACCAAAGACCGAGCACATCATATTGCACACATTATGTTGGGCTCGGCTCTATTGTAGTTATATAACCTAGTGCACTACCGAAATAAGTCATAAATGAAGTGAGCAAATCAATACGATTTGTAATAATAAATACCCTCTTATTTTCTTGTCTTTTTATCGCCACTTTTGACTCCGTTGAAAAATAGCACACTCGCAAAAAGTGAACTGGTATGGATTCAGTAAAATTGATTAATGTTATTAACGGTAGAGTTTTCACAATAGTTAAGATTACATACCTATCTGGTTACCTTGTTCTATACTCTCTTTGCTTTTCTTATATCCATGTCTATATAAAATTAATTAACAGGGATCAACATGACTATAAAGACCCGTCTTCTGTCGATGCTCACCGCAATTATCATTTTAGTTTCTTTCGCTATTCTGTCTCAAAGTATTGCTCGCAATAAAAATATCGACCAAATGAGCAATAGCTCGGTGCGTTATCTCTCTTATCTCGTTGCCAATGAATTTCGTCAAACATCGATGGATTTAACAAAGCTAGCGCGTAGCTATATCGCCACCGGAGACCCAAAATATGAGGATGAATATTGGAATATCGTGAAATGGCGTAATGGTGAGAGTAAACGCCCTGATTCTGTCGACGCGGCTTTATATCCAGGGAAAATAAAGAAGCAAACTAATATTATGAAAGAGTTAAATTTTTCAACGAAAGAATTCGCCCGGTTAGACCAAGCAAATGAAAATTCTATTGCACTCATTAAAACAGAAACCCAGGCCATGGAATCAATTAAAGCAGGAAAAATAGTGGATGGCCCATTCTCCCCCCTAGTAGGTGAAACCATCAATGCTTTTGCTTTACGGATTCTATTCAACGATATGTACCACAACGAAGTAATGAAAATCATGGAGCCAGTTAATGAATTTTTCCGTGCACTGGATACTCGTACGGCAAACGAACTAAAGGATGCGCAAGAGGACGTTTCGTTCTGGTTGAATATAAGCCTGATTTTGCAGCTCGTCATAGCAGCACTCGTGCTACTGTTAATATTGTTTATTATTCAAGCTTTATTTAAACCACTACAACAGGCTATCAATGCGATGTTAAATATTGGTGAAGGAGACGGCGACTTAAGTAAACGTTTAAATGACAACGGTGACGACGAATTATCTGCATTAGCCCGTGGCTTTAATCTTTTTGCTAATCATATTCAAACAGTGGTTATTGAATTACGCGGAGCGATTGATGATATATCTACATCAGCAACACAATTAAACGCAACAGCGACATCAACAAACCAAGCCATTAGCGAGCAAAAACAAGGAATTGAACAATTATTAGCGTCTCTTGAGCAAATACTTCCAGCGGTTGAAGAAGTGGCTCAATATGCGATACGAGGCGTTAATTTAGCCAACTTATCAAATCAAGCAGCATCTGATGGACTGAAAATTGTTGACCAAGCCATTAGTGACATTAATCTATTGAATAATGATATTGATAATTCTTCTGGGGTCATAAATATACTCGCGCAAGATGCTAATAATATTGGTTCAGTACTAGATGTTATTCGAGGTATTGCCGATCAGACCAATCTATTAGCATTAAACGCCGCGATTGAAGCAGCCAGAGCGGGAGAGCATGGTCGGGGTTTTGCTGTTGTAGCGGATGAAGTGCGCACGTTGGCCCAGCGCACTCAAGATTCTACATCTGAAATTCAAGCAATGATTGAAAAACTGCAAATTGGAGCAAAAGGTGCAGTAGAAGTCATGGAAAATAGCAAAATTAGAACGGTAGCTTGCGTTGAGAAAACAAGAGAAACAGGCGACTCATTAAAAAAAATAACCGAATCTGTTCTGCTAATTACCGACATTAACAGTCAAATCGCCGTTGCTACCGAAAAGCAAAATGCAACAATACATGAAATAAAACATAACGTAGATACTATCACTTATCATGTAGATAGCACTGCGCAAGGTTCACACGAAACAGCAAAAAATAGCCACTTCACCACAGAACTGACGCTGAAAATCAAAGGATTAATAGACCAATTTAAAACCGCTTAATGGCTTATTAACACTAAAGCTGTAGGTTAAAATAACAGCGATGTAATGGTCGACAGCCTGCCCCTGGCCCCTGAAGCACCATGCAATAAACCAGGGGAATTCCTAACAGATTACCGCACTGCTCGACGCAGAGTTGATGCGTTTTTTTGCGGGTTCTTCACCTGCTACGCCCTTTCTAGCTAAAGTTAAGTAATATTGTTTGAACGGCTCTATGCTTGGGTAAAGTCATATTATTTAAATAAATCTACAATTTGCTACTTTTACTATCGTGGTGATGCTGTCTCGAATCTAGCCTGTTTCCAGACCGTTATCCTGCATCGACGCATGTACGTTATTTGCAAAATGTCATAACGGCTTAAATCATGATCACACTCTTACCCTGATTTTTCGCCACTACTTCGAGAAGACCTTGAGCCATAAAAGCGCCTAAACTACGATAACCGTAGATAGGAATGAATATCTTCTTGCTTAGAAAAAAGATTTTGAACGTTGACTTCTCTCTTTAAGATATTGAAATGAATTCCCAAAGAAATCACGGTGAAGATTATTTTTTAGAATGATGATCAATTAATTGGTCAACTTAAGTTATTTGAAAAATAAATTAACAAGTCATTAATTACAAATGCAAAAATATCACTCTAAACACATGATTAATATACAATAAATACCAACTTGATTTGCCCCCCTACAACCACTGATACGTTTCAACATCATTTTAGTCCGTCTGAGTTTGACTTTATGATGGAGGCTCGCGCACTGGTATTCATTCATTAATGAGTTAATATTTTGTGAACCAAACGTTTGGAACATCTAAAATTGTTCAGTAATGCTCAGTTAAGGTGTTGCCTAAAACCGTTTACTCAATAGAAGTCCTAGACCAAATATATTAAACATAAATATAGGGGAGATACCTTTTGGAACTACAGAATAATATTGTGGTAATTACAGGAGCCGGCAGTGGAATTGGACGAGCATTAGCCGTTCATTTTCATGCACAAGGCACGAAAAAAATTGTGGCCGTGGATATCAATTTAGGTAACGCTCAAGAGACTGCTGACATGGTCAATGGTGTTGCCATGATGGCCGATGTAGCTAAAGAAGTTGACATCGCTAGGGTGATTGAAGAGACCGAAGCCAACATAGGCCCCATCGATCTGTTTTGCTCTAACGCCGGTGTTGCTTTAGGAGAGAACATCGATTCCCTTAATTCTGAATGGCAGGCATCGTGGGATATCAATGTTATGTCACATGTCTACGCCGCACGACACTTAGTACCGCGTATGGCCGCAAGAGGCGGTGGTTATTTTTTAAATACCGCATCTGCTGCAGGTTTGCTTAATCAAATTGGTGGCGCTGCTTACGGTGTAACGAAACACGCTGCAGTAGGCTTCGGTGAATGGTTAGCTATTCACCACAAACACGAAGGTATTAAAGTTTCTATACTGTGTCCTCAAGCCGTGCGAACCGCCATGACAGCTATTGAAAACGATGCCACCGCAGCAGCGGCGAGCAATGGCATGATCGAACCCGAAGAGCTTGCCCAATGTGTTGTTGAAGAACTGCGCAAAGAAAGTTTCCTGATTTTGCCTCACCCTATTGTGCTGGAATATATGCGTAATAAAACGTCTAACTACGATCGATGGATTGGCGGTATGAATAAACTTATGCGTCACATTATGGGTATTGGAAAATAACAGAGCAGAGTGAAATACGTTTTGCTGTGGGTGCTGTGGCAGTTGAAATTAACGAAGGTTTGTAAGCGTTATGCGCGAGTATACCTATTTGCATTTGTGCAATATAAATTAAAGTCAGTTAGAGAATAGAGGAATTAAAATGAGCTTTTCATCTAAGGTATTAAGTATCGAAAAAAATGGGCAGGTTGGCATACTTTGGTTAGACCGTGAAGCCAAATACAATGCACTGTCTACAGAATTGTGGTCAGCCATTCCTCAGGCGCTTGATACGCTGTGTGAAGACGGAGAAATAGGTGCGATAATTCTAGCGGGTCGCGGCAAGCACTTCTGCGCCGGTATCGACCTAGTAGAAGATGGCTTAAGTGAACATAAAAATGCTAAAGCACGTTCTAAAGCCGAAGCCAATATTCAGCAATTAGCCAATACTCAAAAATTTCAGGCGGCCATTACTGCCATCGCGGACTGTGCAGTACCTGTTGTAGCTGTAGTGCAGGGAGTCTGTTTAGGTGCAGGTGTAGATCTGATTACTGCCTGTGATATTCGCATAGCCAGTGCATGTTCCGTATTTAGCGTACGTGAAACACGATTGGGTCTAGTAGCTGATGTGGGCACTTTGCAACGTCTGCCAAAAATACTTAATGCTGGTCATGTTGCGGAGTTAGCATACACGGGTAAAGATATTAAAGCCGACCGTGCTGAGAAAATTGGTTTGGTCAACGATGTTTACGAATCAGCAGAAGCGACTATGGATGCGGGTATGGCTCTGGCAAATGAAATTGCCGCTAATTCCCCAATGGCAGTGCGCGGCACCAAATTTATTCTGCGTAAGTCAGAGAATATGACCGACGAGCAAAGCTTAATGTTAAATGGAATGTTCACAATGATGACCAGTTTGCAGTCGAATGATTTACAAGAGGGCATTAAGGCGTTTGCAGAACGCAGAGCGCCGAAGTTTACAGGTAGCTAAACAACCAACAGAATGATAGTTGTTTCGACTGTCATTCTGTTGAATTTCCACCTTAGCAACTTAATAAGTCCGGGATTGAATATAGTTGCTAAAAGTAGCAATCAGGTAGATTCCCATAATAGAAATATTTAAATTTTATACCTAAACAAAGCTTGCTGGGTATTCCCTGTAATCCCCCATAAAGTCGTATCCGACTTTATTACTAATCACATCTAAAAATATTATGTGCGAATAAGTAATAAAGAGAGATTCTAGTTTTACATTTGATAAATTAATTATCGCTCTAGGAATAATGCCAGTGGTTGCTTCTGATTAGTTTATCGACCTTGGTAGTGATGCTATTACTTTGCGCTGTGGATATCCTTATCATCAACCAAGTGCTACTGCTAAAGCTGTTGATACAGAGATAATTTCACTTGGGTAGGTGTAATCGTTCAGGTCAATTAGGTGCAATAGCGTTGCCTGTGACAGACTCGTCACGCTCTCGTAATGGCAAAATCCGCTATGCTCCTGCAAATATAGACTCAACTTTCACTGCAACAATTACTGGTTATTAATTTAAATTCTGTTGAAAGCGTATGTATTTGTCTCTTCATCGAACACCACTTCTAAGGTGTTAACATTACCAACTAAGATGATGTCTAGGGTCAATCCACCACTACAATTGCAAAAAATGCCTTCGCGCTGAAGTCATCAATAACAGCATATCTCAGTGCAATTAGGTCATAATTGAAATAATCAGCCTATCTTTTGCACAGACTGCCTTACAATCAATTCTGGTATATATTTATGCTCATCAGGGCGAAACTCTAGTTGCTCAGCGCTATCGCCCTTACTCAACCTAAGAGCCAGCTCAGTCGCTTTCATGGCCATGTCTTCAATAGGATTATGAATAGTAGTCAGCTTAGGCTTCATGCATTGGGCCAATATAAGATTGTTGAACCCCATCACCGACACATCGCTTGGAACACTGAGACCGTGGGCTTTTAACATGGATACAGCACCCACAGCAATGGCGTCGTTATAAGCTAAAATAGCGCTGAACTCCATGCCTCTGGCGAGTATATTTTGCACGGCGATTTCCCCCCCTTCATAAGTAGCGGCACCCTGCTCAAGCATTTCAATTTCGTAATGCACAGGGTACTTAGCCAACTGGGCTTTAATGCCCTCAAGGCGCTGTCGAGTATTATTTTGAATACCATCAACACCAATTACGACAATTTTCTTATGACCTTGCTCAATAATATGGTCAGCCATTAACGCCCCACCCAATTTATCATCAAGCCAAATACAACGATTTTCGATTTCTCTAATATGCCGATTAAGCAGCACTAAGCCTGGTATTTTTCGAGCATACTCAATCAAGGTTTTATCATCAATCATGGCGCTGTGTACTACCAACGCCTTATACCGGTGTTCAAGTAACACCTCTATGGCATTGAGTTCACTGGTTCGGTCAAACGCACCTGAGTTAAGAAAGATTTGCAGGTCTTTTTGTACGGCTATTTTCTCTATCCCGTGGGCCATTTTGGCAAACAAAGGGTCGGTTAAATCAGCTAATACAATGCCGATAGAAGCGTTGTTCTGCACATTGATCGCTTGAGCGTTTGCGTTTGGCTGGTATTGCATTTCGCGCATAATACGTTTGATTTTTTCGCGCGTTTTAGCACCCACTTTGGGGCCGTTGTTGATCACTCGGGAAACGCTAGCTGGTGACACACCAGCGGCTTTTGCTATATCTTTAATCGTCGGCATAACACGCTCACTTTATGTTTGGCCCAAAGCATTTTTAGTTTGGCAAGACGCCATTTGATGTTCTGCTAAAGGATAAATTTTTACGATAAAAAGTGACAAAAAACACAGTAATAAGGGTCCTCCAGCTAAACAAATCCGCATCCACAATATACTGTCAACGCTTTGCTTGGCACCAGCGCTTGCGTCAAAACCAACCGCATTTAACAATAAACCTGAGCCGACCATGCTGATAACAACACTGAAATTAATGACTTTGTTCTGTACTGAAATAAAATAACCAACTTTATTCCGCCCTGACAACGATCGTTCATAAGCGCATAAATCGGCTAGCATGCTGGGAATAATAACTGAAATTGCCACCCAAGAAGGCGCACCAAGTAAGGCATCGATGACGACGCCCCACTCATGGCCTGGCTGATATATAAACCATTTTAATATCGCTCCCAATGCCGTTATCCAGTATATGATACTTAAAGTTCTAAGTTTACCGAGCTTTAGGGTTAACGCAGCAAATAGCGGGATCATCACCAGTGTCACTATCGCAAAGGTAGACGACAAAATCCCCTTCCAGGACGCACCTTCAGCCAAATCACCATCTTTAACAAAATAGACCAATAGGTAAAAGTCAAAGCTGGTAAAAATAGCGATAGCACCAAATTTAATGAGGGTCAGGCTGAGCAATAAAAACAATGCACGTTTAACGACCGTATCATCAACTGGTGCGTTTACTGGCATAGTCGATAACGCTGAATTTCTGACGGACAGTTTGTTGTTTTTCCGATCCGTAATAAATAGCTGATTTGTTAGGTGAACGGGCGTTTTATTAGCAGCACTATTTGTAACCATAGGCTTAGTAACTGAAAACCATGCCGTTAATACAGAAAAAAGACCTATCAATACGATACCAATAAACCAGCCCACGTATTGGATGCCTAAGTAAATACTGCCCCACACAGATAATTGCGCTAACGGAAACAACCAAAAATAGGCAAAGGTCCCTATCCGCTCAAACAACGAGCCGAACGCCATAACCTTAACACGTTGTTTTTCGTCAATACTGAACTCAAACGCTAATGATTTCACGTTTATAGTAAGAAAGGTAAGTCCAATGCAAAACATAAAATTAACCAATAGTACATACATCAACGTCGCGTTGTTGCTCCACTGGTTTGGTGCCATCCAAATAGCCCCAAATAACAATCCGCAAGCAATACCAGATACGAGTAATATTCCCCTTCGATTGCCTTTTCGAGCATTAATGCCATCCGACACCTGCCCCACTTTTTGGCTGATAAAGGCAGCAAACATAATAGGTGCGGCGATCACCAGGCTCAGCCAAAAAGGGTCAATCCCTAAAGTCATTTGAAAGTATGGTATGGCCATAGCACTTAGGCTTTGGTTAGCAAAAAATAATGCTAAAAAGCCAAAACCAATAGCCATTTTATGTTGGCGAGGAATATCCGGCAGATTCAGCATTTAGCAATACATATCATTAGCACTTCGTGGCTGATTCACGCCTAACAAGGAATGGTTTGTATTGGTAACCTTTACCGATTTGTATAACAGAACTGTCTTTGGCGATGAGGCTCAAAGCTAATTCGGTCGCCTTACGCGCCATGATGTCGATAGGGTATTTAACTGTGGTTAATTTAGGCATACAGTATTTAGCAAGCAAAACATCATCAAAGCCGACTATCGAAACGTCATCAGGAATATGCCTGCCTAAATCAGTCAGTGCGGATATCACACCGGTTGCCATGGCATCGTTGTAACACAATACTGCACTGAATTTTATACCCTGGTTAATTAGACTTTCAATGGCTTTTCGCCCACCGGCGTAATCCGGTGAACCATGTGCAATATGATCATCTGGCAAGGTAATATCATGCTCAGTGAGAGATTGCCGGATACCGGTGAGCCTATGGGTAGCATCGTAAACACGTTCTTTAGTTGAGATAACCACTATGTTTGAATGCCCCAGCGATGCAATATAATCCGCCATAACTTTACCGCCACCGATATTGTCAAACCACACGCAGCGTTCGCTGATTTCTGGAATTAATTTATTTATCAGTACAAAGCCCGGAATTCGCTGGGCTAACTCAACCAACACGTCATCAGCTAAGGCCTTACTGTTCACTACCATCGCTTCACAGCGCTGAGCCTGTAAACTTTTTATCGCCATCAATTCTTTTTGCGCATCTAATGAACCAGTACTGACTAACACCTTGAATTTACGCTTTCTAGCAACATCTTCGATACTGCTGGCCATTTGTGCGAAAAATGGATCAGCCAATTGAGAAATGACCACGCCGATAGTATGAGTACTTTTACTGACGAGTGCTCGGGCGTGAGCATTTGGCCTAAAGTCGAGTTCAGCGATCGCTTTTTCAATCCGCATTTTCGTTTTAGGGCTTACCACTACGGTTGCACTTAACACCCGAGAAACGGTGGCCGGCGACACACCGGCTAATTTTGCTACATCTTTAATAGTGGCCATTTAATATTACTGCCTGATCCCAAATCGATAGAGGGTAGTTTCTGAGTAGGTTTTCCCAGGTCTTAACAGGGTTGAAGGAAAATTAGCCTGATTAACAGAATCCGCAAAGTGTTGGGTTTCCAATGCAACCCCGTGACGATGCTTCATGGGCTTACCCTGTTTGCCAATTGCACTGCCATTCATAAAATTTCCGGTATATACGTGGACCCCAGGCTGAGTAGTCAATATCTCTAACACCCGGCCACTGCCGGGCTCGAAGAGCTGGGCTTGATAATGCAATTTACCATCATATTGGTTAAACACCCAAGTGTGATCAAAGCCGCCATAGACTTTATCCACTCCGCCTGCCAATTTTAACTGGCTATTGGGTGTTATCAGGCTTTTTTTCAACGTGACCGGAGACGTTAAATCAAAAGGAGTTCCTAGCACACTGACTAATTTACCTGTAGGCAGTAAACCTGCTTTAACTTCGACAATGCTGTCAGCTGCTATACGCAGTTGGTGCTGTTCGACATTGCGTTTTTGATTGCCTGCCAAATTAAAATAAATATGCGAAATAAGATTAATCGGCGTCGCTTTATCGCTGGTTGCACTAAATGTAACGCTAAATTCATTATCGTTATTTAAGCTAAACAATACGCTTATTTGGGCATTGCCTGGATAACCTTCTTCACCATCGGGTGATAAATAACGCATTTCAACTTTTTCGTCTACTTGCTTAGCTTGCCACAGTTTTTTATTAAACCCCTGCTCGCCTCCATGGGCGTGGTTGCCTTTGTTTCCGCCATTAGTTTTAACACTTAGCTGTATTTTTTTGCCGTCTATATAAAAACGTCCACCAGCAATACGGTTAGCGAATCGTCCTACTGTTGCGCCGTTGTAACAGCAGTCATCCACATATGCTTGTGCACTGTCGTAACCTAGAATGACATCCTCTAATTTGCCGTTCCTATCAGGCACATTGATTGACGTCACATATGCCCCCCAATTAGTTAAGCTAACCTGCATGCCATTTTTATTTTCCAAGGTAAATTGCAGAATGTTTTGCCCTTGATAATGTCCCCAAACCTCTTTACTCACCGTTACTTGTTCACTATTGGCAAACGCACTGGCATTCACAATAACGGTCGCTAATAGTAATAGCACTAAAGCCGTTGACGTAACCAAGCGAGGCCCTAAGCACCGCCTAAAAACAGCAGAAAAGATAGTCAATTTGATACTCAGAGACGGCTTCAAGATAAAATAAACTATACGTCAAAGTAATTAAAAAACCAATCAAATGAAATCGGTTTACCTAAATAATCGATCAAATGTAAATTAGTTGTATCCAAGGGTATAGGTAATTATTGCGAGGAGTATATGTATTACTGGGATATCTAACACACGTCAACATCCCTTAAATACACTAAAATCTAGGGTTATTGACAGTCATAAATTCATCATGAAAAATCAGTGTTTGATTTTAAAACTTACAAATAAAAAGAAAAATAAACTAATTGTTATATGCAAAAAAGGCTGCAAATATGCAGCCTCAATTAATTGCTGTTACCACCAAGTAGCGTATAAGCCTATTAAGATCAACACACATCCAATACCGGCGATATTGAAACCTTTTGTAGTGCTAAAACTTACGTCGCTTATACTAACACTCTGATCATTTTTCGGTGCTGATTCACGCAAAGATACGACATAGGTCAATGCTAAACACATCAAAAATACAATGCCGATACGATCCATAAACGGTATCTCAGGTAAGAATACCGCGAACAGCACAGAAAACACTGCAGATCCAATGGCAGCAGCAAGTGCACCTGTGGAAGTAGTGCGCTTCCAGAACATACCCATTAAGAAAATAACGGTTATACCAGGAGAAAACAGCCCTGTAAATTCTTGAATATATTGAAATGCCTGCTCTGATTGACCAATTAAAGGTTGGGCGACACACACCGCTATAATGAGTGAAGTAACGGTTGATATACGTCCCACGTTAACGTAGTGATTTTCGTTTTCCTGATGGCGTATTGGTCGATAAATATCCATGGTAAATATAGTGGAGATACTATTTGTCATCGAGGCTAACGATGAAATGATGGCCGCCACTAATGCCGCAAACACTAATCCTTTGATCCCTACTGGCATCAACGACATCATCGACGGGTAAGCCTGATCTGCTTTTTCAAGATCAGGAAATAAAATTACCGCGGCAATGCCGGGTAGCACGACAATAATGGGCATTAATAACTTTAAATATGCAGCGAAAGCAATACCCTTCTGCGCTTCTTGAATACTTTTTGCTGCCAATGCGCGCTGAATAATGTATTGGTTAAAGCCCCAATAACCGACGTTCATTACCCATAAACCACCCACTAAAACCGAAATACCTGGTAGGTTCATATATTCGCTATTGTCAGGGCTTAGGATCATATCGAAATGGCCTGGCACTTTTTCGGTCAATATACTGAAGCCTTTGACCACTCCTTCCCCACCGGAGATTTGCTGCAATGCTAAATAACTAAGAAAGAATCCACCAAAAACCAGTAGTACAACCTGAATAATATCTGTATAGGCAACTGCTTTAAGGCCGCCGTAAGTGGAATAAGCAACAGAGAATACCGCTAGAAAAATCATGCCATATAACCAGTCAATACCGGCTACGCTTTGAATAGCTAAGCCACCTAACCACAACACAGAAGTTAAGTTTACGAAGATAAACACCCCTAGCCAAAACAGTGCTAAGGTAGTTTTCACTCGGCTATCGAAGCGCTGCTCCAAATATTGAGGCATGGTATAAATACCATTCTTAAGGAAGATAGGTAATAAATATTTGCCAACCAAAATCAAGGTAATTGCTGCCATCCATTCATATGACGCAATTCCTAAGCCCAGTGCAAACCCTGAACCTGACATTCCGATAATTTGTTCAGCAGAGATATTAGCCGCAATTAAAGAAGCGCCTATTGCCCACCACGGTAGTGACTTGCTAGCCAAAAAATAATCTTGGGTTGTTCTATCATGAGATTTTTCGTCACGAGAAATCCACAGGGCTATCGATAATAATCCTATGGCATATACAATAAATACGCCCAAGTCTATCGGGTCGAGTGAGTAGTTCATTTATTATTATCCTTACATATGTTTGTTGAAACTTAACACTCAACCCTATGACCAAGGCGAGTACTCTTTTTAGAACAACCTGCAAGTTGGTGCAAAAAGTATGACGTAGCACTTAGCAGCCTTTTAAGTGCATCAAAGTATTTCAGGCGAAAAACTATACGCGAGCCAAATACAAAACACCACCGATAATGAAATCGGTTTACCTTATTGTAATAATATCTTTATGCGAATTGCTTTGATTGCTTTTTGCTCACCCAAACGAAGAGATTCTGCCTACCTACCTAGACCTTTAAGCCGCACATAAAAAGAGCCGCGCATGCGGCTCTTTAATGATCTACAACTATCTCGCGTTTGGGTTACAACTCGCGTACCCAAATATTACGAAAGCTAACTAAGTTGCCGTGATCTTGTAACTGAAGCGGTGCACAACCATGAGCCTCATAGCTAGGTGCGCCGATCCATTCTGTTTTTCCTTGTATCTCGGTGTGGTTTTGTAACAACACGCCGTTATGCATTACTGTCACGTATCCAGGCTGGTTTAATTCTTTGCCTTTAAAACGTGGGGCTGTGTATATAATGTCGTAATACTGCCACTCACCTGCAGGACGCATTGCATTTGCAAGAGGAATAGTTTGTTTGTATACACTGCCAGCTTGACCGTTTGCGTAAGTTGGATTCTCATATGAGTCAAGGACTTGCACTTCATAACGCTGTTGGAAGAACACCCCACTATTATTACGTTGTTGCCCTTGCATGCCTTCTACTTGGGTCGGTGTACGCCATTCCATATGCAACTGTACGTCACAGAAATTTTGCTTAGTTTTAATATCACCAGCGCCAGGTTTAACCGTTAATACGTCGCCGCCAATGCTCCACTTAGCTTCGCCACCTTTTAAGGCTTCCCATGCGCTCAAGTCATCGCCACTAAATAACACTATGGCATCTGACGGTGCTTTGCCGACCGGAGTAGATACACTTGCAGGCACAGGTTCCCAGACTTCGGTTTTTTCAGCTAACTTCTCGCGCTCAGCCTGAGTCTGCTCAGCTTGAGCGTAGCTACTTATGACAGCTGAACTGGCAAGAAGTAACGTAAGGTTGAGCAGGGTTTTATATTGCTTCATGATGTAATCCGTCTTGGTTAAATTCTTTTTACTAAGCATCGCTTCCCCGTTAAAGTGATTAACAAGGAAGCTAATTTTCTTAGCCGGAAAATAGGCGGGTAACGCCCATAGTACTTAAGCTAAAGTGGTTTAAAAAAGGCTTAAAGACTTATGTTGCCCAAGCTTTGTCACCTTTTTTATACGGGAAATCACCGTCATAGCGTCCAGGGATCGCCACATAGCGCAACACTTTATTCGCACCGACTTCAGAGGTAAAAAAGGTAAACAGGGTTAATTGTTTAATTAGCGTAAACGAATGTGGTAACTGTTTTTCTTCATCTTTACGCTCTTTACTGGCAAGCTCCTGCTTCTTATTAAACACGCCTGCCTCATCGTCCAGTGAAGCCAACAAAGCGGCACGCTCGTCGTTACTCAATAGTAAAAAGTCTTTACCATAAGTAGATTTCGCCAAGGTTTTGATTGATGCAATCCCCGCAGTGAATGCTTTTCTCTGAGCTGGCGTGTAACAATCGGTAACCATAATCGCCATCATAAGCCCCACGTTGGCATCTTTTGCACCAGGGGTATCAGTGCGAGGAATAATCACCTCCCCCACTTCGTTAAAAAAAGCCACGTCATCTTTAGAAAAGTCCGTTTGGTTAACACTTTTCATCGGAAGCGTGATATACGCCATGGCATTACTGCTGATAAACGCCGTGCCTGTGGCAGCGGCTATCATTTTTAATAAATCGCGTCTATTCATACTCATGATCACAGGTTCCCTTTTTTCAGCTCTTCAACTGCGAAGTCTGCCGCACGTGCGGTTAACGCCATATAAGTCAAAGAAGGATTAACACACGAAGCTGACGTCATACACGCACCATCGGTGACAAAAACGTTCAGCGCATCCCACACTTGGTTATGACCATTTAACACTGATGTTTTAGGATCTCGACCCATACGTGCCGTACCCATTTCATGAATGCCCTGACCCGGGAAATAATCTGAATCATAGCCTTGTACGTTTTTCATGCCTGAGGCTTCGAACATATCGATGGCATCCTGCATCATGTCTTTACGCATGCGCTTTTCGTTTTCTTTTATCTCTACATCCATGGCTAAAACCGGTAATCCCCATTTATCGCGCTTGGTAGGATCCAAGAAAATTCGGTTACTGTGATCAGGCAACATCTCACCAAATGCGGTCATACCAATTTGCCAAGAACCCGGTTCACTAACCGCATTTTTCAAATTAGCGCCAATGCCCATTTCGGCTACGTCGCGGCCCCAACCTTGTCTACTAGCAGAACCTTGGTAACCGAAACCGCGCACATAGTCACGCTTATCTCCACCCCAGTTTCGAAAACGTGGTACGTAGAAACCACTTGGACGACGTCCGTAATGGTACTTATCTTCATACCCTTCCACCATGGCATGGGCACCAATTCGAAAATGGTGATCCATTACATTGTGGCCTAATTCACCACTGCTGCTTCCAAGCCCTCCATCCCAAACATCAGTCGCTGAATTCATCAACAACCACGTAGAGTTAAATGACGAGGCATTTACAAACAGAATCTTGCTGGTAAATTCGTACGTTTCATTTGTTTCTGCGTCAATAATAGCCACGCCTGTTGCGCGTTTTTTATCTTTGTCATAGAGAATTTCGGTCACGATAGAATATGGACGAACTGTTAAGTTACCCGTTTTAACTGCCGCAGGAAGCGTGGATGACTGGGTGCTAAAATACCCACCAAATGGACAGCCTAGCCAGCATTTATTTCGATATTGGCAGTTAGTTCTACCTTCTTTCGGCTTGGGCTCGGTCATATTCGACGTGCGTCCTGGGATCAAATGACGCTGACCTTTAAAGGACTTTTGAATTCTAGCGGCTACATCTTTTTCTACGCAGTTCAATGGCATAGGCATTTGATATTGCCCATCAGGCAACACATCTAAGCCGTCACGGCTACCACTGATGCCCGCAAAACGTTCTACATAATCATACCAAGGCGATACATCTTCATAACGAATAGGCCAATCAACTGCGATCCCTTCTTTACCGTTTGCTTGAAAGTCTTCTTTGTTTAAACGGTAGCTTTGACGACCCCACGTTAATGAGCGTCCACCTAAATGGTAACCACGGTACCAATCAAAACGTTTTTCTTCGACGTAGGGGCTGTCTTTTTCATTTGCCCACATACCCAGTGTCGGTTCGTTTAATGGATAATCACGCTTCAATACCGGATAATTATCAATCATCTCTTGGGTGCGTTCGCCCCTGTGGGGATAGTCCCACGCTTCTTTATGCGCGTTGGTGTAATCTTTAACGTGCTCAATGTTTCTGCCCCGTTCAAGCATTAACACTTTAAGCCCTTTTTCAGTTAACTCTTTCGCTGCCCAACCACCGCTGATACCTGAGCCAACGACGATTGCGTCATAATGATTATTTGTCATTTTCGGTCCCTAATTGCTTGCTGCGTGACGACCCAATAGGGTTAAACATCACAAATTTTAATTGCATCGCGTAACGATTCGATTTTGCCTGTCTTGGTTTCAGGGGTGGGAATAAACTCCTGAGCGAGATAGCCGTTGAAACCAACATCTTTAATCGCCCGAGCGATTGCCGGATAAAAAAGCTCTTGGTTATCGCCTATTTCATGGCGTCCTGGCACACCTGCGGTGTGATAATGGCCAAAGTACTGATGATTATTTTGAATGGTGCGAATAATATCGCCTTCATTGATTTGCATATGATAAATATCGAATAGCAATTTGAAGTTCGGGGACCCCAAGGCTTTACACAGCGCAACACCCCACTGAGAACTATCCGCCATGCAATCGGGATGATCGATTCGGCTGTTAAATAATTCCATTTGAATAATCACGCCTTTTTCTTCGGCGTAAGGCATGATCCGTTTAAGTCCCGTGACGGCGTTTTTAAGCCCTTGCTCTTTGCTCATGCCACGAGCATTACCACTGAAACAAATGAGGTTTTTGTACCCTGCTTCAGCAACTAAATCGATGTGTTTGAGATATCGTTTTTCTAGTTCGTCATGAAATTGTGGATGAATAAAGCCATCGACCAAGTTAAGTTCAGCACCATTGCACATAGACGAATCGATACCGTAACGTTTTAATATCGGCCACTCATCAGGGCCAATTAAATCGATAGCCGAAAAGCCTATTGATTTAACGACTTGGCACAGTTCTTCGACAGATAAGTCACCGTATGTCCAGCGCGCAACTGAATGATTAATATTGCCTTTAAAATGCGGCATTGTCGCCTTATTGGCTTCTTTAACAGTACTTGCGCAGCCACTTACCGCAGTCCCCGTGGCTAATGCAGCGCTGGTTACCACCATGCCTTTGAGCATGCTCCGACGAGGATTATTCATTATTTGATACCTTTTCATCTTTAAATGTGAACATAAATATAACGAACACAACGAGGGCAAACGCAGCAGGGAATAACCAAATATCGAGCCATGAGTGCATTGAGCCATTTGTGTATTTTTCGGTAATCTGACCAGCAACCCAAAAGCCAATTAACATACCCACACCATAAGTGGCCAATGTAATTAAACCTTGTGCAGCGCTTTTTACTTTGTCACCGGCTTTTGAATCGGTATAGATTTGCCCTGAAACAAAAAAGAAGTCGTAGCAGATACCATGCAATGCAATACCTACCAGTAATAGCGCAACCCCGCCGTCAGCATCGCCGTAAGCAAATAGTGCGTAACGCACAACCCAAGCCAACATACCGATCAATAACGTTATTTTAATACCAAAACGATTCAAGAATATCGGTAGAGCTAGCATAAATAACACTTCTGATACCTGACCTAAGGTCATTTTTCCTGTGGCGTTATCCACTCCAATTTCTGTTAAGAATGGATTGGCATTTTGGTAATAAAATGCCAGCGGAATGCAAATCAGCACCGAGGACAAAAAGAACACCAAGAAATTTCTGTCTTTTAATAATGCAAGTGCATCAAGACCGAGTACTTCTTTGAGGCCAACGCGCTCTCCGGCACTTTTAGGAGGTGTTTTAGGTAACGTAAAACTAAATAATCCAAGTATTAATGATGCACCTGCACACAATAAAAACGTATTGCGCAACATGCCATCTTCAATAGCTTGCTTTGAATCCCATGAGAAGGCATAACTAATCGCCAAACCAGCTACAATCCAGCCAACGGTGCCCCATACGCGAATTTTGCCAAATTGCTTAGACGGATTATCCATTTGAGCAAATGATACAGAGTTAACCAAGGCCAACGTCGGCATATAAGCAATCATGTATCCCAATACAAAGGGGTAAAATGCATCAAAATCAGGTGCTTGATACAAACAATACATCAGCACAGCACCAATCAAATGCAACACACCTAAAATACGCTCGGCGTTAAAGTATCGATCTGCAATCAAGCCAATCACGAACGGCGCGATAATCGCTCCCCAAGACTGGGTCGAAAAGGCCATACCAATCTCGCCACCTGATGCTTGTAAGGTATTGGCTAAGAAAGTGCCTAAGGTAACAAACCAGCCACCCCAGATAAAAAATTGTAAGAACATCATCACGCTTAGTCGCGTTGTTATCGTATTCATTTGTTAACCCTTGATTATGATAGCAGTGGCAAGCATGTGTCTGCGCCCACTCATCATTTATGTGCGGTGCTTACGCGTATTTTGCCCGTACGTACCGCTTTATATTGCTACAACCCTAAAATACGACGATTACGTTGCTCGTCACTATCTGCACCGGCAAAATCGTCGAACGCACGCCCTGCAGGGGTAATAATATGCTTGGCGATAAACGGGGCCCCCTCAGCTGCCCCTTGAGCTGAATCTTTTAAGCAACACTCCCATTCGAGTATTGCCCAACCTTCAAAGCCGTATTGCGTCAGCTTGCTGAAGATCCCGTTAAAATCCACTTGCCCATCGCCTAGTGAGCGAAAACGCCCTGGACGCTCCTTCCAATCTTGATAACCGCCGTATACTCCCGAACGGCCATTAGGATTAAACTCAGCGTCCTTTACATGAAACATCTTAATACGCTCATGGTACAAATCGATAAACGCCAGATAATCCAATTGTTGCAATACAAAATGGCTTGGGTCGAATAAAATATTAGCTCTAGGGTGATTATTCACCGCTGCCAAAAACAGCTCAAATGATGCGCCATCATGTAAGTCTTCGCCCGGGTGTATTTCGTAACATACGTCCACACCAGCGTCATCAAACGCATCTAAAATAGGCAACCAGCGTTTAGCTAGCTCAGCAAAACCTTGTTCGACTAGGCCCGCAGGTCTTTGCGGCCAGGGGTAAACCAAGTGCCATAAGAATGCGCCAGAAAATGTAGCATGAGCCGTTAAGCCTAGTCTTTGACTCGCCTTGGCAGCCCACATCATTTGTTCTATTGCCCACTCAGTACGTTGGGCTGGTTTACCGCGTAATGCTTCAGGTGCAAAGTTATCAAATAGTTCATCATAAGCTGGATGAACAGCCACCAATTGGCCTTGTAAATGGGTTGATAATTCCGTTATTTGAACACCGGCCTTGGCACAAATTGCCATCACGTCATCACAGTATTCTTGGCTTTTAGCAGCTCGTTCTAAATCAAAAATTCGATTATCAACGGTAGGCACTTGAATGCCCTTGTAGCCTAAAGACGCTGCCCAAGTTGCAATCGATTCTAAGCTATTAAATGGCGCTTCATCACCCATGAATTGGGCTAAAAATATTCCAGGGCCTTTGATCGCTGGCATTGCTTTCTCCTTTATTGTTCGACTTATGCAATCCGCTAGGCGGCTTACTCATTACCGGCTTGTGCAGTAATCACTTATTTAGTATTCGGTACGGGGTGCCACTTGGACTCGCTAACGCTGCTGGCAAGCATCGCATCAATAAACGCCATTCCCCTCAAGCCCGAATCAATCCCTGGCACGCCAGAAGCCTTACCGAGCTCATTTATTGTGCTTTTTACGGGTTTTGCCTCGTTAATGGCCTTGGCAAAATAGCGATATAAATTAGCCATCGCTTCTAAATATCCCTCAGGATGACCAGCTGGCGTGCGGCATCGAGCAGATGCTTCCTCACATAATCCAGGTTGCCCCATGCCAGCACGTAATACGCGATAAGGTTCGCCCAGCGGACGATGAATAATAGAATTAGGTTCCATTTGCTGCCACTCTATAGCGCCTTTATCACCGTAAACACGTATTTTCAAAGCGTTCTCTTCACCGGCACATACCTGGCTGGCAATTAATACGCCACTGGCGCCACCATCGGTACGAATAAGTGCAGCACCATCGTCATCAAGTCTGCGGCCTTCAACGTGGGTTTGCAGATCTGCACAAAGAGATGTCACCTGCTGTTGTAATATAAATTCGACTAAACCAAAAGCGTGAGTACCTATATCCCCCATAGCACCACTGCCACCAGATTGCGCGGGATCAGTGCGCCAAGACGCTTGCTTATTATGACTTTCTTCATTAGCCGATAACCAGCCTTGCGGGTATTCCACATATACTTTGCGAATATTGCCTAGTAACCCGCTGCTCACCATATGTTGTGCTTGCCACACCATGGGGTACCCCAAATAAGTGTGTGCAAGGCCATATAAAACGTCGCTATGTTTAAGCTTTGTTTTTAATTCATTTGCTTCATCCAGCGAAATAGCCGCAGGTTTTTCGCAAAACACGTGAAAGCCTGCTTCGATTGCAGCAATAGAGATTGGCACATGCATATGATTGGGCGTAACAATGATAAGCGCTTGCATACGCTCATCTTCTGGCAGCGCAAGTTCATTGGTTAATAGCGTCTCCCAGCCAGAATAAATTCGATTATCGTCTAAACCCAAGCTGTCTCCGGTACGCTGGTTGTTCTGATTGTCGCGACTAAACGCCCCACAAACCAATTCAATTTGACCATCTAACGCCAATGCATGACGGTGTACAGCACCGATAAAAGCTCCTTCGCCGCCCCCTACCATTCCCATTCGTACTCTGTTTAGTTTTGCCACTTAATCACTCCCTTGCTGTTATAGACCCACAGCAAATGTTATACAAATGTACAATATCGTTAAAATGTAACGGGTTTCATTTGGTTGTGTCAACCAAAATTAGCAATAAATAGGACAAACAACGGTTATTTGTTAATGGTTAGTTGTAATAACGTACAAATATAGTGTGAGATCGCATAATTTAACTAGATTTTTTAAATTACTTCGGTATTATTTTTACATTAAATGCTAACGGTTACATTTTGTATTTTAAACTATGAAAAACACGTTAATAACTACATATGAGTAATATTCGTCAAGTTGCCACTTTGGCTGGCGTTTCAGTTGCCACTGTGTCCAGAGCACTACAGCAGCCAGAACGCGTATCGCCCAAGACACGCTCAAAAGTCATGTTAGCGGTGAATGAGGTTGGGTATAAGCCAAACCTAATGGCAGTGAAGTTCCGCTCAGGCAAAACCCATAACCTAGTCGCATTGGTACCCACTGTTGCAAACGTTTTCTTTGCTCGTGTTATCAGTGGTATGCAGATCGCCGCAGCCCAACGTGGTTACGCCATCCTGTTAGCCAACACACTAGGTGATGAGGACATTGAAGCTAATTACGCCAAGATGGTGCAAACCTCCCAAGCCGATGGGTTAATTCAATTGAGAGCCCATAATCCGTTCGACTCATCGATCAACAAGCCTGGTGAATTACTGCCAATGGTCAATGTGTGTGAAGTCATGAGCGACATTAACTGCCCAGTTGTTACCCTAGATAATCGTTCGGCAGCAAAAGCCATGACCCTACATTTAATAGAATTAGGCCACAGCAGAATTGCATTGATTAAAGGCCCACAATCAAGCCCATTGACGTGCGAACGCTTAGCTGGCTATCGAGATGCGCTAACTGAGGCGGGATTAACGTTTGACGAATCGCTGCTTTATCCCGGGGACTTTACCTTGCAGTCAGGTCACGATGCAGCGAGTAAAATTTTAGCCAATAAAAATCGCCCAAGCGCAGTCTTTTGCGAAAACGATGAAACAGCCATAGGTGCCATGCAATGTTTTAAACAAGCAGGACTGGCTATTCCTCGGGATATATCAGTGGCCGGTTTCGATGATATTTCGTTTTCTGCTTTTTGCGATCCCCCTCTTACTACGATTGCCCAACCAGCCGAGGAATTCGGCCAATCAGCCGTTTCACTATTAATCGATTTACTCGAAGGCAAAATTACCAAAGCGCCAAAAGTCATCATGCCCTTTGAATTAATTGTTCGCGGCAGTACTGGGCCTGCGCCTAAAGGCACACTAGCATAAACAGTTTTCATCAATGCGGGGCATTAAATCCATTTGATGCACCGCATGACCAAACACTGACATGGAGAATTAATATGAAAAACTTTACCCATAGTGCATCCGCTGCGCTAAGCACGAGTACCCACTTAGTGTACCAAACTAGCCGACGACGCTTTGTCAAACTAAGCGCCGCCGCTATGGGTCTTGCAGTTATGCCGGGCTCATTAGCGTTTGCTGCAAACATGATGACAAAAAATCAAGCCGTGGGACTACAGCTATATACCCTTCGAGATATGATGGCTGTTAGTGTACCTGCGACCTTAAAGTTAGTTGCAGCAGTGGGCTACAAGGAATTGGAGTTCGCTGGTTACTTTGATCATAAACCGAGTGAAATAAAAACAATATTACACAACGAAGGTTTAACCGCCCCCTCGGCACACATTGGACTAACTAACTTTGATAGCGGAGTAAACGGCGTGATTGACCACGCTTTAGAGGTAGGCCATAAGTACATCGTTATTCCCTATTTGACTGAAGAGCAACGAGGCACTGGCATAGATGTCTATAAAAAGTTGGCTGAACGGTGCAATGGTATAGGCGAAGCATGTAATAAAGCCGGACTAAAACTGGCTTACCATAACCATGCATTTGAATTCGAAATGCGCGATGGGCAGCTACCCTACGATGTTCTGCTAAATGAAACTGACAAAGAAATCATGGCCATGGAAATGGACCTATTCTGGATGGTTAAAGCAAAACAAGATCCCCTTGCCTATTTTAAAAAACACCCTGGCCGCTTTAAGTTATGGCACGTTAAAGATATGGACGAAGCAGGTAACTTTGCCGATGTAGGCACCGGCACCATTGATTTTGCGCCTATATTTGCTCAATCCGCGCTATCAGGGGTAGAGCATAGATTTGTAGAAAGAGATAAAACAGACGATAAATTACAAACCATTCAACAAGGTTATAAAGCCGTCTCTCACTTACTGGCCTAGCCTTTAAACGTTATATATCTGAACCGAGTATTTCAAGTAATAAGGTCACAGAGCCCACTCGCTTTGTGCCCTTTTTCATACTTACTTATCCTTTAATAACAATGTCATAAAGCAACTATTTGGATCTGGGGAGTAATCTGCAAACGGACTACACTCTACAAAACCAAACTTACGATATAAGTTTTTAGCGGGTTCAAAGTAATCCATAGTGCCCGTTTCTAGACTTAGGCGGCGCAGCCCTTTTTGATTAGCTTGAATCAATAAATGCTGTAACAAAGCACTAGCCACACCGCGATGGCGTGCATTAGGTGCACTGCGCATAGATTTAATTTCGCCGTGACTATCTGATAACCGTTTCAATGCCACGCAGCCTAATACTCTGTTGTTTTCGCGAGCTGACCAAAACGTAATCGATTCGTGTTTAAGCGCCTGCATATCTAACGCATGTACGCTTTCGGGTGGCGATGTGGCGTACATATCTGCTAAGTGCTCTTCTAGCAAACCTCGCACCCCATCGCAGCTTAATGTGTCCACGGCTATCTGCATCCCTTTGCGCTCCTTACCTTCGAAATGAAATATTCGGTCTGTTCACTAATACCAACTCCAGCAAATAATTAACCATTCAGCGAAAATTTAAAAGGACTTAATGAATAGTCGTCTCGAACTTAAGCTCGGTAACGGGTGGCGTTACTAAGGTTGGTTTTGGCAGTATCTGCCAGCTTGAACCATCAGGCCCGCGCAGCACAAAGCTTGATTCACCAAATTCATTGTTTTGCATTGCTGAGGACGTAATACCTTGCTCGTCAGCTAATCGCTTTATCAACTTAGGATCAACTGCATATAAAGAGTGCAAGGTAATCCCAGCATATCCTGGCTTTTGCAATGCGCTTCGGTCAGGGCGCGCGTCAGGGTTAACAAAAAACTTCAGCTTACCAGAAATGTTATTTGGGCTGACAAACCCGCGATAATAATGGCTGCTGCCATCAGCCATATTAAACACTACTTTTGGTCCATCTTGCCAGTCACCATCGAGCACCACGGGCCCTTCAGGCTTTAGTCCAAATACATCACGATAGTAATCGGTCTGTCTGTTCATATCTTCTTTAGTACTGCCAGCTAATATAAAATCATTATGGGTAATTTCGCTGGTTTTCAGTGGGCTTTGAGCCGTTATCGAGCCATACCCTTTGATGACGTAGCCGTAACGTTGAAACAAGACCAAGTTAAATAAGTCACCGTATACCGCCATTTCCCGCACGCCGGTGCGGCGCTTAAGTACATCAGGTTTCCCTTTTGTCATCCCATATAAATCGGCATATACAGGTTTAGTCGGCAACCATTTTTGCCCTGCCTTGCGTGCATCAGCAAATACATCATGGATACGGTGCACATCATTTGTACGCATGACCATCATGCGTTGACCAACCGTTTCTGGTTGAGCGTAGCCGACTCCGTCTCCTAATAGTGATTGCCATTCAAGTACACGTATAAGGCCATGACTGTCAGTGTCACCATTTTGTAAGCGATAAGACGTCAGCGCGCTGTCCACTCCGTAAAGCGAACGTGCTTTATCTTGACCTAATTGACCTTTGTCAATTTGCTGAAAGCCGAATTCAGCCAAATATTTGAGCAGTTTTTCACTATCATCAGTGCCTATCATCACTTCGTAAACACCACTGACACCCGTATCTGGCAACGGTTTTTCTGCTGTATTAGCAACGCCACATATGCCCAATAAAGCGCCCAATATCCACAATTTAGAGAATACCTTCATTTAGTTACCTTTTTTTCAGTACTTGTATATGATTTGGTGACCCTAACATTTGTACGGACAAATTTTTAATGAGTTTGAAATTGAATAAGCGATTTTTGATTTTAATCATGGGCGCACTTTTAGCGAATATAACGTTAGCGAAACATGCCTACGCTGACTCTAATGATGCGTTAGCCCCCAAAAGTAGTGTGCGAGACGCTCTTGCTATGCCGCTGCATACAGTGACCATTGCCACGGTATCTTTGGAACAAAGCTTGTTGTTTTATCGGGACGGTATGGGCATGCAGGTTGAAGGGCCGTTAAACATCAGCCCTGAACTGGAAAAAACACACCGTGCACTATGGCAAATGCCAGACGACCTAAGTTGGCAAACCTATCGCCTATACCGAAAAGGGATAGAAAGCGCCATACAGATTCGCCTTCTCGTACTAAGCAAACCCATGCCAACCATTCACGATAGTTGGAATTCACGAGAGCTAGGGCCATTCTCATTAGGCTTTCCGAACACGGATACCAGCACGCTGGATAAACACATTCGTACTTTGGGTTTCGGTGCACTCAATGTCCTTGAAAGTTACCCCATCCCTCGCGCCGACGGCAGCACGTATCAAATCGACGAAACCATTTTTAATGCACCGGATTTTAATCACGGGGTCGCTATCACCCGCGGCAATGGCATGGCGCAATTGGGCCCAATAGATGCAAACGGTAAAGGTGGGCCAGCATATTCAGCACAGGTGATCACGGATTCAGAATCACAGCTTACCTTTTATACCGATGTGCTTGGCCTGGAAATTCGCTCAGACAGAGTATTTAAATCCGCTGGCGATAAAGGCGCGATGAATCTGCCAAATGGCACAGAGTTTAGGTTTGCTATCGTATACAGCAAGGGAGCCACAACCGGTCATATGCTGTTTGTTGATTTTCACAACGTTGAACCGATCAAACCCAAAAATGCGCCTAGCTTACCGAATATCGGCTTAGGAATGTGGAGCTTCCCTGTACGCTCGATGCAACAGGTAATGGACAATGCCAAAGTACACGGCGCAACGATTGTCAGCAAGCCTAAACAGGTCAACGATCCGCTCGTGGGCAAATCAATGGTCGCTACGCTGCGCGCACCCAATGGCTTTTTAATTGAAGTGTTCGAGGAACAAAGATAATGCGAGCCCTATTTGCTTTACTATTGTTATTAAGCCCTCTCGGTCAAGCCCAAGACTTTACCTTAAAAGGTTTTACTGAAGCGGTTTTTATTGTTTCTGACATTGATAAGACTAGCCAATTTTATCAACAGCATGCTGGTTGGGAAGTACGTTCGACGGCGGATGTCGACCCACAATTAAAGTCGCTTTGGCAACTGCCTAAAACGGCTAACGTTAAACAAGTGTTACTAGCGAATAAAGGTGAGAAGCGGGGCTACGTGCGCCTGATTCAAATTGACAATGTTGCGCAGAAAATCATTCGAGCTAACACGCAATCATGGGATGTAGGCGGTATATTCGACGTTAATGTACGCGTTGCCGACATGGTACAAAAACGAGCTCAATTACAGCGTGCAGGCTGGCGTGGCACGAGTGATCCGGTATCATTTACATTCGGTCCCTACGAAGTGACCGAGTGGATAACCACAGGGTTCGATGGAATCAGTTTTGCAATGATTGAACGCATAAAACCCACCCTAGAAGGCTGGCCAAACGTTAAACAGATGAGCCGCGTGTTTAACTCAACACAAGTAGTGAGCAATATCGACACCTCGTTAGCCTTTTATCGCGACGTTTTGGGCTTTCAAGTTTACTTGGAGCATAAAGGCGCAAGCAAAGAAACGGGCCCAAATGTGCTGGGTTTACCGTATAACCTAACCACAGAAATTCCGCGTTCGGTGTATATTTTGCATCCGCAAAAAATCAACGAAGGCTCAATAGAGCTATTACAATTTCATGGCGCCAAGGGTAAAAATGTTAGCGCCTTGGCATCACCACCGAATTTAGGCATTGTCACCCTGCGCTTTCCAGTAGACAATTTACCTGCACTGAGAACACATCTGCTAGCAAGCGAGGTAAAAATAGTATCTCAGGCAAGCTTAGATTTACCGCCATACGGACAAGTGGATATGTTGGCAATTAGAACGCCAGACCAAACATGGATCGAATTTTATCAGGCGCATTAACATAATAATAAAATAGGCTGAATTCATGTCACTCGATATCAACAAAGTAGTAATCAAGACCTCCCTTAGCTCATGCTTCGGAAGCCACTTTAAAGAAGTTGAAGGCGCAAATGCTTTTATCGAAGAGTTAGCCAAAGACGCTGAAGAAGTCTCTTTCGCTCAAGGAGAGTACGTATTTAAAGAGAAAGATGCGCCGGAATATGTGTATATCCCAGAATCCGGCTCTTTAATGCTTGAAAGGTCTACCGCCTCTGGCTCACGGCAAGTTTTTGCATTTTTGTTTACCGGTAATCTAGCGGGATTATCTGAAAACGTCAGTTATAGCTTTAGTGCCAAAGCATTAACCAACTGTGTGGTTATTCGTATTAGTCGTAAATTAATGCAAGACATTTTCGATAAATATCCATCGGTAGCAAAGCGTTATCACGATATGACTGGCCACATCCTGTCATTGATCCTCGACCAATTATTTATTATGGGACAGAAATCCGCTCACCAACGTTTAGCCCACTTCTTATTAGATATGGAGCACAGATTAGGACGTGGCACCCATCGGTTCTTTTTACCCATGAGCAGACAAGACATCGCTGATTATTTAGGTATGAGTTTAGAAACGGCCAGCCGTGGCTTTAGTAAATTGAAGAAAGACGGATTAATCTCCATCGAAAGCAACTACCAAATCACTGTTACGGATAGCGAAAAGCTTATTTCTTACGCTGATTAATTTGTCCATCAGCAGTACAAAGCAGCACACTTGATCATTATCAATGCGCCATTTTTAGATGGCGTAGATATTGTTGTTTCTTTATCAACTAAGTATTCATCAATAATATCAGCATAAATTAAACGAGCAATATCAACGTCAGTAACAACAATAATGGAAGACCCAATATGAAAATCAGATCATCTTTATTCGCAGTCATGCTGTGTGCACTGCCCTGTATTCAAAGCATTGCTGCGCCTGTTAGTGACGAAGAGCGTATCTCTGTCGATATTCGCCGCACGACCTTTCTTGTCAATGACATTGATACATCTTTAAAGCTATACCGTGACGCACTCGGTCTAAACGTTATTTACGATCAGATGATCAACAGCCCCATGGAAAATGGCGAAACACGTAAACGCCGTTTAGTGTTGCTGCAAGCTAACGACACCTTTATCGGCGCTTTAGGTTTGCTGCAATACATTTACCCTGAGAAACCCCAGCGCCAAGAAAAATTCGATGAGCCGGTTCCTGGCGATCCCATCATGGTAATGAACGTGTCAGATTTAGACACCCGCTGGAAAAGCGTTGAGAAATCCCCAAAGGTTGCGGTGATAGAAGCCCCCCATCATGTTGAATATCCTCGGGCCGATGGCGGTAAAATAGCCGTAATGGTATCGATGATCCGTGATCCTGATGGTTATTGGTTGGAAGTAAACCAATTACTAGATGCGCCTGCTAAGGCGAGCGATTAGAAGGCGACAAGCCACAAAAGATGACAAAACTTATATGTTTTTGTTTTTCAAAGCACCTAATAACTTATTGTTATTTAGGTGCTTTTTACATATTAAACATCAATAATCACTGTGAGTTACCTACTGCACAACCAGTAGTGTGAATTGATTAGCTTTGTTGATTTTTGTCAAACCTGTGCTGGGTAAGCAATGCTAGATTGTCGTTGGCGATAAAAATAATAATTTGTCTGTACCTATCCACTACACACACAGGAATACCAATGATATTCACTACAAAAAAGCTCTCTCTGGCGATAGCGTCAATTTTAATAACCCAACCATTGATGACCATCGCACAAGAAGTTCCAGCGAATTCAGCCGCTGAAGAGTCACTAGAGATAATTGAAGTGACCTCCCGTAAAAAAGTGGAGTCATTGAACCGCATTCCTGTGGCAGTTTCAGCCTTTTCTGACACCATGATTGAGCAACAAGGCTTTCAAAGTATCGATGATATTGCCCGCTTTTCATCGGGTCTAAGTTTCTCTAAAGCTTTTGGCCGTGCTACTGAGCGCCCTGTTATTCGCGGTATGGGTAATGTACTTGCCGGCATACAGTTCGGCGTTGAATCAGGCGCAGCTTACTTTATTGACGGTAACTACTACTCTGGCGACGTGCAAAGCTTAGACATGTCTGACATTGCTCGAGTTGAAGTGGTGAAAGGCCCACAAAGTGCGTTGTACGGGCGAAACTCTTATTCAGGGGCAATCAACTTTATTACCAAAGGCCCCGATCACGGTGAATTTACCGGCAATGTGAAGCTAAACTTAGCGCAGGATTCAGAGCGCACCGCAACAGCTTATATCAGCGGCCCGTTAAATGATTGGTTAGCAGCCAGTTTGAGCGTGCGAGATTTTCAAGTCGACGGGGATGACGATTGGCGCAATATCGTCACCGATGAAATTGTAGGCGGTGAGGACACTCGTTCGGTGAGCATCGTTTTAGATGCGGCTCCCTCTGACAAACTCGGTGTGCGTTTTCGATTTCAAAGCCAAGAAGACAGAGATGAAACACGACCGTTTTTCTTAACACCCACCAGTGAGAACAACTGCGCACCGGGCTATCGTTCCCTATCATCTTGGGCGGCTTCAGGCTCCGCGAATAACTTTCAATACTTTTGCGGTGAAATTAAAAACCAACCTATCGCCCTCAATGATAAAGCAGATGCTGATGGCATACCAAATGAAGTGCCAGGCGTTCCGGTTAACAGTTTCTTACCTTCTGGCTCGACCTTTTTTGGCACCCCATATGACACAGCCGATGGCACCGCCTATGGCGGCGTCGGTCGAGATTTAATCATCTCAAGCTTAGCGATTGATTATCAAACCGATGCAGGCTACAGCATGTCACTGGCGCTTGGCTATCGTGATGATGATATAAGCACCGGCTCTGATGGCGATAATTCATCGGTTAATTATACTTTTGCACCAGGCCAAGAAGCCTTTTTTGCCAATACCTCTCGCCAAGAAACCAAAGATAAAACCGTTGAATTTACTCTGCAATCTCCCGAGGGTGAACTAGAATGGATGGCAGGCGCCTTTTACTATGACCAAGACAGAGATAGCTTTGATTTAACCTTTGCTGACGCCAAGGTGGGTATCTTCCAAGATAACAGCACGATAACGAACAAGGCCGTATATGCGTCTGTGGATTATCAATTTAGTGACAAAATTGACGGCACATTTGAAGCGCGCTGGGCAGAGGAAGAAAAAACCGTAACCGAGTTTGCCCCAGATGGCCTAATGACATTTGACGCAGATGGCAGTTGGAACAACTTTACCCCCAGAGCCACTGTGAATTACCGTTATGACAGCGACACCATATTTTACGGTATCGTCGCCCAAGGCGTTAAACCCGGTGGTATAAATGGTTCAGCCGGCGCCGACACGGGCAAACCCACCTACGAGCAAGAAGAAATCACCACTTTTGAGCTTGGCTTAAAAAGCAGTGCCTTTAACAATATGTACGCCACGCTTTCCATGTTCTACAACGATGTAAGTGATATTCAACTGACTACCCCACTGAATGTGCCATCAGGCAATATTACCTCTGTCGCCACAAACCAAGGCGAAGGCGAAGTCTTTGGTATCGAAGTGGATATTAACGCGCAGTTTACCGATAATTTGTCTGGTCGTTTTACTTACGCCCTAGCTGATACTAAATTCACCAAAGGCTGTGACGACTTTCAGTGGTCATTAACCAGTGGTGGCGGTGTACTAACCCCTGGTACGACGACCGGTACGGATTTCCGTGACGATTTTGGCATCACGACACCTGCTAGTTGCTCAATAGATGGCAATGCGTTCCCTCTTAGCTCCAAACATCAAGCAAGTGCATTCTTAGAATACATCACCCCTATCACAGGCGATCTCGAGGCATTTTTTAATATCGACGCCAGTTATGAATCGAAAAAATACGTGCAAGTGCATAATTTGGCCTACGTACCCAGCGCCATTATCATGGGTGCTCGAATGGGCGTAAACGGGGAAAATTGGCGAGTTAGCTTGTATGCCAGAAACTTAACAGATGAAGATGCCCCTGTTTTAACATCTCGTTGGTTAGGCATTCCTTACTTTACCTTTTCATCCCTTAATACCGCACCGGACGGGGCCGATAATGGGTCACCACGAGCGTTCTTCAGTGCCGCTCGCCGTGGTCGACAAGTGGGTATCGACGTGACCTATCGCTTCTAGCATTTAAACCCACAAACATAAGGTTAAAAACGGAGCCAAGCGCTCCGTTTTCGCGTTATTCCCACGAACTTTTCTACGGTAGAAATCGGCTAATATTTTACAAGAAATAAATAACAATATAGTTGATGTTACAGTTGCAGCATTATGGTCTATTTATGGTGTTTAGGTTCCTTATACGCATCTAAAGGTTTCGGCTTTGTGTACCAATAACCTTGTTGTAGCGCGATGCCTGCTTTTTTTGCACTGTTGGCTTGTTGCTCAGTCTCGATGCCTTCTACTACGGAGCGCATGCCTAATGAAACAATAACATTATTTATTGCACTTAAGGTTTCAACCAAGTTCCCGTCGTCATTAACAAATGCTTTATCTATTTTCACAGATGTCGCTTTAATTTTTTGCAAATAAGCCAATGACGAATAACCAGTACCAAAATCATCAATACTGATATTTATACCTGTTGAAGAAATAGCGGTCACCGGATTGTTGGTACTGTCTAAATCATCTAACAGTACACTTTCGGTAATTTCAATAATAAGATCCCTAGGGCTTAGGCGGTGTTTGCACAAAGTGGACAATAAATAGGGTGTCAGTCCCTTATCTACCAAATGGATACTCGAGATATTAACCGCAATGCGAGCTTGGCTATTGGTATACTGTCTTAGCCTGCCCAAACTGGAAATAGCGGTGTTTATAACCCAATTTTCTATTTCATGGATCAAGCCAGTGCGCTCGGCGACGTCAATAAGCTCTTGAGGTGATACATGTCCTAGTTCTGGATTAAACCACCGAAGCAACGCTTCAAACGAATAGATACTGTTATCGTAAGGATCGATAATAGTCTGATAATGCAATGATAATTCACCTTTTTCAATCGCTTTATTTAGCTGCTGAGTCACTCTGCTTTTGCGCAAAATTTCTTTTTCCATACCGGCAATGAAAATAGTCGAGCGTTTTTTACCTCGTTTCTTGGAGCAGTACATTGCGGCGTCTGCAAAACGTATTAGTTCAACTAAGTCGTCACTATCGTCAGGGCATCTTGCCACTCCAAGGCTCGCTGAAATAGCGAGCAAACTGCCATTATCGTCCTCATAAGGAACTGATAATGTATTAACAATCGATTGCGCAATTTCATCAATATTTAACGCACGATTGATATTGGGTAAGGCAACAACAAATTCATCTCCACCAAAACGACAACAATCTAAAGCAGCAAACTCAAGTGCCATTAATCGAGTGGCCACTTGTTGTAGGACTAAATCTCCGGTTTGATGGCCAAGAGAATCGTTAATCATTTTAAAACCGTCAAGATCAATATAGAAAATCACGATATTTTGTTCGGCCGTCAGTTTGGGCTGAATTATGACACTAAACCCCCGACGATTAAGTAATCCGGTTAATGAGTCTGTATGGGCTTGTTCTAACAGTAGAAACTCACGTTTTTTTCGTTCATCTATATTGTGTAATTGACATAACATCGATGCATTATTTTCCGTGTCTTTTGACGCGCTAAAAGAGGCCCTAAACCACGTATCGCCAGCCAATGCGTGGAGTAGCAAATCCGTCTCATATTTTTGTTTTTTGCTGAGACTGTGTTTTATGACAGCTAATAATTCGGGCTTGCAGAGTAAATGAGATAAGCTTGGTCGCACGTTGCCAAATTCGCTGCTAAACGGCGGATTACAGCTTTGAAAACAACCCTGCATATCAAATGTCGCCATAATGGCAATGGCATTAGCATGAAAAGATTCGGGGATTATATTTGAGGGGGTTGCTTCCACCTGCATACCCATACGATTATCGGCTAACCGAATGCCTGACAACCAACAATACGCTTTCTTATCTATTCCGTTAGGCGAAAAGTGCCATAATTCGATAAGACTCTCATTATTGTAAAACTTATTTTGATATTCTCTAAGACCATCTTTAACTGCTTGAGATGCCCCTTCCTCAAAGTTTCGCGATTGTAATTCCTCAAGACTCGGACTTTCCCACCAATCAAGTGCTGATTGATTTGCCCAGACAATGCACGATTTATCTATATCGAAAATCCACACTGCTGTTTTAAGTTCATCCTTTTGAAGCATAATTTGATATTCGCCTGTCGTCGGATAATAAATCTTTACTACACCTTATTTTATTCAAGCCGCCTGCAAATATTAGGCGCTAAAATAACATACGTCATATCATCGAAGGGCAACGAAATTATCAAAGTAGAACTGCATCATCGTCCATTTTTAATTCAGGCAAAAATCCAGCATTATTCGTCAATGTGACGATTGACCGCTTTTTTTGGTTACCTAATCATACACCCATTTATCAGTAATAAATTTAAACGCTAAACAACGAGGATTATTCCTGACTCATTTCGATTAAACGACTATACGTTCGACGGAATTCAAAAATAAGCGCACCTTCAAGATATAATTCTGCCAACGGCACATCACAGCTTAAATATAGCCTAACTTTTTGATCATATAACTCATCAATCAAGCTAATAAAACGTCGCGCGATATCATCGTTCGCAGCATAAGATAAAATACGCTCTCCGGTAACGGTAGCTTGGTTTTCACCGGTTCCATCTTCGGTACCACGAGCTTTAATCCATCCCCTAACTTGCCCACCTAATTGCGGCACACCACTTAACATTACAATGTTAAAGCGAGTAGCAATCTCCATATAATCAAGTTGTGAACGAGGACCTTCACATAAGGCGTAAAAGTCGAACCATGCCACAGTATTTTCTGCATTCGTGTCGGTGGCAGCCACAACGGGAATATCCCGATGGCAAATATGTACGCTGGTATTGTTAATCTTTACTGAGCCAGATACTTGGTTAATACCAGAAAAAATAGCCGCAAAATCCATTTTGGCAGTATTGCCAATATATTTGGATGCCGCGCTGAATAAGGCCTCACTCTGCTGTGCATGTAATTGATGTAAACGGTGATCTTGCTCACCAGCAAGATGAAGCATATGTGTATGCTGCTGCAACAGAGCAATGAAGGGCAGAAACTTATGCCGTGCTAAACCATTTTCGTATAAACGCTCTATGGGTATATTCGACGTAGCGACTAACACTATGCCTTCTTTAAACAAGCTTGCAAATAATCCTGCTAGGATCATGGCATCGCCAATATCAGAAACAAAAAACTCGTCAAAACATACGACGCGGTAATCTTTAGCCAGTTCTTTAGCGACGCGTACCAAGGGATCTTCCTGACCGGTTTGTTCTTTAAGCGCTTGGTGAATACGTGCCATAAAGCGATGGAAATGCAGTCGTAACTTCCCTTTTTGCGGCAAGCAATCGTAGAACAAGTCCATTAAAAATGTTTTCCCCCGCCCCACATCTCCCCACAAATAAAGCCCTTTGACTTGTGAAGGCCCGCTTTGGTTTGGCTTCATAAGCTGATGATAAAGACCATCAAGCGCTTCAATTGCTTGGCGCTGACTAGCATCTTCAATCAAAGTTTTACCCAGTTGAGACTGATAAACACTAAATGGTGAGAGTGATGATAAGAGTGGTGGTGAAAGTGGCATTGAGCGCTGGGTTTGCCCATCAGGCATGGTGGAAGATCCTATGATATACAATCAGTAAACCGGCACTTTAGCTACTTTTCGCCAGTCAGCCAAATGAAATTTACTGACTAATGACTAATACTAAACGGCAATTTTTAGCCGTAAACATTGGTAGGACGGTTTTTTATACTACTAGCTCTTCAATTTTTCGAGCCACTAAATAAGGATCTTCCATGGGGATAAAATGCGTATGGTTGGGCAAGTAGGTTTCTGTTGCTTTTGGTATTAAGTCGACTAAGCCCTTGTATGTGGCAGACGGGCGAAAATCAAAAGGCGCGTCGTCTGGCGTGCGTTCTTTTACCCGCAATATTTTTACCGTCGCGGTAATTGAGGATAAATGCTCAAGCAGTAAACCGTTGCCATAACTTTGGTAAATCGCCGCCTCGCACACTGGCGGGCAAGCTAGCTCAAACAGCTCACTGTCGCTTTTTGGCAAAAGGCCATATTCGCAATAGTCTCTTAACACTTGTGGATCCCAATCACTAAAAGGCGGGCGGCTACTAAAGCGCGCAAACATTTCATCTGCGGACGTCCAGTCGTTGCGCCTTGAGGCTATAGGACTTTTTGCCGGATCTGTTTGCAATGGATCGGGAGAATCTGGGGTGAAAACAACAGGATCTAATAACAAAATATGCTTAAAGCGACTGGGTAATTTCACCGCTGCTTGTAAAACCACATGCCCGCCCATTGAGTGCCCACAAGCTGTGATGTCGCTCAAATCTAGGGTTTCGATCAACGCGATAAGATCATCGCCAAATAGCTGAAAGCTGTATGGTGGTGTCGAGTTATCGCTTAAGCCATGATTACGTAAATCAACTGCGTACACATGCCTGTCACCCAATTGCGCTATCACTTTATCCCATACGCGCGCGTGAAACCCAGCGGCGTGCACCAGTAATACAGGCGGCCCACTGCCCTGCCATTCACATACATTCAAAGTAATGCTATTTTTCATACCTGAATGTAACGTTATGCGGTGATTTATAGGTTGGCGCTGAGTCATAGGTTCTTCTCCATGATGAATTGCGTATGGATTGACAAACTAAGTTTCGAATAGGCTGCTGCTTGATTAGGGATCTTACCCCTAGATTAGGCGCAAATGAAATAGGTCTTTAAAATCACATGCCATCATCAATATTAATATGACGTCCAGGATCGGTGAGCAAAGCTCACCATAAAAAAGCGCAAACCTGAATCACTGGCAACAATGACATCGCGACATATTCAGTACATTTGCTTTAAGAATGCGTTATCGCGCCCTTTGATTTCCAACTGTCTTTGGCGAGCACATTTTTTTGCAGTAACAGCTTAAGCCTATCCAATACTGGGCCGCCAGCCTGACTTCTTGATATTAAACACCCCACAGACGTTAACCAGCCATCATGCTCGTGGGTAACAGGCAGTACAACCACATCACCTTGCTTAATATGCTGTTTCACCGCAAGTTCGGGCACAAGCGCCCAGCCAATGCCATTGATAACTAAATCGATCAGTGTTTGATGGGTATTGGCATACCAGACCTTTGCGCTGATGCTATAACTGAACCACAACTCTTTTTGCTCAGCACTACGATGTGCACACTGGCGATAAGACGTTAAGTCACTACTTTGCACCACGGGCAATTTAGCCAGTTCATGCTGCGGTGAAGCAATAGTGAGAAACCTAGCTTGGCCCAACAAGAAGAAGTCCATATCAGCCTTTAGCTCCCCGTCGGCGTAGACTATTCCTACTTGTGCTTTACCTTCTCTTACTAACGATTCGATGTCGTAGGTCGACGCGGAGATTATTTCAAAACTTGTTATAGGGTATTCATCCGCGAGTATTGAAATGATTTGCACAAACCCTGAGTGATTTAAACTTTCGTCAATGGCGATAATCAATTCGTGCTCATAGTGTTTTGATAATGCTTCAACTTTTTGATCAAAGTAATTTTGTTGATCCAATATTGAATAAGCAACGGGAAGGAGTGCTTTGCCACTGCTTGTTAGCGTTGGCACATTTTTATTCCGGGTGAATAAATCTTGGTTAATCGCTATTTCAAGGTTTGAAATGGCCTGGCTCACCCCAGATTGAGCACGCTTTAACTTACGCGCAGCACCAGAGAACGAACCAGTTTCAACGACTGTGATAAAGATTTTTAGCTGCTCGAAGCTGTACATAACACTCTTATTTAATTGAAGTACACCCTCCAACCTTATCACACTATGTGATAGCTATTAACTTTCTCTTGCTTTCCAGCCTGTCATAATCCCGTCCCTATTAAGGTAATTCAGTGATTAAAAGAGAGGTTTTATGAATGTAAAAATGAGTACACCAGAACGCATATTTCAAGCGATTTTGTTTGAAGTGCTGGCCGTCACGCTATCTATTATTGGCTTAATCGTATTTACTGAACATCCGGTATCAGCACTATCAGGAACGATGATAACTGTGGCGACCATTGCGATGGGTTGGAATTTTATTTTCAATTGGTATTTTGACCGTTTTGCCACTGGCGCCAAAGAAAAGCGCTCGTTCGTATTGCGTCTTTTTCACGTGATTCTGTTTCAAGGAGGACTGTTGATTTTCACCATTCCGGTCATGGCGTACATACTTAACATTGGCTTATGGCAAGCACTATTGATGGACATAGGCGTAACGCTTTTCATCACTTTTTACGCGTTTATGTTTAACCTTATTTACGACCAAACGCGAGCTTGTCTTATTAGTAGTAAACAAGTGCGTAGTAAACAAACTCGTGAGGTTGCTCTTTAAGCATATTCTTTTCAGTAGTTAGTATGCTTGCCGACAGTGCGTATTAAGCTTGTTACTTAACCTGAGTTCTGGATAAGAAGTGTCGCTCCAATGGAATTTAAGATTATAATTCAATGGCTTACAAATTCACATCCAAGTTATTTTACTCTAAAGCTTACTCGGTGACGAAATTTTTCGCGCATAGCAAGGCGGATTGGCGTACGTAATAACGTGTTATTGCTAGACAATCCAACGCAGCTTGGCACAAAAAAAGCGTTATCGAGAGGCTCGGCTTATCCAGTATTCAGGTTACTTAACAAGACTAGCAAAAAGTGCCTATCTACATTTCGCAGGGTTTTATCGCACTTTTTTCGCTCGTTTCGGCACTTTGTCGCGCTTTGACTTTTACGTTATTTAGGTGCTCTGGAAAGCTTGGCCACCGAACTCGCGGTGGCGGTTAGCACATTGTTTTCGTTATAGATTCGCCCTTCCATAAAGGCAACTTTATAGCCTTTTTTTACCGCCCAACCTTCAACTCGTAATTTACCTGCACGCGTTGGCTCCAGGTACGTCGTTTTTATTTCCAACGAGGAAATATTGGTTATATCTCTATTTAGGGCCATCACCGCATGGCTCATCACAGTATCAAGCATGGCGGTAACGAAGCCACCCTGCACAACGTCTATAGAATGGCAGTAATCCGTGCCAATATTGAATTCAAACCGGCATGCATCTTTTTCAGCATCAAAATCAACTAGCTTTCCACCCAGTAAACCTATGAACATTGGAGCATGATGATTTATCTTTTCAATGGCTTGTTCTTTACTCGTCATAAAAATAGTTACCTATGTTTTCATCTGATGCGGCAAAGTGCCTCGTGATGAGCAAATGCAATTATTATCGATACAAGTAACAATGGATAATTTCATCTGATGATGGGTATTTATAACGTGGGGAATATATCTACAGGGGCCATTACCGATTAGATTTGACTAAACCTCCAGCAAGTACCGATAAATAAATACCCGTGGACAGTGTATTGCCCCTAGACGTTCACAACTTAAACAGAGAATAAATCCAGCAACTCGTCCCTGCGATAATTGAAAGCATCTAACATTGCAGTGGTTTTGTCACACTTCAGTAAGCCAAATTAAACCACGCTAGAGAGGCCGGACTCAATTAACTCCTTTTGCGTTACCTTTTTTTGAGAACACATTTTGTAATAAATACTAACTATGGATTAGTATAAATTTCAATCGTTAGTTTACGGTTCTTAAGGCGGATATACTGTGAAGTTGTTGAAGGGTGATGCTTGTTTTTTTATCTCTTTCCGTGTTGGACGTTTGACCTATTGAGATATGTATACGTTTTCGCTTCACCATTAATAGGCTGATCTATGCCAATGTGGGAATGCGTTGTAAATCGAACGTTATTTTACAACCTATCGAATTTTCGTCGCTTCTTTAAGCTGTTTAACCATGGTTATTTAGATTGCTAAATACCCCCTAATTTAAATATCGAGAATAAAGTGTCTATACCAAAAGTCATGCAAGGACGTCTTTCCATCCCCGTTGTGGGCGCTCCACTATTTATTATTTCAGGGCCAGAATTAGTTATCAGCCAGTGTAAGGCAGGAGTCGTTGGTTCGTTCCCCGCATTGAATGCGCGTCCAGCCGCAATGCTAGACACCTGGCTGACCCGAATCAATGAAGAGTTAGATGCTTATAATCAAGCTAACCCAGACTCTCCAGCTGCCCCATACGCCGTCAATCAAATAGTGCACAAATCAAATGACCGACTAATGCACGATGTAGAAATATGCGTAAAACACAAAGTGCCAATAGTCATCACTTCATTAGGGGCAAGATCAGAGGTATTTGACGCGATTCATTCCTATGGCGGAATATGTTTACACGACGTAATTAACAATCGCTTTGCCAAAAAAGCGATTGAAAAAGGTGCCGACGGTCTTATCTGCGTAGCGGCCGGTGCAGGCGGTCATGCTGGCACCCTTTCACCCATGGCTTTTATTCAAGAAGTGAGAGAGTGGTTTGATGGGCCTGTTTTGTTATCAGGGGCTATTTCTGCAGGCCAAAACATATTAGCGGCGCAAGCTATGGGCGCTGATTTGGCCTATATCGGGTCGGCCTTTATTGCCACCAAAGAAGCTAACGCCGATCAAGCATATAAGCAGGCCTTAGTGGATTACGCCGCTAGCGATATCGTATATACCAATTTATTTACTGGAGTTCATGGTAATTACCTAAAGCCTTCAATAGTAGCGGCGGGCATGGATCCCGATAACCTACCCCAAAGCGATCCTTTGAAGATGGACTTTGGCTCAGGCAGTAGTTCAAAAGCGAAAGCGTGGAAAGATATTTGGGGCTGTGGCCAGGGCATTAACGCGATCAAGCAAGTTCAATCTACCCAAGATCTTGTTAGTAGACTAACATCTGAGTACGAAGCGGCGAAAAAAAGACTGCTATCCCTATAGAAATACGGGCTGAATAAGTGTTGATTAATAAACACTAGCGCGATACCAAAAGGATAGTATTTGCCTTCAGACAGTAAAAAGCCAGCGAGGGCGCTGGCTTAGTCGTCACGTTGCTTTAAGTCGAGCATTTAACTTAAGCGCTAATTTAAGAGCTTAATTTATTGCGTTATGTCACTGATTTGCACTGTAGGATGCGTATTAGTGAAATTGACCAAATCCGCCAAAATCGCCCCTTGATGAGGGCCAAACGATTGCTGGAATGATTCAACTGATTCAAAGACCAAATGCCCCATAGCAATATACGCAGGTGCTTCACCTGGCGCACCGCCTGCTAAACCTAAATCAGCATGGGCTGAAACAAGCGCGTTACCGACTAATTCAGCAACAAGGGGTAAATGTGTGGCAAGGTAATAATCCATATCGAAGGTGGCAGTTTCACTGTTTGGGTATAATACGCTGACTTTAATCATTAAATTTATCCTATTCGGGTGATACTAATCATTGGTGCTTACACTAAAAAAATCGGCCTACACACCAACATGAACAACTGTTCAATTATGTATTAAGCCAGGCGACCGCGCCAGTGGTTTATTCATGTATTCACGTTTGGTAACTTATTTGAAAAAAACCTAGCACGCCTTTGCAGGCTGCATCACCCGGCTTATTCACATAGCACGGCAGTTTATAGCTGCCATACGGCCAATGTGTACCACCAAATCATCTCCTTTTCCGCGAATGCTATTGGGCCCATTACTATACAAAAAGCCCGATGCTGCGCGTTCCTGTTTTAGCTCAATATCTTCGTTATTACGGGTCATCACCGCCCGTTCGCTGTCGTTATAAAAACGTACTATCACAGGATCATTGCGCTCACATTCAAATATCACTTGCGTGTACTGCTTTGCCTCTTCTACCTGTGCACGCTTGTTATCTTCTAGGTTAGCTTCTGGGCTACATGCCTGTAGACCAATAATTAATAATGGCATGAGTAGCACCGCTTTGATGTTAGCTTTCATCTTGGTTATCCCTAAAATAATCAATTGAATATCTGCTCTGTCCCACGATAAAGAACGTTAGAGTCGATCGCTTAATTCTTGCGCCGCTCGCAAACCCGATACTATCGCAGACTCCATTCCCGAATGCATAAACTCTGTGTGCTCACCAGCGAAATGCAGCTTACCTTCGACACTCGCCATATGCGGCACCAACGCCTGTACTTGTCCTGGAGCGAATTGAATGTACGCACCTTTTGAAAAGCGTTCATTGCCCCAAGACTGATGATGCACCACGTCAGTTTTGCCCTTAAGCCCTGGGTAATAGGTGTTTAATGCGCCCTTAACAATGTTAACGGCTTCTTTAACCGTCAGCTTATCTAATGCTTTTGCTTGTTGGCCGTTTATCCAGCTGGTTAAATACGTTAACCTACCGGCATCATCGACTTGGCTAAACACTCGGCCAAGTGAGTTATCCGTCCATAAATTTGTCGCTGCAAGCATGGAAACATCAGCCTGTTTTTTAACAGCAAAATGCACCTGCGTCACTGGCGTATACACAGCTTCATTGATAGCACGTCGCTTTGATGCACTGATGTCCCCTTGAATAATTACGTCTTTCAATGCTGAAAAAGGCGTCGTTATAACGATGCGCTTGGCACTGTATTCACTGCCATCTTCACAGCGCACGTTAACATTGTTTGCTCCTTCAGTGATGTGACTAACGACTTTTTGCCTGTGTATCCCATCGCCAATATCATCAGCAAGAGCTTGGGTAAATCGACTATTGCCGCCTGCTACTTTCTGCGCCCCACGCCCGCCAACTCTCGCCAAGCTCAAGCGGTAAAATGCATCTGCGGCGGATAAGTCATGCAAACTCAACGCGTTTAAGTTTGCATCCATTAACCGTAGAGCTTCCGGTGATATATTTTGCTTTTGAAAATACGCCTGCAATGAAATATCCAGCGGCGCGTATTTTGCTGACGTCCAGTCTGACGGCAATGTATATTTGGGGCCTGCCGCTAGGGCAGCGTAATATAGGCTTGAGGGTAAAATATTCTTGTCCTCAAGCTTGTTTTGCTCGTGGGCCGGCCAATCATCTGCGCTGATGCGCTGGCCATTGATAACAAAAGTGTTTTGCTTGGCGTAATTGCCCAAGGATACCAGCGGTAACCCTAACTGCTCGGCATAAGTGCGCATTAGGCCGTAACCTTGACCAATTTGCAGACCACCCGCCTCTGCGTTTACTCCGTGTGAATTAAGCGTGAGTATACGCCCGCCAATTCGCTCACGGGCTTCTAGTACCAGTACATTATAGCCTTGTTGTTTCAGATACCGCGCACTGGTTAACCCAGCTAAACCTGCGCCGATAACTATAACATCAGCGTTGTTATCACCTTTGGCCCAAAGCGGCGCAGACATGCCACCAGCCCCTAGCAGTAATGAGCTGGCAGCTAAGCCTTTTATGATCTGCCTACGTTGCATAATAAACCTCTGTTGCAGTGGTACTGAATTTTAGTCAATAAAAAAGCGAGATAAAACTCGCTTTTTATAAATTGAAAATAACCTGAGCTTCTAGCACGTCAGATTATTATCTGAGTAACAAACTAGAATTTGTATGAGGCAGTGATGCCAAACTCTCGACCACGGCTAGGCGCAACTGGGAATGCACGAGAACCATAGGCAAAGCTTTGTACATCAACATATCTAAACACATATGTCGGCGTGTCGTCGTCCGTCACGTTGTTGACCCAAGCCGTGATACGCACGTTCTCTAGTTGAACTCCGGTTTTAAGATGCAATAGCTTACGCGAGCCAGTTTCAATTAAGTTGTGTACATGAGCATAACGGGTTGAATCATAAGCAAAATCTAAACGACTAAAGAGCTCCATGCCGTCGTTGATTTGGGTCGAGTAATTAAGGGCAAGTGTAGCTTCGTTTTTCGGTACTTGCGGCGGTGTATTGCCTTTTAAGTTGCCGAATTCACGTAGGTTGTCACCCACACAGAAGCTTGAAGCACCACCAGGGGCGAAGAAGCGGCATTGGTTAGAGTCAAACAACTCCTCAAACTGGGCGTCGGTGCGTGACAAACCAAAGTCTAGATTGAAGTGCTCGTTGATAATCCATTTACCTTGAATTTCAATCCCTTTGATTTCAGTAGAGCCCGCGTTCGAAGTATAAGAAACTGGCGGTCCTTCTACATCATCGAAGCTATCGGTTAGCTGCTGCTTAGTCCAGTCCATGGTGTACGCTGCGGCCGAAACGTAAAAGCTGCCATCAAACATTGTCGATTTCACGCCTAATTCGTACATCACCATGTCTTCTTCATCGATAACCACTAAGTTATCAGGTAACAAAGTGCTGGTGTTGAACCCGCCAGGGCTGTTGCCTTCAGAGCGCGTTAAATACACCAAGGTATCGTCATTTAGATCGTACTCGCCGATAAAGCGTGTGGTCGTGCTGTCGAACTCATTACTGACATGAGCAAATTGTTCGTTTTGAATTAGAGTGTCGTATGCTTCGGTGGTCACTTCGTCGCTAGAACGGCGAATTTCAGCCGATAAACGGAAGTCATCGGTAAACTCATAGGTACCCATGGCCATGAACGCGGTGTTATCTAACTCTTCCGCGAAGTTGTCTACCGCTGAAGGATCAGCCTCTGAATGCCAAATATACGCGCCAACTGACCAATACAACCTGTCATCAAATGCGCTCGAACTGAAGCGAATTTCATGGCTGTATTCATCTGAGCCAGACGAATCAAGGGTATACCACGAATCAGCAGATGTGAAATAAGGTCCACCACTGAAAAAGCCGAAACTGAATGATTGCTCATCGCCGTTGTAGGTCTGATCCAAGCCTGTTTCGCCATCATAGGAGTTCCAACCACTGATCAGTGAAACCGTTCCGAAGTCAAAATGATGATTTAATTTAAAGCTAATATGTTCACTGGTGTTGCGTAAACCATAGGCGTCGTTTGGTAAGAAACCACCACCACCTAAGCTGATAGGCTGATTAGTTAGCGCTTCGCCGCAGTAATACGGACGCGTATCTAAGAAGCAGTTGTTATTCTCAGCGCCTTGAAAACCAAATGGCTGGGTTTCGTCGTCATTTTCATTGTAAATATAGTTAACGGAGATGTCGGTGTTCTTGCTTGGTGTAAAGTACAGTCCCAACATGCCTGATTTGGTTTTCTCGCCGCCTACGTCCGGGCCGCCCTCTTTGGTATTTTCCCAATCACCGTCATAAGTATCTGCAGAAAGCGACGCTCTAAAGGCAAACATATCATTTAGTTTGCTCGATACACCTGCAGCCAGTTTCTGATTGCCGTTTTGGCCTAAGGTCAGATTAACGTAGCCTGATAATTCGTCATCCGGTTTACGGGTAATAAAGTTGATTGCACCCGAAAAAGTACGGCGACCATACTGTGCACTTTGTGGACCTTTAACAATTTCAACTCGCTCAATTAAATCAAGGGGTAAGCTCTGAATTGAACCGCCGAAGAATACTCCATCGATGAAGTACGAGGCTTTTTGTGAACCAAAGCCAGGGATCCACGATACGCCGCGTATCACCGGTATGTCAGATTGACGACCGAAGGTTTTCTCCATGGACATACCCACCGCGCTGATCGCGATGTCATTAATATTTTGTAAACCACCTTTTTCAATATCATCTGCACTGAAAGTCGTCACAGAAATAGGAATTTTGTTTAACGTTTCATTACGATAACGCGAAGTAACCTCAATTAACTCAATCGCTTCTTTATTAAATTCGGTTTCTGTATCCGGGGCGGCCTCTTGAGCAAAAGCTCCAAGTGGTGCGGCGACAAATGGTGCTATTAGGGCTAGCTTAATCATTTGCGCTAATTTGCTGCGACTGTAATGCATGTTCATGGGTGATCCCTCTGACTTTATTGTAATAGTTCGTTTTAGTGTGCATTCCCGATAACAAGAAGGTAACGAGTTGACGACTATCACTTTAGCCAAATTTGCACGGACAAATTAGTCCAAAATTTCCACGATTGACATTTATCAAAGGAATGAGCTTGATAAATGTCAATGTAAACGAGTGACGAGAGACCCGTTAAAAAAATATTAAGAATAGCCGCTAGAATAAGATCTAACTCATGACTAGCACGAATAAAAAAGGCGAGTCATAAACTGACCCGCCTTCTCTAAGAACCTAAGGGCGTAACCCCTACCCCCAAACCAAATTAGAATCCGAAATGCGGACGCGTCGCCTTAATCTTTAAGCCAGCTTGCATCCAGCGCAGATTCATTCCAGTGGTAGGGTTGGTTCGATCACTCCATATATAAGTGATCGTTTTACCACTAGCATCATCAATTAGACCAAATTTAAAAATGGGGTCTGAGGTATTTTGATAAGTTAGTAGGGCCAATTGAATGGAATAGCCTGACTTTTCCCCGGTTTTTGCATCTTGCAAGGCAACAATTTGCCCTTCGTTATGCATAAGCAAATCACGATTGAAAATCCATTTAGCATCGTCTGGAGCATCTTTACCACCGATACGCGTGCCGCCCCAACCAGTAAAATAAACTACCTTACGATTTTTATGTGGGATACCCGCTTTATTGCCAAACACATAATTACCGTCTTCGTCAGCGGCTTTATCCGCTATCCAAATTTCGTTATCCGTTAAGCGCAGTGTATCGTTGAAGAATATTTTTTTACCACTGCGTTTTGATACAATACTGCAACTGTTGTGGCCCATCGTGCCGTCGAAGTATTCGCCGTTATAGCGCCAATACACTTCGCATCCAGGATAAGTTATTATCTCGTCTTGCGTTAAAGTTTGATAAACCTGTGGATGTAAGTGAGCATCAGCATACTTCGCTTCATTCTTAAAACGATAAATATTTAATTGCAATGCCCCTTTCTCTTCGTTTTGCACAAATTGATATAAGCGCTGGCGGTATACCTTGCTTGGATCGCCGTCCATATATTGTTTTACAAAATACGTTGTGCCTTCAAGGGCCGGTGTTGCCAGCGGCGCAAACACATGATGAATATGTTCATGTACCTGTAATTCAGCATCATTTTCTTTTGAGATGTTGTCTTGCCAATGTTGTTCGTGGTTATCAAACTCAGCTGCAAACCATTGGTGAAAGAGTGCTTCTTGAATGGTGTCAATGTCTTGTTCTTTTGCCGAGGCAGCCACCTGTGACATACCTTCTTGGCTAGCACATCCTGCCAAACTGGCAGCGACACATAACGCAGCGATAATTTTTTTCATATCTGTCCCTAAAGAGTTAAATAAACGCATTTTCACTGCGCATGGTTGCAATATCTTGTTGGCTGTAGCCTAGTTCACCTAACAGTGATTCGGTATCTTGGCTAAACGTAGGTAAGGTAAATTTAGGGTCTGCTGGCTCTTGCTGAAACTTAACCGGTACACCCAGATGTAAGTTGCCATGTTCATCGGTTAACAACATGTCTCGCTGAACTAGATGCTCATCACGTACAGCATCATTTAAACTGCGAACCGGTGACCAACACACATCGATGTCAGTCAAAAACTCCGTCCATTGGCTTAGGGTTTTAGTCGAAAATGTAGCTTGAAAAAAGCTTTTTACCGGCAGTTGTGCCTCACCAGGAGGTTGAGAGCAAAGTGGAATTAAGTCTTCTCTTTTCAGTGCAGTGAGTAAATTTTTAGCAAATTTAATTTCACTGCCACCGAGGGTTAAATGTTGGCCATCGCTGGTTTGGTAAATATTGTACATGGCAGCACCGCCCCAGCTGCGCTCTTCTTTGGGTTCAGGGGAGCGATTTTCGGCAAACGGTGGGCCCATTACGTTTGCGTACCAAGCCACCAACGAGTCTTGCATGGAGATATCAATGTAATCCCCTTGGCCGGTTTTCTGGCAGCGTAACAACGCCATTAGTACCCCTGAAAAGGCCATTAAGCTGCCGGCCATATCTGCTACTGGCATGGCCGGCTGTGCGGGATTGCCGTCTTGCCCTTGATTAATCTGTAATGCTCCTGAGTCAGCCTGAATACTCAAATCATGCGCAGGGTTTAATCGTTTGGGACCCGTTTGGCCATAAGCAGAAATTGAGCAATAGACTATCTTAGGGTTAATTTTTTTTATCGTTTCAAAATCAATACCGAGGCGCTCAACAACGCCAGGGCGAAACGCTTCAACCATCACATCAACCGTTTCACATAGTTTATAAAAAGCTTGTTTTCCCGATTCACTTTTTAAATTCAGATTAATACTTTTTTTACCGCGGAATACATTTCTAAACCACACCGATTGACCGTTTTGCTGTAGGCCAATTTCCCTTACCGGTTCTCCCGTTGGAGGCTCAAGACTAATTACCTCAGCACCATGATCAGACATCATCATGGTAAAATGCGGGCCTGGTAAGAACAGAGATAAATCCAGTACTCTAATGCCGTTTAATTTCACTTAACAAACCTCCTTTGCATTGACGTAAATGTGGGCGCACATCACACCGCTTTACTTGCGCTAAGCTCAGCAATTTGCGCGGCGCTGTAGCCAAGCTCCGTCAGTAAAGATTCAGTATCTGTACCCATAGGTACCGCCGCTTTACCGCTTAGGCGCTGACCATCAAGTTTGATAGGATTAGCCAGTATTTCCATTTCTTGATTGGCAGGATGCGGCACACTTTGCACCATACCGATATCTCGAATATATTGGTTATTTAACGCTTGTGGTACGTCATAAACGGGCGCACACGGAATTCGTCCTTTGAGTACTTCGAGCCAATAAGCGGTTGGGTGCGCAGCTAACACGCGATCAATCTCAGTGGTTAAAATATCGCGATTTTCTCGCCGACCTGCAACAGCCGAAAAACGTGACTCTTTCAACACCGCATCATCTAAAATATCCACCAGCACATCCCAAAATTTATCCGTCATGGCCATAAGGAATACGAAGCTATCTTGGGTTTTATAAAGCTGACATGGCACGGTTGCAGGATGTGCTGAACGCGCTACGCGCTTTACCACGTGGCTTTCGTTTAAATACCAAGTGGCGGGATAAGATAACTGATGCAACGCCACATCAAACAGCGAAACATCGACATCGCGCCCCTGCCCCGTACGATGAGCACCTAACATAGCCGCAGTTAACCCCAATGACGCTACAGCACCTGTCATAAAGTCCACCATTGAGACCCCAAAGCGAGTGGGTGCTTGGTCTGGCTCACCCGTTAGTGACATCAAGCCCGCTTCGGCTTGCATTAAATAGTCATAGCCTGGCCAACTAGCACGATCGTTATCTCGGCCATAGGCTGATAAATGCCCGCAGACAATTTTCGGATTAATGTGTTTCAACTGCTCGTAGGTAATACCTAGCTTTTGCGGCTGATCGCCACGTAAATTATTGGTTACCGCATCGGCAGTTTTCACCAGTTTTTCAAACACTTTGCGCCCTTCTTCTGATTTTAAATTCAGCGTTAGGCTTTTCTTGTTCACGTTAAAGGTTTGATAAAAATAACTGTCGTTTTCACCTAGAAAAAACGGTCCCGTTTGACGAGACACATCCCCTCCAATGGCAGGGTTTTCAATTTTGATCACCTCTGCACCCAAATCTGCTAAATACATGGAGCCATAGGGGCCTGCGCCATATTGTTCAACTGCGATAATTCGTACACCATCAAGGGGAAGTTGTGTCATGGCTGTGTCCTTTGCTCTAGCTGTTTTTTGACTGTATTTCGATAGGGAGCAGCGCTTGGAAAATTCATTTACTAAGCGCTGCTAACAAGCATTAAATTAAATTAAATTTTATTCTTATCTATAATTTGTTTAGCAATGATAATGCGTTGCATTTCATTGGTACCCTCGCCAATACACATCAACATGGCATCTCGGTAGTAACGCTCAATATCGTATTCAACTGAGTAACTATATCCGCCAAAAATACGCATGGCTTCATTGGCACAAAATACCCCTGCTTCTGAGCCAAAGTATTTGGCCATACCCGCTTCCATATCACAGCGCTCATTAGCATCGTATTTAGCGGCGGCCTGCTCAATCAACAATCTTGCAGCTTCAACCTGCGTGGCCATTTCGCCTAATTTGAGCTGAATAGCCTGATGTTGGCAAATAGGTTTGCCAAAGGTTTCACGCTCTTGTGCATAACGCACCGCCAGTTCAGTGGCGCCTCTAGCAATACCTGCTCCTCGAGCAGCTACGTTTATGCGCCCGAGTTCCAGGCCTCCGATAGCATGCTTAAAGCCTGAACCTTCTTTTTCACCCACCAAATTTGCAGCGGGCACACGTACGTTTTCAAATACGACTTCACAGGTATCGATGGAGCGATAACCCATTTTTTTCATTTTCGATACGGTTATGCCTGCTTTGAATTCGCCGTTTTCGTCTTTGGTTTCAACGATAAACATACTGGTGCCTGTATGGGCTGGCAAAGCGTTTAGATCTGTTTTCACCAGTACAGCTAATGAATTACCGTTAAGTGAATTGGTTATCCACGTTTTTGCACCATTGATGATGTAATCATCGCCGTCTCTTACAGCGGTGCTGCGAATCGCTTGTAAATCGGTGCCTGCGTTTGGCTCCGTCAGGGCTACGCCGCCACGTAATTCACCGGTGGCCATTCGCGGCAAAAAGCGTTCTTTTTGCGCCTGAGTACCGCAGCGTTCGATGGCTGAAGCTTGAATCAAATGAGAATTAAAGATGCCGCTTGGTGCCATCCACGCTGACGCCACTTTCATCACGATTTTTGCATAAATCGATGCTGGCAATCCCAACCCACCAAATTCTTGGCCGATAGTAGCGCCGAATAAACCTAGCTCTTTCATTTGCTCAGCTAGTGCATGTGGGTATTTGTCTTCTTGATCATATTCTTTGGCAATGGGTCGCACGTCGTTCTCAACCCATTTGTCGATCATGTCTATGATCCCTAACTCATCTTCTTTTGACCATGCTTCAGACATAGCGCACCTCTACTGATTAATAGTTAACTTTCTCTTCTACTGAGTAACCTTGTTTGGCAATCAACATCTTGCGCACAAAGCTGCCTACTTGCTTACCGTCTTGATTAAAACCAAGGGTTTCAACGGTAACAATGCCGGCGCCTGGGCGAGACTTAGACTCGCGCTTATCCAGTACTTTTGACTCAGCGTATAAAGTGTCATCTTCAAAAACGGGATACGTCATTTTGATGTCTTCCCAGCCCAAATTAGCAATGGCTTTTTGGCTGACGTCGGTCACACTCATGCCCACCATTAAGGCAACGGTGAAGGGCGAACATACAATACATTTACCAAATTCACTGGCTTTAGCGTACTCGTCATCAAAATGCATAGGATGAGTATTCATGGTTAACAAAGTGAACCAGGTATTGTCCGTTTTAGTGATTGTGCGTCCGGGACGGTGCTCATAGGTGTCACCCACCGTAAACTCTTCAAAACATCTGCCGAAGGTTTCGCGATAACGGTTTTCGCCGACTTTTTTTACATTCTGGACCATTAGTTTTCTCTCTCGGTTATCGATTTGAAGATGCGTTTTTAACTAACGCTAACGTTCGTTGACAGGCTAAAATTATCGGCCTGTCGACCATTTTATTGTTTACCACCACCACGCCAGCATCTGGCCCATCGACTGCGGCCATCACTTGTTGTGCGTAAGCCACTTGCTCTTCGCTGGGCATAAAGGTTTGGTGAATGGATTGTATCTGACAGGGGTGAATAGCCGCTTTGCCGCTAAACCCTAGTGCTTTTACGTTGTTGGTTTCATCGACGAGCCCAGCTTCATTTTTGATGTCCACAAATGGCACATCAATAAGGCCAACATTGGCTTTAGCCGCCGCGAATACCAACTGACTGCGAACAAAAAGAAGTGGCTGATAACTGAATTCACAGCGCAGCTCTGCTGCCATGTCTGCACCGCCGAACATGATGTGTTCTACTTGCTGGCTCGCGCTGGCTATTTGGTAAGCGTTTTCAAGCCCTTTTAGGGTTTCAATTAGCGGTATAAAGCGTGTATTGGCTTTGCCGATAACACGCTGTGCGTGCAACACATCATCAGCTGATTCGCACTTCGCTAACATCACGACATCAGGTGCTAACGTCGTATTCGCAAAAGCCTGTAAATCTTTTTCACCCGTTTGGGTGCCCACAGGGTTAATGCGCACGCAAAGTGTTTGCGTTTTTTGCACGCAAGCTAAAACAGCGTCGCGGGCGGAGTCTTTATCATTCGGTAGTACGGCATCTTCTAAATCGATGCAGACTAAATCAGCCCCTGCCCCTAGGGCTTTTTCAAAGCGCTCAGGGCGTGAGCCCGGTACAAACAGCAAGGAGCATAAAATATTGCTCATGATGCTGTTCCGTCCTGCTCTTTAGCTACGTAGCTCGTTGCAGGTACTTGCTCTTGGAAGGTTTCAGCGATCTGCTGACGTGTGGTAAACCACACTCCAGGTTTCTCGCTTACGTATTTCAAGAACGCTTCAAGTGCGCCAATACGCCCAGGACGACCGATAATACGCAAATGCAACCCTAAGCTCATCATTCTTGGCTGCTCTGCGCCTTCTTCGTAAAGCACATCAAACGTATCAATGGCGTATTTCAACCAAGCGTCAGGGGTGAGCGACGGCGCAACCCACATTTTCATGTCGTTTGAGTCCAAGGCGTAAGGCACGATAACCATAGGTTCATCTGAACCTTGCACTGCATCCCAAAATGGCGCATCGGCGCTGTAATCATCCATGTGATACAAGAAACCTTCTTCTTGCAACAAGCGCCGGGTATTTTCGGTAAGTAAGTAGCGCGATAACCAACCCAAAGGTCGCTTACCTGTGGTTTTTTCAATGCTGGTGACAGCGTCTTTTATAAATTGACGTTCTTCGTTTTCGTCCATGCGAAACTGAAACACCCAACGATAACCATGGGAGCAGGCTTCGTCATTTCTACGACGAATAGCCTCTGCAATCTGCGGTGCACGCTCCAGACTTAATGCCGCAGCAGTCCAGGTGGCAGGCATCTGGTATTTATCAAGGAGTTTAATGATGCGCGGTGCGCCTTCATTGATACCGTATTGATAGTTCGATTCGTTACCATAATTACGCATGGGCTTTTTCAAATGAACTTGTAACTCGTCCACAGGCTCCATGCCTTTATCGCCTTCTTTGACACTGTACTCAGAGCCTTCTTCAACATTCACCACGATGGACATGGCAAGTCGTTTATCTTTTGGCCATTTAAAATCTGACATTACATTGCTCTCTTACGTTCTTTTTTTGCACATCTAACATTAGTGATATTCTTCGCCGCCAGACACGTTCATGCACTCGCCCGTGATGTAGCTAGCTTGGTCTGAACATAGAAATGCACAGGCTTTTGCAGTGTCTTCTTGCAAGCCTGGTCGACCCAAAGGAATGCGGTCTCGCATGTCCTGCATATACTGTTCGTGTCCTTTGCCTGTCACCTCTGAGAAATGCGCGTTCTGCCACGCCCCTAAGCCAGTAGTCACGTGGTTAGGGCAAATTTCATTGACGTTAATTTTATGGCTGCCAAGCTCAATGGCCGCGACGCGGGTTAAGCCATTCATGGCGTGTTTCGAGGTGGTGTAAGCGGAAGCATGGCCAAACGCTGATTTAGACGCTTGAGAGCCAATATTGATGATTTTACCGCCCCGGCCCTGTTTAACCATCTGCTCAGCGGCGTACTTAATGCCAAGAAAGGTGCCGCGCAGGTTAACCCCAAGTACGGCGTCCCACTCATCCACTTGCATGTCTAAAATAGACTTCATTAAATAACCGATACCGGCATTATTTACCCAGATGTCGACCGAGCCGTAAGTCTCTGCCGCGAAATTAACCGCGGCTTGTACGTCTTTTTCATCCAGTACGTTGCATACAAACGCGCAGGCTTCACCACCAGCTTGCTTAATGTCTGCGACAATTTGATTCATTTCATCGCTGTGGCCAATGGCGCTATCAGGGGTATGTTCACTAACAGATTTACCGATATCGGTGATCACTACCTTGCAGCCTTCTGCGGCTAAACGTTTTGCCATCGCTTCGCCAAGACCGGCCTGTCGCCCGGCGCCGGTTATCACAGCTACTTTGCCTTTTAGTTCTGGATATTGAGACATAATGTCCTCTACAGTTTTGACGTCATGATAAAGATAGGATTGTCAGCAAACTGCTGAAATTCGCTGGCGACTTTTTGCATCGTTGCGGTAGCGACATCTTGACCGAATTGGTCCATATCGTTGATTTTAAGAATTTCGATATATTCATAAGGCGGCGTTGCCTCACTCATCAACACACCTTCAGCTTTAAGTACTTCGAATGAATCAACCGACGCGAGGCCGCCTGCGGTGGGAATATCTGTTTGTGTGGCCCATTGACGATAAACACTTTCATCAACACCTGCTTGTAGATTGAATAATACGACTATGGTGGTCATTGGCTGTCTCGAGCAAAATAATTTGTACGGACAAATTTAGAGTGCCCCACAAGACAAGTCAATCATTGCTGAAATTAGCTTTTAAGAAATTGACAAAAAGCAATTGGCGATGGAGATATGTCGTCTCTAAAAAGAACCCGCATTAATCACGAATGCGCTCGACGGTCGACGGTCGACGGTCGACAATTGAATATTCATATAACTATTCTTGACTACCATAGACTTAGCAATCGTTATAACGAGGTTTAGGCAACGTATATTGCACCCTGGCTATTTAGTGACGCTTTATACAAAACGCAAAACAAGATAAACGCTGAGAGCTAAGGTAAAAGCTAAGGTGGGGGCAAACTGAAGAGGTAAAGAATGCTGTAAAACAGAATTTTTGCTAAGGTTTAACAGTAATTGAATTATCTTCATTACTGCTATCACTGAGGCCGTTACAGGTTTTAATCATATTTATTATTAGGTGGGTGCTATTTTGCCATCGGTAATTCGTATTATTTCATCGCATTTCGATGCTACGTTATTATCATGTGTCGATATTAAAAACGTCGTATTGTCAGTGCGATTGATCTCACGCAGTAAGTTCATAACTTGTTTTGCCGTATCTTGATCTAGATTCCCCGTAGGTTCATCAGCTAAAACAAGGTCCGGTTTATTTATCAGTGCGCGTGCAATCGCTACCCGTTGCTTTTGACCGCCCGACAATTGACTTGCTAGAAAGTGGCTACGATCACTCAGCCCTACTCTATCTAACAAATGCAAGGCTCGCTTTCTAAGCTCACCCGTTAGGCGCCCCTGAGGAGCGGCCGCTGGAAAAGCTACATTTTCTAGCGCGGTAAAATCGGGGAGTAAATTATGATATTGAAAAACAAACCCTAGATGTTGATTACGATACTTGGACAAGCTCCCATCCGATAAATTTGTTAAAGATTGGTCTAATAGCATTAACTCACCAGCAGTTGGGCGCATGAGCAACCCCAAAATATTAAGCAATGTCGACTTTCCTGAACCAGAAGCGCCCTGCAACGCAAGCATTTTTCCTTGAGGTATATTTAAATCAATACCTTTAAGAACACATGTTTCCTGCTCGCCATTACGAAAACTTTTAATAATATCCTTAGCCAACAGTAGTGTATGACTCATTGTTGAATTGCCTCGACCGGGTCAACTGCAGAGGCTGCCCGTGCAGGCAGCACAGCGGCTAAAGCAGCACCGAGAATGGTAAGCGTTATAACTAACGCATACCCCCCCTCATTGGGTGCAATTGGTAACATTGCATCGCCATCGGGGCCGGTAATAGAAGCTAATTGCACACATAACAGATAACCTGCAGTTGCGCCTAACATAGCGCCAAGAGCCCCGATAAAAACCCCTTGCAGAATAAATACAGTCGCAACAAATTGTCTGGAAACCCCCGTAGCTCGCATAATGCCTATCTCGGCACGACGACGGTAGGTTGACAATAAAAGGGCGCTAGAAATAGAGATAATAATGGCCAGCAATGCAAACGCTTGAATAAAGTTACCTGTTCGACCTTGGGCTTCAGTGGCATTTTGTAGACTTTTGTTTTTTTCTTGCCATGCAGTGGCTTTTAGCTGCGTGGCGTTGTGTAGTAACGTAGCAATAGCCGGCGCTTTAGCAGGGTCATCAAGCTTTAATCCCAATAGCGTTATACCGTCGGGTAATTCGAATAACGGTCTTGCCACACGTATTGATAAGAAACCAACCCGTTGATCTAAGCTTGCTAAACCCACACGAAAAATACCAGTGATAGGTAACAAACGCTCTGCACCGCGTTCCGATTTTAATAATACGGGCGTGCCAACAAGCAGCCCCAACTCGGTAGCTAAATCAGCACCGATAACTAAACCACCGGTTGTAAGCTCAGCGCTTCCTGAAATAATGTATGCACTAATATTGGTGATTGCATCAACCTTGCTAGGCTCAACGCCTTGGATTGCAACAGGACGGGTCGCTTCTCCTCGTACCAAAAAACCATTTCCTTCAACAATAGGACTAATTGCGCTTACACCGGGAGTGAATTGAGCAATGTCGATTACCTGCTGCCAATTACGTATTTGTTTGCGTTGCAACGTAGACACAGGTTGTGCCACAAAACGTGAGTCATCTATCAATACTCGCGCTATTCTATTCGGGGGCTCTAGTTCGACGTGTGCAATTTTACTTGTGGTTTCCTGAGTTAAAAAAATACTAAGGCCATTAATTAACGCCGTAATAAACACAAATACCACCACACTAAGCGCCACACCCAGCACCAGTAACAGTGTTTGAAAACTGTTTGCAGTGATATAACGCCACGACACTAATAATGAAAATGGCATTAGTCCTCCATTTTCTTGGTACTAACGCTTTGATTTTTAGCTAAAGCGACAGCAGCAATAGTTGCATCAAGAGCAACTAACGCGCCTGAATGTAGACCTGTCTCCAATACAACTGAACTACCTGGCCAATCGATAAAGGTCACAATATTAGACTTTATTGTTGTATCGACAATGGTGTAAACAAACCAACTATCGCCTTCTTTTCTAAGGGCACTCCTAGGCACGCTAAGTACTTCGTCAAAGGATTGCACATAAATATTCACATCGATTGAACGCCCCGGCACAAAGTCGGCGTTAAATTCATTTAACATTAAGCGCGTAAGCCTTGATCCATTTAACGGGTTTACTCTTGGAGATATTTCAGTGATACGTCCTTTCGTTACCTGTTGTTTACCAGTGGGCGCAAGTAGGGCTTGCATACCAAGTACGAGCTCTGAAGCGTAAATCTCATCTACTTCAGCTTCTATCTCAATGGGACCAACAGAGCCTATTTGATAAAGCGTATCACTGAGACCAACCACTTGTCCTTGGTCTATCGGGCGCGACAGCACAACCCCATCGAGCGGACTTTGAATAATATAGTCATCGACCCGAATTCGGGCTTGGTTACGAGCCTCCTGTGATGAACCCAGTTTTGCTTGGGCAGATTCAAGATTAGTACGAGCTTGATCAAGCAATGAATTAGCGACTAACCCTTTTTTTGATAACGCCGCTATACGCTTATAATCCTGAGCCGCGAAGTCGAGTTGCGCTTTAACTGCACGCAAGTCGGCATCCGCCTCACCAAGTGCAGCTTGCTGCGCCGCAGAACGCACCTCAGCAATAGTATCGCCACGATTAACCTTGTCACCTTCATCAACCAGCAAAGCGGTAACCTTGCCGGCAAACTCAACTCGTACATCAACCACATCTTTGTTGCGCACACGTCCGACAACAGCGAGTACTAACTGTGCATCGCCTGGGCTTACACGCAAAACATCAATCTCTAATGGCGCACGGCTTTGCTTATATAAATATCCAGCAATAAACACGATGACGAGTAAACAACTTACAATCAAAAATGGCTTTCGATATTGACCCATGCGCTTAAGTAACTTCCTACTAGTATGGATTTATTTTCATTATATTAAGTTTAAACAATATTAATGACTTACTAAATAAATAATGACGCTTAATTAGCACCGCAATCAAGCACATCGAATGATTACGCTATGGAAAAATTACAACCCGTTCAAATCGACACTACACGGTCTAACGCAATCTCTGCAACGCCAAAACTAAGCGGCGACCATACAAGTCATTGTACTTGACGTCACTCTTATCAATGCTTAAAAAATCTTTTTTAATTAATGTAAAAAGATAGATAAATCGTATTTCAGGCATAGGTATCCACACTTTTGGTGAATACGGGATCTATAGCCTTACCTTGCAATTTTTGTAAGTCGGCTAGAACATCACGGAAGTTTTCCGTTGACTGCCCAGTACTTTCTCGATAAGCAATTCTATTTTGGTAATAGTCGATGAAGTTTATTTTTTCATCCTGCACGGCTTCCATCTGCGCCTTAGTATTTGATGTCAGATCAATGCCCTCAGTGGGCAAAGCAATGTAGCCAAGCGGCACTTCTCCCGCCTTTACCAATTGATTGTATTCTCGGCGCGACATATTAGTAAAATCGTAAACGTCGCTAGTGTCTTGCTCGTTTGTAGTTCGAAACGCAGGTGGGTATTGCTGCGCTTCATTACCGTTGCCTGGCAATGCATTGCCTGATGCGCTAACACGTTTATTCTCGCTAAGTGATGATAAAACTGAGTTTGATGGGATCTGCATTATAACTCCTTAAGTTTCTATCCGCGATTTTTCCAGCTTATATCTGTGGCATAGCAAGGGGTATTCCAGTGTCGCAGTGATGGTGGTTTTGATTAACGATGAAACGGCACGTCGTTTGGTTAAATCGACCTAATGGCAAAAGGCTAGATAGCAATAATGGGGTGATGCAGGTCCTATGTGGGCTGCTCAAAAGGGTAAATCAGCAAAATATGAAAAATAATCTCACCTAAGTGTGCCTATAAAAACGCATTTTTGTTATATTCCCTAGACTTTGTGCAACGTATTTTCAAATTTTTCGGATGGCCATTCAATTCATGTCAAAATCTCTTCTACATCCAAGGCACTGGACCAGCTGGCTGGCAGTGTTGATCCTTAGGATAATCGCCTTACTCCCTTTTAAAGTAAAAATGTTAGCCGGCAGTGCATTTGGCAAAATTGGCTATCGGCTACTTAAACGACGCCGTCACATTACTACCACTAATATTGCCTTGTGTTTTCCTGAAAAATCTAAAGCTGAACAAGAGCAACTAGTCAAAGACATATTTGTAGCTAACGGTATTGGTTTTTTTGAAATCGCTTGGGCTTGGTGGGCTAATCCAGATTCATTGCGCAAACGGTTTACAGTAAAAGGGTTAGATGTGCTAAAGGCCGCGACAGAAAACGGCCAAGGCGTATTACTAATTGGCGGCCATTATACGCATTTAGATTTAGCGGGGATGATGGTTAACTTGGTTGCTGATATTGATGTTGTCTACCGCAAAAATAACGATCCTGTTTTTGAATACGTCATCACCAGTGGCAGAAAACGTGTTTTTAAAAACGTATTTGAGCGTTCTGACATGCGGGCCATTATTCGGACTTTGCGCGAAGGGCGCACCGTATGGTTTTCACCGGATCAGGATCACGGCATCAAGAACTCGGTATTTGCTCCCTTTTTTGGCATACCCGCGACGACTGTGACGTCAGCGAGTAAACTAATGAGATTAGGTAAAGCCAAGCCAGTCTTCGTATCACACAAACGTGACCTTAAGACCAACCAATATCAAGTTACCTTTGCAGTGCCAGAGACTGAATTTCCAAGTGGCGATGATGTACAAGACGCAACGATCATCAATCAGATGATCGAAAACTCGATCAGAGAGCAGCCAGACCAATATATGTGGGTTCATCGCAGATTTAAAACACGTCCAGAAGGCGAACCGTCAGTCTATTAGATAATAAAACGACTATTGGGATTAAACAGCGTCAACCTACAAAAGCTTGGTGACGCGCTTCTTACCCCATAGGGCTTTTGATGACGCGCAATACATTTCAGGTATAGAGGTTATTCTAAAAATACCACTAAGACGTTTCGACTATCGCTCACAGATACGGATCGCTAAATGTGTTTAATAACCATCAGCGTAATCAAGCTAATCACATTATCTTTTTTAAGCAAAATCCAACTATTTGCTAATAGCATAAAATCCATGGTTAGATAAAATATTAGATATATTTTACGATTCTGCATGCCAATAGTGGTTCTATCCTTAATGCGCGACTAGAGTGATAGATAAGTTATAGTCATCCTTATCAAATTTGGGTATATACCGCGTTGTTAGCTTTTAAATTGTTCAAATTTTTTGGCCTTCTTTTATTTTTTTTGTCCCTAGGCGCGCCTAGCATTGGACATGCCAACCCTATCAAAAATAATCGTGCTGATGAGATATATAACCGTTTTGATACCGCTGAATTTTTATCGGAAGAACAATTAGATCGTTTGTTAGAAGAGTATAAGAACAGCTTGGCACCGGACGATGTCATTCGGCAACGACTACATATACGGCTAACATGTTGGAACCTTCCTAGCGATACAAATGAGCAATTAGCGCATGTTATTGCCTATGCGGATGAATACTTAAGAATTTACAAAGAGCCTACCCCTTCTGCCCTTCAGGTTGATTTACAGCTATGTAAGACCTGGCAATTACATATGCTAGGCAAAAACGACGAGATATTACCTGAGCTAAACGAAGTGGTAAAGGATGCTTATTTATTAGAAGATCCTCGTCTTATTGCTGAGGCTCGCGGCATCAGAGGCTCTATTTTATCTTACGTTGGTAATTTTTCGGCAGCACTTGAAGATCTCATTACCGCGCAAGACCTATATGAAACGCTTAACCTGCCATATTCAGCCAACTTAAATTTAAGTGAACTTGCTAACAGTTATCGCCGTTTTGGTGACGCTGAAACCGCATTGAGATACCTGCGTAAACTCGAACAAAATTATTTAGACAAACAATTAATTTATGATGCGAACGAAACCAAAACGTTGATTGGCTTTTCATTAGAATCGCTGGGGAGATACGAAGAAGCGCTTGATGCTTTTCGTCAGATTCATCAATATTGGTTGAAAGAAAATAATTTGACGGCAGCAGCGGATTCGTCAATTGATATAGCCAATATTTTGATCAGTTTAAATCGGTTAGATGACGCACAAAACGCATTACGTGAAGCACAGAAACATGTGACACCTGAAAATGATACGAGCTACAGTCACATGAACTTAAATCTTGCCAAGCTACATTACAAATTAAACGATAATGAACAGGCTCTACAGTATATAAATAAAGCACAGGATGCGTTTAACTACAGTAACAACGCGAGAGGACTAAGTCTATCCCTTGACCTAAAACGTCAAATTTATCAAGCACTTGAAAAATGGCCCGAAGCGTATATTGCGTTAACCGAGTTCGTCGAAAACTACCTTGCGCTAGATAAGCAGATCATTTCTGAGCGAAACGCTGAAATGCAAGTTCGCTTTAATACTGACAAAATTCAAACTGAAAATGACCAGCTCATTCAACAAGAAAAAGTCAAAGAGAAGCAACTACACATCATGCAACGTAATGATAGTTTGCAGATCATAATTATCATTCTGGTAGCGATAATTTTGTTGATTGTATCAGTCTACGCCTATAAACAAGTTATGCGTAAACAGGTGTTTAGACAGTTAGCACTCACCGATGAACTCACCAATTTATCAAATAGACGTGACACCTATGCCCACGGAGAGGAGTGCTTAAAAGCCGCAAAGAAAAACAACCAGCCGTTTTCAATCATCTCTTTTGATGCTGACCATTTTAAATTGGTTAACGACAGCTTAGGCCACGAGATTGGCGACAAAGTACTCATACAACTTGCTTCCATTAGTAAAAGTATGATGCGTGAAACTGACACTGTCGGCCGCGTGGGCGGCGAAGAATTTTTGATTTTATTGCCCAACATTGATAAAGACAAAGCAATCGAAATAGCACAACGATTAATTGATACGATTGCCCAATACGACTGGTCAATAATTTCAGCGAACTTGCACCAAACCGTCAGTGCAGGGGTTGTTAGCTACACTGATGAAAATGAATTATCGCCCTTAATGTTAAAAGCAGATAAAGCGCTCTATTCAGCCAAAGCGGCGGGGCGAAACTGCGTAAGAGTGGAATAAGTGCCTTACATTCTCGAGAGACCAGCAATAGCAATGCTGGCATCAGACGTTTCAGCGTAAATATAGCCTCACAAAAACGATGCAAAGTGTTATACCAATTCCAATAAATAATTGCCCGTGGTTAATTATTTACTGAAGTTGGTATTAGTGATCCACTGGTATTTAATCAATTCTTCTTCTTAGCAATATAATGAAAAGAACAGAAAATAGCATCACAAAGTGCACGCTCCCCGCGGATTTTGAGGTGGTTTCATTGTTGACTGCGCTAGGTTTAGGTGCAACATTAAACGTAACGGTTTGCGAAGCCTGATGATGTCGGTCATCCGCAGTAAACATTAATGTGACTGACGTATCTGAGTAGTCCGTTGGAATGCTTACCTTAAACTCCCCCACCGTTGGCGGCAGGCTTAGAGAATTCGCGAGTAAATTGTCGCTTGAGACACTCATATGAATAAAATCTTTATTGAGATCGATGGCTTCAATATTAAAACTAGCCGTACTTCCTTTTGTAATGTTCTGCGTAACTTGAGAAACCGTTAAGCTAGGGGCAACTTGGGTTGGATTAATACGCACCCCAACTTGCTTCCTAATAGTTTGCCCTTGATCCCTAACAATAAACGCTAAGCCCACATACTCTTCTTGAGTCACCTCTGGTGCCACGAAGCTTATGCTGTTTTCGTCCGCAGTTAAGGTAACTGTTGGGCCCATAAATTGTTTGTAAAGGACAGAAGCGGTATTACTGTGATGACTTAATATATATGTGAACCTCGCTGTGTCTCCACCATCAATGACCTGCTGATCAGTTTTAATTTGAAATTGAATATCAGAGGGAATTTTTTGTTCCGGTAATCGATAGTTTTCTTTTTCTACTCCGATCGTATCGTAGTTAAAAGCACCATCGCGATAATTAGCATTAACGATCGGAGTTACCGCTTCACTTTCTAGCAAATACGCCTCTAAAAGCGCGTCAAGTTCAGTCACTTTATGAACCTGGGTTTCAGCTAAATTAACTGATTCAGAGGGGTCAAGGTCAAGATTATAAAGTTTATAAAGATGGCCCCCATATTTGCCGTAATGAAATGTACGAATTAATTTCCAGCCATCTAAGGTAACAGTAGCAGAGGGTGGCAGCCAATCTGGAACCTTTGGCTCCGCGGGATAGTAAGTAAAAATAGCACGCGTATCTAAGGTATCACCTTGTAAAATTGGCCGAATATCTCGACCATCAACAATATGTGTTGATGGCCACGACAAGTTAACTCCGTTGAGTAACGTAGGAAAGAAATCTGCCGTTTGTATAGGTGTATCACTCAACGTGTTAGGCTGCGTAAGACCCGGCCAAATAACCGCCGTCGGAACTCTTAATCCCCCTTCATATTCAGTGGCCTTCCCTCCTTTTAGAGGAAAGTTACTCGTTGCATGTGTGTTTCCTACAACGGTGTACATATTGCCACCATTGTCCGAGGTAAAAATAATAATGGTATTTTTTTCTACCTTAGCCTCAACCAATGCTTGCCACAATATACCAATAGCATCATCAAATTGTTTCACCATAGCCGCATAAGTGACATTACGTTGACTATGAAACCCCGAACGCTTATTAATAAAATAATCAATTACGTCGGCGTCTGCATTAAATGGAGCATGAACCGAAAACGCCCAAAAATTTAAAAAGAAGGGGCCATCATCTTTCACACTGAATATCCATTTTTTTGCTTCTTTGGCGAGTCGAATATCGATATGTTCACCCGCAGTTTGTGGCTGAATATCGGGCGCAAATGACCAAGGAGCAAGATACCCTCCGGTAGGGCCAGCTCCGTGAAAATTGGGTATATCTATATCAAAACCGTGTTCCAAAGGACTATATGGACGAGCCCCAAGATGCCATTTACCAAAGTGTGCAGTATGATAGCCGTTGGCTTTTGCTATAGAGGATAGAGTCGGTAGTTTTGTGTCCAAACGTGTAACCGTTTGTGGCGCTATAGACTTTCTATTTGTAGCCGCCGAGGCTGGTAATGAAGGCGTTAATCTCACCAAAGGCAAATGATGACTTGGAGTAGTTGAGCCGTGTCGAGCCGGGGTTTGCCCAGTAAGTAAAGAAGCGCGAGTAGGAGAACACAGTGGACTATTAGCATAGGCCTGACTGAAAATCATACCTTTCGCCGCAAGTGCATTAATATTAGGGGTTTCTAAAAATTGACTCGGCTGAAATATAGTTGTGTCATTCCAACCAAGATCATCAGCCAAAATAATAACGATGTTTTTGGGTTGCTCATCTAATGCCTTGATATTAAAAGAAATTATCAATATCAGACATGCAAAAAAACGAAACATGCTATTAAGTCCTTTTAAAATACGTCCACGCTCTAAGAATGTAAGGTCTTTGCAGCGATAAATACGACGTCAGGCAATTTATATTTTAATGTCCAGTTTAACGAACATCTGGATAAGCATATTAACGAGATGCTGCTACACCAAATCTGCTACCTATCCCTATAACAACAAAACTATCCTGAAAACTAATTCGAAAACCATCTCAAAAACTATCCCGAAAACAACACCTTACTTATTATCTGTCTATTATAGGACGCCGCAAAAAGAAAACCACACTAATTGGCAAAAAATAGTACCGTAAACCAGAAAATACTGAGTAATAAAACGTTCACCAACAGCAAATCTAGTTCCATTCGCTATACACAGAAATTATGATGGAAGTCCGGCTTAGCGCCATTTTTTGAACGACACGACAAACGTTAAGCAGTACTTATCTGTATAGGTTATTTCATTAATGTAAATCGATTAACCCAGCCATACTGGACACGGCAATAGTAAATACTGCCTGCAAGATTAACAATAATAGATTGAGGGTAGCCATTCCCAATACCGTCCAGTTTGATTGAAACTTAAAATTTCATGCGCCAATATTTGTGGTTTATTTAGTTGAAAACGTCAGGGGTGGCGCCCTCCTCTTCTTGGCAATGACAAACAGCAATCTTGATTAAACCGGCATAATGCCATACTTTATCGCGCACACAATTTTGCAAAAGAGTCTCGCGTGTTTTATTTAGTCGCTGTCACCGTTTTATGGGCATTTTCGTTTTCGCTAATAGGTGAGTACTTGGCGGGCGCCGTAGACAGCTATTTTTCTGTACTTACCCGAGTTTTACTCGCGTCTCTGGTGTTCTTACCCTTTTTGAAGCTCTCACTACTGAGCGCCAAGCAAAAACTGGCTCTGGCTTGTTTAGGCGCATTGCAGCTGGGTTTGATGTATATCTTTTTTTACCATTCATTTCTTTATCTATCGGTACCAGAAGTACTGCTGTTCACTATTTTCACGCCAATTTATGTGACTATGCTTAACGATGCGCTATTTAAGCGGTTCTCGCCTTTTCATCTGTTGTGTGCGCTAATTGCTACTGTGGGTGCGGCAGTCATTCGTTTTGAGGGCGTCAGTGATCATTTCTGGACAGGCTTTTTTATTGTGCAAGGCGCCAACCTTTGTTTTGCTATTGGTCAGGTTGGCTATCGAAAACTAGCTGCCACATTCCAGCCAACTGTTTCTGCGCATAATGTATTCGCCTGGTTCTACATTGGCGCTTTAGCCGTAGCTTTACCTGCTTTCTTTATGTTCGGTAACGCAAGTCAATTACCACAAAATACAGCCCAATGGAGCGTACTGTTATGGTTGGGCGTAATGGCATCTGGAATGGGTTACTACTTCTGGAATCAAGGAGCGCTAAAGGTATCGGCGGGCACGTTGGCTATTATGAATAATGCCCTGATCCCTGCTGGGCTAATCGTCAATCTAGTGCTGTGGCAAATAGACACTGATTTTAGCCGCCTTGCACTTGGCGGTTGCATTATTGCTATCGCGCTGTGGTTATCACAAAAGCGCAATAAAATGGACGCTGCATAACTTGATATATCTGCACTTATGTAGAGGTTAGCCTAATAACGTGTTTTAAATTGGGCACAAAGTACGTTATGCCCGTTGATAAAGACTTGTCATTTTATAGTCTTTTCGTGGGCCTTTGACCTGCCATGTTGACTCCCAGCATGGCCAATAATCAAAATCATACTTCACCACATAATGATCGTCACCACACAAGTGCTCCGCATAAGGTTTGGCCGCAGTAAAGCTATGAAAATAGCGGTGGTCATCAAATAACACGTCAATTTTACCGCCAGCTTGCTGTTGCCACACATAGGCGCGCTCAGCTTGAAGCACCTTTTTATCTGGTGCTGTGACTATCCCAGATTCTTGGTAAAGCAATTGAGAATCAGACCACGCAAAGTTTGCCGCCCCGTTGAATAAAAACGCTTCACCGCTACTTTGCAGTATTTGCCTATTGAGCTGCCATACGCCCACAAAGTCCTTAAGGCAAGAGGGCGAATCATTATTTGGAATCACCGAATTTCCCTGACGTAGACCAGTGCTGGTGTATTTATTCACCGCCATTAATTATTACCCAAGGTTGCTATTATCAAATGCCACTTTTATAAAAATCAATTCTTACCCATATAAATAACAGCTAATTTGCCGAGACTTTTAGCGCTCGGCATGGGTTAATCCATCTTGTTACCAGAAATAACTGGCAGTAGCCGATAATTGATCAGAGCGTCCCGGAGTGCCGGGAATTTCTTCAAAGGATTCATCCCACAGATTATCGACAGCGAGTACAACACTGAAGCCTTCAATCTGCGCTGGCGAGTAGGTCAGTGTAATGTGCGTGAAAAACGCCGTATCATCCCCCTTTCGTAACGCGTTCTGCTCTTGTTTACGCCATTCGTTGTCTACTCTTAATTCAAGTGAGTCCACAGGAAACCAAATCACCCCAAGGGTAAAACGATGGGGAGGATAGTTTAACGCGTAAAAGCTCGCGTCTATGTTCTCATCCCGATAGTCTTCGGATTTATCGAGATAGGTATAGCTTGTGACAACATCAACATTTTCTAAGCGCCCAATAGCGATAAATTCAACCCCTACTGTTTCGATATCTACTGGGTTTGCCACTCGCGCGGAGGTAGAGTCGAAGCTGTAAGTCCAGTCGGTTAATTCGTTATCCCAGCGGTAAAACACAGCTGAGTCGAGGCGCCATGTTGCTTCATCTAATGAGACGCCCAATTCCAGATTTTTGCTCGTTTCTCGCTGAAGTTCGTCATTACTTCTGAAAAGTCCGCTTGACGTACTTCCGCCAATGGCCGTGTACCCAGCTACTTGAGTGGCTTCAGAATAGGACAAATTTACCGTGCGTGTAGACTTGTCTGCGTTTATTTTATGCCAAACAATATCACTTATCACAGAGACGCTTGAATCATCGCGATTGGTATCGTCATACGCCGCCCCAACACGAAGTGTTAGGTGCTGATTGTCTGGCAAGGCAATAGCGTACTCAGGCACGACACTTAACTTATAGTAATCGCGAGAGGTAAAGTTGTTTTCAAGGGTCGTGGATTCAATCTCATCAGCCGTGAACTGCGCCGCGTAGTTCACGGCAAATTTTGCATCGACACGATGGCGACCAGATACCGCGACTGATTTTACCTTGGTTTCGTGAAACGCTTGAAAGGCCTCAGGATTTTCTCTTGAGAAAACGTAGTGGTCATTGTGCTTTCGATAATAGGCAGACACTTCAAAGGCGCTATCTTGCGCATATTGCTGTTGATGATTAAACATCAACAAACGGGTTTGTAATTCCTCAGTCTCGTTTACATTAAAAGGGGTATACAAGTTAGGCCAACCAAAGAACTTCTCTTGATAACCAAAAAACAAATCCGTTTGCGAGGTGTTACTTTTCAGTTGCACCCGCCCTGAAGCTCGCTCAAAATCATGATCACCATTTTCTATTGTTCCATCACTTTCAGAGCGCGAATACTCACCTTCAACGCCTGCGACCCATTCTGAAGAACCATCGACAGTCCAAGCAATAGCGTTGTGCACACTTTGCATATTAAAGTTATTGTTGCCAGCACCTAAAGAAACACTGCCTGCAGTTTGAATAGGTCGCCATTTATAGGAAACCGAACCCACCGAGCTATTTGTCCCGTAAAGTGAATTATCGACGCCTGTTAAAATTGCAGGTGCACTGAGCATCTCTGGCGCAATAGGTATTTCTGCAAAGTAATGCCCAGTTTGCGGATCTATAAGGGTTGCACTTCCCACGCTAAAGCCAGTGTTTTCGAATATACCACCGCGAATTGTTACATCGGCCTGGGCTTCAGCCATGTTTCTGGATTGAAGATCGACTCGTGGATCGTATTCTAAATTAGAGATAGGCGAATTAAAGGTGCCAACAGGTGATTCATTCGCTGTCGCGGCGCCCTCAATAGTGATTTTTTCAATATTTTTTACACTACCTTTTTCTGTGCCTGTCATAACAAGAGCGGCACCGTATGAAGATATTGAGAAGGTAGAAGCCATATATATAGCCGTCATCATTACAGCGCGAGTCATTTTTTATCCTTTTTGCGTGTATTTTTTATGTATATTTCATGCGCGTTTGATTGCATTTTTTATTAGGTTTTTTATTGTTTTTTTTGCGCACTATCAAAACACCGCCACCTGGTCAGCTAGCCATTAGCTTGAAACTAGCCAATACACTGTATTTTTAATTGTGAGGGTGTGCTGGTGTCCCGATAATAAACGGTCGAGGATTGTATATGATTGAGAGATATCAAGGAAGATGGCAGGTGCCGAAGAATACACGCTAAGGCGTAATCGAGCACATAACGTCTTTTAGGGATGATTAAAATCTTGATGGCTAACATAGAAAGCCTGTTGGCAGTATTGCTACCAGACTGCTGTGGCTTATTGTTTGCTGTTTGCCGTATGGCTACTACCCAGCGGTTGGCATTTAGTGCGCTGTCTTTTTCTGTGACGTTTCTGTACTTGGCAAGTCTTGAAGTTGCAATGATCTGCTGTAAAGTCCTGCCAAGTACGTGTGGTTTTACCTCACCATTTTGTTAACTGATCCTGCACAGTTTGCATATCAGGATCATCACATTCCAACTCTTCTTTATCTTGCTGCACAATCCGTAATACACGCGCTAAGTAAGCTTGAGTTTCAAGGCTGCGCTTTGCCACTTCTTCTTTGCTTGGCTGATATTGGTCAAGCTCGCCCTTGGCAATCACGCCTTTGTCCACCAACATGCACTCAAGAGAAGCTAAGCGCTCTTTAGTCACGGACAACTCCATGGCTAACGTCATGGCCACCGACAATGCTTGCTCGGTCTGTTTATCAACCAAAAAGTACGGTCGCTGTCCTTTGGCTTTCGTCCCTGCTAAGTTAGCTTTTTCTGCGTCACTCAGTTGTTCTTTATGTTCACTCATGCTGCATTCTCACTCAATTTAGCGTGTTGTCCTTTCCATAACCCTAGCGCATTCCAAATAGGAGAACGTCCATAATCTTCGCCGTCAGTTTTTGGCTTACCAAAAATCTTTTCATCTACCTTGGATATCACGCCGACGTCAAACATATCATTAGGATCAAAGCCGCAATCGGTAAAGACTTGCTTTAAATCTAACTCATGCATGGGGCCCCAGTAAGGCTCGTTGTTGAAGTAGGTGTCCCAATCGCGAATAAACTGTTGGTATACATCCATGCCTGTATATTGCGGTTGCTCTAGGTGTAAATTCAAACCACCATCGGCTAAGAGTCGATTGATGTTCTTGAGTATTTTTGGCAGTGCTTGATGAGACAACTCGTGTAAAAACATCGAAGTAGTAATCAAATCAAATGAGCCGTCATCAAATTGGCTTAAATCTTCGGCATTCGCTTGTACAAATTGAATATTGTTCACGCCTAACGATTTCGCTCTAGCATGAGCGTAGCGCAAACTGGGTCGCGCCACATCAATGGCTATCACCTGGGCATCAGGAAAATGCTCGGCTAAGGGCAAGGCATTGTGCCCCACAGTGCAGCCGATATCTAAAATACGCTTAGGCGAAAAATCTGGGTGTTGGGTTTTAAGCCAGTTAGCAATACCTTGCCCACCTCCGTCACTCAATGCACCGAGTAAGCCTGCGGTGGTCACAAACAAACCTACATCATAGCTGGCAGCGACGGTGACATCATTCTCAAAATACTCTGCATAGTAACAGCCGGGCTGGCAATGAATGTCCACTGAGCCTACGTTTGGCGGTATGCTCACGCGGCTATCAAGCTGAATATTGGCATCATTTTCGCAGGCTTTATTGACCTTTTCGACGATGTCATCAATTTGACCAAGCACTTGAGCGCGCGCCGCTTGATGGCGCATTTCCATAGTATTTCGGCGTAGCGCACTCCACATCTGAAAATAGCCATTTTTCAGCATGTGCTTACGTACTTCGTGACGTGACTCAGGCGCTTTACCCGTTTGCGCAATGATCTCGGGCATAACCTGTTTGTCAAAAGCGGTTTTTACCCCAGGCAATATTTGACTACTCAAGTGCACATTTAAATGCGTTAAAAAGTTAAGCCGGGCGACTTCATCGTGATCTGCAACTGGAAATACATCATGTTTACTCAGTACATCCCATGATGGTAACGCGTTACTGTTGCTCATTACTCGCCTCCAATAATTTGGTATTCGGTTAATTCATAATGGGTTTGCATATAACCGTCAACACCGGCTTTGAGTAAAAGATAGTCGTCATCAGCGGTTACCCACAACTCGTATGGTGGATGCTCTTCTGGTAAGTTGCCCGCCGTATCAACGACTTGAAAATGGCGTGCGAGAAATTTCCCGGCTTGAATGACAATCTCTTCTTCACCCACATACTGAATACCCAACCCGTTCATTTTAAATAACATGGGTCCGGTCGCACCACGATGATCTGGCGAAGTGAGCATAATATCTGGGAAAAAAGTTTTACCTGGCCCTTGGGATAGGTCATATAATTTCATTAAGATCCCATCGCCAACTATAGGGTGCGACTGTAACCACTTAACTGGGCTGTCGAGTTCAATTCGCTGAGTAATACGGCCATCACGCTGATTGTGTGTTTCACATTCAGCGTAGGAATCGGTCACGCGGATCCAGCCGCTACCTTCATATTTGTCACCCACAGATAAGCGCACACTGCAATCAATCGGACTGCAGTCCTGTCGCATAGACTGCACCACATCTCGAACAACATTTGGCTCATCGTCTATTTCGCAGTGAGCGTGCATAACTTGTACGCCATCGGATTGAGTAGTAAGAGTGAAGAATTCACGCCCTCTTTCATGGCCAAATTTTTCAGGCTTTTTACTGGTATATTGTATCGTTCCGCGAATCGTTCTGTGCTTCATGTATGTGTTCGCCTTTTTTGTATGGGTAAGTAAGTCAACTAGCTGGGTATCTTTTAACACTCAAAAAGCCTTCAGCAATTGGCCGATGTCAATTTGGCCAGCAATTATATTTGCAAGCAGTATTAAAATTGCGTTATAAATACAATTGTTATATCAATAGTACATTAATTATAAATAACACTAAAAGCTAACGCAATTCAAGGTTAAATTGTTGCCAATATCAGCCATAAAACCTATGACAATTATCAAAGATTTGAAGGTAATCCGATGCAAACGACCACTAAGACCGCAAAAGAAATATACAACGAGGTAAAAAACAATCCCGCACGTAAGCGTTTCGGCTTTGGCAATAAAGCAGTGTTGGTGAATATCGATCCGCAAAAGGCCTATACCTGTAAAGATGAATTCGCGACCGCTTATGAAACTGATCCCCGCCAGATGGAATATATTAACGAGATGTCAAAAACATTTCGAGCCTTAGGCTGGCCCGTTGTTTGGACACACGTTGCCTACATGGAAGGTGCCGAAGACGCCGGTATTTGGGGAACACGCACCGATACGCCTGATTCTTTACAGAATATAAAATTTGATTCTAGGCGCAGTGAGTTCGATGATCGGCTCGAAATCGACTACGTAAAAGATGTGGTGTATTTAAAGAAAATGCCCTCCGCGTTTTTTGAAACACAACTACAGTCATTGTTAGTTTGGCATCAAGTGGATACGGTTATTCTCACTGGAGGCTCTACCTCAGGATGTATTCGCGCCACAGCGGTCGATTCACTGTCTCGCGGTTACCGCACCATTGTGCCAGAGGAATGTGTGGCGGATAAACACGAGAGCTACCATTACGCAAATCTGACAGATTTATCGTTAAAATACGCAGATGTATTAACCCTTGATGAAGTTAACCAGTGGCTAAGCCAGCAACACACGAAATAGTCGCTCAGTAGCAAAGAGGTAGTAAAAAATGAAAAGTGATCCTGGGTTCTATGATTACTGGCCCTATGAAAATCGCCCAAAAATTCGCTGGCCCGATGGTAAAAAAATGGCCTTTTGGGTAGCTCCGAATATTGAATTCTATGAGCTTAATCCACCGGCAAATCCGTCACGTAAAGCGTGGCCTCAGCCTTACCCTGCCACACAAGGCTACAGTATTCGAGACTATGGTAATCGCGTGGGCCATAAAAGACAGATGGATTTACTGGAAAAATACGGCATACGCGGCTCTATTTCATTATCGACTGCCCTGTGCGATCACCATCCTGAAATCATTCAAATGTGCAAAGAGCGTGACTGGGAATTTTTTAGTCATGGCATTTACAATACTCGCTACACCTATGGTATGTCAGAGCAACAAGAGCGTGACATGATCAAAGATTCAATGGAAAGCATTTATCAGCACACTGGCCAAAAATGTGCTGGTTATCTAGCCCCAGCTTTATCACACTCAGAGTTAACCTTGGATTTATTCGCCGAAGTGGGTACTGAGTTATTTGGTAGCGAAGGCGGCATATATACCTGCGATTTGTTTCATGATGATCAACCTACGCCAATCCATACCCGCAGTAATAAGCCGTTTGTCTCAATCCCCTATTCGTTGGAAATGAACGACACCATCGCCTTTGTGGTGAATAAAATAGAGCCTAGGCGCTACGGGCAAATGCTAAAAAATAACTTTGACCGACTTTATGCCGAAGGCGAAGAGTCGGGCACAATCATGTGCATTCCGACGCATAATTACCAGGTGTCTTGCCCTCATAGAATGAAAGCCTATGAAGAAGCCTTAGATTACATTACCAGTCACGATGACGTATGGATCACCACAGGCAAAGAGATAGCTGATTACTACCTAGAGCATTACTACGAGCAAGCCAAAACAGACATTGCGCAAAAAAATGCTGCCGCGCTTCAAACTGCTCTGAACAAAGGAGCGAAATAATGGCCCTTGATAAATCATACCTACAATACGCTCATCGCAGTTATGGCATGGATCACGAACGTTATGACTGGTCGATGCTTAGCAATCGACCTGCCATTACTTGGCCTGGTGGAAAAAAGCTCGCACTTTGGGTAAACGTGCCTTTGCAATTTTTCCCGCTAGATCAAAAAGGCGAACCGTTTAAGATCCAAGGCGGCATGACCATGCCCTACCCCGACTTACGGCATTTTAGTCTACGTGACTATGGTAACCGGGTAGGTATTTTTCGCTTTTTAAAAGCCTTCGATAAATACGGCGTCACGCCCACGTTTGCCATGAACACTGAATTAGCCAAACGCACGCCTTATCTACTTGACACAATAAAAGAGCGCGGTAATGAAGTAATGTGTCACGGCATGCACATGGACGCACTGCATTATGGTGGTCAAGACAAACAAGTAGAAGCTCAGTTAGTAAAAGATTCATTGACACAATTGCGCGAGTTAACCGAACAAGATGTCACAGGTTGGTTAAGTCCCGGGCGTAACGAAAGTGAGAACACCCCAGAGCTATTAGCAGCCAACGGCATTAAGTATTTTTGTGATTGGGTAAACGACGATATGCCGTACACCTTTAACACCCAACAGGGAAACTTGTGGGCCATGCCGTTATCTAACGAACTAGACGATACTTTTATCATGCTTAACAACTTGCACAGTGAAGAGTCTTACGCCGAGCAGATAATTGATGCGTGTGACTATTTGCTCAAAGAGGCAAACGAACAAGGCGGGCGTATTCTAAGTTTGAATATTCACCCTTGGATGCTTGGGCAGCCCCATCGTATTAGCGCCCTAGAACGGGTATTAGAATATGTAATGGACCAAGATGTTTACAGCGCGTGCGCCAGTGACATACTCAACGCATATACATCACAGATAAAAACCTAGCAGCGAAATGTTAGATTAGGGCAGCATAAATCACTGGTTTTTTTAAGCTGCCCTGATGTAATCTGAAGCGAGGCAAGCTAACTTATCGCTCACCTGTTGCCTATTCCGCGTAACCACTACCAATCGCACGAAATGGCATATCTAATTCCAATTCTGGTACTTGTAAACCTACCCACGCAGGAAATGTATTACTGTTAGGACCGGGAAATAACGTGTATTCGTTTGCCCAAGGATAGCGATTAACCGCAGCGGTTACTCTAGGGATAAGCTCAGCGGCTTTTTCACCTTGAATCGACAACACTTTTTCAGGCTTTGCGCCGTACCAAAAGCGATCGGGTGTCGTCGTTTGGTATTCACGCAATGCTGGCAGACCTTCATTTAACGCCCAGCCTACGACTTCATATACGGTGTACTCAGGCTCATTTTCTTTTTTTACCGCCAGCCAAGTATGCACAGCAAACCAACCACGCCAGCTAAAGGCATCAGCAGCATAAATTTCAATAGATGCTTGTGTATCAATTGATGGGTCAAGGGCTAACCCTGCTGACTCACGAGACGCCGTGCGCCAGTCACTATTTGTGCACGCTGTAAGCAGACCAAACATGGCCAGTACCAATACTACTCTCATTTATTTGCCTCCCGCGTTTATTTAAACCTTGCTGCTGTTGTAACATTAATAAAGCAAATTTGGGCAATGTACGCAACGTGACAACTGTTACTAATTTCGTCATAACATGGCGCAAAAGTCGCTTTTGGTGACGAATTTAGCTTATTATCGTTAGAACTGCACCTATACCAAACGCGTGGGTAAACACCAATTCATTATGCTTGGGCGTATTCGATGCTTATCAGCGACAAGCTCGTTTCACTCGTGTTGTCAGTGATAAAGCCACATTTGCATACTTAACAGATGTATTTATTTTACCTTTGCAGCTAGGAAAGGGCCTATGCAAAGCATCGTTAGCCACCCAAATTTACAAGGCTTACGCCGCACAATGCTCGTCACTAAAGATGCTTACAGCCTTTATGCCCAATTTGGCTTTAGCCAAGTAGAATCCCCTCAAGGGAGCATGCAAATCTGGCAACCCGATATTTATCAACCTTACAAGGCTAACCAAGCAAATGAGTAGCGGCCAACTTAAATACTTTTTTACAGCGTTAGTGGCAAAAGTGTCCGGGGATCTTTAAACCACGACACCTTATATTTCTATAATTTTAGGTCTAGCTAAGAAACCAATTAAACGCCCAAAAAGGTGTTGGTACATAGCCTCTATTTCCTCTTTACTAATACTGCCGCCAAATATCAGCATCTCAAGTTTCTCCCCAGGCTCTTGAACAATGTAGCCTGATGAGCGAAAGCCGTTTTTCTTATAAAAAGCTTTGCGCTTGACCCTTTGTTGGTAGTTATCTGCTCGTTCATCCAATATTTCAATATTCAATACCACGCGTTTTCCAGCGTGCGTAATTTTCATTGAATCCATTACTTTACTGCCATATCCACCTGAGCGATAAGCTTCTGATATGGCTAAAAAGTGTATCAACACAATATCCTCATGCTCAGTGGTATAAATCAGGCCAATCCAAGTATGATCTGAATAAAGCACATTAAAGCCTTCTTTACCGTTTCTAAGTTTAAATCTAAGAAACCACGTAGGAATATGCCGAGCGGTGGTAAACGCTTTTTTGTACAAGTCGATAACCTTCAAATAGTTATCGTCATATTGCGTTAACGGTCGTAGATTAATACTCATATAGATTATTCATAACGCAAAATAGACTGACGAAAAAAGCATAGTAAGTGGAGGGCAGAACAATTGGCTTGATATAAATCCTCAAGAGACACCTTCTTTTTTCTTCACTTGCAAATCACATTATAAAGTAAATTTTTTGCAAATGAGCACCGACAGACTCCTAGTTGCCCAGGCAATTTTGAAAAATATTAGGTTAGCTACATTTTATATTTTTTCTATTGAGTTAAATACCCGTCTAACATGCACTAAGCTTGCTACCTTCAAAACTGGCTTGATTAGCAGCAGCGCGCTTCCAGCTATAAATAACCAAGTCCCATCCTCAACGAGTGAACCATATAGAAAGAAAAAACTACCAATCAAAAACAACAATGCGATCAACAAATCATTTAGTGCACCTAGCGCTTCGTATCTACGTTGAATAATAATATGCCTTTGGCCTAAATCTAGTTCAACTTCATTAGCATCTGTTTTCATACAACTCCATTTATAGCTGACTAAACTCTCTGAGAAATATAACGCTACAACAAAGAGTACGCGTCCTAAAAAGATTACCAAACTAGGTTAAAATATCTAGTTAACATACAGTATTGCCTTGTTTTCTCGAATTTTTAGACATTACTGAGTTGTAAAAATAGTGAATGTGAGACCTCAGAAAAGTTGAATACTACAACAATTAGTATCTACCTGCTGATAGCTTTCAAGAGCGGCTTGATTTTATACTTTAGTCTAACCAGCATACAGAGTGAGCCGTTTATCTAAATGTACCGCGCGTTTTCGCGCGTGTTGCAATGTGGCAATTTTGCTAACTAAAGGAGCTACATCATGATCTGGAATACACAAACCTCTCACATATCGACACGAAAGTTTGTGATTACATTGATTAGTCTTTCCGTTGCATTATCACTTTCAGCGTATAGCAGCGATTACGGCGCTCAAGGTTCCCAAAGTGAAATGGGTACGCCAGGCAATGATGGTCATCAAGGTACGCCTAGCTTTATTACCGCCCAAATTTTGTTATCAAATAATCGTCCTGAAAACGCAGACATAGTCGATTTAGTCGATTTAGTCGATTTAGTCGACAAAAGTATCGCTGAACTAAAGACGTTTTCAACCGGTAACAATGAAGGTATAGCCCTTGACCCGCTCAATAACCTTGTTCACGCAGGTGACGCCACTGCTGGCAGTTTACGTTTCTTGTGCGCTTTACAGCAGCGCGGCGAAGATGATGTTTTCAACAGCGCTCAGGGTCGTGAAATCACCGGAGCACATAGTGCAGCCCTTGTTTTAAACGGCATGCGTATCAGCGTGTTCGGTTCAGCCGCAGCGGATGATGTTGCACCGTTAGCTGAAACGTTAACCGATGCTAAGCCATGGGATTTGGATTACGACGAAGTAAACGATCGCCTGTTTGTTGCCTTGACCGATGGCACCATTGCGATATATGACGATTATGTATCAGGTGGATTTGCCGATTAAAAATATCCCCCCCCGTACCCTGTCGTTCGATCCCCTGCCCGGTGCTATATATACTCACTTCAATCTGTAGCTATTTCACCAAAGAGACATGATAAAACCAATTTAAATCAATACATTTAGAAGGAAGAAATAGAAGCGTCATAGAATTTTATTCAATGCGAAAAACTACCGTTAATCGCAAGACTTTCTGTTGAGCCAATTATTTCACTACATTCATCTGAAGAAATTCAGGATAACAGTTTCGACACAAGCCATTTTTGCAGGGCATCTTCGCTGTACCTAGGGTGCCAAGCGGCAATAACGTCAAACGGCTCTGGTGACTCTTCGAGTTCAATTTCAATCAAATCTAGCGCTTTGATTGCTCGAGAAGGCAAAAAAGCAATGGAGTCAGTGACTTCCAAATACATAGGCACGATTGAGAAACACGGCGCAGAGACCACAACGTTACGCGTGAGCCCAAACCCTTTAAACCAGTCATCAATCGAGCCTTTAAAGTTGGGGCGCGAAGGAGAGGCGATAATACTGGGATAGTCAGCAATTTCGGCTAACGAAGGGGTAAGTTTTGATATGGACGAGTTACGTGATGTCACGCAAACATGGTGCTCTTCAAACAGTTTAACGATAGGGTAACTATCAGGAATGTAATCAGGAAAGGCAATCGCCAGGTTCACTTTTCCGCTTTGCATTAAGTCATGAAGTATGTCGATTTCAAAATCTCGAACGATGATTTTCAAATTCGGCGCCTCAACTCTAAGTTTTGCAATTAAGCTAGGTAATACAACCTGTTGCGCATAATCCGTGGCGGAAATAACATACTCACCACTGATGGTTTTAGGGTTAAACACTTTTGGCGATAACAGTGCCTGAAAACCATTCAACAGTTTATCGATATCAACGGAAAGTTGCTCTGCCAGTGGTGTAGGAATAAAGCCATTGGTTTTTCGCAGGAACAACCTGTCGTCGAACACATCTCGTAGCTTCTTTAACTGTTCGCTCACTGCTTGTTGGGTTAAACCCAATTGACTGGCCGCTTTTGACGCATTTTTCTCGCGTATCAGCGCCTGAAAAATCCTGAGTTGTTTAATATCCAATCTGTCAATTTTGCTCATGTTATTCCTCAGCCACTCAGAACGCTTTATTCAAATACCCGAGGCATGTTAACACTTAACCAATTTAACCTGTATCACTAACAAAGAATCGTTGTTTCTATTTGTTGCAAATAGTCTCTAATATCCTCCCATCAAATGACATGACACAACCGGAGAGACAAATGAAAACAGTAATTTTAATTGGTGCATTGGGCAAAATGGGACAAGCAGCATTAACTGGGCTTGGTAAACACAAGGTTATCACCGCCGGGCGCTCTGGCGACGTTGATCACATAGTGGATATCACCAGCGAAGCATCCATTCGTGAGCTGTATAAAAAAGTAGGTCACTTTGATGCAGTAGTGAACACTGTTGGTGTATGTGAATACGCAACTTTCGTCGAGATGACAGAAGCACAGTGGATGACCACGGTGATGAGCAAAATGATGGGCCAAATAAACCTAGTTCGCATTGGGCAAGAGTACATCGCTGACAGCGGTTCGTTCACCCTAATCAGCGGTATCTTGAATATAAAGCCCATCCCATTCGCGATTGCAGATGCCACCACCAGCGCCGCCATTGATACCTTTGCTAAAATCGTATCGCTGGAAATGCCACGTAACACCCGTATCAACGTGGTCAACCCAACGGTACTCACAGAAGCATGGGACGTTTACGGCGAAATGATGGCAGGCTTTCAGCCTGTACCAAGTGAATTGGTAGGCAAAGCGTTCGAACGCTCAGTAGACGGTTTCATCACAGGCGAAGTTATCATCGTCGATGCCTAAACTTTGAGTACTTATCAGGCATTCAATGCACTTTTACAGTGTGTTGAAAGCCTCTATACAAATGGGCTTTAACATAAGATGCGGTGAGCATTCTGGCGCGCCATTGTAGACGAAATGGGAAAGCTAAAAATACCTAGCGAGGGAAAATCAAGATGACAAATAGCAGAAAACGACTAAGTAAGATCCTGATTGATATCTCTCCAAGAGATACCTTCTACCTTCCCAGACTCTAGTTCAGCACTTCGCGCTTCTGCAAGCTTTAACCACTGGGTTTCGACATCATCTTCGGCAGCTGAATCCATAGCGGCTGTAAGACAATGAGCAGCAAGTGCTTTCTCTTTTGTACTTAATTGCTCGATGTTTTAAAGCTGATTATTAACTATCCCATCATTAAACATGATCGCTCGGCGAGGCCATTGTTTGAGAATGACTTAAACTTATATAATCCACAGCCTTGTTGAAAAATCTCTCCAACAAGCAAGCCATTGTCGTTAACTACGCTGGCGTCTGTGATAATTTTCTACTGCTAACCTGATAATGTCTTCGATTTACTATAGAATCCGCGTCGAGTTTTTACGTGTATGAATAAAAACGTGTTAAGCCGTTTAGCCTCAACCTGTATCTAACAACGCCTTCCTTTTCCTCTGTAAAATGATAAAAAATGATGAATGATAAAATAGTAGTAACCCACAGCGGCAATTTTCATGCTGACGATGTATTCAGTGTCGCGGCCCTCAAAAGCGTTTTCCCTACGTTTACACTCATTCGCACCCGAGATGCAGAGGTTATCGCCAAGGCGGATGTAGTGATTGATGTAGGGGGCGAACACGATGCAGCAACAGACCGCTTTGACCATCACCAACGCGGCGGCGCGGGTGAGCGCGACAATGGCGTGCCCTACTCGTCATTTGGTTTGATTTGGCAAAAGTACGGCCTCGCCATATGCGAAAATAACCAAGAGCTCGCCAATGCGATTGATGCCGGTCTGGTATCCACCATTGACGCCATCGATTGTGGCCATGTTAAAGGGGTGTCTGAAGGCATAAGCCTTAGCCAAACCATTTCAATGTTCAACCCAACGTGGCAAGAAGAAGGTGACTTTGACGCCGGCTTTAACGAAGCGGTTGATTTCGCGGCCCGCGTATTAGCACGCGCAATAGCAGCGGCCAGCGGTGGTTTAAACGCAAAATCTATCGTCGCCGCAGCGATAAAAAACGCCCAAGACCCAAGAGTGATCGTGCTAGAAAAATACACCCCATGGAAGAAAACGGTTCACACCCTATCAGAGCAAGCTTTGTATATGGTCTACCCGTCACAGTCAGGGCAATGGATGATCCAAACCGTCCCCGTTGAACCCGGCTCATTCGAAGACAGAAAATCCTTACCCAACCCATGGGCAGGCTTATCAGATGCAGAGCTACAAACAGAAACAGGCATTAAAGACGCTATGTTCTGCCACAACGGCTTATTCATAGCCGGCACCGCATCCTTCGAAAGCACAATGAAAATGGCCGAACTCGCCCTGCAAGAATAAAACACCAAAGGGGCAACTAATAAAACAGTTGCCCTGCTTACCAGCTATTTCAACTTTGGCTGCCGACGCAGAAGCAGAGCCAAGGTTGAAATCCTCACTGAGTAACCTTAGCAATCAGCTAGTTATCATGCCTGTCTTGTTACTTTCTAAAATTCACGATTTTTACCATGGCTGTCTCTGTAACTTTCTCTTTCCATGGTATTAAACCAGCTTAGTGCCCATTTTAGAGGCTGATAACAGTTTGCTAAAATGTGTAGCGAGGCGAAACCGAGCAAACTGCTAGCAGTCCCGCTTTAAATTCTTGTTAGTTCATGACTTTGCATGCTAGCACCGATACCCCGGGGTAAGTTTTGTACATTGCCATTAAGGTTAGGATGACTGGAAATACTATATCTAAAACCCACAGGCTCAAAAAGCGTGCTTTGAGACGGTGAGATAGATTATCCATTTTTCCAATAGTGGTTCGCCAGTTAAGAATTAACGGCGTAACTTCTTCAATTAAAGATGATAACGACGCGTTAATCGAGTCCAATTTTTGCTGTGAGCTTCTAACGTCTTTAGCTACCTCTATTTGTGCTTGCATGCCTTCTTCGAGCCAAAGAGCATCAAGTTTATCGGTAGCATTCTTAATTTGCTCCCCAGTTACGCTAACTTGGTTTTCAATGAGATAAACTAAGTCAAAATACGGTTTCGTTTGTTGCTTCTCGCGGCTAAAGTTCCATGCGGAGTAATCAATATAGGCGTGAAAAACAAATGATAAGAAGAAATAGAGAGTAATAATAAACGCCAGCCCTTGGGCAAGATCATTACCTAAGTTCATGTTGGTTGCTTTGAGACCAAGAAAACCACTAATTTCTAGATTTAACACTGAAATTAAGAGGCTAATAAAACCAGCAGCCAAAAGATTCCTCTTGGCCTTTCTAGCCACGTCACTAAATGGATCAGTGAATAAGACTTGATCCATGTCGTTTTCGTTTATAGCTTTGTAAGTTTCAAGCCTTACTTTAGCCATCTATTTCTCCATACTCTTTGGGAGCTAACACTAAGCTAACGGGCAAAAACATGCGGCGATAATGCCGAAGGCGTCGCGCATTTTTGTCTCAGCGTTTTGTTAGCTTGACTCACCAGCGCTTGTTAAGACCTTTGACACGGCACTCGCTTGGAACAGACTTTTTAAATTCGTCCACAAAACTATTCCAGTCTTGATAAGGTATATTTGTAGATTCTGTTATGAATTGGGCATTGACCGATTTGCATTCATTTTCTCTATCTTCGATTTCTGATATTTTTGAGTCCACGTATTCTTTTGAAACTCTAGCGGCTTGGATACCACCAAGCGCATGCGATAACAAAAGGGTATTGGTATCGTCAGAAAGACTAAGTGTTCCACCATTTAGCTCAAATTTACCGTCAGAAGCAGACAATCCCTCATACGGCTTACGTTTTAGAACATTTTCTGAAATGTATAGCTTTCCTGCATCTTCTTTTATGTGGATTATTCTTTCAGATTTTGTGGGGGCATGCTCGTGGGTGAAATATCCAATAAAGCTATCTTCTTTTTTGCTACATCCTACTGTCATCATTAAAGCTAGCAGTATAAAAAACTTGTTCATTTGCCCCTCCTGATTTAATAAGAAGCTAACGCTCCGTTGACGGGCGAGCGTACTTTGCGAGTCCGTGCCAGCGTTGTTTGCTGGCGTTTTTCGTTAAACGGCTTGTTGTGTGTTTAGAACATGCCCTGTTGTTCAGGTGCTTCTTTATGGTCTTTCACTTTAGTTATAACTTTCTCAACCTTTAAGCCTTGAGGTGTCTTAGTTTGAATAATTTCCATTTCAACTATTAGGAGATCACCTTTACCGAATCTTTCACCTTTATCTACACTGGCAATGAATTCATCATCTGTAATTTCTGCATAAAAGCTTGATTGACCATCGTGTAATTTCCATTTATTTCCGTCTTTGAAAGATGGAGATTCGATTGTTAGACCAGTTGTAATTGTATTTTTAAATAATGGTAATGCAAAATCTAAGGGTTTGAAAAAATCAGCGTCATTTGCAGAAGCCTCAGTTTGAATATCAAATTTCGAGGATTTTAATTTTACTGCACTTAAACCTTTAGTTAATGGCTCTCGAATAAAGGTATCTAATGAATTAGATGCTTTAGGATCTGAAATTACATTTAAAGTTTGAATATGAAAAATTTGCGTATCACCATTAGCATTTTCTATATTTACCTTATTATCATTACGATCAGGATTACAACTTTGAGGTTGTTTACCCGCTAAATGAATACATGCTTTAATTGAGTCAGTTGCTAAGGTTATAAGATCCTTGGGTGAGCCAGTACAGAATATCGCACTGGAAGATAAGCCAATTACTTGTAGAGCAAAATCAACATCAAACGACTGACCTCTAAAGCCTGAAACATCCATACTAAGAGATGCATCTTTACCGTAGGCTTCTCTAGTTACAACAGTCATGAAATCATCTAAGGCTAGAATATATCTTGCAACATCCTTTGCTCTTAATTGGCCGCTTTCAACCGCAGCACCATAATATTCAAGAGACAGTTTGTCTTCTGTTATTGGTTGCATCAAAACTCCTTATGCATACAAAACTCTAGAAACACTTAACAATATTAGCAGTCGGAAAAGTTCCGCATTTAATAAGCGGTTTCAATCATGGGAGTTTACCACCTTTCCTTATCTGTCTTTTTTTAGCATACACCGTAACTTGTTGTACAGGTTAAATTTTTCCATTTGTTGAACCAGCTATTGTAAAAATATGGAAAAGTTCCAAGTTCTTGCTGTTTATCGGAATTACTGATTAAACAAGCGCATAAAATTGTCCCGAAATATTGTGCTCGTTTGAGTGAGCAAAGCGAATGCTTTGGCGACAAAGTCGCTGCTTTGCTTTTGCTTTTGCTTTTGCTTTTGCTTTTGCTTTTTTCTTTTATACCGACTCAAGTTTCCCGAGCATCGCGGGCTCACTCTGGTTCGATTGCATGGGGTGAAGCTGGTATCTTTAGCTACGAAGAAGCGCCCAGTTGAACGGCTCGCCAAGGAAGGCGAGACGCGCAGGAATAGAAACTTGCTGGAGGGCGGCTTCTTTTATGAAATACATCCATGTATATCACCTGCGCAAAGAACGCTTAGGCCATCCTTCGGATGTTCAAATTCATTCCCGATGAATTTGTGGTTACTTTTCTAGTAGTTGGTGAAAAATAAGTTGAACCGCACGGCGGCCGCTTATAGATTCCGTTTGAAAAGCGTCATGCGACCAACATGGATGTTGGAAGGTAGGGCAACGCAGGAGCAGTTGCCGAGATGACGTGGGCGAAGCCCATAGAAGTGCACACAGTGCATAAACGATAGCTATCAAACAGACGCCAGATCTCACCTAAACCCTCTACCCCCTGCTATATAACCACCTCTAATTACCACGTATAAAAACCGCTGACTTCGCAATGTCCCTTTTTTGTTTTATTTTTGAGCAATATTGTTTCTTCTGCTAGCGAAAAAAATGCCCGTAAATACCAATGACCAAGGAAAACTATTCACTGATATAGAAGTCGTGCAGAGGATTTTTGCGCATATCGACAATGCCACAACCGATTTGGGCACGCAAAGCTGGAAGGAACCGACCGATAACTACCGTTCAAAAGCGCGACTAATGGCAGAGCTCGATATCCTGCAAAGCCGGAGCATCGTTTTTTGTCCTTCAAGCGCCCTGGCGAATATTGGGGATTATGTTGCCCGTGACGCAGCCAACGTCCCCTTGATAGTGGTACGCGGTTTAGACGGCGTTGTTCGTGCATTTAGAAATGCTTGCCGCCATAGAGGGGTTAAGCTCGCCGATGGTGAGGGTTGCGCTCGCGCCTTGGTTTGCCCCTATCATGGCTGGGCGTACAGCCTAAATGGAAACCTGCTAGGTATTCCCCATGAAGCAGGGTTTCCGGATGTTGATAAAGCAACACGAGGACTTGTCGCAGTAGCTTGTTTTGAGAGTAATGGTTTAATATTTATCAACCAAAACCCCCAAGTGAGTATTGAGAAAGGTATAGAGCAAGATATCGTGCCTATCCCAAAAATTATCCCTGACCACTACCGGTTGTTAAATTCAGCCAGTCAGATAGTCAACACGAACTGGAAGCTATATCTAGAAAGTTCGCTTGAGGGTTATCATATTCGCCAAACGCACAAAAGCACGTTTTTCCCAGTACAATACGACAACCTCACGGTGGTAGAAGCCTTTGGGGAAAATAGCCGCGTCACATTTCCCTACCAATCCATCGAAGGTTTAAGACATAACAAAGAATCTGACATCTCAGTAGATGGGCGACTGACCTACGTTTACCACCTATTTCCCAATGTTATAATTTCAACCTTTCCCGGATGTATACAAGTGAATGTACTTGAGCCGATTGATGAGGCAACGACTCGCCAGCATACCTACCTTATCAGTGCTATTGGCGAGAACGACACCCCACGGCTCGATGCAATTTCACAAGGTCAACAGTTCGCGGCCAAAGGTGCGATTGAAGATTTGCAGATAGTTTTATCTGCCCAACGAGGACTGGCAAGCAAGGCAAATGAATTTTTAGAGTTTGGCTTGTTTGAGAGCGCTATCGTGCGCCTACATGCTCACCTTGCCAAAGAAATTGAACGAGCGAGTAAGTGAGTGAGCAAGGTGAAAAAAAGAGGCCGTAGGTAATTGATTGCACGGTCAATCACTGCCAATCACTGCCAATCACTGTCAAAAAATCTACTAGGCTGGCATTACCAGCTGTACCTTTTGAATAACTGACTGAGAGCTTACATGCCTATTAATAAACCCTATCTACCCAAAAATACGCCAGCCAACGAGCTACGTTCACTGGGCCGTGCCGTAAAACCCAAAGATGCGGCAACACTGATCATAGTCCGGCGAGACAGCTTACAACCCCAAATTCTGATGGGTAAGCGATCAGCCGAACATAAATTTATGCCGAATAAATTTGTATTCCCTGGGGGCAAGGTTGACCTAGGAGACAGTCGTATTCGCCCGCCTAACGATCTTCATCCCAGTGTACTGCAACGCTTAATGAAGGGATGCTCTGAGTCGCGCGCCCGCGCCCTTGCACTGGCGGCAATTCGTGAAACGTTCGAGGAAACTGGGCTGCTTCTCGGTGAAACCGATAGCTTGACTATTAAGACCCGCTCGCCCCAGTGGCAGGCGTTTTTACAGCACGGCATTAACCCGCGTCTTGATACCCTGAATTTAATCGCCAGAGCCATTACGCCGCCCTATCGAAACCGCCGCTTCGATACGCGCTTTTTTATGGTTGATGCAGATATTATTCAAGGGGATGTATACGCAGCGCCTCAAGGGTCTGGGGAATTACTCGCTATGCACTGGGTATCACTTATCGATGCCGAAAAGCTCGATTTACCCATTATCACCCGAATGATACTTAAAGAAGTAGAACAACGCCTAACCAGCGGCCAATCACCGGAAGCAGAAGGCCCATTTATATACTTTCGTAATGGGAAACCCGTCATAGACAAAGTATAAAGCGTAAAAGTCGAAGGAATAGCACAAGCAAACGGATCAGCTTGCATCAACAAGACACAAATAATTTTGCCTTCAAAATCAACTCAAAGCATAGTTTTTTTTCGAACTTATTATCATGACTGTCTTGTTAATTTATCCCTGTTGATTTAACTGCTGCTATTTAGCCCTGCTAATTTATGATATTTTTAGCAGCTGTATTGACTATCAAACTTAGCGTTAAGCTCCGGGTATCTGTAGGCATTTAAATCCGTTCACACGCTATGTTGAAGACCAATTGATGGGCTTATTCTTAGTAACAGAACTCAACACTTCTAGTTTGCCTGATTGAGCCAGTTCCTGTGTTTGTTGGCAAATCGTTTCAACAGCATTGTCGTCAAAATCGTCGCTTGTGCTATTTACGCCGACCCATGCATTTCTACCGGTGTTTTTAGCAGCATACATACAATAATCAGCAATGTTGATCACCTGCACCCATGACAATAACTCTGGTTTTTGCGTAATAAACGGATAACAAGCAAAGCCTATCGAACAGGTTTTTTGCAGCGTTTGTCCGCCACTGATATCAAAATGATAGTTTTCAACTGTCAACCTCAATCGTTCTGCCAATTTGGCTGCTTTGTTTCGTTCAGTGAAGCGGACGATAACTAAAAACTCTTCACCTCCCCAACGAACCAAATAGTCGGTTTCTCTAAAGACCTGTTCAAGAATTGCTTTTATTTGAATAAGCACACTATCGCCAGAAGCATGGCCATACATATCATTCACTTTTTTGAAATGGTCGAGGTCAATAAGAAAAAAAATCATGTCGGCACCCAAAACGGACTTTTGAGTATTACTGGTGTTGAAGTCTCGATATTTACGAAGGCTAAGATCGACGTCGTCTTTCAGGTGAGCTAACAAAAACCGCCTGTTCTTCAATCCTGTTAATTGATCTGTGGTCGTTAATTCTTCTAACTTCTGATTAGCTTTTTGTAGCTCAGAGGTACGTTGTGCAACCTTAACTTCTAGGTCCTCACTTATTTTACGTTCAAACGCCACTTTATTTAACTGTACCCTTACAAAAAACCACAACAATCCACAAAACAGCAAGCAATAAAGGGTATAAGCCCACCATGTTTTCCAAAGCGGGGGCAATACGACTATTTTGAGCGAAGTACCTTCTTCATTCCAATATCCATCGTTATTGCTTGCGATTACTTTTAGCAAGTACGTTCCGTCAGACAAATTAGTATAGGTCGCTCGGCGGTTTTTATAATCGGTCGTTATCCAGTCGTTATCAAAGCCTTCAAGTTTGTAGGCATACTGGTTCTTTTGCGTATTAGTAAAGCTTAATGCGGAAAATTCAAAGGCAATAATATTGTCATTGTGACTGAGGGTAATATTGTCAGTTAAATGTATTGCTTGGGGTAATGTGAAATTGTGATTGTGATTGTGAGGATCTACAAGCCCTTGCTCTTGGCTTATTGGTACCCTTTTATTAAGTAAAAACATACTAGAAATAACAACCGAAGGCTTAATAAGGTTATCCTCGATCCTTTCTGGGAAAAATCGATTAAAGCCTTTTATTCCGCCAAAGAATAACTCACCAGTTATACTTTTAAACGACACCGCTGAGGTAAATTCATTACTTTGTAAACCGTCTCGTACATTGTAATTTTTAAAAGTACCATTCTTGACATTATATTTAGAAAGTCCGTTGTTTGTTCCTAACCAAATTTCTCCCGAATTATCTTCCTCAATAGAGTAGATAACGTTATTTGGTAGGCCATCCTTTTCAGTGTAAAGAATAAATTCATTGGTTTTATGATCATAACGATTGAGCCCTAAACTGGTACCAATCCAGATAGCCCCATGTCTATCTTCTTTTATGGCGTGAACAAAGCTAGCACTAGAACTTTCGGCGCTATTTTCATCTTTAAGAAAATAAGTGATATCTCCCGTGTCTGGATCAAAATAGCCTAGACCCGTTTCGAAACCTAACCACAGCTTACCTTGGCTATCCGGGGTAATAACATTAATCGCCCCTTCAACAAAACTCCCTTTTTGACTAAATTTTTCGTTGTAGCGAGTAAATTGTTTAGTATTTACATCAAATAAATATAACCCACCTATAAATGTACCGATCCAAAGGTTCCCTCCCTTATCTTGCGCAATAGCACTAACACCACCCGACGTTGTTGCATTATTGCTAGGGGCGTAAATGTATTTTGTGAGTTTTCGGGTTTTAAGGTCTATATGATACAAACCATCTGAATTTGCTCCAATCCAAAGATTGTTATGTGTATCAGCTTTGAGGGAATAAATACTGTACGTATCTTTGTCAGCTGGATCGGCTGTATCGAGGGAATATTGACTAAATTCTTGGGTCTTAGCGTTGAAATAGTTTAAACCGCTTGAATCGGTTCCCACCCAAAGATTACCGCTACTATCTTCAGCAAACGCGTAAACATCATCTGAATGCAAACTATGCAAATCATCAACATCTGATTGGTAATGGTTAAATGCCAAGGTTTTTGGATTAAAGAAGTTAACTCCGCCATCGTGAGTACCAATCCAAACATTTCCTTGATTATCATTTTCGATAGTATAAATAGTATCGTCACTCACACTATTAATGTTTGCCGTTTGGTAGCGATAGTGAAAAAAACGTCCTGATTTTAGGTTAAAGCGATTAAGGCCGTTTAATTCAGTTCCAATCCATATATCGCCTTGGCCATCTACTTCAAGAGCGTTGATATGATTGCCACTAATGCTAACTAGCGCTTCGTCACTTTGACGGAATCGAGTGAATTTACGAGTGTTCGCTTCAAGTCGGTTAAGCCCACCACCTCGCGTACCCACCCAAAGATTTCCCTCTGCGTCGTCAGTTATTGCGGTGACTATATTATGACTCAAACTCGTTGGGTCATTGGCCTCAAATACATACTTTTTAAACGACTGCGTGTCTGGGTCAAACCGGTTAAGTCCATTTTCTGTGCCAACCCAAAGACTGTCGTTAGCGTCTTCATGAAGGGTGAACACTTTATTATTAGCCAAACTTTCAGGCTCATTGTCATCATGTGTAAAGCGGGTGAAAGATGTTTATTCAAAATCTAAGCGATTAAGCCCACCTTCACGAGTGCCTGCCCATACATACCCTAAACGGTCTACTGCAATGGAAGTCACATAATTATCACTTAAGCTAGTCATATCATGGCTATCGAACAAGTATCTTTTAAATGTTTCAGTCTTCGGATCGAAGCGATTTAGCCCACTCTTCGTGCCTACCCAAAGATACCCTTTAGTGTCTGTTGCAATAGCCGTTATGCTGTCATTTGAAATGGAGTTTTTATTATCCCTAGAATATTTATGCACGATAAAATTATACCCGTCATAACGTGCTAATCCATCGTCGGTACCGACCCAAAGAAAGCCTGTTGAATCAGTAGCTATCGCAAAAACGCTAGTTTGAGGTAAACCATCTTCGAGCGATAATCGCTCAAAACCCAATGTTGGCTCAGCAGCAAAAACAGAGGAGTGAAAGAGCAGAATAAAAATAAATAAGACAAAGTTAAGTACTGTAGTTCTAATTATCTTGCTCCTCATTTAATGGTATTAGTAGCTTAAGTCATATTTTATATCTGGGTTAAATATCGACTCACATGCCTCAGTATAATAGATTAATTTTTGAGTTGGCGGTTAACATTTGTGTGACCCTTTTGATTATTTATTGCACTTTCACTTATCATGACACCCTACAAAATTATCAATACCCGAATGATATTCAAAGAAGTGGAACAACGTTTAGCCAGCGGCCAGTCACCTGAAGTCGAAGGCCCTTTTATATACTTTCCCAATGGAAAACCCGTTATAGACAAAGTATGAAGCTTAAAATTAGCCGGTATAAAATTGGCTGAGACAACCCAATCAAATTTATTAGCCGGCATCAACGAGACAATGTTCCTGACATTGAAGGCTTTTGAAAGCAGCTTAAGCATCTGCTTAGTTTTTCGCTCGTTATAATGGATGTCCTGTTAATTCTAACCTCTGACAACGGAACTATCATTTGCAGATCTAGTGGTGGCACACAAGTTTCGCACCTCCTAAAACCGGAGCTTCCAAAAGGCACATACACTTTTACGCTCCAAGCCAGAAACGGTGCAGGACTAAACAAAGCTGAGTTAAAAGCCTCTTGTGACGATTAGGTTCCCCAGCCAGTAATTATCATAGCGGTCCTGTTAACTGGAATTATTTACCCAAGCCAGTTTGCTGGCTGAGCAAAATTGGCTTGTTATATTTCATCGCTAACGCTTTGCTCAGCATATTTACCAGACAAGAACTGCCCCTGAATTTTATTGGAATACCAGTAATAAAATGGAAAACCAAGTACACCTGTGAACATCGCTCCAATAGCAGAAGCCAAGGGTGTCAATAAAAACATCAAAAGACCTTGTACCCACTCCCCTGAGTGAAAAAAGGCATGAATGTAAAGACGCTTAAAAATATCCCACTTCCAAAGCCAAGAGTTGCCGATATTTTAACGATAGACATAAAATCAAACTGAGTTCTAAAAGTCCGTTTCAAAGAGTTCTCCTTATAAATTTAACAATGTTATTATCTTCAAAGTTTCCCTAATTAATACGCGAACGCAATCGCGGAAACATCCACTTTTCCCCATGTATTTTCTAGCATAGACAACAACTTGTTGTACAGGTTAAATGTTTTCCGGTTTTATATTCAGAGCTTGTATAAACAGGCAATAATCACAAGAGCATTATATTTACCGCAACTAGAGAAGGAAAAGTATATAAAAACACCCATTCAGTTGTTTTCATCTCAGTGAGCGAAGCGAATGCTTTTACAATAAAGTCGCAGCTATTGATTTTTACGCGACTCAAACTTTCCCGCTATAAGTAAAGACTTGTCAGATGGCCAGACAGGACGTCTGGACAAGGCGTGTTGCTTTACAGGCGATCTGCATGGATGCAGAAAGGTAGAGCAATGCAGGGAGCAATTGCCGAGATGCTTCCTCACGCCGTTCTGACATTCAAGACGTCACTTTTAGCGATTAAGAAAGTTTGTTGGAGTCCGGCCATTTTTGTTTACTTTTTGCGGCTGTTGGTAAAAAGTAAATCGAGCTCGCGCGGCGACTGCCTCAGGACGAGGGTTTGAAAAAGCGTCATGGATGACGTGGGCGAAGCCCATAGGTGCACGAAGTGCGTAAAGTGTGCGCAGCACATAAATAAGCACCGCACATGCTTAGCACACGCAGTGTGTAAACAGCGAAGCTGTGCTCAGTGCACGAAGTGCATAAACAAGCGCAGCGCATACTCAAAACCCATAACACGAAGTGTGAAATCCCATTTCCTCAGGTAGAATACCGCCACTTAGGTGATTCATTTTCTGGACAATTTTTGAATGCAAATCAATCGTGTACTGCTAACGGCCATCGCCAGTGTGTTGCTGGCTATGGTGACCATTCAATCTGGAGCCTCTTTAGCCAAACAACTTTTTCCTTTAGTTGGCCCAGAGGGCACCACTGCACTGCGTTTAGGTTTTGCCGCGGCGGTACTTTGGGTAGTGTTTCGCCCATGGCGCGCGCTGCCTCAAGGGCGAGATTGGCGTAGCATTATTGTTTATGGCTTGTGCTTAGGCGGGATGAATATTCTGTTTTACATGGCCATTGAACGCATACCACTGGGCATAGCCGTTGCCCTTGAATTTACCGGCCCACTGGCCGTGGCGCTATTTTCGTCCAAGCGCAAAAGCGACCTATTATGGGTGGCCTGTGCCATAGCGGGTATTGTTCTGTTGCTGCCTGATTTATCTAGCACACAAGGGCTTGACCTTATTGGTGCATTATTGGCGCTTGGGGCGGGTGCATGCTGGGCAGGCTATATATTATTTGGTACCCGCACCGGTAAGCAGGCGTCCGGCGGCATTACGGTGGCGCTGGGCATGACAGTGGCCGCTATCGTACTGGTACCCATTGGCGCAGTAAGCCAAGGCCTAGCGTTGATCAGCTGGGAAGTATTGCCCCTTGGGTTATTAGTTGGGGTGCTATCAAGTGCTCTGCCCTACTCTTTGGAAATGGTCGCCCTTAGGAATATGCCGACGCAGGCGTTTAGTGTTTTGATGAGTTTGGAGCCAGCGATTGCGGCTTTAGCGGGTTTTATTATTTTAAATGAGTATTTGAGTCTGTTGCAGTGGGCGGCGATTGGTTTGGTGATTGTTGCGTCGATAGGCAGCAGTTTTACCCCTAAAAAAGCCGTCGGCATGAGCGTGTAATCACTGTTAGTTACCCTTTTTTTTGGTCAGGCTGTCGATGCTGTTACGCTCAAGAAGTTTGTCGTTTACGGGCGTAGCAAAATGCTGATATTGACCGTGATGCTCTTTATCTAACGCCAGTGATATATTCATAAACTGCTCAGCGATACTTGGGTCATAGGGCAAAAGTAGGGCATAATTATTTTATTCATCAATAACACGGTAACCGACAAGGAGGTAACCCGATAAGTGAAAAAAATTAAACTCACCCAAGATGAAAACCTCTCGATAAGAGTCAGTTACCCGCTGTTACCCAGTGACCAGCAAAGGCTGGATCTGTATTTTTCATTGCCTGATGAAATGGGCATTAGCGCAAAAACCTTAACGGAAGAGCAATATTTTCACCATAGCATTCAAAACCACAGCGCCTATTATTCAGACCAACTGCATATACCTTTGGTCCGTAGTCGTTTCATTAGCCAAAAAAAAGGCGAGCAAAGCGATTACCGTTTAAATCTTAATTTATATTCCTATCAAATTCGCACCGCCCTAGACACAGATATTAAGCAAACCTTAAAGCTTAAAGAGAGCAAAGACTTCTACCCTCACGCAATAGAGTTGGCAGAGCAGATTTCTGGCTTGCTCACAAAACTAAGAAGATACACGCCATCAGATCAAAAGCTTAGAGCGTATTTTGAAAATGCCGATAATTATCTTAGCTGGCAGGTTGAACAGTCGTTTTTAAAGTTGTTGTCAAGAGCGCCCAAAAGCACTGAATACACCAGTGAAAGAAACTTTTTGTTCGCCTTGTGCCGCCGAGAAAACGAATACCGAGACGAGAACCATTACAACTCACAGGTAACCTTGTCTGACCCAAATCGCATCACTAATAAAATGCGCCTGCTGCAACGTTTGATTGAATATGGAGTGGTCTTTCAAAAGACAACCAAGAACCTTAATAGCTACTTAAACCGTATTGTAAAAGGCACAGTGACCGCTATTATAATGGCATTTGTGATGGTATTAGTGCTAAACGCGCGAACTAATTTTACCGAAGTCACTATTGCATTGGTCGGCATGCTAGGGGTGATTTACGGGTTAAGGGAAATATTTAAAGAAGATATTACGCGCATTATTTGGCGGCGAATTCAAAAAGGCCTGCCGAAATGGAAGATCATTTACAGCCACAGTGTGAATAAAAGTAAGGTGGCCAGCCAGACTATTTGGCTTGAATATATTCGCAATAAAGACTTGCCGCCGAAAGTCGATACGTTATTTCAAACCCGCCGACAACAAAACAAGCAGGCTGCGCAGTTACTGCATTTTCGCAGTGAAACGAAGGTAAATGCTAAGAGCTTTTTACCAGGTTACGATAAAATACAACAGCAGATTTATTTTAATTTAACCCCGTTTGTTCGTTTTTTGAAAAAAGGCGAAGGTCGGCTATATGCACTGGAAAATATCAAAATTTCTAAGCAGGCCGTTGAGCGACGCTATCAAATTAACGTGGTGTTAATGCACACCGATAAGCAAAAGCAACAGCAGATCCAGCGTTTCAAAATTACCCTTAATCGTTCGACAATCATTAATATTGAGGCGATTGACGTGCTTAACGCTGATTGAGTACTCAGCAAAATGGCATTTTTTTTTCAAAGTCTAATTTACATCGCTAAACGCTGAGAGTGAGATGTTGTTTCGTAACAGCAAAACGGTTACATGTTAGAAATAGGCAAGCAGCAACAAAAGATAAAGCCACAAGGGGCGCGACCACGTGCGCTCCTCAGGCATTGCACAGTTTTGAAGTTGTAAATGGCAGCGAATGACAAAAAATCGCTATTGTACACTTGGAACAACAGCGAGTTGCTGCAGATCTCGAGGCAGCGACTAGGCGTGCTCGGCGCAAATGTCTCCTGACTTGCTGGCATCAAATATTTCAATCCAGTAGTCATCAGGATCTCTGATAAACGCTATCCCTTTCATTGCGCCATCCTCTGGGCGCTTTTGAAACGGCACATTTAAGGTATCAAAACGTTGGCATGCCAATGCTAAGTCCGGCACATGAAAACCAATATGCCCAAACCCTCTGGGGTCACTATTGCCATTGTGATATTGCTTATTCTCAGCCGTATCGCCCCAATTATGGGTTAGCTCAAGCATGGCTGGGCGACCAAACGTCTGAACGGTACGGGTATTGCTGTCTTGGCTGATGTCAGAAAAGTCATCCCCTGCGCTTAAAAAATACAAACTGAATTCCATTTCAGGGAAATCTAGGCGCTTCAACAGCGTCATGCCCAGCACGCGAGTATAGAAATCTAACGAGCGTTTTGGATCAGCAATGCGCAGCATGGTTTGGTTAAACACTATGCCAAGGGTGGCAGGATCTCTTTGTTCACACAGACCGTCGGCCTTATCAAAATGACGACTCATAATAATGTTCCTTTTAGATTAATTCGTTTGTAGTTAGTGAATGGGGATAATTGCAGCCATTAACAATGGGCAGCACCAAAGGCTAGAGGTATATAAAGGCAAATTCATTCAAACATGGCTAAATAAAGCGACACATACCGCTGCCAAGGGTTGAATTCGGCCTGTTCACATAATGGTATCGCTGATAAAAAGATTCTTTGCCTTTCGCTGCTAGCAAACCAACCGTGGCGCCTTTGCACGCGGCTGTTTGCAAATATTGTTAGATACTAAGCATGACTTGATGGCCTAAGCCTTGCCCTTGGTAGCCGCTACTCACAATCACGTCTTGAATGTAAAAATACTGTGCACCGTCTCCCACCACTCGGCCCGTGGCGAGTAACTTTTGTGACTGGCGAATGCATACGCCGTAAAGCGTATTCCCTAGGCTTATTTCAGCCATGTTCACATCGGTTTCACCCCTGCCTACTTGACTACGCAAAGCACATAATTCTGCCGCCGCAGGGCATTGGTCAATCACGCGATAATGTTCTAATTTGGTGTTTACTAATTTATGACTCTCCACTTTGAAATTAGACACGTGATAACCTCTTAATTTAACACTTGCGAGGTTGAAACTTGCCATTAGTAACGACCAATCCAAGTTCGCCCGCTATTTAAAACATGCATGTTACCTAACACTGGGAATGGGAGAACGTTAACTATGACATTATCAATATTATTTTGAAAATGTTTCATCGCGCCCCTAGTGTTTCTTTATCACTGGTTGCCATAAAGTGTATTCATCGGACGGCGACATCCCCTACTAACGGTCACGCTGCCAAGTAGGATTGATGAAAATCAGCCCACATTATCAAAACTTTATTACTAATAGTTGCTAGAAACCTAGTCGGAGAACGAATTATGTCAGTACCAAATGAAATGAACGCCATCGGATTCACTCAATCATTACCTATTGAAAATGAAAATAGCTTGTTCGAATTTACTTTGCCAATCCCAGTTGCCGGTGAAAACGATATGCTAGTGCGCGTTATCGCTGCGTCCATCAACCCTGCGGATGCAAAAAACCGCGCTCGTTCGGCCGTTGAAACACCACACCCACAGCCTGTTGTATTGGGTTACGATGCAGTTGGTATTGTTGAATCACTAGGCAAAAATGTATCGGGTTTTGCCAAAGGTGACAAGGTTTATTACGCCGGGGATGTAACTCGCGCTGGTTCAAACGCTGAATATCAAGCAGTGGATTATAGAATTGTGGCTCATGCACCAACCTCCCTATCAGATGCCCAGTCGGCGGTTATGCCGTTGGTATCATTGACCGCATACGAAGCCCTTTTCGATCGCCTTCGGGTGTCTAAAACCGAAGCCAAAACCTTGCTTGTTATTGGTGGAGCCGGTGGCGTAGGCTCAATTGCGATTCAACTTGCTAAGCAACTGACTAACCTGACTGTTATTGCTACTGCTTCACGCCCAGAAACCGAAAAGTGGGTACGTAACATGGGGGCCGATCACGTGGTTAATCACAGAAATCTACTTGAGTCTGTGCGCGAAAATGGCTTTGAACACGTTGACTATATTTTCAATGTAGCGGATACGCTGGGTCATTGGGATGCCATGGTCGAGCTAATCGCGCCGCAAGGCATGATCAGCTCAATCGTCGAGCTTGATAGCAAAGTAGATATATCGCCATTAGCGCCAAAATCTGCAGGGTTTGTTTGGGAGCTAATGTTTACTCGCTCTATGTTCAACACCAGTGATATGATCCGCCAGCAAGACATTTTGGCCGAAGTAGCTCAACTGCTTGACGAAGGCCGTATAAAAAGCACCTTGACCCAAACCTTTACTGGCTTTAACGCTGATACGTTTAAACAAGCCCATCACGTTATTGAAAGTGGCAAATCTATTGGTAAAACAGCGGTGGTCTATTAATTAGTGGTTTAATTAGTGGTTTAATTAGTGGTTTAACTAGCGATTATATAACAGGCACAGTAAATCGTTTAACCCTAAACTAGCTCCAACTGAAAGCCCGCTACTCGCGGGCTTTTACATGTCTTTAAGTCACTATTTTCAACCCATTAAAAATAGTTATTGCATTTAAATAGACGATCGGTCTAATATAATAAAATGAACGTTCTAATTATGCTTTTATGAATATACCAACAGCAAAACCAAGACGTGGTCGCCCGCCAAAGGTTGCACGTGAAAATTCAGATACCAAAGCAGAATTGATCCGTGTTGGCTTAGAGCATCTGACAGAATTCGGTTTTGCGTCATCTGGTATCGACACCATTTTAAAGAAAGCCGGGGTGCCTAAAGGGTCTTTCTATTATTACTTCGCCAGTAAAGAAGCCTTCGGTGCAACCCTTATTGCCCAGTACGACAGCTACTTTTCTCGCAAATTAGATTTACATCTGCTCAATGAAGAACACTCACCGCTTTTGCGTCTTTCTCACTTTGTGGATGACGCCGCCATTGGCATGGCCCGTCACGAATTTAAACGTGGCTGTCTAATAGGTAACTTAGGCCAAGAGGTGGATGCCCTGCCTGTGAGCTTTAGAGCGCAAATTTCGGCTGTTTTTTCAAACTGGCAACACAAGGTTGAAAGATGTTTAGAGCAAGCAAAAGCGAATCAAGAGATAAGCCATACGGCAGATTGTAAAGCGCTGTCTGAGTATTTTTGGATAAGCTGGGAAGGCGCAGTGAGCCGTGCAAAGCTTGTACAACGTGAACAGCCACTTCGACTTTTTCTACACTATTTTTTACAGACTCTGCCCAAATAGCACTACGGGCTTTTATTTAACTTTTAATAGACGATCGGTCTAAATTGGAGAAATGAATGATGAATACCGCAACAAATATAGAAACCACATTCAAAGGCATTTTGATTAACAAAGACGAGCAAGGTTACCGAGCCGAGTTACAGGACATAAATGAAAATGTGCTACCCGAGGGTGATGTGACTATCAAGGTGCTATACAGCACATTGAATTACAAAGACGGTCTAGCTATTACCGGTAAAAGCCCCGTCGTGCGTCACTTTCCTTTGGTACCCGGCATCGACTTAGTGGGCGTGGTAGAGCACAGCGACAGCGCTGATTTCAATGTCGGTGATTTAGTCATTAACAATGGTTTTGGCGTGGGTGAGAAGCACAGCGGCGGCCTGGCGCAAAAAGCACGCATGAAAAGTGAGTGGTTGATCCCCCTACCCACTGCATTCACTCCCAAACAAGCCATGATCATTGGCACTGCGGGTTATACCGCGATGCTGTGCGTAATGGCGTTACAGAAAAACGGCGTGACCCCAAACAAGGGTGAAATACTAGTGACGGGCGCGAACGGCGGCGTGGGCAGTTTTGCAATTACCATACTATCGAAGCTGGGTTATACCGTTGTCGCCTCAACCGGCCGCCTTGATGAAAGCCCTTACCTGAAAGCATTGGGGGCCAGCGAAGTGATTCACCGAGACACCTTATCGAGCCCCGGCAAACCTTTAGCCAAAGAGCGTTGGGCAGGTGTAATTGACTCCGTGGGTAGCCACACCTTGGCTAACGCCTGCGCCAGCACAAAATACGGCGGTACTGTTGCCGCATGCGGCTTAGCCCAAGGGATGGATTTTCCCGCCAGTGTGGCGCCGTTTATTTTACGTGGCATAACATTAGCTGGCATCGACAGCGTGATGCGACCCATTGAAGACAGAAAAGAAGCATGGCAGCGCTTAAGCGATATTTTAGAGCCGAGTGTGTTTGATGATATCGCCCAGGAAATCAATCTAGAACAAGTAGTAGAAGCTGCAACTAAGTTACTCGATGGTGAAATTCGTGGCCGAGTGGTAGTGAACGTGCAAGGTGAATAGTGGATCCTAATCACTGATAACGCATAAAAAACGATGCAAAGTTGCATCGTTTTTCTATGTCAGATCAAACTAGATTAGGTCTTACGTTTACGATTGCGTAATCCTAGCCCTAGCCCAAGAGCCATAAACGCTACGTCCATTGGTGCAGGCACGTCTACAGGTTTACCCCACCGGCGGTCGCTGACCCAAACGTGATGTCATCGTAACCCGTTTGATTTACGGTTCCGCCAAAATCAACTGACATTACTGTGCCCGCAAAGGAAGCGCCAACGGCTGTCCAATTACAGAACGCACCACTTGGATCCCCCGAGCAATTATCCGTATGCTGAGCTGATAAATTCAAGGTTGCCAACAAATTTCCAGTCGCATCTAACTAAAAAAGTTTACGAGATTGAACTTGCCCATAGTTGTCCAGTGAATATCGATACCAAGCCGCGCGAGCAGGATTGGACGCGGCCACATAAAGGTTTTTCTCGTCTGGCGACAATGCAATACCGTTAGGATAGACAAGGCTTTTATCTAACAAGGTCAACTCACCTGTGGGGCTAAGGGCGTATACACCCTGAAAATCCAGTTCTTTAGCTGGATCGTCCAATTGCTTAGGTAAACCACATGGCGGATCGGTAAAATACAAGGTGCCTTTGCTCTGCCCTTTCATACTCATTACCCCATCATTCGGACTATTGAACTTTTTACCTTGGTACATATTGGCGAGCACAAGATAGTCGTTTGGGTTAAACGACCCAGCGTTTTTGACCAGGTCGACTGCAGCCCTTTTTATCGGCACTTCGGGCTGATTTACCGGCATATCTGTATGCGAATAAACAGACGAATCAGCGAGCAACATGCCCACTTGACGAGAACGCGATTGCAGTAAAATAAGTTGTTGCTGGCGATTAAACAGCAAACCATTTGAAAAGCCATTGTGGTGAATATACTCGCTCACACCTTGACCGACCTTATAACGATAAACTTTGTGCGCTGGGATATCCGAAAACAGTAGGGCGTCATCTTCACCAGACCAAACAGGGCCTTCCACCCATTCAAAGCCGCTAGCCACCGTATTTATAGTGGCGTTAACATCTAAGATGCTCAGCACCTTAGGATCGAATATATCAAAAACACCGATACGCATCGGTACATTTAACGTGCCCTACCTGGCTAACTGCAACGACGACTGGCCGCTACTTTCAACCTGGCGCTGATTTATATTGTCTGAAGATTCACTCGAGGCCTTGCAGGCACTTAGCAAGAGCATGATGGCAACACTAAACGCACCCGCCCTTGTTTGGCGCTTACTTAGGTTGTGCATCGCCAAAACGCCTCGTGTAAATACTCTCGTTTACTTTTTTAGCCGCATCCACTAATGGCTGGTAAGGCGTATCGGTGACACTGACAAACCCGACGTTGTAGTTCTCACCGTCATAAGCGCGGCCAGTCAGAGGAGAATCTATATACTGGAACCAATGCGCACCAACAAAATACGGATTATCGATGACACTATTCATGTACTGTTGATATTTTTTACCACGATCGGCCTGAGATGATGCATGGATAAGACCTGGGTTAAGTAACCCTGAATCTAATGCGCCATTGTGAAACTCACCGATGATGCTAGGTTTGTCAATTTCGGCTAGAAATCCCCAAACTTGCTCAGTTATAGCTTCTTTGTAGTAGTTGTAGCTGACAACATCGGCATATTTAGCTGCCGCTTTACGTATTTCATCTGTCATGCCCCAGTCAGCGAAACGAGCCCCCATATACATATGATTCGGCATCGTTTGATTAAGGGCATCTTTAACGACAGCGAAATACTGCTCAGCATAAAGACTAAGCATGGCAGACAAATCATCAAGCAGTGGATCATTAAAATTGGTTAAAGTAATTCCTGTGGCAACCTCATCCCATGAGCGGATATCGGTATTCCATGATACGTTTAAATCGTGAATATCTGGATATTTTGTTTTTAAGTAAGCGACAAACTGCGCTTTAGTTGGGCTGTCATTTGCGTCGACCGCAAGAGTGTGAATAGCGATTCCGTAATGGCCGGCAATCGATTGTTCATTACCCCAGCTTTTCTCGTTGTCAATAAAGATCCCTACACACCATGGGTTGTTGTTAACTTCAGTTGCAATTTGACTGGCAGTAACAAGGGCCCGCTCTTTAAAAACAGGATCGAATGGGTCAGGCAATGGGCTCCAGTAATCATTGCCGCTACTAACGGTTTTGTAATCACCGATTATCCAACCATTGGCAAAATAAGGAATACGATTAAGCTGATAGAAGCTAGGATCTATCCAATTACCGAATGAGGTGAACCCCCAATCTAACATGCGATCCACCGTGGTATCTCGCCACTTGGTCATGAATACCTCGGGGTCATCACTGGCGTATTTACGCGCTAAATTAGCGCTGTAAAAACTATAGGTTTCGCCTCTTTTCACTGGACCGGTGTGCACTTCTCGTCGATAACCAAAATGCTCGCCTAATGGCTCTTCATAAGTGGGCAACCACGTAAACATCTCGGCCCTTAACTCTGAGCTCACATGTCGGCTCGGCCAAGCTTCTTTTGGAGCGCGGTTTAATCCAATGGAATCTTCTGGGGTGAAATCCCCTGCTTTACGCTGCTTAATGAATTGGCTGTCAAAATCGTAACCGGTAATGGTTGAGGTATTAGACATACGGACGTTGGCGATACCATTTGAGAAAAACAAGTAACCTTGAGGGTCAACTAAGCTCCACTTGCCTTGGTATTTTTCGGTTCGAAAATAGCCCGTTGCCGCAAGCTTTGGCCCATAAGCCCAGCCATTAAATTTTGATCGTCCTTTTGGAACCTCATGGGTGAACGCACTTTGCTCTTTGACATTGAGTGCTTGTAGCTGTTCAACCGTATCGATTTTATTGGTGAACTTCAGCTTATCGTTCTGACCAAACTCGTCGACTAAACCCACAAGATAATTTTGGTCTAATTTCTGCGGTTTAATAAGTCGCAGATTATCCACAATCAAGTGTTTGTCTTCTGGCACGCCTCTGACATCAAATTCGATACTTTTGACTTGGCTCAAATCAATTTGCTTAGTGCCATGTCGCCAAATCATCGGGGTAAATTCGGTTTGCCAATTATTAGGGTTAGAGCGAATGCCCGTTTCAATAGACAGGTCAGGGTCGTTCAGCGCCATAAAATAGGTATCACTGGAGTTACCAGGTACGGCAAAGCTACGATTGTGGGATTGACCCGAGACGTCTGTAGCAGAAACATACAGATGCACGGAATTAGCATCGGGATTTTCGATGTCCAGCGCAAAGGCAAATTGTCCTTCTTGGCTCCAGTCCCAAGGTGTTTTAGGGGTAAAACTAAAACCTGCACTTTTATGATCTTTGGAATGCAAATCAATAGCCAGCCTTCTGTCTGCATCATCACCCATCAACCGACTATCAGCAGATAAAAGTGTTACCCCTGTTATTTTGCTACTCCCATTGAAATCCCAAGGTAATTCGTGCCCCTGCTTTGTGATATTCGCCTTTGTGCTGGCGGCCACTGAAGACTCATCGATTGACCTGTCGCTACAGGCCACAAGTAAGGCCAACGTTAGCGCCGAGAGCAAAAAGCCCATTGTTTGGGTAACTGGTTTCATGGGTTATCCTAGTTTCATTTATGTTTTAGACGATTGACGATAGCGTGCACTTTCGAAGTCAAAGCACTGCTTTGTCTTGGTTGTGAGCAGGCGATGCCGGTGCGCTACCGATATCTTGCCCTGCAAAGATCACAAATTCACGCATCAATATTGTTAATATACATTCTACAAACTCCGTCACATTGTCAACAATTAACCTTAACATAATCAACAAAAGTATACTTTAGAATTTTTATGAAACATTGAAAATGCAGTTTACATCGTCATTCTGGCAAAGTAATAAGCATGAGTTTCACGTTATTAAAGCGTGGTATTACTGCGCTTTGTAGTGCGGCATTGACCTTATAAAAAGATTAATTAATGGAATTGGCCTTGCCGAGTCTGGTAAGATAACGGCCGTTTTAGTGTTTATTATGATTGGCCTTCTATGAAAATAATTTCTTTTAACATCAATGGTATACGTGCTCGCCTTCACCAACTTCAGGCGTTAATAGACAAGCATCAACCAGATATCATCGGTCTACAAGAGATCAAAGTACATAACGATATGTTTCCGGTCGCAGATGTAGAAGCCATGGGCTATAAAGTTTACTTTCATGGTCAAAAGGCCCATTACGGTGTTGCAATGCTATGTAAAGAAGAGCCCACCGATGTGCAATATGGTTTTCCGACTGATGATGAAGACGCCCAGCGACGCATGATTATGGTGAGTTACCCGATGCCTAACGGTGAAACCGTACGGGTACTAAACGGCTATTTTCCCCAAGGCGAAAACCGTTCTCACGAAACGAAGTTCCCGGCCAAGCGCAAGTACTACGAAGATTTATCAACTTATTTGAATACTCACTTCACCCCGGATGACAATGTCATAGTGATGGGCGATGTGAATATTTCTCATACCGATCTAGATATAGGCATCGGTGAGCCAAATCGTAAACGTTGGCTACAAACCGGTAAGTGCAGTTTCTTGCCAGAAGAACGTGTTTGGCTAAATGACCTTATCGATTGGGGCTTTACCGACGGCTTTCGCAGCCTTAACCCAGAAACGAACGAACATTTTAGTTGGTTTGATTATCGCTCTAAAGGCTTTTTAGATAATCGCGGTTTGCGCATTGATTTAATTCTAGCGACTAAAAAACTGCATGCGTCACTAGTCGATGCGGGGATCGATTACGAATTACGTGGTATCGAAAAACCCTCTGACCATGCCCCTATTTGGGCGACCTACAAGCCCTAAACGAGGAAACAAGTTTGTTAGACTACACCACTAATATTCAGTATCTCGCATGGGTGGGATACTTAGCCTGTCTGGCTGCTGTTGTACGAAATTTATCGGTCGACACATTAGTCAAAGACAAAAAAATCCAACATTTGGTGTTTGGATGTTCTGCCAGTGTGTTCTTTTTATGGATTTTTCAAACCGGTATTTTCCCTGGTCTGCAAGTACACTTTTTGTGGTTGACCGCCTTAATGCTCATCCTCGGATTCCGCTGGGCAATGATCAGCGCCTGTTTAGCACTTGTAGGCGTGACACTGGTAGGCGAAGAAAGCTGGCGTATGCTGGGCGTAAACGGTTTACTGGGCGTATTGGCGCCATTAGGCTTAAGCTATTTGATATATAGTTTTGCCTTCCATAAATTATCTCGCCATGTGTTTATCTATATCTTCGTTTGTGCCTTTTTACCTGGCGCATTAATGATGGCTGTGAAAATGTATTTACTCGGAGGGTATTTTTATTTAGATGGGCAGTACGACTGGCTGACCATTGAAGACAATTATTTGGTCCTGATTTGGTTGCTCTTATTCCCTGAGGGGATGCTCAATGGCATGACTATGACCTTAATGGTTATTTATAAACCCGAATGGGTATACACCTTCTACGAGAAGTTTTACATTGATCAAAAGTAGGCTTTGTCGCTAGTTACCTTGCTTCACACAAAAAACCCGCTTATTGAAGCGGGTTTGTATCTTCTAGATAAAAACGCTGATGCAAATTGACAAACTCGCCAGTATTAATGCATGTGGGTTTTATCGCTAGTGTCAATTTACTGAGCTAGACGCTCAACCATTGCTTGACCCACTGCCCCAGCTGAAGCAGGATTTTGTCCGGTGATCACGCGGTCTTGTTTAACCACATATTCTCCCCAAGGCGCAATTTTAGAATATTGGCCTGCTCGTCTTGTGAGTGCTTCTTCTAACAAAAAAGGGATTTTGTTGATGGTGTCATATTCTACTTCTTCTTCACGGGTGAAGCCTGTCACCATAATGTCTTCAATCAGATATTTACCGTTAGATAATTTAATCGGTAGCAAACCTGCAGGACCGTGGCACACAGCCCCTATAACCGCGCCGTTTTCAAACAAGTTGGCCGTTAGCTTGGCAACATTTTCGTCCTCGGCAAGATCAGATAATAAGCCGAAACCGCCTGGGTAAAATACTGCGTCATAGTTGTCAGGGTTTACATCACTGGCTTTGCTGGTATTGGCTAACTTGGTCGCCAGATCTTGAGCTTCAAACACGTCGCTGTTTATCTGGTCGCCTTCCATTTCAACACCATAGACTGGTGCATTTCCGCCTTTAATAGAAACCAAGTCGTAGCGATAACCCGCAGCTAAAAATGCATGCAGAGCATGGGTCAATTCAGGAGAGAAGGTTCCATTTGCTTCATCGGTGGTTCCTAGCGTGCCATGGTTAGTCACAATAATAAGTACATTTTTCATTTATATCTCCTAATGTTGAATTGGATTTGTCTTTTACGATGCAGAGAGTCTAGCCCAAGGGCATATATTTGATAATCCCGATAAATTGCAAATGATTATTGCAAATATGCAATAATCATTATCTTAAAGAAAATCGTTAAGAACACTTATATGAGTATTACCTTCAATGGGATCATTGAGTTTGTTGCTGTGGCTGAAACGCAGGGCTTTTCAGCGGCGGCGCGTAAGCTGAACGTCAATGTGTCTCATATTAGCCGCAAGGTTGCCGCGTTAGAGAAAGAGCTTGGGGTGTCATTGTTAGCCCGTAGCACACGAAATGTGCGCTTAACAGATGCCGGTCAGGCTTATTTCAGTCGCTGCCAAGAATTGGTATACGGATTACAGGAGGCCAATGAAACCGTATTCGACAAGCAAGTAGAATTAAGCGGAGTTTTAAAAGTCTCTGCCGCCGGAGAATTTGCCGAGCAGCATATCGCCCCAATGCTAATGGAATTTGCTCAACTGCATCCAAAGCTTGCCATAGAGATGGACTTCAATTCGCAAATGGTGAACTTTATTGATGACGCGTTTGATTTCTCAATTCGATATGGCCCCATGAAAGATTCAAGCCTAATTGCGCGTAAGCTAACCAATCGCTCGTTAGTTGCTGCTGCCAGCAAAGCTTATCTGGATTTACATGGCGCACCGACTCACCCAAATGAACTAACCGAACATCACTGCTTAATGACCAACAATAGCACGTGGTATTTCAGCCATGATGACAAACGCCTTGAGGTAAAATTAGAGGCAAGGTGGCGTTCAAACAGTGGTAGAAGTGTCGTATCTGCATGTGAGCGCGGTTTGGGCATTGCTTATATGCCACGCTCAAGCTACGGCAATGCAATAAAAAATGGCAACCTAGTGCCCATTCTTGAACCTTACTGGAATCGTGATATCGCTACGTGGATTGTATACGCTAACCGCAATTTTTTACCCGCTAAGGCGCGCCTTGCAATTAACTTTTTATTGGAGAAGTTTGCTAACTGGCAGGAATAAACCCGCTCGATATTCATCAAGCAGGTTTTATTAACAGCGCTTATCGCTAAATTTTTAATATGAATTAATAAGCGCCAGCAGCGTACGTCAATTCATAACTATGACTGTAGATTTCAAGGATGTTACCAAACGGGTCTTCCATATAAATCATTCGGTATGGCTTTTCACCAGGATAGTAGTAGCGAGGTTTTTCCATACGCTTCTTGCCACCGGCCGCAACGATCGCTTCAGCAAGCTCTTCAAGATTAGGATCTTGTACACAGAAATGAAATACGCCCGTTTTCCAGTACTCAAAATTGTCTTCTGGGTCTTTCTGGTTGGCAAACTCAAATACCTCAACACCCACTCTGTCTCCTGTAGACATATGGGCAATTTTGAACTTCTTCCAGTTAGCGCCGAAAACGTCGGTACACATTTCACCGATTGGGCTATTGTCTTCCACAATCTCTGTTGGCTGCATAATCAAATACCATCCAAGGACTTGAGTGTAAAACTCAACGGCTTTTTCAACATCGGGAACAGAGATTCCGATATGGGAAAACGTACGTGGATATTGTGCTGTCATACTGTTACTCCTAAATAATAAGTCTACTGGCGTACTATCAATGGGATAAAGCATCCCCTAGCTAATTGATGATTTGTCCATCAAGTGACGCTACTGTATCCTTTGTGATAAAGTATGAAAAATTATGATTTAAAATTAATATAAGTACGTTTTGTTATGATAAATCCCATCTGGTTAAAAACGTTTTGTACCCTAGCGGACGTTGGCCACTTTACCCAAACAGCCCACGCACTGTTTATGACCCAATCTGGCGTTAGCCAACAAATCAAAAAGTTAGAACAGCAACTGGCTACCCCCTTACTCATCCGTGATGGTAAGTCGTTTACATTGACCGACGCGGGTATGAAACTTTATCGCGATGGACGAAAGTTATTGCAAGCTTCTGAATTGCTTGAGCAAAACATTAAGCAGGATGATCCATTTAGTGGGCAGGTACGTGTCGCCACGCCCGGTAGTGTAGGGCTAGCGTTATATCCATTTTTACTCGGCTTACAGCACCAACATCCGAAGCTAAGTGTGTTTCACTCATTCGCGCCGAACAAAAGTATCGAGCGAGATATCAGTCAAAGACAAGTTGATGTAGGCTTAATGACCCAGCCCAGTTCGACTGCTGAGGTACTCACTGATGCCATCGCCCAGGAGGCGCTTGTATTGGTAACAGACAATCGCATCCAGGATATTAACTGGCAAGTTTTGCAGCAATTAGGCTTTATTTCTCATCCAGACGGGCACCATCATTGCCAAGCGCTGTTGAGCAAAAACTTCACTCAATTCGAACACCCTACTCAGTTTCAAGAAAAAGGTTTTTCCAATCAAATAAGCCTGATATTAGAACCGGTCAGTCGAGGTTTTGGCTTCACTGTTTTACCTCTGCATGGAGCCAAGGCATTTCACGACCAAACCCGTATTCGCATTCACCCCTTAGGGCATCCGGTCAATGAAACCTTATACCTTTGTCGTCACGCGCAGGTCACGCAAAGCCAACGCCTACACTATGTCAGCCAGCAAATTAAAGCGGTGTTGCAATCAAAAAATAATTTACCACTTTAGCCCTTAAACACTGAATAACGTCATGGCCACTGAATCCCGTTGCGTTGAGCAGGTTAAAGCCTTCCGTTCCCCCAAAAGAGATAAATGGTGCTCACCCTAGACGCGCTCGTGAATAGTATACATTCACTCATAATCTTAAAGACCCATTCGTCGAACGGTAGAATACTCTTCCCGATGTACGACGCTATAGGGAAGCGTGTTCATACTGAGCTCATCCCATTTATTTAACGCAGAACGCCCCGACTGTTTATGACTTAGCGCAGCAAATGCTGTGCATCAAGATAAGCTTATTCCCTAATGTAATCCGATAATCGCCGGCCGCTAGCAACAATTAAACCAATAAACTGCGAATACACATGCACGTAGCCTTATTGATGTTGGCCTTTATCTCAGATAACACGAAAAATATTTTGCAATCGTATATTTTTTTACAAAAAATAGCGGCGACTAGCATTGTAAATAACACCTTCAAGAGCATGATCATTGACACTGAATTTTTAACGTTTGTTAAAACGTTTCGCCACGCATTTTTCAATAAGTTTCAATCATTAGGAGTGTCTTTTTATGAGTCAAAGTATCGCAAGTTTTATCACTCAAACCCTTGAGCAAGCTGGCGTAAAACGTATTTGGGGAGTCACTGGCGATTCACTTAATGGGATCAGTGATAGTCTGCGGAAAATGGGAACAATAGAATGGTTAGGTACACGCCATGAAGAATCCGCAGCCTTCGCGGCTGGGGCAGAAGCACACATCTCAGGAGAGCTCGCCGTATGTGCAGGTTCTTGTGGTCCGGGTAACCTTCATTTAATCAACGGCCTGTTCGATTGCCACCGCAATAAAGTGCCAGTATTGGCGATTGCAGCGCATATTCCGTCATCTGAAATTGGTAGCAATTATTTCCAAGAAACCCATCCACAAGAATTATTCAAAGAATGCAGTGTTTTTTGTGAATTAGTGTCTAGTCCTGAACAAATGCCATACTTGCTCGAAACTGCCATGCGCCAAGCCATATTGCACAATGACGTGAGTGTGCTTGTGCTTCCAGGCGATATCGCGCTAAAGGCGATGCCTGAAACGACTAAACAAAAATGGAATGTCCCAAAACCTGCAACGTATAACCCTGCTTTAGCTGATATCGAAGCCATGGCCACTCATTTAAACAACAGTCGAAAAGTAACTTTACTGTGTGGTGCTGGTTGTAAAGATGCCCACGATGAAATTATTGCTCTAGCGGCTAAGCTTCAGGCCCCCATTGTGCACGCTATGCGTGGTAAGGAGTTTCTAGAATACGACAACCCTTACGATGTGGGAATGACCGGATTTATCGGCTTTTCCTCTGGTTACCATGCTATGCAACAAGCCGATACTTTACTGATGATAGGCACCAGTTTCCCGTACCGAGCCTTTTATCCAGAAAATAGCATCATCTTGCAAATCGATAATCAGCCAGCATCGCTTGGACGACATGTGCAGATTGATTGTGGTGTATTAGGCGATACTAAAAATACCGTGACCACACTACTCGAACAAATTACAGGTGAGCGCTGTAGCGAGCATGTAAACCAGTGTGTGAAAAATTATCATCGATCCCGAAAAGAGTTAGATCTGCTGGCAACGGCTAAAACCTCGCAAAAGTTGATTCACCCGCAGTACCTAACACGTCTAATCGATGAACAGTCCGCGGAAAATACCATTTTCACCTGCGATGTTGGCACACCTACCGTTTGGGCTGCCCGCTATTTAACCATGAATGGTCGACGCCGTTTAATTGGATCTTTTAACCACGGCTCAATGGCGAATGCACTGTCACAAGCTATGGGGGCACAGTCTATCGACCGCAGTCGTCAGGTGATTGCCATGTGTGGTGATGGCGGATTCTCGATGTTGATGGGTGATCTACTGTCATTAAAGCAACTTAACCTGCCGATTAAAATCGTTGTATTTAACAACCGCTCTCTTAGCTTTGTCGCCATGGAAATGAAAGCTGCTGGCTTCCTATCAAGCGATACTGACTTAGACAATCCAAGTTTTGCCAAAATTGCGCAGGCCTGTGGTCTAAAAGGGATCCATGTAGACGAACCAGAAAAATTATCTGACGCTATAACAGAAATGATGACGCATTCAGGGCCGGTCGTCCTTGAAGTAGACACAGCAAAACAAGAGCTAGTAATGCCACCGCAAATAAAGCTTGAACAAGCTAAAGGTTTTAGTCTTTACATGATGAAAGCGCTTATAAATGGCAAAGGTAATGAAATTATCGAGCTAAGCAAAACCAACTGGTTACGCTAACAAACACACCTCGATAGGCTAGCTCACACGAGCCTCTGTTCAACAGAATGTGCAACGTCGCAAAAACTTCACGCCATTAGAGCACCTTGGTCCGGCTCCAGCAAAAGGCTTTTCTAATCTGATAAACCTTTTGCTGGGGCCAGTCAATCGTGGTTTGGGTTTCAACGTTTTGTCGTTGCGCGTAGCGCAGGCATTTCATAATCTAGCCAGTATTCGTATCTTCCCTTATGGCATCCGCTCATTGAAACCCTGTATCTATGTCGCCATGCACAAGTCTTTCTTGAAAAGCGAATGGCCTACGTAAGCGAAAAAATTAAAACCTTGTTGCATCTAAGCAGCAAATAACAGCCAGCGAATAGCAAAAAACATAATCGTCTTAACCCTCTCTAACATTCACTATAGAGGCATATTTAACACTTCATTAACGAGATAAATTATGTTGAAACCCGTTTATAGGCTGCCAAAAAGTGCTGCGATTGCTTTAGGATTTGTGTCGCTTATGGCTAGTTCAATTACCTTGGCATCGTCACTAAAAGAACACTTCGCTGAACAGTTCTTAGTGGGCAGTGCCATCAATAGCGCTCAAGCCCAGCAAAGTGAAGAAGATACTGACACGTTAATTCAACAACAATTTAATACCATCACCCCAGAAAACGAACTGAAGTGGGAACGTATTCATCCTGAACCCGACGCTTATAATTTCTCTCTTGCCGATGAATACGTTAGTTACGGGGCGACCCACCATATGTTTACCATAGGACATACGTTAGTTTGGCACAGCCAAACACCTGACTGGGTGTTTGAAGATGATGTTGGTCGGCCCTTGACCCGAGACGCTTTGTTGGCGCGAATGCAGCATCATATCAGCACCGTTGTCGGCAGGTATAAAGGGAAAATAAAAGGTTGGGATGTCGTTAACGAAGCACTAAACGAAGACGGTACATTACGAGACTCCAAGTGGCGACAAATCATTGGCGATGACTTTATTGAAAAAGCCTTTGTATATGCTCATGATGCTGACCCTGATGCCGAACTGTACTACAACGATTACAACTTATATAAACCTGAAAAAAGCGCAGGTGCGGCAAAATTAATTAAGTCTTTGCAAGACAAAGGCATTCAAATTCATGGTGTTGGCTTGCAAGGGCATTATTCACTTACTCACCCAGAATTGAATGAGTTAGATAATGCCCTTAATTTATTCGCAGGCTTAGGTATAAAGTCCATGATCACTGAATTAGATGTATCGGTATTACCTTTCCCTAATGAAGCAGAACAAGGTGCCGATATTAGCCAAGATTTAGCCTTACAAAAAACCTTCAACCCCTACCCTGATACCTTACCAAAGGCATTGCAAACCGCGTTAAGCGAGCGATATAAAAATATATTTGCGCTATTTTTAAAACATCAGTCAACCATCTCTCGCGTGACATTTTGGGGAGTAAATGATGCAAATAGCTGGCGCAACAACTGGCCAATGCGCGGACGTACCGACTACCCTCTTTTATTTGATCGAAACAATCAGCCAAAAGTGGCATATGATGGGCTGTTGAATCTGCCAGTGAAAAACTAGCTGGTTAATGGTTAGGCCGAGTTCGATAATAATTCAATCAGTCTAGTGTCGTTAGTATTAGAGTGAGTACTAACGGTCTGCTATGCCCTTTAACTATTGATTCGGGTAATTTATCGCTTTAACCGACGGCCAGACTAAGCGTACATCCCAAGCGTTGATAACGTTTAGTCATGATGAGTCCAACCGATTTAGCGGCTAAATTATTCAACGTCCTTGGTGTATTTGGGTGAATGTCGACGCTACCTTTGTGCGTTAAGCACCTAAATATGAATATAAATAAGAACATAAATATTATAGATAGTCAGTAGAAAACAGACGACTGCAATAAGTGCAGTCGCGACGAATAACGGCAGTATTACATCAAATGAATAATAGGCGAATGCAGCACAGATAAGGCCAATAAATAACTCGATAAAACTAGCCTCAATGCAGGTCTTAACATTTGTATTAACGGGTTGAGCGAAAAATTTGAATTTAACAGACAGGTTAACCTTCCTTATACACGCAACGCTTTATCCATACAAAAAGCCTCAACACATTTTGTTTTCGGCTTTAAATAGCTTTACCAACTTAACTAACATACAAAAAAACAACCAGTAATACGAGTATTAAAGCCAGCCAAAAAATAGCTCTCAACAGGAGCTTATCAATAATAAAATTTACCTGATATAGCGATAAATGAAAGTCATTGTTTGCCGTTTTATGAACTGGTTTAAAGCGTAACATCTCAAAGCTAATAGATTCCCATCGACGACTCTGCCCAATGTTATCCAATAGCCCGAGCTATTCACACTCTG
>NZ_WTPY01000006.1:0-53650 GCF_011378905.1 Paraglaciecola sp. 20A4 | reverse complement strand
GGTTTGGTTTGGTTTGGTTTGGTTTGGTTTGGTTTGGTTTGGTTTGGTTTGGTTTGGTTTGGTTTGGTTTGGTTTGGCACAGCAGAATCTACCATGACCATACTCCCTACCGCGTTACATGCTTAAATGTATAAAAGGCGCGAACGTTGCCCATTAGTCACACCTTATTTAAGTTGCTGAAACTACACACCCCAATGATGAAAACACTGTGCTAAAGAACCTTACGATGCTAAGAAAGGCCAAACACACCATGTTAAATATTCATTTCAAAAAGTTTGAAATACTGTTATTTATATCCGCTCAACAATATTATTAACAACAATTCAAACGCCTAAAGCAGCCTAGCGTTTATGAAATATAGGGAGCATATATGAACAATTTTTTTTCGGTAGCAGGAAAAGTCGCAGTGGTTACCGGTGGATCAAGCGGAATAGGCGCAATGATTGCGCGTGGTTTTGTCGAAAATGGTGTTAAAACTTATATCACGGCTCGTAAACTTGAGCAGCTTGAGCAAACTGCTGCTGAACTATCCAATATAGGCGAATGCATAGCCATTCAATCAGATTTATCAACGATGGCCGGAGTTGACGCGTTTGCGGATGAAATGCTCAAAAGAGAAACCAAAATCGACATCCTGATTAATAATGCAGGTGCGGCCTGGGGTGCGCCTGTTGAGGATTTTCCTGAAGCAGGTTGGGATAAGGTAATGGACTTAAATGTGAAGTCTATTTTCTTTTTAAGCAAACGCTTATTGCCGGCATTGCGCCTAGCTGGCGACAAAGATGAGCCGTCACGGATCGTCAATATTGCGTCTGTAAATGGACTTACCCATCCGCATATGAACAATTATTCCTATTCGGCCAGTAAGGCTGCTGTGATTCAATTGACTCGACATATGGCGGCCGATCTTCGTCCAAGCAATGTTAATATTAATGGTATTGCGCCTGGATTTTTCCCTAGCAATATGACGAAACACGTTCTACCACATGAACAAGAAATTGTGAAAAACCTACCCGCTCGAAAAATTGGCGAGCTGGCTGATATTGCCGGCACTGCGATTTACCTTTGCTCCCGTGCGAGCAACTATGTATGTGGGCACACGGTTGTTTTAGATGGTGGACAAGTAGCGAATGCAGGTTGAACTTAGCGAAAGCGTTAAGCTTCGCGTTGTATCAATGTAACGGCAACAAAATATCAACTTTTATTTTAACGTGATTATTTCGAAATCCATACCGTCTTGATCAATAAGTTCCCGCCCTACAATAAGTTGAGGGTTTTAAGCCAGCGTTTATCGCTGGCTTTTTCGTATAGGCACTTTGCTAAAGAAATTTATATCAAAATTAACGTGGGCATTACCCTAAGGTGAATATGGCTAACACAAAGTACGGGACCGTAAAATAATCCCGCTGGATGTTGGCTTGATTGGTGTGATTGGTGTGATTGGTCTGTTAGGTCTGTTAGGTCTGTTAGGTCTGATAGGTCTGATAGGTCTGATAGGTCTGATTATTTAGATGATAAACGGTTTGCAAACACGGTAATCAATGACTAACCCACTTAAAGCGGTTTACGGAAGTCGTATTAATGTTAAGACCAGCAAGGCCAAATATGCTTAAGCCGATAAGGTGAAAGCAATAAAACCGTTATAATTTAATAGCTTATAACAATTAATTGCCTGCAACTTAACGTTGGCGAACGTTTATAGCCATAAATAATAGCTATTCATCATTTTTTACAATGACTATTCTACTTCCGAAAAAAACTAAATATGTTCAACTAATGGTTAATCAATTATCACAGTAAGTAGGATTTCGGTATGTCTAAATATATAAATCGTGCAGTCGTGTTAGCTAAAAGGCCAAATGGCGAGCCACAAAATGAAGACTTTAGAATTGAAGAGCAACCCCTGTCAGAACTAGCTGAAGGTGAAATACTCGTCCGTACTCTGTGGTTATCTTTGGACCCTTACATGCGCCCACGTATGAATGATATGAAGTCATATGCAGCGCCTACACCTATCGGTGGCACCATGACGGGCGAAGTCGTGGGTGAGGTAATGGAGTCCCGTTCTGACAATTATGCTGTGGGCGATCGTATTACTGCTTATGGTGGTTGGCAGGAGTATTTTATTAAACCTGATGACGCACCGATGATGTATAAAATTCAGTCAGCTGGTATTCCTTTACAAGCTTACCTTGGCGCAGCAGGCATGACAGGGCGCACAGCTTATTTCGGATTAAACGAAATCGGTAAACCTCAAAAAGGTGACACACTGGTGGTCTCAGCGGCCTCAGGTGCAGTTGGCGGAATAGTTGGTCAACTGGGAAAAATGCATGGCTGTAGAGTCATTGGAATTGCAGGTGGCAGTGATAAATGTAAGTTCGTTGTTGAAGAGCTAGGCTTTGACGCCTGCGTGGATTACAAAGCTGGAAACCTCGAAAATGACTTACAACAAGCCTGTCCTGATGGTGTAGATATATATTTCGAAAATGTGGGTGGTGCGGTAACACGTGCGGTTGCAAAGTTAATGAATCCTGGCGCTAGAGTACCAATATGTGGTTACGTTTCTAATTATAATGATACGGATCTAAGTAAGGTGCAAACACCTCAGGACATACTCGCTAAGTCGCCTAATCCACCAGCAGCTCGTTTTTTCGTGCAAACTGAATGGCAAGATCAACACCAACAAACTACCCAGAAATTGGCCCAATGGGTTAAGGAAGGAAAACTGGTATACCGTGAATCGATTGCTGAGGGCATTGAACAAGCAATACCTGCTTTTCAAGGTATGCTTACCGGCAAAAACTTCGGTAAACAGCTGGTGCGTATTTCACCTGAATAATCACAGGTTTTTGTGTCGATAGTTGCATAATGCCAGCTATCGGCAATTGACTAATAAGCGTTTTAACGAACTCCTTTTTAGCGTAAGAATATCACGTTCTTTAGATCCCCCTCAGCCCAGTAAAATTTGACAACATAATCTCACATCTCCAACGTAATAGAATTTGATAGCTCACTGTCTTGTTTCTTTACTCTTCATACTCTTATGTCTAGCTGGCATTTATAACCTTGTATTATTAAAGGGCATTATTTTTAGCGTGTGATATGCGCTGACGTTGATTATTGCAATCGCATGGCAATTCAGCATATATTTTTAAAGGACTATAAATGAAGATGTTTATTCACCTACATAGACCCGTATTAGTTAGTATTTTCTTGCTGCTTATCAGCGCCCCTGCCAAGGCGCTCTCATTTACTGGAATGCGTTCAATGTTGAAGGCGAATCAAGTCTCACTGCTGACATTGTTACCTACGCTTCGTTAAATGACATGTTGACCGATACCAACCGGACCGGCGTGAGCAGCATTGACGGTTTTGGCAGCAACCTAGTGGGCAGCGGGGCGTTTATCTCAATTGAAACGTCTTTTATACCGGTACCAGAGCCCTCGGTATTATTGTTTTATGTTTTGGGTTTAGTTGGATTCGGCTTTAGGAAATGGAAGGAAGTGGAATAGCCACTAGGGAGTTTATACAACGCCACTCTTGTTTGCCCTTGTTTGCCCTTGTTTGCCCTTGTTTGCCCTTGTATGCCCATGTTCATATGGAAGGTTTTAAGCAAATTTCTCTATCATCGAATATAATCGTGATTGTTCCACTGGTTTAGCCAAATATTCGTTCATACCGCTGGCAAAACACTTTTCACGTTCTTCAGTCATAGCATTAGCCGTTAAGGCAATAATAGGAATTGAAGCAACGGATGTAGATAGTTGGCGAATATGTTGAGTTGTTTGATAGCCATCCATATTTGGCATCTGGCAATCCATCAAAATTAACGAAAATAATCGAGATTGATTGCTACCTTGACCGAGTATCGCTAGCGCTTCTACCCCATCATTCACTATAATATAAGGAATATTCCGCTGTTTTAGCATTTCACCGATAACCACTTGGTTAATTTCATTGTCTTCAACAACCAATATTCTGAGATGACTTAAATCTGTATTTATTAATTTGCCAGGAGTCGAGGCGATAGTTCGCAGCTCATGTTCCACAATACTCAACTCGATATTAGCTTTGAATGTACTACCTTTGTTCGGGACACTTTGAACACTTATGTCGCCTCCCATCAGTTGGCAAATCTTGCGGGTAATGGATAGACCCAATCCAGTACCACCGAATTTTCGTGTCGTGGACACATCCGCTTGGCTAAAAGGTAAAAATAAAAGCGCTTGTTGCTCATCAGTAATCCCCACACCGGTATCTTGAACCGTTATGGTTAAAGTGGCTTGGTGATTAATATTTAACGCCAATTTGGTAGCAATGTTAACCTGCCCATGACGGGTGAATTTAATCGCGTTCGACAACAAGTTCGAACAAATCTGCCGTAGGCGCGTTGGATCAGTCATAACGATAAAATTTTGAGTTGAATCAAATTGTTTTATAATACTTATCGATTTCTCTTTCGCCCGCGGATTGAAAATATCAACACAGTTATTGAGGACCTGATTAAGATCAACCTGCACTTTTTCAAGGGTTAAGTTACCTGAGTCAATTTTAGTGAAGTCTAAGATATCACTGATGATGCCAAGCAAAGAAGTCGCGCTGTCTTTGGCCAAACCTAAAAAACGCTGTTGGTCGGCATCAAGTGATGAAGCTTCTAAGATTTGCAGCATACCTAATACACCATTTATCGGTGTCCGAATTTCATGGCTCATATTGGCTAAAAATAAGCTGCGGGCTTCAAGCGCCAAAGACAATTCTTTGTGTCTATTCTCCAATTGAGCCCGATAATAGACTTGCTCGGTAATATCTTGAAATGCTCCGACCAACCTGACACATTTTCCTTTATCTAGCTCTGCTTTTCCTTTGACTGCAGCCCATTTTGCTTTACCTTTTTGAGTAACGATTTCAAACTCACCAGAAAAATGGCCACCTTGTTCAATGACTTTTTTCACGCATGCAGTAATGCGTTGTTTATTTTCACCTTCTTTATAAAATTGTAAACCCGATACTAAATCAGGTTCAAAATCGTCGTCTACTTCATGGATTTTTTTAGTCACTTCTGACCAAAAAAGTTTTCCTTCAATTAAATCAAACTCCCACGCACCTACACCTGCTACCTGCCCCATTTGTTCTAATATATCTTGTTGGCGAGCCATCATTTTTTGTTGTGCTTGCAGCAGGGTTAATTTCTCATGCCGCGCGATTTCGTTACCAACCCAATGTGAAAGTATTTCAACAAAATCGTGCTCCTCTTTACTAAATGGTTGAGCACGGGCAGCACTTGCTGAAAAATTGATTGTGCCAAACCGTTTACCTTCGACCAGAAGAGGGGCCCCGATGTAACTTTCTAATCCGAAATTTAGGTAGCATGGATGTTGAGCAATATGACTATTGCCTGCATGGTAAAACGACAGTGCCTGATTAGTGGCTAAGGTATGCACACAGTACGTATTGTCTAACGTGAATATAGTACCGGAAACAAGCGAGTTATCGGGGGAGATGGCATGGCGGACGGTGTAGTCTTCATTTTCTATTTCACTAATAATGCCCAATTCAAGCTGGAAATAATCTACACCTAATTGCAGCAGTGCGGCCATTTTCTGAGTATACGATAGATTACTATCTGAGGTTATTTGATACAATGGCTTTAAATTTTGCACTGCAATCTCTGTCCTTTTTTAACTAAGCTCGTATTTAGCGTAAACTACATTACACGTTTAGTGGAGACATAGATTAATTATATCTTGTAAGTCACTCCCAACAAAACATTGCATAATATAAGCGTTGACAATATAAGCGTTAACAAACGTTTTTCGGCATAGTTAGTCTGTTATAACGTTGTTTGTGGCTGTTGTATTGTCGATAAATTGCTGAAATGCAAGACACATCACGTTTACGCTAGTCTAATAACGTCAATCATTACGCAACATAATTAGTTTATTTAAATCGTCAAACATACTTATCGCGGCATTTTGAGAAATACTTTAAGGTTTTTTTCAAGATTTGAGTATGCATCTTAGTCAGACTCAACCTTAATACGACGTTAGTGCTTAAAGCAGTCGTTATAAATACATTTGCAGTGCCCTAGTGGCCGTGCGTTTATAGAGTCATTGCGGTAGCACTTTAGTGGTTATATTGTCAGCAATATTAAAGACATTCTTCGTTGTATGGCCAAGCAGAATAGTAAAACGCATTTGCCATACTTTAAACCATCGTAATCTTGGTCACGAAAATGAATACATCTATTGGTTGCCTACAAGTAATTGATAAATAGCAGCTTGTTTGCACAAGCTGATATTTTCTTAAAGGATCCGAATGCTTCTATACGATTACAGGTAATAAATTTTCGCATTTCACCTGCCACTGGTTTAAAGGCTTGTTAGTGCACACGATCATAGCCCCGCAGGCAACGCTAACTTAGTTACGGCCACGCAGTAAATCCAACCGGGCTTGAAGCCATGTTCTTGCACTGTCTAATGGATGACGATCTTCGAACAGGTCTCTGACAGATTGCAACTGTTGCTCAAACAAGCTGGATTTATGCAGGTCCTCCGGCGTTTCGTCTGGACCAAGTGGCAAAATATGTTCGAAATACGTGCCACTCAGTATACGACGCAATACCCCCTCACCTAAGAACGCTTTATCACTATTTAAGGTACGGGTAGCCCTCAATAATCGGCGAATATCGTATTGGCCAGGATAGATATCTGGCACTTGTTTTTTAATGCCTAATAAACTGTAAACCCCTATTCGCGCAGTTCTAACAGAGCTTTCAAGGGTAAAAACCACATCATTATGTGTTTCAACAAATTGGCCCATGCACGCAATGTTCGTACAACCCTTTGGCACAACTCCAGGTCGGTCTCCTTTGGCGCGAGGCATAAACTGACTGGTAATATACGGCATTAACGCGATACGGACTTTAGTGGCGGCTATGACTTCATCAACGTGTTCGATTAACCCTAAGTGATAGCAAACTTCTGCAAGAATTTCTTTGCCAGTACAATGCGGCATAGGCTTTTTAATATAATTACCATCTTTGTCCATAATCAGTCCGTAAACCCAAATTACCACTACATCTTTGGGCTGATCACGAAAATGAGGTTGACGGTTTACAGTGAAACTCATTAACCAATTAGAATCGGTAAATGTGATGATCCCGCCGGTGACTGTCTTCCCCGAAGTCGGCTCATTCACTGAGAGAGTTTTCAGCTTGTCTATTAACGGCGAAGGCTTACACGTTAAGGTGGCAGACTGCCATGTGGATGCATTCACATCACCACAGAATTTTTCTGGGCGACCAAATACAGCAGATTTTTTAGCTAAATTTTTCCATAATTGCCAACCCGACCCTGTATTTGGATCTTCGCCTTGTAACTTAAGTTCGGCCACTGTGTCATCGTTGCCATAGGCCGTATCTTCAACAATGGAACCGGTGGTAACAAACACAAGATCGCGTTCATTAACTTTAATTGTATCAGCACCCTTAATACCAATGGTTTTGATACCGTTCGTCGTCATTATGTCGCCTGTGGACTCAATATCGAGATCTGTCACCATAGTGTTGCACGTTATCTTCACACCCTGCTCTACCAGCCACGTTTTCAGAGGAAGAACAAAACTTTCGTATTGGTTATATTTAGGAAAAACCAAAGCGGTCATGTCATTTAGACCATCCATAAGATGTAAAAAACGATGCATATACAGTTTCATTTCAAGGACCGAATGCCAATTTTGAAAAGCAAACATGGTGCGCCAAAACGTATAAAAATTGGAATTCAAAAAACCTTCACTAAACCACTTCTGCACCGTAATATCATCTAAGTCTTCTTTTCGGGCCAATAGTAGCTTAACCAATTCTATCTGTTGCAACTTGGTCAAACCCATAATTGAAGAATCTTTTAGCTGCCCCTGCTTTTCTAATAAACGTGCTTTAGACCAGTTTTTATCCACATCATTAACAATTCGATACTCGTCCAGTACGGTAAACGGCGCGGGTAATTCCAACGCCGGGATCTCAGAAAACACATCCCAAAAATTCTGATAGGCCATTTCCATTTCTCGACCGCCTCGAACTAGGTAGCCTTCTTCAGCATTACCCGCACCATCAAGCGCACCTCCTTCAATATTGTCGGCCTCTAGAAAGGTGATATTCTGTGGGGGCATATGCCCATCACGAATAAGAAAAAATGCGGCAGATAACCCGGCGATCCCTGTACCTACGATATAAGCATGTCGTTGCTCAATTCCCGGTGTAGGCAGTGGTCTATGGTTGGTATAACTACCATGTAAATCAGCAGGAGGAAGGGTCGAATCAATCCCATTGTGCAAATGATATGTTGACGCATCTGGAGACACATTAAATGATTGCTTATTCATAGCATCGATATGAACTTTTAGTTGTGTTAGGTCAATTTCAGAATTTTGTGACAAGGGATGACTCCTTACTGATATGGAAACGATTAAATAAGCCTAGTGCTAATCACAGTAAAAACGTGACTGAAATTTTTACAACTAGTGCCTCATAAACATGTTGGCAGTCTACATACATAGCAAGCTATCCACAGATCAAATCGTGTTTTTCATTGACCTATATCAAGCATCAAATAAGAAGTTTACAAGCCTCAACTAGCAAAGGTGATGAGCTTATCTGCAGCACTATAAGTGGGGCTAGGATGAAGGGGCTAGGATGAAGAGTTTAGAATTATGGGTTTAAAATGATATTAAAGGCGGTATTAAATTTATAACTCAGCTCCGTGTTATTTTTTTGACGTCTCCAATATATGAACAACCTATTGTGTCTCAAATAATACAACGAAATTGACAAAAAATAACGGGTAACGAAAGGTGCATGACTTATGGCAACATCTTCGATCTATAGCGCATTATTTATTCCCCCCGTACAATCCTCTCTACATCGGCTTTCGCTATGGGTTTAGTGCGATATTGCTTCACACTTTGATAGGCAAGAGATTGCTGTCTATCGCTTTCTTCATCTGAAGAAGACAGCATAATAACGGCCGAGTCATGTTGGGGAAGCGATTCATATACTTTTAAAAATTCATGACCGTTCATACGCGGCATATTGATATCCAAAAAAATCAGTTCAGGTGGACTAGCCAAACTTTCTAAAATATCAAGTGCCTCTCGCCCATCATAAGCTTGTAAAATGGTAATATCAGCATCGTACTTTTCTATCATGAATTTCAATATAAATTGGTCTATGTCACTGTCATCTACAATTAAAATCGAACCTACTGTCATCACAATTACTCGCAGTTAATGTATTGATCGAGTTATAAGGCAGACGATGCTTTATTGAGGTAAAACCACAATAAACCTTGTTTCGCCTTCTATCTCTTTAAAGTGAAGTTGTCCGTGTAGCTTATCTACACTTTTTTTCATCAAATATAATCCAAGGCCTGAGCCAAATGATGTTTTTGGATGAAAGCGTTTAAACATCTTAAACAGGTTCTGATGCTGATCTTTAGGGATACCCAGCCCATTATCACTTACTTCAAGAACAAGATTTGTCTTGTTACGGTAAGTCGAAACTCTAATAAATGAATTATTTTTTGTTAAATCCTGATATTTAATCGCATTAGTCAGCAAGTTTTCAATAATTAACGCAAAAGTATTCTTAGGCAAAGAGATATCACCATGAAAACGCAGATCATACGTGATGTCCAATCTTGCAAAATTAGGCATATGTTTTATCTTATCAATTGTATCGTCTAAAAATAGCTGAACATTAATACACTGACTATCTTCTTCTACGTGTTGCACTTTTGTGATGGTCAGAATATCTTTAACAAGGTCTTCTAGCTTTCCTAAAGAAGCTTGAATTAATCCTATACTGGCTAACGCCCCGTCTATTTCTCCTTGCTGAATATAGTGCGTAACAATATCCAGTAAACCAATCGACGAAATCAAAGGCGAACGAAGATCATGTGATGTGCGATAAGCAAACTCTTCTAGTTCTGAATTAGCTTGCTTGATATCAGCCTCAGATTTTTTGCGAACAGAGATGTCACGCACTATCCCACTATACAGTTTACGTCCTTGAACGTTCACTTCACTTACCGATAGGTCTAAGGGAAAGGTGTTGCCGTCTTTTCTTAACCCAACGACTTCACGGCCACTGCCTATTATTTTTTTCGCGCCCGTATTATGGTAATTTTTTAGATATCCATCATGTTCACTATGATACGGCTCAGGCATTAATATTTTTACGTTCTGGCCCACGGCTTCACTTGCTTGGTAACCAAAAATTGCTTCACATGCTTTATTGTAGTGCTCGATACGCCCGTTCTCATCGATAGTGATTAAACCATCAACCGTATTATCAAGAACCGCAGCAAGACGCTGCTGTGCCTCTTGTAGCTCAGTGATGTCTCTTATAATACCGCTGTATATTTTTCTGCCTTTTATATCGACTTCACTGATAGAGAGATCCATAGGAAAAATGGTACCGTCTTTCTTTCTACCTTCAACCTGACGCCCGTTGCCAATGATCTTCTTTGTACCGGAAGCATGGTAATTTTTTACGTAGCCATCGTGTTCGCCATGATACGACTCGGGCATAAGCATTTTCACATTATGGCCGATAACGTCTGCCGCTCTATAGCCAAATAGTACTTCACACGCTTTATTAAATGTTTCAACGCGGCCTACTTCATCAATCGTAATCAAACCATCAACTGTGTTATCGACAATCGCCTGAAGTGTTGCTTGATTATCTTCTAATGCCTGTTTGGCACTTTTCTGTTCAGATATATCGCGAATAGTACCGACAAACATCGTTGTCCCAGAAATATTCATTTCATTGACATTTAGTTCCATAAAAAAAACATTACCATTTTTACGTTTAGCCTGAACCTCACGGCCCACCCCAATCACCTTTTTATTCCCGGTAGATAAATAATGATGAAGATAGCCATCATGTTCGCTGTGATAGGGTTCTGGCATTAGAATTTTTACGTTTTCGCCTATGACTTCTTCAGCACGATAACCGAATATATGTTCAGCAGAGCGATTAAAGCTCTCAATAATGCCATATTGGTTCATTGTGATAATGGCATCGGTCACCGTATTCAAAACAGCTGCTAATTTAGCCGCATTATCTTGTAAATTATCTTTTAGGGCGTTGGTATCTATATTTTCAGAAGGCATAAATATGCGTGTGAACCTTTAATGAGCTAGTCAGGTAAGCATAGACACATCTACAAATTAGAAGACATATACTATGGGGTAATTTTTTTAATATCAGCTGTACTTTGTAAGGTGGCAAGCTAATTTTGACTGTTAACTTACTTATCGTGGTAATGAAGTGACAAAATCTAATATACGTTAGTATGCGCAGGATCGAAAAACGGGGCCGTATTCGATACTGAGCCCCGTTTTGACGAACTGATAAATATGCTAACCGATTATAAAAATTGCGCTTTATCGACCAGTTTAAGCCAAATTGGATTTGAAAATGCTTTGTGTGCTTTTGTATCTTCTACCACTAAACTTACCCAGCCTGATTTTCGCGGCACATTAAATACAACGGATGCGGTGTCGCCTATTAGGGTTTGCTCACTAATAACCCCCTCTTTACCGATTAACTTCACGGATTTAAGTCCATTGACCGAGAGAAGCTTAAAGTTAACGGATTTTACCTGATGTTCAGCGAGCTTTATTGTGTCGCCAAACATAACATTTTGCGGGTAAATCACTGGACCAAAAGAGACATACGAGCGGCCATTTTTCATCGCCTGAGTAAACGCTTTAGCGTCTGGTTTACTCGCGGTATAGACAAACATTCGGTTTAAACCGCTTGTTTCATTCCACACATCATGAGTATCGGTACCTGCTGTGTAATAGTAAGGTAACCCTTCAGACCAGAACTGACGTGCTTTTTCGATAGCCTTCTGGTAATCCACTACGGCATTGATCTCAATCAAATCAATGGAGGGATCAAAACCACCTGGTACCGTTTTTTTCTCTAAACTACTCAGATAACCGTAAGGGATATAAGGGTGATTAGAAGCGACAGCAGTTGCCCCCATGCGCCGAGCATCTTTTATAATGCTATGTATATCGTCTACGCCAGGGTCAACAGATAATTGCGCGCCAATATCAATCGGGAATGCATTAAAGTGCCCCCACGACGGAGATATTTCTATCGAAGGAATAAACGGCACGTCACGCTTATCCGATAGCATCTTAATCTCAGCATGATTTGCTGTTGAATCATGGTCACTGACAAAGGTCACGTTCAGGCCCGCAGCCAATTGCGACCGTACCAAATACTCGGCCGATGTTGAACCTTCCATAACATCGGCATGATGATGCAAATCACCTGCATACCAGCCATGTTGTGTGGGGTATGTACTAACAGGAATTTCGCTGGCCAAGTGCGTTATTTTATTAGGTGTAACATGGGCGTTAATCAACACAGGCTTAGCGATAAAGCCACCTCCTGCTGATATGCTAAGTTGATAATCACCAGGGGCCAATGTGAAATTAGCCCGCCCAACGTCATTTAGTTCGGTAAAAAATGTTTTAGCGCCAAAAAATTCAATCAGTGGCTTACTGCCCTTTTCGATTTGAATTTTAGCGTCTAATGCTGACGTAGTCTGCGTATCTGTTACTTGAATATTAACTTCCCCCGGGGCTAAAAGATCATCGAACGGAAGCATTTGCGACACATTTTGTTTGATACTGACATCATGAATTCTGCTGTTGGCAAAACCTTCACCTGTGGCATACACTTGATAATCCCCCACGGGCAAATCAATACTGTACTGGCCATTTTTACCCAATACCCAAATGTATGGCTCGCTATCTTTCAGCACCACGACTGCCGGTTCAACAAGGGACTTACCTTCTTGGGTTTTAACACTACCCGTTAATGTTCCGGCCTTTTGGTTTTTGCGTTCAATCTCTGCCCGCACAACGGGTGAGAGGTCGCCGCTAGGAAGCACTTGATAGTCGCCTTCAAATGATATTGATCCCGATTTATCTAGACTATGCTTGGCGTATAAATCGCGAGACTGATTTTGCAGCTCAGTCATATAAGGTGCGTGTAGGGCAATCGCCCAATCAGTGTCGTAGCCAATAAATCGGTCTGATTTAGGATTGTTGACAGCCTTCTCGGGGTAAGTCGAATAGCCGGGTACAGCAAACTTATAACCGCCGTCCGGCCATAACGTGTAACCAGATAGCATATTTGTTAATGCTTCGCCTTCATTGGTCATGGTGGTTTTAACATGAATTTGGTCAGAACCTGATTCAAGGCTGTATACCGTGGTGATAACGACCTTCGCAAAGTCACGCGTGATCTTAACGATCGCTTCATCTTGAGTGTCTTTAAGAATATCAACTTTTTGATAGGTATTAGGCCAGCTAGACCAGTTATTGGGAATGAAATCAGCAAAGGCGACACGGTCACGACTTAATGTCCCGTCCTGGGTCACGTTGGCAATATCAACAATACAGCCACGAGCAACCCCCCAAGGAGGAGCTGAGCCTATCGCTAAAGAAAATGCCAACTTATCGTTTCTGATGGTTAGGTCTTTATCAGATGTTGCGTTACCGGCGGGAATAATGGTCTTACCCTGGATAATAGAGACAGCAGCATGTGTGTGTGCTGCCCCAACCAAACTAGTAACCAATATAAAGGCACTGGTCATTAGGGTGTTATGAAACGGTTTTATCATGAAGATTACCTGATGATGAATGATGAATGGAATGTCTAATTAGAGTATGAGCGAAGAAAGGGTAAACGCTGCCTGTGATCTAAGCAATCAGTAGCATACTGTATTAGGGGTGTAATCGTGACATTTGAATACCTTTATTCAATATCACAATCATAATTAGCTTGGTAAATAGCTTATTATTGCTTATTTAAAAGTGTCATTAAATCATCAAGTAACAGCGGTTTTGAGAGGTAAAAACCTTGCACATAATCGCATGATATTGTTCTAAGGTAGTCAAGCTGCTCTTGTGTCTCTACCCCTTCACCAATGGTAACTAATTTATATGATTTAGCGATGGAGACAATCGCGTTCACCATCGTCGTTTTTGAAGGGTCGTTAGGATCAATATCCGCCACGAACGCGCGATCGATTTTTAAACAATCTACTGGATAGTTAATCAGTTGATTAAACGCTGTATATCCGGTGCCAAAGTCGTCTAGCGCTAAGCTCACACCGATTTTTTTTAACTCGTTTAGTATTCGAAAACTCGTGTCATCTGCTTCTATTAAGCACGTTTCGGTAATTTCCAATTCAATTAAGCTAGGGGGTATAAAATACTTTTCAATTAATTTTTCTAATTGCTTTGGAAAACTGTCATTGGTTAATTCAATAGCCGATATATTGATACAACATATTGGCGGCGTACGGTTAACGGCTAAGAAATGCTTATTAATATTGTCAAAGGTGGTTTCAATGACCCATAAATCGATTTGTTCAATAATGCCAAAATCTTCCGCGATAGGAATAAATATATCGGGTGTAATCCCCTTCATTGCCGTTGACTCACATCGAATAAGTACTTCAAGTCGGGTCGGTTTTAGGTCGGAACAGGTAAAAATAGGCATAAATCGAAGCGTGAATTCATTTTCCAGCAGTGCATTTTTTAAATTTTCGGCAATCGTTTTTTTGAAATAAATGGCGGATGCAAGACTGTCATCAAATAGTTTGAACTGACCCTTTCCTTGCTGTTTAGCACAAAACATCGCTGAGTCGGCCCGAGACATCAATTCTTGAAAGGTTATTTTTTCGCCGTTCGAATACGCCAAACCTAAACTGATACCCACTTTAACTTCACAACCACTTACTGCTAAAGGGTCAACTAATACGTCTATAATTCGGCGACTAAATTCAACGGCTTTGTGGTTATCACAATCCGTAATCATAAGCACAAATTCGTCACCGGCTAATCTTGCAAATGAAGATTGCGTGTTTAAGTGCATTTCACTTAACAGTCCAATCACTTTCTGGCAAATAGCAGCGAGTAATTCATCTCCCACTACGTGCCCGTAGGTATCGTTTATTTTTTTGAAATCATCCACGTCAAAATAAAATAAACTCATTGAATGATGAGCAACCGTGCTTTTAAATTCTTTATTTACTTTTGAGATCATTCCTCGTCTATTGAGCAACCCCGTAAGTTGATCTGTAGTCGATATCTTTTTAAGACTATTCTTTTGGCGGATAGTCAGTAAAACAATCATCACAAAGAGTAGGAATAAAATCAGCATAAGTAGGTCAGGTTCAGAAATAATTTCACCGGACATCTTAATACTGTGTAAGGTCAGTAAGTAATCACCTGGTACTTTAGCATCATCAATAACAAGTTCTATTAATACAATATTTGATAAATCAACATGGGATTGCTCATAGCCAATATTTCGTTCTTTTTTCCACCACTGGGCCACAAAAAGGGCTTTTGTAGGCACCTCTAATGTTGTGACTTGATCACGGAGTTTAAACTCGATCGTGTTAAATTTATCACTTACGGCAACATCTTCCCTTGAATATGCAGGATTATTATTTCTGAAATAAAGTTTAATATTTGTCTGTTCTATTGGACTTTTAATACTGGCCACAATTTCGAAAGACTGATAATCAGAAAGATCTATCCCTTGCTTTATGTTTTCGTTATGACTGTACTTTAGTTTCAAGTTACAAAGAGAAAAAGTGCTGGTGACAGAAAAAGTACAAGCCACGGTGATTAAATGATTATTCAGTTCAAGCGTACTGTGCATGCCACCTTCATCATGATTTTCGATATCAACGAGTGTATTTGAGGATAACAAATCTAGTGAAACATCCATTAAACCAATACGATGGCTTATTAATGCCAATATTGAACAGGTTATAAATGCAAGTATGGCTCGGGATCTAAAGTCGCGAAAAGCGCTTGTAATCATATTGTATCATTCAGTCGATTATCTAATATTCAGTGGAAACGTATAAATGTATCGGCAAACAATCACTAATTTTGAGTAGCAACCGTATTTTCAAGTTTAATAGTACCGACACATTAGCAAGGTGAAATTTGTTTTTATATCGCATTAAGTTTTAATTATTAATCTTATGCAGTTTTTTTCAGCCTTTGGAAAGAATAAACGCAGTTTGTGATCTAAGCAATGAGCAACTCGTGTCATTTAGTACGCAATAATAAAGCAAAATAGGTTATTCAAATATCTTGTAATGCAGCTAAATTAAAAAGCAAACGCCTCTACTCATTGAAATCGACATATGAGATTAACGCTAACCTAGATTACCGAATTCAAGATAATCCTTTCAATTACCTGCACCAAGCTGTTATTGAGTATATTTTGATTAGCATTTTACGCTTAATATATTCCTTATAAATTTTTTATTATTCGCCCCGTCGTCAACAAACTCACTGGAGTAAATACTTTTTACTTAGCAAATATTGCCGCTTAGGTAAGTCAATCTCTTTTATCACGAGAGAAAAAACCGGCAGATAGTTCGATAATATTTTCGGTTATAAAAACATCACATCAAATGCAAATGATAACCAATGTCATTTACATTAAGTTTAGCGTGTGGAATAATCTTGTAACTAAAACCCAATTATTTACAAGGCTTCGCCCACCATCATGATCAAGCAAAGATTTAGGTATTTCACATTACTGACCGTTTTTTCCAATATGACACTTGCTCAAACAAGCGATAAAAACGAAGCAAAAGACATTGAAAAAATCGAAGTTACGGGCTCGTATATTGATGGTTATGGCGCTCACTCGGCGAGTGGTGCCTCTCGATTAGATTTAGATATATTTGATATCCCCCAATCTGTGTCAGTGATCACCAGCGCGCAAATGCAAGACTTTCAGTTAAACGATATCAATGATGCACTCGACAGCGCCACAGGCGTAAATGTGCAACGTATCGAAACAGACCGCACTTACTACACGGCTCGTGGGTTTGACATTACTAACTTTCAGATAGATGGCATTGGGCTGCCATTAACCAGCGGAAACAACCATGCAGACGAAGACACCGCTATTTATGAGCGCGTTGAAATAATACGCGGGGCAAATGGTTTAATGACTGGCGTAGGTAATCCATCGGCCACTATTAACTTTATCCGTAAACGACCAACCCTTGAGACGCAAGCGAAGGTCAACGCGACTATAGGTTCGTGGAATAATCGGCGTATTGATGCTGATGTATCTACGCCCATTACTGACAACGTGGCCGCACGAGTTGTTGCAGTAAAACAGCAACAAGATTCTTACCTTGACCGCTACGAGCAAGACAAAACCTTAATTTATGCTTTTGTGGAGGCCAACCTGTCCGACAACACTAAACTATCGTTGAGTCACAGTTACCTCGATAACAAAGCAAAAGGCAACAACTGGGGGGCCCTGCCCTTATTTTATACAGACGGCAGTGCGACGGATTATGATACCTCTACCAACACGTCTGCGGATTGGTCAAACTGGACGGTTATTAAAAACAACACGGTAGTAGAGCTAAGTCATTACTTTAATGACAATTGGTCGCTACGCAGTACTTATTCCCATAAAAGCACAGATGAAGATACCGAGCTTTTTTATGTGTTTGGTACCCCTGATAAAGAAACTGAGTTGGGTCTAACGGGTTATGGTAGTGAGTATGATTTAGACGACGAACATAACTTATTTGACATGTATGTAAGTGGCGATTTCAGCCTATTTAACCGGGATCACCAAGTAGTATTTGGGCTTAATTACGCCAAAATGAGTTATACCGACACCTCGTTGTATGACTACACCACAGGCAATGGATTTCCCGCTATCAGCAATTTAAACACGTGGGATGGCAATACCCCTAAACCTACATTCGCGGATGCATTAACGGGTAGTGATGTGCAAACAAAGCAAAAAGCAGCCTACTTTACCGGACGTTTTAATGTTGCTGATGGCTTGCATATTATCGCGGGCGGTCGCTTCAATGAATGGCACGCACAAGGGACGTCATACGGCGTGTTGCAAGATGTTAATAATGACGAATTTATCCCCTACCTAGGGGCTGTGTATGAATTTATGCCTAACACGGTCGCTTACGCTAGTTATACCGAAACCTTTGTATCACAAACCGAAGTCGACATTAATGACAACATTCTCGCTCCCATAACCGGTGAAAGCCGTGAAATTGGCGTTAAACGTCAATGGCTAAATGATTCACTTATCACCTCTTTTGCCTACTTCGATATTGAGCAAGTCAATGTGGCTATTGTTGATCCCGCAACCGCTGACTTTCCCATTGCAGAACAACGCTATATTGGCGCAGATGGTATTAGCAGCAACGGGTTTGAGCTTGATATTGCGGGTCAACTCACAGAGGGCTTGCAGGTCAGTGTCGGCTATACCGACTTTGAGATTGAAGGCGATAAAACGGTTAAAGCGTATACACCGAGTCAATTATTAAAACTTGGCGCGACCTATCAGTTTCAACAGTGGGAGCAATTCAGTGTGGGCATTAATATGCGCTGGCAGAACAAAACATCACGCAACCAAGGTGTTGTCGGAGAAGGATTCACCAACGCCGGAGATACCATTACCACCACACAAGATGCTTATAGCGTGGTGGATCTAATGGCGCGATACCAGTTAAATGACGCGCTCACCTTAACGGTGAATATCAACAATGCCACAGACGAAAAATACATCAATAGTCTTTACTGGGCGCAAGGTTTTTATGGCGCGCCAGTTAATTACAATGCCACTTTGAGCTGGAAGTTATAAACAATTAAATCAATATCTAATAGCCACGTTACAGTCCAGAACGAGCACTTTATTTACTAAAAAAACAGGCTTAATTGAAAACGATATGGCAAATAATACCTATCGTTTTTAGTTAGATTAACGATCGAATTATATGCGAAAAACACGTCATAAATGACACGTTTATGGGGCGTTCGTGGCGCTCGCTCTCATGCTGTTTATTTCCTTAACCGGCAGTATTCTGGTTTTTAAGTCAGATATCGATAAGCGGTTAAAGCCAGAAACGTTACAGGTCAACGTAGTAAAAACGGCAAAGCGATTACCCTTGGACACACTGGTAGACTCATTAAAAATGCTCACTTGAGTTGCGGTATCATTATATCGACAGCTAAATAAGTGAATACTTTCACCAGTAAAAGATCCGCAACAACCGCACCCGCGTCGTTCTTATTGGTAGTGTCAGAAAATTATAATTTATCTATTTTGCAAGTTTATTGAGCAAGCTAGTCTGGCCTATTCTCGGATTAAGCCCCTTATTTTTCGAATTCACTTTTAGCCATGGATGCTTTAATAGCCGTAACGTAACAACGCAATCGAATAGGTTCAGCGGCAAACAAGCAATTAGTGTTTCAATTTAAATAGCTACTTTTTAGAAATGAAGCTTATGCGGCGCTAAAAATCCCAGTAGCCGACGAATTGACGCCCTTTGGGCGAGAAAGTACAGAATATGATCACCAGTCTGATTGACATGACATTTCCAACACATTTCCGTTATAATCCGCTCAATTTGGCGTTCGTTGCCACACACTACTTTACTTTGAGCATTTGATGACTGTTGAAACCTTTAATCCCAAGCAAACCACGACCCTAGAAACCCCGGTTAAGATCCTTGAAGCCGACAAGCCAGCTACCTTATCAACCGGTTCACGGATCGGTTTTGTTAGCCTGGGCTGCCCTAAAAACTTAGTGGATTCTGAACGTATTCTGACTCAACTGCGCACCGAAGGGTATGACGTGGTTAACACCTATAATGACTCAGACTTAGTCATAGTGAATACCTGTGGCTTTATCGATACGGCTGTACAAGAGTCACTGGACACCATAGGCGAAGCCTTGGCTGAAAACGGTAAAGTGATTGTCACTGGTTGTTTAGGTATTAAAGAGGACGAAATTCGTGAAGTACACCCCAATGTACTTGCTATAACAGGGCCTCACGCTTATGAAGAAGTGGTGAATCAAGTGCATCAGCACCTGCCCCAACCTAGCCATAACCCTTATTTGAACTTGGTACCGGATATAGGCGTTAAGCTTACACCTCGTCATTACGCCTATCTAAAAATATCTGAAGGTTGTAATCATCGTTGCACCTTCTGCATTATTCCATCAATGCGTGGTGATTTGGTCAGCCGTCCTATCGGTGAAATATTAGATGAAGCTCAGCGTCTAAAAAATGCGGGGGTTAAAGAGTTATTAGTGATCTCACAAGACACCAGTGCCTATGGCGTCGATGTGAAAAACAAAATGGGTTTCTGGAATGGCATGCCTGTTAAAACCGGTATGACAGAGTTATGCGAAAAACTCGGCGAAATGGGTATGTGGGTGCGCTTGCACTATGTTTATCCGTATCCATCGGTCGACAAAATCATGCCGCTGATGGCGTCAGGCAAAGTATTACCTTATTTAGACATTCCATTTCAACATGCCAGTCCGCGCATCCTTAAGTTGATGAAACGCCCGGCTGCTGCCGAACGCACAATGGAGCGTATCAAAAAGTGGCGTGAGCTATGCCCTGAATTGGTTATTCGCTCGACCTTTATTGTTGGTTTTCCAGGCGAAACCGAAGAAGACTTTCAAATGTTGCTCGACTTCTTAGATGAAGCGCAACTTGACCGCGTGGGTTGCTTTAAATATTCTGACGTAGAAGGCGCTAAAGCCAACGAATTGCCAGACCCACTAAGCGAAGAAATAAAGCAGGAACGTTTTGAACGTTTTATGCAAAAACAACAACAGATCAGCACCGCTAAACTACAGCGTAGAATAGGACAAACTATTCAAGTATTGATAGACGAAGTCGACGAAGAAGGCGCTATTGGTCGTAGTTTTGCTGACGCCCCTGAAATCGACGGGTTAGTCTATTTAAATGGCGACGTTACGCTCAAACCTGGCGATCTAATTACTGCCACCGTGGAACATGCTGACGAGTACGATTTATGGGCTTCACGCTCGGCAAACAGCGATGTTACTGTTTAATAGTGGAATCGTCGATTTCTGATTTGGCTCAGGTTATTCAAATCGTCGTTGCACCGGTCTTTATGTTGACCGGTATTGCGGGCTTTTTAAATGTTATGTCTGGGCGTTTAGGCCGTATAGTTGATAGAGCGAGGATTATTGAAAGGCGTGTAGCCATTCTTAAGAGTCCAGAAAAATTAAAAATCTCACAAATTGAATTAAAATATTTGTGGCGCCGTATAAAAATTATCAATCGCTCAATCGGCATGTGTACTGCTTCGGCGCTGTTTGTGTGTGCGGTGGTATGCAGTTTATTTATCGGCGAATTTTTAGTCGTTGATTTGACCAAAACAATCGTTATCTTATTCGTTATTGCCTTATTGTTACTGATCAGCGCATTGATTTCATTTTTAAAAGAAGTGCAGCTTGCCACTCGTACCTTACAAATGGGTAAAGAGTTTGATGACGAATAGCACCACGATATTGGTTAATTCACGTTACAGCAGCGTAGAGGAATTATGGCAGCACAGTTAAATCAAGCAGTGTGTATTGTCACAGGTGGCAGCCTTGGTATTGGCTGGGCGATTTGTCAGCTTTTTGCTGAGAAAGGTTATCGCGTCGTAAACTTAGATATACAAGCACCTGAGGCTGATATTAATGTTCAGCACAGCAATATCGAATGGTTTTACTGTGACGTGGCGCAGGTTACGCAAGTACATAGCGCCATTGCTAGCGTGCTCGTTAAATACCCCAAAGTGGATTGCTTAATATCCAATGCAGGGGTGCATCTATCTGCTAATATCGAACAAACTAGCGAAGAAGAGTTAGACCGAATGTTCGCTATTAACGTTAAAGGTGCATACGCCGCCATTCAAGCTGTATTACCTAATATGGTGAGCCATCAAGCAGGATCAGTCATTTTAATGGCCTCTGACCAGGCCCTTATTGCCAAGCATAATTCCTTTGCTTACAACCTAACAAAGTCGGCATTAGCGTCGATGGCTAAAACGACAGCTCTTGATTACGCCAAGCACAATATTCGCGCAAATGCCGTCTGCCCCGGCACAATCGAAACCCCCCTATATCATAATGCTATCGACAAATATCTTGCTCAATCCGGTCGCGACGCCACCGAAGTTCATGCAGAAGAAGCCGCATTGCAGCCTTTAGGACGATTAGGTCAGCCTGATGAAGTTGCGCAGTTGTGTTACTTTTTAGCGAGTGAAAACGCGCAGTTTATTACCGGTAGTTTGCAAGTGATTGATGGTGGCTATACCGCTCAATAAACACAAGGTAGCGCCTGACCATGGATATTATCGATCCCCATCTGCACTTATTCAGTCTTGAGCAAGGCCAATACGATTGGCTTAAGCCAACCAACCCACCGTATTGGTCAGACAAAAACAAAATTAACCGTAACTTTAGTCAGCAAGATCTTAGTCTTGCGCCTGAACAAACGCTTGTCGGTTTTGTACACATCGAAGCGGGGTTTGATAACGCACACCCGTGGCGCGAATTAGATTGGCTTGAGCAAGATTGCTCCCTACCCTTTAAAAGTGTGGCGGGCGGCGATTTAACCCGTGAGGACTTCCCTAGCCTACTGTCTAAGCTGCAGACTCGTTCATCCCTGATTGGTTTTCGGCACATCTTAGATGAGGAGGCAAATACACTGCTAAGTAGCGCTGTTTTTCAACAAAACCTGAGCCTACTTGCCCAGCACAGACTTAGCTTTGACGCGCAATTTTCACTCCAAGATGAATGTGCAACCCAAGCGTTGTGCAACATATTAGATACCCTGCCTCAGTTGCGCGTGATCATCAACCACGGTGGCTGGCCACCTGCAGCAAAAAAAAATAAAGCATGGCAACAATGGTATAGGCAACTTAGTAAGCTAGCCCAGTACCCGAATGTGGCAATAAAACTATCAGGTTGGGAGATGCCAAATCGTACCTACACCCCCGATGATTTGTTGCTCTGCTTGACAGCTTGCCTACAAACAATGGGCGATAAACGCGTTATGTTAGCCAGTAATTTTCCACTGACCCTCTTTCGTTGTTCCTATGCTGAGCTGTGGCAAACCTATGCGCAAAAACTAGGGTTAAGTGAATCGCTTAAGACCTTATTGTTTTGCGATAACAGTCTATTTTGGTACCGTTTTAAAGATTAGATAGCGGGCTCTGATGGAATTTTATTTATTCGCGATACATGTCAATTGTACTGGCCGTAGCAAAGCGTTTAGACTAACCACTAATATTTTAAAGAAGTGAGTTGATTTCAGTGAAAACACATCTGAAGAACGTGTATAGATGGCCCTTAATACTGCTCGCCATTGGCTTATTCGGCTGTGCCAGCAATGAACCTAAACCCATCGAAACCACCGACCATTTCACCAGTCAGCTTGGTCCGTCCGGCGTGACACAGTTCGCATTCGGTTTATCTTGGTTTAATTTGCCCGACGAAGATTCAGACAACATACGCGGCAGACGAGAAGGTAGACGAGATGGCGGACGCGACAGTGGAATAGATAGACAGGGTTCACGCCCAATTGGCTCAAATTTCAACCCTCAGCCAGATAACGAAACAAAACTCGCATTGGAAGACAAAGCGGTGCGTAATCTTAAAAACACCCTAGAAAAACGCGATTTATGCCCCATTGGTTATACCATTGATGACATTATTTGGGAGTCAAGGCGCATCCGGTTAATGGGCGCATGCAAATCCAAGTTATCTCAAAAGTAAATTTATCAGGTCTGTACTAATCGGCCATTTGAATAAATAAGGATTATACAATAATGCAAAGTATTAAAACCCGTGCGGCGGTTGCTTGGGCAGCTGGCGAACCCTTGACGATTGAAGAAGTTGATTTAATGCCGCCACAAAAAGGCGAAGTACTGGTTAAAATTATCGCGACTGGCGTATGTCATACCGATGCCTATACCCTATCTGGCGATGACCCTGAAGGCATATTCCCTGCTATTTTAGGCCACGAAGGTGCGGGTATTGTTGAAGCCATAGGCGAAGGCGTTACCTCGGTTGAAGTTGGCGATCACGTTATCCCCTTATATACGCCTGAATGCGGTAAGTGTAAATATTGCTTGTCTGGCAAAACTAACTTATGCCAAGCCATTCGCGCGACTCAAGGCAAAGGTTTAATGCCTGATGGCACCACGCGTTTTTCTAAAAATGGCAAGCCTATTTATCATTATATGGGTACATCGACCTTCGCGGAACATACCGTAGTCGCTGAAATCGCTCTGGCAAAAATCCCTAAGGAAGCCCCGTTAGAAAAAGTGTGTTTACTAGGCTGTGGCGTCACGACAGGTATGGGTGCTGTCACCAATACTGCTAAAGTTAAAGAAGGCGATACAGTTGCAGTGTTTGGCCTAGGCGGTATAGGGCTATCCGTATTAATTGGCGCAAAAATGGCTAAAGCAAGCCGTATCATTGCGATTGATGTGAACGAAGATAAATTTAAAATTGCCAAACAACTAGGCGCCACTGACGTGGTAAATCCTAAAGATTACGACAAATCCATTCAAGAAGTAATAGTCGAGATGACAGACGGTGGCGTAGATTATTCATTTGAATGTATTGGAAACGTTAATGTCATGCGCTCAGCATTAGAGTGTTGCCACAAAGGCTGGGGCGAATCAGTCATCATCGGTGTGGCCGGTGCAGGACAAGAAATATCCACTCGACCATTTCAGTTAGTGACTGGGCGCGTATGGCGCGGCTCAGCATTTGGCGGTGTAAAAGGCCGTAGTCAGCTACCCGACTATGTTCAACGCTACATGGATGGCGAATTCGAGTTAGACACATTTATCACCCACACCATGCCACTTGAAGATATCAACACTGCATTTGATTTAATGCACGAAGGTAAGTCTATTCGTTCTGTGGTGCACTATTAATGAATGCAGCGGCAACCCTTATTGAAATAGCAGCTAACCGTTGTTTTGGCGGTTGGCAAAAACGCTTTAGTCATCAATCGAGTACATTAAACTGTGAAATGACCTTTAGCGTGTATTTGCCTCCAGCTGCTGAGCAAGGAAATACCCTACCCGTGGTGTATTGGCTAAGTGGCCTAACCTGCACTGATGAAAATTTCGTGACCAAAGCGGGGGCACAACGTATTGCCAGTGAACTGGGCATTATGCTCGTTATGCCTGACACCAGCCCGCGAGGCGAAGGTGTACCCGATGCTGATGACCAGGCTTATGACTTAGGTTTAGGTGCAGGGTTTTATATTAATGCCACGCAAGCGCCTTGGGCCACGCACTACCGGATGTACGATTATATTGTTGATGAACTGCCCAGTATTATTCAGCAACGCTTTAAGGTACAAGATAAAGCAGCAATTGCAGGGCATTCAATGGGCGGCCATGGCGCATTAATGATTGCTTTATCAAATGTGAAGCGGTTTACCTCAGTGTCAGCCTTTTCGCCTATCGTAAATCCAGTTAATTGCCCTTGGGGACAAAAAGCCTTTAGTCATTATTTAGGCAATGATAAAAGCGACTGGCAACAATACGATAGCTGCGAGTTAATGCGTCAACAAGGTCATTTCTTACAGATCCCTATGTTAATCGACCAAGGGTTAGCGGATGATTTTTATGAAACACAAAAATTGGCTAAACCACTTGAAGATGTTGCACTAGAGATGAACTACCCGGCTGATTTTCGCTACCATGAAGGGTACGATCACAGTTACTTTTTTATCAGTAGCTTCATTGAAGACCATTTGCGTTTTCATGCCAAACACTTGGCAGAATAAGCCAACTAAATCACTCAATATAACGTAAACAAAAATAGTACAAACAAAAAAATGCCAAGTGGCTTAGGCCACTTGGCATTTTTATCTTTAACGAATTAACGTTAAGTCAGTGCTAGGTACACTTATTATTTCGCTACATAAGCATGAGCTGGCGCACTGAAAATAGCATTCAATAACATCACATTCAAACCATCAAGATAAGCCCGTGTGGTGGGCTCTTGTGTAAAAGCGATAACCATTCCATTGCCACTTGGTTGGTGAATTAAAAATGGTTTATATGCCAACTGTTTTTTGTTTTCTTGCCATAAATAGCCACTTGCCAATACGTCTTTTTCGCCCTTGAACCAAGCTAAGTTTTTGCCTGAAGCCAAACGAATCGGCGTGAAAATATCATCACCGTAGACCAAACCGACAACGTCTGACGGGACGCCAGCAGTTAGCCAGTGTTCTTGATCAACTTCTACATTGGCCAATATTCCTGCAACAAAATCAGGACTCTCTGTTAGGTTTTCGCTGTCTTTAACCAAGTCAGCGTGTTTGCTATAGGCTTTGCCCTTAACTGTCGATGCGTCAGTTTCTGATTCTTTGTCATTACTGTCATCGGTAATAGCCAATTCGCGTTTTACATCCAGTAAACCTATATCTGCATCCGCTGCAAAACGTGTTGCACTGCCAAGAGTGATAAGAACACCGCCCGATTCAACCCATTGCATTATATTATCGGCTCCCGCTTTACCTAAGCCAGTTTGATATTGTCCAGCAGGTAAAATAAGCACTTGGTAATGACGCAAATCAGCGTTAGCCAACGTCGCAGTGCGAATAGCGTTAACCGGATAACCGAATTGTTGCTCAATAACAAACCGGGTACTGCCAGCACTTAACGATGACGTGGGTTCATCCCACGCCATGGCAATTTTGGGAGCGCTCATCTGGTGAGTATCATTGCTACCAAAACTAGGACCATCAGTTACCCAACTAGTATTAACACCGTCGACCAACGCACCACTTGAACTGGCTAAATGTTGTACCTTTGTCGCAATATCATCGTCATTGGTTGCCACTTCTATAATTAAGCTACCAGCGGGATAACGTTTTTGATCATCTAAAGTAAATGCACGGTCGGCAGTTTTAATCACTACACCTTGGCGCAACGCCGCAGTCAAAAACCGCCCTGCGGCCATATCACCCCAAGGTACAATATAAGCAACTGACGCATTAGGGTTGGTCACATTACCCTCTAGGGTATCGCTTATTGTCACCAACCGATGATCCCCTGAGACGCCTTTGCCACACGTTTCTACATCAAGGTTATACATAAGAGGTAACGACCAACCTGTAACATCATAAATTTGGTCTCCAAGTTTACGGTCACGGCGACGCTCTTGCTCTTTGATAAATGCTTTACTCATGTCGACTTGCTTAGTGAATGTGGTTTTTACAAAACGACCACGAGGTTGTGCAGTGTCGATGTAATAACTGCCAGACGCATAGGTTTCGCCACACAGTTTCACTTTATCAGTGGTTTGGTAGACGTTAACCCCGTGCTCGGTCATCAATTTAGCGAGTTTGAAGTTACCAGCACGGTCTCGTTTATTAGGCAAAATAAACACACGCTCTTTTTTGTCTGATTTACCCGCATCAATGGCGTCTACTTGATATTGGTAATAATCCTTCAGTAGTTTAGTACGATTATTAGCGACGGTTTCAGCCGTCGACATTGACGCGACGAAATGACGCAATACCGTATCTTCATAACGTAAATTTTTGCCATCTAAACCTCGGAATATCTCACCCCGTGACGAGGCAACTTCATAAGTTGAAGCTGCTGCTCCATAAAAAGTTGGCCAGCTATCACCGTAACCTGGGTAGAATGCATCAAATATATCGCGGGTAAAATAGTCAAAACCATTCGCATCAAAATGCTTAGCATTATTACGCCCAACTAAATTGATATTTTCTATTTGTGCTTGTGTCATGTGCGGATTCACTGGCTGGGCTGACGGAGCAAAGTAATAACTTTCATCCCCGCCCATTTCGTGTAAATCAATAACAACCAAAGGGCGATAGTGATTCATGCTGGCAATGCGACCTTTGGTTTCAGGCTGGGTAATCGCTAACCAATCGCGATTCATATCAAACAAATAATGGTTAGCCCTGCCCCGTGGCCAAGGTTCATTGTGCTCGGCGCTTAATCGGTCACCGCTGTGCTCCATACCCACAGAAGAGTAGTAGTTCGCAATAAAACGACTGCGGCCATCTGGATTTTGTAGAGGATCAATAAACACAATGCTGTTTTGTAGCACGTTTTTGACCGTTGCATCATCTTTGCCAGCCAGTAAATGATAGGCCGTCATCATCGCTGCATCCGTACTGCTTATTTCATTACCATGCACACTATATTCTAACCACACCGAAGCAGGTAAATCGTTTATTAGATTTTTAGCTTCGCTTTTATGGGTGATTCTAGGATCTGATAAGGCCTGCATACCGTCGGAGAATTCTGCCAAGTTAGCGATATTTTGCTCATTGCCAATAGCTGCAAAAATGAGCTTTCTTCCTTCCCATGTTTCACCATATTCAAATATTTTAATGTGCTTAGGCGCAGCTTTTTGCAATGACTCAAAAAACCGCAACATGTCACCATGAGACGTAATACGCTCTCCCACGCTATAACCCAACACAGCGTGCATATCAGGAATAGTGTCGTCGTACTGTACGCTAGGCCAATTAGCGGGCGCAGTACCTGTCTGGTTATCTGTTGCAAAAGATGAAGCGCCACAGCATGTCAGCGCGCTGAATAACAGTGGTTTAATAAGGTGTTTTAGATTCATTTTGTTCCCTGCGTTGATGTGTACTTCTATCAGTCATTGGTTCGACTTTTATTATTCAGGGATATCATACCCAATGTCATCGGCGAACCTAAGGAAATAGCGGATAAAATCATAACTAAATAGCGACCCACTTATTCAGTTCATTGATTTTTTGATTTACCCGGTCTTCAACTCCTAATTTCATCTCGGTTACCCGTGCTTTATCGCAAATATATAAAAAACAGCAACAAACATCATATGTTTAACTTGTTAAAATGTTTGTTTCTGCTAAATTACACGGTATTAACAACTGACCTCTATTTGCAACATGTCGCATATAGAGTGACTTCACAAGGACACCATGATGATTTTAGCTAGCCACTACCGTTTATTACCGTTGAGTATTGCGATTTCAGCAGCACTGTTAAGTCCAACGGGTTTTGCTCAAGAAGAAGACCAAACTGAAGTAATTCAGGTGCGCGGGATCAGAAGCAGTCTGAGCGAAGCGATGGATCTAAAGAAAACAGCCCCCTCAATTCAAGACAGCATAGTGGCTGAGGACATTGGTAAGTTCCCAGACCAAAACGTAGCTGAGTCCTTGCAACGTATTACAGGTGTAATGATTTCTCGAAATAACGGTGAAGGGGCTAAAATATCTGTACGTGGCATGGGTCCACAATTTAACGCGGTAAAAGTCAATAACCGTACTATTGCAACCACAGACCGTGGCCGCGAATTCGACTTTCAGTCATTACCATCTGAATTGATCTCCGGCGCGGATGTAATTAAAGCCTCTCGCGCGAATATTGCAGAAGGCAGTTTGGGTGCCTATGTCAACGTATCTACTGCACGCCCTCTTAACAGCACAGGGTTTCACGCTGCAACATCAGCCAATATAAGCTACAACGATTTAGCAGAAGATTACGGCAATAAGATTTCTGCAATCATTAGCAATACCTTTGCTGATGACGAATTTGGCATTTTATTTGGTTTTTCTCGCCAAAAAAGCACGAACAGAATTGATGCAGCAGGCACCACACACTGGGGATCATTTCAGGCTGATAACGACACGTGGATCACTGGCCCAACTGTTGACGTGAATGGTCAGGAAGTTACCGAAGGAACCATTTGGTATCCTGGACGTGGCACATTTACGTTAGATACCGAAGAGCGTGAACGTACCAGTGCAAACGTAACATTTCAATGGCAACCGAATGATGACACGATCCATACATTTGATGTGTTATACACAGACCTTAGTCGCCAAGCCGGTAGCAATGGTATTCAAGTCCCACTGCAAGGTTCGGGTTGGAGCGATGTAGTGGTCTCTGAAAACTATACTCTGCTTGAAGGGGTGAGAAATCAAAAACCCATTGATGTGTTGATGCAAGAACGCGGTCAAGATTCAGACACCTTAGCCCTTGGCTTAAACAGCCAGTTTTATCGCGGTAGCTGGAAGTTTGCGACAGATTTCGCTTATTCAAAATCAACGTCAACGCCTAAAGCGAATACGCTAGTCGCTCATGCAATTAACCCTAATTACGATGATTCATTAGGAATATATGATCCTAACTATATCGACGGGCAAATAAAAGGGCTCACCGCCCAAGACTACTTAAATATTGATAACTATGGCGACATTATGTCTATCGATACCTCAGTAGAATATGATAACCCAGCTGCCATTCGCACCCATTGGAATGATATTCAACACAAGGAATTGGAAGATGAAATATTCGAAGCCAAGTTTGATGCAAGCTATACGCTAGACTCTGGGATGCTAACGTCAATTGATATGGGTGTTGCTTACTCAGATCGCGAAAAGTCGCAGTCAGTATTCAAAATCAATCACGGCTGTTACAACACCGATCTTTGGGTACAACCTGAAATCAACACCCCTGACGAGCAATATCTGTTTGATAATACCTTTTTGCCTTACAACACCTGTGGGCAACACATAGATTTGGACGACGGTTTATTCCAAGTAAATAACGAAAACTTTTTAGCCGATGAAAGTGGTAATTTCCCACGTAACTTTGTTTTATTAAAAGATTTTGATGCTTATAAACAAGCTATCGCTGATATTCGTCAAGAACCAAACTGGACCCAAGAATATCTGCAGCCTGCTGAATCAGTGTCTAACACCGAAGAAACAATGGCGCTTTATACTCAGCTTAATTTAGAAGCCGATTTTGACGATATCAGCGTCACCGGTAATGTGGGACTGCGCTATGTAAAAACCAAAACCTCATCCACTGGTCATCGTAAGTTCCGTGAATCTATTCTCGATGTTTACGAACAAAATGAAGGGGTTATTGTAGAAATTGACTATACCGAGCCCGAAGCCTTAACTGCTAACAAAGACTATTCCCACGTATTACCTAGCGCCAACGTGAGTGTTGACTTTGCCAATGGCTTCTTTATAAAAGGCGCTGCTGCAAAAGTGATCACTCGCCCAGCACTTGAAGATACCGGCGTTAACAGCACCTATCCTCTTAGAATTCGTGCAGATCAATACAACACTAAAAGTGGCAACCCCTATTTAAATCCGTATGAAGCCACGCAGTACGATTTATCATTAGAGTATTATGAAGATAACGGTAATGCCTACTCAGCCGGTTTATTTTACAAAGACATTGGCACCTTTATTTCACAAAAAACCATACAAAAAGACACCGGTTACGTGGCGGTGAACCAAAATTGGGGCAGCTTTTATGAATATTCAGAAGAACAAGCCAATCGCAGCGGCGGTAAAGTCAGTGGTATAGAAATAGCCGCACTGCATTACTTCGATTACTTGCCAAGTTGGTTAAGTGGTTTCGGTATTCAAGCCAACTACACCTTCACAGACAGCAAAGATAGCGAAGCTGCTAATGATGAAATAGCGCGCGAGAACGTGCTATCCGCAGGAAGTGGTTTAGAGGGTTTCTCAAAGAATGCTTACAACATCATTGGTTTTTACGATAAAGACGGCTTTCAAGCGCGTTTAGCCTATAACTGGCGTGACAGTTACTTGAAGTACCGTTCAGGCCCAGTCATCGGTAGCAATGGGTTGCCACAACACGTACAAGACTATGGTCAGTTCGATTTCAGTACCTCTTATGACATCAATGAAACCTTCACTGTCAGTGCTGAAGCCATCAACCTGACTAACGAAAAGATCGTGGAATATGCTGATGTGCGTGAACGCGTCACACTCGTTCAATACTCTGGACGTCGCTTTCAAATTGGTGTGAAAGCGAAGTTTTAAACCTTTGTGCCCGATAAGCCCCTACGTCCACTCAACTTAGGGGCTTGTCATTATCACTAATCTTATTGTGTTAGAGATGGGAAATAGGTTCAGCTATTGAGCCTTTTTTGGCCCATTATTGGGCTAATAAATCGCAGAACGCCAACGTTACGCCATTGGTCCAACCGAACCCCTGCTGCACTGCATATTCTCCACCGTCAGCTAGACTATCAGGCATTTGCACGTTGTATTTCTCCATAATATTACCGCTTGAGGTAAAATGTTCGCCCACTGTTTTTAGCCATCGCTGCATAATATCGTTGCCGTCTTGTACATAACCATAATTACGTAAACCTACAACAGCAAACCATTGTAAAGGTGCCCATCCATTTGGCGAGTCCCATTGCTGACCACTCGTATTGAGTGTAGTTACTAAGCCGCCATCTTTTAGAAATTCTCCGATAAGGGCGTCCTTCACACACTGCGCTTGTTTTTCACTGGCAATATTAACAAACAGCGGTAAGCATGCGGCCAAAGAACGCACATTAAGACGCTGCTGCTGTTCAAACTGATAATCAAAATAAAAACCTTGTTCAGACGACCAACAATAATGATCTATGGCTTTTTTACGCCTCGCGGCCAATGCTTCAAAATCTGCCCCTTGTGCATATTGACCCATCATATTGTGATACTTACCTAAGGTCGCTTCTAAGCGATACAATAAGCAATTCAAATCCACAGGTATAATGCTAGTCGTTTGAATAGATGCGAGCGTCCTTTCATTTGCGAACCAGCGAGAACTGAAATCCCAGCCGGACTCACACGCTGCGCGAATATGACGATAAAAGTCTGCCCGTTCGGACATGGCAAATTCAGACGCTAATTCGACATCTTCTAAATAGGATTCGCTGCGCGGCGTCGATAAATTATCCCAATAACGGTTTAATACTGCACCACAGGGCATTTTTACTGTGCGATAACACGCATCGCCTGAACCGTTGAGTTTGTCTTGCCCATGCATCCAGAACCGATATTCTTGCTCCATACCCGCCAGGCTTCGTTGCATAAAATCACGGTCAATGGAGTCGTTTTTTTGCATACACAACTCAACCATCATTGCCAAAACCGGAGGCTGAGAGCGGGAATAATAGTAGCTTCGATTACCGTTCGGTATACAGCCTAGCGTTTCTTGTAAGTCGATAAAATTCAAAACCATAGATTCAATTAAGCTAGTGTGTTGTGACAGTTTTAATCCCAAAGCAGTAAAATAACTGTCCCAGTAATATATCTCGCGAAAACGACCTCCAGGAATAATATAAGGATGGCGTAACGCCATCAATGTACTGTTGCTTTGCTCGCTATCCGGCGCTCGCGTTAATTTAGGCCACAGACTTTGAATATACTCAATCAGTGAGGCAGGACAATCGCTGTCATTTAAAACGATTTCCTCTGGTAAGGTAAAATGTTGGCTAACGAATTCACTAAGACTGAAATCGTCTACCAGTTTGTCTTTTTCGTATAACGCAACTAGCGCTAACCAACTGCTATTGGGCGTCGCATCACATAAGGTTTTACTGTCATTAAATAACCCAGCGAGTTGAATTCGTTTAAATAACCCTGAGTCAAAAAAGGCGAGACTTTCGTGATCAAATGAATTTGCTTGGCGCATTCAATTAGGCTCCTTGTAGGCAGTTTTTATTCGGTTCCGTCGATATTTTTTTAAACAAATACAGACTGATAATGATCATAACTATGGGAATAAGTGACATGTAAAAAGCATGTTGTCCGCCAAATTTCTCAAAAATAGTACCGGTCAAAATTGAACCTAACGTACCACCCAACGCTGAAAATATCACGATAAGGCCAGTCATTTTGGCATGCTGATGATTAGGCAAAGCACTGAGCATGACCGAGTTAATAAGCGGATAAATAGGTGCCATAAATAAACCAATAGCAGGCAATAAATACGCTGCAAGCGGGGCACTAAATAGGCCATTCACTACTCCATCAGGGAGGTTTTCAGTCATAGGTAAGGTCAAAACAATGGTTAAAAACATCATCACTAAACAGCTATTTACAAATACGTACCAAGGCACGAATCTTAAAATGACGCCCGCTAACAAACGGCCAACTGCGATCATGGCGGCAAAGATACTGGTGATTTGAATACTGATATTTACGGGCAAACCTAACACCTCTCGGTTAAAAGTCGGTAACCAAGACCCTATACCTTGCTCCACTAATACGTATAGAAAAATCGATATAACAAAAATCAGTACCAAAGGCTGGTAAGTCAGCTTCAGCATATCGGTAAATTCGCTCATTGCCCCCGCTTCGTTTGGCATAAAAGGCTCGCGCTCTATAGGTGCAAAGTAGACAAACACAGCCGCTATTGCGATTAATCCACCCAATAAATAATATACATTGAGCCATTCAAGAGAGGCAGGACTGTCTGGGTTAATAAAGCTGCTAAATACCCAGTAGCCAGACAACACGCCAATCATAAAGATCCCCTCTACGGTGTTCATCAGTGATGAATGACTTTTAGTATCAACACTTAGCTGACCGATAAGTGAGTAGACTGATATTTTGACTAAGGCAAAGGCGGTACCTATGGTGGCGAAAAGGATTTTGATAAAGAAGAATTCAGCAAACAGGGGGGTTAAAAGACACACCACAGCAACCATCACAAGCCCGATACATAAGGCCACTTGATAACCAATTCGGGGAATAAACGACGCGACGAAAAAAGACACAAAGGCAATAGACAAATCCTTGAAGCCTTCTAACGTGCTCGCATCGCTCTTTGAGACATCAAAACTGGTGAGCGATTGCAATATCACCGTACCCACACTATTGAGCAAAACGGCAAAAACAAAATAACACAGTGAGATAGCAACAATGGTGAGCATTCGATTCATAGTTTAGGTCTACGCTAGTGTGATTAGGGCAAAGTGTAAAACGTAAGTTAAAAAAATGCAAACGTTTGCAATTTCATTTATGAAAAATTTGGGACGACGATTTATACGTTATGTTTGCTTGATTGTCGCGTCACAAGTTCTATATCAACGACAGATGAGCCGACTTTTTGGCCGTTAAGTTGCGCAATCAGCTTATCAACCATGATCTGGGAGGCTCTTAAAGTATTTTGTTTAATAGTTGTTAACGACGGGTATGACAACTCTGCCATCAATATGTCGTCAAAGCCAACCACGGCCACGTCATTTGGTATACCGATATAACGCTCTTTCAATGCACGAATGGCGCCTAATGCAACCATATCACTACATGCCACAATACCATCAAAAAAGAGCCCTCTACTTAGGATCAGCTCACCTATTTTTTCGTATGCGGCACGACTCGTAATATCGATAGCGACCGTAAATGTAGGGTCAAACGCCCGTGCATTTTTTGCTAATGCGTCTTGATAACCAAGATAGCGCCCGGTCATTTCCATATGTTCAGGGTCGCCTAAAAATAAGATATTTTTGCAGCCACCGTGCAATAAATGCTCGGTGGCAAGCTCGCCGCCTAAGCGGTTATTACTGCCAACTGTTGGATAGCTTGAATCACGCAGCGGGTCGCCCCACACAACCATGGGCACCCCTGTAGCAGCCACTTCTTGCACTTTCTCGTCGCTTTTTCCCTGCCCTACGACTATCAAGCCGTCAGCCCGCTGACTATTAATGAAATAGTTAGCCCAATTGTCTGTGGCCATAAATGAATTAGACAACAACAAATCATAGCCTTTGCTGTTTAATGCTTGATTCAAGTCAGCGACAATTTTTAACAAGAACGGATCACTGATGCTCTGCTCAGTGTGATCAATTAGATTAAGAATAACCGCCACAACGTTGGTCTTTTGTGTGCGTAAACGACTCGCCGCAGTGTTAATACTGAAGTTATGCTGCTCAGCTAATGCTTGAATACGCACGCGAGTTTCTTTCTTTATAATCGGATTATCACTTAGCGCTCGGGATACGGTAGATGTGGACACCCCCGCCAATTCGGCTAAGTCATTCAAGTTTAATTTTTTATTATTTTTCAATCAATTACCTAAACTAAATTATGCGCTATATAGGTTAACATGCCCTAAGGTAAGCACAAAAATACGCATTATCAACAATGTCTGTTATCCCTAGTGTAATCGTTTTTTTATAAGACTACACCTTATCGCTCGACCATAAAAAAACAAATTCCCAGTTAAATCAATTAACTCCGCACACAAATGCAAAGGATTGCAAAATACCAATTGCAATCGTTTGCATTTTTACATATCGTTTACAACACACTAGAAAACGGATGGTTATATACATGAATTTAACAACACACAAACAGCACTCTCTTGCCATTGGCGTTGCACTAGCACTAGTGCTACCAAACACCGCGTTGGCACAACAAGAAGCCGAGCAACAAAAACCAGATGAGAATAATTTTATAGAACAAATCGTTGTGACAGGTAGTGCCAGCGGTACGGCTGTACGTAAAGTCGAAGCCAGTTATGCCACAACCCTTATTAGCGCCGCAGACATTAAAAAACTTGCCCCTAAGAGCACAGCGGATTTATTTAAAGCCATACCTGGCGTATGGGCTGAAAGCTCTGGTGGTGTAGCGGGTGCTAATGTATTTGTACGTGGTTTTCCGGGTGGCGGCGACGCGCCATTTTTAACCTTGCAAGTCCAAGGCGTGCCGATTTTCCCGCCTTCTACATTGTCGTTTTTAGAGAATTCATCTTTGTTTCGTATTGACGAAACTATTGAAATTGTTGATGCCTTACGTGGTGGTCCTGCTTCTGTTGTGTCCAGCGGACAACCCGGGTTAACCACTAACTTCTTACTTAAAGAAGGGTCTGATGAAACCGAAGGCTCAATCAAATATTCAACCTCAGATTACGACTTACAGCGGATAGATGCGGTGGTGTCAGGCAAACTAGCGGAAGATCTGTATTTTATGTTTGGTGGCTATGTACAGCAAAGTCCGGGCATTCGTGATGCTGGTTTCAACTCTGAAAAAGGTAATCAGTTCACCCTAAACATCACAAAAGTATTAGACAATGGTAAAATTAACTTCTTCACCCGTAGCACCGATGATCACGGCGCATGGTACTTGCCTACCCCTTTGATTGAAGGAGTTGACAATAATTACACTCAATTAGGCACCTTAAATCGCCAAGCGACCATCCAATACGGTCCTGATGGCACATCTGAATCAGTTGATTTTGGTGAAGGTCGCGGCTGGAAAGGCACGGTTACTGGCGGTAGCGTCAACTTAGAATTTGGCGAAGGTTGGACATTCGTTGACCGCTTCGCTCACCTTTCAGGTGATGCAGATACTTTGGGGTTAGTGCCAAATGGTGATCCAGCGTTATTATCAAGCGTGGCAGACAACGGCGTGTCCGCAACCGGCGCCGTCACAGGTGATATATATGACGGCGACACTCTCGTTCAGCAAGTTGGTCGTTGGGTTGTGCGCAAAGACATAGAGTCATTCACCAATGATGTAGCGATCACCAAACAAACAGAAAAATTTAAGGCATCTTTAGGATTATATGTAGCGAATTTTTCATCCGATGATTGGTGGAGCATAGGTAATCAGTCATATCATGTTATTCGCCCGGGCGGAGAAAACCTAACAGGTATCGCATGTAATGATAGCCAAGATAGCTGCGACTGGAACTACGACATAAATGCTACTGGCGATGGCACGACTAAAGCCATTTACGCGGCGTTCGAATATAAGTTAAGCGATACAATTACCGCAGACGTAGGGGTGCGCGATGAAAACCACACCATCGACTATACGGTAGATGAAGGTTTAGACGGCGTTATCACCAAAGCCGTGCAATATGACGAATCTGATGTGGCGTTTACCGCTGGGGTAAACTGGCAGATACAGCGTGAACAAGGAATATTTTTACGCTACAGCGAAGGGAGTAAAATGCCCTACTTCGATGATTTACGTGAAAGCTTCGATAGTTTCTCTGCTGGTGACGATTTGATCATCGACGTAACGCAATTAGAATTGGGTTACAAATTAGCCCAATCTAATTACACCCTATACGCCACGGGTTTTTATAACGAAGTGGAAGGTGATCGTTTTCAAACCGTTCCAGGTGCACCGGTACAAACCCTGACCAACGAAGCATTCGGTGTTGAAATAGACGCGAATTACTTTGCTGACAACGGCTTTTCTCTTTCGCTGAATTCGACTATTCAAGAAACTGAAATTACTGCAAGCCCCACCAATAAAGGTAATGAAGCTCAACGTCAGCCAGGTTGGCAAGTACGCTTAACACCCAGCTACGATTTTGAATTTAAAGACTTCTTTGCCACCCTATACGGCACCGTTTCTATGGTAGATGACCGATATGCCAACAATGAAAACACCGTCGTATTAGATGGATACGAAAAATTCGACATCGGATTAATATTACAAGGTGACTCAGGGTTAACGTTCGAGTTGGCGGTGCAAAACATCACCGACGAAGACGCATTAACCGAAGGCGACCCACGAAGCCCAAATGCACCCAATGGCCGTTATATTCTACCGAGAACCGCCACTTTTAGCGTCAGCTATGTATTTTAAAACAGGTTAAGTGAATTAAAAAAGCGCGTTGTGCCCAGAGCATTACGCGCTTTTTTTTCCTTTATGTTACCGCTTAAATAATATTGTGGGCTGCAATGACTAGCTGTACATCGCTATCATTGATAGCCCAGTTACAAAGAGCAGCACGAATGATAGGCTCCCCTTGCCATGCGCCTGGTGTCAATAAAATCTAATCAGTCAGCGAGTTGCCTTGCCTGACGCATGTTTGCCTTTATATTGCCAGTCACGCCCTTTTTACCGTAAGCCAATAACGTGCCCAAACGGGAGATACGCGAAAACGCGAGGGAATTATAAACGCCCAAAGACATATACCACAGGGTGTTTTCTGGACTGGCCAAATACGGTGTATTCGCTTCACAACACTGGGCTAATTAAGTATAGGAAAACCGCGTAACATATCTGCACTAATTCTGCACACTTGATAACTAAGCAGCATAAAAAATTACGTTATAATCCTCCTATCAGCAAACTGAACCAATAACCGAACTTATGTTTACATTAGCGCAGACGTGGGTTCGCTAATTCGTCTCTTTGAGGCCAAACCAACTCGTGTTATCACAAGGTAATGTATGACAAGCCGTCAATTATTAAACGCTATGAATATCCCGTTCACACGCTCAGGCAAAAACGTATTTACTAGAGCAGGTAAAATGGTATTCGTCGCACTGAGCGCCCCCTTATGGTTATCCGCCTGTGGCGGTGAAAGCACCAGTACCGAAGCACCCTATTCAGCAAAGATCACCAATGCGTCGCAAGTGGATATAAACTTATTTAGCTTAAACGCCTTGGCTAAACAACCAGAAATTGTTGACTGTACCTTAGAAAATGGCGATGACGCCCAGTGTGCAAAACTGGTAGTAAAGTATCTACCTGATGATATGGATATAGGGCCATTTTGTCCTAAAACGTTAGATGATAAAGGCGGCATATGGGATTGGGATGGCACTAAGGCAGGTCTATACCGGCTAGATAAAGCCTTTTTCACCATGTTAAATAATCAAGGCTATACCTTTTATGACGAAGACGGCACCGTGCATACAGTGGATAACGCAACGTCAAAACCCACAGTCGATCATGCCTGCATTCAGGTATCAGAAGATCAAGACGTTATAATCACCCTGCTTATCCCCACCACCCCAGTTATGGCGCAAAAAACCACACGTTTAGGCGTAGTATCAAAAGTGGGCATTGCGCTGGCTGGTGTGCCAATATTTTCTGATGCCCCCAGTGTAAAGCAAACAGGTCACTTACCAGCCCTTGATACCTGTGCTGGTCACGTCGACCCAGGCGGCTGGTATCACTATCACGGCACTTCAAGTGATATCGATACCGTGTATGCCCATGCACACGTTGACGCCAACTGTACTAACCTAGCCCAAGACCCTGCAGCGCTGTTTGGCTATGCGTTTGACGGCGTGCCCATTTACGGCAGCATTGATGCAAATAACGTGATTCCTACCGATATAGATGAATGTAACGGCCACACTGGAGTCATCGGTGATAGTGATATCAGTGCTTATCACTATCATTCAAGCAATGAGTTTCCTAACTTGCCCAAATGCCTCAAAGGTGTGGTAGCAAAGAATAACTTTTCGACCACTGCGCAAGCAGGTGTGGGTGCTCATCCACCAGCGGGGACCAAAATCACGCGTAACGAACCACCAGGAGGCGGCAGTCAACGCCCAGGTAATATGGCTCCTCCGGGGTTTGAACAAGCCGCAGAAAAACTTGGGGTTTCACAACAGAAATTGATGCAAGCGATGCGTGATGCTGGCGGCCCAGAAGCAGATTTGACGATTGTTGCCGATGCGTTAAACGTTAGCGAAGCTGCATTAAAATCCGCCCTACCAGATCGCCAAAGGAGTTGGTAGCAAAGCGTTGATGATGTTTAAGTGCTTAGGCCTAAGCTAACAGCCACTCACGCGTTACTGTCACAAGAGCAGCAAAAGTAGTAAGTACAGTGATAGCTGCGATAGAAAAGCGCTGCTATCACTGCACTCGCTAGGGTAATATCGTGCAATTTGGCGGTATCAAACCCTGTGGTTACGTAACCATCAAAATCTGAACCTAAGCCGATCTACGCAACCCCAATCAAAATAGCGACATAGCTTGTTGCTCTAATGAACGGCTTGGGTGGTCGGTCAAAAAACACACGGCCCCAGTAACCAAGCCCAACAACACTGACGTTTTCCGCAATTTTTAAAAATTGTGCATCGGTTAAATTTATTACGCCCAGACACGTTCTCTGCACACCAGTATGAGACACCGCTAACGGTTTACTTAACATTGACAACACGTCATTGATGGCACTTGGCGAAAGATGGCCTAAATCAATCACGATACCATGCTGCACCATACGTTTAAAAACCTGACGACCCAATAGCGTTAAACCATCTTTGTTTAATCCATGCGCACAGCCTGCCACTTCATTATCAAAGAAATGCGTTAACCCCATCATTCGGTTACCTGCTTTAAATAAATCATCGAGGTTCGCTAAATCTCCCTCAATGCCGTGTAACCCTTCAACAGCCAGTAAGCCAAGTACGCACTGGCCAACGTTGCAGGATCATCAGCAGTGTAGCCATGATCATGTCGCTCAAGTAATTAGCGGTTCCAAAGCAGACTGACTTCATGCATAACAACGATGGTAAGAGTTTGGTGAAACGCAGCGTTTTCGGCTGATACCTTAGGCAAATTCACAGCTACCACCGCATTATTTTTATTATCATTATACTTAGGGCCAACGACAAACACGATAGCCAGCCCAAGCACAGCGATACATAACAGCGTCAAAAGGCTCGTTTTGAAGAGTTTACCCAATCTCATAAATGGCCCACATTCCCTGTTTCAGTGACGCTACGTTGTTGAATAAAATAAATTTTTAATCAAGGTTAAATTACTTGCCCTGTTCAAATTTTCCGAGATTCAGCAATATGTTTTCCCTTAACGATCTAGAAAAAAGGAAAGAATATTGCATTTAAATTCGATTAAACGTTAATATTAAACTATTGAAGTTTATTCACATTTGGACGTGAATCATGATGTCTCAGTCTCAAGTAACCCATGTATGCCTGTTCGATGAACATGCAATTTCCACGCTTAGCCCCATTGTTGACCCATCAATACCCAGTCAGAAAGTGGTCATTGCTGCTTGTGATGAGTATCAGTCACAATGTGAACAGATAATTAAACTCGCAAAAAGTCGTGGTGCGCAAGCTCAATATTGGTCGCTTCCACATACATCAAACACCCTTGAGCTGAAAAAGTCGTTTAAGCTATTGTTCGAACATGCATCAGCAGAATCAAATACCGTTTGGTTTAATGCCAGTAATGGCGCACGCTTCTATGTTCTTGTTGCGGTAGATGTGGCCAAAAGCCTTAATATACCAATTTACGTTGTTGAGCCAAAAAGTGATTGTTTACACTGGATCCACCCAGACAACCAAAACCCCGTCCCTATACAAGACAAGTTAAAACTTCACGAATATTTTGCTTTACATAATGCTCGTTTGACTCGGCAGCAAAACAAGCAAGGTATTTCCCTCAATAAAAGACAACTTGGCGCCCAATGGGCGGCACAATGTAAAAGCCTGAGTCACTCATTAGCCAGTTTAAATTACTTAGCTTTCACAGCTAATAGTGAAAGTCTAACAAGCGACCCTTTACCTAAAAAACTACTCAAAGACCTTAATCTAAGTAATATGTTAGCTGATTTATCAGACAACAATATGCTCACTGTGACACCCGATAACCGGTTGAGTTTTACCGACGCCAGCACAAAATTCTTCTGCAGTGGTGGATGGTTAGAAGAGTACGTATACGGTTTACTGGTAGGTCTACGAAAAGAAATCCCAACCATACAAAACGATGCTCACAGCGCAGAAATAGAACGAATGGTGAATGGCGAAATCGTCAAAAATGAACTCGACGTAGTCGCTCTGGTTAACAACAAACTCCATATAATTGAATGTAAAACCAACCGCACAAAAAACGGTTCAGATACTAATACCTTATACAAGCTTGACTCCCTAAGTGAGGTTTTAGGGGGTATAGAAGGGCGCGCGGCATTGGTTACATTCGATAAAATAACACCTGCAGCAAGTGCTCGCGCAATAGAATTAAACATCAGTGTTTTCGGCCCGAATCAATTAGGTAATTTACGCGATCATTTAGCAACTTGGTTAAAGGCCAGTGGGTAACCCTGCACGATGTTTTTGCTCGAGTGCCTTAATAATCTGAGACAAGCGTCATTTCGATTTAGATTATATTTATCAAGTAAACACCTTCACTAATATGCAGATGCGAACAAATTGAATTTATTGAATAAATACTTTAATTTTTCGTCTTATAAAAATAAGAATATAAGCCTCATCAAGGACGACGATGCAATTAACCGTTTACCACACTTTTTTTAAAACACAATCGCGTCACATTAACTTAGTTGTCAGCAAAACCTGCCATCAACGCCCTTTGAACATTCAATTATTGCATCTGTTTTGGCGAAACTCGCCTGGATATCTCTTGCCCTCAAAAATGGCAATAATATGTGCCTTCGTTCATTTGTCGAGTCTTGCTCGCATAATATACTCTGGAAAATCTAACTCATGACACTTAACGTATTGGACCGTGAGCAAATCACACTTTACTGCCCTCAAAACGACTTAGAAGCAGTGAGCATTATTGCGATTGCCGAAAGGTTAAGCATTGATGTAATAAAAGGCCCGAATAAATGGGGTGTGACACTGGATGACGCTATCGACAAACTAATGAACGCTTCACTCAAGGCCAATCTTATTGTAATCGAAATGCCAGGTGCGCAAGCCACCAATACGCTGCAAGAACGTGGTATAAACGTTATTCATATCGATCATCATATTTACAGTAAGCATGGAGATTTAAGTCATATTCAAAGCTCTATTGAACAGTTTGCTTCTTTAATTGGCTATACACTTTCTTATGACGAACAACTAATTGCCATTAACGATCGTGATTTTATACCTGGCTTAGCAGCTCACGGATGCTCTTACCAAAAGATGCTGGAAATTCGCGAACTGGAAGCCCATGTAAGAGGAGTTGAAACAGAACGTAAAGACGCAATTCAGTGGTTAAATGCACAACCCCTTCGCACTGAGCACTTTTCATTTTTCGAAGTCCCAGAGCGTTTCGTTCAAGTTTTTGCCGAGGTCGCACAACTCCCCAGTGAAAATGACTACCTTTTAAGCCAAAGTACAAATACCTCCTTAATATTACCCAATATTTTTGTTGTTTACGGCTCTTCAGATGACCCTACTCAAATAGAAGTGTGCTGCAGCGCGACCTATGCATTCTTTTTCAAAGCATTGTCGCAACGCCCCTACAACGCGGTAACAACATGGTTTGGTGGCGGTGACAGCCATAAATTTTTTGGGGCAAGACCCAATAGCGATAACGCCAAACCAGAACTTATCTCGCTGCTTACAAAAATCAGGCATTATATTGGGGAACTAAACAATGAGCATCGATAATCGTCCGCTTGTACTAAAAGATTTAACCCTTCGCATCGCGCTAACGCTTAATGACTACGGGGATCAAAAAGACAACATTCTAAACAAGTCGCAGGACACGGGGGAAAGTACCCTACTTTTGCATATCACTGAATCAAGCGAAATAGTGAAAGCTCAAGTCACGAAGGCGTTTTATTACACTGGCAACGCTACATACCAAACCCGTTTAGCCCAAGCACAACTCACCGGGTTTGATCCTGCATTAACGAACCAAATTGAATATGCACGAGATGAAAATTGTTCAAAGCGACATGATTTAGCCTTAGAAGATAACTTGACCAACCTTTTTGATACGATTCTCCAAGAAGGTAGGCCGGTAGCCAAGTTTAGAAGTTTGTTGAACTTCAATTTTTCACACAAGAAAGAGCTAAATGGTACGGTTGACCCTATTTCCTATCGTAATATTCCAAATGAATTTCGCTACCTAATTGACAAGAAAGAGACAATAACCACAAGCAATGCTTCATTTAAGCCTAAAGACGAATCAGCAATAGAAAAATTAAAAAACCGAAGAGAACAAATTTACCGATACTTTTACCCTCGCTTTCGAGAGTCTGTCTTCACCACTAAAGAAGAGTTTGCTACAGAGCCTAAAGATAAAAAAACCAAACGTATACGCGAATATCGCTATCCGGTTTATGCCCCACCAAGCCAATCAAGCCAATCAAGGTCAGAGGCACAAGAGACACAACAACGGTTCCTGTTTAGCCTTTACACTAAAAATATAGTGACAGATTCAATTGACCTTAGGCGACCCGCTGATGTCGTATCCCACACCTATGCAAATAGCCAAAACGCAAAGGCCCAACACAATGAATGTATCGTGGCCGAAATTGCCAGTTTACGCCTATTAAATTTATACGAAAATCATCTACTTACAATCGAATATAAGCCTGCCATCGAGGATGAAGCCCTTAGCCTAATGCCAGAACTATCTTCATCACCAGAAGATGATGGCGTATACCTAGGCTGGTGGCGTGTATTGTTCAATGCGTTTGATAAAAACAAACCTATGGCGCGACAGTACTTGTTTGAAGTACAGACGTGTCGCTGGTTAGCCTTTAACAATTTAGCCCGCAATCTATACCCTTCATTTATAGAACAAAGCGACGAAAACAAAATAGCGTGGTCAGCGCTGTATCAAGAAACCCAGCAACCTAATAATGCGTCATCCACCATCACACCGATTTTACTTGTTGACCATACCTGTACCGAACGCACTAACGAATGGGTACAGAGAAAAAAAAATACCGATGAAATCGTCGATTCTCAGTTTCCTGAATTTAAAATTAAAGCCACCCCTATCGTCACCACTCTGGCCAGCTACTTTTTTAGCTCAGCTCACCAAGCAGGATCAGCGACCAACGCAAAAGAAAGGATTGAACTACATAAACCCTTAGATCCCCGCATGCATATTATGTCTAATATCGGCCTCTCGGGGGATTATCCCAAAAGCCACGGGGGTGTGCTTACCAATAAAAATACATTCGATCTAGCCAAATACATCGATAAATTTGACGACCGTGTGGGCCCGTTTACCACTATGTATAACCGAGACTTTATGGATGAACTAGCCACAAGCCAAGACTACCTGCGCTGGAAAGACATCACATACCTTGCCTCTTTTAATGAATTTGCCTGCGTCAACGTGTCATACGGATGGTTCGCAAACAATGTTATGTACTGGCATTGGACTGAAATGTACGCCTATCTTAGTAACTATTGTTTATTGGTCATTAATGTACTGCACAAAACAGCTGAAGAAATTCAGCAAAACACCAAAAAACTTCTCGATGATGAAGAGGAACACACCAATAAACCTGACAAAAGTCACCAACTGGCACCGGGTGAAGAATTCAGGCGACAGCGCCAAGACTTCATCGAGCTAATGAACCGCTTTTGGTTTACATCTGCTAGCGCAGAGCAACAACCAACAGAGATTTTTAACAAATTAAAGCAATCATTAGGGTTACAAAATGCCTTTGATGAAGTCAGAGAAAAAATCGATTGGGCGGATGAATTTATGGAATCACGTCGTGAAAAATACGCCCAAGACTACTCCAAAAGATTAACCTTAATAGCCTTAGGGTTCGCGGGGATCACGCTATTTTTAGACCTAAATTGGAATTTCTGGACCGAACTTCCCAAACTATTTCAGGCCACTAACCTTTGCCTATCAAACGGCGAAATAGCCTGTGGCTTTAACCCCATGGTGGCAAATTTTCTCTTTAAACTCGGGATATTCTTCTGCATAGGCTTTGGGGTATACAAATACATTAAACCGAGCGCGAAAAAAATCGGAAAACAAAAACTGGCAAATAAAAAGGAATAAATAATGCCTCACTACCTTATTAAAGCGGAAGCCGTCAATCTTGACGCAACATTCTCACAGTCTGACAACATCAGCATGTTTCGTGCAGCCAGCTTGACCTTAAGAGATGCCGTAAAACAACTTCACAAAAATTTTGATTGCTTAGAAAAAGTCAGTATTGGCGCGTCTATTGGCTTATTTAGCGTTGAAAACTGTACAGATATCACCCAACTCGTAAGCAAGATCAAGGCGTTTATCAACGAACATTACCGCGCTTACACCTTTGTGGTTAACGCAGTTGAAGTTGATAAAAGCAGAATATCCCTGCCAAATAGCAACCGCGAAGAAAATATTGCGCTTTTTGGCGAAGCAAAAGAAGCATTAATTACCGCTGGACGACGCGCACAATTACAGCAGTCGACCATAGCTTATGCCCCCGTAAGCGCTTTAAATAGCGCGGAGCCCGTATGCGAACTCACCCACATCCTTGTCGCTGACACCACCCTGTCTTGGCAGAACAAAGTCAATCGCCCGGTAAACAGTGAGGCCAAGAAGCGCTTCATATACGGCAAAGAAAACAAGCAACAATTCTATCGCAGTGAATTAAGTGAATTTACCCATAGTGACACAGGGCAAAAACTCGCCCCCCCAGCCATTCAGTTTACCGACAATCTTGAAGCACTCAGTGGAAATGGCCCAAATAACCAACTCAGTAATAAACTGGCTTATATCTACTTAGACGGCAACAAGTTTTCGAAACTACAGCAACTGGCGGTGCACAGTATTGATGAACAAATCCTGTTCGATAACACCATGCAAAGAAAGCGCGCACAGTTACTTCACGACTTATTACACTGGGCATCCCAAAAGCAAGATTTCAAAACACAAAATACTGACGGCAGCGAAAGCTTGCGTCTAGAAACGCTGCTTTGGGGCGGCGACGAAATGTTATTGGTCGTGCCAGCTTGGCTAGGGTTTGAAACTCTTGGCAAAATATTCGAATTAACCCAAGGTTGGCAATACAGCTTCCAAAAAAACGATACCTCCATCACCTTTCCGCTGACACACGCCGCTGGGCTGGTGTTTTGCAAAAAAGGCACCCCAGTATACCGTATGCGCAAACTAGCACGAAAACTGGCTGATAATAAAAAGCATCACGCCGTAGAATTAGATGAACATCATCACAATCTAACCTCACAAGATAGGCCTTCGCCAGAACAGAACGCGTTACCCCATGGCCTACACAATACCTTTGATTTCCTAGTATTAGAAAGTGTCGACTATGCAAATGAAAAATTAGCCCCTCACTTCGAAAAACGCTATAGCATCTTAGGTCTATATCGTAATGCGACCTTTTGCGAAGCGTTGAGTTTAACTTCGCTCGATAAGGCTAAACATAAACTTAAACTCTTATCTAAAAGTCAAGTGTACGCACTAGCAAAGGCGGCAATGCCAACTGCTAAGCCGGCAATGCCAACTGCTAAGCCGGCAATGCCAACTGCTAAGCCGGCAATGCCAACTGCTAAAGGCGACAAGTTAAAAGAAGAGTGCGCACCGTCTAGCAAACAAAAGGCTGCACTTTCAAGGGAAAAAGAGGAAAAAAAGGAACAAGACCGGATAAAAGAGCCCCTGCCGTTTATCAAACAAAAGGCGCGTTTCTGCGACATTAACGGTTTCACAGACGATCAATATAATGCATTATTGGCGACTTTTTCTCCCTTACTTATTGGCAATATAACACCTCCGGTTGATGATAATAACCGCGAATATATCCTGTATGGTCCAGAACGATTGCTTTGGGTGTTACTTACTGAAATTTGGGAATATCTATTGGCGGGTGAGGACGAAGAATAATCATGATACAACATCACATAACGTTACATTTCACCCTTCAAGGCCCAATATTAACCCAAGGTGTCGGCGGCCTTAGCCATGGGTTAGACAGCGCAGTACTACGCGACCATAAAGGCAATCCTGTATTAGCTGGTACGCTCATTAAGGGGAATTTACGCCACGGGATCCAAGAGTTACAACATATCTCTGAAAACCAGTTTGTTGACGCGACTTGGTTAACCGAGTGGTTTGGTGAAGCGTCAGCAGATGCAACACACAACGCCCCTCAGCGAGGCCGTCTTGTCTTCGACCATCATTGGCAAACCAATCACGTAGCTGAAGTCTCTGGTCAAATCAATCGGATCAAAATCAATGAACAAGGCACGGTTGAAAAAGGCTCACTGGCTTTTATTGAGTCTCCTTTTTTACCCGGTCAACTTATTACCTTTAAAGGCAATATCACCGTCAATGCCAGCCAACAAGAAGTTGACGCCCTCACTAATGTGCTCAATAAAGCCGCCCAATATCTTTTTGCTATCGGTGGCTTAAAATCAATTGGCTTTGGTAAAGTGGTAAAGGTAGATATCACTACTGGTGCTATTAGCGTTAACAAGGTTAAAGTAAAGGCCTCACAACGGGTTGACTATAGGCTCAAGTTTGATCGACCAGTGTGTTTTCCAGCATACAGCAGTGTGGGTAACCGCTTTGAATCCCAGAAGTTTGCCAGCGGCGCTGTTGTCAAAGGGGTTATCGCACAGTTAGTCAAACCCAAAACGCTATTGGCTGAGAACCTAGATGTCATTAATTTCAGCTTTTTATACCCATACAACAATGAAGGCAGAACACCACCATTGCCCCTGTCTAAAGCAGTGAACAAGCTAGGGGGCAAAGTTGATACCGCGCAGCATGCCTGCTTCGACTCAGCCAACGCCAACCTTGAAACCCCCTACATGGTCTGGGCCAGCGACTGGAAAAACGAAGCAGAAGACGTCTACGGATACACCAAGCTGCCTACCACATTAATGGTTCGCACTGGTATTGAACAGTATAGCGAGTATGCCCCTCACCTTAGGGGCAGCGCCCAAGAGAGCAACTTGTTTTCATTAGAATGTGTGCTGCACGAAACGGGTACAACAAAAGAGGGCTCACCGATTGAGTGGGGCGGAGAAATTAGCTTCACCCGCGTCCCAAAAGACAAAAGAGAACGCGTAGCCAAAGAGCTGATAGATATTCTCAGTTCCCCCTGCATCGGCCCCTTTGGCAAAACGAAAGCCATGGCCACGTTTACCGATGTGAGCAAAGGGGTGGATGAGTATTTCAGGTTTAAAAAAAACGAAGAAAGAGCAGTAATTTTAACGCTGCGCTCGCCAGCAGCGTTACACCCTTACCAAGGCGAAGCGCCCATGCCGTGCGACGATATCACAGCGCATTATCAACAGGTTTTTAATCTGTTAGCCGACAATAGTTTGCAACTCATCAGCGCCTATGTTCAGCACACCCTTAGCGGGGGGGATTATATGTGGCGCCGATATGGCCAACCAGCCCCCTATCAGCCTCAAATATTAACCGCCCCTGGCAGTGTTTTCATTTTTCAGGTCAATAAATTGCAAGCAGCCCAAAGCGTAATCAATCAGTGGATTAAGAATGGTATGCCTTCGCACCCTGAGCAAAACGGCAATGACACTACACCAGAGGGAATACAAGAAAACTGGCAGCAAAACCCATATAACCGAGGTAATGGGTACGGTGAAGTCACCGCTGAGTTACGTACAGGAGAGGCCCAATGAATACCTTGTTAATTAAAGCCCAAGCGAATATCGCTATCGTCATCGAGACGCCTCTCAGTATTGGTGATGCAGAAGTACAAGTGACTAACCATAAAGATGAAGGGGCCAGTATTGGTGATGCAGAAGTACAAGCAACTGGCCATAACGATGAAGCTAAAGCTAAAGATGAATGTTTCGCCAATACTCGCATCCTGCCAAGAGACGGTAAAAACCGCCCTTATATACCGGCCGCCTCAATTAAAGGAGCTTTGCGACAATGGCTGCTCAACGCCGAATTGCCTGAAGACAAAATAAGCCAATTACTCGGGCACTCTCTTAGTAGCAGTAAAACAGAGTTAAAAAGCGGCGCGTGCAGAGTCTACCCGGCATTTGCCGCAACAGATGTCGCGACGCAAGTTGTGACACAAAATAGCATTGACGAAATCACCGGGGCCAGCAAAGCCAACCAACTCTTCAAACGCGAATATATTTGCAGCGCTGCTCAACTCAGTTTCGAGCTACGCGCTGAATTTATCGATGGGCAGTTATGGCACGAAATGCTGTCGTTGCTGCACAAGCAAACGCTGCAAATTGGCGCGGGCAGCAAAAATGACTTTGGCCGAATCAAGCTAACCGTATGCACAAACACCGGCATGACCAAAAACGATATTAACCATTGGCTAAACCAAGAGGCCACATTAGATGACAGCATGCTCGATTTAGGGCGTGCGTTTGTCCCTAAAAAAATTGTGAACAAGGGGGTATCTATTGATTTTACGATCACCTCCCCTGACCCTATCTTAATAGCCGACCCAGTTAGACTCGCTGCAATAAAACAGAACGCAGCACACCAAAAGCCAAAAGATCAATACACGCAGTTAGACAAACACGGTCGACCCACCTTACCGGCTTCAAGCCTGCGCGGCGCTTTGCGCGCCCAATACAGACGCATAGTGCGCACCTTGCTATTGCAGCACGTGCAAGATAATCAGCGTATTGAAGAAATCGTCGAACAGGTTTGCCAACCTGTGTGGGGTGACCAACAGCACCAAGCCAATTTAAAAATGAATGATGCCACGCACCAAGGACACGCCCGCGCTCACCAACAAACGGCGATTGCCATTGACCGTTTCACTGGCGGCGCTAAAAATGGTGCCATGGCTGAACTTGAAGGCGTTATCAGCAATGCCTTTTCATTCACCATTACCCTTACCCCTAAGCTATTGCAAGAAGAATACGCCCTGCAACGAAGCATACTGCTGTTTTTATTTCGAGATATGTACGAGCAAGACATCAGCATTGGGGCGCATAAAAGCAAAGGCTTTGGTCGTCTAAGCTTTACTCTACAGACTTCGGCCTTACCTCAAAATAGCGAATTTTCGCCCAAAGTAATGAATTATCTACTCGAACTATTGCACCTTGAGCTCACGCAAATCGACGAGCACCTCAATACCCTGCTTGCAAACAAAACGGAACATACAACCCCAAAAACGCCCGACACGGAGTCAGCACATGTCTGAAGTATATAATCCTTATTATTTTGTCCCTTTCGCTGCCCAAAATCAGGCGAACCACATTGCTGCCAACAAACAAGCTTTAAAAGACAATCAGATAAGCCATGATGCTTATTACAATATGTGTGGTGATATTACCCTTACCCTTACCACTGTCACTGACGCCATTGTGGGCAATCAGCAAATAAACATTGCCAATGCAGGGCCTTTATTGCCAGAGGCACTAGTACATGACAATAAAGATGCCCGCTTTCAACTCCCTTACCTGCGCGATGGCATGCCCGCCATTGCCGGCAACAGTTTACGCGGCATGATAAGCAGCATTACCGAGGTGATAAGCGCATCGCCGCCTAGAGTACTAGACGATGAAGAGTATGTGGTACGGGAAAAAAGCCCTTCGCTAAACTATGCCATGGGGGTACTGTTAAAAGGCACAAGAGCAAACGGAACTGGCAAAGAAGAGCGTGAGGGTGAGGAAGCGCCCGAAGGCGCAGAAAAAAGTAAAGAAGAAGACGACAATGACATATGGCTGCACCCTCTAGGTATGCCGTTTGTTAATTGGGACCAAAAAACCCCAGACAACAAGCTAGAGCCCGAAAATTACGTTTTACCCCAAGCATGGCAAGACATTTTCACCTCAGAAAACGGTACTCCCTTGCAACTAAGTGAAATCATGGCAATTCGATTGCCGGGGCCAACGAGTAGAAATAGCATCACCTGTTCAAGGATCAATACTGTTAGCAGCCATACCCCAATTACGTGCGAACAAGGGGAGTGTAAACCTATTGATAGCCACACCCGTCATGCTCTAAGTGACTTTAAGGTGAACAGCGCTATACCAAAAAATCACGCAGTGCTTCACACTTGCGAAAAAAAAACGGGAAAGACTGACTTAATCAAGCGCATATTATGTAAAGGCAACTCGAATGACAGCGCCCAAAAGACCAAATACCTAGTGCGAAGAACTGATAAAAGCCAATATGCGTTCCTAGGCGATGACAAGGGCCGATTCAATGCCAAACGAATACGGCTGGATAACGCCAAGGTACTGCAGCCATACCTTCAAAAGTTTAAAAACGCCCAAGAAGGAAAATATAACAAAAAAGGGCAATTAGCTAAATTACCTATTGGCGAAATCGTGTTATTTTGCCTAGACGACGACAACCAAATAGTGCTTAAAAAGTCAGCCATGTGGCGAGAGAAACTCCAATATTCGACCCACCAGCTTCTTGCGCCAAACGAATTGCCCTATAGCCCAACACGACTCACGTTATCCCCTGCTGAGCAGCTGTTCGGCGCCATTTGCGACAGTAAAACCGACAAATCCCATTTAAGTGCATTTGCCTCTCGCTTGCGCTTTTATGATGCTATTGCCACCGCGCCACACCCCCGTTACGGCCTAGAGTATAAAAAAATGCCGCTTCAAGGCAGCCCCATGCCACCCTGCCCAGCAATGTATTTTAGCTACTCGAATGATTCTGGGAGCAACGAGCAATTTAATCAAAATGCCCCCCGCCCTAATGGCGCCAAGCGATACCTCAGGCAACCCGAACCTCAATTACATTTAACAAACATTGACGCAGGTATACCTCATGGCAGCATGGTCAAAGACAACTCTCAAGATAAAAACCAACTGAGGGTGTCACCTTTACCCTCAGGCACTGAACTAAAAGCAAAAATCAGCTTTAATAACCTTTCAAAAGACGAGTTGGGCTTACTGCTCAATGCATTAACCCCACGTAACGCACCATACGTACATCAAGTGGGCTTAGGTAAAAACCTTGGTTTGGGCCAAATTAACCTGTCGATAAGCGGCGTTAGCCTGATTAACCGGCCTCAACGCTATTCAGCCACTGGCTTGCAAAGTCCCCGCGCCAGCACTTTGAACGAGCAAGAGTTTGCACAGCTAATAAACTGCGACAAGTTAATTAACGACACGTCAATGACACAGTTGTATGCATTAAATCAAGATTACTCAACCGAAGGCGGCAAAATAGAATATCCAACACGTGATCAGCAAATTTATAAGTGGTTCGCAAAAAATAACCAACAGCGCCTGTCAACCGACCAAGATGGTAACCCAAAACCGTTAAAGTTGTTCTAAACAAGATAGCGCCATACCAGCAGGTTACATAGGGGTAAGCTTGCGCTTGCGTTGAATGTGCTTTCAACATGGTCTTAAACTACAACAATTCACATCCAATAAAAAAGCTCCCTGAGGAGTAATGCCGATCAGTTAAGAAATATTTTAGCGATCGGTTGACCGATCCTCAGAACCGTTCAAAATCCGATGAGTCAT
>NZ_WTPY01000059.1 GCF_011378905.1 Paraglaciecola sp. 20A4 | reverse complement strand
CTGATTACCTTGAGGCTATATTTTTAGCGGGATCCGAGTTAGTTGAGTGATAATTAGGCATTCACGCTCTTGCCGTGCCTCATTTGCCGATTATTCAATGGATTTAATTTTGAGAGGAAGGGGGATAAGTATAAGGAAAGTTAATTGTCTTCGAAAGCTTTATAACTAATTCGTTAGTGCAGCTAAATGTGGCGACAATGTTTTAAGATTGCTAATCCATTAGTAATTGGCTCTAATAGATTAATGTTTAGATAGAATCAATTCAGAATGCTTACAATTTATTTCTTACATGGTACAACCGATGAACTAGGGAGGGAACAGAGCCAAGGTATTTCTGAGGTTCTCTTTCCAGATGTCAATTACGTTCAGAACAAACACGCAATTACCATCACCAAGATGTTCGTTGGCCAGCAGTGCCATAGATGGGAAGTTAAGTCCGTTGACCATCCCGCAGTCAATGAAGTCAAAATAGGGCTGATACGTCGTATACCGTCTCAGCCGGAGATATACCTCTCTCAGACACATAAAGTAAAACGCAATGTAATAAGCCTTCTGCGAAAGGGAACGTTGGTTGAAGTGGATTACGGATACATACCCTCGGTAAAAAAATGCTCAGGAGATACTAAATCTAATAAGCGTTATCCGGATGTTCGCCAGTCTGGTGAAATGCATAAACGTAGGCTTGCGATTGTGGTCAAGGCTTCAGGTACTCGTGTGCAGGTTGTCCCCATTTCTTCCAATGAGCCTCCCATCGGGGATCGGGCTTGCTTCGAAATGGCAAGGTCGTCACTGGAAAAGCTTATGCATTATAACGATCAGAAAAAACGATCTTTTGCAGTTTGTAGTATGATTGAGACTGTAGCGCTGACGCGCATCTTACCGCCTCTTGCTAAACCTGTTAGAGAAGCGGGGAGACAGGCACCTCAACGTTCAGATGGTTATCCTCATAAAGTATCAAATATAGATATTCAAGCGTTGGATAAAGCTCTATCAGTAACAGTGGGGATTGGTGACTATAAGGAAATCAAACTTAAGAATACTGAGCTGTACCTGTCTAACAGTGCTTTAAAGAAAAGGTTAGTAAGTCTGCAAGAACAGCTAGATGCCAATAAAGCCTCATTGGATGTAGCTCAAACAAAAGTCTCTACTCACGATGCATTATGGAATATGCTTGAGGATCATTATCGCCAGCTTCACTCAACAAAAAGTCACGAAGAAGTCAGTGATATTATTAAAGATGAACTTAAGGTATGGATAGAAATCGCAGAAGACGCTTAATTTCATCACTTGTCGTTTTTTGCCCGCCGCTGTTCAAATTGATTAAGTCATATTGACGTATTAGTTTTATTAGTTTACTATATATCTATTGGGTAAGAACTGGAACGGCTTCCAGCTTACCGACGTCTATAAACGACCTAGCCGCCTTTATAAAAGAAAAACAAAAAATCCTGCATTTAGCGGGATTTTTTGTTTCTGAAAAAATAGATGAAAATCTCGTATTTAAGTTACCAGTCCTATATGTAAGCGAAAATGATCAGGGCAGATAGCTTACTCAATCACTAATTTGGCTCATTTCTCTTTGAGCAGCATGTGCTTCTTTTGTGTATCAGGCATAAATAAAACCATATTTCCCTTTAGAGAGTCTGGGTACTTGTTTAAACCATTACATCTAGGTATGTTTTACTTTTTTGGCACTGGCACCGGAATAGCAATACCCTCCTGAGGCTTTTTTAACTCCTCATGATGTATCGCCAAAGATAAATATACCAACGCATCTTTTGCAAGAGTGAGAAGCTTCATTGTGAGTGATTCGAACTCTTCGACACCGACAACAACTGTGTATGAATTCATGCGTTCTTTCTCAACCAAATCTTGCTTAATATTAGTTTCTCGCCTTCGGAGCTTTTCAATTTGGATTTCAAGTTCAATGTCATTACTTTGACTTGATGGCTGACTTAATAGGAGGTCTTCGAGTTCTTTTTGCGTATCAGATAATTCCTTTCTGTGTTGTTCGATTTCTGTTGAACTATTATCTGTATAACGGTGACACACAGTATCAACCAGTTTAAACGCGCGGTGTTCCATTGCATTTCTGATTTTAAACAAACGTTGTGTGTCAGGATCAAACCAGTATGACAAGTCTTCGTCATCAGAGACTTTTCTGCCGCTCTGTCGAATTTCATGTGAAATGAAAAACAATGCTCTGAAGTATTCGTTTTCGCTGTTTTGAAATATGTCTTTGAGTTGCTGGTTACTTGGTTTGAACCAAACTTTTTTGAAGTCCACCTTGTGATCATTCTGAATAGTGTCGAGATTAAAGAATCGATGTAAGAGAAACGAAATCTTGTCGAAAATCGAATAGCTTATTCGAAAGCATGACTTAAGATGGTTTGTCTTTAAGTTGTTAATCTCGTATTCCAATGTATCGACATGATCGAATGTCGAATTGAAGAAATGATCTTCAAAATTCGGTATTGAACTGCCCATGAATGCCAAGTACCGTGCGTAACAATAATCGGTTTTCATCTCATCAAAGTGACCATGAAAGTTCAGTCCTTCTGAGGTCGTCACTAGTGTGTTGATGCGTGCCGAAAAACTTGGCAATGTCAGTATGTCATGGTTTACCACTTCAGAAATTGAGATCCCATTTAGTTCATTGATGAACAGCCTCTTCTCCGTGCACCATGCAAAATAGTCTTCTTCTTCCTTCGTACTAAAAGAACTGCCTTTTAACTTTTCGAGTTCTGGAAAGTCACTACCGCAATGCAGCTCTCGCTCTTCAAACCAATTCAGGAAGTGTTTGTAAAAAGGGTTGGCCTCAATGCCTTGTTTCTGTATCAGTGGAAATTCATTAATTCTAGACAAAGCCTCTTGATAACATTTTGCTGCTTCTCTTTGCAGATAAAATGCATGGCTATCATCATAAACACTCTGAGCTAGTCGATATATGCAACGAGCCTTACTCATTACGGCATGTACATTGCCCGACTTTATCGGGTCTTCATAATACGCGAGCGCTTCTAATCGTCTTCCTTGATAATCCAATTCATTTGCCAGATTGGTCAACAGACGACTACGCAGGTCATAAAACGCCTCCATCATGTCACTTGAAGCCATAGTGCCAAAACTTTCTCGTGCAAAAGACTTCACTTCAGCCAATGCCTTTCTGAAGTTTAGTAGCGCAAAACCAGAAATTTTGCTGTCAAATTGGGTATCACGCCTTGCGGCTACATGAGAATACCCAGTCCCTATGTTGTAGTATATGTGCAGTCTGATAAGTGGTGTGATGTGTGTGTATGTTTCAAGTTCTTCGCAAAGGCTGACAATTCCATCAAAGTCATTGATGTCACAAAGGTCATCCATTAATGCTGACTTTTCGTGGTGAAGCTCTAACGTTATCTCTTTCTTGCCATCCATGCTTTTTATTACCTTCCTCAGCCATTCCCGACATAATACTACCATGTTAACTGCACTCAAAGTGACCCACTTTATTCCTATTCACGTCCTGAACTGTTCCTCGTTAGTTGGAGAGAACAGCCTGATAATTCATAGTGTTGGGTGTGCTCAAGAATAATCTAGGATAAGAAAAAATATGCCTTGAAAACTGAATTACCATCTCAAAAAGAAATAAGTTGGATTAACCAAATTATCGATGACCGCTTTTGGAACAAACCACTTTTAGTCTCAATTTGTGCAAAGTTGTTTGCACAAGATTAGAAAAGCCAACTACATAGGATTACTCGGTAGTTGAAAAAAGAAAGGCAGTTAAGTATGAGTTGTTGATAGTTTTAGCCTTGTTAATACTCACTATCCGGACTGCCAAATTCTTTTCCTACTGGGCCACCCAAAGCCCCGTGTAACTTTCGTTTTTTGCACCAAGCAATCGCTAGTCTATCGAATTCTATTGCATCGATGGCTATCTTGACCTGATGAAGTTGTTCATCTTTGATGACTTGATATTCAACTGGACTCTCAATCTGGATTAAAACTGGGTTTTGATTCTCATCGTCGAAAGTCATCCCGAATTCAGATAATAAGTGCACCACTCATGGTTAACTGGGGATAGACGAACAACTGCCTGTTGGTGGTATTCTTAAGTCGCCAAACAAAAAGAGTATCACCATGAGTTACAAGCAGTTGATCGAAGGACAAAGATATCAGATAGAGGCCTACTTGCGCGAGGGTTTTAGTTATCGGGAAATAGGAAAACGGTTGTGTGTCAGTCACAGCACCATCAGCCGGGAAGTTCGGCGCAATCGTTTGAGAGGCAGTCATTATTTACCTGAATTGGCGCAGAGTAAAACGAGACGGCGGCGATGTCAGGCTGCTAAATATCAAGTGCCTGCGCTCACTATTGAGTTTGTTGAGTACGCGCTCTCTCAGAAATGGAGTCCCGAGCAGATTGCTGGTGTGGGTAAAATTGTTGGTTACCCAGTCAGTCATGAGTGGATTTATGGCTACGTTCAACGAGACAAATCAGCAGGTGGAAAACTGTACAAACAGCTGCGACAAGGCCGCCGCAAGTACCGTAAAGGCAGCCGAGCGAAACGCGTTATCATTCCTAATCGCGTTGGTATTGAGTGTCGTCCAGCCATCGTAGATGAGAAAGAACGCTTTGGTGATTGGGAAGTCGATACGGTGTTAGGCAAGCACGGTACAGGGGCCATTGTGAGTTTAGTAGAGCGTAAAAGTAAGTTGTACCTGATACGCAAGGTGCCCGCTAAAAGCGCGGCTGATGTAGGCAGAGCGATGGTAGGTATGCTGTGGCGCTACCGTAGTCATGTGCACACGATAACAGCTGATAATGGCGGAGAATTCTGCGGTCATGAACAGGTCGCAGAAAAACTAAAAACCGATATCTACTTCGCAAATCCCTACTCATCCTGGGAGCGAGGATTGAACGATAATTTTAACGGTTTGCTAAGGCAATACATTAAGAAAGGCACCGATTTAAGAACCGTTACAAACGAACAGGTCGCTGACGCGCAACGGGCACTTAACCTGAGGCCAAGAAAATGCCTTGGGTACAGACAACCCTTAGTTGTCTTCAATGAACTACGCCGCGCAGCTTAATTTAGCGAGTGGTGCACTTCGGAGTTGAATTCGCGCCCTTGTATTTTAAAGTGCTTCGATAACTCTTTAGTAAAAAATCCTGAAGGTTTCTAGGCCACAATTTGCAGTCATCTCGTTCTTCGGCAACTAACCCCTCAGCGGCTTTGTAACTTTCTATAAACCGATTTTTAAGTAACTCAATATCCTTAGGATGATATACCAAGCGTACCCCTAGCGGCTCGCCATTCCAATCTAACGATGGAATAAGGTGACTTACAGCAACAACATCTTCGACTGTCGCATCTAGCCAGACGTCAATTGAAGGACATAACGCAATCCATTCCATTGCAGTATTACCTGTAGTCGCTTCATTGTTGGTTAACCAGCCAGGGCGAGATCGTGAATGTTTTTTAACCAGTTGAAAAAAATTTGACGAGTTATTTGACGAGCTAGGTTTGTCGTG
>NZ_WTPY01000058.1:3734-5833 GCF_011378905.1 Paraglaciecola sp. 20A4 | reverse complement strand
ACAGGCAAGTTTCAGTTAGATATTTATATCCGCCCTCTCGATATTTATTTCACTGTTTCCAACGATGAAAAGGGTATTAAAGAAGCCATTAAAAAAATCCAACAGCATTCACATGGGCGCATTGTCATTGAAGCAACTGGCCGATTAGAAATGCCGTTCATCGTCGCCTGCGCAAACGCTAATTTACCCTTCGTTGTCGCCAACCCCATTCACATTAAACGCTTTGCTGGGGCGATAGGTCAGCGAGCTAAAACAGATAAACTTGATGCTCAACTTATTGCTCATTATGGTGAGGCGATTCAGCCTAGGTTATCTCAACTAAAGCCAGATATGATGCAGGCTATGAGTGATTTAGTCGGAAGGCGAAATCAATTACTCGTCATGCAAACGATGGAAAAAAATCGTCTTCAAATCCTTCCAAAAGAACTCGCTATGACCATCAAACCTATTCTCACCGTCTTTAAAAACCAGATAACCAAAATTGAGAATAAAATCGTCGCGCTCATAGGATCCTGTCTAGATTATCAAGCGAAGAATTGCATCTTACAGAGCATGAAAGGCATTGGAAAAATAGCCTCCGCTTCTATCATCAGTAACTTGCCAGAGTTAGGATATATAAACAACAAACAAGCGTCTGCGTTAGTCGGTGTGGCACCCATGAATCGAGAAAGTGGACGCTATAAAGGGCTGCGGAAAATCCAAGGAGGCAGGCATCAAGTCAGGACTGTTTTGTACATCGCCATGATGTCAGCAATACAAAGTAACCCCGTGTTTAAGGAAACATATCAACGATTAGTCGCAGCGGGTAAGCCTAAGAAAGTGGCTATTATTGCGTGCATTAGAAAGATGGTTGTCATCTTAAATTCAATGCTGAGTGATGGGGTCATGTGGGAAGCGCCAAAGGCTACAAATTAGCTATTGACGCCATAGTCTCTTGTTATACGGCGGTTATTCCATTACACCTTTTGCCTGCACAAAAAATAACTATGTTAACTCAAAAATGAATATATATGAGTGATAAGGTTTACCTAACCTCGTATTTAAGTAAAACTTCATTATCAAGAACGACATTTGTAGACCAAATAAATTTTGCACCAGCGCCACTAAATTTTTCAATAAAATTCATATATGCCTTTTTATTATTTACTCCAATATCATCTTCCGAGTATAACGTTGCTTGCGGCCAATGTGTTGAATCAAAACCTTGTTCCATCCAGTTGTTTGGGACTTCCCAATGAGCGGCATAAGCATTTTGTCCGTGGTCAGTTCCTTCAGTCGTACAAGCCTCAGATAAACGTTTCCCTTCAATCTCATTTAGACAAGTAAGATCATAAATTGGGGCAGTATAGAATGTTTGAGCTTGCCACTCTGAACTAGTGACTGTTCCATCACTAAAACTAGCAATAAAGCCTCCATCACCAGGATGATAAACTTTTCCACGGTTGTCTTCTGTACCCAAGCCTGAATTTTCTTCCCAATCAATAACCTTTACCGCAATCGTGTAAGGTTTCTTAACCTTAAATTTCACGATATTAGAATTAAATGGTGTAAATGGCACAGCGTCTACAGCAATGAGATTGCCATTGATATAAAGCTCAAAATAATTATCGGCAAAAATATAACCTGTAATTTCTTCGCCGTCTGGATCGACAACGACGACAGGTACTGAGGTTTCATCAACATCAGCAATATTTTTTGGGGTGATGTTTGAACACTCTTCGTATAGGTCGACAGCCTTTGGTCCAATAGCAAAGTTATTTTCGGCTGGAACAATCCAAACCTTTCCTTCTGAGTCTGCTATTTCTCCTATACTAGCAACCCGGCTGCGCCCGTTTTCACACTTAAAAAGATTCGACTCTACTGTTTTAGCAATGCCTTGAGTAATACTTGCAGAGCCATTGTAATCATTGATTTTACTACTAGAGGGTACCTCAGATGATGGTGAGCACCCTGTAGTCAGTAAGATGACAGCTGAAAGGGTTAAAGCTTGATTTTTTAAGATGTACATTGAGTAGTTCTCCTTTATTGGACGAGCTGTATAACGAGGCTGTAGAATTTCTATTTTAGAAAAATCAGTCCTCAAATTTATTGAAAATTAT
>NZ_WTPY01000058.1:0-3710 GCF_011378905.1 Paraglaciecola sp. 20A4 | reverse complement strand
GCCTCAAATTACGTTGCTGCGTGAAATCTGAGACAATATTCCACTAGAAAATGATTTTTACAGGCTGTATGAACATAAAAATCATCCGTCATTTACCACTTTGGAGTAATTCTACAGCCTCAACGCCTTGCTAAGAGGCAAAATATAGTTGGTTAAAATTAGCGAGGCACGAGCAACAAACCAACTGTATTCTGTCCTGCTTGAGCAACTTGTATGGATAATAACTCAGGTAAATCATCCTGATTTTAATCGGGGTGAGGTAAAGTGAGACCCAAGCTTTAGCAGCAACTAAAGCCTTCTTTTGTGGTAGTTCGATTGATTGATGGCTCCTCAGTTGAGAGACCGATAACAAGAAAGAACGCCACAAAGGACTCCAAGCAAAACACTCGAATAGTCTACTGGGTCTCTGACTAACCGGTTACCGGACCGCATTATACAAGTAAGAGTTAGCTTATTATGAATACAAAAACAAATCAAAGCGTTAACGTGGGTGTCGATATAGGCAAGTTTCAATTAGATATTTACATTCGCCCTCTCGATATTTATTTCACCGTTTCTAATGATGAAAAAGGTATCAAAGAAGCCATAAAAATAATCAAACAACACTCACCTGGGCGCATTATTATTGAAACGACTGGCCGATTAGAAATGCCGTTTATTATCGCATGTGCAAATGCCAATTTACCCTTCGTTGTCGCCAATCCTATTCACATTAAACGCTTTGCTGGTGCGATAGGTCAGCGGGCTAAAACAGACAAACTAGATGCTCAACTGATTGCTCATTACGGTGAGGCGATTCAGCCTAAGTTATCTCAACTCAAACCAGATACGATGCAGGCCATGAGTGATTTAGTCGGAAGGCGAAATCAATTACTCGTCATGCAAACGATGGAAAAAAACCGTCTTCAAATCCTTCCAAAAGAACTAGCTATGACCATCAAACCTATTCTCACCGTCTTTAAAAACCAGATAACCAAAATTGAGAATAAGATCGTCGCGCTCATAGAATCGTGTCCTGATTATCAAGCGAAGAACTGCATCTTACAAAGCATGAAAGGAATAGGCAGAATAGCCTCCGCTTCTATCATCAGTAACTTGCCAGAGTTAGGATATATAACCAACAAACAAGCGTCTGCGTTAGTCGGTGTGGCACCCATGAATCGAGAAAGTGGACGCTATAAAGGGCTGCGGAAAATCCAAGGAGGCAGGCATCAAGTCAGGACTGTTTTGTATATGGCGATGATGTCAGCGATACAAAGTAACCCCGTATTCAAGGAAACATATCAACGATTGGTCGCTGCTGGTAAGCCTAAGAAAGTGGCTATTATTGCCTGCATTAGAAAGATGGTCGTTATCTTAAATTCGATGCTAAGAGATGGGGTCATGTGGGAAGCGCCAAAGGCTACAAATTAGCTATTGACGCCATAGTCTCTTGTTAGCTGCCACCATTAAGTATCTGATTGGCAACTGGCAAACAACCTAGAGACAAACAGATAGTAGAACCAGCAGGCACCTTGAGCGAAGTATCGTTAGATTGCGAGGCACTTGTTACGGAACGCTGAGTTATAACTCCTACAACTTCGCCATTTCTATTAATTACCGGTCCACCACTTGCCCCTGAATGCATTCCATTGTCCGCATAGAAACTAGCGGTCTCTACTGAAAGGCCTAATGCGTCATTTCTAGATACTAATTTTCTAAGGTTACCGACCACAGAGCGCTTTATTAGGGGGCCCATCATGTCCGCAATGAAGCCTTTGTTCATTGCTTCTTTAAATTCTTTTACACCCTTAATGTCTTCTTTCATTAAGTTTGCAAAATCAAAAGACATCACTAATTCTTCGGGGTAACCCGCAAGAAAGACTTCTTCACCAAGATCTGGTGAGCCTGATGTGGTAATAAGATATGGGAATGTTTCGTGAGTTTCTTGCTTTGGATGAATTACTGATATATCCAATTGAAGCTCTTCATTAAAACCTTCACATTCAATGTTAAAACCACAAAAAACAACTTTATATTCGAGCACTGCTATATCAGGAAACTTAACAAATATTTTTACATTGGGATCTTCTATGTCTTTTTTTAGTAACGGAAATCTTCCAGTGATTACATGCCCTGCAGTAACAACTTGCCCCTGTTCGTTAAGTGAAAAACCTGTTCCCTCACTTATTTTTTCATCACCTAAAAAGACTGTAATGAAGCAACAAGCTTTGTTTATTTTTTTGTATAAGTCCGTGTACATATTCAAAGTCCAGAAAATTTTCAGTGGCAACTAACGCCCTGTTAACAGGCAAAAAATAGTTGGTTAAAATTAGCGACGAAGGAGCAAAACCAACTGTTTTTTGTCCTTGTTTAACAGCTTGTTATAACTCAACTGCTACATCTGCTAGTTTACTTCTAAAATTAGCAGTTATTAATTCAAATGCATTTTGTTCTGCACAAAATGCATCCAAGTTATCAGGTGTTGCAGCTATTTCCCCGTTGCAATACTTTAATACAACACCCCGTTTATCCATAACAACTCCAAATGCCTCTTTAAGTTCAGGGAAATACAAATTTAAGATAGCTTGAAATTTTTGGTGATCGCCTTTTTCTTGTAGAGAGTTTTCAGAGGCAGCACTTTGAACCACAGTAGCGTTGGCTTCACCTTTAAATACAGGGATAAATCGAAGATATAAGCAAGTAATATCCATTTCCCATTTCTGAAATAGAATAAACATCTCTTCAAGTTTCTTCTTTTTTAATTCAAGACTCCGAACATTAGCTTCGTTTTCAAATTGAATTTTAAGCCTTTTCTCTTGAGCTTTATTAGAAATGTGCACACCCAAAAGTGCCGACAAAGCACTAATTACAGCAGTCAATATTGTCCACGGAACAGTTATTTTATCCACCCAGCCTTCCTTGAGTTATAACTACTTAGTGATTATACGGCACGTAGTGTGTGACGAATAATCACCTTGTTGGACAAAGCCGAGACTCCGCCCTTAAATTTATTGGTACTTTTTATGCTAATGGAATTTGTATTTAAAAGGAATAACTGATGTCGTATGAAGGGCAAGTTTATTCGCGTACATATCTGCCATCGTGGGCGATATAGTTATGTTAAACACGTTACTGAACAACATATTCCCACCTGTTTATTTTGTTTCCCATGCAATAGGCCAGCCTGCCCCGTGACAGTGATTTACCTGCCATGTTGCTGCGTGTTTGTCGGTCTGTATTAGTCCGTCATACAATAATCTTAACCACTTGATATCCTCTGGACATTAATAGAAGGCAAGGCGATTGACATCAACATCAGCACACCTGCTTTACAAGCCGGACAAGGCCAACATTTAGCTGGTTGCTTTGTTTCATCATCGGCCTTTTGCTCTGCTAAGTCCGGTAATTGTCGTCGAATGAAATCTAATCTTTTACGCCTACAACAATTGGCTAAAAAACCAAAGTGCCTTATTCGCATCAAACCTTTGGGCAGAATATGACTGAGGTAGCGCCGAATGAATTCCTCACCTGTCAGTACCATTTTTTTATGTCGATTATCATCAGCATAATCTTTATAGCTGAAGGTAACCCTATCCTCGTCTATACGCTGCAATCGCGACTCATTAAGCATGCCTTTTTTCGTATAACGCCCCAGATAACGAATGACCGTTTTGGGCTGACATAAACAGGGTTTGCTATACACAGACCACGGTTTACTCATCAGCAAC
>NZ_WTPY01000057.1 GCF_011378905.1 Paraglaciecola sp. 20A4 | reverse complement strand
CCTCGATTATTATCAAAGACATTATTGTGCGGTGCAGAATTGATATCTAAAAGACGGCCTTTACGAGACGCTTACCCTTATTAAACAGGGTCAGTTCGTACGAAACAAAAATGAAAACTTTAAACGACGCTAAAGTCTTAATCCCTTATTAAACAGGGTCAGTTCGTACAGGACAGGTAGGTATGAAAGAATTTATGTTCAAAGTCTTAATCCCTTATTAAACAGGGTCAGTTCGTACACATAACTGAGGACAGAGCAAATGAATATCCAGTCTTAATCCCTTATTAAACAGGGTCAGTTCGTACGATGACACTGTAATGATCACTACCAAACCAACGTCTTAATCCCTTATTAAACAGGGTCAGTTCGTACAAATACAAAAGGGATTGATAAAGTCATTGAAGAAGTCTTAATCCCTTATTAAACAGGGTCAGTTCGTACTTTAAATAAAGGAACAAAACAATGAAATATTTCAGTCTTAATCCCTTATTAAACAGGGTCAGTTCGTACGAGGACATTAAAATGCCGACTCTTATAGAGCAGTCTTAATCCCTTATTAAACAGGGTCAGTTCGTACAAAATGAAAAGAATAATAGAAAAAACAATGAATGTCTTAATCCCTTATTAAACAGGGTCAGTTCGTACTAGGATTTTAAAATGATTAAGCAATATGAAAAAAGTCTTAATCCCTTATTAAACAGGGTCAGTTCGTACGACACTGTGACTATATTAACTAAAACATTACTGTCTTAATCCCTTATTAAACAGGGTCAGTTCGTACAGGTAAACAGAATGAATTATGAAATGACCAAAGTCTTAATCCCTTATTAAACAGGGTCAGTTCGTACGGCATCAAATGAATACAAACAGTATTTACGAAATGTCTTAATCCCTTATTAAACAGGGTCAGTTCGTACGATAGATGATGCTCTATTATGAAAATAGATTTGTCTTAATCCCTTATTAAACAGGGTCAGTTCGTACGACTTAATTAATTAAATAAATATGGGGCAGTCTTAATCCCTTATTAAACAGGGTCAGTTCGTACATAAACAAGGACAAACAATGTTATTTTATGACAAGTCTTAATCCCTTATTAAACAGGGTCAGTTCGTACCCTACCCGATCTAGGCCATGGCTGGCAAGGCCTGTAGCGCATAAATCGGCCAACTGAGCAATAACTAAGCAGAACTGCGTTATTTTACGCATGCCACCCTCATTTTCATTAAAAAAAATGTTTGAAATCAACGCGCTGCCCTACACCACATGAAACCCCTCGTGCCAAGTCACTGTGCCGCCGCCCTCAACTTTACGTTCGCCTATATCTTTACCACACAAAGGGTAAAAGTGTACACGGTCAGTCTGGGCAATAATCTTTTGTATTTTACCTTGAATGCGCAGTAACTGCCCGTGACTTATCTGACATTCATACACACTTTCTTGGATCCGAATCCCGTAACCTTGCAACAAGCGATTTACCTTTCGCCGGCGCTTATTGCAGCTGATATCAAACAGGCACACCACTAACATCGTTACGTAAGATAATATGCTTGGGAGTGGGTCAATTCAGCGCTGCCTTGCACATGTCGCTTTTCAGCGCACCACTTGCAAACTGAATAATAATGTACGATGTCGTCACTACCCACAATTCGCCGCAGGGCATTTCTAAGCGCAGTAAAATGGCTGGGAGTTAAACGACATTCAAATGCGCTTAGCTGCACCCGTTCGCCGTACCCTTCTAATAAGCGACTGACATGATAACGCCTTTTATCATCGCTAATGTCGTAGCATATAAGCCATAGTTTCATCGAATTCGAAATACCTCATATTGTTCACTGTCGGCTGTAATACTCTGCTTTAGCAGTTTGATTTGACGATCGATAATACGCCGATAATCGGTTAACTCTTGGGATGAGGGGTGTATAAGCTGGCGATTAAATTTATCTTCAAGGGCGCGCAGAAAGACGCTAAAACCCTCCTTTTTTATATGGCATTTGTCGTTAATAGATTCAAAATCGCGCAAGGTAAGCGAACCTCTATTGATCAATTTATATACGGTCGCATCAACGATGGGTGCTCTAAATTCTTCCATCAAGTCGAGTACTAATGAGGGTTGGTCAGTTGAGCCGTGATGTAAGTACCCTAACGTGGGATTGATTTTATGCAGTTTGACCAAGGTATGAATATTATTAAATAACACGCTGTAACCCAGCGAAAGCAATACGTTGATTGGGTCTTTTGGCGGTTGGCGATTCCGTTGGGTAAATTGCCATTCTTCAGCAAAAAGTGATTGATACAAAGCAAAGTATTGTTTGGCTACTTGCCCCTCAATACCTAAAATGGCATTAGGGCTATTTTCACGCTCTAGTTTATGGGTGAATCGTTTTACTGCATCGGTGAATTGTGTCAACGCTTCAATGCTTGCTGGTATTTTGCGTTTACGTAGGGCGCGCTTTATCACCACAAGACTATTATTAAATTTGCCTTTAAGAATGTGTTTGGCAATACGCATTTGCTTTGGCTCTGATCCCGTGTGATGCACTTGTTGGCGCAGCAATGCTTCTGAATAGGCTCCGTAACTGTCAATAATGCCTTTAAAACTGCCCGATTGGTTGGCTAAAACAATCGGTATCGACTGTTGCAAACAGTGGCTCATCACATCATTAGTGATGTGTACCCGACCAAAAAGAATGATGCCGTCTAGTGTACCTGTGGGGATTGAACTGAGTAAGTGCTGGCCTTTCTTCACTTGTATGCGCAGACCATTTTTCGATAACACTGCCCCTTGGGTGGTTACGTACAATGTTTTTAATTTTGGCGGCAATTGAATTGTGGTGTTTTGGGCTATGTTCTGACCTGCAAGCTCCCATTGCTCATGGTCAAAGATAATGCGACTCAGAGGGGCGTTGCTGTCTATTTCAGGGCTCTGCGGTTGCTCAAGGTCCTCAACATCGAGTCCCTCGTTTTGCTCCAATATATGGGTAATTTCACGTTGATCTTTAAGTGAGGCTTCCACCGGTGTTTGACTTTTGTTGTCCAACACCAGATCATCAATAAAGGTATGCCCTAAAAATTCAAATCCGTCGGCAAATGAACAGATTTGTGTTTTTTCTTCATTTAGCGATAGATTGAGTTTGGCTAACAGTAATTGCGTTAATTCCAGAGCTTGCTGAGCTTGTGCTTTTGATTGAGTCAATATGACAAAATCGTCAGCGTAGCGGATCATATTGTAATGTTTAGCCAGCAGTGCTTCGTCCACACTATCAAGGTATAGATTCGCTATCATAGGTGACAATGATGAACCTTGCGGAATACCAAGGCCGACCGCAGCACCAAATTGCAATGTACCTTGCTCAACTTGTCGGCTAAATAGGCATTCACTGATCAAATTGATTAATGCTTCATCCAATTGATAATGACGCAGTAGTGATCTAACGGCAGCATGTGGAATATGCTCGAAAAATTGCTTTATGTCTGCATCCACGACCCACATAAAACCTTGGTTACGCAGCACAGCTATTTTTTCAACCGCCATTTTGTAAGAGCGGTTAGGCCGATAACCATAGCTGCATTTTTCAAATTCGTTTTCGAAAAAGGGTTGTAGCAACAACATTATCGCTGTGTGTAAAATACGGTCTTTGATAGTCGGTATTACTAGGTTGCGCGGTTTTTTGTTAGGCTGACGCAGAGTCACTTTAAGTAAGGCTGCACTTTGAAATTGTGCTTCTCTTAATTCGCTTAATAAAACATGTAAGCCTGAGGATAACTCTTGGGCGTAGGTATCAATAGTGACGCCATCTGTTCCAGCGGTGCCCTTATTCGCCTCAACCTTACGAAAAGCACTTTCCATAAGGTGATAATTTAGTAAGTTTTCAAAGCGTGGAATATGCAAACCTTATTGCCCCACCGCGACACTAAAATTAAATCCTCCAAAACCGAAGCTCGACTTTTTGCCTACATGAATCAACTGCCCTGCCAACAGCCAAGCAAGGGCTAGCTCATCATTCAGCACGTAAGCCCATGTCCCGGTGAGTCCTTTTAATTCATGTTTTGTTTGCATTAACGTGGACGCTCTAGCTTGCCCGAATACGTTCGTGTCTTTAAACGTCAATGGGAGTTCGTCACTGGGTAAACACGCATGCAGTTCGGCTTGCTTATTGTCGCCATAAGCAATACACAGCTGTGATAAACGCTGCGCGATTAACCAAAAAAAAGTTTTAGCGTCTGGCGCATCATACAGTTGGCGTTTATTTTTGTGCAGTTCCATGGGGGTTTGCGTAGTGATAAATGCGGTGAGTTGAATACCGCTCAAGGGATGATAAACCGCTAGCTGTTGTTCGATAAAATGCCCCAATGGCATAGGAGCAGGCATATTAAATTGGGCAGCACCTTGCTGATACACGCGCAGTGTGTTGGCTGGCAATTGTAAATCGATAGAGCGAATAGTAAAAGAGGCTTTCGATTTACCTAACCCCATATTTTGCCATAAAAAAATAGCTGCCAGTACGTCTTGAACGTGTTTAGCTGCCCGGCCGAAGAGTTTCAAGCGAAAGGTGAACTCATGCCCTCTGGGGTAATGCGTGAGTGTGTCGGTGGGTGGCAGTAAAACAAATGGCTTAATAATGGTATGCCCGTGGTGATCCCGACAATCGTATAGCATTTGCATTATGTCCCTATCGAGCTCCCCCAGTGCCCAGCCAAACCCCCCATGAAATGTAGCCCCTTTGTAAGGCGCTAATGGCATTGCGTTGTCACTCTGGCAAGTGATTATGCATTCAAAATAGGCCAATTGCTGTAATGTAGTTAACAGTGTTGTGATGTGCGCCATCTGACTTCCTTCTGTACGCGAGATTTTAAATATGCCATAAAAGTGGCTAAACGCTGATTGCTTGGTGCAAATGAGATCCCGAGTGAACCAGAGCACAAATTAGCTCATCCAGTCATCGTCGAACGACGTACTGTCAAACGTGTCAAACGGGTCACTTATGTCAATACTTGTGTCTACACTTGTGTCTATACTCGAGGTGTCGTCAAAGCTGCTATCAATATGAGTGCCAATAAGGCAAGTGTCTGTGTGTATATCTATAGGATCAGTGTCAATGATCGAAGTACTCATGTCTGTACCATAAGTATTACCCGCAGAATCAACACCACCCATCATCGGCAAGCCGGTAGCGGGGTTTATAATAGGTATATCGTCGAAGTGACTGGAAGGGTCTGCATCATCAGAAACAGAAGAGTGTTCAAAAAGGTAAGAGTCTTCAAAAAGCTCATCGTCTGCAGGCAAAGTGTTGTTGTTTACACTGGCATATAATCCTGCTCCTGCGGCAGTAACTGCTGCGCTTGCTTCTAGGTTACTCGCCCGCGAACTCGTTTTTTGACCGCTGCGCGGTGAATTAACTGATTGTCGCTGCTGGTTTGAGGCGCTCGATGTGTAACACTGCCCCAAGAAGGTGTTCGGGCCCTCTGCGGTAATCGTTCCTGCCGCCATTAAAAAATAAAATATTGCGCCAATGATGCCAAAAAGCCCCAATAATACCCATCCTTGATAAATACAAAATACACCTATCAAGGCAACCGCCAGGGCCTTTACAAGAACAAGGAATACCTCTGGGAACGAGGACTCGCTTACGGAGTTTTTCGTTTTGGGATAGTCATCAAGATCAGGTTTGTCATCCCAGTGGCTCTTGATATTAGACATCGAGCGCACTTTACCTTTAGGGTGAATGTCATCTGTACTCAGCCCTTTATTTTTATCAACTACATCGCTCATAGTCCCATCCTTTGGCTGCGTTTTCGTATTTACACGTCATGTGCTTTTTCTGTCTAATGTAATAATAAATATGACGAAGTCAAAATAAATTTAAACATTATTGCCTTTTCTAATACATTAACAAGCAACCATTACAAGCGCGCAAAAAATCATAAAAAAGAGAGTACGCCTCAAGCAGAAGCAATCAAATCTATATGCATCGCCATTAAATTATAAATATATAAAATCAGTATATTTAAAAAAAAGGTTGCACAATAAAATTGTTTCATTAATGTATTTTTAAACTTAAAAAGAATGTAATTAGTGTATATGTCAGAGAAAATGGGTGAGTACGTCGTTGTTGGCTTCTTGGCATTGGTCTTTTTTTATACCATGTCAAAATCTTTTTCATATATGTTTAATGATGAAGTATCAAAAGCGGCTTCCTATACTGTTATTTTTTCCTTAGTCCACATTAAACTTCAGTTAGGCAGCATCCTTTATTGTAAGCATGTAGAGCGTGGCATATGCCAACCCTCAGGCTGGAAAGTCATTGAATACGGGTTATTTAAGTTCGTATAAAAGTGATGACAGCGGCAAAAAGTAAATTATATACATATTAATTTAACAAGGAATCTAGCAGTAATGGATTTATCGAAAAAACAATTCTATGTAGTTCGTTTTTTAACCGACTTAATTAAGGTTTTTGGTTATTGCGGCGTAATTTTGTTTTTCATGAACTTAATTTTAGACGTACCTATCAATGAAGATATCCCTTTTGATGGCGTTACTATACTTTTTATAGGAATAGCATTGATTGCAGTTTCCAATATTATAATCTGGAAATTTTCTAACCAAAACTCGCCGTAAGGTGATTCGTTATTTTTAACAATGTATTTAGATATCAAGACCACCGTAGATTCTCTGACATCTCTTTTTATCAAGCTTATTATTTAAGGGACATCACTTCGATCAGCAGAATTTTCTGATTCTTGGTTTCACACCTGAATCCACTCGACACTAAAGCAATAGCGAATAACAATATACTAAAAGGGGTCATTGCAGAAAGGAAAAAAGTCTCTAGCGTGCTCAGCTTAAAAAGCTAAAATAAATCAATAACACTAAGCCAAATCAACACAAAGATTAGAACGAACACACGAAGCATCTTTGTAACAATGACCTATGAGCCTGCAACGTAAGGAACGATTATTCCTTCACAGATTCGAAGCCTGGTGTGCCTGAATTTTTTTACAATGCTAGCTGATCCTTTATTGGGTAATCCGGCATCTCGTTTTCCGAAGCAGCATATTTGTGCTCTATCTAGCACGAGTGATAGTTTGTCATATAGGTTATCTTTTTTTTCAATCCTTTACCGCGTTATGTAGCCAAACACAACGCATATTAAACGAGGGCGTTTAAGCGATTCATAAACAAAAAAAAGGCTGCCCGCTGGCTAATGCCGTTCACTTAAGGTGAACGGCATATTTACTTTTGGCAACCGGATATCTATTTTTTGATACTTTTAAGCACC
>NZ_WTPY01000056.1 GCF_011378905.1 Paraglaciecola sp. 20A4 | reverse complement strand
AGCGTTATCGATTTGATCGAAAGCAGATGCGTTACCGCCGTACGTTTTAGCGAGTACAGTAGTGATTGCAGCTGTTAATGTTGTTTTACCGTGGTCAACGTGGCCGATAGTACCGACGTTTACATGCGGTTTAGTACGTTCAAACTTTGCTTTTGCCATTGTCTATTCCTCAGCAAATATACATTAAGAAAAAATTATTATTGAGATGGGAAGAGAAGAGTGGTGCTGATAGGCAGATTCGAACTGCCGACCTCACCCTTACCAAGGGTGCGCTCTACCAACTGAGCCATATCAGCATTTCACAAAAATGGAGCGGACGGCGAGAATCGAACTCGCAGCTTTAGCTTGGAAGGCTAAGGTATTACCACTATACGACGTCCGCACATTCTACTCTCATACATATCAAGTAAAAAGTGGTGGAGGGGGCAGGATTCGAACCTGCGAAGGCTGAGCCGTCAGATTTACAGTCTGATCCCGTTGACCGCTTGGGTACCCCTCCAGATTGATGGTGCCGACTACCGGAGTCGAACTGGTGACCTACTGATTACAAGTCAGTTGCTCTACCAACTGAGCTAAGTCGGCACGTCATCAAGTGGGTGCGGATATTAGAGCAACATTTCCCATCGTGCAAGAGGCAATTATTAAAAAAATACTTTTTTTGTGTTGTTTGCTTAAAAAATCAGCTAATTTGCCATTAAGTTACGTATTTGGGAGTTTTTAGAGCAGTTATTCGCGTCGAATTTAGATAAATAAATATTCTAGTAAACCCAATAAAACTAAATTTTCGTGAAAAAAGTGATAATCAGGTGTGTTATTTCTCACCATCCTTTGTCCACCACCTGTAATAATCACAGAATATTCGGAATTTACCTCTGCTATTTTTTGCTCAGCGGCGTAAATAAATCCTCTAACTGCTGCAGCGCATCCCATATTGACGCAATCCACGGTTTGCTCCCCTAATAACAAATCGTCTGGAAAAACATCATTTGCAAACACTAACTCGGTATTGTTGATTAAACTATCACGCATCAAACTAAAACCAGGGGCTATCCATCCCCCTAAATGAGTATTCCCTAACACTAAATCACAGGTATTGGCCGTCCCTAAATCGATAACAGCGTAGGCTCGAGTTTGACATAACCTACGGCCAGCCAGTACCGCCAGCCAGCGGTCAATTCCTAATGTGGCGTAATTGCTGTATGCGCAATGCATGCCAAAGGCTTGGGCTTGGGTTTTCACTATCGTTAGGGGGACATCCAATGCCGCGCACAAGCTGCGCAATCGCGCAACTTGTTCCCCTTGCCCCACTGCCGCCACGATAACTCGCTGACTTTGGCTAATATGAGCTTTAAGTACCATCACGTTATCACTACGCATTATGGCTAGGGGTTGACTGAAAACTTGACCGCTCACATCGACCAATGCACTTTTTATATAGCTGTTACCAATATCCAAGAGTAAAGCTTTAGTTTGCTCTGACACTGATTTCTCCACCGTTGTAAGCTCGCACACCGTCAGCTTGTTGCAATAACAGCGCGCCGCTAGCATCTATACCTTTGCAAATACCCTGTACGGTTTTATTGCCTATGATTAACGTAATAGGCTTGTCGCGAAACACATTACGCTCACGCCAGATTTCTATAAAAGGTTCGAGCCCAGAGTGACTAAAAACCTCCATACAACGAGCCAATTCATCGAGCAATAAGGCGCTAATCCGATTACGCTCAACCCCTTCAGAATTTAATGTCGTTAAATCAATCCACGGCTGGTCTATTTTCTCACTGCCCACATCTAAAGCTATATTCAATCCTACGCCTATGATGCAATCACAGGCACCGCCCATTTGCCCTTCCACTTCAATTAATACGCCGGCTAATTTTTTGCCTCTGGCATAAATATCATTTGGCCACTTCAGCGCGATATCGTTATAGCCGGCATTTTCTAAGGCCACTGTAATCGCCACACCGACGGCCAGACTCAGTCCGGAAATAGATTGATAGCCACCGGCAAACTGCCAATACTGCGATAAATACAAGCTCGCCCCATAAGGGGAAACCCATGTACGGCCTCTTCGCCCTCGCCCTGCAGTTTGCGCTTCGGCAAGGCACACGTCGCCATTTGTCAACGTAGCAATACGTTCTTTGAGATACTGATTCGTAGAATCGATTACATTAAGTAACATAAGTTGCTTCACATCAAAGTGATGGCAGTACGTGGCAATTAGTCCACTGTTTAGTAGCTGAATAGGCTCGGCCAGCCGATATCCCTTGCCTGTCACACTGAATATATTTAGTCCCAACTCACCTAACACTTTTATATATTTAGACACCGCGGCTCTAGAAATCCCCAACTCTTCGCCTAGGGTTTCGCCTGAGCAGAACTGTCCGCCAGCCAATGCCTGTACAATATGGTTGCGGATCCTATCTGTTTGCTTATTTGTACCATGTCTCATAATAAAACCGTTCCCTTGGCGCCTATTAATTGTACTTCGTGCTCTAATGCAATATTGAATTGTTGCTCAACCGCTTGTTTGATCTTTCGCGCTAAAGTCAGTAATTGTGTTCCTGTCCCCTCCCCTAAATTAGTCAAAACCAACGCTTGTTTAGGGTGACAACGAATATCGCCTTCTTGCTGTCCTTTAAATCCGAGTTGCTCAATTAGCCACCCCGCCGGAATTTTCACATTGTGTAGATCCATTTCATAATAGGGCATTTGGGAAAAGCGTTGTTGAAGCAAGTGTAGGGCTGTACGGCTTATAATAGGATTTTTAAAAAAGCTTCCGGCATTACCCAGTATTTTAGGATCGGGCAATTTTGCTTGTCTAACCGCAACGACTTTATTAAATATATCTTGAGCACTTGGTGCGTTCAGAGTCGCCAACTCGCCGTAGGTAACCACAGGTCGCCAACTTTTTGGTAGAGAGAACGTGACCCCGACAATCATCACTTTATGCCACAGTTTCTTTTTAAAAATACTGTCTCGATAACCAAACGCACAATCTTTGCGCGCGATATGACAAAACTGATTATTGGCGTAATCAATGTATTGAACAGATTGGATAAAGCGTTCTATCTCTACGCCATAAGCGCCGATATTTTGAATGGGGGCAGCGCCTACCGTTCCAGGTATCAATGCAAGGTTTTCAAATCCTCGGATATTATGCTGCAAACACCAAATTACAAGCTGATGCCAACTTTCACCAGCGGCAACATTTAGCGTGTACTGACTGTCATCTTCACTTACGGTAATACCTTTCAACGCCATTTCAACGACTGTTCCCTCATAATCCTCGATAAAAGCAGTGTTACTGCCTTGACCAAGTAAATAAAATGGAGCGTTGTTATGATGTTCGACAAAGTCGTGTGCATCGCTCAAGCTGTGAATACAAACTAAGTCGTTACTGCTCGCTGGCAGCCCAAATGTGTGTCGCTGTTGCAAAGATTTCAATATAACAACCCATTGACTATTTTGCGCTATTCTAGCCAAGGGAGAAGGGAAAACAAAGGCGTGTTTTTGAATTCAACCGAGAGGTGTTAGCTAGCGCTCAAACCAATAGCAACCTTCGTATGGCGGATCAAGCTAAGGTTTATGAATGTGCTGACGTAAATGCATCACGGGATAAGGTGATTAAAATAAGACTAGCAAATAAGAAATCAGGAGAAGTAGAGAAAAGTATGAAAAAAGTAAGAGAAAACTATCGTTATTCTTTAATCTAGGTAAATAGTGAATCGATTTTTCTTAATTTTAGGGAGCGATTGGACTTCAACAATAAAAAATTAGCCGCTTCAACCGAAGCGGCTTAATACTACTAACTTCCAGTAGTTTGAGTTGTGCCTATAACCTTATGTTCAGGATTACCATTGATGGCATTGAGTGCAACTTCGAGTGTTTCAATCAGCGTTTCTCCCTCATAATCCGCCAAAGTACTACCATTTATAGCAACCAACACATCCCTAACTTCATCATTAATACCGCAGATATATAACAATTTACCTGCTGCGCGTGTATCAGAAGCAATCGTATCGACAGCCATAGCGGCAGAAACATCCATTGCCGGTACAAGCGAGAAGTCTAGGATCAATACTTCAGAACCAGGCTCTACATGCTGCCGTACGTGATGACCTAAATCTGCTGCAGCCCCAAAGCTCAAAGGACCAGAAAAGTTGAACACATTTACCTTTCCATGCCCTTCTTTCAACAATGCTTTTTCTTGCGGATTACTCGCCATATTAGGAATTGCGCGCAATTGTGCAATTTGAATTTGTGCTATCTGACGAACATAAGCCAACGCGGCCAATACTACGCCAACTCCAACAGCAGTAATCAAATCAACAAAAACAGTCAAGCCAAGGACTAGTATCATTAAAGCGAAGTCCCAACGCGGACCGTTATGTGCACGCTTAATATAACGCCAGTCGATGATATCAAGCCCAACTTTAACCAAAATACCCGCTAAAACTGCATGCGGAATATTTGCAGCTAAAGGACTCAAACCCAATACAACGGCTAACAATACTAATGCGTGTACCATGCCTGATAATCTCGTTTTACCACCAGAGCGAATGTTAACCACTGTACGCATTGTCGCACCTGCACCCGCAATACCACCAAACAAGCCTGCAACAGTGTTACCTATGCCTTGACCAATTAACTCTTTATTACTCTCATGGCGAGTACGGGTCATGTTATCGGCAACTAATGAAGTTAATAAGCTATCGATAGCACCTAATACAGCCAAAATAAACGCAGCTTCTAACACTAGCCAAAAATGACTTTTCTCGAACACGGGTATATGCAAACTAGGGAGGCCGCTTGGGATCGCGCCTAGAACAGGCACGCTGGCAACGGCAAAACTAACAAGCGTGCCAATTATCAATGCAGCTAGTGCGCCAGGCATGTACTTGCCTAATTTAGCAGGCCAGTAATAAGCGATCGCCAACGTAAGTCCACCTAGCGCAAGCGTAACGAAGTTAGTGTTCGCAACCGCGTGCGGCAAATAAGACAGAGCACCTAATGTTCCACCAGGAGGCTCATGACCAAGTAAACGGCCGAACTGTAATATGATGATAATCGCACCGATGCCCGTCATAAAGCCTGATATAACAGGGTAAGGTACCAAGCGAATGTATTGCCCGACACCAAGAAAGCCAAATATAATTTGTAGAATACCGGCTAAAATGACTGCGGTAAAAATCAATTCAACATTACCTGACAAACTTGCAAACAAGCCTGCTAGAACCACTATCATGGGTCCTGTAGGACCGGAGATTTGAGATGGCGTGCCTCCGAATAATGCGGCAAAAAAGCCCACAGCAATTGCCCCATAAAGGCCGGCTAAGGGACCGAGTCCTGATGCAACACCTAATGCTAAAGCTAGGGGTAAAGCAACAATACCAGCGGTAATACCACCAGTTAAATCGCCGCGTAAATTCGATAAATCTAATTTCATTTAATTCTTTATCCTGCCTGTTGCTTTAGACCAATAGTCGATTTAAATGCACTGTCGTTTGAATAACGCTCAGCCATTGGCTTAAAACTTTCGCTTGATGGCTCGTAACAAAGAACCTCACCAGTCTCAATGTTGTAAACCCAACCATGTATTTGCACTTCTTTACACGCTAAGCGTCCTGCAACTGAAGGATGTGTCTTAAGATGTTGAATCTGCAGTAACACATTTTCTTTGGTTACTTCGTCTAAATGCTCACTACCAACACAACCATGTCTATGCTTAACAACTTCTGTAGCGCCTCTGCAATGGCCTAACCATTCTTTTACATGTGGCAACCCTTCTAATGCTTCTGGTGCCAACGCGCCTTTCATCGCGCCACAATCGGTATGTCCACATATTATGATGTGCTCGACACCTAAAGCCGCTACTGCAAACTCGATGGATGCGGTCATACCTCCAGTTTGATTACTGTGAGGCGGAACAACATTACCTGCATTTCGGCAAATAAATAAATCCCCCGGACCTGTTTGTGTCACCATATTTGGATCGATACGCGAATCGGCGCACGTAATGAATAACACCTCTGGATTCTGACTCGTCGCTAGCTTTTGGAAGACTTCTTTGTTTTTTGGAAAAACATCTTTTTGAAATTTTGCTACACCTGAAATCACATGATCCATGACACACTCCTAATATTGAAAGCGATAAACACTGTTAGCGTATTTATCAGATAGTAGTTTTACCTGATAGCTTAATAGAAAAATACCGAGATTCGTGATAGCTTTTATCTATAACAAAAACATTTGGATATTTAATCATGCCCATTACCTCTCCCCAGCCTTCGCTGAAACAACTTAAATATTTCGTTGCTGTCGCTCACAATCTTAATTTTCGCCGAGCGTCACATCTGTTACATATAAGCCAGCCAACTCTAACGAATCAAATTATGAAGCTCGAGGAGGGCCTAGGATTAACGTTATTTGAGCGATCAAGAAACGGAACAATGTTATCACCTGATGGCAGGGAATTACTCAAGCATGCAGAACACCTACTGCATACAATGACGGAGTTCCAAAATGTTGCTAGAGAGTTATCTCAAGGACCAAAAACGACCTTCAAGTTAGGTATTCCACCCACGTTAGGTCCGTATTTATTACCCTTTGTCTTGCCTCAACTTCATCAACTTTACGATAAACTTAAGTTTTACGTTCGTGAGTCAGCTCCCAGCGAACTATATACTGGATTGTATAAAGGAGACTATGATCTCATTATTTCTCCCTTTTCTAGCCTTCCTGACGATTTTGTCACCGAACCGTTGTTTACCGAACCCCTTAAACTAGTGCTTTCTAGCGAGCATCCAATGAGTAAAGACCTTCTGATAGAACCGAGACATTTGAAAGGACAAACAATTCTTACATTAGAAGATAAACACCACTTTCACCATCAAGTGTTAGATATATGTAATGAGTTAGGGGCTGTATTACAACAAGATTATGAAGGAACCAGTTTAGATACGTTACGACAAATGGTTGTAATGGGCATGGGCGCAGCGTTTTTACCTGGCCTATATGTGCACTCAGAAATGCACGTCCCAGAATCACTCCACGTATGTGAAATAAAAGATAAACCCATACTTCGCCAGCATGCCCTCGCTTGGCGAAATACATCCCCTTCGCGGGTATTCTTTCGTGAACTTGCTGATCGTTTTCGCAGAATTATAAAAGCGCGCCTAAGTCACGTAGTTGAAGTGCACACTCCATAAGTACGAATGTAGCACTAGGCAACATAATAACGACCTTCAGGATGGCTAATTAAAACTTACCATGGAGTAAATGCCAGACACCAAAAAGGTCTGCCTCGGTCGCGGCGCGATTGAGGATAGCCCTTTCTTTATTGGGAGTCTGGCAGTGTCTTCCGCCAATATCGATTGTCCTAGGTATTTTCGGTCACGCAGAAACGAAAAAAGCCACCCGATTAAGGTGACTTCATTCTAAATGGGAGTCTGGCAGTGTGCTACTCTCGCATGGGGGTGAAGACGGAGGCTTTTGCGAAGCGTAGCTTTGCC
>NZ_WTPY01000055.1 GCF_011378905.1 Paraglaciecola sp. 20A4 | reverse complement strand
CCGATGATGATTAAAGTCGATATTCTGCTGTGCAATATTAACTAGTGGAATGTGCAAATTGCCGGACGCTTACAAATATTCTGCTTTCTCCTCTCTTCTCTTTATTAAATACGGGTCAATATAATGCGCTGGTGAGACTCTATCTTTAAGTTGTTCTTTTGCCTTTTCGGCATCGAATTTTTCTTGAGCGAAAACGTTAGTTAGAATAAAAAAGCTGAAAGTTACTATCATTATTTTTTTCATAGTATTTCCTTAGAAATTAACGGTTTTGTTGTTGTTTTCGCTAGGTTCGTAATCAACTCGATTCGACACCTCAAGCTTGTCGAGTAATTGCATATCAAAAGCAAAAGATTCTCGGCTTTTTCTATCTGCGGCATCTTGATTTGACATTTCAAATGCTTTTAGCGCAATAGCATTTTGCTGTTGCGATAATCGAGCGGATAGCTCCTGCTGCATAGCAAGTATTTGTAAAGTTTGTAGCTGTGCTTCATCATCTGTAGCAATATCCTGCCTGTTCTCTTGTAGCTGCTCAAAAGCATCAGTTAAGTATTTTGTTTCGACTTTAAAAGCATCAGCGGCATACGTTTGTTCTGTAATTTCTCTAGATTTCAGAAATAGCCTACGGGCTTTTTCTCTCTGCATATCCCTCATATCTTCAGACAAAAAGGAAGATTCAATATCTTCATAAACATCTTCTAGATCGCGGATTCGGTTATAAACCTCTCCGATTCTTTCATCTACATCTATAACGCCGTCATCTGTGTATAAATCAACGTCCCAATCATCCCAATGTGAATCGAGCGGATTCAATGGAAAATCAATTTCTATAGCTGAGAGAATATTTCTCCATTCAGTGCTGTCTACAATATCTCGCAAGCCCTTGATCTGATTGAGAGTATGTTCGTACTCTAAATATGTCTGTTCCATCTTACGAAGAGTTTGGACGTATTCATTCGACACTACCGTCGATTGATACAAATCTTCTGCATAAGATTGCAGCTGCTGCGAATAGCCCAAAAGCTGTTGAACTAAACCTGGTATATCAATTGTGGGAATACCAGCTTCAACCCGTTTTGTGTAACTCACCGGGGCAATCACCAGAGCTGCCGTTAAAAAGAATATGCTAATTTTACGTTTCATCATGACAGTTCCTTAAAAGTTGAGGTCAGCAATTGTCTTTTGTACTGCTAGATCAATATCGCCATTTGTGTGCTCCAAGTTACGCTGCAATGTCATTGCTTCTCCTGCAACGCTTGTATTAATAACCCTTTGTTCTGGCTCTGAATAAAGATTAATAATTTTGGCAACTCTAATTTCAGGCTGATATATAAAGGCTTGTTGTTTTGGGATTAGTGATTGAATTGCATCAAGATGACCTTCTGATAAATGAAAAACGTCTCTGTAGATATCCCTATCCATTTCGCCGTCAGCCATGAACCAAAAAGTAGATGCAGCACTTCGAAGTGCGGGCCACTCTCTAATTTTTTTGAGTTCTACAGGGCTTTGGGTCCAAAGTGAAACGCCCGCTTGCCATTTACCCCATGTACGAATGCCTTTAACAAGAAAATCAATCATTCCAGGGATTGCTAAAAAAGCGTGAGCTTCGTCAATATCTAGCATCTTGAAAAAATCACGAAGCTCTGGATTTTCAAAAGTCCTTAATACTCGATAAACAATTTCACTCATAACTAATGAAAGTGAAACTTTGTCGTCTTTAACCCCCATAATGTTGTAGACACTAAAGCGTTTCTGAAGGGAGCCTATAGCATCATTTGTATTGTCATAAATGTTTGCATAAATCCCGTCACTGTGAAATTTAGAGAGTTTACGTTTAATGTCTTTATTACAGTGATCTAGGAAACTAGAAAATGAACGCATTGCAGCCGGTAGCCTAAGTACAGATAACATAGCTTCGTCTAACTGCTGCACTTCACTTTTTGTAAAATGATTTAGTTCAGCGTTAGAATTAGATTGCACCATTGCTTCTAGTTGACGCATAAAGTGAGCTCTAAACCTAATGTCGTCGGCACCTTCTGCAATAAAAAATGGATTAAAACCTGCTCTATTTTTGTCAGTCATTTGAAAAATACTACCGTCATCCTGAAAAAAACGAGCGACAGCTTCAGTACCAGGATCGATATCAATAGCAGAGTAATAGCCATTAAATTTCATGAAATGAGTTGCAATGGAGTTTTTAGTAAAGGTTTTCCCTGACCGTATTGGACCAACCCCAATAACCATGCATTTGCCGCCGATATAAGGACAGTAATAGAAGGGAGAACCATCGTTTGATTCAAATATATAGAATGCTTCTTCTTTTTTTAATACACCGTCTCTTGTTGTATATTCCCACTCTGGGATGCCTGTACTAGCTTTATAAAATAGGGAAAGGGCAGCTGCTTTTCTAGAATTAATTGGCACTAGTTGGCGCTTAGATTCAAATTGAGAACCCGGTAAAAAGCATTCAAAAGCAGATTCTAAACCAGCGGTTTCCCAAACAATATCCGCTCCCGCTTGGTTTAATGAAGACCGCAACGATTTACATGCTATTTCTATCTCCTCAATACATTCTGAAAAGATAACAGCTGAACATTCAAATTTTCCGTTGTAGTCGCCCAATGCTTGTGCGTCTGAGACCTCTTTTAAAACTGCCTTGTCTTTTTCAGACATAGATAATTGGATTTCCAATTGTGATTTCTTATCACCTTTCATCATGTCCATGAGATTTATTTGGTTTCGCGCAACTTCATTTTCGGCTTCATCAAAGTATTTTTTCTGAAGTCTTTTATTCATTCCCCGGTATCTAGTCATTAATACATAATTGCCCTTATTACCAATTGGGGAATTAATGCCATTAGCAAAAAATCCACGCTCTATGTATTCGTCTGAAAAGCCCTTTATAGAGGCGATTCGTAGGTACATAGGTTTGATCCCAGAAATTTTTAAGTAGTCCACCCCTCCCCTATTAACGGCGGTAATCGTAGAGTCGAAAACTCTGCCATTCAAATCACATTTTGGAGGGTTAGATTTTATATTTAGAAAATCAAAATCTAAGGTGTGAAGCGCCTTAATTAATGACCAAAATTGTGAGCCGTCTAGCTGTTTGTTACCGAATGAGGTTAAATCTAGTCGTGCAATGTGATTTTGAATTTCTTCTTGTAATATTTTTGCTGTTTCTTTTATCTCTGCTTCATATGCTAAAACTGAATTCCGTTCAGAAATTCTTGTTTTTATATAATTTCTTGCATCTTTAGATACCACTGAAGAGACTATATTTTGTAGGAAGTCGAAACTGAACCATTTGGTTAGATCACTAGCAAAAGGCAACTCAGCTAAAAAAAATATATGTGACGAACATAAGCTTCTTTTTTCTTGTAAAAATAATTCTCTTCTTTTGGATATAACGCTTGAACGCTTATCCTCTCTGGGCTTTATTGTTACATTGGGATTATTTCTATGAACGTAATATTGAGTCAATATCAACTCAGGAGGACTTGTTCTTATTAAATAACGAAGTAATTCAGTCGCGATCTCTTTTTCTCTTACTCCTAAGCCACTTGGGTCTATACCTCCGAGCTCATAAGCACCTAACATCGTTGAAGCATTGCTGATATAAAAGTCTTTGAATCGACTTGATAGGCAACTCAGTTCAGCGGCGCTTTCGTATGTAATACCCATATTATTTACCTCAAAATGGGGCGTTACCGCCCCGCTTTGCTCCTAGTTGATTAGCTTTGAAGTGCGGTTATCCAAACGCCGATATTCAAAATAACCACAACAGCGATCATTACTCGGGCGAATGTACCCATTGCATTCATCATCTTCGGCGCTATGGCCCAAGTAATAGCCATACCCACCAAGCTAATAAATGAAAATGTTAGTGCTACCGGACCATCAATAAGGTTAATTACATCTTGCGCAAACTCTGTAAGTGCGGCCCATGGGCCTGAACTTGGTCCTCCAATATCGTAATCAGCATAAGCGCTGCTTGAGAACATTATCGAGGTAAGCAAAAAAGCGCATAAAGCGGTAAACCGCTGAAGTTGTCTTTCTTTAAAGGCTAATACTTTGGATTTTGCAGTATTAGTGTTGGTTAGAATTGCGCTCAACATGGTATTTAATGATTTCATTTTTTGATTCCTATTGGATTTGTGAAATATGCTTGGTTATGTACTTGTTTCTGTTTTTCAAAAGAACTTTGAATGTTTTTTCATTGACACCTCCTGTATAAAAAGTTGGGCGCCTAAGCTTGTCTAAAAGGATTTCAAGGGCTTTTTCATCGTCACGATGAATGATAATTGCCGGTGGGATAGTCAATAAAAATGCTACGAGAGCAGCTACAAATCCAGCGGTTACAAGGACGATGATCACTAACGCACAGCACAGTAAAAATAGTCTTGAAGGTACGCCAAACTTTAAGCTTGGTTCATGAAGAGCTCGATTATGCTTTAACGATGGGTGTTTTATTTCTTCTTCCACTTGGCAACCCCTCATACATTCAATAAATAACAATTATTTTTCGGGAATTGCAGTAAGTTACAAAACTTACCTCAAACCATAAAAAACCTAAAAGCCTCATAAATGAATATAAATGACTCATTTAAAAACATAAAAATTCCAACTAAACTTTTTATCGGTTGGTTTTTTATGTTTGACTTGTAGTATGGTTGAAGAAATACAGGAGATTGTCAAGAAATAAAGAGTTGTTTTTTACTCAAATGGGCAGTTATTTTCAACTGCCCATTTTATAAAAATATATTGCAACGATTTCAGTTACTTATTATTGCGAGCTAATTTACTTTCTTTTTTGGAATAAGAGACATTAGATTGTTACCGAAGTCCTGGAGAAGCTGTTGCTTCTTCTCTCTATCCTCTTTTGATGTGGTGGTAATCATAATAAATTTTTCAAGTTGAAATATGTCCATTTTGACACCTTTCGTTTCATAATTTGCAATCGTCTGGGGGGATACATCGATGAGTTCGGCTACCTCTTCACGGGATAAGCCAGCGTTAATACGCATTTGTTTTACTAACTCAGGAGTAAGAAATTTCTTGAACATTGCGATCGTACTCAGCTGTTGCGGGAATGAATAAATATTTTGGGTTCTAGTTTTACTATATCTTAGCTTATTTAAGCAAATTTGTTGTTATTATTGGTTTATAGCGACCGAATTCAATAAGACATAAGAATATGACACAAAAAATATACATGTTTTCTAAAAATAAACATTTAGAAGAACTCATCAGTCGATTACTTCCCACGCATAAACGGTTTATCGATGTAAATGCAGGAGTTTGTGAGATTCATGCTCACAAGCGCCCCTGTAAACAGAACTTACTCAATTGGATTGATGTTAAATATTGGCCTAATGACAACGCCAATGAGTATCTCGATTATAAAACCTTTAATCTTGAAGCTAAAGAATTTACTACCGATGTATATGAACCAAGTAAACAAGATTTGGTTTACCTAGATGCTAGAACTCTATCCGCAATAGATATAGGTAATATGTCGGCTCTAAAAAAAGCAGCGATAAGCCCTCTAGACGTATCCGTATTAGTCATGTCACACAGCAAAGTGGATATTGAGCTAATTACTAATGATTGGGCGACTAGTCAGGCAGTTTTCATTGACCTCTACGATGAACGCTTAGTTTACTGTGCCGCAAATTTTGCTATTGATGACAGTTCAGATTTTTATAAATCAGGAAACGATAAGTCTGAAAGACAAGCCATAGTGAGAAAAAGAAAAAGCTTTATATCCAAATTTTCTGGGTTGTCGTCTAGTGAACAAGAGGTGATGTTAAAACAGCTTATAGATCAGTTTTTGATTGGAGGAAACGATGCTGGTGATTAGGGTATGCGGTTATGCAGTTTTGCTTTATTTACTGTCATTTTATGAGCTGTCTGAGTTTCATTTAAACGTAGTTTGGACCACGTTCATTATGATGCTCTATATCGATGCTAAACATCCTGATATAAGAAGTTTAATCGTCATTTTTGCTGTGATTAATACGTTCTTTGTAGAACTTGATATTTTTGTATTTATTCTTACGAGTTATTACTGGGACACGGGGTTAGTGATTGGTGATCTCATTTTGAATGGCATAATACTGTTGAATCTACTGGCAATGGCTATAGCCATATATTACCGGCCAGAAATAATGAATTATGTTCAAAAGAAATTCGACATGGGGGATCACATGTACCTTTATACGGTTGCTGATTTTGTACAATTAAAGTTCATTCAACTGATTATAGTTTTTGCCGCTGCATACACTATTTACATGTTTTACCTGGCATTACTTGTTTGGGGAGTACCAGATGGTAAGGAACACGCAATTGAATACGAAACAGCGAGAAGCTTTTATAAAGCCAAAAGCTATATTTTCGTTGATGCATTGGTAAAGGTAGAAGCCGCACGAAACTTCCTGTTAGTGTTGGTTCTTTTCAAGTGGCTACGAAAAAGTATGGATTCTAAAACAGGAGGAATATTTTGAATAGGTTAGGCGCAAATTATAGCTGGTATTCGGGGCTCAATAGACTCCAGAGAAGGATATTCATAACGTCTCTAACCGTCCTACCTTTTTCCGCTTATATACATCACACTAGCTCTGATGAGTTCATATGGGAAACGTTGGAGGGAACGTTAATTTCTTCTGCATACAGAATAAGTTTATTGATAGTGGCTTTATTCATTGCTGATAGGTTTAGGAGGGACGACATTATTTAGCCGTCTCTTCTAATAACCTAGACTTAGGACCACAAACTATCCCACCAAATGACAATTACATTATCAGTCATATGTCGTTGTTTCTTACGAATAGCCTTGGCTGTTGTTTCAGTAGGTTCTAATTTTTGAGTTTTTAGACCTTCCTTAAAAGCATCTGGAGTGACAATATCATTCTGTTTTTCAAGCAGTTCTTGATGTTGTGCGTTAGTAGCAATTGGAATACTTGTTGCGGTTTTTGTGTTTTCACTTGCGTTTACCGCATGTGTTACGCCACATATTACAATACCAGCGACTATTGTTTTATTTGTTATGCTCATTTTGACTCTCCTGTAATTCCTAGGTGATTTCTGAATAACGTAGGAATGTTATAAGTGAATATCTATCATTACTAATCGGAGTTTCTACATTGTGATAATGCGTCCATCCCGCAGGGACTACAGCTATGTTTCCCATTTCAGGTTTAATAGATATTGATTGTTCGCTTGAGGGTAGGAATAACTCCCCCCCCTCGCTTACATCGTTCAAGTACCATATGAAAGCAAGACTTCTGTAATGATCATAACCGCTGGCATCGAAGTGTACATCAAACCGATCTTTACCTGTTCTGAAACGCATTAAACTTGGTGATTCGTAAAAATCTCCAAACGTTTCAGGTTTTAGGTCCAGGCCGGCGCAATATTCGTTTAATATTTGATTTAATTTATTTACCACAAAACTTGAAAAAACTGGCGATTCATCAAGAAATAGTTTGATGCTCTCATATTGAGAATTAGTAGTGTAAGCGCCGGAATCTTTGTTTTTTAACGTGATGGCATCATTCTTTTGACTAAACAAGCTGATTAGTTGGGAGCACTCTTTATCAGTGAGTCCGTTCTTTTTTACAGCTATGTCTCTACCTAAAAATTTCATACAAGTTTAGTGCAATAATTTTCACTAAACTTAAATCACCCTGCTCTGATAAGCAATAATTATTTATGTAATAAAGCAGCAATGAAGTGATATACATTTAAGTAGTTTTTTAGTATTTGTTTGTAATTCAAATAGATGATTGTGATATGGGGGAATTATAATTAGGTCGCCGGTTGTTACTTCGAAGCTTTTACTCTGTCTCGGTAAATTGCAATGGAAGATAGCTTTAGGTAAATCACTTATAATATAGATAAAAGATACTATCCTATGCGACTTCCCCTTGCCTCCTGTCGTTTGCAATGCTTTATCCCCTGCATTCACCACAAACGTGTCGAGCTCTAATGAAAATGCATTATGTTCTTCATCAATAGTAAATGGCGGCATACATAAGTTGCGATATTCTGGGTAATGTTCAGCTTGTATATCAGCTATACGTTGGATGGCCTCCGCACTAGGAGTACCATTCCCCGTATTATCAATAGATGAGTTTATCGATTCGATCTCTTCACAAGTAAGTACACTGGTGCTGGTAAAAACGAATTCAGATTGCTTTATAAGTTCCACGGTTAGCCATTGCCTTCGTCAAGGAAGAACACAATAAACTTTGCAAAATTATGATATCGCTCATAGCGACCTCCTTTGATATGACCTCCATTGCGTATATCGAATATTAACTGTTCGTTATTCGTCCTTAACTTATCAATTTTTGATACCCATTTTGCTACTTCCCAATAGCCAACTGCCGGATCGTCTATAGCAGCGCTAACATAGATACCGGGATAGTCTTGAGGTTGAATATTGTCGTATGGGGAGTATGACATTAGATATTTGTATACTGCCGGGTCTTTCTTTGGATTTCCAAACTCATCCCAATCTGAAATTGTATAGTTCAGCGTTTCATCCATTAGTGTGTTAACTACATCGACAAATGGCACTAACATAGCCACTTTTTTAAATAGTTCAGGCTCTTCATTTAACGCTACCCCAACAATAGTGCCTCCTGAACTCTCCGCAGAAGCATATATATTGCCTTTCTTAACTAAATTGGCAGACACTAGATAGTTGGCTACAGATAAAAAATCTGAAAAGGAGTTTTTACGATTCATTAATCTACCTTGTTCATGCCA
>NZ_WTPY01000054.1 GCF_011378905.1 Paraglaciecola sp. 20A4 | reverse complement strand
GCAGAAATTATCGCTTTTTGTCGTGAGAATATGTCGCCTTACAAAATTCCAAAGCGTCTGTTTTTTGTGGACCAGCTCCCAGCTACTGCGGTAGGTAAAGCAGACAAGAAACTCATGCGCGATATGGCAAGTTAGACGCTCTGGAAATTGATAGGGTTCTAGTTTGAATGGTTAAAACTCATTAAATTAATGAGGAGAGTGATAATTTATCATATGGTTTTCGCTCTTTTATGCGAGCATAAGCAGGAGGATTTGTGACTGATCTTACATCTCACTTTCAAACTAGTTGGATTGAAAAACTACCTGACTATATTCGTAGTAATGTTCGTGAGCACATGACGTTGATTCGGTTGGCAAAGAGGCAGGCGCTTTACACAGAAGGAATGCGGCTTCCAGGTATTTATGAAATATGCTCGGGGCGGATTAAGCTCACCGCTTATAGCTACGGTGGTAAAGAAATGACGTTAACTATTTGTGGGTCGCCTGTGACAATTGGTGATACTAGCGTTATAACCCACAGTGACAGTGTTTTTGGTGCAACTTGCGTTGAAAAGTCAGAAGTTGCGTTACTTTCAATCATTGATTTCAATCGTTTAAGGAATAAGTATCCATTGATAAATGAGTTGATACTTAAAAACATCTGCTACAAGCAAGCAGCGATGTTCAGAGTACTTCGAGACACTACTTTTCTCAACATCGAGTTAAGGCTAGCCTCTCGTTTGCGAAATCTATCTTATGCTGTAGGCAAACCTTTTGGTGACGGTGCCTACGACTTGCCTGTTAATCAAAATGAACTGGCTAATATGCTGGGTGTTAGTAGGCAAACAATTAATGAGTTATTGAAAGCTTGGGAGATGCGAGGACTCATTGAAATTGTCTATGGTGGCGTTATTGTGAAAAAAATAGATGAATTGGTTGCTGGTGCTGGTGCTGTGTGTTGGTGAGCCTGTAACAGATTCTGTGGTGCGACACGATGTTGCTCCTGTGATTGTTTAATCCAAGGGAATGGATGTCAAACCTGCTGTCTCACCAGCAGTTCCCTACTCAGCTGTGCGTTGATGGTAACGTTGAGGTGCAAAGCGCTGAGGACAATGTAGCCGCGGGAAACCGTAGGTATCATCTGTGAAGAAGGTACTGAAACTGCTAGCCGAAAGTGGTGAAGGCGCTAGGGATGATGACAAGGTCAGCATATGCGAATCTCGACAAGTATCGTAACTGTTGAAGAGCTAAAACGGCTGATAAGCTCTAACCAAAAGGTAAGCGGTCAGGAACATCCTTTCACAGATAGGAGTTCGTGAGTGAATGTATCGCCGGTATAAACGGGAGACCTAAACCATCGAGTCACAGGAACGAAACGTGGAAACCCCGAATAACTCCGTAAGGTAGTTTAGCCGCAAGGGTAAACAATGGTTATGCGGGCATGGGAGGCTGGAAGAAGCGAATGGTTGATTGTAATGATCTGCATAAGGTATCTATTATCTGACTCGAAAGAGTGCCCACGTCCAGTTGGTTCTCAATAGCGAAAGAATGCGGAGAATTGAGTTTATGAGGGAAAGCAAATGACACCTGCAATCAAGCATGGTGGTGCATCCTCACCGTCAAAGAATTGGTCTTCCACTGATTGGAAACGAGCTAAGCTAGATGTTCATCGACTCCAAATGCGTATCGCTAAATCAGCTAGAGCAAAGCGCTGGGGCAAAGTCCAAGCACTACAACATCTACTAACACGATCTCACCAAGCAAAATTACTGGCAGTTAAACGCGTCACTGAAAATCAGGGACGCAAAACGTCAGGTGTTGACGAGATTGTGTGGGTCGATGCAAAACAGAAATGGAAAGCAGCTGAAACGTTGTCCTGCCGAAGTTATCGTTCACAACCATTGAGGCGCGTTTACATTCCGAAAAAGAATGGCAAAATGCGTCCATTGGGTATTCCAACGATGTATGACCGAGCCATGCAAGCGCTCTTTCTTATGGCTTATGAGCCGGTAGCTGAAGTGACGGCGGATCACCATTCTTATGGTTTTCGACCGAAGCGTTCTACTGCTGATGCTATTGAAAGGTGCTTTAATGTATTGGCTCAGAAAACATCTGCCCAATGGATCTTAGAAGGCGACATCAAAGGATGCTTCGATAATATTAACCATGCATGGTTACATCAACATCTAGCGTTAGAGCAGAAGGTGCTGAAGCAGTGGTTAAAGGCAGGTTTCATGGATAACGGGCGTTTATCTCCAACTACTGCGGGAACACCACAAGGTGGAATTATATCGCCTTGCCTATCAAATGGCGCATTGGATGGAATGGAGGCGATGCTTAAATCGATCACCAAGCCAAACCAGAAAGTTCATTTGGTAAGATATGCTGACGATTTTGTGATCACTGCCAACTCTAGGGAGTTGTTAGAGGAAACAATAAAGCCGGCAATAGTCGAATTCCTATTGGAGCGTGGTTTAACGCTCAGTGAAGAAAAGACCTTGATCACGTCTATAACAAAGGGATTCGACTTCCTTGGATTTAATGTGCGTAAGTATGGTCAAAAGTTGCTCATTAAACCAAGTAAAAGCAGTATCAAATCGTTCCTTGAGTCTATCAGATTAGCGATTAAGAAAGGCATAGCTACACCAATGGCAAGTTTACTTGGCTTTATTAATCGAAAGATAGTTGGCTGGGCAAATTACTATCGTCACGTTGTGTCCAAGAAAGTCTTAGATAACGTTGATTCTGTGATTTTCAAAACTCTTCATCGAATGATTAAGCGTAAGCATCCACAGAAGTCGGCAACATGGCTATACCGGAAATACTATACCAACCGAGGTATGCGGCAATGGATATTTGTTGTGCCTTACACGACTAATAGTGGAGAGAAACGTACTATAAGGTTGAAAAAGGCTAGCGATATTCCTATTCGCCGACACCGGCAAGTCATATCGATTGCGACTCCGTACGATGCACAATGGCTTGATTATTTCGATACAAGAGCTAAGAAATTGTCATTTTTGTAAAAGCTGTTGGGTCAGAGAAATCTGGCTTTATGAGAGCTTGAGCCGTGTGCAGGGAAACTTGCCCGCACGGTTCTTAGGAGAGGGAGCGGCAGAGATGCTGCTCTCTTATCCGACTAACTTCCATTATTTAAGATGTTTCTCGAGGCGGTCCCCGAACTCGTTAATAAAACGAACCATCGCACTCAGTAAGCACACTCAACCAGAACTTGGCACCTTCGTTCTCGGCTACCCACATACCCATTAGCTTTTTCTGTTTACAGCATTCCAAAATTAGTTAACCTGAGTTCGGGTTAGTTACAGCCTCAGTTGGTGTAACTCCTGATTTACTATTCATTTTTACACCTTTAGCTTAGGCATAATCGCTCATGATTGTTAACAGGTTGGGTTGCAACTGGTTCTTTCTATCTGTCGAGCGCGCTTATTAAGACAAATGTCGGCTAGCCGATATTGTCAACTAACCTTTTGGTGATAATTTACACCTCTGTGCTAGAACGATAGGTTTGTATTATTAGTTCAAGTTAGCCTTACTATAATTGGAAATAAACATGCAAGAATTTGTGAAAAGCGTCTTCGATAAAAACACAACGGCAGAACAGGTAGCCAGTGGATACGATTTAACCGGTAAGAACGTCATCATTACAGGTGCTAACTCAGGTATAGGTAAAGAAGCAGCCCGCGTGCTAGGGAATACGGGCGCTAACGTAACGTTAGCAGTACGTAATTATGAGGCGGGTTTACAGGCAGTTAAAGAGTTAAAAGAGAGGGCTCTTAGCACAGTCAGTGAAGCTAACTTCAGCGTATCAATATTGGATATAAGTTCGAAACAAAGCATTAAAGATTTTTGTTCTCGTTATGCAGAGGAAAACAAACAGCTAGACATATTGATTTCAAACGCCGGTATTATGGGGGTGGAGAAAAGCTTCATCGACGGTCTGGAATCACAAATGGCGGTTAATTTTTTTGGGCACTGCTTTTTGTCAGCCTCACTTGCACCGCTATTAAAATCGGCAACCAATGCAAGAATTGTAACATTAACCTCAATAGCTCACCATATTGCGAATATTGATTTTGATGATTTCAATTTTGAAAAAACTGATTATGTACCCATGGTTGCTTATGGTCGCTCAAAAACAGCGAATGTTTTGCTGGCCGTTGCTTTACATAATCGTCTGGCATCTTTCGGTATCACTTCCTTAGCTGTTCATCCTGGCGTTATTCATGAGACGGGTTTAAATCGCAGTATGAGCGAAGAGGCCGTGGCTCGGATTGCTGCTTCTGCAGAAGGTACTAACAAGACAATTGAAACTGGCGCTGCCACCAGTGTTTGGGCTGCCATTAGTGAACTGTTTATCGGTAAAGGTGGTTTGTATTTAGAAGACTGTTCTGTAGCAGAATTGATTAATACTCCTGAGTCTGAATCTGTTCATCGCTTTAAATCGGGGGTGTTTCCTTACGCATTAGATTCAAAGGCCGCTGACCGCTTATGGACGCAAGCCGAAAAATGGTTGGGACAGCCGCTCGATATAACTTGAGTCGAAATAATAAATAACAAAGTCATCATCTAAATAGTCGACTCTCTAGGAGTAATTATGGGTAACAATAAAGCACTTTCTGATATCAAGTTAAGGATCGCTGAGCGATTTAAAAAAATCGTTAAAGCTGATCCTAGCATATTGGCGTATATGCCTAACGAGGCTATTAAGAAGGAGGCTTTAGCCTCTGAGCTGTCGCTAACTAAAAAAATTGACCTGTTATTTAGTCAGTATGGCGAGCGAACAGCGTTGGCAGAACGTACTTATGATGTGGTAGTCGATCAGGCTACCGGGTTACAACATAAACAGTATCGTAAAGCGTTTTCAGGTATTAGCTATACCGAGCTACTCAGTAGAATCCACGGTTTAGCTAACGTTTGGTGTGGTGTGGGAGATAGTCTTGGTGAACATAGGGTAAAAACGGGTGAGTTTGTCTGTATTATTGGATTTGCCAGCATAGACTTTCAGGTCATAGATATGGCTTGCCTGTATGCCCAAGCCGTTACTGTTCCTTTACAGAGTACGACTTCGGGTGCAGACCTAAAAGAAATTTTTGAAAACATGAACCCTGCAGCTATCGCCGCGACAGTGAATGATTTAAAAGTGGCCGCGTCCCATGCTATCGAACATGGCAATATTAATAGTTTAATTGTTTTTGACTATGAGGATAGAGATGCTGACGATAGGGCTATTTTTGATGAAGTGCTTTTACTGATCGAAAAATCCGGTTTGCCGATAAAGTTGTGCGTGTTGGACGACTTGATCAAGCGCGGTCTTAACCAGCCTTGGCATGCTCTGCCGTCTTGTGACGAAGGAGATTCGCGATTGGCTGCGATAATTCATTCATCAGGTAGTACCGGTAAACCCAAAGGGGCGATGTTAACTGAAAAAGCCATCAGGTATGTATGGGAAATTTATCTGTCGGCCCCCATTCAAATTCCTAATATTTCTGTTATTTATGCACCGCTTAATCATCTTCTGGGTCGAGGTAATGTGATAGGTACTTTGGCCACTGGCGGTACTTCAAACTTTGCATTAAAGCCAGATATGTCGACGTTATTTGAAGATGTGAGAATAGTTGACCCGACGCGGTTAACCTTTTTTCCAAGGGTATTTGAACTGATTTATCAGCATTACCAGAATGAGGTATCAAAGCGAATTAGAAAGGGAGAAGACGAAAATAGCGCCAGCGCCGCGGTTAAAACCGGTATGGGTGAGTATTTTCTGGGTAGACGATTGTTGTCGGGGATAGTCGGCGGTGCACCTACGTCACCGGCAGTGAGAGCATTTATGGGTGAATGTTTTGATTTTGTGCTTTTGGATGGTTATGGAAATACAGAATCGGGAACGGGTGGTATTGCTGTTAACGGTATTATCCAATCACCTCCGGTGACGGAATACAAGTTACGAGATGTACCCGAGTTGGGGTACTACTCAACGGATAAACCCTTTCCAAGAGGGGAGTTATGTTACAAAAGTGAGGTTGGTGTTACGGGGTATTATAAACAGCCTGAGGCAACAGCTGAATTGTTCGATGAAGATGGTTTTTCATTGACAGGTGATATCGTTGAAGAGCGAGCCCCTAATCATATTGTTGTTGTTGATCGTCGTAAGGATGTACTTAAATTGTCGCAAGGAGAGTATGTTGCTTTGGGGACTTTGGCGGTTGATTTTGAAAGTGGTAGCCCTGTGATTAAACAGCTTTATCTTTACGGAAATCCATTGCAGGCCTATCTCTTAGGTGTCGTCGTTCCAGACCTTGAAGCGGTAGAATCCGTGTTAGGGGATGGTTGGACACAGACTGAGTTAATGGCTCTTCTACGCAGTGAGATGCAAAAAGTGGCGGTGGCTAAGGAGCTGAAAAGTTTTGAAGTTCCTCGCGACCTAATTATTGAGAACGAAGCTTTTAGTCAAGAAAATGGTTTACTATCCAGTGTAAGAAAACGTCTTGGACCCGCCTTAAAGAAAAAGTATGGTGAGCGTCTAGAAGAAATTTATCTGAAACATGAAAGCATGAAAGATGCTGAAATAGACTCATTGAAAAGTGAATCTTGTATGTTGTCCACCCGTGAAAAAGTAGCAAAGATTGTAGCGTTTACATTGCGTCTTGACGACGTCGATGCCAATAGCCCGCAAAGCTTTGCAACCTTGGGAGGCGATTCATTAGCGGCGGTGACGTTGTCGTTGGAGTTGGAAGGGATATTCGGTGTAGAAGTTCCCGCTGACGTAATCTTGAGCCCCATGGGAAATATAGCTCGTTGGGCAAAGCGCATAGATTCTGCTATTGAGGGGCTGCATGATAGGCCAAGTTTCGAGACAATACATGGTAAGAACGCTGAAATTGTCAATGCTGAAGATTTGCAAATATCTCGCTTTTTAGGTGATGATTTTGTTAACGTTGCCGAAATGGCACAACCAGTATCGTCTGCTGAACCTAAGGTGGTTTTACTCACTGGTGCTAATGGTTTTCTGGGGCGTTTTGTTTGTTTGCAGTGGTTAAAAAAATTAGCCCCTGTTGGTGGTAAACTAATTTGCCTGATCCGTGCCGAGGACAATATTAGTGCGCGCCAACGACTTGATGCTATTTTTTCAGGCTCTATAGAGAACGATTATCAACAGTTGGCAAGTGAACATTTAGAGGTTTACAGCGGTGACGTTGCAGAGTCAAATTTTGGTCTCGAAATCGACGATTATACTCGCTTAGTAGGTGATGTTGATCGTGTGGTGCACGTGGCGGCAATGGTTAATCACGTAATGGGCTACGCGAATATGTTTTCTGCTAATGTTGTTGGTACTGCAGAAATTATCAAATTCGCTCTGACAAATACAAAGAAGCCAATCGATTTTGTGTCGTCAGTTAGCGTGAAATATTATCTCGACCTGAGTAAAGGGGATAATGAGGAATCGCCACTGCTAAATAGTGTGCCGTTGATAACTACCTATGCTGCAGGTTATGGCTTGAGCAAGTGGGCAGGAGAGCATTTGTTGAGCAAGGCTCAAGCTGAGTACGGACTACCTGTGAATGTTTTTCGCGGTGATATGATGCTCGCCCATGAAGATTATAAGGGGCAAATAAATACCGATGATATGTTTACTCGTTTACTGTTGAGTATTATTGCTACTGGCCTTGCACCTCAGTCATTTTATCAACGTAATAGTGATGGTGGAATACAAAGTGGTCATTACAATGGTGTGCCGGTGAATATTGTCGCCGATACTATTGTTGGTGGCTATAGCCTAAATCGTTCATCTGATAATAATATTCATCAGTCTGGTTTTTCCGTTATTAATATCTCAAATTTCCACGACTATGATGGTTGCTCGTTAGATTCGTTTGTAAATGATATTGAATCGGCAGGTTATGCAATTACCAAAATTGAAGACCACGGGGAGTGGTTTAAGCGCTTTAAACAAAAGTTGAATGCCTTACCCGAAAATGTAAAGAAAATGTCTGTTATATCTTTGTTAGAGGCTTTTGCTAATCCTTATCCTGCGGCTCAGCCTGGAACTGGTTGTAATAATTTCAAATCACTTTTGGAGCATTATTTGGAAGAAAAACTGCCGCATCTTGATCAATATTTTGTTAATAAATGCATCGAAGATATCAAGAGTATGGGTATGCTCAACGATGTAGTGAATTAATATTATGTCGACTTAGTGCCAATTTTCTCCTGTTATTGTTGTAAGTCAATTCGATAGAAAAATGCGGATATGGCGTGTTCAATTGATGTACGCCTATCAGCATATCAATTCATAATTTAACAAAAGGGCTCCCTATGGCAGCAACAGATAGTAACTACAATGAAGAAATGCAACTTTTTCGCCATATGGTCTTACGTTTTTTAGAGCAGAAAGTTTTACCCTATTATGATACGTGGGAAAAAAACCATCATATGCCTCGAGAAATTTGGAATACCATGGGAAACGCAGGAATATTACTCGTTGATTTTCCTGAAAAATATGGTGCAGCAGCGGCTAGTTTCGATGTATGCCAAATGATCCAGGAAGAAATGTGTCGTCTGAATTTAGCTGGATTAGCCGGAGGTTACAATATCCATGCAAATATTGTTGCTCCCTATCTATTACATGTTGGCAACCAGCAACAACAAGACCGTTGGTTACCTGCAATGGTCACTGGCAAAGTGGTAACCGCTATTGCGATGACAGAGCCCGGAGCCGGAAGTGATCTTGCAGGTATTCGAACCAAAGCAGTGAAAGACGGCGATGACTATATTCTAAATGGCTCCAAAACGTTTATCACCAATGGTATCCACGCTGACATGATCATTGTTTGTGCTAAAACTGATATTAATGCGGGCTCTAAAGGTATCTCATTATTTTTAGTCGATACCAGTCTACCCGGTTTTTCTAGGGGTAATCCTATTGAAAAAATAGGACAGCATAGTAGTGATACAGCTGAATTATTTTTTGAAAATATGCGTATCCCTAGCGACGCTTTGTTAGGTGAAGAAGGTAAGGGGTTCATGTATTTAATGCAAGAGCTGCCACGAGAACGACTTGGCGTTGCGGTACAAGCAATTGGTCATGCTCAAGGCGCGCTAGATTTAACCTGTGATTATGTCAAGGAACGCAAAGCATTCGGTCAATCTGTGTCACAGTTCCAAAATACCCGCTTTAAACTAGCACAATGTCAAACCGAGCTAGAAATGTGTCGCGCACTGCTGGAAAAGTATATGCTTAAGTATCAGCGCGATGAAATGACCGTGACCGATGCCGCGAGACTCAAATTGGCTGCCACAGAAATGCAATTAACGATGGTAAATGAGTGTCTACAATTGTTTGGTGGTTATGGATATACCGATGAATATCCTATCTCTCGTTTTTACCGCGATGCACGCATTCAGACTATTTACGCTGGTTCATCAGAAATCATGAAAGAAGTAATTGCTCGTGACATTTTAGGTCGCTGAACCCTATATAGACGTAAAAAATCATCTACTGACATGTCAAGCTTTTATCCTTGGTGGGATTGATTTTCTCCGCAAATTATTGGTAATAATGCCTCTATAACGAGCACTAATCACAGTCACTTTCGACGCAGAACTTCGTGGCGTCCTCGCTATTTAATGATGATAATGATACTCAGAGTCATTGCTATTGAAGTTACACTCAAAAATTAGCGTAATGGTCTTATATAAAGTCATCATTCTGCGGATTAAAAACAAGGCAGATTCAACTTTGAAGTGCATAACAGCTAAGCAGCTATTGCTACCATGTGTTCAGCCATTAACTTGGCTGGCGT
>NZ_WTPY01000053.1 GCF_011378905.1 Paraglaciecola sp. 20A4 | reverse complement strand
CCTGGTGTTGCGCACCAGCCATTCATCCATGAATGTCGTTCAGACGGGCAAAGCTACGCTTCGCAAAAGCCTCCGTCCTCACCCCCATGCGAGAGTAGCACACTGCCAGACTCTCATTTAGAACAAAGCCACCTTAATCGGGTGGCTTTTTTCGTTGTGCGCGAAAAAATACCAAAGACAATCGACAGAGCATCATCCAGGTGGCTTCATTCTATAGCGCTGCCACGCAATGCTATTCCCGCATGAGAAACCTGATCCATCGGTAAAGGTGATTTCAGGTGTTTGTGATAAACCTGAGGAGCAACCCATTCTTGTTGTTGCGTATCATTACTCCGTAACTGACAATCACGTCGTGGTACTGCCGTCAGTCGGGGCATAGCAGCACTTCGCAATGGACTCCGTCTTCATGCTCATGGTCGACATGCGATGCGCGGCATGCGATGCGCGGCAACGCGGTTCCGGAAAATCCTGCCAGACTCCCATTCAGAAGAAGGGCTATCCTCAATCGCGCGGCGACCGGGGTAGCCCTTTTTTATGACTGGCTTTTAGCAAATGGTGGGCGTTGCTTAGCCTTGCTGTCGTTAGCGATTGTAAGGCTAAAGGCAATCTCTATTGAGCACAGTTTTATGGTGAGATGTGACTACACAAGTAGATATAATCGAAAATGAGTGCATCATAGATATAGTGAACGATATAACCTGATGAATACTGTTGAGTCCCGGGGGAGCTTTGGCATATTAATGAAAATCGCGGGAACGCGTTTAGAACTCTGCAAAGAGGTGACTTAGGTTATGAAGTTTACCGGCTATAATATGGGTAACGCCACCATCTCTGCGCTCTAAGATACCGCTCACCTTCAAGATCTTGGCTTTTAAATAAGCTTGTTTTTGTGCCCTAGGCGTCGCTTGCCACACAATCACATTGCTATTGCCTGTATGATCCTCAAGTGTAATAAAAGTCACCCCAGAAGTAGTATGAAGATCTAGTAAATTGGTAACGCTTAACATATCGGGCTCAATATCCCCTTGTCTTACATGATTCACATAACTTACTGCCTACTCACACGACCTATTATGTAGCAATAGATTGCAAAACAAGGATTTTCATTTTGCGGATGAGTAAATTTAACGGAAAACAAGCGAGTTTTTTATTAACCGATGAATATTTCTTTTTTAAAAAGTCTTACATAGTTTTTTATGCGAGTCGATCTTATCGATAAACGTACCACACACAGTTATTAATACTCGTAACTAACTGTTTTACAGTTTCTTTATTGTGTATTAGCAGAAGTTACTTTTGTCCCTTAACTTATGGTCTACACTGGACTGGTGATTAATTTAACCTTAGAAAGTTACGCTAGTTACGTAAATAATTTTTCGTAAGTGAAATATTCGGTAATGTGCCTAGGTCTATACTTTCGTGAACAACATTAACAATCCAAAAATTACTTAAAGGTGTCCAATATGAAACAAATTAAACAAACTACTATCGCTACAGCAATTGGTGCAGTTGTACTTGGCTCATTGGCTTCAATCAGCTTCCAAGCAAATGCAGCGCCTTTTGGTATGCAAACACTAGAGTCTGGCTATATGCAAGATGTTGCAGAAGGCAAGTGTGGCGAAGGTAAATGCGGTGGCGATAAAGCGGCTAAAATGACCAAAGAAGGCAAGTGCGGCGAAGGTAAATGCGGTGGCGATAAAGCGGCTAAAATGACCAAAGAAGGCAAGTGCGGCGAAGGTAAATGTGGTGGCGATAAAGCGGCTAAAATGACTAAAGAAGGCAAGTGCGGCGAAGGTAAATGCGGCGGTGATAAAGCGGCAAAAATGACCAAAGAAGGCAAGTGCGGCGAAGGTAAATGTGGTGGCGATAAAGCGGCTAAAATGACCAAAGAAGGCAAGTGTGGTGAAGGTAAATGTGGTGGCGATAAAGTTGAGAAAGCTGCTAAAGAAGGTAAGTGCGGCGAAGGTAAGTGTGGTGGCCAAGCTTAATTCTTAAAAAGAATTTTTGAATAAAGGCCAGCTACGCTGGCCTTTACTTTTTATAGCCCGTAAATTTGTGACGAAGTTAAAGTTGTTAGAGGTGAATTATGCGAAATACGCATTTTGCAGGTGTAGGTTTAGGATTACGACGCGAAATGATGAGCGAATTAATCGATGATATTCCAAGTGAAGTTGATTTCTGGGAAGTCGCACCTGAGAATTGGATCCCGCTAGGAGGGAGCTACCAGAAGCAGCTGAGTCGCTTTACCGATAGCAGCCAATTTGTTACTCACGGACTATCACTATCAATTGGCGGCCCTGAGCCCCTTGATATTAACTTTGTGAAAGACGTCAAAGCCTTTCTTGATTTGCACCAAATTGAGCATTATAGCGAACATCTAAGTTACTGTTCTGGTAAGGGACATCTTTATGACCTTATGCCGATTCCGTTTGATGAAGACGCCGTAAAATACGTCGTTGAACGAGTGAAAACAGTACAAGATATTATTGAAAGACCGCTTATACTCGAAAACGTATCATATTACGCTGCACCCAATGCAAAAATGAGCGAGCGAGATTTTACATTGGCGGTACTTGAAGAGTCGAATTGCAAGATGCTGCTTGATGTAAATAACATTTATGTTAATTCGATTAACCATGGTTATGATGCAGAGGAATTTTTAGCTTCTATGCCTACTTCTCGTATTCAATATGGTCATATTGCTGGACACTTTGATGAAGCAGACGATTTGAAAGTCGATACTCATGGTGCTGATATTATACAGCCAGTTTGGGATCTACTTGAAAGGGCATATGAAATTCATGGCGTTTTCCCAACCTTATTGGAACGTGACTTCAATATTCCACCGATCAAAAAGTTGCTACTCGAAGTAGACAAAATTCGTCAGTTACAGGAAAAACATTCAGTTTTGGTCAATATCAAGGATCACGCATAAATGTACGATTTCCAAAAGACTCAATTAGAATTTATTGAGCATATTAAAGACCCTGATAATAAGCCCTTCAAGCATCCGGTTGAATCTCGTCGCATGGATATCTATCGAGACTTATTCTTTAATAATATAAAAGGCTTTTTGAGTTCTGGGTTTCCAGTACTAGAGAGCTTATATAATGAGGAACAATGGAATTCTTTGGCACGCCAGTTCTTTGCGACACATGATTGCCGTTCACCGTATTTCACTGATATAAGTAAAGAGTTCGTGGAATATTTAAGTAACGAATACGAATTGCAAGCGCATGACCCCATCTTTATGAAAGAACTCGCTCACTATGAATGGATGGAATTAGCCGTTTCAATTCGAAAGCAGACTCAGAAGTGGGATGCATCGAAAACCGTTAGCAATGTACAAATGTCACAACTTGCCAGTGTGGTGAGCTATCAATTTCCGGTTCACCAGATTAGTCAAGACTATCAACCAACGGAGCCTAGCGAAGCTATTTACTTGGTTATTCATCGAGATAGTGACGACAAAGTTGATTTTACTCTTATTACCGCTATGACAGCTCATTTACTATTAACAATAGAAAATAATGAGCAACTTTCAATCGATTCACTTAACACAATGATGATTGAGAGTTTACCGCAGCTCGACGCTGAGCAAGTTATCCAAGGCATAAAACAAATAGTTGAGCAAATGATCGCACAAGAGATACTCGTGCCTTACTCGATTAGCGAGTAATTAGGCTATCAATTTTATCTACTTTGAATTACCATTTACGGCTGAATTCATATTAGTTAACTAGCGACGAATGGGGTTTCCAATGCAAGATAATAATGGCTCACAAGATCCGTTCAATTTCACTTATTTAGCCGCAGGGCTTTTGACTTTATTGGCATTGCCACTTATGCATGTCATTTTAGGTTGGATAGTGTTTCTGTAACCGTCGTTTTTTAATTATCAATCACAACGGGGAAAGCTGTGCCCGCTGCTTATATAAAGTCGGTTATTAAAACCGTACCTGATTATCCCAAGCCTGGGATTTTATTTCGTGATGTGACCTCAATACTTGAAGATCACAAAGCGTATACCTCTACTATCGAACTTTTGGTAAAAGAATTTGCGCCTTACAAGTTCGATAAAGTGGCTGGAACTGAGGCCCGCGGATTTTTATTTGGTGCGCCTTTGGCCATCGAACTGGGTATTGGGTTTATTCCAGTACGTAAACCGAATAAATTACCACGTAAAGTTATTAGCGAAAGCTATGAGCTTGAATACGGTACAGATTGCTTAGAGATACATGAAGATGCTGTTAAACCAGGTGAGAAAGTCTTGATGTTAGATGACTTACTTGCCACCGGTGGAACTATGATTGCGACGGCTAATTTGATTAGACGACTTGGCGGTATAGTTGAACATGCAGGATTTGTTATTTCACTCCCTGATTTGGGCGGTGAAACTAAGTTGAAAGAAATTGGCGTTCAAAGTCACTCACTATGTGAGTTCGAAGGCGAGTAAATTAATAACATGAGCTATCAAGTTCTAGCGCGTAAATGGCGACCCAATAATTTTAGTGAATTGGTCGGTCAGGAGCATGTTGTCGCGGCAATTTCAAATGCACTTGATAATGATCGTTTACATCATGCTTATTTATTTACGGGTACGCGAGGGGTTGGTAAAACGACTATAGCGCGTATCTTTTCCAAAAGTCTTAATTGCGAATTGGGCATAGGCTCCAAACCCTGTGGTCAGTGTTCGACGTGTATTGAGATAGAGCAAGGTAACTTTGTTGATTTATTAGAGATCGATGCAGCCTCGCGCACGAAAGTGGAAGACACCCGTGAACTGCTAGATAACGTGCAGTATCGGCCGACACGTGGCCGCTATAAAGTGTATTTAATCGATGAAGTACACATGTTGTCTAAACACAGCTTTAACGCTCTGCTTAAAACATTGGAAGAGCCGCCGCCGCACGTAAAATTCTTATTAGCGACGACTGATCCGCAAAAGCTCCCGATTACCATTTTGTCCCGCTGTTTGCAGTTTAACCTCAAGGCGTTATCAAGAGCGCAAATTGGCCTGCAATTGCAGCATGTTTTTGCCCAAGAGCACATTGCTAATGAGCCCGAAGCTTTGGCGCAGTTAGCGCGAGCGGCGCAGGGAAGTATGCGCGATGCTTTGAGTTTGTCTGACCAAGCTATCGCCCAAGGTAATGGTAACGTCAGCCTAAGTATTGTGACCGATATGCTTGGGCTTATGGATAAGACTCAAGTACTCAAGTTGCTTAATGCTGTGCTGAATAAGCAGAACGAAATGGTATTTGAGCTTGTTGAGTTAATGTCTGAACAAGCTGCAGATTACAGCCAAGTATTAAATGAATTAATGAGTTTATTACATCAAATAGCGCTGACTCAGTTTGTACCTGACGCTTGTAAACTCGAAACGATTTCAGCCCGAGCGATTTACCAGCTCGCTAAAAAATCGGTAGCAGAACATATACAGTTACTTTACCAGATTGCGCTGCAAGGCAAGCGTGATCTACCGTTTGCAGCGGATGCAAAAACGGGACTTGAGATGACCCTTTTGCGTATGTTGGCGTTTAGCCCGGTGCAAGCCAATACCAGTATTGACGAGCTTATTGCTATGACACCGAGTCCAGCAATTATTCAGTCTGAGTCGACTGTTGATAGCACTGATTTATCTTCAGTAGGCGCTCCAGAATCTGATGCGCCCTTATCATTGACTGAAGTTACTCAATCAACGGAACAAACCGTTTCCGAGGTGAGTGGTGGGGAAAATATTGGCACCAATGAAGCTACAGCAGAAATACAAAGCAGTAGTTTACAAAAAACAGATTTAACGAATGATACGTTTTCTGAACTGACACAAATAATTGAGCCCGAACAAGCCAATACGGCCAATCATCATTTTGATGATGAACAGTATCATTCAGCACAAATGCAAGAGTTAGAAGCTCAGCAACACGGTATTATGCAAGAAGCTGAACATTTCATTCAGTCTCAAAATACCGATCAATATCATGATGACGAAGCGTTGAGTGCTCATCATGAACCAGCGATCAACATTGCACCGACGGATACTCAGAGCCCACCCGAACTTCAAAGTCAATCGACCGAAAGTTTGTTAGCGTTACGCCGAAAATTAGCGCAAGCCGCTGCTGATGAAGAGGATAATGCCCCTTCAGTAAAAAAGTCTGAAGGCGGTTATGATGCTAGTCAATTTTTGCCTGGTGGCAGCGGACCTGGTATCGAACCAATGCAAGGTGCTTTACCAAGAGTAAAAGCACAAGTGCAAAGTGAAGTATCAAATGCTCCCTCTACTGCGAATATCGCGCACCCTGATATACCAATCCACGAGCATAACGAAACCTTTGTCGGTATCGAGGATAGCGCTCCCGCGGTTGACGAAACGCCTCCATGGGCAACCGATGAAGTAACGCTTGATGAAATTAACATCAGTGTTGATGAACAAGAGGTTATATCAGGCACTGAGGAAGATATTGAAAATGCGATTTTCGACCCCACTGCTCATTTAGCACAAGATTTAGAATGCGAAGTCAATTATGACGTACCAGCATTTTTAGCGTCGGGCGAGAAAGTTACTATTGCTCCCCAGTTAGACAAATGGAGTGCGTTAATAACGCAAATGCAAGTAGCCGCGTTGACTAAACAGCTTGCCTTGCATTCGGAATTTTCTCGAGAAGATAACACCGTGGTGCTTCACCTTGTGCAAAGTAAGGAGCATTTAAATACGGCTTCTGCCAGAGAGCAATTACAGCAAGCACTGAGTGATGTATTACAGCAAGCTATAACCCTAGAAGTTAGCGTAGGGGAGGCGGTTAATACACCTTTCGCATTGCAGCAAAGTATTAATAGAGTGAGATTTGAATATGCAAAACAAATAGTAGAAACCGATGATGCTATTTGTATGTTTAAAGATATGTTCAACGCTCAAGTGCTCATTGATTCAATCAAAGCACGATAGATTTTAATTTCAAAATTCAAGAGAGAAATAATATGTTTAAAGGCGGCATGGGTAACGTAATGAAGCAAGCGCAACAGATGCAAGAGCGCATGCAAAAGAAACAAGAAGAATTAGCTAAGATGGAAGTCACAGGTGAGTCTGGTGCAGGTCTGGTGAAAGTTACCATGACATGCAATCACAATGTACGCCGAGTCGACATTGACGATAGTTTGATGGAAGACGATAAAGAAATGATTGAAGACTTAGTTGCTGCCGCAATGAATGACGCGGTTCGTCGTGTTCAAGAAACAACTAAAGAGCAAATGGCAGATGTAACTGGCGGCATGGCTATGCCTCCTGGTTTCAAAATGCCGTTTTAGCTGTTCGGCCTCGAATTTGTTGATGTCCAGGCACTTGAATAGCCATGGGGACAAATAGGGGCCAAACTTAATTTATCAAAAAGCTCTAGTTTAACTGGAGCTTTTTTGTTTGAATCCTTAGATCTTTAGCTTGCTAGTCCTACTTTTAAGTAGAGAACACAGTTAGCTCAAATCTATCATTATGACGTCTAATCAAACACTCCTTAGAATTAATAAGAGTGGGCTTATCGATGGGTGAACCGCTAAATTTTTTATCTCGCATTTATGGTTTGCAATTGGGTCATAACTTTGTCTTCAAATCCGACATTGAATTCAGAGTTCTGAAACATATTCGTCGTTAGTATTTGCAACAAATGTTAGTGAGGAAATCTACTGAGTCTAAGATTTCAATCGATACCTGCAACTTGCCAACTCTATATCGATTCGTTTTCAAAAGGCATTTCGAAACTCTATACAGCCAGCTGTATCCATCGCATACAATATGTAAGCAGTTGGTATTTTTTATTTTAGTGATAACTCTTTTAAATGATTATCTGAAGGTCTGAAAAAACCGACTTAGAAAATTTCCCTCCCTCGTGAATATTTAACGTTAAGACACATAACGAAGGAGAAGGGCATGAACGATATATACATGATTGAAGAGCGGGGCAGTAGCTACTATTTTTCTGATGACGAGGATTATCTCGTGATGTATGAAAGGGGTAGTAGTTATATTTATTACGTCCGCAATTATGAGGTGCAACTCGAGTACATACTCATTAGCGAGGATTTAATGAACTTAATGCCGGAGGAAGTAAGACCATTTACTAACGTGTACTTGCGGCCATATTTTGCAGCAATAAAGCAATTTGAAGAGATTATTAGAAGTTATCTATTACTAGGAGGCCTGCTAAAACATTTCAATCATTTATTCAACTGCTCGATTTCACAATTTTTCGAGCGTCTTTGATTTGAAGCCAGCGCAAGCTGGCTTTTTTTATATGCTAAGGTTAGCGATAAGTGATAATGGTCGGATTTAAATAGTGATCCTTTCACGAGCTATTCTTCAATAGAGGGACTCAGATAGGTCGGCTGACGTCATTTAAGATGGTTGATAAGATTGACCTAATTTTAAAGCCATATTTTGAATATAGTTGGGGTTATCTTCGGGGATCCATCTTCCATATATCTTACTAATCATATTCCAGTCTTTATGCCCCATCTGTCCCGCTAACCAAGACATTTCACATCCGGCAGTTAATAGTTGACTTGCAAAGGTGTGTCTCAGTTGATAGGCGGCTCGATAGGGTATGTCGGCCTCTCTTAACCATTTTTCCCACTGCTTCGGTGCAGTCGTCAATTCGGGGCGTTTGTATGGTTTATTTTCTCTGCTCAAAAAAACACGCCGACGTTTAACCAGTTCATATTTATTATGTTTGTAATGGATCTTATCTTCGATAGCCGGAAAGTGAGCTGTCTCTTTCTCCATTTGAATTAATACATCAAGAGCTGCTGGCAGTAACTCAATAGTACGATAGCCGCTTACTGTCTTTGGGGGCTTTAGTTTCCCTTTCCTAGTGAGATTATATCTGACCGTGAGAGTTTTTTGGTCCAAGTTAATGTCTTCCCAAGCTAACGCTTTTAGTTCTCCGTGTCGCAATCCACTCCAAGCTAACAGTTTGACCATTAATTTAACGTGTCCAACATGTATTACGGCTAGAAGAGAATCTAATTCGAATCGAGTAAAGGGTTTAACGTTACGAGATTCAGGATCCAGGTTCGAGTCATCCTTTATAAGTCGCCCGAGGTTCTTAATAGGGCTTTCCTCAATGAATCGCTCTTCAACGGCAAAACCTAGAACCTGACCAAAGGTCTGAGTATATTCGTTAACAGTTGATACTCGGCAGCCACTGAACTTGCCTTTTTTGTTTCCATTTACACTCTTATTCCTTAAAAGATTTAAAGCAGACCTAGTGAGCTCAGCCAAGTTCTTTTTAGCGTAACCGTAATGATCGAGCCAGTTTAATGCTGTTCCTAATTTGTCTATGACAGAGTCTGAAAGCGCGGCTTGATTAATGTTAAGGTACGCCTCAAAGCACTCTCTAACGGTAATTTGTGAGTTACTAATCACCGAACTTGTTGGAAAATGAGAGAGCCAAAATGACTTTTCATTGTTCACAAATAAACCGTTAGCTATATCTCCCTTGATCTTGGCTAACGTTAACTCTGCTAATTTAATATTTGCAATAGTGGCTGGATAGCCCAATGATTTACGAGTCGCACGGGAACTACCTGGTAATTTAAATTGCAGACGAAGACTACCGTTGTGAAGGCTTAAACCCCTTACTCGCTTAATTGCATCATTAATGTTTTGGTCAATAATGGTCATTACATAAACTTCCTATAGGTAGCGAGGTTAATCGAAATTGCATGACCTTTCGCATGTTGTTTCCAAACTTTACCTTGCGGCATTGGTTTTTTGGGGTGTTTCAAACGTTGGCGAATAGCACTGACTGATTTCCCCAGAATTTTTGCGGCTGTTTCAATAGGCATCCAACCTTCAGATACGGCCTGGGTTTGCCTGCTCGTCTTAGCTATCAAATTTAGAAATTGTTTCACTTTTTCTTGGGTTTCTTTCGAGTCACCAAAAATTGATGTGATTAGCCCTGTAAGTTCTAAGGTTTCTGATTCGTACATTTTTTAATCTCTTTTGTTGGTGAAGTTATAAAGAGGTTATCTAAAAAATTTTTTTTAAAAGAATGAAGATTATGCTTGCTATGGTATTTTGGCGGCTTGAATTAACCACATCAGAGTTGCTGACAAGCTATTGTGAAAAGACACGTTCTATTGAAATTACAGTCTTCAGACAGCAGATGATGGTACTTAAACGAATGTAACCTATGAGATTGGTTCTTGAAGGGGGATTTAAAAACAATCGAACGCTTGAAGAAAACTACAATGATATGAGTGTATTTACTTGCACCTTGATAGCGGGAGCTATGGATGAGGTCGTCATGATGAAATAAGACATCAGCTACTCCAAGAAACTTACTCTGTACGTGGTTTAGTTCGACTACTAGTAAGTTTTTTTTTATACCCACGATTGCAGCTCCGGTAGGCAGTTTTTTTCTAATTTCGAGCAGGGTATCGGAAAACTCTCTCGATACTCGATTAACGGGAAGAGTAATGTAGTCATTTATTTCTCTTTTTTTTTGTTATTTAACCTCTATAAATTTATCAAAAAATATGATAAAAACAATTTCATTGACTGCGATAGCTCAGCAACAATGCAATTGAAGTAAAGCTCATTTCATGTATCAACTCTAAGTTCCTATTTTTGTAAGTTGCCCCTCTACAGATCCTATTTTTTAAGAGATATCAGTCCACTATAAAAAGTGTAGTTTTGCTTTTCTGATTATATGTCGTGGTTCGTAATCAAATAATTTTCATACTGTGGTGCTAGTTAAGTCTGAGGTTTACTAAACAGGACTTAACTATGAGCAAAAAGACTAGTCAGCGTGATCTGCAAATCACTTTTATTCATCAATTTAAAAGAGCGACAAGATCAGAATGGCCCGATAAATTTCGTTTGTGCTGGTATTTTAATACAGAAACACTCGATTACATCTATGAGCATAAAGACGAGAAATTTGTAACGAATGGGTTTGTACTCTCAGACGCGCTTAATAAGCGACTCCCTGAAGAGTTTAGGAAGAAGTATTTTGAGCCGCATGAAAGGTGCCTACTTTTTCTAATCTTTGAGCTTCAAATCGTTGATTTTATCAACTCAGATAAAGTTGATGATGCGGAGTTTGAAAATGTGTTCGGTGTGACGAAGACTCGGTATTTTTCTGATGAAGCTATTAATGAATGGACTGAACAGATCGATTTACTCTAGGGCTGCTTTGCAGCCCTTTTTTTGAATTAAATTATTTCTCGAGTAATATTTTAACCTTTGTGAAGCTGGTTTTGTTCATTTAGGGGATTCATACTGCATTAATCATTATGTCGTACATCTTAGTGATTGCACTATTAGTCAGATATACACCTAAAATGTATATGTAGCCACGATATTATGATCTGATTATGGCTTAATTTTAGTGCTTACCTAGCATCAATCACAATGAGAGAAAATACGCGAATAGCTGATATGTGCCATTTGCAGACCTTTGCAATTGGCTTCGTCAACATCATAAGTTCCCCTTTAAACGGATTGCAAATTACCTGACTTGCCAAGTTTCCTGCATACAAATGGTCTGTATAAAAAAGCAGGTATAATCGGATTTGGTGAATAATGCCTATATTGCTTCCTATTATGTAAATTTCTAAGGTCTCGTTTTGTTTTACAAAAATATGCTAAGTTATTAATTTAACTATAGAAAATATTTTTCACATAGTTTTTAATAGGAAGCAGAAAAGTCTCGTTAAACCTAGGTCTCCTTTTGCTTTTGCAACTCCGAGTGGTTTTACTCGCACGATAGTAAAAAAACTGAATAAAATCAGAAGGTAAGCACTTAAAATGACGAAAACAATAACCAAATCGAGAAGTTACATATACGACATGCTCGATAATAAGCGTTAGCACACTAGCGGAAAGTTTGGAGATTAGATGGACTTAGCAGATATGTTTACACATGGTTTGGCTTTCATGATTGGAGCTTTGTCACTTTACTTTACTGCTTACACAAAAGCTAAAGGAACAAATAAGGCACTTAAAGAAGACATCCAATCCCTTGAAAAGGCTAAGCAAGAAATTATATCTAAATATGCTTCTGAACTCGAAAGTGTTAAAAAGGAACATCAGTTAGATATTGATAAACGTAAGTATCAATATGAAGATAAAAGGATGCAATTTGCCAAGTTTTTCAGGTTAATTGACGAATTTAATGCTACGTGTAACTCGGTGTTTGTTAAAAGGTTCCCACCAATGCATCAGAGACTACTTGCCGGAATGTTATCTGATTGTGTGGAGGCGTCAAATCAAAGCCTGCTAGATTTTAATGCTGAGATTATGCAGTTGTTCAACGAGTTAAATGAAGATCAATTAAAAGTTGTGCATGAGTCAAATAGTATAAGGTTAGTTGCCACACCTCAACTTGATGCTTCGCTGGATCAACTTGAGTTACATGTCGCGTCTTCCTTTAACGACACTGTAGCTATGCTTAGGTTTATGGGGACGCCAGAGTACCTTCTCGACAAATCAACTATAACCCCTTATCAAACTAAATTGACTGAAGGTGGCAATCAAGTATTAAGTAGCCGAGAAGCTTTAAGGGCACAAATGAAACTAGAATTAAACGAAATATAGTGTGCTAACAAGGCCTTAAAGTCGGATTCGTAACAGTGTTCTGGTCAACTCCAACCGGACACTCTCTTTTGAGATATTTCATATTTAATCGGTGACATATTGCCATTTGCTG
>NZ_WTPY01000052.1 GCF_011378905.1 Paraglaciecola sp. 20A4 | reverse complement strand
TAAATTCGAGACAGGGGGAACCGCCCTAGTTGCACAAGCGAAGCGCGGAAACTTGGGGGATGTATCTAATTTAGTGGCTCAAGGGGGAACGATAGCCCCCAGTGCTTTTGCGTTAATGGCAGTTACCCGTGCGATAGCCGGGCGAAAACAGAGATCTTCTTGTCTGGTTGAGTGCTTGCATAACAGAATGGCCGTGAGGTAACGCCCACTCCCGAACAATCGCAAATATAACCAATAGCTATTTTATTATTCAGTTCTAAGAGTACTATTTGCCGATGTTTGAATAAGGATTAATTCGATTTAGAAAGGTCAGATAGTGAAAAGCCTCAATGAAAATTGAGGCTTTTGAGTCGGCTAGTAAGCCTAAGCTTGCGCTATAATATGCTCTTTAAATTTATTATTAATATAATAAATATCACCGCAGCCAATAGTTTCATGCTGAGCGATTATAGTTCCACTAACATCAATGTAATCATTCAATAAATCCTGACATTCACAAGAAGGCACGACAGTGAAATTAAATGAGTTAATTAAGTTTGAAAAAGTAACTATATCTACTTCAATCATATTATTCATAATTTATATACCTCAATTTAGAGGCAACTTCATTGTCCGTATGGACAACTAAAAAGTTGCCATACTGGACTTTGAAATAAGCAAATACTTCAAGTTCATTATAGGGTATAAAAGTTCACTTACAAGAATTTAAACGTAAAACACCTCATAAAATAAGGCTTTTCTGTTCGGCTGATAAGCCTATTTATTATAATAATCTGTAAACTTACTATGAATTTTTCATCAATAGTTTACTTGATTAGTTTATCAACAATGATTACTTTCATTCTAGTCAATTTTTAGTCTAACTATGAAATATATAAACGGTCTCTGGGCCAGTGCTTTAAGTATATAATTAATATGAGAAGAAAATAAATGGAAACAAAAATGGATAAATTGGCGTTCGTCAATGCCTACAAAGCTAAAGGTTGGGATAGAAAAAGTTTAGCGAAGAGATGGGGGTACATTAGCGTTAGAAGGATCGACCAAATATCCTTAGAGGTTGAAAACGAACATATAAAAGCACAAGCTCATATAGATCGTTTAAATGGATTACCTGATATCACAAACGAACTGTAAAAATATCGACTAACCATCAATAACAATGTGATACTAAGCACATTTATTTACCAATTTTATATACATTAGAAGGGATCACGTTGTAGTCAATTCCGGGTAACACCCGTTTACCAACAATAACTGGCTTTTCATTATCTAGAACCAATTTCACACCATGGGCCGTGTAGATGCCCATAAGAAGAGATTCGACGTTAATATCAATCCATTGACTAAAGTATTGTTCTCCAGGCGTATACCCCGTAATCCCAGTTATTAATGCTTTACGCTCTTCAGATAAGAGACTTTTATCGATGAAACCATCAAAAAAAATATTGGACCACTCATCACCTTTAATAACAGGCACAGTCTGGCCGCAAAGAGGGCGTTTACCGTCTTTTATTTCGGGGGATAAATAAACCACTATCCCGTGATACTTTCTTCTTAAACATGGCATACAAAAACTGTATATTAATACAGTTGTATTTTGTAGTTAAATATCAATAAAGTTATCCACAAAAACAGTGGATAACTTTCATTCAACAGAACTAAAATACCAGACTGTGATATTCAATCGGCGTTACCCAGTGACGAAGAGAACCAGCGTGCTTTAGAAGCGGGAAAAGAGCAGTTGAAAAAATGACACAAAAACCCTCAAGAGACTAATAATAAATTTAGGGCACAAAAAAACCCGAGTTGGAAGTTCGGGCTAATCTGTTTTATGTGAAGCACATAATTCTTAGACACCTCTTATACTACACAATATGTGTACAAATGCAAGCAATTTAACCTGCCCTTATCAATACAATTGTGTAAACTGTAACTGTTTGAGAAAGCTAATGAATTTGGGTATCAAAGGTTTGAAGTAAAATCCTTGGTCGCGGTTTGGAACCCGTTGACACATCTAACCCAAAGGAAGAGGCACATAATTCTTAGACGAAGAGTGGAACAGAGAAACAAGGTATTGAAGGTGTTTTTTCTGTGAGCTTTTTCCTATGAAAATAGGAGAAACGTAATGTTAGAATTGATCACATCAATTTTAGCGGTCGCCCTGATTTTATTGCGCATTGTGCTTGAAATCTTGAAGTTTAGACGTAAAGACTAAATCGACTCGTATCGAAGTAAGGGAATACCAATTCCCTTACTTCAACAAATCTGGCTCTATTTAGCCAACTTAAAAGCCACTTATTTTTAAGTGGCTTTTTTCCTTTACGAAAGCTTATCGCTCACAAATCACTATGTTAAGGCGTGAGCTCAACCGGTAATCTAGATATTTACCCATAATCAAACAACTGATTTTAAAAGGATTTTATTATGACTATGTTTGCATGCTTCGACTTTGATAACTTCGCATTTATCGCTGTGGATAGACGGGTATCGCGTATGAAATTAAACTCTAAAATTGTTGATACTAGTACTTGCGTAAAATTGCTTGAACACAATGATTTTTTTATCACTGGATATGGTCTGCAAGAAGTAATCAAAACGATGTCAAAAGATTATGTAATTTACAAGAACAACAACGATTTATATTCCCGCTTAAAATTAAAAAATCCAAAAGAATTTTTGGATATGACGAAAGTCGTTATGGTCCCTAAAAACCCAGTACAGGGCATTAGAATCATGGTTATAGATTTTTCAAAAGATACTTTTAGCAAGGCGTTGGAAAAGATAGATGGGACAATGGAAGGAAGTAAGTTCATTACGGAGAGTCATCACGAACAGTTCCAAGATTCAATAGAAACTTTACTTTCAGCTAACGCAGAACAAAATACAAACAAAAGAGACTTTCAGGTATTCATTGCCAGTGTTTCTAGCATTTTTAGCTCCCTAGCTAATCTAACTGATGAGGTAAGTGCTGAGTTTGACTATCTTTTTATGTTTGATGACGGCAAGTCTTATTTGAATGAACTTCCAGAGTAAGAGGAATGACACACTATTTTGTTTTTAACTTCAATTAAATCGTGATTAAACTCAACCTGGAGTGCTTCATAAATATTTCTTAATTCCTTTGAATTAGGTACTGACAACCAAGCGTTATAGGCTTTATCTACTTTACGAGAATTTTCTAACAATAGTTTATGATCAGCCATTATATTTCCTTGTTATTCGATATAAATGTGGCTTGCAACGGGAAAAAAATCAACCCAAAATCATTTAAAAGCCTAGGAAATGTAATTTCTGCTATATTTACTCAGATACGCATATGACCAAATAGGGATTAAAATGAAAAGTTTTTCTGAACAGTGCAACTCTAGAGCCGAGGTATCTCAAGGAAAAGCCGTTATCATAACGACGATCCTAACCATTTTGATGTTCATAGTTCTTTCGCTTCTTAATAAGTATATTTTGGCTTTGCCGGTGCTACTTTTTACTTTCGCTTTTTTTATAGGTTCTATGTGCACATGGTTCATAGCAGGACATTTTGCAAAAAAAACTGATAATACTGAGGAGTCGTGAATTCATTCTGAAAAAAAGGCTCGAAAGTTTTTTCTTCGAGCGCATTTGGAATGAAGAGGGCGCGATAGCCCTTAGCCGCTAAAATTCTCACTAGGCAATAGGCTTTCAACTATATTGATTAGATATTTTGATACACGCAAAGCATTCAGTGAAACTTTCCGCACCCATGCACTATTAACGTTAGAAAACTTAAACCCATTTGAAAACATTTCCTTTCTAATTTGACTATTGGGTTTCCCATTTTTGAATTTAAATTGAATACGACCTTCAGAAATATAAACCTTTAACTCCTCACTATCGTAGTTGATAGGCTCCTGATTGTGCATAAACTCTAGGTCAGTTATACGCTTTTTCGTAGCCCTGATATTTGCGCTGTTATTAGTCATTTCATAAGATGCAAAACCAATTTTATTAAGAAAACTAGGTGTTTTCAAACTATCTATTTGAGTTTGATTTAATCCAAAATCTAAAAGCAGCTCACTATCATTATTCTTAATAGCTTTGTTTACTTTTTTCATAAACAATTGTTTTGCTTCTAACTTTAGTAATTTAGCTTTTAACTGCGCTATAGCATTGGGATCATCCGATGCTATGCCGCCGCGCCCCACAGTTGCAGCCCTTTCACTTAGATGATCAGCTTTACTTTTAAGGACCATAGATTTATCAAATTTGGCTACAAATTTAGCTCTGTATCCTCGATCTCTTTTCTCGCTATGGTGTCCGATTAAAATCGGTTGACCGAAGGGGATAACATCAGCCATTTTATGCCCTTCGTTGTATAATTTTGCGCTCATAATCGCTGCTTTTTCTGCTCTACTCTCTAAACGCTCCCTCCGGCCCTCTTGTTTATCTTCGAAGTCAGAGCAAGCAAAAGGGTTATCTTCTGTATTTTCATCGCCTAGTGGCTTATTGATAACGATCAATTTAGTACTTACATTAGTTCCTGACTGCTTGAATGAATTTTCTGGTAAATCTTCGTAATATCCGTCTAATTCAACTAGCCAATTTCTGAAATATTTAGATTTTTTATCCATTCTGAAAAATGGACCAGGCGACATTACCGCTATCAATTTACCTCCGGGCTTTAAAAACTTAAATGAGTGGATAACATGATCTATATCCGCTAATTTTTCAAATGGTGGGTTTATCAAAATTCGGTCGTATTTGGCTGATGGTTCAACGGTCAGAAAATCACAATGCTCTACAGAAAAACCTTTACCCTCTAAAATTTCAGACAAATCATGATTTATCTCATAAGCATCGGCTAAAATATTTGGAAATGATTTTTTTACTGCTTCGAGAATATGACCACTACCCGCGCTCGTATCGGCTACGATGTATTCCTTTGATATATTGGCAAGTTCTAGCATTCTGCCTGTTACGTTTTCATGCGTTGGAAAGTAACCGCTAATATTTGTAAACTGCAAGTTCTCAACTTTAATTTGTAAGGCTTCAGATTTTTTTTGCTCTTCGGTTTTCTCTTCTAATAGCGCCCATATTGCCACCGCTTCAGGGCTTAAGTTTGAACGTTCGCCGGTATCCTTATGATATGAATGCCAACCATTAGTAATTAGGGTTTTATTTCCGCTTAATAAATCATAAATCGCTGATTTACTTTTTATACCTCTTAGTTCTTCGGGTACGTTGCCGGCTGCATGAAGTTTAGATAATGCTAAAAGCGCTTTTTGTGTTCTGTCTAACCTTTCGCCCTCATTCCTAGCTTCGTTAGCTTGCTTCAGACGTCTAGGCGTATTAGTTAATCTATCAGCAAAACAGTTATCAATTTTGCCTTGTAGCCCCTCAGCAAGTTTAATAAATTTATTAGCTAATGCCTGGTTAGCTTCTGTTTTATTACTTGGTTCAATATGTTGTTTTTTTGCGGGTTCTTCAGGAATAAAAATTTCTTTTTCAACAACCGGCAATGCCATGTATTGAATGATATTTTTAGATACTTCCCTAACAGCTAAATATAGTTCGTTTTGATCGTTAACTGTGTGCGTTTTTCCCGTAATAACGTTGACCACTTTATAGAAATAGTTGTCTTCTGCTTCTACATTTCTGTATATATCAAATGTTATACCTTCACACTTAATTCGCTCAGCGGCTCCAACAAAACCCAAATATTGACCAAACTTACCGGAATTTTTAGATAACAAAATAGTTTCAACTTTTTCACCGATACATTGAGTCATCAAGCTTTCGTCTATTGCCTCTTTGCTGTTTTCGTCAAGTGGGCTGACTTGGCCCTCATGAAATAGCGAACACATAGCAAAAAGCTCGTAGTTTTCTTCGATTTTTTTATCTTCACCGGTTTTAACTTCAGTTACTTCAATTTCACGCTTACCTTTGATTGGCGAGGACCAAACTTTAAAAGATTTTTCACCTTTATTTATTCTAAATCCTCTTTCCTTCCACTGATTAAAAGTTAAAAATGTTTTCGCCCCTGTTTCGACATGATGCCACTGAATTAGAATGTCATTCACTCGAAGAGAACATGCGGCAAAAGCTTCAGCTTCGGTTTTTGCTTCGGCTATTCTCTTCTTAATAATTTGCTTAGCTAGTGCGCTTTTTTGGATCAGCTCTTTTTTTGCCAATATTGATTGTGCGTTGGGTGTTTTGCGTTTTTTTGAAACTTGCTTTTTCTTAGCTCCGCCTCGCAGAGAAGAAGTGTTTTTATCAGTGTTGTTTAGGGTGATTAAAGTTGTCATAAGTAGCCTCGTTTGTTGTCTAATTTGCCTTGCTCTTCCGGCGCTCCGTGATTCCCTCTCAACTAGGCTTGGATAAATTCAACCGCATGAACAAAGCCGCAGCTAAGAGAGCGAAGCGAATCTGAACGGGTGTAGGGCATGGCGTAGCGAACTGTGGAATTTATCCAGGCTTAGTTGAAAATCACTGAGATAAGCGGCGGTAAGGCTAATTAGTCATCAAACGAGATAATCCAACTTAATCAACCCTAACGCTGTTAGAAACATGCTCTTGCTGTGGTCTTTGCTTTAGAAGTGTTCTTGCTCTGGTCTTTGTTTTAGAAGTGGCTCTTGCTCTGGTCGTTTTTCTGAGCTTTCGCTCCTATTTTCATGTACCTCTAATAATAACGCTTTTAAGTATGGTAAAATTTGAGCTGTATTTTATGGGGTTACATATGTATTTAATATCAGCTGAACAAATAAGAGCAAGTAGAGCCGTTTTAAAGTGGTCATATAATGATTTAGCGGCTAAATCGATGGTCTCTAAATCTACGATTGTTCGTGTTGAAAACTCTGAAACGTTAACTAATTTTAAAATTGAAACTCTAGAAAAAATTCGCATAGCATTAGAGTCAACTGGTGTAATTCATTTACCAGATTCAAGAACAGTTATCATAAATAAAAAATCCTAAAAACTTCTAGGATTTTATTATCAGGGTATTTGGTAATGATGACAATTTGCCTGATTACTTGAACATACAGGCAAATCGGGATCTGGAATATTTGGCGGGATAGGTTGAGTTACTGGCCTAACTAATGGTCCATCATACGGTGCAACTTGGCTCCAATCGATATTTGGATCTAGAGCTAATTCACATGTTTCTCTCTCAATATCGGTATGCATTAGATCACAATCATCTTGCGAAATTTCAGCACTGCGCCCAGCCCCGTTTCTCTCACAATTAGAGTCTCTATCGAAACACTTTGGTAGACTGGAAAATGGATTAGAAGCCCACCTAATAAGTTTCCATTTATGGTCGGTGCATTCACTTGACCATTCCCCAAAAAGCAATCCAAAATCGCAGACTATTACAGCGCAGACCGACACTTCTTTATTGCTCATTTCACATGAATTATCATCTATGAAATTTCGTGCATCCTGGTCGTCAGTTGCAATAACGGAAGTACAAAATAGAACGCTGAGTATAAGAAATATTGTTTTTTTCATATCAGAGCCCCACTTTTGTTATACCAGTGATTAATGCAGCGTTTTCGCTTAATTCAGCGGGTAAACCTACCACTCTTACGCCTTTCGAAATACTGTAATTCATTCCCCCATCACTCCAGGCACTAATAAAATATATATGGTCTTTGGGTATCCCTGTTTCGATAAGTGCTACTGACAAGCTCCTTGCACGTTTCGACGAAAGCGTTTCAACTCCAACGCTACTGACTCCGTGACTATGCCCAATAATGAGAAAGTATTCTGTATCGATGTTTTCAGATATTAGAGACAGAGATAAATTTTTGTCGTTAATTTCTGCTGATTCATTGAGAAATTCTATATCTACATATTTTAATAGTTTTGAGGCACTTTGTTCTTTTTGTTTAGATATTCTTTCAATGTTCTGTGGTGCTACATAGGTAACTTCAGTTTCTATGGATTGTTTTTTATCTGTTGATTTATCTAATCCCAGTTCAATAACATCGGTATATTTCTTCGAAAAATCGTGAGGGATAATACGCTCAGATTGATTCAATTTTGTTATGTGGTCTCTTAATACATTTGTATTTGAAGCACAGCTTGTTAACAAAAAAACGAGTAACGCCACATTTAAATTTTTACTCATGATGTGGATTCCTTGTCATTGAAACCAACTTGTTTTCGTAATCCACAACAAGAGAATTCTTCTGACCAATAGCGATCAGCAATGCATCCTTTCTTGACAAAACTAGCCCCGAAGGTTGGTGTGGTAAGGTATTATGTAAAATCGAGCTAGCATCGTCTGGAGCATTCTTACCGTTGTAAATTTTGTAGCCGGTCCCATCGATAATATATTCAGCTAGTTGACCAACGGTTCTAATATTCGCCGGGTAATTTGTCCTCACATATGCGTTTAAATCTGAAGCGTACAAGTCTGAAGACTTCACACTTAGGATTAGAAAAAAAGTTGATAAAAGAACTTTAGTTGCTGGCGAAATCATCGAAAATTCCTCCATATGGCGTAATACGTTTAGGCGCGACGATGAACACATTAAATGTTTGACCGCTATTTATTGTTACTGTGGGCACAAGGTTTAAATATTTCTGCGCAATGGGTGAAAATTGCTCTCTCGTTTGTGCGGCTATCTCTGCGTTAGTATTAACAGTTCCCGTTAAACCCCCAGTAGTTTGACCGTCTGAACCTGATGAAACTAATGCATAAGCAACAACGCCAAGAAATTGTGCAAGTAAATGCCTATTTACTTCATCTTCTATACCAGATACACCTTCGTGATCGACAGCTGCGTCCCTGGAAAGATCAACTAATACGTTATCTGGCCTGATTATAGAATGAATGATATATCCAACTCTCGCGCTAATAGGCTCGTTTACATTCGCTATACGAACAACATTTCCATGTATCTTAGAGCCTTTAGGTATGAGGACGTATTCATAGGTTGAATCGTAAACATCATGGGTTACATACGCTCTGAACGGACCTGGATAATCAGATATTAGCTTTTGAGAGAGAGCCGCCTTAATGATGGTTGTAGTGCCTAAAATTTTTCGTCCATCATCAACAGCTTTTACCAATTCCTGTTTAGGTGCTTGAATCGGTGCTTGTATCTCCTGCGCGTTTGCTAGCGAGTACAGTAACGATGTAATAACAAACGACAAAGTTGAAATTTTCATTTATCACCTCTCATTAGATTTTGAATAGAAGGTGGTGGAGTTGAGGGATTTATATCACCGCGTTCAATGGCTTCTCTATACGCTGTTATTTCAGAAATTTGCTGCCTAATAGCCGTTTGCTTTTCTTCAATAGTTTGGGGAGGGTTACTAGGAACAGATCGCGTATTCCTTTTTGATGACTGCGTTTCATCACCATAAAACGCTGAATCATCCCCTAATGAACTGAGGGAAGCCAAAGAACGCATTGCTCTTAATTCCTCTTGCTCCTGAAATTTTTGAAAAGGCGTTGGCGCTATAGTGATCTCTTTTTCAGGTTTAGCGTTTTTTTGTCTACGCCTGTCCTGCTTTTCAGTTACATCAATATTTGATGCAGTTTTACGTGGTGAGAGATCATCGGGTAAACCTGAATTTGCTACTTTCTGATTTGCAGCTTGTGGTGCTTGCCCATTTTGTTCGAGTGAACGATTAAATTCAGCTACAGCGCTAGAAGGGTTGTTAATATCCGCTTCCTGTAATTGCTCTGGTACCGAAGTTTTTTTATTAACACTGTTATCATCCGAATCATCATCCATTGACATACTCACAAACAGATAGATGAATAACAAAGTGGTTAATACTCCAGCTAAAATGAAGTACCTTTGTGCTCCTTGTTTTATAGAAGAAGGGCTCTCTTCATCAAAATCTTCGGTAGACTCAATAATTGTTTCAGACATTATTAGTACTCCCCAAAAGTACTGTTATCACCTCTACTGATATCAAATTCTGAGTCAGCATATTTAAGTGTAAATTTGGGGAATATTCCTGCAATAGTGTACATTTTATTAAGAGTATCGAATTTTGCTTCTATGATTTCAGTTTGTCCTTCAAGCTCAGCTTCGACAATCATGATCCCCTTGTTTTGGTTATGTACTCTTATGTATGTAAATCTTCCATCATCGTAAATATCTGAAACAAAACCATCACCTATAAAATTATTTGTAGTACGCGACTTACGATAATTTTTACTGGGTTTATCCCAGTCATAGCGTGTATATATTTGATAACGGTATCTGCGGAGCGCTTCTAAAACAGCGGTTCTCTCTTGCTCCTTTGCGTCTCTTGTTGCTTGGTTATATTTATCTCTATATAAACGGGCTAGTTCAACGTTAGTGCTGTCCTGTGAGTCATTTTTGCGCAACGAAAGTGCCTGTCTTTCATTGTCAGAAAATAATGTGCCTGTGGTGACTTCATAGCACGTATTCTTGATCGCTTTTTTCCTGTTAATCTTAAAATCATAACTAGTGCCTGACTCACCGACTGCTGACAATGAAGTCGATACACCTTGCGCTTGGGTAGAAGTAGGTTTGATATAAATATGAGGCCCTGCCGTATCACTAGTCCATAGATCTGAATTCCCCACAATAACAGTAGTATTGCGCATTATATTTTCAGGCAGTATCACATGTGTAAATGTATTCGTTGTTCCTTCAATATCATATGTTTTCCCTGACTCATGACCGATTTTCACACAATCAAGAGCGCTGGCGCTTAATGAAAATAAAGAAAAAGCCGTTAGTGTTATTAATTTATTCATAATAATTCCTGCTTGTTTGTGTTATTCCAATTCGGATATGTCTAAAGTGATTTTTTCTTTCAAAATTTCTATACCGATAGGATTAGCTCTAAGTTCGTCACGAGTTAGTTTGTTTAATGTTTTAGATGACTTTATTCGCCAATGCAGATTGATGACTTCTTTAACTGGTTCGCCTTGTTGCTGCCCTGATTTATCTCTAAGTATTCTTTCAATAAATATATTCGTTCTATAAATTTCAGAATCCCCGCCAATAAATGAACCCGCAGATACATCAAAATGGTCAATGAATCTCAATCTAATTTCTTCAGTCCAACCTCTTTGAGTAAAATGTTTAGCTTTTTCCGCTGCGTTATAGTCTTCGTCAGCAGAACCAACAAATGATGTTCTTAATGTTGGCGACATGAATGTAATAGCAAAACCATAATTTCGGCGCATAGAATGGGGATTGACTCCGTATCTTGCTTCAACAAAATCGAACAATAATTTATCAATGGTTAATGGGAAAAAATCAGCTTCTTCACCAGATTTTTTATATTCCACATCCCAAGTCCCATTTGGATACATCTTCATGAAAATCATTTCTGTATTCATTTCAGCGCGTATATTTGCGGAGTTAATCCAAAATCCCTGCACTACGATAATGACCAGGCTTACTAGTAACGCTAAATATATTTTAGTGTTCATAGAAACCAGTTTCGGAACGGTTTCATTTATTTTTGTCGATTCATCTTCGTTGTGTTGCTCTATGATGTTGTTATGTGAACTATTCATATTCATATTTCTCATTTATATCTTGGCGATTAGCTGTGTAATTACTTTGGCCGCACCTTTGCCTGTATTAGCCATCCCCCTACTTGCTCCAGAAACGGCACCACCGAAGCCTTGCGCCATCATCCCTGACAATGCACCTAGCGAAATAAGAAACATAATCCCGACAAGCATGTGTAAATTAATACGCATAATAGCTATGTGATCAGCAACAGGGTTGAATGAAACTGGACCATCTACCACGCCGAATATCGCGCTAAAATAAATGTAATAGAGAGTTAGGCCGACTTTGATAAACAAGTTAAAAAACCAGAATCCCATGAACATTTGAAACCAATTAGTAAACACTGAACGGGTTACAGGCCAAAGGACTAAAGGTAGGAAAACAAGCCCAATTATTTTGCAGAACGCATAGCCCCAAATACTCCATTGTGAAGCGATGAAAACAACAACTTTTAGGATTAGAGTAATTAGGGTGAAAAACAACATTCCGGTAATAGCAAGTAGTCCATCAAGTATCGAAATATCATCAAGAAAGAACCTTCCAATTGTTTCCATTAATTTATTTACAACAAATAGTTTATCGTCTGTACCGGTGGCTTGCTCTTGAATGCCTAATCCAATGGAGTCTGACCATCCCCATAAATCTGATAGCGCCTCATTGTAATTAGCGTAAAAAGCCCAGATCACAAAACATGATATGAAGTAAACTACTAAAGTTCCTACATCATATTTGTTCAAAGCCCAACCAATTACATACCAGGCTATACCGATAAAAGTCATTGCAATCATCATTGCTTTTACAAATTGATTAAACTCTGCCGTGTCATCAGTTAATACATTTTGAACGAAAGTTGATATTGCACCATTTAAGGCCGTATCAGATCTCGATACTTCCTGAGCATGCAGTTGAGTAGAGGCGAAAAAAATTACGTTTACAGCCAGTGTTAAAAGCAAATTTCTAATGGTTGAAATTTTCATCATAGTGGCCTGTAATCTCTAGGTTCCACTTTTAATAAATATCTTTCTATGAATAGAATTTCTGTTGCTAAATCATCAACGGTTAATTCTATTTGCTCATTCCCAAATTTAGCTACGGGCGAGATGACCTTAATTAATTTTATTAGCTCTTCTCTTTTTTGTGTCAAATCCGTTTCACTTAATGGACGGTAGAATTTTTCACTATAATCGTCAGTTCCTCTGGGGGGATACTCTTTGTTAAAATCATCTCTAGCGGAATTTTTACAATCCATTTTCTTAAAAAACGAATCAAGTTCTTCATTGCACTTATTTGCTAAATATTCGTAAGCGTCTGGTGATCCCACCTAGCGTTTAGCAAATTCCCATGGTAACAGGTGGTCGATGCTCTGTTCTGGTTGCA
>NZ_WTPY01000051.1 GCF_011378905.1 Paraglaciecola sp. 20A4 | reverse complement strand
GCTGAGTGGTTAATTATTTACTGGAGTTGGTATAAATTAACAAGCAATCTGTATAAAGAATACTAATCTCAGGATTTTCAGTACGTTAAAGGAGTAACAACACTGTGTGCCTATTCAATTTTTTAAACGGTGCCCCAAGTAATAAAAGCGTTGCGCCAAGTTGGAGTAATTGCTAAGTACCGTGAATCAAGGCACTGCGATACTGCCCCAAAATGCCCCAGGGATGGTATGTAATCTCAAGAATAAGGATTTGTTTGGCTAAATCACTGATATGAGACACAACCAATATGAAACTATAGTTTCATAATTTCATGAATAAAGTAATTTTTGTTTCATATGTAGACAATTGGGAGCGTCGATTTATCACTTTCTTTAATATTAAAATGAAACTATAATTCTATAAATTCTGGATTAAAGAAAATATAGTTTCACTATGAATACTATTGAATCAAAGACAAAGCGCTCTGCTGTCGTCTTCCCAAAACACAAAAAGGTGTTAAGCATCTTGGGCGAAAACTTAACTCTGGCGATGAAGCGACGCGGTATTACCCAAGAAATGATGCACAGTAGAACAGGGATATCTAAACCGACGTTACGAAAAATATTAAAAGGTGATCCTTCCGTTTCGCTTGGGCACTACGTCAACGTTTTAGCCTCCTTGGGCCTAGTGGACGACCTAACTAAAATCGCATTTGATGACGAGCTAGGAAGAAAGCTGCAAGACATCCAATTGCTGAATAAAAAATAAGAGCGTCGCATTATGGAAATCCACGTTTACGCTGATTGGACTGAATCCACTGAGCCTATGTTAGTCGGCACATTGCGCTCGTCTGAAATAAGAGGAAAAGAGCATTTCAGCTTTAGTTATGATAAGAAGTGGTTAGCCTCAGACTATGCTCTCCAAATTGATCCCTCTCTAACGTTATTCGTTGGAGAGCAACATGCACAGGGCGATAAAAATTTCAAAGTATTCCTCGACTCATGCCCTGATCGATGGGGGCGGTTGCTGATGCAACGTAGAGAGGCAGTTATCGCTCGACGAGAGAAACGACGAGCAAAAAGTTTATACGAGACAGATTACTTGCTGGGCGTTCACGACTCATTTCGTATGGGTGCACTACGCTTTCGCACATCATTAACAGGTCCATTCTTAGACGATAATCATGAGCTATCTGCGCCAGCAATAACCAACCTACCCGAGCTACTACAAGCTGCAAATAAAATCGAAGAAAAACCAGATTTAGATAATCCAGATTATCTAAAATGGCTCAATATGCTGATTTCACCGGGTTCATCATTAGGTGGAGCCAGACCAAAGGCGTCAATAAGAAATCACGATAATAGTTTGTGGTTAGCCAAGTTTCCCAGTTGTCATGATGATTACGATATTGGTCTATGGGAATTCGTTGTATACCAAATGGCGATTGAGTCAGGCATCGAAATGGCAGAGTCCAAAGTTGAAGCCATTGGCAGACATCATATTTTTTTAACGAAAAGGTTCGACCGCACCGATTCAGGGAAACGGCTTCACTTCAGTTCCGCGATGACTCAGCTCGAATATTTTGATGGTCAGGATGATGGTGCAAGTTACTTGGAACTCGCAGAATTTCTCATACAACACGGCTCTAATACTCAGCAAGATCTTGAACAACTTTGGACAAGAATGCTGTTTAACATCATGGTCTCGAATTGCGACGATCACCTGAGAAATCACGGATTCATTCTGCAGCCCACTGGCTGGCGGTTATCGCCAGCGTACGATATAAACCCCATGTTATATGCCACTGGCCTACATCTTAATATTAATGATGTGAGTAACGCGCTCTCGATAGGCTTGGCATTTGAGGTTGCAGAGTACTTTCATGTTAATGGCAGTGCCGCCAATAGCATCCACCAAAGATTGTTAAATACTGTCTCAAAGTGGGAAAACTTTGCTCAACAAGCAGGTATCAGCAAAGCGGAAAGAGAGCTATTGAGGGACTGCTTTATACTCGACTAGAGCGTCAAACACTTTTATGCCAGTGTGGTCGAGGTTTATCAGCATTAGAGCAGCAGAATTTCGTTTACCCTTTGTACTACACGGTGCACGCAATACGGAATCACCTGAAACATTAATTATTCTTATTTTACATTTACACGCTGTTTAGAGACCCTAACTTAAGCGCTTGTTTGATAACGGATTAACACACTCAGCATTTTCAAAGACAGCACCACTTTAAATGCACTGATGTCTTGCCGGTATCGCTGTTCAGTACGTTAAAGGAGTAACAACACTGTGATTTATCTTATGTTTTATTTCTCGATCGGGTTATTTTCCGCGTTGACTTTTACGGCGTTTTGGTGGTTTTACAAAGACAGGGTGGAACGCCCTGCGTCACCGAGCCTCATGCTGCTGCGGGCCGGTACTTATATTCTTGTTTGGCCCGTGCTGTACTGGAAGTGGTTTAAAAGCGCAGACAAAACGCGCTTTATCACCGACCAAGATTATATTTGGCCTAGCATGGCCCCTGGTGATCCTGCGTTTTTAACACGTAAAGAGCAAAAGGCTCAGCTTGAAGCGCAAAAAGTACAGCAGGAATGGGAGGCCTTTGTAGATGCCCTGCCCCAATGCGGCTCGCATATTATGTACAAAGGCACAGATATTTACGGTGAAAGACTCGACGGGCGCTTTATTTTTGAAACCACTGATTTGCTGCCTGTGCTATTTGATGAAATACACCCTGAACCCTTTGTGATGGAGGGAGGTGACGAAATCGATGAAACTGATGTAGAAGCGTTGCAAGTCAGAGCTGAATTAAATGAGTGGATAAATGACTGCAGAAAAGAGTTCGGGGAAGAGCATTATATTTATCGTTGGCTGCGAACCTACGACCCCACCCTTTTTGTGTGTAATGTGGTGCCCACTTCGTTTAATCGCTTCGAATATATCGCCAGCGATATGATTGAGGCGGGTAAGGGCCAAGTACACTGCAAAACATGCAGTAAGGTTTATGCAGCAAGCGAGATAAAAAGGGCTGACGAGGGAACAAGTGGCTGGGTGTTTGGAGTAATGCACTGCCCTAATGGGCACTTATTAGCACGGTGCAAAAAAATTCATTTTATGCGCGCTAGTCCTGATTAACGATTAGCGCAGATCTGCAACGGCCGGCGTGTTCGGTTTGCTCGACGCAGTCGGCTTTGTTGGGTTGCCTAGCATGCTCAAGCGCTTAAAGGTCGTGGAGTACTCGATTAAAAAAACAATTCATCGATCGCTTGGTACATCAGGTTTATGGATAACACCGAGAGTACTATTTGCACTAGTCGCTGAAACCTTGCGGCAGGTATTTTGTGAAGTAACTTCAAGCCCAACCACGTACCTATGGCGCCTGCGCCAATCATGGCGATCACTAGGGGCATCCACTGCCAAAAGGCAAACCCTGCAGTAGCGTAGACTATGGCTTTTAATGTGTGTTGCATGGTCATACTGGCTGAAAATGTCGCGGTAAAACGCATTTTTTCATAGCCTTTGGTGTGCAAGTAGCTGCCGACCAGTGGCCCACTTGCCCCTACGAACATGGATAAGAACGTGGTGACTAAGCCCGCTATCGCTTTGCCCAGTGGGCTAGATTCTTTTATGCTGGGTTTTTTGCCCCAAAGTAAAAATAGCACAAACCCGCCAACGGCGAGCTTCATCCAATCGAGCGGCAAATCGTGCACTACAAAAGATGACACCAAGGCGCCGACCAAACCACCCAGCGTGAAATATATAAGCATGTTTTTGTCGATGTGCCGGAAGGTCAACAACATACGATTAGCGTTAGAGCCTAGCTGCACTAAGCCATGCACTGGGATAACGGCGGCCATGGGCATAAAAGACGCCATGGCGACCAAAAGCAACAAGCCACCACCAGCCCCTAAGGCTGCGGTTAAAAATGAGGTAAAGCCCGCTAAGACAATTAAAAATACGCTTAGTAGGGGACTAATGAATTCACTGCTGAAAAAATCCAAGGCGGCAACATACAAATAAAAGGGGGTTGCGCATCATAGCGTAAGGCTGCCCCGTCATTCAAACCAACTTGCTGGTAGTGCAAATTCCCCTGCCCTTATCGCAGTGCGCCGACGGATCTAAGCCTGACAACGGATCTAAGTGTGGCAACGGATTCAAGTGTGCCAAAGGAATACTACTTTCACACAAAAAACCGCTGTAATAGGCTTTAGTCCAGACATTAAACTCAAAAGCGATTGACACCCAATATACTTATAGTATTTTGTTATATAAGAATTTTTTAACCACACAAATAATAGACCTATTAAAATATGACTCGCCGCTTATCGTTTTTTACCTCAGCATTGTGTTTGCTTATGTTTAGTTGGGCTACAACACTCAACGCTGAAACCGAGGATAAACTGCAATTTTCAGGTTTTGCTCGCGTCATTATGGGTTACCTCGATGATGAAAACGCCGAGTATGTGGGTTACGACAACAGCGTTAACCTTAACCAGCAGTCGCTACTGGGTTTACAAGCGGACTATAGGCTAAGCAACGATTTTTCTATGACAGGTCAGGTAGTAGGTTATACAAATGACCAGCGCAATTCAGGGCTACAGTGGCTATACCTGACTTACAGCCCGAACAATGCATTACAAATAAAGCTTGGCAGGCAGCGCATACCCTTCTTTACCTACAGCGACAGCCTTGATATTGGCTTTGCCTATCCTTGGTTGACCATGCCGCAACAGGTTTACGATACGGCTTTCTTCCCAACGTTCGATGGTGCATTAGCAAGCTATGAGTTTGCTATTGACGATTGGGTGATTAACTACGAAGGCTATTGGGGTCGGTTCGACGACAAAATATATTTGGCCAGTCAGGACATCAATACCAAAGTAATCGGCCTTTTTGGCGTAAATACTACCGTGGGTTATAAGAATTTCATCGTGCGAGCATCTTACGGTCAAGGTGATATTGATATTGAGCAAGACGAAGTTGTGCAATTTAGTCAGCTGCTACGTCAATTTGGCTTTACGAACAATGCTGATTGGCTTAACGCGAATGGATTGCTGCAATTTTATCAGTTAAGCGCCAATTATGAAGATTTAGACTACTTTGTGCGCAGCGAATTCGTCAAAGTAAAAGGTGAAGGTGGCTTATTCGCAGACGTGGATAATTTTTATATCTCGGCTGGTTATAACTTCTACCCTTACACCGTGTACGTTTCGTACAGTAAAAAAGATCTTCATTTTGATCATATCGCCAGTGAAATACCCTTTGGCTTCACGCCTGATTTAGATGTACTTGCAGCAACCTACCTTGGGGTACTCGCAGCCTTCCCCGATGATAAATCAACCGGAACTAAACTGGGTTTACGTTGGGATTGGCATACCAACTTAGCATTGAAAGCAGAAATGACCTTTGTTCAAGCTAAGGATGCCATCAGTAATGATTATGCGGTAAAGGATCTGGGCAATTTTGATGGCCAGGCCGTTTTATACCAGCTTGGCGTTGAGTGGGTATTTTAATGAAAAAATATCTGACACTGCTATTTTTATGCATAATTAGCTTTGCAAAATTAGAGGCTGCTGAAGCCATTATTGTTGTGGCCAACACCTCTGATAAATCCATTCAACTCAGTCGCCAGCAGGTGCGTAACCTCTTTATGGGTGGCGTGATACCTTATAACTTAGATGCCATTGCACTGCCGCCAGAAAACCAAACCCGCGTATTATTTAACACCAAAGTGGTGGGCTTAACCGAAGCACGTATTCAGTCATATTGGGCGCAAATGCGTTTTACCGGCCGTAAAAGAGCCCCCAAAGAAGTCGATAACGAAAGTTCCGTTCTGGAATACCTTGAAAATAATATAGATGCTATAGGTTATTTACCTGGGGATATCTCTATTCCTGATAATTTAACTGTGGTCTATACCATACGATAAGTGCGTTAAATGACGCTAGTCTTGCAATACGCTTGATGATCTAGCAAATGAGTCTGCTTTAAAAATACCTTTGTTTTGGGATACAGATAATAAGATTTTGGCCGATATTATTTTTGATCCCCAATAGGAATAAGCTTGTAAGCTATTATGGGAGTTAGAAATCAATGCCCGCTTGCCCTAGTATTTTGTTTATTAAGCACGTATTTACCCCGAAAAAGTCAAATGGATTGAAAACATGATTAAGCGAATATTTCATTTTGTATCAGCGAGTTGCATTATTTTTCTCAGCTGTGCACCTGTAGTTCAGGCCGAAGATGAAGATAAACTCGAGTTCTCAGGGTTTGCGCGGGTGATCATGGGTTATTTGGACGATAACAATGCCGAATATATTTATTACGACAATAGCGTTAGCTTTGATCAACAGTCCCTTATCGGGTTTCAGGCCGATTACCAATTGAATGATGACTTTTCTGTTACCGGCCAAGTAGTCGGGCATACGGGGTCCCAGCGCGATTCTGGTTTAGAGTGGCTTTACCTTACTTTTAAACCCAACAACGCCTTTCAAGTTAAACTCGGCAAACAACGCATTCCTTTTTTCAACTACAGTGATAGCTTAGATGTCGGTTTTGCTTACCCTTGGTTAACGCTACCTCAACAGTTCTACGACACGTCTTTCTTTTCAACATTCGAGGGTGTGTTAGCCAACTACGAGTTTGCGCGCAACGATTGGGTGATTAATTACGAGGGATATTGGGGGTATTATGACGACGAGTTTCGTTCGGGTAGCCGCACCGTTGATACCAAAATAACCGGACTTTTTGGCATCAATACGACCTTAGCGTATAAGCAGTTCTCGTTGAGAGCCTCATATAATCAGGGCAACGTAGCGCTAGGTTTACCAGAAGCCTCTCAGTTTGGTGAGTTAATAGGCCAACTCGGTTTTAGCAACAATGCAAATTGGTTGAATCCTGATGGGCCCATAGAGTTTTATCAATTTAGCGCAAATTATGAAAACCTGGATTATTTTGTGCGTAGTGAAGTGGTTGATATTGTGGGTAAAAGCGGCCTAACACCTGACGTGAATAGTTTTTATGTTTCCCTTGGCTATAACTTCTACCCTTATACGGCTTACATTTCTTATAGCAAACGGGACGTTAAATTTAAGCATATTCCAAATGAAATACCCTATGCCGTATCACCTCAATTGGATCAAATTGCAGCGACCTATGACTTTATTTTATCCCAATTTCGTGACGAGAACGTTAATGGCAGTAAAATCGGTATTCGTTGGGATTGGCGTTCTAACGTCGCCCTTAAAGCAGAATTAACCCTGGTCAGGGCTAATGGTCAGGTCAGTAATGATTCCGCTTTACGGGATTTGGGAAATTTTGATGGCCGAGCTGTTTTATACCAGTTGGGTATAGATTGGGTATTTTAATGACAAAATACCTTTTTGTATTTCTTCTCTGCTCCTTGGGTTTTATATTCGACGTGCGAGCTTCTACAGGTATTATCGTAGTGGCAAATACAGCGGATAAATCAATTAAACTCAATCGTCAGCAGGTGCGTAACCTCTTTATGGGAGGAGCAGCCCCCTACGAATTAGCAGCGATTTCCCTGCCCTCGAATAATCAAACCCGAGTATTATTTAACACTAAAGTCGTTGGGTTAACAGAGTCACGTATTCAGTCATATTGGGCACAAATGCGCTTTACTGGTCGTAAAAGAGCACCGAAAGAAATCGATGACGAAAGTTCCGTTGTGGAATACCTTAAAAACAATGAAGGGGCTGTCGGTTATTTGCCTGCGGGTACTTCTATTCCTGATAACTTAACGGTTATATACACCACCTCTCTTGAATAAAGCGGTTTACTATCTCGTAATAAAAAGCCAATCAGGCTTGTCAATTAGTCTAGTTTTGCGCAATAAATCTTTGACTCTCGATTGGGCTATAGTATTTTGATTAGTAAGAATTTTTTTAACCATATAAAAAGTAGACCTATTTAAAACATGATGTATCGCATTCCTTATTTATTGTTGGTAAGCAGCTTAGTCTGGCTTAGCTTTGCTCCCTCACTTTATGCTGAAACAAACGATAAGCTTCAACTTTCTGGTTTTGCTCGAGTTGTAATGGGCTATATTGACGATAAAGATGCGCAATATCTTGGTTATGACAATTCGGTCAGTGTCGACCAAGAAAGCCTTATTGGCTTGCAAGCTGACTATCAGATTTTAGATAGCTTAGCCGTTACCGGGCAACTTATTGGGCATACCGCTGACCAGCGAGACTCAGGGATTGAGTGGCTGTATTTAACGTATACCCCCACAAATTCGCTGCGGTTTAAGCTAGGTAAGCAACGCACGCCTTTTCTAAATTATAGTGATGTAATTGATGTAGGGTATGCCTACCCCTGGGCGACATTACCGCAGCAAACTTATCCTCGACACTTTTTTTCTACATTTGACGGTTTGATGGCGAATTATGAGATATCTAACAGCCTATTTGTGATGGATATCGAAGGTTATTGGGGCTATTTTGAAGATGATGTCATGATAGCAGAGCGTCAGATGAAGGCAGAAACGGACGATTTGCACGGTTTAATCAATACTATTCACATTAACAACTGGACGTTTAGAGGCTCGTACCACCAAGGTAAAACGAGTGTTGAAATTGACGACATTACACAGTTTAGTAACCTTCTTAGTCAGATTGGTTTTAGCGAAAGTGCAAAGTCTCTAGCAACGGATGGTTTAACGGAAGTTTTTCAATTCAGCGCCAGTTATGAAACCCTAGATTACTTCGTTCGGGCTGAGTTAAATCACATACACGCTGATTTTGTTTTTGTGCCCGACACCGACGGTTATTTTATCTCTACTGGCTATAATTACTTTCCTTTTACGTCTTATATTTCTTATTCAAAAAATGAGACCGAGTACGAGCAACCTGCCAATGATATTCCGCTAGGTTTAAGTCCTCAACTGGATAGTCTGGCGTATGGTTACCTCGCCATATTTGATCAATTACCCGTTGATAGCTCTGAAGCTTTTACTCTTGGTACCCGATGGGATTTACAAGCGGGGTTAGCCCTAAAGGGCGAAGTAAGCTTGATAAGAGGTAAAGCCAATGACCGCGCGTTCTTTACCTTTGATGATGCTGATTTTGATAGAAAGGCCCTGTTATATTTATTGGCATTGGAGTGGGTGTTTTGATTAAAGCCTCTTTATTGCTGATTGGCACCATATTTAGCCTAACTGGTAATATTTGCTGTGCAAATGACGCTATCACCGTTGTTGCCAATACCCAAGACAGATCCATATATTTAAATCGCCAGGAAGTGCGCAACTTATTTATGGGCGGGGCACAGCATTATGGCCTACACGCGATTGTATTACCGCCAAATAACCAAACACGAGTGTTGTTCAATACCAAAGTCATCGGCTTAACTGAAGCTCGTATTCAGTCTTATTGGGCACAAATGCGTTTTACTGGGCGTAAAAGAGCACCACATGAAGAGATAAGTGAAAGTTCGGTGCTCGAATACCTTAAAAACAATAAAGGTGCGGTGGGTTATTTACCTGCGGGGATTACAATTCCTGAACAATTAACCGTTATTTATTCAAATATCTAGCATAGGGTTATACCAACTCCAATATTAGCGATTGACGCTAAGTAAAGCGCTCATTAAGTCACCGTAGAAAGAGTCCGCGAGAGACTACAAGTATAATAGAATGAGTGGTGTATCTTAACGTGGTGTCAGCGTCGCTTTCAAATAAGTAACGACAAAATATGCGTTGAAAACGATCACCTGAGATGCAAAACAGAAAAAAGTACTCGTTTCACGCAATAGACCTTCAGCATCCGTTTTGCGTTCCGATAACGTTAAAGCGTATATAACTATTTTGCCCCATAAATACCTGCGAAGGGCAAATATAGTGGCGTACAGCCTAAATATCTTTCATGCACACGTTAAGTATAGTATTTTTGAGCGATAAAAATTTTAACCACATAAAAAAAGTGTTAACTAAAACATGAAGCATCAAGTGACTTATTTTATGCTAGCAAGCTGTTTGGCTTTTGGTAGCTTGCCATTAGCTCTTCATGCAGAAGAAAATGATAAATTACAATTATCAGGATTTGCCCGCGTTATTATGGGTTATCTTGATGATGCAAACGCTGAATATATTGGTTACGACAACAGTGTTAGCTTTGACCAACAATCATTGATTGCACTACAAGCTGATTACCGATTTACTGATGAAATCTCTGTTACTGGTCAATTGGTTGGCAATACGGGAAAGCAGCGAGATTCAGGGATAGAATGGCTATACCTCACCTACAAACCTAATAAAGCCTTACAAATCAAACTGGGCAAGCTGCGCATTCCTTTCTTTAATTACAGCGACAGCCTTGATGTGGGCTTTGCTTATCCTTGGTTGACCCTACCGCAACAGTTTTATGACACCGCTTTCTTTTCAACCTTCGAAGGTGTGTCTGCCAATTACGAATTTACCGTCAAGGATTGGGTTATCAATTCTGAGGGATTTTGGGGTTATTACGATGACGCGTTCAATGTTGCTAGTCGCTCGGTAGATGCACAGGTAACCGGTCTTTTTGGTGTTAATACCAGTGCCGCTTATAGAGGCTGGTCTTTTAGAGCGTCATTTGCTCAAGGGGATGCAGATGTTGAATTACCCGAAGCCACGCAGTTTGGCGAGCAACTGCGTCAACTGGGATTTAACAAAAATGGCGATTGGCTTGATCCAAATGGAACAATCCAGTTTTTTCAATTAAGTGCCAATTACGAAAACGTCGATTATTTTGTACGCAGTGAAGTAGGAAAAGTTGTCGGTAAGAGTGGAATAACACCTGATATAAATAATTTTTATATCTCGCTTGGTTATAACTTCAATCCGTATACCTTGTATATATCTTACGGTAAGCGCAAGGTTTATTACGATCACATTCCAAATGAAATTCCTTACGGTGTATCAGATGGTCTGAATACCTTGGCCGCAACATATGATTTTGTTTTAACGCAATTTTCAGACGATAAAAATAATGGCACTAAACTCGGTATTCGTTGGGATTGGAAATCCAATATTGCATTTAAAGGCGAGATGACGCTCATTGAAGCTAATGGGCCGATTAGCAATGACTTTTCGCTAGTAGATTTGGGTAACTTTGATGATCGCGCCATATTGTATCAACTTGGTCTGGAGTGGGTGTTTTAATGAAAAAATATCTTACTTTACTCATTCTAGTTGCTGCTCCTTTCGTGCATACCATCGCTGCAGCGGAGGGAATTATTGTGGTCGCTAATACCACTGATAATTCAATTCAACTCAATCGCCAACAAGTACGAAATTTATTTATGGGTGGGGTTATTCCATACGACTTAACCGCGGTATCCCTGCCCCCTGACAACCGAACTCGGGTGTTATTTAACACCAAGGTTGTCGGCTTAACGGAAGCACGTATTCAGTCATATTGGGCCCAAATGCGTTTTACGGGTCGTAAAAGAGCCCCTAGAGAAGTGAATAACGAAAGTTTACTACTAGACTACTTAAAAGAAAGTAAAGGGGCGGTAGGCTACTTACCTGCCAGTGCAACGTTGCCCAAAGAGCTTACCGTGATCTATAAAATCGATTAGGTTTTGAGCATATCAAGTAAGCTTTTGGGTTTAGAAAACAAATAACCTTGTAATTGGTGGCAGCCATTTTCTATCAGAAAATCTGCCTGTTCTCGTGTCTCAACCCCTTCTGCACAAATTTGTAAGTTAAGCTGTTTAGCCATCTCAATAATCGTTCTTGTGACCAATGTGCTACGTTTAGATACATTTAAGTTATCCACAAACTGTTTGTCGATTTTAAGGGTATTCAAATGAATTTGGGTTAAATAGCCTAGCGACGAATAGCCTGATCCGAAATCATCTAGGGCTATTGAGCAGCCCATATCGCGTATTTGGGTCAAGAATTCGTTGGCGATATCGAAGTTTTCTAAATACGCTGATTCTGTCACTTCAAACTCGATATGCGAGGTTTGAATATTATATCGAGTAAACATAGCCCTAATGTAATCGATCAGTAAGGTATTTTTAATATCGTGAGCGGATAGGTTCACTGACACCACAATGTTCCCAGAATGCATGGCCAATATTTGATCTAGTTCTTGGCACACCTTTCTAACTACCCACTTAGTGATAGATAGTATTTTACCACTTTGTTCAGCAATGGGAATAAACTCAGCTGGCGACACCACGCCCATCGACTCACTATTCCATCGGATCAGAGCTTCATAGCCAACTATTGTTTCGTCTGCTGACACTTTACCTTGATAGTGAATATTAAACTCATTGAGCTTAATCGCACTGGAAATCGAATTGGCAATCAGTAAGCGACGTTTGTTGTCTTCCATCATATCAGGCACAAAAACGGTATGGGTACTGCGACCGGCCATTTTAGAGCGGTACATTGCAATATCAGCATTGCTAATAAACTCGCTCACGTTGAAATTCGAATCACTGGCGCGAGCGATACCGATACTAACACCAATTTGTACTTCCCAAGTCTGGATGGCAAATGGCACGTTCAAGCCATTAACTAACCGTTCGGCTATTTCAAATAGCTCTAATTCATTCGGCTCATTGTGCAAAAGAATCAGAAATTCGTCACCACCTAAACGTGAAATAAGGTCGCCGTCGCGTAAAATGGATTTAGTGCGCCGACAAACCTCCATTAACAGTAAATCACCTACTTCGTGACCAAATGCATCGTTGACGCCCTTGAACCCGTCTAAATCGAAATACATTAAAACCAAATTACGTTCATCTCGTTTGGCTTTAGCTAGCTCTAGTCTGAGTGTTTCCATAAAGAATTGGCGATTAGGTAAGCCGGTTAAACCATCGAAATTAGCGAGACGTTCCATGGCTTTTTGTTGTTCTTTGAGCTGATCGGTATACTTAATGTTTTTCTGGGTTTCGCTATTGATGGTTTCCATCATGGAGTTGATATCTCGGCTTAACTCCGTCACCTCTTGCTTTCCATCGATATTAATTCGCAATGAATAGTCATGGGTTTCTTGAATTTTTTGGGCGAAACGAGATAACCGGCTAAGGGGCAAAAATAATTTTTGTTGAATCAAGAATGAACCCACAATTGCTACAAAAAGTACCAACAGTACAAGCGGTAAAACCCGCTTTAACAGCGTGAGTTTACTTTTATTAAGCGGGCCTACAGCATCATTTACGATTAACAGGTAGCCAAGGGGTAGGCGAGCATCACCCACTAATTTTAACGCAATTAGCTCGCCGTCTTTAACCTGTACCCCTTGAGAACTTAATTTAAGCTTATCTTCATCTATGTTGAATTCGGATTCATTGGGGGTAAATAAGGGTCCAAAATACATATTGAGGCGCTGCCATTGACTATCATATACCACGGCATATTTCACATTCTCGTAGCGGTCTAAGCGTAATAAAGTAGCCGTCACTTCAAACGTATCAGGCTCTGTGGTGACAATAGAAACAAGATCGGCTGCTAGGTTTTCAGATAATCCATCAAGATCGCTCCGAGTCGATTCCAAATACAACTTCTCGTATTCCTCAACGGAAGACACCAGAACAGCTGCGCAGACTAAACAAATAGCAACAACGGTAAGGGTAGTTGTGGTGTTCTTGATCGTTCTAAACAGCATGTATCAATCCTTTATTACACCAACTTTCGACTCGCGACTAACTTCTATATGTATCGTTTGGATTAGCAATTCATTATAAATCTAACGTACCTGAACAACTAACATGATGGATAACTTTACGGTCTCTCTTTACGTTATCTCTAGTGTAGTGATTATCGTCAAGTTCCGATATTAATCAAATGGTTAAGTTTTGAAATTAATTGCCCTCCGCTTGATCTTATCAAATGTATCGCTGCAAAGCGTAAGCGCGTGTCGAAAGATAACTCAACCCTGCCATTTCCGCCCATTAATTTTACCCGCCAATCCCCTACAATTGAACTAGACTCATAAAATGCAACGTTAACGCACATTTCAGCAACATTTATAACAAACTTAAGCAATTGATTTTACGGTATTTAATTTTAAACCTCGATAAATGTGAATATTTTGTAATCGAAAACAGTTGACGATGTTAAAGAGTTAAGGGAATATGCTCACCAAGAGGGCACATACTCATATGAAAGGCGTTAAATCAGAGTTTGAGCGTATGCCCTAGTAACTAATGGCGGTTAAAGGATGTATCGGCGTTAGACGATTTCTACTGAAATCTGTACTACCACACATAAAACTTACTTTAATAGGATTCTATTATGTTAAAAAACATACGAAAAACACTCGCTTTGTCAGCCGCCAGAACAGACCTTCATACATCTAATATTCAACGCATAACTAAATTGGGCGTAGTCGCTGCAGCTGTTATGGCCGCGTCT
>NZ_WTPY01000050.1 GCF_011378905.1 Paraglaciecola sp. 20A4 | reverse complement strand
TTCGGCATAGTCGCCAAGAGGCATGTGCAAACGCGCGAGCGCTTAAAAACACATACCTCTTTCAACGAATTTAAAGGATATAAAAACTATGGCTATAAGTGAAAAAGATAAAACAATTTTACTCTCTAAAGTTAATGCCTTCCTTAGCGATTATCACGCACGGGTAATGATAGAAGATGCCCCAGAAAAATTGATTTCGTTTTACGAAAACAACGCCGCATTAATTAAAGGTGAACTCGTTATTGTGAGAACAAAAGCGGATGAAGGTCACGCAGCTCATATGCGTAATACTTGCGATAAATGTCTCTTTTTGTTCGGTGAACAGTACTGGGCGCAAAGCTATTTTACCGGTGTTTGTGCTGGTATCCGTTTGCCCCAGGCTCTCGTTAATCGAGTGCGTAAATCAAATATTAAAACCGAAGCGGTAAAGCGGGTTTTAGATCTTATGGACTCTTGCGAAAGTGGCCCAGGAAGATACGAAGAATTTACTAATCAAGTCGCCGCTGATTTTGGTATATCAGTGCGACAACTAGATAAAGATTTGGAAGCGTTTATGTAACTCTTTTCGATAGGTCGGGCGTATCGCGCTCGACCAACTTTGGATGAATTTTAGACATTGGTCATATTATGAATAACGACACTATTTACGCAAAAGCAACCGAGCATAGAAATTCCAAACGGCTTTGGCTCCAAGGTAATATCTTGGCGCGAAATGCGTTACTTCATTAGAAGCTGGTGATATACTGGTTTTTAGTGGTGGTGGTGTGCTTACTATAGAAAAGGCCTCTGAGCAAGCAGGTTCAGATAGCGGCAACAGTAACGATGGATCTAACACTGGTGGAGGAACACCTTTTCCAATATATGATTATCCTGGACATATTGTTGTCCCAGCGCCAGGGCAACCTACATGTATAATTGTATTTACTACGTCATGGATAGGAACAGACGCAAATACCATGCCGCAAATTGTTTGTTATTAAAGGAGTCAAAATGTTGCTGCTGGGTATATTGTTTCTTTTGTTCTTATCAATGTCTTATTTGTTTGAAGAACATACTAATAAACTCGTTATCTATTACTATGCTTCCGGACTGTTCGTTAGTGCTCATAAACTTGATTTCGAAAAAAATATATCCAGTAGTTTATTAGCATCATGCTCATTAGTAGCCACAACTTTGTTATTGAACATCATTTTCACCAGAAAGAAAAAACAAGTTCTGGGAACCACTATTGAAAAATATTTTTTCATGTCTGCAGTAATGTCTATCGTTACATATATCGCTTATATCGCTTTCGAACTAAAATCTCCTATATTTAGCATTTGGCTTGTAAGCTCAATTTTGACTTTCTTGATTTTAAAGATTTACTCAATAACAGACAACAAATTAAAAGAAAATTAAAAGGACAGCCACGTTAAAAATTACGTAAGCGTCCAGTGGTCCCACCTAGCCTTTAGCAAATCGCCATGGTAGCCGTTGTTCGGTGTCATCGTTTTGAGCGGCGATGTGTTCAAGACGCATCATATAATCGAACGGCGTGAGTTCGTTGGCTTTGCCTGCTTCAAAAGCTTTTACCTAGTCGTTAACGACTAATTAACACGTCAATGTATTGTAAATATCTCACATCATGGATGATGTACACTGTGACTGCGTAACCGCTTCCGCTTGTGAAAAATGCTGAACACTATTACTAATAGGATACAGATATGAAAATAAGTACATCACTTATCACGGTAGTTATTTTAGTTTTTACCCTTCCTTTTTGCGTTTCGACGTTAGTAAGTAAGTACGACTTACAGATTAGCATTTTTGGCTCTGATACAGCGCTGGCTATTATTTTGATATTAAGTGTCATTTTGGCGACCTCAGCCGCTATTTATGACAACTTAATAAAGGGTGATTGAACACTATTGCCAATAGTGTTCATGTATTCGCGCTCAAGGGGAGATATTTAATGTATATCCAATGTAAAAGTGCTTTTTTTTACCCAGTAGTTGAACATTACATGTGTAATGTTCAACTTGTGTTATACTAATGCTATTAGTTATCAATATCGAGTGAAAAAGGATATTTGTTATGAGTCATTTACTAGGCACTTGTTTAAATTGCCAATCTGAACATTTGGAGATTTTGAGCGCAGCAGATGCCAAACCATTTGTTGAGCAGTACATTCGTGACAGAATAGCTGAATCAAAAAAATATCATGCAGCTGCCTATCCTTTGGTGTTCGCTGATATTGATAAAGTGGTGCTTTGCACTGAGTGTGAAAGTGTCGAATCTGTTATTGAGCACTATAAGCCTGAATACACGTTAGCGAATCAAACTAACCTTGTAAACGGAGTGCCAGTCGATCCAAAGCAAAGGTATTATTTTGATTTATTATCTAATGACTTGCGCCCCAGGGGCGAAATGGAATGGCTTAATGTTCCGTATATTGTGACTTTTAATGTGGTTAAAGAGCATAAAGCTAAAACATACAAAGCCGAGCTTAGTTACTTAACCGCTGTTAACAGTGAGAATATCCCCAGTAAAAGCGAGTGGCTTATCAAACACAATGAAGCGTTAGTTGGTTTAGAAACACGTTATCCAGCCGGTATTCAATATAGTGTGAATTGCTTCGATGGGGGGGCTTGGGATCGTTCTTCAAATTGGGGGGAAGCTAACACTTTGGAGAAAGCATTAACCATCGCCAAATCTGGCCCCGAGTTGGGGAAATAATATGGCTATTAGTTTTGCTGATGAAATGCGTTTATATGACGATGCAGGTAATCGTTTATATCTTAATTCAAAAGAGCGTCAGGATTTTATCAGTGCTTCAAAGCTTTTGGATAAGCCGCAGCACCGGTTATTTTGCGAAGTGCTCCATTGGACGGGCGCGAGGCTCACAGAGCCGCTTATTTTGTGTCCCAGGTTAATAGATATAGATAACTATTCAATTACTCTACAAACACTGAAGAGGCGTAAGGTTAGCAAAACGGGTAAACCGCAGAAACCACAGTTCAGAAGTATTCCCGTGCCTAAAGAGCTTATTGAAAATTTGGATTTAATTTTCAATATCAGAAAAGCAAAGCGAACCGGTGATCAAGCCCTGCTTGATAAACTGTTCTGGCCCAACGCGACTGATAGCAAAAAGCCAATTTCACGCACAACATCGTGGAATATAATAAAACGGGTTCTGCTATCCGTTAATATTAATGGACCGCAAGCTTGCCCTAAAGGTTTAAGACACGGTTTTGGCGTGGCAATGACACTGGCCGGAATGGACGTATTTAAATTAAGGGACAGACTAGGCCATGTATCAGCTGAAACTACGCAAATTTATCGCCAAGTGGTAGGTAGAGATGATCACGATTTACAAATGCAATATTGGGAAAAAACAGATGTGTAAGGCGATAATTAAAATTTATACATGCTTTATATTAATGGTCTTTGTTGCTCCAGCATTTGCGCAAGATGTAGCGAGTACTGAATTAAAGACGGATGATATTGCAACACTCATTAGTGCTTTCTTTGGTTCATGGATTGTTTTTTATGTAGGTCATAAAGCTAAGGAAGTTGCTGTTAATGCTACAAAAGCTCAGCAATTAATATTCCTAGATAAGCTGGGAAAAGAAAGAGCTTGGGAAAATGAAAGCCGTACTTTTGCGGTTGAAGAGGCGTTTAAACACTATCTGGGTATGCATATACCTAAACATATAATTAAATTGTTTTGGGAATCGGAAAATACATCTAGAGGTTTGGAATCTTATACAAATGTGGCTGAATATGATGAATCTAGCAAAAAAATTAAAAGCCTACATAAATCTGATATCTATCTTAAGATAGTTTCAAATTTAATTTGTAGTATTGCGTTCACATTAGGATACATAATTAGTGGTACTTGGGTATTGAACGCCTATAATGAAGAGCTGAATATACAACTAATTATGCAGTTGATAGTTAGTACAGCTATAGCTATTGGCACATTCTATTCATCTATTAAAGCTTGGCATTCTGCTTGGAGTACATATGGATACTTCAAAGAATTTAAAAAATGGTCAGGAAATATAATTTCGGAAGATAAAATTAGTAACAACAAAACAGATATAAATAACTTAAAATTCGCTTTATTTTTTATAATAGTCTGCATTTATTTTATTTTTCGATGAAATTACTTATTTTATTTATAATTATTTATGCTTGAACGGCTAATAAAAAGGTTTGATATGAGAATCATTCTTAAAAAATTTGAAGGTGTAAATATCGCATTAATACAGCGCGACGAAAATGGAGATATAGATTTACTCCCCACTCGTTATGATCTTTACCCATACGAAGGTGGCATAAGTTGGGGTTACAAAGGATCTGGCGTTATAAACCTTGCTTACGCAATAGCTGCTCAGCTTTGCGAAGGTATACCACATCTTAATGTGTCATTAGTTGCTAAAGCATTAGTAGAAAACTTACTTCAAATATTAGATGAAGAAAAAGAACATATATTGGATAAACAGGTACTAGCTCAACATATTGGGAAGTCCTAGCAATGAACGAAGATGATAATACAACTAGGACGGTAAAATATCAGCTATCGGCATTGCCTTGCAAAGAGTACGAAATCGGTATCTATGACCGGGCGAATGACGTAATGCAGTTAAAAAATTCGACTGCAAAATCAATCATCAACTCCATAAAATATTACAAATACAACAATATAAATGGCAAAGACATTTTTATAAGACCACTAGGGAAAAGTCCTTTCATCTTCATTGATGACCTGTCTATTACGGCAATAGCAAAAATGAAAGAAAACGGGCATCACCTGGCACTTGTTATAGAGTCCTCACCGCAAAATTATCATGGTTGGCTTAGGGTAGCCGAGCACCCACTTGAAAATGAGGTGGCAAGCGCTGTAGGACGTTATTTAGCTCATTTATATGACGGTGATAAGCGCTCTTCGGATTGGCGTCATTTTGGAAGACTTGCCGGTTTTACAAATCGTAAGCCAATTCACGTAAACGAAATCGGCCAACATCCATTTGTTTCAATATTGGAATATACAAAAGGAGTTATATCAGCCGGCGACAATCTAATTGCTGATGCCTTGCTCTACGAAGAACGTAAACAAGCTGAAATCAAGGAAAGACCACGACCAGTAATTGATAGAACAATGAGTACAGATCCAGAAGCCATGTATGACGAAGAAATTCAGCGTCTTAAATCGATTCCCTGGCCCGATGGTTACAATGCAAGTGATGCTGATTGGAGCGCAGTAATCAAGCTTTTACTTAATGGTGTTGATGAAGAAATTGTATCCTCAATTTTATACAAAAGAAGTGATTCAGTATCTAAAAGATCCCCGCAAAGAGCTGTGGATTATGTTCAGAGAACCATCACAAATGGGTTTATAAAGGTTAGTGAAATGAAGTCTAGTAACGGTGGATAAGTAGGGATTATGAAAAGTTATCCACGACTACTTAGTCACCCTAAAAGAGAACAGTTGGTCACCTTTTTGGAAAAAAAGGAGACCAGTTGGTCACCTTTTTGGAGAACAGTTGGTCACCCAAAAGGTGAACACTTAGTCACACAAACCTGTAGTTCCCTATATACCCTGTAAAAAAACTATATATATAGCCTGTTATTAGACCCAGAAAACTGTGGAAAACGGGGATAACTAAGGGCTTACACAAAAAACAGCAGCAAGCTGCTAAAAATAAATGTTTGTATCGAGGCTTTGCAAACCTTAGTATTTAACACTGATAAATCTAACGATGGAGGCAAACAAAATGGAAGAGAGAACACCTGTCCAAGCAAGGCTCTTTGATTTCGGCATGGAAATAGCCACAGAAGAAACCACTAGTCCGGTTTTTCAACATGCTATATTTTGTCAAACATGCCTTCCATACAGAAAACCACCTGAAGATATTCGTAGATGGACTCGAACAAATGGTAATTCAAAACTCATAGTTACAGCCGGTGAAATATTTAATCCTCGCACCGAAGAGTTAGAACCTGTCAGCTTACCCTATGGTTCAAAAGCGCGTTTAATACAGACATTTTTTGATACTGAAGCAGTAAAGAATCAAAGCCCAGTTATAGAAGTTGAAAAAAGTTTAAGTGCCTTCGTCAGAAGAATGGATTTAGCTAAAAATGGTCGAAATGTTGCCACTGTGAAAGAGCAGCTAATGTGCCTGTCTGCTTGCAGAATGCATATTATTTTAAACAACGATGAACATTTATTTCAACAAGAGCAAAAAGTAATTAAAAACTTCTCTTTTTGGTCCAACAAATCCTCTGCAGAAGAGCAAAGTGATTTTTTCCCAAGCGCTAGAGCTGATACCGTAGAACTCGATTCTGATTACTTCAAACATTTATTGCTTCATGCAGTCCCACTTGATGAAAGAGCACTAAAAGCGCTATCTCATAGTCCGTCAGGTCTTGATATATATACTTGGCTTGCACATAGATTACACAGGGTAAATAACCCAAAAGGTCAGCTAGTACCTTGGGTTTCTATCCGTGAACAATTTGGCCTAGGCTATACCGGTAAAATGTCTCAGTTCCGCCGAAAATTCACACAAACATTGAAGATGGTACTTACACAATATCCATCAGCAAAGTTAGACGAGACACCTGGAGGGCTTTTGCTCTTTAACAGTAAGCCTCCTATTTCGCGCAGATTAGTTAGCGTTCAAAAATAATGTAAGTGGGGTTTTGTGCCCATCCCCTAGATGGCCGGTGATCAGTTGGTCACCCTTTCTCATTGTCTTCCGTGATCAGTTGGTCACCCTTTCTCATTGTCTTCCGTGATCAGTTGGTCACCCTTTCTCATTGTTTTCCGTGTTCAGTTGGTCACCCTACACTTTACCGACAACAAGGAACTAAAAATCACTTTATTGACCTATATCTATAGTTAAAACAACATTAAAATGTATATATATCAGTAGCTTATATAATAGTGAACACTTAGTCACCCTATTGGTATGTGGATTACACTGGTTTTTAAGGGGTTAGCTAGCCAGAACTAATAGAAAAACTACGCTTAAATTCAACCAAAAATAGTGAACACTTAGTCACCCTATAAGTAGCTAAATCGAGAATGCTATAAATGGATACTTAAACAACTGCTTAAATAAATAAAAAAATGTTGTAGTTGTTATTTTTAATGACGTATTATTCCAATGTGGAGAAGGTTTATGTAGCTGACAAAAGTGAGCATTAGGTCACCCTTCGTTGTTCTTTTGATTCATAATTGAGTCAAAATGATTCATTTTAGTGATTATTAATGTATATTGATTTATAAATTGGATTTTTATTTTATATAAATAATTACTCTTTTATTTTTAAGGAAGTAAAATGAAAAAATACCTACTTAAATCACTGATAACAGCTTATGTGTGTTGGATCATTACAGGCTCACTTATAGAAGGCATCCTTTTAGGTCTTATTCACCCTGCTCTGTTCCTGGTACTGTATTTTGTACCTATCATGTTCATATCCCATACCAATCACTAAGGGCAATAAAATGATATCGATATTCAAATATTCAGTAATTTATCCGGTAGTAGCTCTAAGCTTCATAATCTTTGTCGCCGTCTTTGAGAACGATGCTATGGGAAAGGAATATGGAACAAAAACAAACGTAATACACGACTTTCTTGGAGCTAAGATCCTTACCGATAACAATGTTGAATACACCAAAATCGTAAGTACAAAAAAGAAAGACGTAGCTTTTTGTGACGATAAGAGAAATCTATACGTATATTTTGATGAAACAAAAAAAGTTTTGCTAAAAGGAAAGGACAGTAATAAGTGTGGTAAAACCTTGACTCAGGATGGTGTGAAAGAAGGTAATGGCTTAGGTCAAGCATTCGGGACCATTATAAAAATGTTCAACAGTGAAGACGACAAAAGTGACCCACAAGATGGGCCAAGCACAGTCGAGAAGGATGCTGAAAATGAATAGCACTGAATTGGAGTTCGAATTTCACGATCGATACTCAGCAATGATATGGAATCCGCAGTTACTAAACGACTCCACGGTAAAGGCGCTAAAAGCAGAGTTCTTTTTTAATATTATATTTTCTGTGTTCAGAGACAAAAACCACTCAAACAAAAAAGTTAGTGAATCGGCAACTGAGCTCTTAAGTAAATTAAATAAAGATATATTGCAAATTCACGATGACTTTGATGTGAAATTAAGAGAAATAAACTTTTGTATTTCAGAAAATCCATTTACGGTGACTTTTAATAATACTGAAGCTATTAATGTCGTTTTAAAAACGGAAAACAACTCTGGAGTATGTCCAGATAATGCAATATTTCTAAAAACTTTTCTACTTTTTGACCAGCTTGTGTCAGCTCTAGGTAAAGCCCGCTCAATCAGTTTGATCACCAATAAAGATTATTTTACACAAAGAAAAAGTGCTCAATCTACAATAAGAAATTTAATGGAAATGTTTAATATTGAAGTAAAACGTTTTCACGCAAGTAAAAAGGTAAAAATTAATAACAATTAAAAAATGTTGACGAATTAATTATGTTCAATTATATTTAATTTGTTGACAACGATAACTTATAGTCAACTGGAAGTTATCATTACATGACCATTCATAGGCGTTTTCATTTCGCCTATAATGCGAATGTTACGCCTATGTAAAACATAGGAATTATCACATGGCCCTAGTTCATTACCTAGATGCTACTATCTTTAAAGCTGCTGTAAAAACTTTAAAAACATCAAAAATAGATAAAATTAATCCAATAACTAAAGTTGAGTTTTTTACTGATATAAATTGGTATCGCCCAACTGGATCTAAATTTGTCACTTCTTTAGTAACTAAGAATGGTCGTATAGATGTTTATACTATCCAAGAATCTAACCAACTGTTAATACTTTCAAATAACAGTGCTGGTAACATGATTCATTCCTTATATACAAAATCGTCTGAACATGGTTTTACCGTTAATGAAATGATTGATATAGCAGAAAATCAATCATCTCATGTCGCTCATTAATTCGATAATTTTTATAAGGAATAACTATGGATAACTCATATATGAACATACAACAGCCTTCTAACGAAAACAGTTCAAATGAACAAACTGATCACGAACATAAAAAAACTTTCAGTCATTTCTCTTTTACCACTAGAGGAATATTTAAAGGTTTTACAGCGAATGATAAAGGCACTTTTTTTGCCAAAATTTCGTTACCAAATGGTCAAGTTGATGGTAAGCAATCTTACATTAATGTAAGTGCTGTAGTAGCCAATTTGAGCTCTCTTCAAGCTTTAGCAGCAACTATGCTAGACCTGGAGATTAATGACGGTAGAGGTACATCTGCTGAAGTTACACTAACAAATATGATTGCTAAAAATTCTTATGACAACGAAGGTATGATTCGTTGTGATACTAATAATATTGCATACATAAATTACCATGCGTTCCTGAATGGAATTGCTTTTACACCGGTTAATTAGCCAACTCGAAAGCCACTTATTTTAAGTGGCTTTTTCCTTTATTCTAATCAAAAAAAGTTTATTTAAGTACTTAAAGGCTTATAAAGATATATTTTAGTATTAAATGATACATTAAGGTTTATTTTTTAATCCCTGCTTCATTCATGAAATCATCGAGACCATAGTCAGCATCACTATTATCTGTAGTATCTTTATCTTCACTTCTATTTTTATTAACTTGTTGTGTCGCCCTGCTAGGTTCTTTAGTGGTGGTCCTAACAATACTCTTCATTTCTTCGGGTGCTAGAGGAACCCAACAGGTATATACAATTTGAGCTAAATTGTTAGGTCGCATTAAAACTCCGGCTCTAGGGGGTAAAGCTAAAAAGCGATTTTTCGGTATGAATTCCTCTTGCTCACGTTGTGTTTGTTTTCGGCCTGTATATTTTTCAGCACCCATTTTGTCATAGTCTATATCTTCAGCTCTTATGGTCACTTTGTTTCGAGTGCCCGATTGCTTAGCTGCCCAATCTGCTGTTTCTTCATCTTCTGCTCTATAGCAAAACGTCACTAATGTATTCGTTTCAACTTCACTTTTTATTGCCTTTGCATTGAGGGTGCTGTCTTCCAAATTCAAAAGGTTATTAGGTGTTTGAAACGCTACTGACATATTCATGTTAGAACTTAATACAGTGGAAAGACCTGTAGCTAACATGTCAGAAACAATAAACTTAACCTCATCTATCGCCAAATAAAAATGTCTGCCAATGTCACCAATTCTGAGTGCTGATTGAATGATATCCATCAACATTATGGTTTGAGCTTTCCTAACTAATTTATCTGTTATTGAACCACGTATATAAAAAACAGCTCCTTCATTAATACTTCTATCAACATTAAACCCTTTATTTTTTGCCGGGTTCAATGGTTTATGTGATCTCATTTCTTTAACGTATGCTCTACTCTTCTTAGTCACATCATAATATTCTGGTTTGTTTTGTCCGTTGGGTAACTTTCCTAATAAAAGACGTTCTAAAGTAGCGAGGGAACCATCAAAATACTTATAAACGTCCATTAATAATGCACGTTCTTCTGCACTATAAAAATCTGCGCTGGTGCCTTTTTCGTTTATATTTACTGCTACTTGTAGACGGCTCATAATGTCCCTATCTGTACCATTAGAGAACATGTTATAAGAGCCTGGACCTACTCCATTTAAATCTACAACAATCGGTTGTGGTCTCCCTGCATCCTTGCAAGCCTTGCACATTATAGAATAGATAAACTTGTCTGGTTTTATATCAAAAAAACCTGTTGTCCATCCTTTTACAATACTCTGATAAAGAATAACTCCTTGTAAAACACCTTTCCCGACTTGTGTCGGACCTATCAACTTTAAGTGCATCGTTTTGAATTCGGCATCACTTATATAAACAGGTTTTTCATTACTATCTAAACCTATAAGCATTTGTCCGTCTTTTATATAATCTAAAGTAATAAAATCTTTTGTTTTTAAATTATTTATCTCTGCTCTAATGTCACTCATTTTAGAGTTAGATTGACGCACTCTGTACTTCCTAACAAATTTAGAGATATTAGGGGCTATAACACGCAATGAAAAAACTCTAAACGTGACTGTCCCTATAAACAGCGCCAAATATAATGCCCAGCTCCCTTTAAATCCGTATATTGTATTCTCAAAAAACCATCCAAAATATTCTGTATTTCCGTAGACTTTTTTGGTCACTAAATACATGACAAACATAAATGCTGGAAATATTACTAATATAAGGAGCAAAGAAATTCGGCGTATGATAACTGCTAAAAATTCACCTGTGGTTGCATCATCTTTGGACTGAAGAGGGTGTATTCCGAAGAAAATTAAAAAACCTAAACCAGTTGCAAACATCAATCTTATATACTGATGGTATGTATCGATGAAACCCAGTGCATAATCAATAGAAGCGTATAAAGCCGAAGTATCCATGTTTAACCTTTATGTATATTTAAGTAGAACATAATAAGCGAAGCCATAAGCGAAGCTATAGAAGTGACAGATAATATTATCACTATGCGCCTCATACTTGACTTAAATGAATTTATTTCAATTAAGTCTGATTCTGCTTTTTTCTTTTGATTTTCTAAGTTTTCATTATAATCTTTCGCTAAACTGGATAGTGCTTTTCTAAAATATTGCACAGTTAATTTATTTTCTTCAATCAATTTGCTCATTGATTCATTAACTGTTTGTGTGAATATTTCTTTATTTAAATAGAGCTGTATTAATATTGGATCGTCTTTAGGTAATGCGATTCCATATTCTTTAGATAGTTTTAAAAGTACTTTATCTATTGATTTATCAAAATCACTACTTGAGTTTTGCTGGTCCATTTTATTACCTTTATTTGAAGTAACGGTCAATATGTTTGACCGCTACTTAGTTATGGACTAACTATTTTTTAACTTCTTCCGCGAGAACTTTTGTCATTCCCTCAGCTATTTGTCCTAAAACTATAGTCGAATACTTATTTAATCTGTGAACCTCCGCTAGTTTAAATAACCCAGACGATTTTACTTCACTGAATAGAATGCCATTTTCGTTCATTTTATTAATTTGTGGTGCTTCAGTTGCAGGTACAAGATAGGGCAATTTAAATACTGCTAGTATTTTCTTTTTTGCGTCTTTAAAAGGTTTTGTGTCAACTATTCCCTCTGCACCTTTTTCGCTAAATCTAAGTTTATGTTGATACTCGTTTAACCATAGAATTTTTTCTATTTCAGGGAATAGGTCATTAATCTCGCTTAAAGTGTTCAATGTTTCTGTTTGGTCATCGCCACCCTTTATAACTGTATGAATAATAGCTCGGTGGCCTTCAGCTTCAAAAAGCTCAAAAGAATCATTTCTTGCCAGATAGTTAAAGAATGTAATGCAATTGCTTGCACCGGTATCAATTATGAGATCATCTAAATCGTTGCGTTCGTTGGCTATTTCGATTAGCTCATCAAAGCGCGCTGGATCTATTTCACCTGAATCTCGATCAATCATGTCTACTAATTCAATAACTTCCAGTCCGGCATACTTCTTAATAGTGCTGGTAGCTGGATCTAAATCTATCAAAGCTACTTTCCTGTCAGCTTTAACTAATCCTTGAGCTAAAAATACACAGCTTTGAGATTTTCCTATACCGCCTTTTTTACCAAGGGAAAAATGTGTTGTTGTCATATGTCACCTATTAGATTTAGAGTTTAAATTAAGTATTTTTTTTAACTGAGGAGTTCAAATCATTCATATACAATAATGGTCCCTCATCATCGTCTTTGTCGTTGATCACTTCAGGTTCGATTTTCCCCTGGTCTTGACGTTCAACTGTTTTTGTAGGATTTTTGAATACTTTTGGCTTGCTAGAAGTTTCACCAAACTCGGCTTTCGCTAACCTACAAAAATGTGTGTAGTGACCTGTATAATCACCCGAATCGTGTAGTTGCTGCCAGATACGTCTATATGAAAAACGTCTATTTCTCATTTGTGTAATTTGTTCTAAGTTGTCATGAAACTGTACTGAAGCCGGAAGATCTTCGTCACTCATATAAATGCCCCTTATTCTTTTAACCGTGATTAAAAGATACAAAGTGGTACAAGTCAATACTATTTGGTCATTAAATGATACTTGAGGGTTTATTATGGTACATAATGATATGTTTTTAAAGGGAAGATGGAACCTCTCTCAATGAGAGAGGTTCCGGGCGCAACACTATGTTGCTATGTTGAGTTGTAATAACTCATGCAAACTCTCCTTAAATTTATCAACGTTACTAAATGGATTAATATTGTACCTGCCAAGGTACAGCGTACTTGAATGGCCACATTCAAGATTTTACTGTTTGAAAATATACGGACTTAAAGTCAATTTATTTTCCAATTACCTGCCAAGGTAATCTGCACTTACTGTCGTGCGTGCCTACAGCTTTCGAGACGTTATGAGAATGACCGCCAAGTCATTTGATCTCATTCGATAAAGCGCTTCGTTCGAACCGCGCAATTTCTTTTTACTCTACTCACCTTGCTCCCGCCCTTATTCTCATTGGATGCCAATCCAAATCACAGAACTTAGGGTTTCCCGTGTTAGTTTTAAACGTCAAATAGCAACGCCGCTGGCTCATAACTACTGCTAGTTGTAACAACTTTCGAAAAGTTTCGATTTCAGGGGGCCGAGATTCCAAAGCACCTCCCTTACTCACAGCATTACTTACACCTTCGAACCGAATAAACTTAAGTTATTCGACGGCTTTACTACTCTTACTCGTATGCAACGTCTACCGCTGCAATTACATGCTTGAGCTATACATCGATCTATTTAGCTTGCGCCAAACAGTACCACGGGTGCTAGATTTCTCCTTACCCGCTCACCAGGGTTTCCCCAACGTTAGATTAACTAAAACCTAACTATTCATACGTGTAATAAATTACATATATGTAGTGCGTGAAGCCCACATGACAAGACAAAGTTATACCCTTTCAAGCATCCCTTTGTGTGGATTTGATTACTGAGTAATCTCACCAACTTCGTTTAAAACAGGGTTAATACTGTCGCCAGTATTCCCGTTTTCACGTCGCCCAATCTTCGACTAGATTTGTGTTGATTGAGTCGAACGGAACATTACAGTTCCGAGCGCTCATTAAGCCGGACGAACCCAATTACGGGTATCCGGCTTTGACACGCACTGTTTGTTTAAGGAGGCACCTTAAACAAACGTTCACGCTGGCAGCGTGAACAGCATATTACGATGCAGTAAGCAAACAGCTGAGGGGTTGGCTAGACCCCCCAAAATGTTTCACAGTTTGGCAGGCTAGCGCCCCTCGTTAATCCAGCTTTCGCGGCTTAACAGAGCGTTTGCAATGATAATACTAGCGTATGATCACCCTTGAAGCTAGCGCCGCAAGGAATCTCTTTTATAAAGAATCAAAATGCTTTGCATTTTAAGCCCTATGCTTCTATATTATTAACCTTGAAATGAATTATTAATTTCAAGGTTAATTTTAAATACTTTATTTTACTAAAAGTTACTATTTTTTACCTTTAAGTACCTGTAAATAGGTTTATATCCTTTAAAGTACTGAAATATATCGTAATGTACTGCAATTTTATTTATTTGGATTGTACAATCCATAGAGTAGAGTTTATATGCACCCGACCCATTCAGCTTACACAGAACTACAGACAGCTTTTGACTATTTTAATCATGAGCTTTTCGATGGAAAACTCACTGATTGCTTAATCACTTTTCAGCGTAAGAATCGTACCTATGGGTATTTTTCAGCTGGTCGATTTGAAGATATTAATGGACTTAAGGTTGACGAATTGGCTCTAAATCCGGTGTACTTTTCTGTCATTCCGCTTGAAGAAATAATGCAAACTTTAGTGCATGAAATGGTTCATCAGTGGCAACAGTATTTCGGTAAAAAAGGTCGGCGCGGTTACCACAACAAAGAATGGAGTGAAAAAATGGAAGAGGTTGGTTTAATGCCCTCTTCTACTGGGAAGCCTGGAGGAAAAAAAACAGGCGAGAAAATGATGGACTACATCATTGAGGGTGGTTTGTTTGAAATAAAGTTAGCGAGCTTACTATCTACAAACTTTCGTGTTTCTTGGTTTGATCGGTTCCCCCCAATTTCTGGTATTCAGAAATTGATCCAGAATAGCCCGGATGATGAAAGTTATGCTGACCTTCTTGATACTTGGGGCGTCGAAGTGGACCTTGAGGGTAATGTTAAAAGTACAACTAATCAATCAGTCACCCAATCTAGATTGAAGCAAACTTGCCCAAGCTGTCATGTCAGTATTTGGGGGAAACCTTCTTTAAAGATACTTTGTATGGATTGTGACGAGCAGTTCTCCCCTGCCCCATTCAAAGAGAAAATATAATGTTTGATCCTGATATTCAAAAATATAAAACAGTCGTCATGCAAAGGATTCAACAAGCTGCTAGTCGTGGATATATTTATTATACGAGTGGTGAAATCCCATTAAGTAAAGCTACAAATCTCGCAAATAAATTTGCTGTTCTTTATGAAATAGATGCGAATGAAAACAGACGCAGTTATAAAAAAAGAAAAGGTGAAGCTAATGGTTTTCTTTATTTATTTCCAAAAAAGAATTCAGATAACTTCCATTGGTGGTTAATGGCAACTGAAGGTACGGGAGATATTCATAATTCTGAGAAATTAATAAAAATATTTGATAAACACAATCGTTTGAATTGGAATGATGATTATGAATTACTTCTTGTACCAAAAATTAATGGTAAGCATTCAATATCGTGGAGAATGACCCGAAAGTGTTATCAAGAATGGAATGATAGAATAAGAAAATCTATACGGCAGAGATATAATGATGATAAAGCAAAACAGGCTATTTGGTCTTTGTCACGGGCCCCTGGATTTTCAGGAATAAGGGAGCAAGTAAAAAATCTTTATAAATTATATGCAGGTGAATGGAAGCGTTCTAGAAAACAAACTGGTGAAGCGCCTAAACTCCCCCCAATAGGTTATGTAAGGGGGTTGAAATCAGAAACTATTCCGTTAAGTTTAATGGTTACAAGATTAAAAAAAGGATTACGCCCATTCCCAAGAACTGATTCGAATCAAGAGGCATAAGTATGGAATATATAGATACGATGTTAGGAAAAGTTCCTAAATCTGACGCAAAAAAATGGCTGTTAGTAATACATTACATGACCCCTATCCGTGAATTTTATGAAGATGATACGATTGATGAAATAATGATTAATCGTTTCGACAAAATATTTGTCGAAGGTCGTAGTGGAATGGTAGAAACTAAAGCTAAATTCGAATCAGAGGCCGCCTTGGATCGGTTTATTAGACAGTTATCAATTGTCCTAGACCAAGATGATGATGGTCTTAGCTATCTTGATGCCAGGTTTCCCGACCAATCTAGGGCTTGTGCAACAATGCCTGCAATATCGCCAAACGGTTGCACAGTTACAATTCGCTGTGCTCCTAAAGTGACTTTAACATTTGCTGATCTAGTTCAATTCAAATCTCTTACACAAGAAATGGCCGATTTTATAAAAAGTGAAGTTCTTAATTATTCTACTATTTTAGTCAGTGGATCAACTGGCAGTGGTAAGACTACGATATTACGAGCTTTAGCTGACTACATACCAGTACAGGATAGAGTTATAACTTGTGAAGATACGCTTGAGTTACAGTTGGATCTTCCAAACCAAATATCCCTAGAAGCCCCAAAACGTAAAAGTAATAGCGTTACATTGTCAGACCTTATAGAGAGAACGCTGAGAATGTACCCTAACCGTGTATTTGTGGGTGAAATACGTAATGCAGCTGCTTGTGACGCATTTCTACAAGTAATTAACACTGGGCATGGGGGATGCGCTTCATCATTACACGCAAACAACCCTAGAGACGCTATTAAGCGTATTCAATACCTATTAGCAAAAGAAGGGCTGATAAGCTATGAAATATCAGATAAAGAAATTAGAAATTCAATAAGGCTTTTCATTCACGCTAAAAAAACCAAAAACGGGAAACGAATTATAGATATTTCTATTATCGATGAAGAGGGGATTTTGGTTCAAATTTTTGGCTATGATGAAGACCTCGACAACCA
>NZ_WTPY01000005.1 GCF_011378905.1 Paraglaciecola sp. 20A4 | reverse complement strand
ACTTAAATACTCTATGATGTTTGGACATAAAAAGACCCCCAGTAATTGGAATGTCCAACTATTGGGGGTCACTTCATTTAGCGCCTTTTTTTGTGTCTGGAATCTATCAACCTTAATTCCTATCCATTCTTTGAGACAAACATTATTCATCATTCATAACGGTTATTAGCTTTGGCTATCTTAGGTAAATTATGATGTAGTTGAATTTATCGGGTAGTGATACCCGATAAGTGGATGTTTAGCGGATTTTCGCCATGATAATAATACTGTGTTCGGACAAATAGTTTCGATGACCCGAAACTAGGAACATAATAAAGCGGAAACTGAAAACTACTCTGATTCAACCCTACATTTAAGGATCTAGACTAAGATGTCTGATTTTCGTCAACAAGCACTTGATTATCATGCCAAACCTGTACCAGGAAAAATAGCGATTCAGTTAACCAAGCCAGCAGAAACCGTTACCGATTTAGCGTTAGCATATAGCCCCGGTGTGGCTGAACCGGTTCGAGAAATTGCTGCTGATCCAAATGCAGCTTATAAGTATACCGCCAAGGGTAATTTAGTGGCGGTTATCACAAACGGTACCGCTATTCTTGGCCTAGGAAACTTAGGCCCATTGGCCTCAAAACCAGTTATGGAAGGTAAGGCGCTGTTGTTTAAGCGGTTTGCAGGCATAGATTCTATTGATATCGAAGTGAATCACACGACAACTGAAGATTTTATCAATACGGTAGCAAATATAGCCGATACATTCGGTGGTATTAATTTAGAAGATATCAAAGCTCCTGAGTGCTTTGAAATTGAGCAAGAATTGATCAGGCGTTGTAAGGTTCCAGTGTTACATGACGACCAACACGGCACCGCGATTGTGACCGCTGCTGGCATGCTCAATGCGTTAGAAGTGCAGGGAAAAGAGCTAACTGATGTGACGATTGTGTGCATGGGAGCTGGTGCAGCTGCTATTGCCTGTATGGAGTTGTTGATTAAGTGCGGCGCGAAACGCGAGCGTATTTATATGCTTGATACCAAAGGTGTTATTCATACACGTCGAGATAATCTTACACCGCATAAAAAGTTATTCGCAAATAATACCGATAAGCGCACACTCGAAGATGCGCTCGATGGCGCTGATGTTTTTGTAGGTGTATCTGGGCCAGATGTATTACCCCCAGAAGCGCTGAAGTTAATGGCAGCTAACCCTGTTATTTTTGCCTGCTCAAACCCAGACCCAGAGATCAAGCCTGAGTTAGCCCATGCTGTACGTGATGATGTTATTATGGCAACGGGACGTTCTGATTACCCCAATCAGGTGAACAACGTATTGTGTTTCCCTTTTATTTTCCGTGGTGCGCTTGATGTTAGAGCGTCGGAAATTAATGATGAGATGAAGATAGCGGCCGTAGAAGCTATTCGAAGTATTACCAAGGAGCCCGTTCCTCAAGAGGTACTTTTGGCGAGTAATTTGACTAGCCTAGCATTTGGCCGCGAGTACATTATTCCAAAACCTATGGACCCGCGTTTGTTAAAACGCGTTGCTACCGCGGTTGCACAAGCGGCTATTGATTCAGGCGTGGCAGTGTTCAAAGAGTTACCACCAGGTTATATGCAAGATTAACGTATTGTAATAATTAATAAGCGCTAATATAGCGCTTTTTTTATGCCATTAGAGTGACTTGCTACTCATGCTAGCTTTGCACTGCATACTTAGCGAGAATGGCATCAATGTGCATTGCCAGTGCTTCTTCAGCCAATGAGTACCAGTTGGGTGTTTGGAATACACTGGCAACAGCATGGTGTTTCAAACTGACATAACCATGCAAAAAAGCCCATATTTCTAACGCATTTTTTTGCTTTAAAGCCAAGTTGGCGTCTTGGGGCAATAGTAAGGCTGTAACTTTAATCAGCGTACCAAACGCAGTTTCTGCCACTGCTTTGGCTTCATCAGAGGGGGCGTAACGGCTGTCGCTTTCCCCAAAAATCAATCGGTAGTGACCTTCATGGGCTTCGGCCATGGCAAAGTAACCCTTTATGGCTCTAAGTACAATTTGCTTTGCTGTTAGTTTTTCTTGCTCGAATTGAATGGCCTGCATAACCAGCTCAAACCCTTGAATGTATAACTCATCCAAAATTCCTTCTTTGCCATTAAAATGACTGTAAATGCCTATCGTCGATACGCCTGCTTCTTTTGCAATAGAGCGTACACTCAAGGCCGCAATACCACCGGCTAAAAATAACTCAGATGCCGCGCTCAATATTTTACGTTTGGTAATATTCAATTAACATTCTCTTGACATACATAACACTGTTATTATTTAATATAACAGTGTTATGTACAATTGATATTTTGTCTATGGCTATACCCGAAAAAATATTGCACCCGCGCTTAGACCCGTGTGCAAACGAAATTAACCCGTGAGACACAGGAATAAGAATGACAACTATAACCCATGAAACTGATTATTTAATTGTTGGTGCTGGCGCCGTCGGTATGGCTTTTGCCGATGTATTACTGAGTGAAACTGACGCCAATATTATAATTGTGGACAAATATCACAAGCCTGGTGGTCACTGGAATGTGGCATATCCTTTTGTCACATTACATCAACCATCTGCGTTTTATGGGGTCAGTTCTACCGAATTGAGCAAAGGTTGCATTGATCAAGTAGGGTTAAATAAAGGCTTAAATGAATTAGCCAGCGGTGCAGAAGTCAGTGCATATTTTGATAATATTATGCGTGAGCGTTTTTTAACATCTGGACGCGTAAGTTACTTCCCTATGTGTGACTATAAGGGTGATGGTAAGTTTATTTCTGTGCTAAATGGTGATGAGCATCAAGTCACGATAAAGAACAAAGTTGTAGATGCGACGTATCTTAAAACGTCAGTGCCTAGTACCCATAAACCAAGCTTCACTATTGATACAAGCGCCCAGTTTATACCTATCAATGATTTAGTGAAAGTCACTAAAAAACCTGCTGGTTTCATTATCATTGGTGGCGGTAAAACAGGCATCGATGCGGTGCTATGGCTACTAGAAAATAAAGTTGACCCAGACGAAATTCAATGGATTATGCCAAGAGATGCATGGTTTATAGATCGTCAGAATACCCAACCAACAATGGAATTTTTTAATGATGCGATTGGTGCTCAGGCCGGGCAAATGGAAGCCATTGCGCAATCTACTTCGGTAGACGATATGTTTGAACGCTTAGAGAAAGCAGGGGTGTTTTTGCGGTTAGATAGTAACGTATGGCCAAAAATGTTTCACGGCGCTACGGTCAGTAAAATGGAGCTGACTCAGCTACAAAGAATTAAAAATATGGTTCGAATGGGGCGGGTGACCCATGTTGGTCATAACAATATTCAGCTTGAGCAAGGTGAAATAAAAACCAGTCCAGAGCATATTCATGTTGATTGTTCAGCCAGTGCTATAACCAACTTAACGGTGAAACCCATATTTGCTGGCAATGTTATTACGCCGCAAACCGTACGTTCATATCAACCGGCTTTTAGTTCAGCTTTTATTGCCCATATTGAGGCAGCCTATCCCGATGAAAAAACCAAAAATCATATTTGTGGTGTCGTGCCTTTACCAAATAGCGTTATGGATTGGGTGCGCTTAACCGCAGCATTTATGCGTAATCAACATATTTGGTCTCAAGATGAGGCACTTAAAAAATGGTTGTTGAATAATCGATTAGACGGATTCAGTAAATTGGTGCGTAGCGTTGATAAAACTGACATGGAGAAAATGATGATTTTGAATCGCCTGCGTGAGAACGCTATGCCTGCTATGGGCAAGTTGCAGCAATATTTAGCAGCCGACGCTGCGCAAGGAGCTTAATATGAGTGAATTTCAGGTCAAACAGCAAGCACTATTGGCGCATAGGTTGGTTGAATCGAGCCCGATTAAAGAACTGGCTGATGGGCAAATATTGCTAAGGGTAGAAAGCTTCTCGTTTACTGCAAATAATATTACTTACGGCATGATGGGAGACAGATTAGGTTATTGGCAGTTTTTCCCGCCAGCCGATAATGACGAAAAACAATGGGGCATTATCCCGGTTTGGGGCTTCGCCCAAGTGACGCAATCGAAGGTTACGGATGTTGAAGTCGGAGAGCGACTATTTGGTTATTTCCCTCCCGCTGATCAGTTGGTGATGACGCCTACTAATATCTCATCTCAACGCTTGGTTGATGGCTCGGCGCATCGGGCGAAATTACCCCCAGGATATAACAATTATAAGCGAGTAAACAACGAAGAGGGCTACAACCCTAATTTCGACAAAGAGCGCATGCTGTTATTTCCATTGCATATAACTTCTTTTTGTTTATGGGATCGGTTGCAGGATAATAATTGGTTTGATGCGAAACAAGTTGTGATCATCAGTGCGTCGAGTAAGACCAGTTTAGGTTTGGGCTATGCGCTCGATGCAGATGATAAAGCGCCCTGCAGCGTGGGGTTAACGTCAAGCGCTAATACGTCATTTGTCGAACGCGTTAATGTGTACGACCGAGTGGTTAATTACAATCAATTGTGTGATATTGATGGGGCATTACCTACCGTAATTGTCGATATGTCTGGCAGCGCAGAAATTTTAGATAAGCTGAGTAAACATTTGGGCGATAACCTTAAATATTGTATCAATGTAGGGCTGACGCACTGGGATGAATTTTCAGCGGAAAGTGCAAAAGAATCCCCACGCAGCGAGTTTTTCTTTGCGCCAGGGCATATTCAAAAACGACTACAAGATTGGGGACCGGCAGGGTTTGAACAACGTACCTCGCGCTTTTTATCTGATACAGCGATGAAATGTCGGGATTGGTTAGAGGTTAAAGAACTCAAGGGACTCAAAGAGCTAGATCAAATCTATGAGCAAGTCTGCGCTGGAAAAATACCCCCCCAACAAGGTTTAATTATTAAGCTTTAAACCTTTATGTCCGATACCTAGTATGAGTACCCAGCGGTTAAGTTATTTCTTAGCCGCTGAAAGAAAGTTTTATCAAAAGCGTTAGCTTCATGGGCACTCTCAATTAATAACAGCACTATAATTAGTAAACTGGTTATGTGAAATATATTCCAATTTTTAATTAATTTACACATTTTAGGCTCTGGCGAAGCACATACGCCAAGGGGGAGAGCATGGTTATGCAGTCAAGTTCGTTTAAAGGCGTGCTTGTTGCTATAGGGTTAACTGGGTGGGTGGGGCTAACCATTGGTGGTCTTGCATACTTAAGTATGCAGAGTCAGAGAGACTTCGATCCACAACAGACGTTTGCCTCAGCGGCCATGGCCTCAGAATATTCACAGGACATTGTGGTTAGTATGAGTAAACAGTATCCGGCACTGACAAAGACAGTTTTTCATATCCAGCAAGAAGGCTGTAGCTGTAACTTTTCGAATAATATTCATGCAGACCGAATAGACTATAAACTAGATAAATTTACTTATCAGTCGCGACACGTGTCCGCCAGTAGTTTGCCTGCTGATATTATTTTGCCTTCATTACCGGCCATCATGGTTTTTGATAAACAGGGAGAATTGGCCTATTTTGGGCCCTATTCATCAGGATATTTTTGTTCGACTAGTTCAGCGATTGTTGATCGGTTTCTAGATAATATTTTGCTTAATACTCACCTCGGTAGTGCCGTGGTCAGTGAAGGTTATGGTTGCTACTGTCCAAACAATATTTCGGAGTAATTTTTGCATTGAAAATAAATTAATTATTTAGAGATAATAAGCGTCATTAGTAAGCGAAAAATAAATAAAGCCAATTGACGAGCATTAAACTTGATCAATATATCGACGTAAGGACGGTGTAATTCTGTGGAGAAAATCATGTCAAATCCTAGTTATTCTTGGGTAAGTAATGCGAATAAAAATATGCAATTTACGTTGATTGTATTAGCTGTGATTAGCCTAGGGTTAGCCAGTGTTAATCAGACGTGGGTAGAAGCGTTCCTGTTTGGTGGGTCGACTACGGCTATATGTTTAACGTTTATTTATATGCGCCCTCAATCGATATTAACCCAGCACGTGGTCGCGATTGGCCTAATGTTATTCAGTGCCCTGCATATCCATCAAATGCATGGCTTAGTCGAAATGCATTTCGGTATTTTTGTGCTACTTTCATTTTTAGCATTTTATCGAAACTGGCAGCTTTATATAACAGCCATCGCCGTGGTCGTTGTACACCATTTAGCTTTTTTTGCCATGCAATCCCAAGGTATGCCCGTTTATGTATTGGCAGACGGTGGCCTGCTGTTCTACTTGATTATTGTGCACGCTATTTATGCTTTAGTGCAGGCCGTAATGTTGGCCAAAATGGCCAAACGTAATCGAATTGATTCAATGTCCGCAATGGCTATTACCGATAGTATCGACCTGATTATGCGTGATAAGGCGGCAATTAATTTAAAGATCAGAGCCAATGACGCCTTAGATACAAAATCGATAGTCGCGTTTAACAGTTTGCTCGGCATGTTTGATAACTTAATCGTTGATATGCGCAGCGCTGCAGAACAAATTGATAGCACGTCAAGAATTACCAGCAGCAATAGCGCCGAGCTTCACAAAACTAAACAAAGAAGTATGGCTGAAGTTAAGCATATAGATACCTCGTCCGCTGAATTAGCCCAATCATCGCGTACTATGAATGAAGACACTCAAACGGTAAAAATTGAGTCTGATAAAGCGCAAAAAAATGCTCGCGAGGCAGAGCAAACAGTCGAAAGAGCCAAAGAGGATGTGACAAATTTAGGCACCAAGCTCAGTGAAACCAATGATAATGTTAGAAAATTAGCCGAGAACTGCCAAAACATTTCACAAGTACTCGATACCATTAAATCTATCGCGGACCAGACTAATTTACTTGCTTTAAACGCAGCGATTGAAGCCGCTAGAGCAGGTGAGCATGGAAGAGGTTTCGCCGTTGTTGCTGATGAAGTAAGAACACTGGCTTCTCGCACAAAAGTAAGTACCGAGGAAATCAACACTATTATTGTCAATCTTTTGTCTTCGTCCAAGCTTTCTAGCGACTCGGTGGCTGATTGTTTAGCCCTAAGTGGTACAACGAACGCGAGAACACAGACGGCCAGGGAGTTGATGACCCAAGTTCAGACTAATATTTTTCAGGTCACCGAAGCCGTTAATGTTATGGCACACTCTTGCGAGCAGCAGGCACATAATAGTGAAGCGATCCAAGACTCAGCAACCCGTTTGAAATTAATCAAGCAAGATGAATTGTCGATGATTGCTGCAATAGATCACGAGGCTAATTTGTTATCAGGCAAAACAAAAGACTTAAGTGTTCAGTTGTCCAAATTCTCTGCTTAATTCACTGCGCACTTTTAAGCAAAGTAATACTCAAACCGGCCAATAGGGTTAACGTTTTTAGCATTATTGGCGGTGCCTTTGTTGATAAAATAGGCAACTTACCTCGACTTATCCCTCGTGTTTCTTTATAGTGCGCCCCGCTAACCATATATAGCGTTAGCGTGACTCCCTCTTTACTTGAATTACTGACACCATCCCTAGGAATTTTCTTTTGATATCTACCGCAAACATCACCATGCAGTTTGGCGCTGAGCCTTTATTTGAAAACATTTCGGCCAAATTTGGTCACGGAAATCGTTATGGCCTAATCGGTGCAAACGGCTGCGGAAAATCGACATTTATGAAGATTTTAAGCGGTGAATTACAACCTTCATCTGGTAACGTATCAATCACACCGGGTGACAAACTGGGTATTTTAAGCCAAAACCAATTTGCGTTTGAACAATACTCAGTTGTGGATGCGGTCATTATGGGGGATATGGCGCTGTGGAAGATTAAGCAGCAGCGTGATGCGATTTACGCTAAACCTGAAATGTCGGAAGAAGATGGCATGTTAGTCGCACAGCTTGAAACTGAGTTTGCGGAAATGGATGGCTACACGGCTGAATCGAGAGCGGGAGATATTTTGCTCGAGGCCGGTATTGACGAAAGTTATCATTATGGCTTGATGAGTCAAGTCGCGCCGGGCCGCAAACTACGGGTACTGCTTGCCCAAGCATTATTCTCCAATCCAGATATATTGCTATTAGATGAGCCAACCAACAACTTGGACATTTATACCATTTCTTGGTTAGCCGATGTGCTAAACCAACGAAAATGCACGATGATCATTATCTCTCATGACCGTCATTTCTTAAATTCAGTCTGTACGCATATGGCAGATATCGATTATGGCGAGCTGCGTGTTTATCCTGGAAATTATGAAGCCTTTATGGAAGCATCGTCATTGATCCAAGAGCAATTATTGACCAGTAATGCTAAGAAAAGCGCCGAAATGGAAGACTTACAAGGCTTTGTGGCTCGCTTCTCTGCAAACGCATCGAAGGCGAAACAAGCCAGTTCACGTGCTAAGCGCCTAGAAAAAATTCAGCTTGATGAAGTAAAATCGTCTAGCCGCCGAACTCCTACCATTACGTTAAAGCAGCACCGTAAATTACATCGCCAGGCACTGATTCTAGAAAACTTAGGTCATGGCTTTGATGGCCAAACGTTATTCAGTGGCGGTGAACTTATTCTTGAAGCAGGTGCTCGCTTAGCGATAACCGGTGAAAATGGTGTAGGTAAAACCACTTTACTACGTTGCTTGATGGACGAATTAAGCGTTAACGAAGGTAGAATAAAATGGTCTGAAAATGCGGTTGTCGGTTATTGCCCTCAAGACAGCTCTGCTGACTTTGCGGTTGATATGACATTGTTCGATTGGATGTCACAATGGCGCACACCAAAACATGATGATTTAGCCGTACGTGGCATGTTAGGGCGTTTATTGTTCACCGCCGATGATTTTAATAAAAAAGTCAATGTATGTTCAGGTGGAGAGAAAAACCGTTTGATATTTGGTAAGTTGATGATGTCAGATATCAATATTTTGATTATGGACGAACCTACCAATCACATGGATATGGAAGCGATTGAAGCCTTGAACAAGGCGCTTAAGAAATTCGACGGTACGTTAATTTTCGTTAGTCACGACAGGGAGTTTGTTTCCTCTTTGGCGACTCGAGTGATTGAAATTAAAGATCAAGAAGTGATTAATTTTCAAGGCACCTACGATGAGTATTTTGCTAGTCGTAAAGAAGCTAGTGCTATAGCGTAAGGGTCTTAACAGTCACTCTAAAAAGTAAATACACCATAACGGCATATTGCTAATATGCATCACGTTATGGTGTTTCCAAATTTGCTAATTTACGTATTTCACCCAGTACTCTGTCACATTCTCGGCACTGCTGTAAAATAACAGTGAAAGCGTTTATTAGTTTGTCATTGCTGGTTTGGCCTTCAAGTAGCATATTCCCTAACTCAGCGTGTAGTGCAATGCTGTTTAACGGGTTACGTACATCATGAATATGCTTACGTATAAGATCTGCCTCTTTGTTATTCATGCTCGTTATCGGCCTTCGGCTGTATTGGTAGTTGTGTTGGTTGAGCATAGCTCACTTTGTTTTTGCCGCTACGTTTTGCGATATATAATTGCTTATCCGCTAACTCAATAAGTTCTTCAATCGAATGATGGGTAGATTGGTCGCCTTTAGCTTCAAATAAAGTTAGGCCTATACTGATAGTGACTCTATCTGTAGAACTGGCGCCTTGGTGTTCAATATTTAGCACTCTTACCGCTTGTAATAGTTTGTTGGCCACAACTAGGCCACCTTCTAAGTCGGTATCTGGTAACACCATGGCGAATTCCTCTCCACCATAACGTCCAACGAAGTCTGTTTCCCTGCGGCGCACAGATTGTAGAGCCTTTGCAACACGCTTTAAACAGTCGTCTCCCTGCATATGGCCATACAAATCATTGTAAGGTTTAAAGTCATCGATATCGATCATCATTAGTGTCATCGAGTGGCCAAAGCGGACCGTTGAGGCAAAATTCTGGAGTAACATAGTATCCAATTGACGACGATTAGCCACGCCAGTCAAGCCGTCTACGCTGGATAAAATTTCCAGTTGTTTACGGTAATACACCAGTTCCATATGATTGCGCACGCGTGCCCGCAAGATGGTTAGATTAACTGGTTTAGTGATGTAATCTACCGCACCAAGCAGTAGGCCACGTGCTTCATCGTCGCTACTGTCTGATGCGGTAACGAATATCACCGGAATATGCGCTGTTAACGGGTTTGACTTTAACTCGGTGCAAGCATCGTAACCATGCATATCAGGCATATCTAAATCTAATAGAATTAAATCTACTGAGCCTACTTGCGCAAAGGCTAGCGCCTCCTTGGCGTTATCAAACATAACCACTTGGTACTGAAACTCAAATAAGGCATTCATGGCCTGTAAGTTACTTCGGTAATCATCTACTACCATTAGAGTTTGCTTGCGCAGTTCACTGTTTGCCACCGAAGTACCTGCTGTTAATAGTTGCGTTTGTGACTCGAATTCTCGATTAGGGCGTAACTCAGATACGCTCATGATTTTTTTCCCCATTTTTTTTAGTTATGCTTTTGCGTAAAAATCGATTGATACAAGCAGCTAAGATGCCAAGTTATAATTTGCTAGATAACTTATTGATATATCGTCTATTTTGAATTTACGTTAGCGTAATTTTTTCTACATTCCTTTTTAAGGGAATAGGTAACAGTGGCAAGTCACTTTGTAGTATTTACATTATATCCACGTACTGTAAATAGGGAGCAGTGATTATATTATTCATTTTTCATCAATATTCTGTAATAAAAATTTCTTTTTGCAAGCGCGGTTATTTGCTAAATTAAACAAAAAAGAGAGAGATTACATGTTAGATCGTCGTTCGTTAATCAAAGCGTTTATTTCTTCAACTTTAGCGGCGGCATTGTTGCCTTCTGTATTAGCTAATGCCAATCCGTCTGCGGCTACACCCCGGGGAATACTCAAACCTAAGCGTTTACAGGCCGGCCAAACCATAGGCTTAATTGCGCCTAGCAGCAACACTTGGGAAGATCAGGAAATCTACTTCGCCATGGACATCATTCGTTCTTTTGGTTTTAAGGTAAAATCCGCAGAACACCTATTTACGCGCACCGCTTATTTAGCGGGTAGCGATCAAGACAGAGCAAGTGACGTAAACGCTATGTTTGGTGACAACAGTGTCGATGCTATTTTCTGTTTGCGCGGTGGTTATGGGTCGCCACGCATTCTACCTTATCTTGATTATGAGCTTATTCGTAATAACCCTAAGGTTTTCCTCGGTTACAGTGACGTCACTGCTCTCCTAAATGCAATTTATGCCCGTAGTCAAATTATGACGTTTCATGGACCTATTGCCAAACAGAGCTTTACTGACTACACCTTAGCACAGTTTAAAAAAGTGCTGTTTGATCCCAAGTCGCATTCGGTGTTAGCCGCCCCCCCGCCTTTTGAAATTGTTGAAGGGCAAGCTGAATTAGAGAATCGCTTAACTACCGTGAACAAGGGAAAAGCTTCAGGAGTATTGATCGGTGGTAACCTATCTCTGATGGTGAAATTGGTAGGTAGTCCATACGAACCTGATTTCACTGATAAAATCCTGTTCCTCGAGGATGTGGAGGAAGCACCATATAGAATAGACGGTATGCTAACGCATCTTAAAATAGCCGGCCGTTTGGATAAAATCGCGGGTCTAGTTTTCGGTAAATGCACGGATTGTGAGGTAGGTAGTGGCCCATCGTTTAGCGTAGAACACGTGTTAAACGATCGTTTAGGTGATTTAGGAGTACCTGTGCTCAGTGGTGTGATGATTGGTCATATTGAAGATATGGCAACTGTGCCCATTGGTGCAATGGCGACACTTGATGCCACCAATCAAAAACTGACGTTAGATGAACCCGCGGTAATATAGCCACCGCGGTTACCCCTTTATGACTATGCTTTGCGTTGACGATCAGCGTTGCTGGGTTGTACGCCAACTGCGCATAGTGTGCCCATAAAATGCGTAAAAACCGATGATTAAGTAGCCAGGTAGCAATATCCAATAAGCTTGCTGGTTGCTGCTCGATTGCGCTAGGTGACCATATATCAACGGCATTAAAGCTCCCCCAGCAATACCCATAATAAGGATTGCGGAGCCCTTGGCGGTAAAGCGTCCCAGTTCCGCTAGCGCCAATGGCCACAGAGTAGGCCAAACCATTGCATTGGCTAAACCGAGCAAAGCGATCAGCGTCACACTATTGGGTAACGTTGCTATACCCGTCCAACCCCATAATAGTTGTGATATTTGGCTTTGCTCGTTGGATGAAAGTAGTAATGATATAGAGATTATCAATCCTATTATTGCACTCAAACGTAGCGCATTAGCCTGAGACACAAATCGCGGAATACAGATCAAGCCAAGTATATAACCAAGGACCATAAAGCCCATGGTATAAGAGGTTAACGTGGTGGCGTTAGCCACACCAATGCTAGCGCCATATAAACCGATAGTATCTCCAGCGATAACCTCGACACCTACATAAAAAAACAAGGCGACTGCCCCTAGTACGAGTTGAGGGAACTGCCAAATTGTGCTTTTGCTCATGTATCGTTTGTTCGCTTGCCCAGCATAAACCTCGTTATTTTCAGTGGATGCTAATAAGGCTAAATCGGGTAGGCTGATGCGTGATAGTCCGCTAGCTAAGATTAGTAAAGCAATCGCCATACCCACATAAGGTGTGATCAACTGATGAGCCATACTTTCAATTTGTAGTTGCTGCTGTTGCGCGGGCATTTCGTTAATCAATGTGAGATTAATATCGCTAAATCCGCCTAATACCCAAGCAGTAAACAATACGGGCGCGAGTATTCCTGCCCCTTTATTGAGTAGTCCCATTATCGCAATTCTTGCCGCTGCACTGCTGGTTGGTCCTACATTGACAACGTAAGGATTAGCTGCGGTTTGCAGTATTGTTAAGCCGCTACCAATAACAAACTGGGCCAATAAAAATATCCAAAATTCTTGTAATAACGCTGCAGGAATAAACCCTAATAAGCCAAGAGCGATGATGCTTAGCCCTAATACCATAGAATACTGATAACCGACTTTTTCTAAGATCATCGCCATGGGAAGCGCCATCACTACGTAAGCAAAGTAAAAGCACGAAGCAATCATCAAAGCTTGCGGATCACTCAGTTGGCATACGACTTGTAAAAAGGGGATAAGCGCACCGTTAAGCCAAGTGACAAAGCCGAATATAAAAAACAGTAACGCGATAATGCACATAGGCATAAAGCTCGCGCGCGGTGCAGATGTAGCGTGTGTCATAGGGTTGTCCCTTACGTTATTATTATTGATTGTCCTGACTGCCAAAGCGCTGTGATATTTAAATCGTCGTCGAGCAATACCAAGTCAGCTTGTTGGCCCACAGCAATATCACCGTGACTGGCCCGTAAGCCCAAATAATTTGCAGGCGTTGTGCTGGCCATTGCGATGGCATCTTCAAGGGGCAGCATTAAGTCGTTTACCGCATGCTTTACCGCACTTAACATGTCTAAGTGAGAGCCCGCTAAGGTGCCATTATCCGTTGTTAACTTGTTACCTATACGGGTGATTTTCTGCTCGCCAAACACAAAGCTATCATCATCTGTGCCGATTAAGCCCATGGCGTCGGTGACCAGCATTATTTTATCGATACCTTTGATTTTTATTGCTATTTCACTGCAAATGGGGTCAATGTGATAATGATCTAGAATGAGTCCTGCATAGGTTTTAGGTGTATTAAGTGCTACGCCTACCATACCCGGTGCACGAGATTGCATTGCCGACATGGCATTAAATAAATGGGTGAAACCGTCAGCACCGGCTTCAATGGCCTTTAGTACCGTATCTGCGTCGGCATTAGAGTGTCCTAAACACACTTTTATGCCGTTTTCAGACATTAGCGTAATGATATCAGGAGCAACATTTTCTGGGGCGACAGTGACAATGACTTTACCCAAATCTTTGCGCAGATAAAGCGCGAGCTCATCGTCGCTCAGGGGGCGAATAAAAGCAGCGTCATGCACACCTTTCTTAGGTTTACTTAAATGTGGCCCCTCAAAATGAACACCTAATATACCGGCTGTTTTTTGACTAACTGCATCAGCAATCGCTTGGGCGGCTTGGCGCATTACGGGTAATTCGTCGGTTATCAAAGTTGGCATCAAACCTGTGCTACCAAACCTCAGATGCGCCTGACTCATCTGTGTCAATGCAGCAACACTGGGTTGCTGGTTAAACAATACTCCGCCGCCGCCGTTAACTTGCACATCTATAAACCCCGGCACCAATGAGCCGCGATAAAGAGGCAGATGGGTATCATTTTCGTTAGCCGGACGGATGCTGAGAATTTTATTGTGTTCTATGCTCAATACTTGGTTATATAACCAGCTTTTCGCTGAGAGTAGGCGCTCACATTTAAGTTGCATATTAATGGGTCTCGGTTACCTTTTTAAGGCCTTGGGGCCGGTCGGGATCGCGTCCGTAGGCTTGGGCAATACGCTCAACATCTACGTAAAAACGCAATACCACCAATAAAGGTAAGCAGCGAGGATGCACTGTGAGTTGTGGATGCGAAAGCGCTACTACACGTCCACCTTGTTGGGCGAAAGTTTGTATTTGACTACTATGCACCGAGGCAGATTCATCTTCAACTTGAACATCAATTACTTGGATGTGATTCGCGAGCATAGCAGAAGGACCATGCATAAACTCCGCGCTACTAAAAGCTTCACAGTGAATGGCGAGCACTTCTTTGAGCTTCAATGCCATCTCGCGACTAATAGCATAACCAAAACCACGCCCAAGCATGACACAGTGCTGCATATTACGCAGCGTGTCAGGTGTTAGCTGTGCAGGTTCAGTTAACACCTGGTTAAGCGCCTCTGGTAATGAATTCAAGCTACTAAGCAACGCGCTATTGTTATTCCAATAAGCAGCTAACTGCAGTAGGGCACTTAAACTGGCTAAGTAACTTTTAGTGGCAGCAACGGACTGTTCTAATCCCGCGTTCATCGGCAATACCCAGTCGGCTACTTGCGCTAGGGGAGATTGCTGGTCATTCACTAATGCCACACACATTGCACCGCTGGCCCGGGCTGATTTAACTTGATTGACGATATCTGGGCTGCGACCTGACTGTGAAATAGCGATAACGAGTGCATCCTTATAATCCACGGATTTGTGATAGATACCAAACACCGAAGGAGAAGATGCCATGACAGGAATGCCTAGTTCAATTTCTAGCAGGTATTTGCCAAATACCCCTGCATGATCAGAAGAGCCCCGTCCTATCATTAAAACGTAACGAGGTTTTCTAGCTTTTATTTCAGTGACCAATTGCTGACACAACTGAGCATTATTGATGAGTTGTTGACGGATCACTGTGGGTGTTTGGGCGGTCTCTTGTGCCATGAAGCTATTCAATGTAATTCCCGTGTGTTGATTATTTGTTCGATGAGACCAGAATAATAAATTATTCTATAATTTTCTATAATTTATAATAGTTATTTACAAATACTCCTCAACTGGTTACTGTTTGACTACTGCAAACTAACCTTAATGTTTATGATTACAACCGCCTTTCCATACGTCAGTGTGTTGCTTTTTATTGCAGGTTCATTAGCGCTTGTTGAAGAGAAAACTCGCTGGAAATTATTCAATTATCTGCCGGCGATTGTACTGCTGTACTTTACCGTTATGTTGTTGTCTACATTAGGGTTGTGGAGTAAAACAAGCGAGATCAATCAAGCTTATTCGTCGTTAAAAGGAAATATCCTGCCAGCGATGATTTTTTTGATGTTACTGGATGCCGATTTGCGCCAAATCAAGCGTTTAGGGAGCAAGATGCTATTGGCCTTTTTTGCTGCTGCGCTCAGTATTGGGTTTGCATTCATTATTGGTTTTGCCTTATTCAAAGGCTTTTTGGCACCAGATGCATGGAAAACGTTAGCTGCACTCAGTGGCAGTTGGATGGGGGGAACTGGCAATATGGCCGCAGTGCAGGCGGCATTGAATGTCCCAGACTCAAGCATGGGCTATACCCTATTAATTGACTCAATCGATTACGCCATATGGGTTATGTTTCTATTGGCCTTAGTTCCGCTAGCGGGGCGTTTTAATAAGTGGACTAAAGCGGACGGTAAGGCATTGGAAGAAGTCAGTGCTAAATTAGCCGACAAGCAAGAGCAATATACTGGTAGCAAGACCACTTCGATGCTGATTTTATTATCTGGCGCCATGTTGGTATCCATCGCGTGTCAAAATCTTGCTGACATATTGCCGGTCAGTGAGTTTTTCACTAAAACGGCGTGGACTGTCATGTTGGTCACCATTTTAGGGGTGATTTGTGCGGTGACGCCTATTAGTAAAATGTGGGGCGGTAAAGAACTGTCTTCATTGATGCTGTACCTGATCATTGGACTGATTGCCTCTCGAGCAAATTTCAACGAGCTCACTCAAGCGCCAATTTATATCGTGTTAGGTTTGTTTATTTTGCTCATTCACGGCGTCTTGATGTTGCTGGTGGCGAAGGTGTTCAAATTGGATCTTTTCACCTGCGGTATCGCGTCTTTAGCCAACATCGGTGGAGTCGCATCGGCGCCCATTTTGGCAGCAGCTTATTCTCGTGCATTGATACCCGTGGGCGTCTTAATGGCATTACTGGGTTACATCGTAGGAACCGGCGGCGGTTTACTTGTAGGGCGAGTATTAGCATGGCTAAGCGCAGCGTAAACGGAGGCGTAAACGGAGACGTAAACGGAGAACATTATGAAAAATTTAATAGTAATGACGTTGTTAATGATCAGCGCATTGAGCATTACGATATCGCCTGTCAGGGCTGAGCAACAAAAGTGGGGGTCAGACGTCATGCATGTTTCGCAGACTCAATTACACGCTGAGCATTGGCTGGAAAAGCTGCAGGGCTCTGAGCAAGTTCTGATGACTGGCGCTCAAATTTCATCGCATAATCGTGCATTGGTTGAGCATAACCGTTTTATAAGCGATCCTTTGTCAACCCATGAGGTGCTCAGTGACAAACAGCTCAATGGTAAAATTCATTTAATCAGTAAGGTTCCCACAAGCGCTCGTTATTATATTGATGGCCGAAAATTAACGCCGGAAGATTACAAAACATACCAAGACAATATGCAATTTACGCCCACAGAGCAGGGGCATAAAATTGAGTACGGCCTTATCGTCAAACGTGCCGCTATGCGCACTTTTCCTACTGACGATCGCGTGCTCAATTCAGGTATGGACGCAGATCTAGACCGATTTCAAGAAAGTGCGTTATTTCCAGGTGATGCAGTCGCAATTTTAACCCGCAGCCAAGACAGCCAATGGGCGTTGGTGCAAGGGTTTAATTATCTAGCCTGGACACGCGTTGAGAACGTTGCCCTAGCCAGCAAGGAACAAGTACAGACATTTATTAAAGCGGCAGATTTTATTGTGGTTACAGGGGCTAAAGTATTCACGCAATATGTACCTGAGCAAGCTGGGGTATCTGAACAGCAATTAGACATGAGTGTACGCCTGCCTTTAGTGGCCCAAAATGAAGTGCCAAACGCGTTGTATGGGCAAAATCCTTATGCTAACTATGTGGTTTGGTTGCCTACCCGAACTACACAGGGACAATTAAGTTTACAAAAAGCCTTGATCGGCCGCAGTCAGGACGTCCATTTAGGCTATCTACCTTTCACCAAAGCCAATGTGATACGTCAGGGATTCAAATTCTTAGGGGAACGTTATGGATGGGGACATGATTTTAATGGCCGTGACTGTACCGGATTTGTGGGAGAAATATATCGCTCGTTCGGCATACTGATGCCACGTAATTCCGGTGATCAGGGGGGCACAGCCTACGGAATTGATACTCACTTTATTAAAACTACGCCATTGGCAGATAAACTCGCCGCTATTGAACAACTAGAGGTGGGCGACCTGCTGTATATTCCTGGCCACGTTATGTTGTATTTAGGTGAAGAGGATGGGCAACCATTTGTTATTCATGATGTAAAAGGACTAGCTTACTTCGACGATAATAAAAGGCTTTATAAAGGAACATTGAATGGGGTATCTGTTACGCCATTGTTACCCCTTAGATTATCTGTGAAAAATAGCTATGTTGACCGTTTGTATAACATTAAGCGGATACGGTAATTGTCCATGAGCGCACAATATTCAGGCTTAGATTGGTTGGTGTTTGCCGCATATGGGTTGCTATTGCTGGGGTCTGGTTGGTTTTTCAATCGTCGTTCGGCGAACAGTCAAGATTATTTCCGTGGTGGCAATACCATGCCCGTGTGGGCGGTTGCTATATCAGTGTTGGCTACCTCGCAATCTGCGGCGACATTTCTAGGTGGACCGGATCAAGGCTATCGGGGAGATTTATCCTACCTAGCCACTAATTTGGGGGCCTTTGTAGCGGCTTTCTTTGTCGCGGCATTTTTGATCCCTAAGTTCTATCAATACAATGTGTATACCGTCTATGAGTTGCTTGAGGTACGTTTTGGGCCGAAGGCTAAGAAACAAGCCGGCTTGATGTACTTATGTGGTCGAGTGTTCGCCAGCGGTGCTCGTTTATATATGGCTGCTATCGCTGTTTCAATGATTTTATTTGCCGATATTCAAGCGTCCCATGTGATCACTGCGACCTGCATTTTAACTATCGCTGGTCTGCTATATACCGTTTACGGCGGCATTAAAACGGTGATTTACAGTGACGTGATCCAGTGTGGTGTTTATGTCAGTGCTGCTGTAGCGGTTATTTACTGCTTAGTCGCCGCCATACCAAGCGATCTATCTGCTGTTATCAATGTGTTGAATAATCCTGGCGCGGGGGAAGCATCGAAGTTAGCGTTATTCAAATTCGACTGGGATTTCAGCCCCAGTGGGGTGTTTAACATATGGTCGGTATTTACTGGATTTGTGTTGTTGAATATTGCCGCTTTTGGTTTAGATCAAGATATGACGCAGCGAGTACTGACATGTAAAAATGCCAAAGAAGGCAGTAAAGCTATGCTTTATTCCATCGTCATGGTCATCCCCATTATGCTGCTATTCATTGTCATTGGCTTGTTATTGTATATTTATTATCAGCGTCCAGATTTAATGCACAGTGGCGTCACAGGCGAGGTTTTACCTACATTTGAAGGTGAGCCCGTGACTATCTTTATGTATTACGTACTGAATCATATTCCATCTGGAGTACGGGCGTTGGTAACTGTTGGCATAGTGGCTGCAGCGTTATCAACACTTAATTCCGGGCTGAATTCTATGGCTTCGGTATTGGTACAAGATATTTACGCTCCGTGGCAGAAAAGTAAGGGTAAAAGCCACAGCGATATGCATTATGTGGGAGCTGGTCGAGTCGCTATGGGCTTAGTGGCAGCATCGTTAGGCGCCATGGCTTGTTTGTGTTTTTACTGGCAACAGTACACAGACACGCCATTACTACAGTTTGCATTAGGGGTAATGGTGTTCTCATATAGTGGCTTGTTAGGGGTTTATTTCACTGCAATATTTACTAAGCGGGGTAGCCCCGCCACAGTATTAGCAGCGCTTATTTGTGGCTTTATGACTACGCTATTATTTCAACCATACGTGATGACACTGTATTTACCGCCAGAATGGATTGTGCCTATCGGATTCACTTGGCAATTGTGCATTGCTACGTTGGTTGCGACCTTAGTGTGTTTATCGGCTAAGGGCTGCGATAACTCACTTTTTCAGGGACAGAAAATATGAATAATACAATTGAATATATTCTTGGTTTAGATGGAGGCGGCACTAAGACTGTAGCTCGTCTGGTCAATTTAACGACGTCTATGCAATGGCAGGTGAGCGTGGGCGCAGCATCCTTGAGTAATGATTATTCAGTAGCCTTAGCCAGTATTACTGATGCCTGTGGACAATTGTTAGACCAAGCTGGATGCAAGGCGCCGCAAGTTTCGAGCGTTTTTGGCCTCGCCGGCGCTGGTGACAGACAACTTGTGGCAAAGTTAGAACAAGATTTGCCCTTTGACTTTGCTTATCTAGAGGTGGTGTCCGATGCTAAAACATCATTGTACGGTGCCAATGCAGGTCAACCCGTTGCTGTTGTTGCTTTAGGCACCGGATCAGTTGGTATGCGTATGGATCTTGATGGCACTGAAAAGATGATCGGCGGATGGGGTTTTTGTATTGGAGATGAAGGTGGCGGTGCCAAATTAGGCTACCTTGCGGTGCAAAAATTATTATTAGAAATGGATAATAATGGCGTGGCAAAAAGTACTTTGAGTTTGTACATAGCCAGTCAAATTGGCTACAGCCGTCAATCTATTTTACAGTGGTTAGCGATTGCTAAACCTGCAGATTATGCAACGCTTGCTCCGCATATATTTACCTTAAAAGATGACTGCATTGTGGCGTTAGAAGTGTTGACCGCTCACGCCAACATGATCGAAAAATTGATTAAACGAACCTGTGGTTCAAGTAACTTACCCTTAGTCTTAATGGGCGGGTTAGCTGAGCCGAGTAATGAATTACTCAGTACGACTTATCGTAATTTAATTATGCCAACTAAGGGTAATTCCTTAGATGGCGCTTGTTTGTTGGCGAAACAATTGTTTTCGCCTTCAGCGACTAACTAAGCGTAAGTAAAACCCTATGACGCAAGCAAATTTACTCAGTGAATTGAACACGATCGCCTCTGAGGGGCGCAATCATGACACGCTTAATATCGATACCTTATCGACATTGGCGATCTTAGAAAAAATTAATCTTGAAGACTATAAAGTTGCCGCAGCGGTTAATGCTGTGTTGCCTAATATCGCGCTTGGAGTCGATGCGATAGTTGAAAGCTTTACGCACAATGGACGCTTAATTTATATGGGCGCCGGTACCAGCGGGCGTTTAGGTATTCTGGATGCAGTTGAATGTATGCCGACCTTTAGCGTGCCACAGGGCATGGTAATCGGCCTTATTGCCGGTGGTGAAAAAGCGGTGACACATGCAGTTGAGGGTGCTGAAGATAATCGTGAAATGGCGGTTGATGATTTGAAGGCGATAGGGTTAAATTCAAAAGACGTGTTAGTGGGTATTGCAGCTAGTGGTCGCACACCCTACGTAGCTGCCGGACTTGAATATGCCAAGCAGTGCGGGGCAAAGACTATCGCCCTTAACTGCAGTGCCAAATCGTTAATTGGTCAGATAGCTGATATTGATATTTGCGCCCAGGTAGGCCCTGAAGTACTGACTGGCTCTACCCGCTTGAAATCAGGTACCGCCCAGAAGCTTATTCTTAATATGTTAAGTACGGCCAGTATGATCCGTATTGGTAAAACTTATCAAAATTTAATGGTTGACGTAAAAGCTAGCAACCAAAAGCTGTATGCCAGAGCGATACGTATTGTGATGCAGGCCACGGATTGCGATGAGCAAACCGCATCAGAAGCGCTGGTTCAAGCCAATAAAGAAGTAAAAGTTGCGATTTTGATGATCCTCACCAGTAGCAGCGTAGATCAGGCCCGTGAGAAGTTGACCCAGCATAATGGCTATCTACGCCATGCTGTGTCTAAAGACAAATGATGAGGATATTACTTTTTATTGCGTTCGGGTTATTGTTAAGCGCCTGCGCTAGCCAGTCTGATAAAGCGGTCCTCGCTAGTGCTGATATTAAAGTTGCTGCCGAACGCCCTGACGCTTACTTAGCTCAGTTAAAAGGTCAGCGCGTAGGGTTACTAGTAAACCAGACATCTATGGTCGGTCAGACGCACTTAGCCGATTATCTATTAGAGAACAATATAAACGTCACGCGAATATTTGCCCCTGAACACGGTTTTCGCGGTGACCATGATGCCGGAGCCCATGTTAACAGTGAGATAGATGCTAAAACGGGGATCCCAATTACCTCGATTTACGGAAAATTTAAAAAGCCACCTCTTGAAATGCTGCAACAACTAGACGTGATCGTATTTGATATTCAGGATGTAGGTGTGCGCTTTTATACTTACATTAGCTCCATGCATTATATGATGGAAGCAGCTGCTGAAGCCGGTATCCGCTTTATGGTATTGGACCGACCCAATCCGAACGGTCGCTTCATCGACGGGCCGATCCTTGAGCCTGAGTTTCGCTCATTTGTAGGCATGCATCCCATACCGGTCTTACACGGTATGACAGTGGCCGAACTCGCCCGTATGATCAAAGGTGAAAAGTGGATAAATCAAGCACAGACGCTTGATTTGGTGACTATACCGTTAGCCAATTATAAGCGGGATATGTTCTATTCATTGCCTGTCGCCCCGAGTCCTAATTTACCTAACGATCAAGCGATAGGTTTGTACCCTAGTCTATGCTTTTTTGAAGCCACCCCCATTAGTGTTGGCCGAGGTACCGATTTTCCTTTCCAAGCGTTTGGTTTCAATGACATTGCGATGGGCTCATTCGAATTTAGCCCTGAATCTCGTCCCGGCAGTGCGTTACATCCTAAGCTCGAGGGCAAAAAACTTAATGGTGTAGATTTACGTCAGAGTCGACAAAGAGGGTTGGATTTAGATTGGTTAATTTCAGCCCAAGTACAATTTGCCAAGGATGGTATGGAGTTGTTTGAGCGAGCTGATTTTATGGACAAACTTGCAGGCACTGACCAGATGCGTAAAGCGATTCAAGCAGGTCAAAGCGCAGAGCAAATAAAGCAGAGTTGGCAGGCTGGGCTTATGAAGTTTAAAGCCCAACGTCAGCCTTATCTACTATATGAATAAACGCTCTGAATTGTTGACTAGCGGTTCGCAACGTTCTAATGACTATCCTTGAAGGTTAACTTTAGACTATACAGCCGCGTTACACCGATAACGTTTTTCATAACTTGCATCGCGCCAGTACCCTCAGATAAAGGCTGATGGAAGGCCGCAGGCGATTGAACCATATCGGCACGCTTATTTAGCGCAAGTCTGCCTTATTCATTATCGCTTAAATCACCTCTTATAAAATCATGTAAAGCGCAAAATAGGTTATATCAGGTGGCTATTTAATGCCCAAGCCAATGCAAACTTAGGTAAAGTTATCAGACAACTACGAAGCTGTGTGGTTAAATACGGCGTTTTCACCTGTTTAGCAGGTAAAACTGTCAATTACACGCATTTCAATAATCCCTGAGCCGAGGACATAATGGCATCACCAAAATTTCACAATACTTTTAGGCAATATCACCGCTGGTTGGGGTTTTTCCTGGCGGGCATTATGTCGGTTTACGCGGTGAGCGGTATTTTGTTGATCTTTCGCAGTACTGACTTTATGAAATTCGAGTACACCACGCAGCACACATTAGCTGCTCAGCTTGATCCTCAGGCATTGGAGGAAGCGTTGCATGTAAAAGGGTTTAAAGTCACTGGTGAGGACGCCAGCGAAGTACGCTTTAACTATGGTGTTTATAATAAAGATACCGGTGAAGCAGTGGTAACTAAAGATGATTATCCATTGGTGTTGGGGAAATTAGTCAATTTACACAAAGCCACAACCAATAGTCCTTTATTTATCTTAAATATTACCTTTGGCATCGTGCTGTTGTTTTTTGTGGTATCTGCATTTTTGATGTTTATGCCCAAGGCCAAAGTGTTCAAAAATAGTATCAAAATCGCTGGGGTAGGTTTTATATTTGCGTTGTTGGTGGTGGTATTTGGTTCATAGCGCTTAGTGGGCCGTGAGATGAATTACAGCAATGAAAAAGGCCTCAATTGAGGCCTTTTTAATGTGTTATTTTCTACTGAGATAAATGGCGATTACATCACGTATGAAAGTGTTATATAGCCAAAGCGACCAATATTTTCATAAGCACCTGTCTTCTCGCCTGTTCCGGTTGTTCCGTAAGGAAGTTCGCGGTTGAACACGTTATCTACGCCGACTGTTAGTGATAAACCATTTTCAAATGCATAGCCTACAGTGACGTCAGAAACTGCGTATGAGCCATATTCCATCAAGGTGCTACGGTTAGGGTTAACCGCAAGCTCTTGGTTATCAAAGATGCTTACACGCTCTAAATAACGAGTTTTGATACCCGCTTGCCATGCATCAACCATATAGTTCACGCTTACCATACCTTGCCACTCTGATTCGCCTGCAGTACCTGCATATTCAACATAGTCAGAGGTATCTTCTTGGAACGGATATTCTTTACGCTCAATAAGGTAAGTACCGATTAGGTTAGTTTTGAATGATCCGCCAAACGCATCAAAGTCATAACCAAGTTCGAAATCTACACCTGCAGCATCTTGACCTGAAAGGTTAAGGGCAAAGCTTCTGATTTGTGAAATTTCACCGCTTGCATCACGGGAGATAAGCGAGCAGTAATCATTGCTCACACCGCTCGTGTTATCGACACAACGATCAAGAATGGTTTGAGAGTCTACTGAAGAAATGGCGTTGGTCAGCTCAATTTTCCAGTAATCTACTGTGGCAACAAAGCCTTCAAGGTAAGACGGCTGATAAACCACGCCCACAGTCGTACTTTTTGATTCTTCAGCACGAAGGTTAATGTTTCCGCCTTGCTCGCCTTCAATCGTTGCTTGATCGTAATCTGAATCAAATTCAGTTGGCACGCCTAAAGCTGCACAGTTCGTGGTACGTGTCGATGCGTCAGCCAGTTGACCTAACTCAGAGGTTTTACAAGGATCGTCGATACTGAAAAACGTCTGGCTTGCTTCACCGAACAATTCGCTGATGTTAGGTGCGCGCAGGGCTGATGAGTGGGTAGAACGAATACGTAAGTCATCATACACTTGCCAATCTAGACCTAACTTCCAGCTTTTTGCATTACCGATAGTGCTGTAATCAGCAATGCGTAGTGCGGTTTCAAAATTCAGATCTTGAATGCCTGGCAGGTCAGCCAACAATGGCACTGAGAACTCAACGTAAGCTTCTTTAACATTAAAATCGCCCTTGTCTTCACCTAATACGTTGAAAAATGTGCCTTCAGCGTTGTTAGGCTCTTCAATTTCGCTTTCTTCTTTACGGTATTCAATACCTGCAGCAAAACCCACATAACCTGCTGGTAATTCATAAATACCAGAGTTGTTTACTGAGCCGCCTACAACCGTTTGAGTGATGGTGCTGTTACCAACAGAGGTGGTGTTAACGTAGTTACGAGCGGCTTCGCTTGGCGCGCCGTCACCTAACAAGTTCAAGGGTACACAGCCTGCTGCTTGCGCAGCAGTATCACGGCACACAATTGAGCCATCATCACCTTCTACGGCATCTACTGCATTATAGAAGTTAGCTAATACGAGATTGTTTTTGTTGGCACGTTCTAACTTAGTTTCACCGCGAGTGATGTAGGCTTCAAAACCCCAATCATCATTGATATAACCTTGAAGGCCGGCAACAAATGCTGTGGTTTCACGCTCATCATCTTCTGTACGCCGGCCAACATCGGTCAACATACGGTCGATAGTAATTTTAGTAAGATTATTTGCACCCATTAGAGCGCGTAAATCCTCGCCAGCGTAAGGGTTATCGTTTTGGATAGTGATCGCATCTGCGTCGCTTTCAAAGAAGAAAAATGCAGGCTGAGCAATATTAGTAGAGCGCGTTCGAGCGTACTTGCCTTCCACATATCCACGAATGTTGTCGGTTAGGTCGTAGCTCAACTTAAGGTTATAGTTAGTACGGTCAAACTCAGGTTGAAGCTCGGTGAACTGATTCAAGTTGATAAAATCACAATCCTCACAGGCAATACCATCTACGTTATCGCCAAGGTATACATCACGTACTGAGCCGTTCGGGTTAAATGAGTAGTAATCATCCCCTATTGCAAAGGTACCTGCGTTGCTGAGTGCGTAAATACCCGCATTTGGGGTATAGATATCATCTGGGAACGCTAAAGAATCTTTATTTTCATCAGTTTGCGCGTTGTTTGTTAAATTACGGTATGAAGTGGACGTCCACGGGTTATCAAGGGCGTTCAGGCTTTCTTGGCTGCTGTGCTCAACCGAGAAGGCGATGTTACCGCGATCATCGTTGAAGTTAGTGCCGTAAGAGAATGAATACTTATCGTTGCTGTAATCATGGTTATCGGCATAGCCTTTAGTGGCGCTGACTTGCAGGCCTTCAATTTTGTCTTTAAGAATAAAGTTAACCACACCGGTTACTGCGTCAGCACCGTAAACAGCTGATGCGCCGCCAGTGATGATTTCAACGCGTTCGATCCAACTGGTAGGAATGGTGTTGGTATCTACCGAAGAGGTGCCAGCACTGCTTGCGACGTGGCGCTTGCCATTAACCAATACTAGGGTTCGTTCAGTGCCCATTCCGCGTAAATCAAGAAGGCTCAAACCCGCCGTACCAATAAATTGGCCAGAGTTGGATAAAGAGTAAGTGCTCGCTAATGCGGGCAATTCATTCAACGCTTCACCGATATTCATGGCGCCAGTATTAAGTAAACTTTCGCCACTAAGCACTGTCACAGGTGAGGGGGCAATAGCGCCTTCACGTAGAATGCGCGAACCTGTGATTTGAATTTTTTCTACCGTGTCCGTAATTTGCGAGTTTTCGCTTTGCTGAGCTAAGGCACTGTTAGTCATAGCAATAGAGCTACCTAACAACGCAACCTTAACGGCTTGAGTGATTTTGTTCATATATGTCCCTGAAGAGGTATTTATTAGAAAGATAAGGAATTCATCTGCTATAAGTGCAGATTGCAGCGGATTGTATTGGTGATAAGGTGATATTTCAAACAAATATAGCGTAAATATTTTGTTAAATAGTGTTAACAACTTTTCATTTGGTTGGAAATTGTTCGTAATCTGTTTGCCATTCAAACAAATTGCTTGAGATTTAAACACATTCTATCGGCGCGAGAATTGGCATATGGGGAATATGTTGCGGTACATCAATTAGTTATCCTAAGCGATTAAGTAAACTCGGATAAAATCGGCTAATTGAGTCGAATTAGGGGTGAAAATTGACGTTTTTACATAGATATTGTTAAGAAGATTGCCTAAAGTCGCTAACAATCGAATTGGTTTTTTCCAATAATTGCCGACCTTGCCGAGATGACTGGGTAATTGCAATAAAGAGTATGTCGATTATAAACTCTTGAGCGGTACGCGCCAAAATCGACGATAAACGAGCAGATTCCTCTTCAGCTACCGAATACAGTTTGATGTCAGCTAAATCTGATACTGGAGTCGGTCCGTATCGTGTAACAGTAATGACTTTGCATTTATTCTGTTTAGCTTGTTTTACGACGTTAACAATTTCTCGAGTACTGCCAGATTCACTGATGGCAAACACTAAATCTTGCTCTGATAAGGTCGCGGCAAAAGCTAATTGTGCATGCATATCAGGCTCCTCAATAGCGAGCATACCTAATTTTTGTAGCTTATAAGAGAAGTCTTTCCCTACTAGCGCTGAACCACCTAAGCCGCAAATAAGGATGCGCTTGGCTGATTTAAGCAGTTCTACCGCTTGATGAAAGGAGGTTTCTTCATTTAAGTTCTTCGTTTCATTTAATACCGCAACTTTACTGCTTAATAACTTTTCAGATACTTGTCGAAAGCTGTCGTTTAACGTGATCTTACCGTGTAGGTTAGCATCAGTAGTGTTGGCATTTAACGCATCAATGACTCCAAGCTTAAATGCTGGATAGCCTTTATAACCGAGCTTTTGCGAAAACTTAACCACACTTGATTGGCTCACGCCCACCACATTAGCCAGCTCTTGCGACGAAAGATCACGTACCGCATTGGACGAGCTGAGTACGAATTTTGCCAGCTTAAGTTCGCTGTTAGAAAGGGTATCTTTAATGGCTTTTATTTTTGTGAAAGTAGACATTAAGCAACTCTAGGTAATAATTTATTATTTAGTTTACCGTAATTTTTGCAACTTACGTGTAAAATCGAGTAAAAATCAAGAGCAATAAGGTTACCGCTAAAACGGAATATGTCTATGCTAACTACATAAAATATTCATCTGCGTACTGTATTAGTTAATTTAAAATTTAACTGTTTTAATGCGTTATTCCATTAGCCGATCAGAATCTTCCCAAGTGTACACTAGAAGCTATCACTGACTACATTACCATTGAACAGTACGCATTCTTGCACCCGTTGTTTTTGGATATCTGACAATGAATCAATATCAAAATAAGCATACTCACTGTGCTCTGCGCTCAAATGAATTGGCTGCTGGCCCAATTGTGCTTTAAAAATACAGGCCTGAGAATTGAATGCGCTGTGATAGTAAACACCTGATAAGTATTCTATTTTAACGCTTACCCCCAGTTCTTCTTGGCATTCGCGTAATAGGGCTTGATGAATTGTTTCTCCAGGCTCTAATGCGCCACCAGGCAAACCCCACGAACATTTACCATAGGTCGCCTTTAGCAACAATACTTGACCAACGTCATTAAAAATAACGCCGTGACTGCTGATACGAAAGGTATCGTTAAATGCCATATCACTCCTATCGCGCAGAATAAGTCAAATGGCTTCATACTGCTCTGAATTAAAATAGACCGCTAGTCAGTTAAAATATTATAAGCTGCTAATCAATGCTAACGGGCAATGAGCCATTTGCTTGTTGCTTGGCTAGCAAAATATTAGCTAAAGCACGATAAATAGGGCCCTGATAGCTAACATGTGTTTGCCCGTTTATATCTCGTGTTTCAATTGTTTGTGTGTTGTATGCAAAACTGGCGATGATGCCATCTACATAAGGTGCGTACTGTTTTACCTTATATGGGGTGCGCATACTAATCAGTAGCGATGTTTGACTGGGCTGAGTACTTGTAATCAATGTGAGCAGCTTTGCATCCAACTGGTCTTTATTCGGGCGCAGACGCCAGTCGCTAATGTCGTCCATGCCGCCCATCTCAACTAAACTTTGCTGAGGGGTAATATCGCTAAAGATGACCATTTGAGCATCACGTTGCAGCGTAAGAATGTCTTCTATGCTGTCACTGGTTAAACTAGAGCAACTGATATTTTTTGTCGCCCCCAGGGTTTTTAGCGTTTGCGTCAATGCACTGGTTAGCGCCATACACTTACTGTTATCAGGCATAGTGATATGAATTCGTTGAATGCTTTTAGGAATAGGCCAGACACCTTGGTTTTTAATGGCGACGATCGAGCTATCCGCGAGTGCTTGTTCAGCGTGTAAATGTGCCGGTGCGGCCAGAACTGTTTTTGCATAACGGGTAGCTTCAGCTATATCACTATCAACAGGTTCAGATTGAATATAGATTTGTTTTAATGCATTGATACGAGCCACAGATTGCTCTACTTCTTCAATCGATAATTGTTCGTTTTGAATTGCATAGGCAACATCAAATATCAGCTTTTTGAGCTTAGGAATATCGCTCGATGTACGAATCGCTATTGGCATAAGTGCGATATCGCTGCCGGCATTGAATGTTTGTATTACAGCCTCTGTCGGCTGGTAAAAATGAGCGATTGCCGCCATGTCTAGCGCATCAGTGATGATCACGCCTTTAAACGCCATTTTGACGCGCAATAAGTCCGTTAAAATAGCGCGAGACATCGTGGCGGGCAAAATGGTGTGGCTACCGTCAGTCGCTTTAAATATCGCGCTATCCAGAGCTGGATATTGAATATGAGCGGTCATAATCATACCGGGATCGCCGTTATCAATGGCATATTGAAATGGCGCTAAATCGACCGCTTCTATCTTACTGATATCATGTTCGACAAGCGGTAAGCCTGAATGACTGTCGGTGCTGGTATCACCATGCCCAGGAAAATGCTTAAGGGCCGAAATAATACCGTTACTTTGCATAGCTTGCATTTGCGCTAAGCCCAGTTCAGCAACTATCTGTGGATTTTCGCCAAATGAGCGTACGTTAATAACAGGATTTTCTGGATTGACGTTCACATCTACTGTTGGGGCAAAGTTAAGGTTAAATCCTAATACAGCCAATTCTTTTGCTATCACTTCACCGCTAATTTTCGCGAAATGCGTGCCATGTAGCGGGTAGGTTGCACCGATAGCCATATTGCCACTAAAAGCTGTGCTGATATTCTGCGGAATGCGCACTACGCGGCCGCCTTCCTGATCGATTGAAATAAACAGTGGCTTGTGCCCGCCTTGGGCCGCAGCGGCTTGTAAGTCATGATTTAATCGAATCATTTGCTCAGTATCAACCAAGTTATTAGCAAATAAAATGATCCCACCAACACCGGTATCGCTAATCATATTTTTGAGTGCTATTGGTAAAACGGTGACAGGGGTGGTGCATTTTTCAGTAGGGGTACTATGGGTTGTTGTAGGACAAAAGTAACGAATGTCCAACATCAGTTTTTGCGCCACTAAAGCTTCAAGTTTAGGGTCAACAGTCGGTTGACTGATGCAGGAAATACAACTAAAAATTAGCAAGCTCGCTAAACACAAACGCGACGGCCCAAAGCCCATGATTCACTCCTAAAAATAACTAATACACGCCAACTTTGCGTGAGACAAAAATTAAAACAAGCATAAAAAAATCCCCGCATAAGCGGGGACTGAAAAATAACGGCCTGCATTCGCAAACAGGCTGTTATGTTGGATTAAAAGTTAACCGCAACCGAAAGTTGTATGCGACGAGGGTTTATCAAGTCTCTTGCTTGACCAAACGTCGCACTGGATAGGATCGGTTGAGTGTTATAACCCGTCTGTCTGTCGAAGACGTTAAACACATCGGCTTTAAACTTCACCTCTAAATCTTCGGTAATGTTGAAAGCCTGAGCGTAATTCAAATCTAACTGCCAATGACTTGACTCACGACGGCTACCAGCGGGTTCAGAGTAACGAATCGTTGAGCTAGAATAACCGTACACTCCACCATCCCACTCTTCCCATACATCGCCTGATTGGTATACAAAGTTGAAACCGATGTCAGCGTTCCAATCTGTTGTATAGTAACCCAATGCTTTCAATACGTGAGGTTTGTCACCGTTTAAGGTACCTGACTTGCCATCCCACAACATACGACCACGGCCGTCACCTAAGTTAGATGAACCAACAAACAAGTTACCGTCAGAAGCTGTACTGGTAATGTCTTGATCATAGTTGCCGAAGTAATGGCTCCATACATAAGAAACATTCAAGTAGTAATTATCACCCGTGTAATCACCTTCAATACTCCACTCGTAATAGGTGTTTTGTGCACCATCAAGCTCAGCAATAACGTAGCTACCATCACTAGCCGATAAACCCATGCTTGAGTATTGCTCTGCTAAGTCAGGAATAAATAATCCTAGACCACGTAAGTGCTCTGGCACACCACCAAAAGGGCCATAGTCGCCATAGGTACGTGCGTTGTTAGGCTGATCTTCCCATGCATGGAAGGCTTTGCGTTGACGTAAATGGGTACGAACAAAAAATTCGTTTGATACATACTTGGTCATACCAATAGTAATTTCATCAGTTCGACGGGCTTCCATATCATCTTGGAATAATTTACCTGATGAACCATTTGCTTCCGTGTTACCGATAAATGCACCGTCGGCATCAAAGTAAACCACTTGGGTTGATTGATTGTTACGATCCCATGATGCTGCGCGCGCCAAAGAAGTTGTATCAGGGTTATAGCTAGCGAAGTTGGCAAACACGCTATCGCGACCGTTATACGCCCAGGTAACACCTAATCTCGGCTGGATCATATCCATAAAATCAAGTTCATACATTTTGTACTTGTTGCCTGGAGCAACTTCGTAACCTGATGCATTCGCCGAATTTTCTCTTAAGCCCTGCCCGTACAACGTATCGTTGCTGAACAAAAAACCGACGTTATAGGTGAAATTACCGTGCTCGATTGTATCGTTAACTTCAATGTTGATAACTTCGGATGTTGAAGTGAGTGGGTTTAGGTTTTCTTCGCCATTTAAGCTATTCGAGTAAACCGTAGCGCTGTAATAAATCGCTTCGTCACTTGCAAAATCAGTATCAACGTTTAATCCGCCGTTATAACCGATTGACCCCCAACCATTTGAAAGGCGAGTAAGTACTTCCTCGCTTTCCTTCCATTGACCACCAATATGAATATTATGAACGGTATTACCCAGTTCCATTTCGTGGTCAAGGGCAACTTCAAAGCTCTTACGAGAGAAATCCTGATTATTGATAAGAGATGCGCCACCGATGTTACCACCACCCGTTAGCACTCCTGCATCATCGGTATAGCCATAGGCATTGATCAGCGTTTGGGCTGTTTCAGTATCAAAACCTTCATCAGTGCGAATAGTTGGCACGAAGAATAAACCTTGCTGGTCAAGATTATTTAAATCAAGTGAACCACCAATCGAAGGTATCACACCAGAAAAACTGGTATCAGGGCGACTAGAGTTTTCGTTTTTAAAGTCACTGTATTGAAAGGTTAATGTGGTGTAGTCATCAATAATATATGAACCATCAACAGTAAAAATATCTTGCGATACTGAGCTACCTTCAGAAGTGGAATCAGTCGCTTTTGAATCGACAGAGTCGCCAACCACATCTTTATCGGATGTTCTGTAGCTGACGTTAAATAAAAGATCTTCAGTGGGCGCCCAGGTCAATTTACCGAAGTATTCATCACGGTCACTTTTATATTGTTTAGTAGGGCCGTAAGCCGTTTCTTTGTTGTCACGTGTTACCTCTGGGCCAAAGTATGAACCGTAGAAATACAATTCATCTTCAATCAACGCGCCGCTTACATTTGCACTCATCCATGTTTTATCTTCTTCGAACGTAGAGGTTGTGCTTTCTGTTGTATCGCGGTCGGCGGATAAGCTAGCGGGCTCAATACGATATTCTACGCTGGCGTGAAATTCGTTGGTACCTGATTTAGATAAGGTATTGATTGATAAACCGCCAGCACGGTTGAAGCCGATTGCTTTTGCGCCCCCACGATCTATGGACACAAACGCAATATCCTGAGTTGATGGCTCAGATGCAAGGTTGCCGTACATGGGTAATGATACGTCTACGCCATCAAAACCGTATTTGTTGTCACGACCAGAACCACCAGCTGATGGACCAAGAGTGGCATTTTCTGAATACTGCACACCCGGGATGATAGCCAGCAAAGAACGATAGTCTTGGCCTGTTGGTACGCGAGATAAAACATCTTCGCCCAATGAATTGGTTAATGAAGAGTCCCCTTCGCGGCTAATGCGAGAGCCAATAATTTGAATCACTTCAGTGCTATCGGTAGGAGCGGCTTCAAATGCAACATCTACATTTGATGTCTGATCTAATAATACATCGACCTGAGTTTGTCGAACCGTGCCGTCAGCAGAGGTAAAGGTAAGTGTATATTTACCGGGCTTAAGCGCAGGTAATACATAACTACCATCTGCTTTTGTTTTAACCGTTCTAGGTTTTGGCATCACGTTACTTGAAGCAGTGACTGTTACATCGTTAACCGAAATATCAGTTGCTTGGGTCTCGACTTTACCCTTTATGCCACCGGCTTGTTGAGCCATAGCGGCTGGTGCGCAAGCTAATGAGCCCGCCAGTAGTACAGCTGATAATGCTGTTGCGCGGTTAGTCCATGCACTTTGCATGGCGCGATGTAAACGCTGTTGTATAAAATTAGTAGTTCGTGTTGCCATGTGTTCACCTATTTGTTGCTTGTGCTTTTTTATTTGAGGACGACGACTCATAAGCCTTCATAAAGTTTTTTTATTATTCTTGTCTGTGCATTTAACAAACAATATCGGCTAGCGTCAAGAATAATATGTTCTTTAATGTTGAATTCTTAGTAATAATTTATCTATATCAGGTTATGTTAATTAACCTTAATTTAGCGGGCATCCACGTTATTCTCGAGACTAGAACATCACAAGGTGGGATGTTTTATTACCTCAGTAAAGGTCTGCAAAATTCATTATGGTTATTCTAAAGAGGATTTTTTATTATGATTATCGCTAGAGCATAGATGTGTCTGATGCAGAGAAAAATGCATGAATGATCTATAGACTAAAATTAGCACAATAAGTGATGGAATTATTATTCTAATTATTTATCATGGTTGTAATTAATTATTCTTTTCGGTGATCTGGTAGATGTTAAAGCAACGGGATATCCTGAGCGTTATGAATAAACTTTTAGTGAAATGGCAGCGTTCTGTAGTGATTTGCGCGCTAACAGCAGGCATCGTCAGTTGTGCAACGTTACCGATTAACGAGTTTCCATCCCACAATTTTGGCCACCGCGTTAAATTTTTAGTGATGCATTTTACTGCGATCGATTATCAAAAGTCGGTGAACGCCTTGGTTGATGAGGGCGGGCTCAGTGCGCATTATCTTATTCCCGAATCAAATGATGCTAGTTACCCCCATTCTTCTTTAGAAATCTTACAACTGGTTGACGAGAATAAACGTGCTTGGCATGCGGGCAATAGTTTTTGGCAGGGACGAAGTGAATTAAATGATTCTTCTATAGGTATTGAAATAGTCAATGTACCCGAGTGTCACTGGGATAAGCAGGCTACTACCAACGTAAAAACGGAACATGGTGATAACCGCTTATGTGTCTTTCCTGATTATGATCCTAAACAAATCGAACTGTTAATTGCGCTTAGCAAGGATATTCTTCAGCGTAATCCAGATATTTCGCCCACTCGGATTGTAGGCCATTCGGATATTGCACCTGCGCGCAAGAATGATCCCGGTCCGCGGTTTCCTTGGCATGAGCTGTATAAAGCCGGAATAGGCGCTTGGTATGATAACGATACATTAGACGAATATTGGCAGCGCTTCAGTCAATATCAGCCGAATATCGGTTTGGTGCAAAGCGCGTTACGTACCTACGGTTATGATATTTTAGAGACTGGCATCATTGATGATCAAACCCATGATGTGATCAGTGCCTTTCAAATGCATTTTTTGCCTTGGCAGGTTACTGGCCAAGTCGATAGCAAGACAGCCGCTGCAGTATTTGCACTACTCGATAAATATTTTGCTCATAAAGCTAAAACCTTGATGGCACGCTATATTGCTGAACAATCCTCAGAAGCACCAAACGTAGGATCGCCACAAGATATCCTTAAGTACGGTCAGGTAGACGAGATTTTCCCTATGCAAGAGCGCAGCACGCGCTTGCTAGTGAATGATCGAGAGCGCTTTAAGAGTTATAAAGGGCGTGGTGATATCCTAATTAATAGCTTGGACGCCAAACAGGCTGACATATACGTGAATGGTCAAAAGCTGAATATTACCCAGCCTTTTGCTCAGGATGAGCGTTATCACTATAGTCTAAAACGTCGTACCCAAGACGGTATTAATACTTTACGGGTAGATAATGTGCTGCCTCAGGGAAGCGCGTTACAAGTGACCATACCTTTTCCTCAGTTAGTCGACAACAGTGCTCAATACCAAACTCGTTTCAAGCAGGTTGATGCATTGATCGAGCAAGATATAGCAGATAACTTTCCTGGCGCTGTGCTACTGGTGGTTAAAAATGGTCAGATTATAAAACGCAGTGCTTATGGGTACGCCCGCAAATATGACGACGCTGGTGAATTGCTCAATCAACCAGCAAAAATGCGTATCGATACGCTGTTTGATATTGCTTCCAACACCAAGATGTTTGCCACTAATTTGGCATTAATGAAACTGGTCAGTGAAAACAAGTTAAACGTTAATTTAACCATCCAACATTATTTACCAGAGTATCGAGGTGCTGGCCGTGAAACCCGACTAGTCCGTGACTTGCTGACCCATACTGCGGGTTATGCGCCTCAGGTACGTTTCTTCACTCCAGATAATGAACTGGGTAAAAACTTGTATTCGCAAGATGCCAAACGAACGGACCAATTACTGTTAAATCGTGTGCCGTTTGCTATGGGCCGCAATGTAAAAGCGGTATACAGCGATACGGATTATATGCTGCTGGGTATTTTGGTCGAGCGCATCACCGGCATGGGATTAGATGCCTATGTTGAACATCAGATTTATCAACCATTAGGGTTGAGTAATACTTTGTTCAATCCATTACGCAAAGGACGTGCGAAAGGTGAGTTTGCCGCCACTGAAATTCAGGGTAATAGCCGTGGTGGACGAGTGACTTTCGACAACATACGTCAATACGTTTTACAAGGCGAAGTGCATGACGAAAAAGCGTTTTATTCACTCGATGGCGTAGCTGGGCATGCTGGATTATTCTCGACCGTTGACGACTTAGCCGTGCTTGGACAATTACTTCTTAACGGCGGCGGTTATGGCCAAACGCAGGTGTTCGAAGAAGCCATTTTACAGCAATTTATTAAACCCGAAGAACATGATGACAGTTTTGGTTTGGGTTGGCGTCGTGCTGGCCATGGGCAAAATAAATGGCATTTTGGACCTTATGCTAGTGCCCAAGCCTATGGGCATACTGGTTGGACCGGTACAGTATCGGTTATCGACCCAGAATATGATTTAGCGATATTTTTGCTGACTAATGCTAGGCACTCAAAAGTGCAAGAAGACGACAATGGGCATGTCGCGTTCGAGGGCAAAACCTTCGAAACAGGTAAGTACGGCAGTGTTATTAGCTTAGTATATGAAGCGATTTTGAATGTCGAGTGAAATACGCGCTGTTGGGCGCTCTAATAATGACTTTAAGGCAAATCAAACTATGATTTTATTACGCTGTAGTGGCATCAAATTCGTTACCTTACTCGTCTGCATGTGGACGCTACAAGCAGAGGCTCAAGTGAAACAAAATAAGCCACACGAACCAGTGTTAAACACGTCAAAGTTAGGTGAGCAGGTAGCGCAGATCATGGACCGTTTGCAGATCCCAGGCGTTGCACTAGGTGTGATTAAAGATAATCAGATTGTACTCAAGCAAAGCTACGGGGTGAAAGATATCCGTAACAAGGAGCCTGTTACTGCAAAAAGCCTATTCAAAATAGCGTCAAATACCAAGGCATTTACCGCAGCCGCGTTAGCGATATTGGTCGATGACGGCAAGCTCAACTGGGATGACCCCGTCGTTAAACATTTGCCGAATTTTCAGCTGCATGATCCGTGGATAAGCGCGCACTTTACCATTACTGATTTGCTTACTCATCGTAGTGGATTAGGCTTAGGCGCTGGGGATCTAATGCTTTGGCCCGAACCATCAAGCTTTAGCCGAGAGGAAGTGGTACACAACCTGCGTTTTCTTAAACCCACTGGTCAGTTTCGAGCCGATTATGCCTACGACAATTTGCTTTATATTGTCGCGGGTGAAATTGTGGCTTCCGCGAGTGGACAAAGTTGGGAGCAATTTGTTGAACAACGTATATTCGCTCCCTTAGGCATGCACCACTGTTTCGCGGGACACATACCCAAAGCGCAACAAACCTTGGCCGCGACACCGCATGGTATGGTAAACGGTAAATTAGTGACTATCGTACGTGATGTTGACACCAGTAAGCCTAATGTCTCAGGGGCTGCGGGTGGTATTCAATGCAGTTTGGAAGATATGCTTATTTGGGCGAAAGTACAGCTTAATCAGGGTGTTGCAGCAGATGGAGAACGCTTGTTTTCAATGGCCCAGCACCAAGAAATGTGGACCGCACAAACGATTATGCCAGTATCAAGCACTGACCAGCATTACAACAACAGCCATTTTAGTGCCTATGGTTTAGGCTGGCGTTTGAATGATGTGGATGGGCAGTTGCGTGTTCATCACAGTGGTAGCTTAGCGGGTATGTATTCTTATGTGACGTTTTTTCCAGAATTAGACTTGGGCATAGTGGTGCTTACAAATCAACAATCTAGCGCAGCGCGCAGCGCACTTATTTATAGCTTAATGAAACCTTACTTGGGTGACACTAAAACAGATTGGCTTGAAGTATTTGCACCTAATACGTCGTCTTTAGATAACAAAACCGCAAAAGCACAATCTTCCCATGTTGAACGACTAAACGATCAGTTCTCAAAAACCAAACCAGTCTTAATTAGCGATTCTGAACTTCAAACTGCTTTGGGCAACTATCGTGATAATTGGTTAGGAGATTTTTATTTAGAGCAGCGAGATGGGCGTATTCAATTGCGTTCTAACCGTGTCGTGAAGTTAATTGGTGGGCTATTTGCAGACAATAAAACAGATCGCTATTTAGTGCGTTGGGACGACAGAAGCTTAGAAGCCGATGTGTACGCTCAACTCCACCGAGATGAAAAAGAAGAGGTCACACACATTGAATTGATCCCGGTATTTTCTAATATCGATTTTAGTTACGATTTTCAAGATCTAAATTTGCGTAAGATTAAAGAGTAAGCTTTTGTTTTTAAATGATTTTATATTGCTATCTTGAAGCTTACTTTTGAGCCTCATTTTTAATAAAAATTATTATCATTTTTTTGCAAAAAAATGTTGATTTAATCTACGTAACGCCTATATTCCGCACCAATATCATTGCCCAGACCATCCTACCGATGTGGCAAGCATGAGCTGTTGATTAACTAATTGATTTTGCTTGGCTTGTTGCACTTTTTAGTGTCCTAAATACAAGTCAAATTGCTATTTGGAGCGCTGTAAAATGTTTAAAACTATCGTTGTTGTAGATAATGCCGATGGCTTCCCTAGTTTGGATGCCACGGTTATTGATTTTGCCCAATATCTTGCTGATTACCCAAAGGTAGGTGAGCCAAAAACACGTATTATTAACTTATGTGATACTGATAAATATTTGAGCCAGGGTTACTACTGCTCTTTATTGGCTGAAGCGCGCCAGCATAAAGTGTTGCCGAGTGTGAACACCATTAATGATTTGAGCGAGTCGTTAACTGATCAAGCTAATATGCTAACGCCTGTGCCAAAGTATATGAGCACTGATTTATATGCACATATCGGTGATGAATTACCGGCGGAAATTTTAGTGTTTTTCGGCTGGTCACAAAATGAACGTCACAAGCGTATTGCTAAGCATATTTTTGAGCGCTTTCCTGCGCCTATTTTGCGTTTATCGTTTACCCGAGATGAAAAAGGTTTAAGCGTGCAACCTCAAGCGTTAGGTATTCGTGAAATAGACTCCAGCTTGTGGCCGTTATTTGCTGAACGTTTAGAGCATTTCACTCAAAAGTATTGGCGTAGTCGTAGTAACAAAAAACGTTTTCGTTGGGATATGGCTATTCTGGTAAACCCGGAAGAAAAAACCGCTCCTAGCGACCCTAAAGCGATCCAAAACTTTGTTAAAGCTGCTGAGCAAGTAGGTATAAACGCAGAAGTAATTACCGCTAAACAAGGGCCAATGATCAGTCAGTTCGACGCTTTGTTTATTCGTGAAACGACGGCAATTAATCACCATACCTACCAACTTGCTCGTAAAGGCGAGCAAGAAGGGCTTGAAGTGATAGATGATGCGACCTCTATTTTGCGTTGTTGCAACAAGGTGTTTTTACATGATGCCTTTAGCTACAACAAAGTGCCGTCACCTAAAAGTCGATTTGTGTCCAATTCAAGTGACGAAACCTGTGAATTGATGGAAGCAGAGTTTAACTATCCGATGGTATTAAAGTTGCCAGAAAGTTCGTTTTCAATCGGTGTATTCAAAGTCGAAAACTTGGTTGAATTAAAGTTGAAATTGGTAGAAATGTTACGCCAATCAGCGTTAGTGCTGATACAGGAATTTGTGTACACAGATTTTGATTGGCGCATTGGGGTATTAAATGGTCGTGCGATATACGCGTGCCGTTACTTTATGGCCCGTAACCATTGGCAAATTTACAATCATAGTTCAAAGAAACACTTCTCAGGTGACTTTGAGACGCTACCGACTTTCGAAGTGCCTAAGCCGGTGCTTGACGCTGCTGTTAAAGCCAGCTCTATTGTTGGTAAAGGTTTGTATGGGGTGGATATTAAACAAGTTAACAATCAAGTTTACGTGATTGAAGTGAATGACAACCCAAGCTTAGAGTCTAAAGTTGAGGACTTATACTTAGGTAAAGAGTTATATATGTTGGTGATGCAAGAATTCGCTAACCGCCTTGAGTTACGAGGCAAATAAGATGTCCACTGGGCACAAAAAACAATACAAAAGCAGCCTACCCACACGTATTGCTCCTACTGGGGGCAATGCAAAAGAAAGTGGTATAAATAAAAAAAGCGCGTTGACTATTCGCGGTGCCGAGCTGGATGATATTGCTCAGCTAGTGGAGTTGGAAAATGCTAGTTTTGAGTCAGACCGATTAAGTCAGCGCCGTTTGCTGCATTGGCTTAAAGCAACTGATAGTCACAGAGTGTTTATGGTGGCAACCCATAATGACATTTTGCTCGGTTATGGCTTGGTCATTATGCGTAAAGGTACGCGATTGGCACGGCTTTATTCCATTGCAGTGAGCAGTCATGCTCAAGGTTTGGGTGTGGGTAAAAAGCTACTGCTTGCACTTGAGGAAAAAACCTTAGAACAAGATAAATTGTTTATGCGCCTTGAAGTAGCCACCAATAATACGGGGGCAATTAAGCTATACGAGAGCTTGGGATATCGCACTTTTGGTACGTATGCTAATTACTACCAAGGTTCAATTGATGCGTTACGTATGCAAAAGCCGATTCGTCAGAGTCTGTCATTGCAAACATTGCCCGCTTATCCTTGGTATAAGCAAACTACAGAGTTTACTTGCGGGCCGTCGGCTTTAATGATGGCTATGGCAAACCTGAATAACGAGTTGGATATGTCACAGTCTCTGGAATTGGACATATGGCGTCAAGCAACAACCATATTTATGACATCCGGTCACGGTGGCTGTCACCCCATTGGGTTAGCGTTGGCTGCACATCAGCGTGGGTATTCAGTTACTGCTTACGTGAACACCAAAGCCCCGCTATTCATTGATGGTGTCCGCAGTGAACATAAAAAATACATTATGCAGGCGGTAGATAGGCAATTTTTACAACAAGCCAAGCATTTAGGGATAAAAATAATTTACTCGGATCCTGACGTAAACGCGTTGCAAAAGGGCTTGAGTAAAGGGGCTGCGGTTATCAGCCTAATTAGCACCTATCAGCTCGATGGGAAAAAAATACCGCATTGGGTAACAGTTACACACATTGATGAAGATTGTTTGTACCTACACGACCCCGATCCAGACGATTTACATCCGCAGCCCATGGACTGTCAGCATATTCCCATTGCTCGTGAAGATTTTTATAGTATGTCTGCATTTGGTAAGAGTAAGTTGCGTACCGCTTTGTTAATATCAAAATAGTTTCAAAAACAATAGTTTAAAGCCTGTCAATGACAGGCTTTTTTGGTTTTCGCGGCTAAGAAATAGCTTAATAATTACTATCGCTAGGTGATCCTACGCGTTAATTATTGCGTGTGAGTCGTTTTGGCCTAAGTGTTGCTTACCTAACTCCGTTGTGAAATTTTCCGAGATAGCTCCCTAGCGACACTATTTACAAAAAATCGATGTGATAATATGGCAGGTGCGATGCTACTATCCACATTACATTCTCGAATGATCAGCCAACCTACTCACCGGTGGTTGTTAAATAGGTTAGCTAATCACAACGGTCGATAGACCCTAGATAAGAAATATAGCTAGAAACTGAATTAACAGTTACTCAACAAAAAAGGAATCCACGTGTCTCAAATATTATTAGTCGATGATGATAAGGAATTTACCGACGTAGCCAGTAATATTATCGAGTTTTTAGGTCACGACGTAGAAGTTGCCAACTGCTTGGAAGAAGCCTACAGCTGTATAGAGTTTCAACAGTTTGATCATATACTGCTCGATTTTATGCTGCCAGATGGCAGTGCATTGCATTTAATAGATAAATTAAATACCCAAACTAAAGTACCTTTTGTGACCTTGATTACAGGGCATCCATCGGTCAAAAGTATCATCGCTGGCATGTGCGGGCCTAATGTCAATTACCTTGTTAAGCCCCTGCAGCGAGAAGATTTAGAGCAGGTTTTGTCAGGTAAATCCAAAGCCATTAAAAAGGCTAAATCATCGTCCATTACTAAGCACTTTGACTGCTTAGTTGGTGAGTCTGCACCTATGCAAGAGCTATACGAGATGATAGAGCGGGTGGGCAAAACCAATGCTAACGTTATGCTCATGGGCGAAAGTGGTGTCGGCAAAGAAGTCGTCGCCCATGCTATCCACACTGCCAGTAATTTCGAAGGCCCGCTGGTCGCAACTAACTGTGGTGCGTTATCACGAGAGCTGATCGGCAGTGAGTTATTTGGCCATGAGAAAGGATCATTTACCGGTGCCGTGGGGCGAAAGATAGGGGTATTTGAACAAGCACAAGGTGGTACGCTATTTCTTGATGAAATCACCGAAATGCCACTGGAAATGCAACCGAACTTGTTACGGGTGCTCGAAAGTAAGCGCGTTACTCGAGTTGGTGCTATAAAAGATACGCCAGTTGATTGCCGTGTTATATCAGCCACTAATCGCACGGTCGAAGAAATCGCGCTGAGCAAAGTACTGCGCGAAGACATTTATTTTCGTTTGGCCGTATTCCCTATCACGATTCCGCCACTGCGTGAGCGCTTAGCGGATATTCCATTGTTAGCTACCGCGTTTATTGAGCAGTTAAATGCAGAAAATGAGACTAATTTTGCATGGCAGAATGCCCAGCTCGATCAACTTAAAGCTTATGGTTGGCCAGGTAACATTCGAGAGCTGCGCCATGCTATTCACCGAGCGTTTATCATGAGCGACCCGGCTACGAGCCATATTATGTTGCCCAAGAATTTTGAGTCACCTTTTGCTAAAAGTCAGACTGCATCGAATCAGGTTACGGCAGGACAAACCATTGACGATGTTGAAAAAGAGCTTATTCGCGTGACCTTAGAGAAAGTTGAAGGCAATAAAACCTTAGCTGCTGAAATGCTCGGTATTAGTACCAAAACTTTATATAACCGCTTAAATGCTTGGGAAAGCCAGGCTCAGGGGTAATCTATGCAACCAACACAAGACGCACAATCACCGACCACTAATTCATTAATTCATGATGTGCGCAATCCACTAAACCGTATTTCGATGCAGGCAGAAATGGTGAAACTGGTATTGGAAAACGATATGCCCAAAGAAAAAGCCATCGCCGCATTAGATAAAATATTGGTTGCCTGTCAAGACAGCAGCGCTGCCTTGCAAAAATTAGCAGAGCATTCGCGCTCTATTGCACAGTCGTAATATTCTTTTCATTGGCTTAGTCACTGCGAAGTAAGGCCACATTAAAGGACGAACATGCGCGTTAAACGATTATTTGGTAACACCACTGCGACTTGGGTCATTATCTCCATCATAGTGGTGGGGATTATCGGCATTAACTTATCTATTGCTTTAGGCACGGTAAACCAATTGTCGTCGGTGCAAACCAGTCTCGATAAAACCAGTAACATCATTATGCGGTTAGAAAGCTTACATTTATCTGTGGTGGTCGCGGAATCTGGCCAGCGCGGTTACTTATTGACTGAGTATGAAGAGTATCTGAATCCTTACCATACCGAGCTACAAAGTTTAGATGCAAAAATAAAGCAGGTGCGTGAAATCAAGTCGGATATTGGTAGCCAAAAAGAGCTGATAGACGAGTTGCTTATACTCGTTGATGCCAAAATACATGAGCTAACGAGTACCGTTGATTTGGCGCTACGAGAACGAGAGAAGTCGGCGTTACGGCAAGTAATGACTAATCGCGGTCGTGACTTATATCGAGAAATTCGGAAAAACATCAAACTGCTTGTTGATAAGGAGTACGCACACAGGCGCACTTTGTATAGCGAATTAGAAACTATTCAACGTGACGCTAAGGTCAATTTTGGCGTATCAGCAATTACCAGTGGTTTGCTTGTCATTGGTATGTTTTTGATGGCGCGCATTAACTTGCGTATCAGCACCCGTTACCAAGAAGGGTTGGAAGAGCAAAACGAACAGTTGCTCGACAAAGTGGCTCAGCGAACCCAAGAACTAACAATCTATTCTGAGGAACTTTCGCGTAGTAATCGGGAGCTAGAAGACTTTGCTTTTGTGGCCTCTCATGACTTACAAGAACCGCTACGAAAAATTCAGGCCTTTAGCGATAGGTTAACCACCATTTATAAAGATAAACTTGACGAGCGGGGTGTGGATTATATTAAACGAATGACCACTGCCGCGTTTAGAATGTCCACGTTAATCAATGATTTGCTCGAGTTTTCTCGTATTACCACTCGAGGAAAGGATTTCGTTGAGGTGGAGTTAGATGAGGTATTTGAAGAGGTGCTGGGTGATCTCGAAATAGCCATTAAAGAGAGTGATGCCCAGATAAACGTGGCCCCTCTACCTAGAGTGTGTGCGGATCCGAGCCAAATATATCAACTGTTTTTAAACGTACTGTCGAATGGTTTAAAATTTCGTAACGTTGATCAGGCACCGCTGATAGATGTGTCGGTCGAACAAAAAGATATTTATGATGAATTACAGCATATCGATGTGCCCAGTTGTATCATTACTATAAAAGACAATGGCATTGGGTTTGAACAGACTTATGCTGATAAAATTTTTTCACCGTTTCAGCGCTTACATGGGCGAACCGCTTACAAGGGGACAGGTATCGGCTTAGCCGTTTGTCGACGAATAGTAGAGCGCCATGGAGGAACAATTACCGCGCACAGCGTACCTAATGAGGGTGCAACGTTTATTGTTACTTTGCCAATTGAAGCGGTCGTTAACAAATATATGGGAGAATAGAGTGCCTTATTCAAAAGCAAAACCGATAGTAATATTGATGGCCGATGATGATGAAGATGATCGCTTACTGGCGCAAGACGCCCTGCGAGAAAGCCGTGTATTGAATGAGCTACACTGTGTTGAAGACGGTGTAGAATTATTAGAATTTTTGCGACGAGAAGGCAAGTACAGTGATAAGGACGCCGCCCCGCGACCGGGCCTTATATTATTAGATTTAAATATGCCCCGTATGGATGGCAGAGAAGCATTACAGCAAATTAAACTTGACCCTGGACTGCGCAGTATTCCTATTGTTATCTTGACCACGTCAGCGCAAGAGGAAGATATGATTAAGGGCTACGACCTAGGTGCAGCGTCATATATTACTAAACCTGTCACATTCGACGGATTAGTAGCGTTAATGAGCGCGCTCGGCAAATACTGGGTAGAGTTTGTTGAATTACCCGTGAATAACGGGTGAACCAGAGGCGAGTAGGCAACCATGTCTAATTCAATTTCACGTTTGCTTTTGGTCGAAGACGATGAAGATGATTATATCTTAACGCGAGATTATATTGAGCAATTAAGTACCCTAGAGTTTGAGATTGATTGGGTGACTAATCAGCATGACGCCTTAGCTGAAATGGCACAAAATCGCCATGATATCTGCTTACTTGACTATCAGTTAGGCGCGGAAAACGGGTTAAGCGTTTTAAAGCTGGGTATTGAGGCAGGGTTTACTTCCCCTATTATCATGTTGACCGGTCAAGCTGACGAAGAAGTTGATATGGCCGCACTGGATGCAGGTGCGGTTGACTATATTATTAAAAGTGAATTAAACAGCAGTCGTTTCGCCAGAGCCATCCGTTATGCTCTTGCACGTCGCGAGATTGAAAAAGAGCGTGTTGATCGCTTAAAAGCAGAGGCCGAAAATCGCTCTAAAGACCGATTTTTAGCTCACCTTAGTCACGAGTTACGTACGCCGCTCACATCTATTTTGGGTTATACCGAGCTACTGATGGACTCACAAATTGGCCAGACTGCCCATGCTGAGCTTGGGATCGTATTGAGTAACAGTAAGCATTTATTAAGCTTGCTAAATAACATGCTGGATTTGTCAAAAATTGCAGCTGACAAACTAGAATTGAACATCAGCGAAGTGAATCTAGATGCGCTAATAGCTGACGTATACGCCTTAATGAGTATTCCTGCAGTAGATAAAAATCTTAGGCTTACGGTCAGTTCAGATACTCCCTTACCCCTAAAGATCAATACCGACGCAACCCGTTTTCGTCAGGTACTGATTAACCTCATCAGTAATGCGATCAAATTTACCGAGCAAGGTGGAGTAACGCTTAGGCTTTGGTGTGACAAGCAACAAGGTGCTGAATTACTCTATTTTTCAGTATCGGATACGGGTATTGGTATCCCCAAAGAACAACTGGGTAGTGTGTTTAAGCCATTTGAACAAGTGGCTGACGTTGTATCTCGTCGACAAGGTGGTAGTGGTTTAGGCTTGGCTATATGTACCGAGTTGGTGGCCAAAATGGGTGGTGACATGAGGTTAGAATCGGTATTTGGTTCTGGTAGCTGTTTCACCGCGCATATTCAGACCGGTGATATAAGCGAAGTATCCCATGAACGGCTTAAATTTGATGCGAAGCCATTGGTTGTTAAAGACGTAAAGACTCCACGTTATCAAGGGAAAGTACTTGTGGTGGATGACGTCAATGACATTCGTATGCTAGTCGGGCATATGGTATCAAATACTGGGCTGCGGGTGGAATATGGCAAAAATGGTTTAGAGGCGTTAGACAAAATAACGGATGCACATAATGATGGCCAGCCCTACGATCTAGTATTGATTGATATACATATGCCAGTGATGGACGGATCTGAAGCAATTAAGCAGATACGCCAAAGCGGTATTGCTGCGCCGGTGGTAGCTATGACTGCTGCTACAATGAAAGGAGTTCGCGACCAATTAATTTCCCAAGGGTTTACCCATGTTTTAGAAAAGCCGATCAATCCTGATGCATTGATGAGTGTGCTCAATTCGTATTTAGCTGTTCAACTGAGTGAATCACAGAGTCAAAATAGTGATTCCCCCAACGAGATAGTAAGCGATGAGTCATCTCAAGGGAAATGCAGCGAACAGCAGCATATATTGTTGGTAGAAGACGATGTAGATGCGGCTGATATTACTGCGTTATTGCTTAAAAACTTAGGTGTATCGGTCCATATTGCCCATACAGGAAAAGAATGTGTTGATATTTTCAAGCAGCGAAACGACTGGAGTAAAGTATTAATGGATTTAAACTTGCCTGATGCAGATGGCTTGAGCTTAGCGAAAGAATTGCGTCAGAGCGCACCGCAAGTCGAAATGGTCATTCTAAGTGGTGAGCAGCCCGACAACACTAAGATGAAGGAAGCCGACATTTCCAAATTTATTTTAAAACCAATCAATATGCAGGTACTAACAGACCTAGTTAAAGACTAGTTTCTTGTGTCTCTGACAACACGACCATTTTATCATTTATTACTTTCTGTTAAGTGATCGAATTCCTAGTGTGCCTATTCACTCCTTTAAATTTTTCTACAGCGACGAGTTAAATCACTCTAACAGAGAATTCGCCGGGGCCAGATAGTAGCAGTATCCGGGTTTTAACACCCCAGCCCCAGCGAAAACGGGTGCAAGTTAACGGCGATTTTCAGGCGTTAACTTGGCAAAAGTGTTTTTAACTGTTTCTTCAGCACTTTATTTATTAAATTCAAAAGCAATTTCCGTGCAACTTTGTAACTATTTGAATTTAAGTGATTATTTTTATATTCGTTATTATTTATGCACTAAACTGTGAAGAATCACGACAGTTAACTAGGCATTTAAGCGATGTAGTTATCCCTTTTCACTCACCGGTGACATTTTCTGGCTCTTAGGGTGAACGAATTTTCGTAACAGTACCGGCAGTAATGTGGTATCAGTTACAAAAGCTAGCACCATGGCCAAACAGGTTAATAGTCCGAACAATATACTGGGCACGAAATCAGAAAAGCTAAGTAATGAAAAGCCTACAGCAATGATGGTGGTGGTATAAATTAGCGCATAACCCACGGACTTGAATGTGCTTTTAATCGCTTTACTGCCATCAGTATTTTCTTTATTTAACTCTTCAAGATATCGATGCACGAAATGAATGGTGTCATCGACCGCTATCCCCATGGCAATCGCTGAAATAGTGATTGTCATTAAGTCCAGTGCGATTCCTAGCCATCCCATTATACCTAAAATTACTAGGGTGGTTAAAATGTTAGGGATAACCGCGATAATAGCTACTTTGATAGAGCGAAATATAACTAATAAAACTAACGTGAGGGCACCGAAAACTAAGCCCAAAGTCATAATTTGTGATGAGAATAAACGCTGTAAAATGTCCTGATAAAGCACAAATAAATTAGTCAGGCTATAACTATCAGGTGCGATATCAAGCATCTGCAAATCGTTTCTGAAGGTTTTTAAAAATTCAGCTCGATTGAAATTCACAGTACTGTCTTGAATGCGAGTACTAATACGCAACTGATTGTTTTCAGGGTCAAAATAAGCGCCTAATAATTGCTCTGTGAGAGATTTATCAAGTAATGTATAAATAACCGTTAATTCATATTCGGTGAGTGGTTTACCTTTATTTATTTTCTTTGCCAGCTCAGTGAAGTTAACCACAGAGGTAATATTGCCGGTAGCTTCGTATTGACGCATCACGTGCTGAATTTTTTGCAAAGTCTGGACCGTTTTAGCACTTAAAACTAAGTCATCGCGACGTTCATTTTCGGGGATTGTGTAAATCAAATCCAGTGGAGTAGAGCCGCCGAATTCTCGGTCAATAAATTCCAATTCAGTACGTACTTGAGTCGATTCTTTAAAATAGTTTAAAAAGCTGTTTTCCACGTTTAGTTTCATAATACCGAAAATGGCACCGCCACTTACCACAAGGGTAACTAACACAATTAAAGTGGGGTTTGTTAACGTAAAATGACTAATAGCTGAGACTACATATTGGCTGACACGACTTTCATGACTATCTCCTTTACGTTTAAACGATGCTAGCACCGCAGGAAATAATAATAGGCTGACAGAGATAGACACACCCATCGCTACAATCATCATCCAACCAAAGCTAACGACAGGCTGTATACCGCTGAATAATAGAGAGGCAAAGCCTACACTTGTCGTGATGCCTGCATACAGGCATGGTTTGAATTTATTGATAAATGTTTGATGCAATAGACTTTGCTGGCTCGCTTCCTTGTCTTGTTCTTCTAACTGACGGAACTCGACAATCAAGTGGACCACTACCGCAAGTGTCAGAATTAGCTGCAATGCGATAAAGTTTGAAGAGATAACCGTTGCTCTAAAATCGAGTAATCCGAATAAGCCTACGGTTAGTAATACGCTTAATCCACAGCACAATAGTGGCAGAACAACCCAGCGAATTTTTCTAAACAGAACGAACAAGATCAAACAAATAGCTAAGCCAATAGCACTGCCAAATACTAATAAGTCGCTTTGAATTATGTCGATCATCTGCTGACCAAGTACGTAAGCACCACCTAAAAATAAGTCGGCGTCATCTTTAAATGGCTCAATTATCTGGTATATCTGCTTAATCTCTTGTTGGCGAACCTTTTTTAGTTGCTCCTCTATGGGCTCAGCTTGTTTCTTAAGCTTGTCGATCGTTTGCTCGTCTTGTTCGCTTAGTTGTCCATCAAGAACCTTTTGTTGAATGGCAATGATCTTACTCTGTATATCTCGTAATTCTGTATTTGGTTTGAATACAATCTGCATGGCTGTAGCCGTCTGATCTTTGTTTACCAGCAGATCAGTGAATAGCGGATGATCAGTAAATACCTCGCGCATTTTGTCAGCAGAGTAGCGATTGGCCTGCCAGGTCAATTGATCTGGTTTCAGATCCGGGTCTAGTTCGCCCGATAAAGACAGTAAAGGCACATTTAATATATTAGTGACTTCAGATACTCGTGGTAGGGTTTTGATTTCGCTAGATATTTGCTGAATATCGTTAAAAGACTGTTGACTGAAAACAGGATGATCTTTTGGCTTATAAGCCACCAAGATAAACTCTTGTGGCGAAAAACGCTCATTCATCACTTGGGTTTGCACAAACATTTTATTGTTTTTTATCAATAAAGTGTCCGCCGACGCATCAATCTTAAATTGTTGCGCTGACCATGCTGCTAGGCCTCCAGCGATAACGAATAAAGCCAGAATAAGCTTGGCATAGCGGATAATAAAGTTAGCTATAGATGCAGTCATGAATTACTTACTCCGGTTGTGATGCAGAAGCATCATCATCTACGTTATGCTCATTTTCGCCTTGCTGGAGACCCACCTTCTTAGTGTCTTGCTGTTCAAGCTTATTGCCTGTGTCTTCGACAGGGAATTGTTGATCGCGCAACATACTTTGCATGTAGAGATTTCGGAAAAACACATAGGGATCATCGGTTTCGCTGCGTAATTTCTCATAGGTGGGTGCTTGAGGCGCAAAAGCATGGAAACCCCCGTAAGATTGTATATACAGCGTTTGCGGGTTTTCTGTAGCGTATTGAATAGGATTAAAGATGGACTCGGTAATGGTAGAGAAGCCATTACGTAAATCGGATTGACCCAGAATAGGTAATACCAAATAGCTACCGTATCCAACATCGTAATTGACTAAGGTGTCGTTAATTGTGCTCACATTCTCGTTTATCTCAAACCACGCGGTCGCAGGATCAAAAAATCCGAGTAACCCAATCGTTGAATTGATAAGAAAGCGTCCAACACTTTTACCACTATCAGCGATATCACCTTGAAATAATTGATTTAAGGCGTTTAATGGCTCCCGAATATTACCAAAAAAGTGTCCAACACTGGTTCGTACTGGATCGGGAACTACCTTTGTATAACCATTTGCGGCAGGAATTAGTATGTACTCAAACAATTTATCGTTAAATGCGAAAATGGGACGGTTAATAAACTCTAAAGGATCATCAAATGCCAGTTGGGTATCATTTTTGGTCGTCTGTTCGCTGTTAGGTGCTACGTAACTAATAACGGTAGGCTCTATCGTTTGGGTGCCGTGAGAGCTTTTTACTACCAGCTCACTACCCACACTGTTTGTGGTTTCAGCTTTAGGTATAGGTTGTGGCGTAGTGTTAGAGCTACAAGCACTTAGAAATAAGGTCGCACAGAAGATGCTGCTGACGAATATTTTGTTCAGTATGGGTGTAATAGGCAAGCTGTTATTCCTCTAGGATTAAAAGTGCGAATACTATAAAAGGTGCTGTTATTTATTTTATGTATCACCGACTACAGAACGCTGCTAACAATAAGATACAAGATTTATTCCACTATTAAATTATTGATTTAAATTGATAAAGTAACTCTTTGAGTCCATCGGGGCTCCCCACATCGGAAAAAACTACTTAGCTATTACGACAAAGTTACTGATTCTGTGAATGGCCGAAGGGTTTGCTGACCGTTAAATTCGTTCTACTTTGTAAATTGCTAAAATTATCTTTTATTTATCATGCGGTTGTGACTATTGGTTCGGTAATTGCTTTATCCTTAAGTAATATTAATTATAGCTTCCTTAAGGACTACTTATGCAAAATAAGTCATTGTTTTTAGTAATTTTTTCTGTATTTTCTTTAATTTTGTTAGCTGGCTGTGCAACAGCTACTGATGCCACTGTCACTCAAAAGCGTCAGGCTGTTCAAACTATGAAAGATAAGGTACTTACGGAGTTGTTTGAACTTAAGCCCAGTGTGCGTTCACAAATTAATAGCGCGCCGGGTTATGCCGTTTTCGACAACGCAAACGTAAATTTAATTTTAGCCAGTTTTGGTGGAGGTTATGGTGTGGTAACAGATAATCAAACTGGCAAGCAAACGTACATGAAAATGGCTGAAGTAGGATTAGGGTTAGGTGCTGGCGTAAAAGATTTTCGCGCGGTTTTTGTATTTCATAATGAAGCCGTTATGTCGCGCTTTGTAGACCAAGGTTGGGCGTTTGGTGCGCAAGCTGACGCTGCAGCAAAAGCGGGTGACAAGGGCGCTGCCAAAAGTGGTGAAGTCACTGTCGATAACATCACTATATATCAGTTAACTGAGAGCGGTTTATCATTACAAGCGACGGTGAAAGGGACTAAGTACTGGAAAGACGATCAGCTTAACTAATAACGTTTGGTTGTTAAGTCAAATATTGGGGAGAACGCCTACTTAGGGTTCTCTCCATGTGCATTTTGGGGATGTATTTGGCCGACTTGAAGTAACGGAGCTGCGTCTAGTGAATCTGCATCCATCATTTTAGCAATTCGTTGCATTGTAGATACCAATTGGGTTTGCTCCCATTCATCTAAGGCTTCGAAGCGTTTAATAAAATGTTCTTGTAATAACGTTGGGGCGTTATTAAACGCGTTGGTACCTGTCGCTGTTAATCTAACGCCGACTTTTCGCTTATCTATTGTCGAACGCTCACGTACTACATAACCTCGTGCCTCTAAGCGGTCTAAAATACTGGTAACGGTGGCAGAACTCAAATTGATGTGGTTAGCAATATCTTTAACCATCACATCATCATTGTTGAAAATTTCTTGCATAACGATCAGTTGAGGACTGGTTAAACCAGATTCTTTACTGAGTTTTTTTGAGTAAAGGTCTATCGCTCGTATAACACGGCGCAATGACACCAGTAACTCATCGTATTTTCTCATCTTTTTTACCTGCATTGTCAGTAACGGGCGAACCCTAGCAAATTTCCCCTCGAATGCAACCTAAAGCACTTTTTCTCATGCTAAAAATTGTATTGAATTAATAAGGCACAAACTTCGGGGGTATCAATGCTGAAGGTGATTAAATCTATTGGAGTAACGACAGTTTTTACCTTTCAGGGTAACTTATTAGGCTTAATGATCAGGATTTAAATTTGATCTTTGGGCAGTAATTAAGCATAATGATTCGTGTACTAATTAATTGACCTGTAATTATAAGTGCACAACCCATTATTCATTTACGGAGATAAAATGCAAATCCTTAAAGCGATAGGCAAGACGCTGAATCAACCTGCCACCTTACTCGTTAATGCAATTATTCATAAATTAAGCTTTTCGTTAACGGCCTGCATTTCCGTGTTCGTCATCGCTATTGGCAGCCTATCTCGCGCTCGCACTAAAAGCCAAATCTCTACTAGCCACTAATTAACACAATATGAGTTATATCTCTTTAGCAGTATATTTTATCGCTATGCTGGGTATAGGCGTGTTCGCCTACCGTCGTCATACCGGCGATGTATCAGACTACATTCCTGCCGACCTGCAGGTTAGCCCCCAAGTGTTTACATTTTCCGCGGGCGCATCTCATATGTGTGGCTGGACGCTTACAGGTCTATCAGGGGCTATGTCTGTTAGTGCCGCTGTAATATGGCTCGTTGATTTCTTCGCTGACGAACCAAGCGAAGCCACAGTTGCCAAGTTCGACGAAACTCATTTAGTTTTAGCTAAACAACATTCAAATTAAGGAAACATTCAATGGATCTTTCACAATGGAAACGCGTTGTAATCAAAGTAGGCAGCGCACTTATTGCACCCCATCGCAAAGGGTGTAGCAGTCATTACCTACTCAGTATCGCACAATTTATCGTGCGTTTAAGAGCCAACGGGGTTCAGGTGGTATTAGTATCCTCAGGTTCTGTTGCTGCCGGCGCACACTTATTTCCGGAAACGGATAACATCGATATTGCCTTAAAAAAAGCCATGGCGGCGGCTGGTCAAACCGAAATGATGGCCACTTGGGATAGACTTTTTGATTTCCCTACTGCGCAAATTTTATTAACTCATGGCGATCTTCGAGACCGTGAGCGTTATGTCAGTATTCGTGAAACCATTTTTTCACTGTTAAATAACGGTGTGTTACCCATTATCAACGAAAACGATACGGTAACGACAGATGACTTAAAAGTCGGTGACAACGATAATTTATCAGCCATGGTTGCGGCGTCAGCCGACGCAGATGCCTTAATTATTTGTTCTGACGTAGATGGTTTGTACGATAAAAATCCTAACATCCATGACGACGCAGTGTTGTTGCCTGAAGTTACCACCATCGATAGTCGTATTTTCGCTATGGGCGGCGGCGCGACCAGTGCGGTGGGTACCGGTGGTATGAAAACTAAAATTGAAGCAGCAGAGAAGGCTACGTCTCATGGTATCGATACCTTTATTGTTAATGGCTTCAAGTCAGCAAGCTTTAACAGCCTGCTCGAGGGTAAAAACCCAGGGACTTTCTTTAGACCTTACGCCAAACCTATGCAAGAACATGATCATTGGATGAGGCATACCGCGTCAGAACAGGGTGAAGTGGTCGTTAATAACGATTTCGATACCGAGTTTTCAGTGCATGGTGAGCAATTAACCAGTGATGAAATTGTTGAAGTGAACGGTAGTTTTGCCGTAGGTGACACCATCTTGTTAAGAAAAGACGACGGTACGCGTATTGCAAAAGCACGCTCAAACTACAGCAGTTGCCTATTGAGTTTTATCGCCGATCAAGACGACCGTGAATTTGCCGGAGAATTTCAAAATAGAACCGGCCCTATTATCTCGAAAAAGAATATCGCGTCATTGGAGAAACAATAAACATGATTAAAGAATTAGCAAAGAACGCAGCACAAGCTGCCAAAGTATTAGCTGTTTTAGATGAAAAAACGAAAAATATTGTATTGCAGGATATGGCTGACGCACTGCGCGCTAACGCTGAAGAAATTTACGCAGCCAACGCAATTGACCTAGCCCAAGCTGAGAAAGACGGTTTAGGTGCTGCCATGATTGACCGATTAACATTAAACGCCGAGCGCGTTGAAAGTATGGCCCTGGGAATAGAAACCATCGTCGCACTACCAGACCCCGCTGGGCAAGAGCGTGTGATTGGTGAACGACCAAACGGCCTTAAAATTAGTAAGATGCGTATTCCGCTTGGAGTCGTTTGCATGATTTATGAAGCGCGTCCAAATGTTACCGCAGATGCTGGTGCATTATGCTTCAAATCAGGCAACGGCGTCATTCTGCGTGGTGGTAAAGAAGCGCTTGGTAGCAGTAAAGCCATCGCCGGCGTACTGCAAGATGTACTTAAAAAGCACAATTTGCCTGTTGAGTTGATTACAGTGGTGCCCAATCCTGACCGTGAGTTGATGATGGAATTGATGCAGCAGAGTGATTATATCGACGTGATTATTCCACGTGGCGGTGAAGGGCTTATTCGTTATGTGACCGATAACAGTAAAATCCCTGTTATTCAGCACTTCAAAGGTGTGTGTCATCTTTACATTGATAAAGACGCAGATTTACAAACAGCTATCGATATTTTAGTTAACGGTAAAACCCATCGCACGGGAGTTTGTAATGCCCTTGAAGGACTCATCGTGCATAAAGACATCGCCGATGAATTCTTACCATTGGCTGCCGCCGCGTTGCAAAGCAAGCAAGTAAAAGTGAATGCCAGTGCAAAGGCTGCGACTTATTTTGATAATGCCACTGTAATACAAGATGATGAATTCGGTGTTGAATATCTGGATTTGGAAATAGCAGTAGGCATTGTTGACGACATAGATGCAGCATTTGATCACATTTCACGCTTTGGCAGCCACCATACAGAGGTTATCTGCACGACCAATGAAATCACCGCTAAGCGCTTTCAGCGCAGTGTTGATGCCTCAGTGGTAATGGTAAACGCATCATCGCGTTTTTCTGACGGCAGTGAGCTTGGCTTGGGCGCTGAGATTGGTATTGCGACTTCTAAGCTACACGCTTATGGCCCAATGGGACTTGAGTCACTTACCGCTGAGAAATATCTAGTCAGTGGAACAGGCCAAATTCGCGCTTAAATAACGCCTTTCAGATTAAGGGGCATACTCCTTAATCTACGCTAACTGAGGTTGGCTAGGTTCCTGCATTGACAATAGGTATTCATTGAATCTTGAGCACTGTTGTCATGTTAAACAGCAATCGGTTTTGCATATTCGATGGAGTTAACACGCAAGTGTTAACTCCATTTTTGTATCTGTGGTTACCGATTAATGTTTGCCTCGCATTGCTCGCGACTCTTGCCCACGGCTTCTGCCAATATAACGAGTGACGAGTATGAATCAGCTTAAAGACAAAGATCGCGAACTGGCCCCTTTAGAGCGTAAATTTAATCATTTCATTTGCTCGTTTGAGCAATTTTTTAAAAGCCAAGCCACCGCCAGTATTACCCTACTTTTTGCAGCGATTGCCGCCATGGTCATTGCCAATTCCCAGTGGCATGAAGCCTACGAAAAGATAAGTCATATGGCATTTAGCATTTCCTTAGGAGATTCTGCGATAAGCCACTCCCTGCATACTTGGGTGAACGACGGTTTAATGGTGCTGTTTTTCTTCTTGCTTGGTCTAGAGATCAAATACGAGTGCTTGGTGGGTGATTTAAAAGACTTTCGTGACTCAAGTCTGGTTATCGCAATGGCAATTGGTGGCATGTTACTCCCTGCAGGCATTTATGCTGGTGTTGCCCTCTCAGGCGTCGATGAAGCGATGCGAGGTTGGGGCATTCCCATGGCAACTGACACCGCATTTGCCTTAGGCATATTAGCGTTGCTGGGCAGTAAGGCGCCACGTTCAGCAGCCGTGACGCTTTCTGCTTTAGCGATAGTGGATGACATGGGTGCTGTCGCGGTTATCGGGATTTTTTATACCGAAAACATTCATCTGACATCCATGGGATTCGCAGGCTTAACGCTACTCGGCTTGTTTGCCCTAAATCTACTTGGGTTTCGACGACCCATTTTTTATATGGTTGGGGGCATTCTGCTTTGGTGGTTTGTGCTGCAATCGGGAGTGCACGCGACGGCAGCTGGTATCTTGGCTGCGTTAGCGGTGCCCACTAAGCCCTACGCCCAAAGCACCTGGTTTGCGAAAAATATGCGCAGCGTGCTAAATCGTTTCGAGGAAAATGATCGTAAGGATAAATCCATTTTAGAGCAGCAAGATCAACACGAATTAGTAGAGCAAGCACAAGACATCGCAGCCATGACAACCACACCTATTCAGCGTTGGGGCCATGTGCTAAATCGACCTGTAAGTTTAATCATTCTACCTATTTTTGCGTTTATCAATGCGGGAGTAGCGCTTCCAGTAGATCTTAGCGAAATATTAGAATCCGTGGTGTTTATTGGTGTCGCCAGCGCCATGGTCTTGGGCAAAGTGATTGGCATAAGCTTGTTCGCTTGGATAGCCATAAAAAGTGGGCTCTCTCGATTACCTAAAGGTCTGGGGTTCGCTCATGTTTTTGCGTTGGCCTGTTTAGCAGGAGTAGGATTTACTATGTCACTGTTTATCGCCTCTCTAGGGTTTGCTGCTCATCCAGAGCTATTGGCGCAAGCGAAACTAGGGATTTTAGCCGGCTCAGTGATAGCGGCTGTGATAGGCACAAGCGTATTTTTGTTAATTAAGTATGAAGAGCAAGCTGAACCCAAAGACGAGCAACATAATAAGGCTGGCTTGCCACAAACTGACCAAGAGTAGTTGATCTTAAAAACACTTGTTAACATACTGAGCTTACTGTTATTCCTTTTCAAGGGTTAAACATTGAGTCAAAACAGCAGCGTTAATGCCTTCCTGCGCTTGGTTGTAATATCAACAATGACCAAACTGGCGGATATCTTAATATCCGCTAAAACGACCTTACCATGGGTGTTAACCAGCATAGGTGCACCAAGTTGGATGATTTCTCTCTTGGTCCCCATCCGAGAATCAGGCTCACTTATCCCTCAGTGGCCATTAAAACATCGAATTGAAAAGTACGTTAAGCGCCAACGCGTATGGCGAATTGGGGTGATGGTGCAAGCACTTGCCATATTGGGTATGGTGCCAGCAGTAGCGCTGTTTGACGCTTTTTATGCAGGAGTCAGCATTCTGCTCCTATTGGTTGTACTAAGTCTAGGCCGGGCCCTTTGTTCCTTGACGATGAAAGACATGGAAGGCGCGCTAATTGAAAAGGGGCGCCGGGGTAAGTTAGTGGGTATAGCCAGTGGAATATCTGGTCTACTGTCTTTACTTAGCGCAGGGGCATTAATTTTAGGTAAAGAGCAGTTCGAGCAGCACTGGTTACTATTTATCATAAGTTTCGCGAGCCTACTGTTTATTGCTACTTTACCTGTGTCTTTAGCTTTGAATGCTGAGGTCAAATCAGAACGTGATCGCCGCGGTGACTCTTTTTTGCAGACCCTAAAAGGGGACGCTGCATTGGTTCATTTGATTATTAGCCGCTGTTTGTTACTGCACAGCGCCTTAATAGCGCCATTTTTTGTTAGCATCACGTCCAGTCAAGATGACACCTTTCAGCTGCCGTATTTTATTGCTGCCAGCTCACTTGCGGCATTTCTGTCTTCTTATATTTGGGGCACATGGTCTGATAAAAGCGCAGTACTGACTATACGTATCGCCAGCGCCATTTGCGTTATCGCCGGTGGGGCATTCTATTTTTTCTACCAAATGGGGTCGCTTTGGTTAAATGTAGGTTTGTTCTTTTTATTATCGGTTGGATACGCTGGGGTAAGAACGGCCAGAAAGACCTATTTGCTCGATATTGCTAGCGGCGATACGCGCACTCAATACGTGGCGACAGCGAACACAGTAGTGGGTTATGTATTACTCGCCTTTGGTGGGTTTTATGCGCTGGTGTATCCAATGATAAACGAACACATTATCGCACTGATGACAGGCTTCTTGATCCTTGGTCTGGCGCAAAGCTACTGGCTAAAAAAAGAGAAGTAGCCAGTGCGATTGGCTACTCGTTAAGAGCCACTATTTAGCAGCCGTTAGCCGCTTAATGGAAGCCAGCAGTCATCATCTAAAAGCCAATTAACTATCAATCATTTATAATATATTTTGTCCCTGCTCAGGGTCTCTGGCTTGTTTCGCTTGCTCGCGTATATCGTGAGCATCACTGGTTAAATCGTCTTCATGGTGGCTATTTTCGCTGTCTTGTTCAATAGCGTCGCTTTTAGCGGCCAACGCGCGTTGCTCTTGAGTCTCACCGTCTGCGCTAGTTTGCAGGGTGGATATCTGATGAACCGGCACACCTTGGGGAAATATAATCTCACGGGCATCGTCTGGCATACTGATGTTGTTCCTTTCAAATTCACGCATGATCAGGCGCATCAACATTGAAGACACCTTTAGCAAGCTGTACTGCTGGGCATCAATCCAAAAGTAAACTTTTAAATTCACTGTAGACGAACCTAACTCATCGACCAGCACCTGTGGTTCTGGGTCTTGCAAAATGGTGGCCTGTGAATTGAGTACTTTTGTTGCCAATTGCTGGGCTTCTAAAATACTCGAGTCGTAACCGATCCCTATAATGAACTTACCGCGCATTTTAGGATTGGCAGTAAGGTTACGAATAATATTTTTGTAAATGGTCGCGTTAGGAATTTGTATATGATTACCATCGAAGTCAACTAGGGTAGTGGCTCTTGCCGTCACTTGTTTTACTATGCCTAGCTGCCCTTGCACCTCAATAACATCATCAATTTTAAAGGGTTTTTGCACGCTTAACAGTAGGCTTGATATAAAGTTCTCTGCAATGTCGCGAAATGCAAAACCTAGTATTAAGCCCATCACACCCGTACCACTCACAATGGCTAATGCAAACTCACTTAAGCCAGCGAATCGCAAGAATACATAAAGGCCGAGCAAAATAATCAGCATGCTAATGGTGCGCCTAGTGACAAGCTTAATTAACTCACTTTGGCTGACGTAGCCAATAGGCCTAACAAGCAAAGTAGAAAGCGGTTTAGCTAACGCATAACAGATAATAAAGAACGCCAACCCAAGAGCAAGCATGGGTAATGCTTTAACGACGTTGTGCCATAAGTGGGTTACATCAATCCATACATCTAACGGTTGAGTCATCAATGGCTCTTCAGCAGAAGTCGCTTGAGCTGATGCTGCGGGCACGAATATGGCATAAGACAGTATCAGTGATATGACAAAAACGATGTTTTTAGAAGAACGAATAATGGAGTGCATAAGTCACCTAATAGTTTTTCATTTGCGCTTTGCGCTTATTAGTATTGAGTTAAGTGTGACGCAAGATAGGTGCCACGCCGTTTTCAGTGTACAAAATAAAAGAAGGATATGCCCGTGAGTTCTATACGTGGAGAAAAAGCAACTACCCCCAATCAAATTCCACTTCGTGGTTGGTGGGATATTTTACGTCGCACCGTGAAAAAAATGCTCGATGACAATCTGTCTTTGATTGCCGCAGGGGTTGGCTTTTATTTTCTTTTGGCGATATTTCCGATGCTTGCAGCATTTATATCCGTTTATGGGTTAATCGTGTCTCCGGATGAATTACAACAGCATTTGAATCAACTTATCGGGGTAATACCTGACCAAGCGCGAGATATTATACAGGCACAAGTGGAACGCATCATTAGTAAGTCAAATCGAGCGCTAAGTACAGGCGTTGTGTTAAGTACTTTGTTTGCCGTATGGAGCGCAAGTAAAGGGGCTCAGGCGATGGTAACTGCTTGTAATATCACATATGGGCAACGTCAAAACCGCGGGATTTTGATGATGTTGGTGATGCGCTTAGTGCTCACCACCAGTGCGGTTGCAATAATGGTAGCGGCACTTTTTACTATCGCGGTGCTGCCTATCCTATTTACTTATATAGGCCTGCATGATTACGGCGTCGTGATTGTACAGTGGCTTACATGGCCGTTTCTGGCATTGGTATTCAACATTGCGCTTGCTGCTTTTTACCGATACGGGCCGCACAGACGCAGAGCCAAGTGGCGCTGGGTAACGCCAGGGTCCGTACTAGCCAGTAGCTTATGGGCAATATTTTCATTCTGCTTTTCTTATTACTTAGGTCAATTTGGTCAATACGACAAAACTTACGGTTCTTTGGGCAGTGTAGTGGTGTTGCTGATGTGGTTTTATCTAACGGCGTTTATCATTTTGCTCGGTGCAGAGTTTAATGCCGCCATGGAGCATCAGACAGAAAGAGACAGCACCCATGGGGACGACAAAGCACCAGGTAAAAGAGGTGCGCACGTAGCGGATACGCGCCCAGACGATTTACAAAAAAAAGACGATTAGTCCTTTTTTGAAAAGTAGGAACACTAATTGCTTTGTTCAGTATCAACAAACAATGTATTACATTTTCAATTACACAGAAAAGATAGGAGCTTTATTATGGATCTAATCAGAATCATCATTGCTATTTTACTTCCACCATTGGGTGTATTCCTTCAAGTTGGTCTGGGCGGCGCGTTTTGGCTGAATATCCTGCTTACCTTATTTGGTTACATTCCAGGGATCATCCATGCTGTATGGATTATCGCTAAACGTTAAGTGCTTAAAACGCCAGCGACGTTAGGCTGTAAAAACGTCGCTGCAGCGTGAAATTTCTACTTGTTTAAATTACTTTCACCCGCGTACAGCGGGTGAATGCTATCTATACCCGGAGCGAAAAATGGCAAAGCGTCAGCGTAAGACTTTGATCACCCTACTTAGTTTAGCGGTTGTCTTGGTGGCGCTGAGACTTGTTGCTCCTTATGCACTAGAGATGAGCGTAAATTATGCTATTAAAACCACACCGGGTTTAAGTGGCCAGGTGGGGGATGTGAGCATTGCCTTGTACCGCGGCGCATATCAGGTCAAAGACATTGAGCTAAACTTAGTGGATGGTGGCCTACAAAAACCGCTTATCAGTATTGAGCAGCTAGATATATCTGTGCTTTGGTCAGCGCTATTCAACGGCAGTATAGTGTCTGAAATGACATTTTTAAAACCACAGTTCTATTATGCTGATAACGATCAACGAACTGAAGAAATCAATAAAGATGCGCAAAATGAACAAACTTGGATCACCCTAGCGAATCGTCTAGTGCCCTTTTCGATTGATCGAATTGACATAATTGATGGACGCTTGATGTTCGAAACCATCAGCGCTGAGCGCAAGACCTTGACCGAAATCACTGATGTGCACGGTCAAATTAGTAATCTAACCAACAGCAAGCAACGCTCAGGTTCATTGGTAACACATCTTGAGTTAGACGCAGAAATTGCTGGCGTTTGCCCATTAACCGTTTCTGGATCGTATGACCCCTATGCTAGCAAACCCACCTTTAATGTAGATGTAGAAATGCAGCGCTTGCCCGTCAAGCATATCGACCACGTCATAAGCTTTTACTCGCCCTTTGATGTCGAAGCAGGTCAAATCGACTTCGCCATGGAATTTGCCTCAGAACAAGGGAAAGTAAGTGGTTACGTGAAAGCCGGAATATACGACCTGTCTGTATTTGATTGGCAAGAAGACGTTGTGAAAGACGGTGACAACCCTTTTCAATGGTTGTTTGAAGCTGCAGCGGGCGGGATATCTGAATTATTTGAAGGGGGCAAAAAGGACCTTATTGCCACTCGGGTTCCACTTCAAGGACAAATCGATGATATCGAAACACCCCTATGGCCGGCGATTAGCGCTATTATTAAAAATGCGTTCATTAAATCACTCGATATTAAAGTCGATAAGACCGTGTACTTGCCTGCATCGCCCAGGCCAAAAAGTATTAATAACCTACGGGTTATTTATCCTATAAGCTAAACGTCTAGGTTAAAAGCAACCTGGTTCCACTGATAGCCTTTGACTAAAACTGAGAGCGAAGATGTTTACAACTTTTATTATTTCAACGTGTTTCCTGTTAACACTCACCTTATTACCATTAGTGCCAAGCGATCACTGGACAGTGCGAGTGTGGGAATTTCCCCGTTTGCAAATAGCCGCGTTGCTCACGCTGAACTTATTAGCGATTGGGGGGATTTACCATCAAAACCTGTCATATATGGCCGGATTGCTGGTAGTCAATTTTGCTGCACTTGCCTACCAAATACACTGGATATTACCTTATACAACAATCGTTCGACCCATGGTTAGCAAGAACTACGCACCTGATTTTAAGCGCAGTATTAAAATCATCAATGCTAACGTGCTGATGACAAATCACGATGCACCTAAACTCATTAAGCTGGTGGTACAAGAAAAGCCACACATTCTAGTCACTTTAGAGAGTAATCAGTGGTGGCAAGACGCATTATCACCTTTGCACGACGCCTATCCATATCGGGTGAATTTCCCACTGGAAAACTTATACGGTATGCATGTTTTTAGCCGCCTTCCTCTTAGTGATATTAAAACCGCCGAGCGAGTAGAGAAGGGAGTGCCATCAGTCCACTGTGTGGCTGAACTTGAAAGTGGTGAAAAAATACAATGCCATTTTGTTCATCCTGCCCCCCCAAGCCCCACAGAGAATGAAGAAGCCACTGAACGTGACAGAGAACTGTTAGGGTTGGCTAAACAAATTGCCTTAGAGGATGACGACAGCACGTTGCCCATCATAGTAAGTGGAGATTTAAATGATGTGGCTTGGTCACCGACCACCCAAGCATTTCTGCGAGTAAGTGGATTGTGCGACCCGCGTATTGGCCGTGGCGCGTTTAACACCTTTCACGCTCAACATGTTTTAGCGCGCTGGCCACTGGACCACGTATTTCACAGCGAACACTTTGAATTGGTGAATTTGTCGCGCTTACCGGAAATTGGCTCTGATCACTTCCCTTTGTTAACAGAACTGTGTTTGAAATAAAGGGAAGTTGTATAAAGGGTTTCGAAAATTGTTCCTTTTCAAATTGTAAATATTTCAACTTCTCGTTACACATCATCATTTCAATACCCTAATAGTTTTGTAATTTATCAATAAAATCAGTTATTTATAATTTTTTATTGGTGTGGCACGATTAGCGCATTAAGTTATTCGACATCCAAATTTGAATACAGTTTTGAATACTTAAGGAGAATATTATGTTGGGTTGGGCATTAACATTTTTAATTATCGCAATCTTGGCTGGCGTAATGGGTTTCGGTGGAATCGCCGGGACAGCCGCAGGAATTGCAAAAATTATTTTCTTTGTATTTTTAGTGCTATTGGTCTTGTCTTTGGTAGCAAATGCTATCCGCGGTAAGGGTCCAAAAGTCTAAATTTACTTTATACCATATTACTTTTAATTAATTACGGAGATCGACAATGAACTTACTTAAGAAATTTACCCTTTTAGCAATGGTTGTTAGCTCACTTACTTTAGTGACAGCGTGTAACGATAACAATGCTGAAAACGCAGGCGAGAAAGTTGATGAAATGGCGACTGATGCAGGCAATGCAATCGAAGACGCATGTGAAGATGTGAAAGAAGGTGCAGGCGCTAAAGATTCAGATTGTTAATCTGCTTTAGCAGTCAACTAGCTAAGATATTAAAAAAGGGTGCTTGCACCCTTTTTTAATATCTAAAATTTATACTAACCTCAATTAGTTAGCTGTTTCAGGCGCCTAAGCGGCAATATTGCTATAGGTAAGTTAAATTACTATTTTGCGTGCAACGCCAAGGAGCGTGTAAAGTGTTATTACAAATTACCATCATCATCTTAATTATTTCTGTTGGGGCAATCGTTGGCCTAGGCGGTTTGGGCAGCGGCAGTTTGGTTATGACATTTTTAGCTGCTTTTGGGCTGTTTGTTATTATTGTTCTAGGGGCTGCTATGGTTCTTATAAAGAAAAATAAGGCTAAAAAAAGTCAGTGATATTGCGGCTAACAACTAAGGGTAGACTGGCGATAGAGTTAAGGAACATCTTAATAAGACAGACAATCAAGTGAAGGAAACAGCATGAATACACGGATAATTACCCTATGGGAAACCATCAGAACTAGTTTTTGGTTCGTTCCTTCTATTATGGCTGTTGTAGCCATTGGTTTGTCACAGGCAGGTCTCGCATTTGACCGCTTCGGCGCAGAAAGTGAACTACCCATTTTCGCTGATTTTTATCAAACGTCGCCAGAGTCCGCGAGAGCGTTACTTACTACCATCGCCTCGTCAATGATCACCGTTACCAGTATTGCATTTTCTATTACCGTCGTAGCGTTAAGTTTGGCATCGTCTCAATTTGGTCCAAGGCTTATTCGTAACTTTATGATGGATACTGGGACGCAATGTGTCTTGGGGTTTTTTCTATCGACATTCATCTATTGCTTATTGATTACTCAGGCGACCAAGTCATTCGATAATCAGAATTTTGTTCCTGGTTTGAGTATTCTTACGTCGGTTATTTTAGCTATCTTGGGAGTTGGCGTACTTATTTATTTTATTCATCACGTCGCCCGGGCTATTCAGGCAGACAACGTAATCGATAACGTATATCGCGAATTAAATGAAATCATTGAGCGCCTATTTCCTAAAGACGAGATCGATAAAACACCGCAATTTAGCGATGATGTTCCGAATTTCCACCAAGTCTATTCGAATCAACAAACTATATTTTCTGCGGGCAGTGGTTATGTGCAAACATTGGACGTGGCAAACCTGCAGAAATTAGCACAGGAATGTGATATTGCGCTTTATATACAACACATGCCAGGTGACTTTGTTATTCAAAATGCACCTTTAGGCATCGCATATTTCCATGGTTCAGCCCTTGCTTGTGAGCCTAAACAAATAGCTGAATTGATCCGTTTGGGTGCACATCGCACGCCGGTTCAAGATACAGAGTTTGCTATTCGGCAACTAGTGGAGATAGCAGTGCGGGCGCTTTCTCCGGGGATCAATGACCCTTATTCAGCCGTAACCGTAGTTGATAAGTTAAGTGCGGTATTATGCGGTTTAACCAGCAAAACGTTTCCCCCTACTTTGTATGAAGATCCTCAAGGGGTGATAAGATTGCAATGTAAGCCAGTGGTATTTACCGGTTTAGGAGAAGCCGCATTTAACCAAATTCGTCAGTATGCAAAAACCAGTCTGGCGGTGACAATTCGGTTGTTAGAGGGGCTAATAAGTATTTTGCAATTCAGTCAGACATCAGAGCATCGCCAATTTGTTCGCCAGCAGGCAGCTATGATCGAACAAGTACAGCGTGAAGCGCCATTGAGCGCACTGGATTGGCAAGATATAAAAAAACGGCTAGATGAAATTAAACGTCGATTAGATAGTGATATTCCAGCAATTTGAAATCAGTAATGACTTCAAATTGCTGTGCAAATATTTCAGCAATTTTTCGACAAAAACTCACTTGGTATAAAAAATCACTTAATTTCAAACAGTTAATTTTTGGCACGTTATTCGAATGGGTATCTCTACGTTTTCAACGTACAGGCTGTCATCTGGCTTGTACTCTTAACAAGAGGACTCTTATATGCATAATTTATTATTACCTACTCCAGGATTCGGAACTTATCGCCTCGAAGACGATGAGGCAAAGTCGGCCGTGGCGAATGCGCTTGATGTGGGCTACCGACACATAGATACTGCACAGATATACGAAAATGAAGCCGAGGTGGGTGATGCAATCGCTGGCTCGGGGTTAAAGCGAGATGAGATATTCTTAACCACTAAGGTCTGGTTTGAAAACCTGAGTTCGGCAAAATTCACCACCAGCGTACAGAATAGCCTGACGCTACTCAATACCGACTATGTTGATTTACTGCTTATTCATTGGCCTTCGCCAGAAAATAAAGTGCCAATGTCTGAGTATCTTAAAGAATTGAAAGGGTGTATAGCTCGAGGTCTGACTAAACATATTGGTGTGTCTAATTTCACGCAAAGTCAACTAGAAGAAGCATTGGCTATTCTTGGTAAAGACTCGATATTAACCAATCAGATTGAAGTGCATCCCAATTTTCAAAATACTGAGCTAGTGAAATATTGTCAGCGTAATAACATTCAAGTAACAGCATATATGCCCTTAGGTGTGGGGAAAGTTATGGAGAGTGAAGTATTGCAAGCTATAGCTCATGAGCATGACACTACACCTTCAGCAGTGGCGTTAGCTTGGTTAAACCACAAAAAAATCGTCGCAATACCTTCATCTACCAATGTTGAGCATATGCGCGATAACCTTAATGCTAAGCAATTAATGTTAACAGCTGATGAAATAGCGAAGATAGACGCAATTGAGCCTCAGGAGCGAATAGTTGATCCAGATTTTGCACCTGATTGGTAAGCGTGGGGCATAACCTTGCTTGCTACACTTCGAACACCTCAGGCTATTTCAGTCTGAGGTTTTTTTTACCTTCATCCTACGTGTTATAAAATATCACAGCCTTGGTAGAATTATTTACAACGCTCTGGTAATAATTTCCACGCTCCTTACTTTCATTTCCGCTTATTATTTAAAATAACTTATAATTATCAATCACTTATTTAGTTGGCATCGAATTGGCATTGGTTACTGTGAATCTTAAAAAGGAGATATTTATGAAACATTCAATCATTTCAGTATTAGTAGCCATATCGTTAGGAACTGCATCAGTAGCTGCGAATGCAGAAAATACTTGGAAAGACACCGCAAGCGATGCGTGGATCGACGGCAAAGCCGAAACGACCTTAATGCTTAACGGAAATTTAGACTCATTCGACATCAACACCGACGTTAAAAATGGCAAAGTAACTTTAACAGGTAAAGTTGATCGTGAAGTTGATAAAGCGTTAGCCACCGAATTGGTTATGTCACTCGATGGCGTCAAAGACGTTGATAATCAGTTAACCGTTATCGAAGAACTAGATGAAGACGAAGACAGCGAAGTTATGCAAACTCTTAACGACGCAAAGATTGAAACTGTGATTAAAACCCGTTTAATGTTTGAATCAGAAGTCAGTGGTCTAGAAATTGAAGTTGAATCTAAAATGGGTGTTGTGACGCTTTCAGGTACCGTTGATGACGATGCAGAACGTCAGCTAGCGCTTAAAATTGCAGAAAATACCAATGACGTGAAGAACGTGGTTGATATGTTGAAGATGACAGAGCAAGGCGGTCAAGCCTAACTCATCACTTAGCTCAATATTAATGTAATACGCCCGCTTCAGCGGGCGTTTTTTATGCAAGGATCTGCACGTTAGGCAATGTTGTTTACGACGAATTATCGGTGATTTTTTTAAGTTTTATTGGGCATTTACTTGCGTGGCATTGCGCTGTTATTTATTAAAAATTTATTTGCTACGAAACATTCATCTTTAGCGTTATTGCTGTTGGATACCTAGACCAATCTATAACAAATTCTGAGCTTGATATATCACTACGATAAAGCTTGGGTGCAAAATTTCTCTGCTAGTATCATTAGTATTCAATCTCAGCTCAAGGTTGGCCCAGATGCACACCATTAAAGATTTCGATTTCAAAACCGTAGCGGATATCCGCTTTGCGGTAAATGCAGCCCTATCATTACCCACACTATTGACTACTCGTTTCAACGCTAAATCTATCTTATTAATAACTGACAAGGGATTAATTAAGGCTGGAGTACTTGATGAAGTATTAAACACGTTAGAAAGTTCAGGTCTTAATGTGCGGATATTTGATCAAGTACAAGCTGATCCGCCTGAAGGCGTTATCCGAGCGGCTGGTGAACAAGCGAAGCAAGTGGACGTCGTGGTTGGTATTGGTGGAGGTAGCTCGATGGACACTGCAAAATTAGCTGCGGTGCTAGCCATGGATGAACAAGCGTTGGCCGATATGTATGGCGTGGATCAAGTCGTCTCTACCCGCAAACCCTTAGTGCTTATACCTACCACCGCAGGAACGGGCTCAGAGGTTACGCCTATATCAATCGTGACCACGGGAGAATCAACTAAAGCTGGCGTGGTTTCTCCTGTTTTGTATCCTGATGTGGCACTTCTTGACCCTACATTGTTACTCGGTTTACCTGCGCATATCACAGCAGAAACGGGCATTGACGCCATGGTACATGCCATCGAGGCATTTACGAGCCAGCACAAGAAGAATCCTTTATCGGACAATCTTGCGATTAAAGCGCTGCAGCTTTTAGCAACGCATTTACCCCTTAGTTATGAAAACGGCAAAGACTTGAAGCACCGAGGTGGCACCTTATTAGGTGCGATGTTAGCTGGGCAAGCATTTGCAAACGCACCCGTGGCCGCGGTTCATGCGCTAGCGTATCCGTTAGGCGGTATTTATCATATGGCCCATGGCTTAAGTAATGCGCTGATGCTGCCTTTTGTTATGCGCTTTAATGCGAACGCAGCGCAGACTGAATATGCGCAATTAGCGTTAGTGGTAAATCCCATGTTGGCTAGCTGCCCCCAATCAGAACAGGCGCTAGGCTTTATTGAATATATGGAACAGTTTTGCAAAACGCTTGGCATAACCAAACGTTTACGTGATTACGGTATTGACCAACAGGATCTCCCCGCGCTTGCACATGGGGCTATGCTACAAACGCGGTTGCTAATGAATAATCCGCGCACGGTCACTTATGAAGATGCGTTAGCTCTGTATCAACAAGCCTGGTAGCTTGGTTTAGGTAAAAAAGCCGGTGGCGTTAATCGGGCGAGAGGCTTGCGCAATAAATTTAGTCAACAGCAGAAAGTGGAGATCCATTGATGACAACATCGACGAGAGATAAAAAGTTGCCGCCCACACGCAGCGACTTTCGCTACTTTGATACCATAGACACCCGTTGGGCCGATAATGATGTATACGGCCATGTAAACAACGTGGCCTATTACAGTTTTTTCGATACGGTGGTAAATCGTTTATTGATTGACAATGGTTGGTTGCGTTTAGACGGTGAGGGACCAATCGGTTTAGTTGTTGAAACTCGCTGCCAATATTATGCATCGGTGAGCTACCCAGCGGTATTGGATATCGGATTAACGGTATTGAAGCTAGGGAACAGCTCAGTGGTATATCAGTTGGCCGTTTTCTCAGAAGGGAGCGATGATGCAAGCGCTGTCGGGCATTTTGTCCATGTTTATGTAGATAAGCCTACTCAGTTACCTGTTGCGTTGCCTTTATCTTTGCGCGAAGGATTGAGCCATTATTTAGCGCTAGAAGATTAGCATACGCTGATAATTAGATACAAAACCAATACGACGTTCGGTCGTATTGGTTTTGCTCGCGTGATGCTATGCGTACCGCGAGCTTTATTTTTGAGTGATAATTAACGATTTCTACCGAGGGCATCATGGCTGGTAACCCAATCGCCTGCCAGCACTGCGGCACTTAATGAAAGCTCCCCAGCTAATACTGTTGCACCAATAATTTCAGCCAGCTTATGCGCTTTACCCTCACCGAAGCAGTCCATCATTTCAAGGCATTCTTTTTGTGTCGCCAATGCTGTTCCACCGCCATATGTAGCCACGATGAGCGAGGGTATGGTAATAGCAATATAAAAATCACCTTGCGCGTCCACATCTACAAAAGATAATGCTGCTGAAGATTCCGCTACGTTAGCAGCATCTTGGCCGCAGGCAATGAACATAGCGGTAATGCCATTAGCTGAATGAGAGCCGTTATTAATCGAGCCAGCCATAAAGCTGCCCATATTGGACACTTGGCGCATCTTAAATAACATGTCCGCTGTGACACCTAGCATCTTTTTCAAAATATCGTTACTGATCTTGGCTTCCGCTATAACCCGTTTGCCCCGAGTATGGAGTGTGTTTAGCTGGGAGTGTTTTTTGTCGGTGTCCATGGCACCCGATAAGTTATAGCGCTGTAAACCTTCTCCTGGGTAATTAGCTTTTATCCACTCACAGGCTGCAAACGTCGCCTTGCCAACCATGTTTTGCCCTGCAGCATCTCCAGTAGTGAAATTAAAACGTAAATACAACATACGGGCGGCGGCGTATTGCTCAATATTACGTAGCTTTCCTACGCTGGTGGTGCTTTGCGCTTCATTTTTTATGGTTTCAAGCTGCTGGTTAACCCATATTCCAAAAGCGTGGGCCTGACGAGCATCCTCAAATATAAATACCGGTGCCCGTTGCATGGCATCGTCAACCACTGTGACTTTTACGCCACCCGCTGCGCCAAGCACGCGCATGCCTCGATTATAACTGGCGACTAAGGTGCCTTCAGTCGTCGCAAGAGGGACATAAAATTCGCCCTTTGCATGTTCACCATTGACTTTAATTGGCCCTGCTAGACCGATCGGTACCTGGGCGACCCCTATAAAATTCTCGATATTTCCGGCAGTTTGCTCTGGACTCAATGAGTAGTGGCCTACGTGATTAAGTTCTGTTTGAGTTTGCTGAGTAACAAACTCCCTACGTCGCTCGGCCATATTCTGGGTATTGTCATTTTCTTTATCGCGAGGAATTGAGGAAGCTTGCGCTTTATTATCTGACATGCGTGTAATCGACTTTGTAGATAGAAGGTGGATCTACAACTATCAATAAATGCATTCATTTTGAAATGGTTATGCTTAATTAAGGTGCAGTAGTTCTAATGATAGTTAGGCTGGGGATTTTCTTTTACGTTTCTAAGTGCTCAAGTTTGTTCGGTATGCCATCCCATTCTTGTGCATCTAAGGGGGGCGGTATTACCTCAATAATATTGGGCCACACCTTGGCAAGCTCGGCGTTTAATTCGGTGAACGCCTCTTGACCCAGAGGAAGCTTATCATCTTGAAAAATCGCCTTGGCGGGGCATTCGGGTTCACATAAAGCGCAGTCGATGCAGATATCTGGATCGATAACTAAAAAATTAGGCCCTTCAAAGAAAGCATCCACCGGACAAACGGCTACGCAGTCAGTGTATTTGCATTTTATACAGTTGTCGGTGACTACAAATGTCATGGGTAAAAGCTTTGCTGAACAATATGGATGTCGATCATACTTATCGGCAATGGAAATACAAGATAAGGACAAAGATGAACAAAGATATCGCCGAATAAACCAGACACAAGGCCAAGCATGGCTTAAAATAGTCGTCTAAGTGTTTTTGTTTTGGGCTGTGCCCCTGTGTTTACCTTTTTGGACCCCTTATGCTGCGTTTAACTGATATAAAACTCCCCCTTGAACATCAAGATACTGACTTGACCCAAGCCGTACTTAATAAGTTAGGGTGTAAAGAAGAGCAAGTGAAACAGGTGTCGGTCTTTAAACGTGGCTTCGATGCTCGAAATAAGTTTGATATACAGCTTATTTACACCCTAGATGTTGAGGTGGAAGATCACGAGGCATTGCTGGCAGAGTTTGATAACGATCCCCATGTGCGTGTATCTCCCGATACGCGCTATCAATTTGTTGGCCAAGCACCGCAATCGTTAACTGAGCGACCTGTAGTGATAGGTTTTGGCCCGTGTGGTCTATTTGCGGGTCTGTTATTAGCTCAAATGGGCTTTAAGCCGATTATTTTGGAGCGTGGGAAAGAAGTACGAGAGCGCACCAAAGACACCTTTGGCTTTTGGCGTAAAAAGCCGTTAAATACTGAGTCTAACGTTCAGTTTGGGGAAGGCGGTGCAGGGACGTTTTCAGATGGAAAATTGTATAGTCAGGTTAAAGATCGCAAGCACTACGGACGAAAAGTGCTTACGGAATTTGTTGCGGCCGGTGCGCCAGATGAAATCATGTATGTGAGCAAACCTCATATCGGTACGTTTAAGTTAGTGGCGATGGTTGAACGTATGCGGGCACAAATTATTGCGCTGGGTGGAGAAATTCGTTTCAGTACTCGAGTAGATGATGTACATATTAAAAATGGCCAATTAACCGGCCTGAGTTTGTCCACCGGCGAACGCTTAGATAGCCGGCATGTCGTGTTGGCGGTAGGGCATAGCGCTCGGGATACCTTTAAAATGTTGTACGATCGCAATGTGTATATCGAAGCCAAGCCCTTCTCGGTGGGCTTTCGTATTGAGCACGAACAGTCGATGATCGACGAGTGTCGTTTTGGACCTAATGTCGGCCATCCTATTCTGGGGGCGGCGGATTATAAGCTAGTGCATCATTGTAAAAGTGGTCGTGCTGTTTACAGTTTTTGTATGTGTCCAGGGGGAACGGTTGTTGCTGCCGCTTCTGAAGAGGGGCGGGTGGTGACCAATGGTATGAGCCAATACTCACGTCATGAGCGCAACGCCAACAGTGCGATTGTGGTAGGAATTGAGCCAGAAAAAGATTTTCCAGGGCATCCTTTGGCTGGTATTGATTTACAGCGTCAGTTAGAAGAGCAAGCATATGCATTAGGCGGTAGCAATTACGATGCACCGGCGCAACTTATTGGTGATTTTTTAACAGGCAAACCGTCGTCAACCTTGGGAGAAGTAAAACCTTCTTATACACCTGGGATAAAACTAACGGATTTGTCTAACGTGTTACCGGATTACGCTATCAGCGCTATTCGTGAAGCGATTCCCGCATTCGATAAGCAGATAAAAGGATTTGCCAAAGCCGATGGTTTATTAACCGGAGTTGAAACTCGAACCTCTTCGCCGATATCTATTAAGCGTGGGGCTGATTATCAAAGCGTGAATGTGAATGGGTTATATCCTGCCGGTGAAGGTGCGGGTTATGCGGGTGGCATTTTATCAGCAGGTATTGATGGCATTAAAGTCGCTGAAGCAGTTGCTTTGTCTATGTTAGATAATTATAAATCTGATATTGATTAAGTGTATTGATTGGTCAATGTTTTATGCATAAAAAAGCAGCCTTAGCTGCTTTTTTATCATATCGAGTGTAGTGATTAACACATCGATTATTTTATCTGTGCCGTTAAGCCTTGATTGATATCGGTAATATCTTCAACAGACAAGGTACCTGCAGCCAACTTAAGATTAAGCACACTGATAACATAACCGTAGCGAGCACTCGATAAGTTTCGACGTGCATCGAACAAATTACGCGTACTGTTTAATACATCGACTATGGTACGTGTACCTACGTCGAAACCGGCTTCGGTTGCTTTTAATGCGCTCTGGGCTGAAACCACGGCTTGCTCAAACGCTTTAATCCGCGAAATCGATGCTTTTACATCGTTGTAGTTTGAACGGATGCTGCGGATCACTGAGCGATGAATACGCTCACGGTCTTCACTGGTGGCGATAAACCTGTGTTTCGCCGATTCAACGTTCGCGGATACAAGACCACCGGTATATAAGGGGACATCGACTGTTAATTGAATACCATAAGTATTGAATCGGTCACTACCACCCGTATCAGGGTTAGTGGTAAATCCATCGGTATCGTTACTGTTAGCAGTACCACCTAAACTAACCGTTGGATAGTGACCGGCACGGGCGCTTTTTATATCAAATTTGGCGATATCAACACTGGCGTTCGACACCAATAGTTCTAAATTCTTTTCTTCTGCCATTTTCAACCAACTATTCACGTTAGCAGGAGTAGGCATGCTGGCAGAGAACTGTTGGGTGTTTAGCACATTTAGATCAGGATAATAGAAACCGGTAATTTCCCGAAGTGCTTCAAGGTTTGTTTCCACTGCGTTTTCTGCACTGATTTCGGCGGCTACTGAAGTATCGTACTGAGCTTGAGCTTCATGTACATCGGTAATTGCCGTTAAACCGACTTCGAAACGTTGTTTAGTTTGTTCAAGTTGGCGTGCAATCGCACGTTTTTCTGCACGAGCAAAAGCTAGATCGTCTTGGGCTTGCAGGGTATCGAAATAAGCGCTAACTGTGCGTAAAATAAGATTTTGCATGGTGAATGCAAGGCTTGCATCAGATTGACTGGCAACCAATTCGGCGCGGTCTAAGCCAACCCAAAGCGAACGGTCATAAATCGATTGGGTTAGATTCAAGGTTACGTCGTTGGTTGAGCGGTCTAAATCACCGTAGGATTCTGCGGCTTGTAAACTCAACGAAATTTGCGGCAATAGGCCAGCACGACTGATTTCTATATCAGAAAAAGCGGCTTCTCTACTGGCTTGTGATTGCAATGTAGCGGGATCGTTTTGCAACGCTTGTTGATATACGCTTAATAGGTCATCGGCAAGTGCGTGAGTTGATACGCCAAAGCTAATCAATAGCGAAAGAAGTGTTTTTTTCATGTGGTTTCCTTGATGAATTTGCTTGTGGCAGCGATACCGTTATTTTATGTTTATTATTTGTCGCATATTAAGACGCTAAAGTTTAAAGACATTAAGCGCGAACACGAAACATCCAGACGTAAAACTACCGTCTCAAGTGTAACAGAATATTATACTAGCTTTCGACTGATAAATGCTGCTCCACTATATGGTACTAGAGTTTAAAAATTAAAGAGGATTTATGTCTAAAATTCAGCAATTTTCCAGTAAAGACGTAGAAATTACCCATAAAGAAACGCTTTACGAGGGGTTTTTCAAGATGGTTAAATATCACTTCAAGCATCGATTATACGACGGTGGTTGGAGTCAAATTGTACAGCGTGAGATATTTGAACGTGGGCATGCGGTTGCAGTATTGCCTTATGATCCCAACTTAAAAGAATTCGTGATGATTGAGCAAATTCGTATCGGCGCTTTAGCCACTTCGAATTCTCCGTGGTTGTTAGAGATTGTGGCTGGTATCATTGTCCCTGGCGAGACAGCCGAAGACGTATGCTATCGCGAAGCTCAGGAAGAGGCCGGAGTCACGATCACGCATCTGAAAAAAGCGCTGAGTTATTTGGCTAGTCCAGGCGGCACGACCGAAAGATTGCATATTTATGTCGCTCAAGTTGATGCAAGCCAAGCTAAAGGTGTGCATGGACTAGACTATGAAAGCGAAGATATTTTGGTGCACCGAGTACCAGAAGACCAAGCGATAGAATGGATTAATCAAGGAAAGATCGAGAATGCAGCCACGCTGATTGCGTTGCAATGGTTCGCTATGAATAAACAACGAGTACTTGATGACTGGAAACAATGAACACAATTTAAGACGTAAATATGTACCGCACTTGCCGAGTATTCAGCGAGTGTGCGCGTTGAACTATGTGCGATTGATAAAATTATTACCCGATTGCGATACTGAAGATCTTGAATATCAATTTAAGGTCAATAACACCCTCAACTACAGCATAAAAATAGTGGAGTGTAGTCGGTACACCAGTACGGTGACTATGGCGCAAGAATCAGTGGTCGGGCCGGATTTTATGCGCCCCGTTGTACGTATTCGTTTATACCACGATGCACAATTGGCTGAGGTGATTGAGTCTCAACATATTGGGGCCTTAAAGCCCAGCTATGAATACCCCAATAGTAAAATGTTTCAAAAAAATGAAAAAGAGATGGTGAATCTATTTTTGAGTGAATGGTTATTGTTTTGCTCGAAACATAAAAATCAACTGCAAACGACGAGCGTTTAACCGCCATGAGATTTGTTTGAGTTTTAAGATTGCACAAATTTCGGATTGTCATTTATTTGCTGATAAACAGCAAATCGGCTATCAAGAAATTAATCCTTATTTAAGTCTACAGTGTGTGTTGAGTGATCTTGCGCTGAATTGCCCGGACCTAGTGGTGGCCAGTGGTGATATTAGTGCAGATGAAAGTCAAAGCAGTTATCGGCATTTTGCTCAGCTGTGGCGCGATAGTAAAATATCTGCGCCTTTACTGGTCATCCCGGGTAACCACGATCATCTCGGCTATTTAGATAACGAGCTTAATGCATCAGCTGGCTGGCCTATATCACGTAACGCAGGGCAGTTTTGGCAAGTGCATGGGCTTAACAGTAAATCCAAAGGCACTGGTGGAGCGCTTACAGCGAGGCAACTCGAATATATCAGTGAGCAGGTAGTGGAGAATCCGCTCCGTCATCACTTACTTGTGGTACATCATCATCCGTATGCGTGCGGAGGTTGGATGGACAACCATGCATGGGGCAACAGCGACGAATTTTTGCTGCGAGTAAGTGAACACGAGCAGATTAAAGGGGTTATTTATGGGCACATTCATCATGCAAGTGAGTTACAAAAAGAACACAGTTTGTATCTGTCAGCCCCTTCTACCTGTTGGCAGTGGGCCAATAGTGACAGCTTCGCTGCTACAGATGAAGCGCCGGGTTATCGTTTAATTACCCTTGCTGATAATGGGCATATCGACAGTAATATCATCAGAATTTAACGGAAGGTTCATGACGCAAAGCACACGCCAAAAGGTCGTTATCTATTTACATGGTTTTTTAAGCTCACCCCAATCAATCAAGGCCCAGCAAACCAAGCTGTTTGTGACAGAGCATTACCCAGAGTTGATATTTTATATCCCTCAATTAGATAACCATCCTAAACCTGCTGCTAAGATGTTAGATGAATTGATTGCCCGACACCCACATGCGGATTTTGGCTTTATTGGTAGCTCAATGGGTGGCTATTTTTCCAGTTACTTGCTTGAGCGTTATGGTGGTAAAGCGGTGCTTATTAACCCCGCGGTGCAACCATATAATTTGTTGGCTGATTATATGGGTGAGCATATTAACCCTTATACTCAGCATCGCTTTTTTCTGGATGAGTCCCATACTCATGACTTAACATCGTTTGATACACCAATATTAGCTAATCCACAAAACTATTGGGTATTATTGCAAACGGCAGATGAAACCTTAGACTATCGTCAAGCACAGCAGAAATATTCGGCTGCGAAACTCACCATTGAACAAGGTGGCGATCATAGCTTTCAAGGATATGAGCGTTTCTTAGCAGATATTTTTCAGTTTCTACTGCATGACTAAATGAAGATTGGTATAACATGAGTCTAACGGCTCGAGTATATCGTCAGATAATTTTTCGTTAACGGCCCACAACTATAATAAGAACTATGTCTAATCAATATAACGCAGATGCAATTGAAGTATTAAATGGCCTTGACCCAGTCAAACGTCGTCCTGGTATGTATACGGATACCACGCGACCTAATCACCTGAGTCAGGAAGTCATCGACAACAGCGTGGATGAGGCACTTGGCGGCTTTGCCAGTTCTATAAAAGTCGTTTTGCATGCAGACCAATCATTAGAAGTCACGGATGATGGGCGAGGTATGCCGGTGGATATTCATCCTGAAGAGGGGATCTCTGGCGTCGAATTGATCATGACCAAGCTGCACGCGGGTGGTAAGTTCTCCAATAAAAATTATCAGTTTTCAGGCGGCTTACATGGGGTGGGAATTTCTGTCGTTAACGCGCTGTCTAATCGTGTTGAAGTCAGTATTCGTCGAGACGGAAACGTTTATCAAATAGCTTTTGAAAATGGCGATAAAGTTGAAGAACTCAAAATCATTGATACCTGCGGCAAGCGCAATACAGGTACACGTGTTCATTTTTGGCCTAATGCGCAATATTTTGATTCCGCAAAATTCTCAGTCACTAAGTTATTACATGTGTTGCGTGCCAAAGCGGTGTTATGCCCTGGACTACGTATTCGTTTTGACGATAAAGTCAGTAAAGAAACCCATGAATGGTATTTCGAAGATGGTTTAAAAGATTATTTATATCAATCAGTTGGCGAAAGTATAACGTTACCAGCTGAAACGCCATTTGTCGGCGCTGTCAGCGGTAATACTGAGGCGGTTGATTGGGCGGTCATTTGGCTGCCTGAGGGCGGTGAAATGATCACCGAGAGTTACGTTAACCTTATCCCTACCGCTCAAGGTGGTACGCATGTAAACGGTTTGCGTCAAGGCCTGCTAGAAGCGATGCGTGAGTTTTGCGAGTTTCGTAATTTATTACCTCGCGGAATTAAGCTAACGCCGGAAGATATTTGGGATCGTTGTAGCTATGTCTTGTCGACCAAAATGCAGGATCCTCAATTTGCTGGTCAAATAAAAGAGCGCTTGTCGTCTCGTCAAGCGGCAGCTTTTGTGTCAGGTATCGTTAAAGATGCCTTTAGTTTATGGCTTAATCAGCATACGGATGTCGCAGAGCAGCTTGCTGAAATGTGTATTAGTAATGCACAAACACGATTGCGTCAAAGTAAGAAAGTGGCTCGTAAAAAAGTGACTCAAGGCCCTGCGTTACCAGGGAAATTGACCGATTGTTCGACCCAAGATACTGGACGCTCTGAACTATTTCTAGTGGAAGGTGACTCTGCAGGTGGTTCAGCTAAGCAAGCGCGTGATCGTGAGTTTCAAGCCATTATGCCACTGCGTGGTAAAATCTTAAACAGTTGGGAAGTTGATTCATCTCAGGTGCTTGCATCGCAGGAAATCCACGATATATCGGTCGCGTTGGGGATCGATCCTGATTCTGACGATTTAAGCGGATTACGCTACAACAAAGTCTGTATTTTAGCCGATGCGGATTCCGATGGACTACATATTGCGACCTTGTTATGCGCATTGTTTGTTAGGCATTTTAGGGCTCTAGTCGATAATGGCCATGCCTATGTTGCTATGCCGCCACTGTTTCGAATTGATATTGGCAAAGAAGTGTTTTACGCCCTGGACGAAGGCGAGAAGCAAGGCATTCTAGATCGTATTGCGGCTGAGAAAAAACGCGGTAAAGTGAATGTACAACGCTTTAAAGGCTTGGGTGAAATGAACCCGTTACAACTGCGTGAAACTACCATGGATCCTAATACGCGCCGGTTGGTGCAACTGACCATAGAAGACCCGGAAGATATGATGGAAACCATGGATATGCTATTGGCCAAAAAACGGGCGGGCGATCGTAAATCTTGGTTAGAAAGTAAAGGCAATATGGCGGACGTATAGTTCGCTTTTCACTATTCATTTTTATATCTACAAGGGTTTGTTTTGCCGCGATTTCTGAAAATCTTATTGCTTATTTTGCTGCTTATAATCGGCTTAATCGTGGGGTTGTTTATTGCCAGCGTGGAAGAGCAGCCCTTGGTGGTAGCGACGAGCGCAACACAAGTAAACGACGCTGAATCGGTTAAAGAGCTTATCGAGCAGATAAAGCTAAGTGTAAAAGATCGTACGTTAGACCAGCAAATTCCTTTAAGTGAAAATCAGCTGAATAGCCTAGTGGGCTTCTTACAACGTGCGAAACAGCAGTTTCAGGGGCAAGTGAATATTACGCCGCTGGCAAGCAGCATCTCTGCCAGTTATCAGTTACCAAATAACCCTGTTGGTCGTTATGTGAATTTCAGCGCGTTGATCCATCCTGGCCAGGGGCTGCAATTGTCAGAAGTGCGTTTGGGTAGCATAGTGTTACCCGGTAGAGAAACCTTACGCACGCTAGTGTGGCTAGCCGATTGGTGGACAAATAGCACCATCGCTAGCCAGTTTGTAGAGCAAATTGATAGTATTCGTATGTTTCAAGGCAATATGATTATTGCAATGCGTCCATTGGATACGTTTCTACGTAATTTAAAGGATTTGAAGCGGGAAATTGGTGCAGAGACAGATTTAAGTATTGCTACCGCACACTACTTGCGTTTCTTGGCTGATTTAGATGTGGGTAAACAACAAAGCTCTCAGTCTCTGGCGCGTTATATACAACCTTTGTTCGCAGAGGCGCTAAATCGCTCGACAATTGATAATGCAGATGAGGAAAACGAAGCCGCCATTATGGCGTTAGCAACTTACGCAGGGCACCATAGATTTGCCAGTTTTGTGGGAGATGTGCAGCCGCAAGCGAAACGCATCGCAGCACCCCGTAAAATGCCTACTTTAATGAAGCGCGCTGATTTAAGTCAGCATTTTATTTTTTCAGCAGCCATCAAAGTATTATCTGAACAAGGTCTAACTGCTGCCATCGGTGAATTTAAGGAACTAATGGATCGCGGAGAAGGCGGAAGTGGTTACAGTTTTGTAGATCTAGCCGCGGACCATGCAGGTGTGAATTTTGCTCAGATAGCCACTGATGAAGATAGCGCATTTGCCATGCAACGGCTCTTAGCGCAATCCGATAATGAAGAACCATTTTTCCCAGACATGCAATCACTACCGGAAAATATCGATAAGGCATCCTTCACCGAACGGTTTAAGCAAGTCGATAGTCCAGAATACAAAATGTTGCTGGTGGAAATTGACCGACGCATTGGGCTACTACCTATCAGTCAATTAAAGGCTAATCGATAAAAACGGGGAAACGGAATATTTCTCAATGTCATGCAAGACGTCAGTTTAGCAAAATCGGGCAGATTAGTGCCCCGTGGTCTTTGAGAAAATATTAATTACTATAACACCAGTTAAAATAAGCAATATGCCAATGATCGCGGGCATGTCAGGTAAGGTTTTTGTCATTACCGCGCTTATCGTAGCGATCAACACGATCCCCATACCAGCCCAAATAGCATATGCGATACCAACAGGCACCGTTTTAAGCACCAATGATAAACAGTAGAATGCAGTGGCATAGCCCACAACGCAAACCGTACTAGCCAAAGCATGGTTAAAGCCATCAGATGCTTTTAGCGCTAAAGTGCCAATTACTTCTGCGATAATCGCGGCACTAAGATACCAATAGCCCATTTTATATTTCCTTAAACTGCGTGCTGATCTGTTGCCATTATACTTTAACGCTGACTTGAAATTGGTTAAGAGTGGTTAATAGCAATTCAATTTTTTTAACGACTTTTGGTAAAGCCTGTTTTTGTTGTTCAGGTTCTATCTGACTCAAGTTGGCGATATCTTGAGCCAGTTCTTCTACGTATGGCTTGAAGAAACGACCACTTGCAATAAACCCTGCATCGCTAGGGAAAATAGCGTTGAACTTGCCTTTTCCTGAGCTTTGAAGCTTGGCAATAATAGCGTCTGCGTCAATTGATTTACGGTAAATTAGTTGGGCGTTCTCAGTTAGTTTTTCAATAATTTTTTGCATGGTTATTACTTAATCAGTTGAAGGGTTAAAGTTTTATACGTAGTGGTCGATACATCGAAGAGCGGGCGATTTTGCCTGCTTTTCAACTTTGCTACAAGCAATAGGGGTTCTGGTATGGACATTCAAGGAAGCGCTGCTTCTGGATCATCCGGTGCGACGCTTGAAATAAAATCGTTGCAGATGGCTAAATCCCAGCAGCAACAAGATGGTCAAGCGACGCTTCAGCTTCTCGAATCAGCAGCTGACGTACCATCATCTTCATCAAATCCGAGTTTAGGTTCTGTGGTAAACACATTTGCCTAATTAAGGATGAAGATTTAAATCAATTGGCGTTTTACCGGGTTGGCCACCTATCTCGCGAACGAGTTTAGGTACCAGAAATCCCGGTAAACGCTTTATCATCCCCGCCATAATTCCTTTGGCGACATTATCGTCTTGATCAAAATGTTGTGCGCCTTGTACCTTATCCATCACATGTAAGTAATAAGGTAAGACTCCCGCGTCGAACAAACTTTCACTCAACGCCACTTGAACCTCAATACTGTCATTGATGTTTTTAAGCAATACGCCTTGATTAAGCAGAGTGACCCCAGCATCTGTCAACTTTTTCAATGCATCACGCATTAGTTGGTCAATTTCTTGTGGATGGTTAATATGCAACACCATCACAGGTTTAAGCCGTGTTTTTGTGAACCACTGAATCAGTTCAGGCGTTATCCGCGAAGGGATCACTACTGGCAATCGGGTATGAATACGTATCCGTGTTATATGCTTAATATTGACAATTTCTTGGGTTAACCAAGCTAAAAAATCATCTTTTGCCATCAATGGGTCACCACCGGAATAGATGACTTCATTAATATTTACGTCTTGCTTGATGTAATCCAATGTTTCTTGCCACTTTAGTTTGTTCAAATGATTATCTGAATAGGGAAAGTGACGACGAAAACAATAACGGCAATTGACTGCACATCCACCTCGGACGAGCAACAAAACGCGGCTCTGGTATTTGTGTAATACACCCGGTTTATCATTATTTTGTTCTTTTAGCGGATCAAGTAGATAGTTTGGGTCATTTAAAAATTCTTTTTTATCGGGAAATACTTGGCGAAAAAGTGCATCGTTTGCATCGCCTTTTTTCATGCGAGCAGCAAATGGAAGAGGCACACGCATAGGAAATAAGCGCCGTGCAGCGATATCGTCTTCAAATTGTTTAGGATCTAAATCCAAGTAAGTTAGTAGAGCAAGTGGATCTGAAAAGGCACTTGAAAGTACTTTTTGCCAGTTATTCTCTACAGCAATGAGTTTTTTAGGTATTATTTGCGTCAACTAGATACTCTACACAGTTAATTGATTACGAGGAAACATGGCTACTATCAGCACTAATGAGTTTAAAGCGGGCGTTAAAATTATGCTCGACGGCGAACCTTGCAACATTCTTGAAAACGAATATGTCAAACCTGGCAAAGGACAAGCCTTTAACCGCGTTAAGTTAAAAAAACTCATCTCAGGTAAAAGTCTCGAAAAAACCTTTAAATCAGGTGAGTCGTTTGAAGCCGCAGATGTCATGGATGTTGAACTGTCATATTTGTATACCGACGGTGAATTTTGGCATTTTATGAATAATGAATCGTTTGAGCAAATCGCAGCAGATGAAAAAGCGGTTGGCGATAACATCAAATGGTTAGTTGAAAACGATAGCTGCACCATCACATTATGGAATGGTACACCGATTGTGGTTAGTCCTCCTAACTTTGTAGAATTAGAAATAACAGAAACGGATCCCGGCCTTAAAGGTGATACCGCAGGCACTGGCGGCAAGCCAGCAACCTTGACTACTGGAGCTGTTGTTCGTGTACCTTTATTTGTACAAACAGGTGAAGTGGTTAAAGTTGATACACGCAGCGGTGAATATGCTTCTCGCGCGCAAAAGTAAGTAAACGCAAATGTATGAAAGCTCACGTAAATGTGAGCTTTTTTATATCTGCAAAGGACGTAATGATGAATAACCGCTCACATTTAAATTGGCGACCAACAGCCGACATTCAAACATTACGTCAACGCGCCGTCATTATAGCTGATATTCGTCAGTTCTTTGCTTTGCGAAATGTATTGGAAGTAGAAACGCCCAGCTTGAGTAATGCCACCGTGAGTGATTTACACATGCGTGTTTTTAGTACTCAGTTTAATGATCCAATGTCCCCCCAGCAAAGGACGCTTTATCTTCAAACGTCGCCGGAATATGCTATGAAACGTTTACTCTGTGCTGGTAGTGGTGCTATATATCAAATCGCGAAGGCTTTTCGCAACGAAGAGGCAGGTAAGCATCATAATCCTGAATTTACCATGTTGGAATGGTATCGACCTGATTTTGATCATGTGCAATTGATGAACGAATTAGATGAACTGGTCCAACTGATTTTTGGTTGCGAGCCTAGTTATCGAATGACTTACCAGCAGGCTTTCAAAGATTATTTATCGTTAGACCCTTTAAGCACATCATTAGCAGAGCTGCAAAAACGTGGCTGCACCTTAGGCTACGAACACATTTGTCGTGACGAGCAAGATAAAGACACTATTTTACAGCTGCTGTTTAGTCATGAAATAGAGCCTAAAATAGGCATTCAACGCCCCTGTTTTATTTATAACTTCCCAGCTAGTCAGGCTGCATTAGCGCGGATCAATTTGCAAGACGAACGGGTTGCCGAACGGTTTGAGCTTTACTACAAGGGAATTGAACTAGCCAATGGCTTTCATGAACTAGCCAATGTGCATGAACAACGTCAACGATTCAACGCAGATAATGATCAGCGTTTAGCTGCTAATTTACCACCGGTGACAACGGATGCGCTTTTTTTAGCTGGTCTTGAATCTGGCTTACCTAACTGTGCCGGTGTTGCGGTTGGCATTGATAGATTAATAATGTTAGCGCTAGATAAAACGAAAATAGCTCAGGTCATAACGTTCGATTATCAAAATGCATAAATTTATGTTCTAACGTACTCGCAAGTTGTATATATGGACTATAGTTATCTGAAGGAAGCCGTATAGACCTAGAATTGAACTCGTATGCAGATTGTACCCAGCCCCCCTCCTCATCAAGCTAAAGCCTATCAGCAAACATCAGTTGAAAATAACTTAACCCTAGTTTGGTATTTTTCAATTATGGCTTTGATTGGCTTCGGCGTGCATTTGTTGCATCACTTGCGTCTGGGGAATGAGGCATTTAGTGAGCAGATGATGCCCTATCTTCTGGTATATATTTCTAATGTACTATATGCCTTGCTCAATTTGTTCCTTTTACCTTATGCCCGAGGGATGTCTAGAACGTCATGGCGAGTGACATTACTCGAGTTGATGTATCCAACATTTTTAGCTTTTATGGCGACTGTGTTGTCTATTTATACCAGCATTCAAGGACATGGTCCGGTGCCCTTTATTATGGGGATGATGGTCATCGCCATGCTCGTGCAAGGCCACTTGGTATTTTTATTCTGTTTATTATTTCTATGCTGGATGACGGTCAGTCTAGGCTTACTAAATGAGTTGCCCATGCAGGATGCGTCATCACCGATTTTAACGTGTTTTACCTCTATGCTGATTGCTATGTTTATCGCTCGATTGGCTGAACGTTCTAGGGTCGATCAATTTGAAATACTGCATGAACTTCATGAAAAAAATAGTTTGTTAGAAGAACTCTCAGTTCAGGATCCCCTTACAAAATTAAATAACCGGCGGTATTTTGCCAGTAAACTTGAGTCAGAAACGACTCGCAGTTTGCGCTATCAACATCCTTTGGGATTGCTGATTGTTGATGTAGATGATTTTAAAAAAATTAATGATAGCGACGGCCATTTGGTTGGAGACGAAGTGCTTATCGAGATAGCTCGATTGATCAGTCAACAGTTGCGTTCAGATGATATTGTTTGCCGGCTTGGCGGTGACGAATTTGTTATTTTGTTAGTGGAAGCAGAAGTGGAGCAGTCTAAGGAAATAGCCACCCGAATTTGTGATTCAATTAATGCGAATAAATTTGCTCGCGCGAGCCATAAAGTCACGGTTAGCATAGGTTATGCCCAATATACCGGTCAGCCCTTGGGGGATTTTATGCAGCAAGCCGATAAAATGATGTACACCTCTAAAAAACGCGGTAAGAACCAAGTGGCGTTTTTTGGTTATGACTTTGATTCGCAATCTGTAGAACTGTGAAGTAATCCTGGCGCGCTTACCATCTGTGATTTGATTCTAGGCGGTAAAGTTCATACCATAGGTAGGTCATTAACCTGCTAAGATATTGCCATGCAACCAACACTTTGCGCACTTCAACAAGAGTGGGTCACCCTTCAAAACCAGTATGATAGTTACGAGAAATTTGCCTGTGTTATTAAATTAGTATGCATTAGCCTTGTAGCGACAATGCTGTTACTACTCGCGCCGAATGTATTTGTTGCAGCATTCATTTTCGTTCTGTGGCTGCAAGAAGCTATATGGAAAACGTTTCAAGCACGTATCGAAGTACGTTTGCTATCGATTGAAAAAATATTATCCAGCCCAGAAGAGATGGCACATGCAAATCAAATTGCTATGCAATTCAACTCTACTTGGCTGGAAACTAGGCCTAGTATGCTTGGATTGCTCCAAGAATACGCGACATCAGCATTGAGACCGACGGTAGCACTACACTATTTATTACTAATAGTGATTGTGATTTTTACCGATTTAGCAATATTTGCGCAGCAGATTTAGCGTGTATCCTCCATTCGTCGGCATACAAACGCGCAGATTCAACTTGAGATTATTAAACGATTCTGACGCAGGCTTTATATTAGGTTTATTGAATGAGCCTGATTGGTTGAAGTATATTGGTGATCGCGGTGTACAGACGTTGGATGATGCTAAAACATATATTCATTCAGGCCCTCTGGCCATGATTGAAAAATATGGTTTCGGGCTATACCTGGTCGAGCGAAAGGAAGACTATACTCCACTGGGGTTGTGCGGATTATTACAACGAGACGGGTTAAATTGGCCTGATATAGGTTTTGCTTATGCTGCCCAGTTTCGTCGACAAGGAATTGCTTTTGAGGCAGCCCAAGCAACATTAGAATATGCACAGAATGTACTTGGACTAACGAAGGTGGCTGCACTTACGGCGCTAAATAACGATCCTTCAATGGGACTGCTGAAAAAGCTTGGCTTTACCTACGAGCGTCAAATTACGTTAAGTGGTGAGGCGCAAGCAAGCAATCTATTTCTCAAAGTGTTGTCGTAGGACTAGACAGGAGGTAATACTGTCACTTGCTTGATCAGTACAGGTTTTACCGGCACATCCGCCCAGCCCCACGTAGTGTCATAGTCTGTTTCGACTTGAGATATTGCATCAAGCACCTCATTACCTTCAACTACGTAGCCGAATACGGTGTAACCCCAGTCACGACCAGGGTCTAAACTGACGTTGTCGTTCATATTAAAAAAGAACTGTCGATTTGAAGAGTGGGGGTCTTTTTGGCGGGCCATGGCGATGGTATACATTTCGTTTTTTAAGCCATTACCTGATTCGTTGATGATATCCGGGAAGGACGGTTTTTCAGCGAAATCCACATCATACCCGCCCCCTTGTACAATAAAATCAGCTACTACTCGATGGAATATAGTGTCTTCATAACTGCGTTTATCTACATAACGTAGAAAGTTGTTAACCGCAATCGGCGCACGGGAGCGGTCTAACTCGACAGTAACGTCACCCATAGAGGTTGCTATTTTCACTCTGGGATAAAAGTTCTCGGCTTGAATTTGGCTGCCGTCGTCTTTTTGTTTGGCAAAGACTGGGCTACTAATAAGAAAAATACTGATAAATAGGGCACGTAACATTATAAGCTCCTGACTACTTTTTGATAGCTGACAAAATACTGAATTTTCGATCACTTGCAAGTGTCTTGTAATGACCGAATAGTCGTTTAATCGTTTGCGGATAGTCTAAATGCCGATTGCCGACTACGCGCAATTCACCGCCACGTTTGAGCACGCGTTTACTGTCGCGAAACATTTGCAGCGCAATATGATCCGTTATGGTGTTTTGTTGATGAAAGGGTGGATTACATAAAACGATATCCACCTGCTCAGTTGATTTATCATGTTGGTCACCAGATTGAGGATACTCATCTAAGCAGTTACTCACGATAAACTCACATTGAGATAACTTCTCAGGCATATTTTGTTCAATATTGAGCTTTGCTGATGCAATGGCCATAAAGGATTCATCGACAAAGACAATCTGCGCTTGTGGAGATTGCTGCAAAATATGCAGTCCCAGAACACCGTTTCCACATCCTAAATCAACGACCTTTTTATGATTAGCTTCAGGTAAGTGAGCCAACAATACACGGGCACCAATATCCAGTTGCTGGCGTGAAAATACATTAGCAAGGTTATGCACAGTAAATTGGCTGCCGTCGGTTTTCCATTTTGTGGGGTAGGGGCTGCTACTTGCTTTGCTGCCGTCATATTGGCAGAAAATCAAACGGGCTTTTTTCTTTGCAAGGGACGTAGTGGTTAAACCTAAATGCTTCTCAAATAATGCAAGAGTAGACTTTTGAATCGCATTTGCTTTGCCTGTGGCGATAATTTTTGTTTGCGGAGTCACACACTTTTGCAAATCAATTAGTTGCTGTTCTAATAACGCTAGAGTTTTAGGCAGTTTAATCAACACTATGTCAGCGTTGACATCAGGTTGATATAGACTGTCGTGCATTGTGACTTGATTATTAGGGATATTATTACGCTCAAGGTTGAGCGCTAGCGCCTTGTGCGCGACATATGAATCGCTTATCCACAACGGTGAGCGATGAGCGAACCAAACGCCTAGTGCACCAAAGTCATCGTTGTATATAAATATATTTAGATCAAGGCGATCCGCCATATTTTGTTCAACGTATTCAATTAGATATTCGTCGGCGGCATCCCATGCTTGCCAACTGATATGTTGATTTTCGGCTGGATAGCGTAATAATTGGTATGTCTGCTCTAAAAGGGTGAATTCAGTTTTCATTTAATTCTTATATATTGGAGTTTACTTGCAACAATCTAGTTTATTTCCTTCGGTATCATCCACCGAACCTGAAATACTGCCTTTAGTTGATGGAAATATCCGCTATTTTAACCATTTTTTATCTACTCAAGAAGCGGATCATTACTGTACTCGACTGCTTGACTCTTTGGCGTGGCGTCAAGATCATATCAAATTGTATGGTAAACAGGTTAAAATCCCACGCTTACAAGCTTGGTATGGCGATAATGATGCACTGTACCAGTATTCAGGTATAAATTTGCAACCCAATCCTTGGAGTGATGAGCTCAACGTGCTGCGTGAGCGTTGTGAGGCGGCATGTAACGTTCGTTTTAATTCAGTCTTGGCAAATTGCTATCGTGACGGCCAAGACAGTATGGCGTGGCACAGTGACAACGAGCCTGAACTCGGGCGTGATCCGGTAATCGCCTCATTGAGTTTGGGGCAAGTACGTAATTTTGATTTGAAGCATCGTGTGAGCGGCGAGAAATATCGCTTACCGTTAGAGCATGGAAGCCTGTTAATTATGGCGGGAAGTACTCAGCAATTTTGGCTGCATAGTTTAGCTAAAACCAAAAAGTCATTGGCCCCACGGATTAACTTAACTTTCCGTTTCGTCTCAGCAAATTTGCGGCGATAAGCGATGTTAACTATGCAGATATGAACAATGAAAGAGGAAAGAAAATGACAGTACAACAGACTATCGAAGATAAATTACAAACTGGTTTTTCACCTTCCTATTTGCAAGTTGTGAATGAGAGTTTTATGCACAATGTGCCAAAAGGTTCTGAAAGTCACTTTAAAGTGGTTATTGTTAGTGATGAATTTGCCGGTAAGCGGTTAATAGGACGACACCGCGCGGTGAATCAAGTATTAGCAGACGAATTAGCGAATAGTATTCATGCGTTGGCTATTCACACTTACACTGAACAAGAGTGGATTACATTACACGAGCAATCGCCAGACTCACCGAATTGCATGGGAGGATCGACGTTATAAGCTTGCGCACTAAGGGGAAATATGACGAAAACGTGATGTTGATGTATGGTTACTGGGTAATATTCCGAAAAAACAATAAATTATAAGGTCATTATTATGCAAAAAGTAAATCCACTAAATTTGATACTCGCCATTTTTTTACCGCCCTTAGGAGCCTTATTGCAAGTTGGGCTTAGTGCACATTTTTTCTTGAATATATTATTAACATTATTTGGTTTTATCCCTGGTGTTATCCATGCTGTATGGCTTGTTCTAAAAAATAAATAGCGAGCGTTCGTTATCAAACCATCTGTTCAGAGTTGTTTAATCGCTCTGGGCAATTACAATGTACGCCGATCTTTTGATAGGAAAAAATGAATATGGTTATTAAGCCAAAGATCCGTGGCTTTATTTGTACAAATGCGCATCCAGATGGGTGTGCTGCAAGTGTTGCCCAGCAGATTGAATATGTTACGTCGCAAGGTGACCTTGGTAGTGGTCCGAAGAATGTATTGGTTATCGGTTCATCGACTGGCTATGGCCTAGCATCACGAATTGTTTCTGCCTTTGGTTATGGGGCAAACACATTAGGGGTGTGCTTTGAAAAAGCACCCAGTGAGCGTAAAACCGCTACTGCTGGTTGGTACAATACTGCTGCTTTTCACAAACAAGCAAAGGCGAAAGGTCTGTTCGCAGAAACGATCAACGGCGATGCTTTCTCTAATGAAATTAAAGCTCAAGCAATCGATACCATCAAGCGTGAGATGGGCCAAGTTGATCTAGTGATATATAGCTTGGCATCCCCTCGCCGAACTGATCCTGAAACGGGCGAAGTGTATAAGTCTACCTTGAAGCCTGTAGGCCAAGCCTATACCACTAAAACCTACGATACAGATAAAGACCGTATCCATGATATTTCGCTTGAGCCTGCAAATGACGATGAAATTGCGCAAACCATTAAGGTAATGGGGGGAGAAGATTGGGAACTGTGGTTAGCGGCCCTTGCTGATGCAGATTTACTCGCTGATGGATGTAAAACCACGGCTTACACTTATATAGGCAAAGAGCTGACTTGGCCTATCTACGGTCAGGCAACGATTGGTAAAGCAAAAGAAGATTTAGACCGAGCTGCAGCCGCCATTGTGAGTAACAACAAGGCTAAGCACGTTGAAGCTTATGTTTCTTCTTTGAAGGCCCTTGTAACTCAGGCTAGTTCTGCTATTCCTGTTATGCCTTTGTATATTTCATTAATTTATAAAGTGATGAAGGAAGAAGGCACTCATGAAGGGTGTATCGAACAAATTAAAGGTTTATTTACCGAGCGTTTGTTTGCTGATTCACCTGAATTAGATGAAATGGGTCGTTTACGCATGGATGGAAAAGAAACCAACGATGAGACCCAAGCAAAAATTAAGGCCTTATGGGACCAAGTGACCCAAGAAAATTTCCATGAACTAAGTGACTATGCTGGTTATCATCATGAGTTTTTAAAACTCTTTGGTTTTGACATTGAAGGTGTCGATTACGAAACGGAACAAAATACCTTAGCAGATTGGGAATGATCATCTTTCGTATTTTATAAGTATAAAAAACCGCCAATATTGGCGGTTTTTTTCTATCATCTTTCATGATGCAAATACGAGCCATTCGCATGTACTATGGCGGCATATGTTAATAAATTGTTGTTTTTTCTGGGTCAAGAGACAAGATGCGGATAATGACGATAAAATACACTAAAAAAATAGTGCTTAATCACATTTGCCATGGCAGAACGGCTTCGGATAATGTTAAAATTCCGGAGTTAGGTGAAGTGGAAATTTCATCGTTATTTAATTTTTTCTATCAATAATAATAAAAATATCGGGTCGAGCTGCGGTTCTAGAGTGAAATACTCGTGACAGTGGTTAGGCAATTACATTTACAAAATAACATCCATAATACTCATCACGAATAGGTTTTTTGCCAACAAGTCAACGCGATTGATGGCATGTAGCTGAAAGGCTAACCGTGATGTGTATTGACTTTAGAGTAGTGCTATTGCGTATGATTAAAATCAAGAAAGGGTTAGATCTTCCGATTACGGGAGCGCCAGAACAAAAAATTCACGACGGTCCAGCGATTACTAAGGTTGCTGTATTAGGTGAAGAATACATTGGTATGCGTCCAACTATGCATGTGCATGTTGGTGATAAAGTGCAAAAAGGCCAGATGCTGTTCGAAGACAAAAAGAATCTAGGTGTGAAGTTTACCGCTCCTGCTTCTGGTACTGTCGTCGAAGTTAACCGCGGTGCAAAGCGTGTTTTGCAATCCGTGGTTATTCAAGTTGAAGGCAATGACGCAGTAGTTTTCGACAAGTTTGCCGAATCTGAACTGTCATCTATAGCGGCTGATAAGGTGCAAAATATTCTAGTTGAATCTGGATTATGGACCGCCCTTCGCACACGCCCTTATAGCAAAATACCTGCACTTGATAGCAAACCTCATTCAATTTTCGTCAACGCAATGGATACAAGTCCACTTGCCGGTGACCCAGCGGTGATTATTGCAGAGCGCAATGCTGACTTTATCAATGGCTTACGCGTTATTTCGTGTTTGACCGAAGGTAAAGTATTCGTTAGCAAAGCACCTGGTGCCAATATTCCAGTGGGTGACGTGAAAGTTGATGTGAACGAATTTGCTGGTCCTCATCCAGCAGGTTTAGTTGGCACTCATATTCATCATTTGGATACGGTAGGTGTAGGCAAAAAGGTCTGGCATGCTGGCTATCAAGATGTGATGGCTATCGGTGCATTATTCACTTCGGGTACGCTTAACAACGAACGTGTTGTTTCAATAGCGGGTCCCGCGGCTAAAAACCCTCGTTTAATCAAAACGGTAGTTGGCGCAAGTGTTAGTGAACTCACTTCTGGTGAAGTCACTGAAGGCGATGTGCGTGCTATTTCCGGCTCGGTTTTGCAAGGGAACAATGCTCACGGTGTTCACGGCTATATTGGTCGTTATCATGTGCAAGTTTCGTTGATTAAAGAAGGCCGCGAAAAAGAATTCTTAGGTTGGATTAAGCCTGGGGCTAACCAGCATTCAGTTACACGAGCTTATCTTGCGCATTTTAGTCCAAAGAAATTGTTCAATATGACCACAACCACTAATGGTTCAGACCGTTCAATGGTACCAATTGGTAACTATGAACGTGTTATGCCGTTAGATATTTTACCAACTTTATTGTTGCGTGATCTGATTTCTGGTGACACAGATGGTGCTCAAACATTGGGTTGTTTGGAGTTAGACGAAGAAGATTTAGCGCTTTGTACCTATGTTTGCCCTGGTAAATATAATTACGGGCCGATCTTGCGTGAGAGTCTAGACAAGATTGAGAAAGAGGGTTAACTCATGGGTTTAAAAGCATATTTAGAGAAAATTGAACCTAACTTTGAAGCGGGTGGTAAATACGAAAAATGGTATGCGCTTTACGAAGCTGCAGCGACTATTTTTTATACCCCAGGTAAAGTTAATAAAACCGGTACTCACGTACGTGACAGTATCGATCTTAAACGTATTATGATTTTTGTTTGGGCCGCAACCTTCCCTGCTATGTTCTACGGTATGTACAACATAGGTCAGCAAGCTCATAGCGTTATTCTTAACGCTGGCGCAACAATGCCTGATACGTGGCAGGCTGCACTCTTTACTGCACTAGGCGGCCAGATTGGTCTTGAGTCTACGGGTGGCTTAGCCATGTTCCTTTATGGGGCATGTTTCTTCTTACCTATCTATGCAGTGACCTTCATTGTGGGTGGCTTCTGGGAAGTGCTCTTCGCGTCAGTACGTAAGCATGAAATTAACGAAGGCTTCTTCGTAACCTCGGTACTGTTTGCATTGACGCTACCCGCTACTATTCCTCTATGGCAAGTAGCATTGGGTATTACCTTCGGTGTGGTCATTGCTAAAGAAGTATTTGGCGGCACTGGACGCAACTTCTTAAACCCAGCTCTTTCTGGTCGTGCATTCTTATATTTTGCTTACCCTGCACAAATTTCAGGTGATGCAATATGGACTGCCGCGGATGGCTTTTCTGGTGCAACTTGGTTAAGCCAAGCCGCAGCCGGTAATGTGTCTGACTGGAGTTTGAATGCTGATTGGTGGGATGCCTTCTTCGGTAATATTCAAGGTTCTGTTGGTGAAGTCTCGACTTTAGCTATCTTACTTGGTGGGTTATTCATTATTTATATGCGTATCGCCTCATGGCGTATCGTGTTGGGTGTTTTGTTAGGCGGGGCGGTATTTAGTACCTTGCTTAACGTCATCGGCAGCGACACTAACGCAATGTTTGCCATGCCGTGGTACTGGCACGTAGTTACCGGTGGATTTGCCTTTGGTATGTTCTTTATGGCGACAGACCCTGTCTCGGCGTCATTCACCAATACCGCTAAATGGGCTTACGGCTTCTTAATCGGCCTAATGTGTGTGTTGATTCGTGTGCTTAACCCCGCTTTCCCAGAAGGCATGATGTTGGCAATCTTGTTCGCGAACTTATGGGCGCCATTATTCGATTATTTCGTCGCTCAAAGCAATATTAAACGGAGGATGGCACGTGTCGGCTAAAAAAGAAACATTAGGTAAAACGGTCGGCGTTGTTATTGCCGTCTGTTTAGTTTGCTCAGTGATTGTATCTACGGCGGCCGTTGGCCTTCGTTCAAAGCAAGAAGCAAACGCTAAACTAGATAAGCAAACCAATATCTTGGAATCAGCAGGTTTACTTGAGCCTGGCCAAAGCAAAGATCAAATTGCTGCTACCTATGCAGATCGTGTTGAGCAAAAATTCGTAGACCTGGCAACGGGGCAATATGTCGAAGAAGACGCTGATTATGATATGTATAAAGCGGCACGCGACCCAGCTAAGAGTATTAAACCCGTACCTGATACCGCGGGTATTTTGCGTCGCCCTAATGTGGCAAGCGTATATTTAATTAAAAATCCTGCTGGTGACGTTACCCGTATCGTGCTGCCTATTAATGGCAGTGGTTTATGGAACCTCATGTACGCCATGCTTGCAGTAGACTCAGACGGCAACACGGTGCGTGAACTCGTTTATTATGATCAAAAGGAAACTCCTGGTCTTGGCGGTGAAGTTCAGAATCCTGAATGGAAAGCGAAGTGGAACGGTAAGAAATTGTATAAAGATGGTGAAGTAGCTATTGACGTAACTAAGGGGGCTGATGCAAATGACCCTTACGAAGTTGACGCTTTATCAGGTGCAACGCTAACCAGTAATGGCGTGCAAAATACACTTGATTATTGGCTGGGTAAGAATGGCTTCGGTCCTTACCTTAAAAACCAACCATGGAAATCGTGAGAGACTGATAATGGCTGATACTAAAGAAATGAAAAAGGTATTGTTTGGGCCAATCCTAGACAATAACCCAATTGCACTGCAAATCCTGGGCGTGTGTTCGGCATTAGCAGTAACCACTAAGTTAGAAACGGCATTAGTAATGTCACTTGCTCTTACCGCGGTAACGGCATTTTCTAACTTATTTATCTCTATGATCCGTTCACAGATACCGTCATCAGTGCGTATTATTGTGCAAATGACGATTATTGCGTCTTTGGTTATCGTAGTGGATCAAATCCTTAAGGCATATTCTTACGAGATTTCTAAGCAGCTTTCGGTATTCGTTGGTCTGATTATTACCAACTGTATCGTAATGGGCCGCGCAGAAGCCTTCGCCATGAAGAGCCCACCTTTTATCAGTTTCCTAGATGGTATTGGTAACGGGTTAGGGTATTCATTTGTATTGATTGTTATCGGTACAATTAAAGAGCTATTTGGCTTCGGGACTATTCTTGGATTCGAAATTTTACCTCTAATACAAAATGGCGGCTGGTATCAAGGTAATGGCTTGCTTATTTTACCTTTCAGCTCGTTCTTCTTAATCGGTGGTTTAATTTGGTTCATCAGAACGATTAAACCTGAACAAGTAGAGCCTAAGGAGTAATTTATGGAACAGTATCTTAGTTTATTTATTCGTTCTATCTTCCTAGAAAACATGGCGTTGTTCTACTTCCTAGGTATGTGTACGTTCTTAGCTGTATCAAAGAAAGTCAAAACGGCTATGGGGCTAGGTGTAGCAGTTATCGTGGTATTGACGATTTCGGTTCCGGTTAACCAACTTGTCTACGCTAACATTCTTGCACCTGGGGCTTTGGCTTGGGCTGGTTTCCCTGATACTGATTTGAGCTTCTTAAGCTTCTTGACCTTTATCGGTGTTATCGCGGCTTTGGTTCAAATTCTGGAAATGACCTTGGATAAGTTCTTCCCTGCGCTATATAACGCGTTAGGTATTTTCTTACCATTGATCACCGTTAACTGTGCGATTTTTGGTGGTGTTGCTTTTGCTATTCAGCGTGATTACACCTTTACCGAAAGTATTTTCTACGGTGCGGGGAGTGGTGCAGGTTGGGCATTGGCTATTACATTGCTTGCTGCAGTACGTGAAAAACTTAAGTATGCAGATATGCCTGAAGGCGTGCGTGGTTTAGGTTCCGTATTTATGATTGCAGGATTAATGGCGTTGGGCTTCCAGTCATTTTCCGGTGTATCAATTTAATCGAAACCGAATAGGAGTATTTAGATGTTAGACATTTATCTTGGCGTAGGAATGTTTGTTGCCATCGTTCTAGCTTTGGTTTTGATCATTATGTTTGCCAAATCAAAGTTAGTGCCGGAAGGCGAAGTAACCATTTCTATTAATGGCGATCCGGACAAAGCGATTACCGCTCAGCCTGGTGACAAGTTGTTAGGTGCCTTAGCAAATTCAGGTATTTTTGTATCATCAGCATGTGGTGGTGGTGGTTCATGTGGTCAGTGTCGCGTAGATATTAAATCAGGTGGTGGCGAAATTTTGCCTACTGAGCTTGATCATATTAGTAAGCGTGAAGCGAAAGAGGGTTGCCGTTTATCGTGTCAGGTTTCTATTAAACAAGACATGGACATTGAGCTTCCTGAAGAGATTTTTGGGATTAAAAAGTGGGATTGCGAAGTTATTTCTAACGATAACAAAGCGACCTTCATTAAAGAGCTTAAGCTTCAAATTCCAAATGGTGAAAGTGTGCCTTTCCGTGCCGGTGGTTACATTCAAATTGAAGCTCCACCTCACCATGTTAAGTATAAAGACTTCGATGTTCCCGAAGAGTATCGTGGTGACTGGGAACGTTTTGGCTTCTTTAATATTGAGTCGAAAGTCGACGAAGAAACAATTCGTGCATATTCTATGGCTAACTACCCGGAAGAAGAAGGCATTATCATGTTGAACGTGCGCGTGGCTTCACCGCCGCCGAACAACTTGTCTTTACCAGCAGGTAAAATGTCCTCTTATATTTGGAGTTTGAAAGAAGGCGATAAAGCGACTATTTCTGGGCCATTTGGTGAGTTCTTCGCTAAGAAGACTGAAGCTGAGATGGTATTTATCGGCGGTGGTGCCGGTATGGCACCGATGCGTTCTCATATCTTCGACCAACTTCGTCGTCTTAAAACCGATCGTAAAATTTCTTTTTGGTACGGTGCACGTTCTTTGCGTGAGATGTTCTATGTAGAAGATTTCGATATGTTGCAGGAAGAGAACGAGAACTTTAAGTGGCATGTTGCTTTGTCTGATCCCCAACCAGAAGATAACTGGGAAGGAATGACAGGGTTCATTCACCAAGTATTGTTGCAAAACTACTTGAAAGACCATCCGGCTCCAGAAGACTGTGAGTTCTATATGTGTGGTCCACCTATGATGAATGCTGCTGTTATCAGTATGCTGAAAGACTTGGGTGTTGAAGATGAAAACATCATGCTTGATGACTTCGGTGGTTAATTAAGGTGTATTAGATAATTATCTAAACCGAGTTAAAACAGCATATAAATAAGGGACTTCGGTCCCTTTTTTAATTTGGGTAAGTCTATGAAAATAAGTAAAAGATATATGGCAAGGTTTATTGGTGTAAGTGCTTTTTTGTTGTTACTTTGTAGCTGCAGTCAAGCACCTGTAGAAACCCATTTGACTGGTCATACTATGGGCACAACTTACAATGTTAAATTTGTGAATGCCGGGGAAGTAGACGAGCAACTATTGCACAATGATATTGATGCAGCGTTAGTAAAAGTAAATAAATTGATGTCTACCTATGACCCTGATTCAGAGCTATCACGCTTTAATCAATGGTACAGCGAAGAGCCTTTCCCTTTATCACCTGAAACCCTAACGGTAATGCGTGAAGCTAAACGGTTAGGAGAGTTAAGTCATGGTGTATTAGACGTGACCGTAGGACCCTTGGTTAACCTTTGGGGCTTTGGACCAGATGCCAAACCGGATAAGCGTCCGAGTGAGCAAGCGGTGGCCGAGGTAAAGGCGCGTACTGGCTTGGATAAACTAAAGCTACTTGATAACGCAGCGCAAAAAACTGAAAGCGATTTGTATGTCGACCTGTCTACTATTGCGAAGGGTTATGGTGTTGATGTTGTAGCCGAGTTGCTGGATGCACAAGGCTTGCACGATTACTTGGTAGAAGTGGGCGGTGAGATGCGCGTTTCTGGGCTCAAGGCAAGTGGCGTAGAGTGGCGCATTGCTGTTGAGAAGCCGGTTTCTATTGAGCGAGCGGTACAGGAAATTATCTCTATCGGTACCAATGCGATTGCTACTTCTGGGGATTACCGCAACTACTTCGAAGAAGATGGCGTGCGTTACTCACATTTGATTGATCCACGCACCGGTGCGCCTATCACCCACAATTTAGTAGCAGTAACGGTGGTGCATCCGTCTTCCATGACCGCTGATGGTTTAGCTACAGCTCTGATTGTGATGGGTAAAGATGAAGCCCTTAATGTGGCGTTACACAATGATTTAGCGGTATTAATGATCACGCGAGAAAACGACGAGTTTAAAGAGTATACTACGCCGAAATTCGAACCATTCATTAATCGCGAATGAACATCAACCGACAATATCCAACTGCGAGGTGATATTTTGAGTACTTTTATTTTAGCATTTGTGTGTTTCTTAGTCGTGGCGGTAGCCATGTCGCTAGGCTATTTAGTGCAACGAAAAGCCATTGCAGGTAGTTGTGGTGGTTTAGGTTCGTTAGGTATTGATAAAGCCTGCGATTGCCCAGAACCTTGTGATCGCAAAAAAGCGCGCTTGGAACGCGAAGAAGCTCGTCAAACGAAACTTAATGAATGGAAACAGAACCAAATCCTATAAAGACTTAGGCGTTGGGATTACCGTCAGTGAGATTTACATTGACTCTGGCAGATATTCACGCAAAATAACTGTTTTTAAATACAGTTGTTTGCAAGATGCGTAAGATCATACACATCGATATGGACTGTTACTATGCAGCAGTCGAAATGCGCGATAACCCTCAATATCGCGCAGTCCCCTTAGCGATAGGTGGCAGCGCCGATCGCCGGGGTGTTATATCAACTTGTAATTACCTTGCCAGAAAATACGGTGTTCGATCAGCAATGGCGACGGCTTATGCACGAAAGCTTTGTCCTGATTTAGTCTTAGTTCCTGGGCGCATGTCCCTTTACAGTGAAATATCACAGCAAATCCGTAAAATTTTCCTACGTTATACCGATAAAATCGAACCTCTGTCTTTAGATGAAGCGTATTTGGATGTGACAGACAGCGATTTATTTTCTGGTAGTGCGACGCTTATTGCGCAAGATATAAGGCGTACAATATTTGCAGAAACCCAACTGACCGCGTCAGCAGGGGTAGCCCCTTGTAAATTTGTCGCTAAAATTGCCAGCGATGAAAATAAGCCTGATGGAATATGTGTTATCACACCTGATACGCAAGATGCATTTGTTAAGCAACTACCGCTCGGTAAAATACCTGGGGTGGGTAAGGTTACCCTACAGAAGCTCAACAATATGGGGTTATTTACCTGCCAAGATGTGCGCGAGTACCCCTTTGAATCGTTCCTCAAATCATTTGGCAAATTTGGTCCTATTATTTGGGATCGAAGCCATGGCATCGATGACCGTGAGTTAACGGTCAGCAGAAAACGCAAGTCGGTGGGTGTAGAGCGCACTTTAGCTCAGGATATCAATACCGATGAAGACTGCTTGGCGATGCTTGAAACCTTGTACCCCATGTTGCTTGAGAGATTAGAAAAAGCCAATCCAAAGCTTGAAATTCAAAGCCAGGGAGTGAAATTAAAGTTTAACGACTTTCAGCAAACGACGGTTGAGCATAGGCACAGCACACTGGATAAAGAGTATTTTAAAATTTTGCTGCAAGAAGCTTTGACTCGAAGGGATACTCGGGGTATTCGTTTAGTGGGGTTGTCGGTTGGGTTACCAGAGAAAATTGATGTGCAACAGCTGGTGTTTGAATTTGAACATAACGCGTCACCTGCCCACATTGATTAACATGTAAAGGAACCTATGCTAAGGATTACCACAGGCCATACGACAAGGTATACTCGATTTATTACGCTATATAAGGTTATTTATGAGTATTGAAATTGGAAAATATCGCCATTACAAAGGCAACGATTACGAAGTTATCGGTGTGGCAAGACATTCAGAGGATGAATCGGAATTAGTGGTTTATCGTCCTATGTACGGTGAACGTGGTTTATGGGTTCGTCCATTATCAATGTTTGTAGAATCTGTCGAAGTTAACGGCGAGTCAATCCCGCGTTTTGCGCGTATAACTGACTAATTATTAAGTTCACTTCAAGACATTAATTAAGTGAACTGAAACGACCGCGACTGCGTTCATGTAGGTATCTCTTCTAATAACAGGAAACGTGATGAAAAATTTGTTGATAAGTTCGATTGGATTAACGTTTATCGCTTTTACAGCACTGACTTCAGTAACTGTCAGTGCTGCTGATGATAAATATGCAGATGTAAAAATAGCAACTCAGGCTCTAAGTGGTTCTGTTTATATGTTGACAGGGGCCGGCGGAAATATAGGTGTATCAGCGGGTGAGGAAGGTATTTTAATTATTGATGACCAGTTCGCTCCTCTAGCCGAAAAAATATCTGCAGCTATTGGCGAAATTGCTAAACAGCCTATGAAATATGTTATCAATACTCACTACCATGGCGACCATACGGGTTCGAATGCTTATTTTAAAGAGGTGCATGACAGCACCATATTTGCACATGACAATGTGCGCAAACGCTTAGAATCTAGCAGTGATCATGTGCACGCAGCGTTACCAGTTGTAACGTACGAGCAAGGTCTGACTTTCCACTTTAACGACGACACTATACGGGTTATGTATTTACCTGCAGGGCACACTGATAGCGATAGCGTAGTGTGGTTTGAAAAGGCCAATGTGTTACATGCTGGCGACTTGTTCTTTCAGGGGCGTTTTCCATATATAGATTTAGCTGGCGGCGGAACAGTTGAAGGTTATATTGCAAATGCGGCTAAGCTGATTGATATGCTGAATGATGAAACGAAAATAATCCCCGGGCATGGTGACTTAGCGACAAAGCAGGATTATCAAGCTGCTTTAGACATGATGCAGCAGACTGCAAAATATGTAGCGGATAAAAAATCTGCAGGAGTGAGCTTAACCACCCTTATCGATCAGGGGTTAGATGATAAATGGCAAGATTGGGCGTGGAACTTTATTACTGAAGAAAAATGGATTACTACCCTCTATACCGATCAGTAAGCCAATTACTTCAATTCATGCGCCTCAAATAATTTGTTTGAGGCGCATTAGGCTTAATTTCTCTATTTATAACCGCATTAGTGATTGTTACCGTCGAAGACTTTAACGCCTCCCACCCATGTTTCAAGCACCTTTGTTTTCCATATTTCTTGTGGGGGAACGGTAAATATATCTTGGTCGATTAAAATAAAGTCTGCCCATTTTCCCGCTGTTAATGTACCCAATATTTTCTCTTGATGGGCAGCATAGGCAGCATTTAAGGTAAAGGCTTTGAACGCTTGTTGTACAGTGACGGCTTCGCTTTTTATCCACCCTTGGTCAGGCTTATTCTCTCGGTTTTGACGGGTTACCGCTGCATGTAAGCCGAAAAAGGGATTAGCTAATTCAACCGGGAAATCAGAACCAAACGTTACCATAGAGCCTTGTTTCTCGAATGACTGCCATGCGTATGCACCCTTCAAACGCATTTTGCCAATACGTTCTTGAGCCATATTCATATCGCTTGTGGCGTGGGTAGGCTGCATAGACGGAATGATCTCTAAAGATTTAAACCTAGGTATGTCAGATACATCAATCACCTGTGCATGCTCTATGCGGTTGCGTAAATGCTGCCCTTTAATCCGTGTAAAAGTATCTTCAAATTGATCGAGGGCCAATCTATTACCTCGATCGCCAATTTCATGGATGTTAAGCTGAAAACCGCTGCCAATAATAAGATCAAATAGTGGCTTGAGTTGCTTTTTTGGTGTCAAAAGAAGCCCGTTATTGTTTTTGTCATCAGAGTAAGGGGCGAGCATTGCCGCTCCGCGACTACCTAACGCACCGTCGCCGTACACTTTAACACTGCGAATAGCTAAGTAATCGTATTGGTCGTAGACAGGACCCTTAGCGAGCATTTCGGCAAGTTTCGGATCCGTAGCGGCAATCATGGCGTAAATACGCATGTTTAGGTCCATTTCTTGGCTGCGCTTAATATAATATTGATAAGTGGCGTAATCGATGCCGGCATCATGTGCGCTTGTTACGCCAAGTGAAAGTAGATGCTCGCTTGCTGCATCAAGTTTGCGTCTTAATGCATCCTCTGTGTCTTGAGGTACCTTTTCCCAAAGCATGGTCATCGCGTTATCAATTAAAATACCGGTAGGGGCACCATTTTTGTCACGCATGATTTGCCCACCTGGCGGGTCTAACGAATCCTTAGTGATGCCTGCTATCTGCAATGCTTTGCTATTTGCCCAACCTGCATGACCATCTACTCTTGATATCCATACAGGACGGTCTTGAATATACTCATCGAGCATCGCAGCAGTTGGAAATTTCTGGCCTGGCCAGAGTACTTGATTCCACCCACCACCTAAAACCCAGCCAAGCTCGGGGTTCTGTTGCGCATAGTCACGCACTTTTTCAGCCGATTTTTTAGCACTGGCAATATCTCTAACATCTACCGCCAATAACGTTTCGCCTAGGCCCAGGATATGTCCGTGGGCATCGATAATACCAGGCACAACTATGCGTTGCTGCCCATCCATAACGTGGGCATTGGGGTATTGGTTGGCTAGTTTTTGATTGCCAATGGCCATCACTTTGCCGCCATCAAATATCAAATCTGTAAACGTTATAAGCTGGCCAGCTTCATCGAAAGTGTAGCCTTGAATATTTTTTAAATGAGAGGGTGCGGCTAAAACGCTAAAACTGAAGATACTGATTAGCAATATGTAGATAAGTTTCATCGTGTAATCCTTGCCTAAGTTTCGTGACGCATTCTAGGGCGTCACTAATAAATTGCTTCAAGGATAAAAATTGCCCTAAAAGAGCTCATTATGCAAATTTTGCCAACAAAATGATTAATTCATAGATACAAAAAAGCCCCACTTGCATACACAAACGGGGCTTTTAAAACTAGCTATAATTAACGATTACTTCTTAGCGTTACGCTCTTTAGCATCAGCAATTACTTTTTCAGCTACATTGCTAGGACATGGTGAGTAGTGTGAGAACTCCATAGAGAACTGACCACGACCTGATGTCATAGTACGTAGTGAACCGATATAACCAAACATTTCTGAAAGAGGGATATCAGCTTTAACTCGAACACCAGTCACGCCGGCTTCTTGATCTTTGATCATGCCACGACGACGGTTTAAGTCACCGATAACATCACCAACATGGTCGTCTGGCGTAAACACGTCAACTTTCATGATTGGTTCAATCAACTGAGGACCAGCCTTAGGGATTGATTGACGGAATGCACCTTTAGCAGCGATTTCAAATGCAATCGCTGATGAATCCACTGCGTGGAATCCACCGTCATAAAGCTCAACTTCGACGTCTAATACTGGGAAGCCAGCTAGAACACCTGTGCCCATCATGCTATTGAAGCCTTTTTCAATGGCAGGGAAGAATTCTTTAGGAACGTTACCGCCCACAACCACTGATTTGAAAGTGAAACCCGTGTTAGGTTCACCAGGCTTGATACGGTAATCGATTTTACCGTATTGACCAGAACCACCAGATTGTTTCTTATGGGTATAAGAATCATCAACTTCCTGGGTAATCGTTTCGCGATAAGCAACTTGAGGCTCACCAACAACCAAGTCAACACCGTAACTACGCTTAAGAATGTCTACTTTGATGTCCAAGTGAAGCTCACCCATACCAGATAGGATTGTTTCACCAGAATCTTGGTCAGTCTCAACACGGAAAGTAGGATCTTCTGCAACCATCTTACCGATAGCGATACCCATTTTCTCAGTTGAACCTTTATCTTTTGGTGTAACAGAGATAGAGATGACTGGCTCAGGGAATACCATCGCTTCTAGAATGATTGGATCTTTTGGATCACACAAAGTGTGACCTGTTTGCACGTTAGTTTTCATGCCAACGATCGCAATGATATCACCCGCTTGCGCTGAGGTAAGCTCGTTACGGTCATCTGCTTGCATTTCACACATACGGCCAACACGCTCAGTTTTACCTGTAGCAGCATTAAGTATGGTGTCGCCTTTCTTAAGCGTACCTGAGTAGATACGTACGAAAGTAAGAGAACCAAAACGGTCATCGGTGATTTTAAAGGCTAATGCTTTAAAGGTTTCTTTTGCATCAACAATTGCAAATTTACCAGTTGGTTCACCTTCTTCATCTGTTAGAGGTTGAGGATCAACATCTGTAGGACAAGGTAAATAGTCAATTACGGCATCAAGGATTAATTGCATACCTTTATTTTTAAAAGCAGAACCACAGTAAGTAGGGAATATATCCATAGTACGCGTACCTTTACGGATACAACGTTTGATGTCGTCTATAGAAGGCTCTTCGCCGTCCATATAAGCCATCATTAGGTCATCGTCTTGCTCAACAGCAGTCTCGATTAGCATTTCACGGTATTCTTCTACTTTATCAACCATGTCAGCAGGAACATCGGTGATTTCGTAGTTTTCAGGAAGACCAGTGTCATCCCACACGTAGGCTTTACGAGTAAGTAGATCAACTACACCAATAAAATCATCTTCTATACCAATAGGTAAAACCATGATTAATGGGTTAGCACCAAGTACTTTTTTGGTTTGTGCTACAACGCGGTAGAAATCAGCACCCATACGGTCTAATTTGTTTACGAAGATAATACGCGCTACTTCTGAGTCATTCGCATAACGCCAGTTAGTTTCTGATTGAGGTTCAACCCCACCAGAGCCACAGAATACACCGATGCCGCCATCGAGTACTTTAAGCGAACGGTAAACTTCAACGGTGAAGTCAACGTGCCCAGGAGTATCGATAACGTTAAAACGGTGATCTTTCCAAAAACAGCTTACTGCTGCTGATTGGATAGTAATACCGCGCTCAGCTTCTTGCTCCATGAAATCTGTAGTCGATTCGCCGTCATGTACTTCACCGGTTTTGTGGATTTGACCGGTAAGCTTCAAAATTCGTTCTGTCGTGGTAGTTTTACCCGCATCAACGTGGGCGAAAATACCGATGTTTCTGTAAAGTGATAAGTCTTTCATTGCTTCAACTTCAGTCTGAGTAAAAATTGCGCGGGATTATACAAGATATTTCCGCAGGATATCGATTTTCTTTTAGATTAACCTAAATATTCACACTTTTTGACGGGATTATTAAGGATTTAGTGCGACCATTAAAAAGAACTCGCGGATTTTACATGGTTTAACACGCCGAATAAAGCGGTGTTTTGTTTATTTAATAGCCAAGTCGTGTTCTCGCATTATTCTCGCATTAAGAGTGTCGACGATTTGCTTAAATACTCCCCTTGTTATGCCTTTATTCGTCTAACCCTTAACGGTTAGACATCGGCATAACGCGATTTCGTCCAAGGGATTTCGCTTCGTATAATTGTTTATCTGCGGCTTCAATAAGCGCGAGGGGATTCATGCCTTCTTGAATCTCTACTACACCAAAAGAGGCACTAATACCTTCAAGTACTTCGGCGCTACGTTTATCTCTTACGCCTATTTTTTCAATCGAGCGGCGCATGGTTTCCGCTATTTGACGGGCCATATCAAACTTACAGTTAGGTACAATGATTGCGAACTCTTCTCCACCAAAGCGAAATGCTTGGGCGCCATTACGACAAGCCGCTTGAAGCTTTTTAGCGCTGGCTTTTAAAACCAGGTCGCCCATCACATGTCCATGGGTATCGTTAATCACTTTAAAGTTATCTAAGTCCACTAAAATTAAACACATGTTTGGGCGCATGGCTTGAGCAGCTAGCTCTTCATCAAAATATCGCCTGTTACACAATCCCGTAAGGGCATCATATAGCGCGGCTTGTTGACTTTTTTCCAGTTGATCTTTCAGCCGGCTAATTTCACGCTCAGCATCCATTAAGGCGGTATTAAAAGAGAGAGTGGTGCCGCGAATCTGTTTAGTCTGGGTGACTAACGAGCGCACCAGCTCCATCACTTCTTCCATACTTAGCCCTTCACGCTCGACTTTAGCTAAGTCATCCATGCAGGTGTCCATGGTGCTTTTAAATGCGCGCGTTTCAGTGCGAGTGTCTTTAACCGATTGAGATAACTCGACAATCATTCTTTCAATCGATTGTCTTAATTCCCATACGTCAACATCTTTATCGTTGGCTACATGTTTGCGATACAACTCGTTCTTTTTTGCTGAAGATAACGGTAAATTGTGCTGTACCACTTGATCTAAGGTTTCGTTGAGCGTGGCTGATTCATTACTTACATAGGTATACCAAAGCGCATAATTTAGGGGGATTGGAGGGATCTTATGCTTGAGCAACAGCGGAATAGTTTGTTTCAAAATTTTAAATGAATTCTCTAAATCGTTGTTAGACACACGTTTCGCTCAGTCAGTCAGATATTTTTTAAGCTTACCAGACTAATACGTTTCGTCCAGAATTAGTGTTTATTGCCCCAAAAGGGCAAAGATGAAAGCAGCGGCTGAACATTTATGCCGCTGCCTTATTCGTTACTTGTAAGGCATTAATGCACCCAGTGGTGTTTTTCGGCCTTTTGCTGAATACTGCTTTGGGTGGCTTGAGGCATAAACAAATGGTTGTTATTTTCGAAGAAAAAAGCAGGTCGTTTAGTTTTGCTGCCCACTTCGTTCATCGATGCTGCATCATATACTCGTCCGTTGATCACTGTGTAGCTTACATACTCGCTGCGACGAATATCTGTTAGAACATCACCGTCTATTATCATCATGTCGGCCAGCTTTCCTGTTTCGATGCTGCCAAGTTGTTTACCCATCCCTAAGTGAGTAGCACCGTCTATGGTGCCTCCGCGCAAGGCTTCCCATGGGGTAAAGCCCCCTTGGGTCATTAACCACAGTTCCCAATGAGCGGCTAGTCCTTCTCGTTGCCCATGGGCCCCTATATGAACGCTAACGCCCTTATCTCGGAGTGTTTTAGCATATTGTGCTACATATACGTGGTTGTATTGATTATCCGGTGCAGTGGGCCGACGAATAGAACGTTCATCTAATAAAAAGCTAGGGGTGTAACGTAACAAACGCTCGTTCTTCCATACTTCAGTGCGATCGTACCAGTATTCTTCACCCATTAAACCACCATAAGACACGACAAAGGTTGGGGTATAACCAAAATCAGTTTGTTGCCAAAGTGAGGTTAGGTCTTGATATCCCTTAGCAATGGGTAATGAATGCTCTAAACCTGTGTGGCCGTCAACTAACATAGATATATTCTGTTGATACTTACCACCGCCTTCAGGCACTACCATTAGTTTTAATTCACGGGCTGCGGCCAAAATCTGTTGACGCTGATCGCGACGCGGCTGGTTATAACTTTTTACTGAAATAGCCCCCGCATCTTTAAGGCGTGTTAAGTGCGTTAGCGCGTCATCATAGCTGTTGATAATTGCTTTATATCCTAACGCTTCAGCACCGTAAATAATGGTACCTGTTGAATAAGTGCGCGGTGCAATGCGCTTACCTGCTTTTTGTAATTCGGCTGCGGAAAATATTTCAGATGTATCATTAGAGGGGTCGTGAATTGTTGTAACTCCAAATGCCAGTGCTGAGTACATATTCCAGTTTTGATTGGGAATGATTTCATTACTTCCTTGTGCACCGTGAGCGTGTGCATCAATCAAGCCTGGCAGTATTGTCTTGCCGCGAGTATCGATTTCTTGTGCACCGCTTGGTATTTCAATTTCTGATTGTTTCCCAACGGCAAAAATTTTATTGTCTTTGATGATAACGACAGCATCCTGAATCACTTCCTGCTGGTTATCAGCATCACGCATGGTGACAACTGTTCCGCCAACGAGTGCTTTATAACCTGAAGGCTTGTCAGTTTTTTGTTTAAATGATAACGAAATACCGTCAGTAACCGGCTCAGGTAGTTCTTCCGTTGCTTGGGAAACAAAAGCAAAAGCATCTTTCAATTCTCGTTCATAGTATGTTGCTGCGTGATACCAGCTCAGTGCTTTACTGTCGCTGCGCCACGTTAGATATTCCCCGGCGCGGTCAGATAGCTGCTTGATAGGAATCGTTGTGCTTGCAGGACCAATGTCCTGACGCTTACCAATTTCTGTAAACGGAGCCACATAGGCTTTGTATTGATAAACGAAGGCAATCCATTTTTTGTCTGGCGACAGGCGATATTCTGCTATTTTGTCCGCACCATATAAGTGTTCACGCTTATCCTCGCCATTCAAATCGACGCTGACAAGTTGTTGTTCAGGATAATCAGAGCCAGGCACAGACTGGGTCATATAAACTCGACTATTGTCACCAGCGAAATGCGGAGCACTGCCACTTTTAGCCACGCGTTTATGTTGTTTACCTTTAGCTGACGCTATATAAATACCTGGTTCAACTGAATAATCGGGAGGTAATAAATATCCACCGGTTTTTTTGTTATAGGTAATAAGATTATCGTCAGTGGAAAAGCTAGGCTCTATATAGTGGCCTGGGGCAATCGTAATCACCTTTTCAGAGCGACCTGACGTTGATACAGTGCGCACGCTTCCTAACGTTTGATCATTCCAAGTGGTAAACACGATTCGCTTACCGTCGTGGGAAAAGCGCGGGTAGTACTCATCATGATCATTTTGTTTGGTTAAGCGTCTCGTTCTACCACTTTCAAGGTCTTTGATGTAAAGCTTCCCTAAGGCTTGAAATAAGATGCTTTCACCATCAGGTGATTTTTGTGCCCAACGCGTCATTTTAATATCAAAGGTATCAGGGGCAACATCAACGTCAAATCGTAATGCATCGGCATATCGCACTTTAGATTGGACTCGAACAGGGATATTGCTAAGCGCTTGAGTTTTCACATCTAAACGATGAAATTTACCCGCCGTCCAAAATACGATTGTCTTTGAATCAGGGGTCCAGTCAAAATAGGGAAAATATCCTTCGGAGCCAAAACCTTCTTGCATGTCTCGTTCGAGTTCAAAATAAAGAGGCGTTTCAGTTCCTGTTTGAATATTTTTAATAAACAGAGCCGTTTTTTCTTTTATTCGACGAATAAAAGCAATGTGTTTGCCATCTGGTGATGGCGTCGGGACAACAGCACCGCCGGTGCCACTGATATAGCGCTCTTCTTCACCTGTGGTTAGATCGTAGCGCGTGATGGCAAAAATGCCTTTTAGGGGATCACGGTTGTAATCAAAAGTGCTACCGGAAGAAACATCTTGAGTGTAATAAAGATATTTTCCATCAGGAGAAAAAGCAGGATCAGCAATATTTTTTTGGTCCGAATTGCCATTAACTCGTTTTTTAATGACCATTCCATCACCACCTGAATGGTGATAAAGCCAAATTTCGCCAGCGGGAATACTTCGACTAGACATAATCCCTTTATTTGCCACTATATATTGACCGTCAGGACTCCACTTAGGGGAATGAATTAAATTATTTTTCTCTTTTGTGACTTGCACCATCCCGCTGCCATCTAGATTCATCACCCAAACATTCGAGAGGCCGTCTCTGTCAGAGATAAAAGCGATTTTTTTACCGTCAGGACTAAAGGTTGGGTGTATGTTCCAAGCAAAGTCTTGGGTCAACGATTTTGCATCACCGCCATTGATAGCGCTGATGTAAATATCACCTAGCATGTCAAATACAAATTGTTTGCCGTCTGGCGAGACGTCAAGACTAGACCAAGTAGTTTCGTCGGTATCTATGTTTACTTCATGTAGTTCAAAAGGTGGGTTTAATACATCCCATTCTGGTTTGTTGTCATTTTCTTCCCGTTCGACGATAACTTCACTTTCTTGAATTTTACTGCGACTGAGTGCTTCGCCCCCGAAAGTTAACATTGCACTGAGTAAAGCCCAGCTAACGACATTTATAGACATAGTATTTTCCTGATCGATTATTATTATAAAAACATACCCAACAAAGCATCGCAGGAATATACAAAAGTTCACTTTTAAAGGCCAATTTTCCCATTGAGGACTGCTTAGCAAATATGCTATTTATGTGAACTTATGTTCACACTGTGGTTTAAGTTATCTTACACACTGGCAAGCATTTGAATTTGTGCAATATCGGTATCACCTTTTATAACTTTAAGAATGCTGTCTTGAATCAAGGTGCGCATGCCATCGTGCATTGCTTGTGTTTTTAGTTGACTCACGGGAGCCGTTTTATATACCAGTGAACGTAGAGCAGGTGTCATGCTAAGTAATTCGTGTACACCCGTGCGACCTTTATATCCTGTATTACCGCAAATCTCACAGCCTTTTGGCTTGTGTAACATCAGGGGGGAGACGAGTTTAAGCTCAGGTAGATAATCAGCGCCATATTGACGTTTAATAAAATCCATATCTGTATCAGTGGCCAGTGTGGCTTCTTTACAATTCTGACATAAGGTGCGGACAAGTCGCTGAGCAAGAATGCCGATGCACGCATCTGTAAAATTAACTGGGTCTATACCTAAGTCGAGCAAACGAGTTATGGTTTCTGGTGCAGAGTTGGTGTGTAGAGTTGAAAATACCAAGTGACCTGTTAATGATGCTTCTATGCCGGCATGAGCCGTTTCTTTGTCACGCATTTCACCAATTAGAATGATATCAGGGTCTGCCCGCAAGAAAGCACGTAGTGCGCTAGCAAACGTAAAGCCGATACGCGGGCTTACTTGAACTTGCTGTAAACCAGGCTGAGTGATTTCAACAGGATCTTCTGCTGTCCATATTTTTTTGTCTGGGGTGTTAATGTGACCTAAAACAGCATGTAGGGTCGTTGTTTTACCTGAGCCTGTAGGACCAACGACTAATAGGATCCCGTGGGGCTTTTTAATCATCCTTAAAATGGTTTGCTGATTTGCGGGAGACAAATTCATTTTTCCCATAGGTAATGCTCCGCCGGTCGAAAGGATACGCATAACGACACCTTCACCTGCAACCGTCGGAATAGTCGCTACGCGGACTTCTATTACTTGACCTGATAATTTGAAAGCCAACTTTCCATCTTGTGGCAAACGTTTTTCTGCAATATTAAGGTTAGACATGATTTTAATGCGCGCGATGACCGCATTATGATGCGAAGCGGGAACTTGTGTAATGTCTCGGCATACGCCGTCGATTCGCATACGTACACGAGTTGGCGCATTTTTTTCTGCATCTATATGTATATCGGATGCTTCAAGCCGTTTAGCATCATGTAAGATTCGACTAACAAGACGCACGACGGCGGGAGCATCATCAGACATATCGTCCAGTTGTTCATCTGCCTCCTGACCACTCGTGCCGATTTCGTCGAGTATTTCGTCCATTGCGCCAGGGCCTACACCCCCACCATTCGCTTCCCCAAGGTATTGCAAAATTGTATTGGGCAGTGCCACTGATATTCCATAGCTTTCGATTCCTAACGCGCTCTCGATTTCCATCAACAGACTCGCATTGCTCGGTTGAGCCATGAGCACGGTGGGTCGATCTGTCGAATCCGTCACCACTGCAACAAAATTGCGCTTAAGATAAGAAAGGTTGAGTTTGCTATTACTTTGATAAAGTCTGAAACGGTCGGGTTTATAACCTATATAGGGCACTTGATAGTGAACTGACAGGGCAATACCCATTTCGTCCTCAGGGATACGCTTTTCGGTCATTAAGCGCTGCACGAGTAGTTCGTGCTCAGGATTTGCTTGTACAAATTTATTTAGAGTCGGCTCATCGATGACTTTCCTATGAACAAGATAATCAAAAGGTTGACTGGTGCCGCCAAGTTCATAGCGAAATTTATTGCCTAGGGTTTGCGCAACTTTATTGGCTAATGCTAAATCTGCCGATTGAAAAGCACCGTCATTCTTATTAATAATCTGCATAATGCCCATTAAGACGCCTGCATTTAAGATCGGTATACAGATTAGATTTTGCGTTCTAAAAGTAGAGTGTTTATCGAACTTATCCGCAAATTTCAATCGAGGATGAATAGCCGATAATTCATCGCTGCTATAAGGATCATTTATAATGAGAGGAATTTGACTAAGCGCTACATAACCGGCAATAGAGTGAGGACTAATAGGAACTTTTATTTCCTGTACTTCGTTACCGGTTTTAAAACGAGCGACTAAATCTTGGTGTTGCATCCTACGCTGGAAAATACTCATACGTTGCGCTTTAAATAATTTCAGCAACATAGGTTCCAGCGTATCATAGACACTTAATAGAGATGGCGCATTTACCAACAGATTTTTAAGGTCTTGTAGAGCAGATTGTTGTTCCATAGGGGGCAGCTTCTATGTTGTTTTTATTATTTGCTATAGCCTCACTATAGCCGAGGGAATTTGTGGATAACACCGTTTTACTTGAACTAAGGTAACCTTGGCTTAGCGCTTGGCAACGTTGAAAGCAGTTAAACTCCATTATTTTACAAACTGCTGTTGCAAAAGTAAGCGATACAGGTATAATTCGCGCCCACTTGTCCAGAAGGGCAATGGTTTTTGACTTAAGCTTCGGCATGATGTCATTAAATACAGGACCCTAATTTTGGGTTAGCAGTTTTCATTCATCCCCCTACCTAAAATAGAAAAGGTAGTCGAGGATGGTTTTTTTTGTTCTTTCGATTGGAGCTTAATCGATGCCAAATCAAAGAATTCGTATTCGTTTGAAAGCGTTTGATCACAAGTTGATCGATCAGTCCACGGCTGAAATCGTTGAAACAGCGAAGCGTACCGGTGCTCAGGTTAGTGGACCTATTCCTCTACCTACCCGTAAAGAGCGTTATACAATACTTACTTCGCCTCACGTAAACAAAGATGCACGTGATCAGTATGAAATTCGTACACATAAGCGTTTGGTGGATATCATCGAGCCTACTGATAAAACAGTAGATGCCTTGATGAGATTGGACTTGGCTGCCGGTGTTGATGTTCAAATCAGCCTGGGCTAACAAGAGAGGGTATTAACAATGGCGATTGGTCTTATCGGTCGTAAAGTTGGTATGACACGCATCTTCACTGAAGACGGCGTATCAATACCAGTGACTGTTATAGAAGCCACCCCGAACCGTGTTACTCAGTTACGCACTGACGAAACCGACGGGTATACAGCGCTTCAAGTAACCGCTGGCGACAAAAAAGCGAACCGCGTAAATAAAGCAGCAGCAGGTCATTTTGCTAAAGCTGGCGTGGAAGCAGGTCGTGGTTTATGGGAATTCCGTTTAGACGGCAACGAAGGCGAAGGCATAGAAGTTGGCAGTGAAATTACTGTTGAAATTTTTGCTGACACTAAAATGGTTGACGTTGTAGGAACTTCTAAAGGTAAAGGTTTCCAAGGTGCTATTAAGCGCTGGAACTTTAGCCACCAACGTAACACACATGGTAACTCATTGTCTCACCGTGCTCCTGGTTCAATTGGCCAAAACCAATCACCAGGTAAAGTCTTCAAAGGCAAGAAAATGGCCGGTCAGATGGGAAATAAACGTGTGACTGTTCAGTCTTTGGATGTAGTACGTGTTGACGCAGAGAACAATCTTCTTCTAGTAAGAGGCAATGTTCCTGGAGCGCCAGGTGGCGACGTCATCATCAAAGCTGCAATTAAAGCGTAACGTCTGGGGAGTTAAGTGATGGAATTAGTATTGAAAGATGCGCAAAGCGCTCTTGAAGTATCCGAAGCAACCTTTGGACGTGAATTTAACGAAGCACTAGTACATCAAGTAGTAGTTGCATTCGGTGCAGGTGCCCGTCAGGGTTCTAAAGCACAAAAAACACGCTCTGAAGTTCGTGGTGGTGGTGCCAAGCCTTGGCGTCAAAAAGGAACTGGTCGTGCCCGTGCTGGTACAATCCGTAGTCCTATCTGGCGTTCTGGTGGTGTAACATTTGCTGCTAAGCCACAGGATCACAGCCAAAAGGTTAACAAGAAGATGTACCGTGGTGCGATACAAAGCATCCTATCTGAATTGGTACGTCAAGACCGTTTAATCGTGGTTGAAAAGTTTTCAGTTGAAGCGCCTAAAACGAAAGAATTAATTTCTAAGTTAAATGAGCTTGAACTAAGTGATGTACTAATCGTAACGTCTGAAGTTGATGAGAACTTGTTCTTAGCAGCTCGCAACTTATATAAAGTTGACGTACGTGACGTGCAAGGCATTGACCCAGTCAGCCTAATCGCATTCGAAAAAGTGTTGATAACTGCTGATGCAGTGAAAGCATTAGAGGAGGCGTTAGCATGATTAACGAAGAACGTCTTTTAAAAGTGGTTTTAGCACCACATGTTTCTGAAAAAGCAACGCTTGCAGCTGAAGTTAACAACACTGTTGTTTTCAAAGTGCTTAAAGATGCGAACAAAGAAGAAATCAAAGCGGCAGTTGAAAAATTGTTCGAAGTTGAAGTTAATTCTGTTCGTACCGTAAACGTCAAGGGTAAAACCAAGCGTCACGGTTCATCTTTCGGTAAGCGTAAAGACTGGAAAAAAGCGTACGTTGTGCTTAAAGAAGGTCAAGACATCGACTTTGCTGGCAGCGAAGGCTAAGAAGGGGACTAGACATGCCATTATTGAAAGCTAAGCCGACTTCTGCTGGTCGTCGTCACGTAGTTCAGGTTGTTAACCCTGATCTACACAAAGGCGCTCCTTATGCTCCTTTGCTTGAAAAGAACAGCAAATCTGGTGGCCGTAACAATAACGGACGTATTACAGTACGTCACGTTGGTGGTGGCCACAAGCAACACTATCGTGTTATAGATTTCAAACGCAACAAAGATGGCATTCCAGCCAAAATTGAGCGTTTAGAATATGATCCAAACCGCTCTGCTAACATCTGTTTGGTGTTATACGCAGATGGTGAGCGTCGCTATATCTTGGCTCCTAAAGGTGCTAAAGCGGGTGATCAGATTCAATCTGGTTCAGACGCTGCGATCAAAGCTGGTAATACTTTACCTATGCGTAACATCCCAGTAGGTACTACGGTACATGCTATTGAGATGAAGCCTGGTAAAGGTGCACAAATTGCTCGTTCTGCTGGTCAATACGCACAGATCCTAGCGCGTGCCGAAGGTTATGTAACTCTTCGTCTACGTTCTGGTGAAGTTCGTCGAGTATTAGCAGACTGCCGTGCCACTATTGGCGAAATCGGTAATGCAGAACATATGCTACGTTCACTTGGTAAAGCCGGTGCGAACAGATGGCGCGGTATCCGCCCAACCGTTCGTGGTGTTGCCATGAACCCAGTAGATCACCCACATGGTGGTGGTGAAGGACGCACATCAGGCGGCCGTCACCCAGTTTCACCTTGGGGTGTTCCAACTAAGGGTAAGAAAACCCGTAGTAACAAGCGTACCGATAAACTTATCGTACGTCGTCGTAATAAGTAACAGCGAGGATTCACCATGCCACGTTCTCTCAAGAAAGGTCCATTTATAGACCTCCACTTGCTGAAGAAGGTTGAGGCTGCAGTGGAAAAGAACGACAAGAAACCAATCAAAACTTGGTCTCGTCGTTCTATGATCATCCCAGATATGATTGGGTTGACCATTGCGGTCCATAACGGTCGCCAGCACGTTCCAGTTTTCGTCAGTGACGAAATGGTCGGCCATAAGTTGGGCGAATTTGCGCCAACGCGTACTTACCGCGGCCATGTCGCGGATAAGAAAGCTAAGAGATAGGGGATAAAATATGGAAGCATTAGCTACACATCGCCATGCCCGTACCTCGGCTCAAAAGGCACGCTTGGTTGCAGATCAAATTCGCGGTTTACATGTTGAAAAAGCACTTGAGCTTTTGGCTTATAGCCCTAAGAAAAGTGCTGGTCTAATCAAAAAAGTATTAGAATCAGCAATTGCGAACGCTGAACACAACGAAGGCGCAGACATCGATGAATTGACTGTCGCAAAAGTTTTCGTTGATGAAGGCCCAACAATGAAGCGTATCAAGCCAAGAGCCAAAGGCCGTGCTGATCGTATATTTAAGCGTAGCAGTCACATCACCGTTGTTGTGGCTGATAACTAGGAGAAGATAATGGGACAGAAGGTACATCCTACAGGCATACGCCTGGGTATCAGCAAACCATGGACATCTACCTGGTACGCTAATACTGCAGATTATGCAGATAACTTGTTTAATGATCATCAGGTACGTCAGTATCTGACGAAGGCACTTAAAACTGCTTCTCTTTCTAAGATCGTTATTGAACGTCCAGCGAAAAGCATCCGTGTGACTATTCACACTGCTCGCCCTGGCGTTGTAATCGGTAAGAAAGGTGAAGACGTTGAGAAGCTACGTAAGTATATATCTAAGTTGGCCGGCGTGCCTGCTCAGATTAACATTGCTGAAGTACGCAAGCCTGAATTAGACGGTCAACTGGTTGCTGACAGCATTGCTAGTCAGTTAGAGCGTCGTGTAATGTTCCGTCGTGCTATGAAGCGCGCAGTTCAAAACGCGATGAGAATTGGTGCCAAGGGTATTAAAGTTCAAGTAAGTGGCCGTTTAGGCGGAGCTGAAATTGCGCGTGCCGAGTGGTATCGTGAAGGTCGTGTTCCATTACACACTTTCCGTGCTGACATCGACTATGCAACGTCAGAAGCTAACACAACTTACGGTATCATTGGCGTGAAGGTCTGGATCTTCAAAGGTGAAGTATTAGGCGGATTGCCTCTTACCCAAGAGCAACCAGCTCAGCCTAAGAAGAAAGGCCGTTCACCTAAGCGTGAGGGCTAATTATGTTACAACCTAAACGTATGAAGTTCCGTAAAATGCACAAAGGTCGTAACCGTGGCTATGCCGCTGGCGACAGTGTGAGTTTTGGAACGTTCGGACTAAAATCCGTTGGCCGTGGTCGTATGACTGCTCGCCAAATCGAAGCAGCTCGTCGTGCTATGACACGTGCCGTTAAACGTCAAGGTAAAATTTGGATTCGAGTTTTCCCTGACAAGCCAATTACTGAGAAGCCTCTAGAAGTGCGTCAAGGTAAAGGTAAAGGTAACGTTGAATACTGGGTTTGCCAAATTCAACCAGGTCGTGTTTTATATGAGATGGAAGGTGTTCCAGAATCAGTAGCTCGCGAAGCGTTTGAATTGGCCGCGTCAAAACTGCCGTTTAAAACCACCTTTGTAACTCGGACGGTGATGTAATGAAAGCCACAGAACTGAAAGATAAAAGCGTAGAAGAATTGAACACTGAGCTACTTAGTTTGCTTCGTGAACAATTTAACCTACGTATGCAAGCGAGTACTGGTCAGCTTGAAAAAACTGACCAAATTCGTAAAGTACGTCGCAGTATTGCGCGTGTTAAAACCATTCTGACTCAAAAGGCTGCTGCATAATGACTGAACAATCAAGTCGTACAGTACAAGGTCGTGTGGTCAGCAACAAAATGGATAAAACCATTACTGTTGCAGTAGAGCGTAAAGTGAAACACCCTATTTATGGTAAGTTCATTAAACGTACTACTAAGCTACACGCTCATGACGAGACTAACCAATGTAACGAAGGTGACGTAGTAACAGTACGTGAATGTCGTCCTTTGTCTAAATCCAAAAATTGGATGTTGGTAGAGATCGTTACTAAAGCTTAATCAGTTTTAGATACTACGCTAAAAGGCGCGCCTCGTGAGAGTCGCGCCTTTTTTGTTTATCCTGTCCCATCCTGAACTCGCTTTTAGTATTGACTTTAGATTTACCGTTGATAAAAATTGTTGGTTAAACGGTTATCTAGCTTCAGTTATTACCTGGTTAATTGAATTCTCAAGAATAATGGCATCGATGACGCTAGCCTGGGTGCGAATGCTCAGACCTTGTTCAGAGGCTGTTCTGCCCCTTAATTCTTTTTTCGATGGTTGTACTGGACATTCTCCCGTCCTCATATGATGGATTGCTGCACTGAAAACTTTTTCGTTTCGGTCACCTAACACATGCTGAAAATCGTCATTTACCACACAGCCCTGCACATCAGCTTCGAACTGAGGTGTGGGGGTAGGAATAAAGCCGTCAGCGTATCCGCCGAAACCTTTTTGATTACTTCCTTGAAACTGTATTGTGAAATAGGTTTTCGAGCAATTATCTTGGGGGTAAAAGCCGTAAGGCTTGCCGCAGGTGGTATCACCAATTAGCACTACTCTTATATCTATTCCTCTGAGTCCGTTAATGAAAGCTTCACTGGCTGAACAGGTTGCACTGCTTGAAAGTACGTATACGGTACTTAACCCTAGACTGGGTAACGTGTTAGTGGTCAATACGCCTTGGTCGTAGTCTATCTCACGTCCGTAAAAGGGCGTGGCTTGTAGGCGCTGTCCAGTGATAGGATTAAAATTAAGGTGTTTTCGATTAAATTGTAGATTATCGAAGGTGAGCCCATCGGTTTGAGGCGAGCCAGTAACCATAAAGGCTAACTGCGATGCCATGGATAATAACCCGCCGCCGTTGTAACGCATGTCTAATACTAATGCTTGTATATTGTTTTGGCTGAACGAGGTGATGGCTGTAATTAATTGCCTCTGAGCGCTCTGAATATGGCTATTGAACTGCATATAACCAATCAGACCAATATCTGTTGCAAGCACTTTGCTATTTTGTACCGGTGAGAGCGTGATATCCTGAGCGACAAGTTGGTAGCTGATTTGAGCACCATTTAGTTTTAATAAGGTGAAATTGACACTCTGCTCGGTGAATGATGGAAATAATGCTGCGTTGATTGCATCCACATCATCGTTGTCTTCGGTCTCAATAAAGTCGATTGAGTTTACAAGGATTAACTCATCTCCCCTTGTTATCCCTGCTAAGTCTGCTGGCGAGCCTGGTTCCGTGTAACGAACGATTATTCTTCTAGGCGCACTTGCTTGGATAAACTCCCAACTAATACCGTAACCAAAGGTAATGCCTCTTTGCGTCCGTGTTAAATATTCTTGAGTTGTTTGTGAGAAATGAAAATTATCTTTAAACGATCCTGAATCTGTTCGAAAATCGCTTTTTAGTTGATTGAAGTAGTCAGCTACCGAAAACTCAGCGGGATCGTTGTCATCGACTTCGTCAAACCAAAGGTAGGTGTCATTGGTCCATGATCGCAACCAAAGTTTTTCGTCATTCGAATTACCCGCAACATCTGTATAAGCTTCGCCTGTGATAGTGTTCGTACCACGCCTAGGTACTTCACAGTGGTCCTTAAATAGTGACTCGTCGTCAAATTCGCCTCTTACCCAGCGGTTATCAATTTCAGGCGCTGGTAGGGGCGGTGATATTAAAGCGTTACTGCTTTCGCCGCTTCCACCGCAACCGAGCAGAAATAAACACATAAACGTTATGCTCGAAGGTCGACAACTCATTTTGAAATTCACGTATTACTCACCTGTTATCGTATAATTTTCTTCTGCAATTATCCTAAAATTTAGATGGATTATCTTTTGTCAATCTGGCGAAAAACGAGCAAGCAAAACCACACTTATGTGACCATATCAGCAGAATGAAGTATGTCAGATCCTATGCCACTATGGTCGAATATCCTAAAGTTCAATGTCTAAAAGTACATATTGACGCTATTGTTTTGAATTGGATATATGCATTTACGCTACTTTTTTACACAATCTACATTACTAATAACGCAATTATTTCTGGGGCTGCCGATCGTGGACGGCTGATCATATCCCTTTAGGGATTGATTAAGATAGCCACTTCGATTCAGCGAATTATCGAGCCTTGGAGGCACTAAAAATGGCTACTAAAAAGCCGAATGTTTGCCAATCTACTTCAAAGCCCAGAACAGTGCTTTCGAGCCTGATTTATTTATTGGTCGTAGGGGCCTTTGCTATTTCGGCGCTTTTTACATTGGACCGATTGATTCAAGCGCAAGCCAAGGTTGCTCTTGAGGTGAACTTAGGTGGCCAACAGCTGATGTTACTACAAAGAGCAAGTTTATTTGCCACAACCTATTTGTACAGCGGTGACAGGGCAGCCAAGCAAACTAGCTTGCAAGCGCTAGGCGAGTTGCAAGCAAACCACCAACATTTACTCCACGAGCACTATAATGCGCTAGCGAATAAGCAACACTCGCCCTTGTCTAATACGTTGCAAGCGCTTTATTTTACGTCTAATAACAATGTTAACGATCAGCTAAATTTATTTAGTGAGCAGATTTATAATGCTTTAAATCAGCAGGAAAAAGACAATAAACTTGATGCAAAAATATTAATGGAACTGACCTATACGCCTTTATTAAATAGTTTAAGGGATGTTGTTGAGCAATATAAAGCTCAGGACAATAAACGTATCGCGACGTTACGCTTGGTTCAAGTTGTTATTTTTTGGTTGATCGTATTTGTATTGTTTATTGGACTAGTGGTTATTTTTTTAAATGCCCGACAGCAGCAACAAAAAATAGTAAGCGCTAACCTTTTGAACATTGATTCAGAGCAATTTAATCCGACGTTTAATCGCTTCGCTTTTGAGTTATCAGCTTCCAAATTGATTGCCACGGCTCGCCGACACAATGAAGCGATGAGTGTGTTAGCGTTTGATATTGATCGGTATCCTCGTATTCTTGAAAATCATGGCCAAGAAGTGGCTAACCAAATATTAACGCGAGTAGCGAAAATAATACTCGAAGTGTGCCGAGAATCTGACTATTTAGGTCGAGTCACAGATGAGCAGTTTATATTGTTATTGCCTAAAACGTCTGCCGCCCAGGCAGTAAGCTTGGCTAATAAAATTAGACTTCACTTTCAAGATGAACATCAGGGACTTTACTCAAATCAAATTTCGCTATCCGTTAGTATTGGGGTAAGTGAATTAGGCAGTGATGATAGCCTGCTGCAACAGATTATTTCCAGAGCAGAGCAGGCTTTAGGGAGAAGAAAGAACGAAGGAAGCGCCAGAGTGTGTGTGGCGTAATATGTAAAGATATAAACAATATGTTTTTTGATGACATTTTCTACAGCTCCAATCTTGGCCTAGATTGGGGTGAATTTATTACCTTTTAATTGTTCTGAACTTGCAACGCTTCATTGATTCATTCGATTAAGCGAATCTAGTTCTGGTAGATTTATTTTTTCGCTCTCAGTGCTATTCTTACCAAAACGTTTTGATAGCCTATGTGCTTTTGCTGGCTATACTACGGTAATACTTAGAATAAATATAAGTCTAGTAATGCTACTTAACTGCCTAGGGATAAATGAAATGACTGATAAAAAATGTCCATATGAACCAACACACCTTACTACTAACAGCGGCGCCCCCGTAGTTGATAACCAAAATAGCATGACAGCAGGCAAGCGTGGCCCCTTGTTAAACCAAGATGTTTGGTTAAATGAAAAACTTGGTAACTTTGTCCGTGAAGTTATTCCAGAGCGTCGAATGCATGCTAAAGGGTCTGGCGCATTCGGTACTTTTACTGTTACTCATGATATCAGCAAATTTTCTCGGGCTAAAATATTCAGTGAGATTGGTAAAAAGACCGAAATGTTTGCTCGTTTTAGTACCGTTGCAGGCGAACGCGGTGCGGCTGATGCTGAGCGTGACATTCGCGGCTTTGCATTGAAGTTTTATACCGACGAAGGAATATGGGATATGGTCGGCAATAATACCCCAGTATTCTTTTTACGCGACCCACTCAAGTTTCCAGATTTGAACAAAGCAGTTAAGCGAGATCCTCGCACCAATATGCGTTCAGCAACCAACAACTGGGATTTTTGGACTTTATTACCAGAAGCATTACATCAAGTAACTATTGTGATGAGTGACCGAGGTATCCCTGCCTCTTTCAGACATATGCATGGCTTTGGTTCGCATACCTATAGTTTTTGGAATGATGCCGGTGAGCGTTTTTGGGTCAAATTTCATTTTCGCACGCAACAAGGCATCAAAAACTTAAGTGATACGCAAGCGGCTGAAGTGGTTGCTATGGACCGTGAAAGTAATCAAAAAGACCTATATGAATCGATTGAACGTGGTGACTTCCCTAAGTGGAAGATGTTTGTGCAAATCATGCCAGAAGTTGAAGCGGATCAGGTTCCGTACCATCCATTCGATTTAACAAAAGTTTGGCGCAAGGGTGATTATCCGCTTGTAGAAGTTGGTGAGTTTGAATTGAATAAGAACGCTGAAAACTACTTTGCTGATGTTGAGCAAGCCGCTTTTGCACCAAGTAATTTAATACCGGGAATTAGTGTATCACCTGATCGCATGTTACAAGCCCGTTTGATTAATTACGCAGATGCTCAACGTTATAGAGTGGGCGTAAACCATAATCAAATTCCGGTAAACAAGCCTCGTTGTCCGGTTAATAGCAACGCTCGCGACGGACAAGGGCGTGTTGATGGCAACTATGGTGGTAAACCTCACTATGAGCCAAACAGCTTTAGTCAATGGCAAGAGCAAGCACAATATGTTGAGCCTCCACTCAAAATTGATGGTGATGCTAAGCATTACGACTTTCGTGAAGATGATAGCGACTACTTCAGTCAGCCACGTTTACTGTTTAATTTGATGAGTAATGAACAAAAGCAAGTGTTATTCGACAACACAGCGAGACAAATGGGAGATACATTTGATTTCATCAAATATCGCCATATTCGAAACTGCAATCAGTGTGACCCAGCCTATGGTGAAGGTATTGCTAAAGCGCTAGGCTTGACGGTCAAAGACGCAATACACGCGAGAGAGACGGATCCAGCTAAGCATTTACCGAGTTGCTTATAGGATATTTACTAACAGAAGTTGAGTGACCCAATGGGTGCAATAAGTAATCTGCAAACTAATGCTGCAAGAGCAGCGTCTATATGATAACTATGCTGCAGCAATGGGTCCTTGCACTTCGTCAGTGAAAGAACTCTGGTATGCGTACTTGAGAAGGTGCATCCTGATAAGGCAAAAGATGTGCGTTTAGCAAATGAAAAGATTGATAGTGATATTAACGCCGTGCCTGTAACGAACAACAAGCCTACTTAGTCATCGGCAAAAATAACAACACTAAAAAGCCGCTAACGCGGCTTTTTTTATACTAAATCATATACGTTTTATTATATATGTCGTGCTGGCTAAATGACTGGCTAATAAAGATACCAAGCAATATCCAACAAAGTAGAAAAAGCCATCTCCTGCAGCGGATAAAGTTTGGGTACTTATATCTACGGAAATGCCAAATCCAAACAAACTGAGTGTTTCTCGAGAAAAAGTATCTGCGTGATTTGTCGACAGAATTGCCAAGAATACCGCCACAACAAATACGTCAGCCATTGACCATTTACCAATAGCTGATACAAACTGGGTAATATGTCGCTCGAGATTTTCATTACGGGTAAAGTACGCAAGGGTCATTAAGGTGGTCTTGAGTATTGGAATGCATACTGAGAACAGAAAAATTAATACCGCCACTAAAAAACGTTCACTATTCCACAGGTCTTGAACCGTATTGAGTATTGATAATTCTTTATCGATTAATGTTGAAGTAATCCCCGCAGCGTTTAACAGCGCGGTCATCTCCATATTTAAAGCGAACATCGGTAGGGTGATACCAGGAATAAATAACGCAATGGCTATAATATTTAACGCGAATGAGAGGTGTCGTTTCAAAAAATGTCCTACAAAGCTAATTTATTTTTCGAAACGATAAACGACTTTCAAAGAATCATCTACTTCTGATTCTAATAAGTAGCCAATTGCTTGGGGTGTTGTTTTAAGCTCATTAAGCATCTCATCATCAGTGTCGAAGCTACTTGGCGGGCTTGCACGGCCTGAGAATAAAAGTCGCGCCCAGTAAGCATTAATTTTAGCCTCACTTTTGCCCACCAGTTCTTGATAGAAACGCTTTTTCTCAGGGCTACCGGCTGCACGGTCAAGGGGTTTTGCCAACACACCGTTTGGAAACGTATTATAGCGACCCATGTATATATCGATAATTTGCGTTTTGCTTAATGATTCGATGGGATTATGCTTACTCACCACCACGACCATCGCTTGCGCACAAAGGGGTAAACACAATAGTAACATTAACCCTAATACGCTTTTTCTTATAAAATGCATATCAGAATATCCAGTTCAGGTTAAGGCTTGATACTGTTACTTCTTGGCCTGAATCTGGTTCATTGTATAGGCGCCAAAGTGAAAAGTTGTTGTTGGCAATTATGCTGTAATCAACTTGTAATTTGGCCACCAAAGAAGGAGACAGTTGCCATTTTGCACCCACACTAAAGGTGTGTTGCTTTATTAAGTTCTGATCTAGTGCTTTGCGTATTAATGGTTGAAAAGACTGTATTATTGCAACTGCATATTCCGGAGCACTAGGTGATATTTCACCTACATCATCGCTGACATTGTTTTTTGTTGGGCGTACAGCTGAAATAGTTGCGTAGTAAGTAATGTTTTCAGGCTGGTAACCGACACTGATATAACCAGATACTGTATCGCGTTCAAGGTCCCATTCGGAGTCAATAAACCCCACTTCTGACTGGACTAACCATAAATCATTGTCATATTGATAACCCAAACCAAAAAATTGTTGTTTTTTGCCAACAAAACTAAGTCGATCACGAAGTTCGGGGCCGCCGGGCCAAATAGTGGGGGGAAACAAGGCAATTGCTTCTTCAATTGTTCTTGTACTTGCGCTGAATTCGTCAACCTTGGTATCGAGCAACGATGCTCTGACCTGCCAATTATCTTGTTGATATGTTAATGACGCCATCATCATATTGGTGAAATGAATGTCGAATGCTGAGCCTATGGTGGCGACGGTGGCGTCGGACTCTCCAAAGCCTAATTTAATTTGTAAAAAACCATCACCGAATGAGCGTTTATACAAAACATCTGCGCCCTCGAACTGGGATACGGAAGATACTTTCCCATAAAATTCAGAGGGAGGGCGAGCCCATAGGTAGGCGTAACCAACTGATTTATATTCTGATAAAAAGTAAATGTCGGTGTTCATGCGTCCAGCGCGAATTTCCCAACTGTTATCTAGGTGATAGCGTAAAAATGCCACATCCAAATAATTAAGCACCTTATCATCCAGTTTGTCTCGATAAACGGCTTGTACAACGGCATCCCACTGGGCGTTAAATTCAATATTGGCTTGGGCGCCGATTAAAGAGTCTGGCGCAAATGAAAAGCCACTACGAGCTGGCGTTTTGAAATTTGTATGAAATCCTAAATCATTACTATCGTTGTAAATTGCGCCTAGCGTTGCGAATCCACTGAACTTGAACATATCTTCTGATGCAAAGACGCTATTATTATTAAACGTGTTTAATAATAATAAGTAGAATAAGGTACGAAGGGGTCTGCGTATTTTATTTTGCATGAATAATCATCGACTCGGTAATAATTTTTTACTCGTGTAAAAGTGCTAAAAAAGACTTATAAATAAGTTGATAGTACATATCTTGTCTGCTTTGCACCATATATTTCAATTGTAATGACGTTAGTGATTTGTTGCGTATTTGTAGTGCTAACCTTGAGTATAGTTAGCTTTAGGTTATTATAGGTATGAAATAATATACTTACTAATGTGACTTAATACTCATTAACTCGAAATGAGAGCTACAGTTAAGAGCATCTTCACCTCGTTAGAGAATACCCTTGCGTATTGTTATTGGTCTTTTAATTTGCGGCTTCGCCGCTACCATTAATGCGGCAGAATTAAATTGGGCAGAGACGTTGAACTGGCTAAAGCAATCGTTGCCCCAAAGCGCCGATCTGGATTTTGATAAGAAGAGCATTAAGTTCGATGGTTGTCATCAACGTGATTACCAGCTTAGCTTCCATCAAGAATTGGGCGAAGGTATTTTTATTGAAACGCAAATAGGTTATGTAAAAGGTGAGTTAAGTTGGGGGGCGCATAGTCAAAAAACCACTTCACGACAATGGGCCATTTTACCTCGTTACCGTATTAACCATCAGATTAGTTTGGGCTTGGGTTATATTAAGCAAATGGATACTAACCTTGAGACATCTCAAGGCGCAGATATTCAACTTCCAGCGAGCAATCAATGGTTACTGAGTTCTCGTTTTATGCTGGGCTCCCAGCAGCAGTATGTTGAAGTCGCCCTGACTAAAGCTGCTTGGCAGGCTAACGATGCCGCCCAATCATGGTCAGGACAAGGGCGCACCGATAAGCAAATTAACATTGTTTATGTGGCGAACTTTTAAATAGCCATTATTTTATGTTTATAACGACCACTTAAATTACGCAAACACGACTGTTTTAGAGCGATGAATAATTACTCTGTCTTCTAAATGATAACGAACGCCGTTAGCAAGCGCTGTTTTTTCACAGTTTTTACCTTTTCTAACCATATCTTGAGCTGAGTCGCTATGGGAAATTCGCATGACTTCTTGTTCTATAATCGGTCCTTCATCTAGGTCACTGGTCACATAATGGCAGGTTGCTCCAATGAGTTTTACCCCTCTGTCATATGCTTGCTGATAAGGTTTAGCGCCGGCGAATGAGGGCAAAAAACTGTGGTGAATGTTGATCGCGCGACCAGCTAACTCCTGACACAGAGATTCAGGTAAGATCTGCATAAAACGCGCAAGTACAGTTAAGTCAATGTCGTATTGTTTAATTAACTGACTGATCTGAGCGAAAGCAGCTTCTCTACCTAAGGTTTTAAAGTCAATCCAATGAAATGGAATGCTGTGCCAATCGGCAAATTGTTTCATTTGCGGATGATTAGCAATAATACACGGAATATCACAATACAATTCTTTGCTATGCCAGCGGTGCAATAAGTCCATTAAACAATGAGATTCATGGCTGGCAAGTAGCGCCATTTTGGGCTTGTTGCGGGAATCAACCAGTTTCCAATTCATGGAATATGATTCGGCTATAGGCATAAATGCTTGTTTTATTTGGTCTATATCCATGGTTAACGAGTCGGTACGAATTTCATGGCGCATAAAAAATCGACCCGTTTGCAGATCAGTATGGTGGCTCGCCTCCACAATCGTCGCGTTATGTTGCGCTAAAAACTGACTAACACTGGCCACAAGGCCAACTTGATCGGGGCAATCGATGACCAATCTTAAGGTTTGTTGCATGGGTAAATCTTCACTTCTAAAATTTGCACCTGTTTTACCTCGCTAGCTCCCTAAGGTAAATAGCGAATCGTTATTGATTAACAGATTTGTCATTAATTCTTACTTAAAACGAAAAGCTCGGCACGAAAGTCCATTCTGCTAACGGACGATACATCACTCCGTGATCCGTTGAGACCGACTGATATAAGGTCACTTCAGAATTTTTAAATGTAAAACTCGGTTCAAGTAATGGTGCTGGGGGATTTTCGTGGCATTTTCTAGCAAGGGTTAGATGTGAGATATAGTCGCGTTTTTGAACACTTATACCGCTATTTTGGGCCGCCTTATATAATAGTTCGACTAAGTCGAGTTGCGGTTTGGGGACATGCGTGTTGCCTATCCATAATGCCTTCGGTTTAGACCAGTAACCCAAATAATCTAAGGTTAAAGAAAAGCTCTTGATATTTAATTGGCTATCAAGATACTGACTTAGTGTGTCTAGTTGAGGCTCGGATATTTGCCCTAAAAATGCTAACGTAATATGGAAATTACTCGCTTTCACAGGACTAATAAAGTGCGGAAAGGCTTTTTCTCGCCACGCTTCAATAGCGAGTTTCGTCGGCGGGGGTGGGGTAAGGGCAAAAAATACGCGCATAGTAAACTCCTGAAAATACCTGAAAATATCACTCTTACAGGATACACTAGTCAATGACCTTATTTGTGGGTCGAATCGCTAATTTGTATGAGATAAAACCTTGCCGTTTGTAAAAAACACCCTGCCAGTAGAAACGATTATCCCCCAACTACACCATGCACTTGCACAAAGCGATGTGATCTTAGCTGCCCCTCCTGGTGCGGGTAAATCGACGTGTGTACCCATGGCACTGTTAAGCATCGAACAGTTTTCCCAACAAAAAATAATCATGTTGCAACCAAGGCGCATTGCCGCGCGCAATATAGCGCATTATCTTGCCAAGCAATTAGGCGAGGATGTGGGGCAAACTGTGGGTTATCGCATTCGCGGAGAAAGCCGCATTAGCAAGGCAACGCGTTTAGAAATTGTAACTGAAGGCATTCTCACTAGGATGTTACAAAGTAATCCGGAATTACCGGGAGTAGGGCTCGTTATATTTGACGAATTTCATGAACGTAGTATGCATGCTGATTTTTCGCTGGCCTTGTGTTTGGAAGTTCAGCATGCACTGCGCGATGATTTACGATTATTGATTATGTCAGCCACGTTAGATGTTGCCAGTCTCAGCAGGTTGCTGCCAAGAGCCAAACAGATCGTGTGTGAGGGGCGAAGTTACCCTGTTGAAACCTTTTATCGGCCTAATGCTTCAAGTGCTTCATTGGTTGAAAAAGTGGCAAGTTTAACCGTTTTTGCTGCCGCCGAGCACCAAGGAGATATTTTAGTATTTTTGCCTGGGCAAGGTGAAATTGTGCGCTGCGCGAGGTTGTTAGAACAAAGAACGGCAAGTGATGTAAAAATACATTGTCTTTTTTCACAGCAGAACTTAGTTGCTCAAGAAGCCGCCTTAAGGCCAGATTCTGAAGGCAAACGAAAGATTATTCTTGCTACTAACATCGCAGAAACAAGTTTGACCATAGAAGGGATCACTGTCGTTGTTGACAGTGGTATGCAAAAAAGCGCGGTTTATCAATTGAGTAAGGGCTTAACCCAACTTCACAGCCATATGATTTCAAAGGCATCTGCGACGCAACGAATGGGACGAGCAGGGCGACTAAGTCCTGGTGTGTGTTATCGCTTGTGGAGTAAAGAGCAGCATCAGCGTTTAGTTGAACACAGCGCAGCAGAAATTTTAACCAGCGACCTCTCGCCTTTTTTGCTCGAAGCGAGTGTTTGGGGGGCCAAAGTCAACGATTTTGCATTAATCGATATGCCCACTGATGCACAGCTCAAACAAGCACACTCAGTGCTGATGGGATTGCAGGTACTTGATGAACATCATCAGGTTAGCACTCATGGCAAAGCGGTGCATGCTTTGGGTGGGCAGGCAAATATCGCTACTATGCTGTTAAAAAGTAAAGTCCTTGGGGTTGGGCATCAAAGTCTAGCCTGCGCAATTGCGGTGCTTCTTGAAGATAAGGATCCCCTAGGGAGTCAAGCAGGTAGTTTGTGTTATGAACGTTTAACATTGTTACAACAACAAAAAAAACACCCTTTGTGGCGCGTTATACACCAGTGGTATAAAAAATTAGGATGTGTAGATGCGCCCTGGCCGTTAGATGACACTGGTGTATTAATCGGTTTTGCCTTCCCTCAATGGATAGGAAAAAGCAGTGGTAACGGACGCTACGCGTTGCTGGATGGCACTGGAGCTCAACTGAGTGAAAACGACCCGTTAGTTGGCCAACCATGGTTAGCCATAGGGCAAATGCTACTTAGCGATACTTATCAGAGTAATGCACGTATCACATTGGCAGAGCCCATCAGTAAAGCCCAAATCGAGCTGCATTTTTCTCATCTTATCAGTAAAGAAATGCGCTGTGAGTGGGATGAATCACGAGGGGCTATTTCCGGCCATTCTCTTCAGCGGTTGGGTAACATTGTACTTAGTCAAACGCCTACTGGAAAACCCAGTAGCGATCAAATAAATCAAATCTGGCGCGAGCAAATTAACCAACGTGGTGTTATGGCATTGCCCTTTAGTGATAATGCTCTGCAATTGATATATCGATTGAGAATGGCCCGACGTTATTTAACTGACCGACAATGGCCGGATGTTAATGATGTTGGGCTAATGGCGACTATTGACGATTGGTTGTTACCTTATTTGTCAGATGTGTTGAGCTGGCAGCAACTAAGCAAGTTAGATTTTCATGCTCTGCTGCTAAATCAACTTGATTACAACGCACAGCAATTACTTAATCAGTTGTTACCCAACAAAATGACAGTGCCCAGTTCAAGTCGTATTCCTTTAGAATACGACGCTCATGGCGGTGTATCACTTGCGGTTAGAATGCAGGAAGTTTATGGCCTTACCGATACACCTCTGGTTGCTAGGGGGCAGGTCAAAGTGCAGATGGTTTTGTTATCGCCCGCAGGTAGGCCGTTGCAGCAAACACAAGATTTAGCGGGGTTTTGGCAAGGCAGTTATAAGGAGGTACAAAAAGAAATGAAAGGACGGTATCAAAAGCACTTTTGGCCTGATGACCCTGCGAACGCGCAAGCGACAAGCAAAACGAAAAAGAAGATGAGCAACAACCAGTGAACTGCTAGGATATGCGCGTATTTTCTGACAACCGCATTCCTATTGCTCATCTGTTGTCTAAACAAAAAAATACGATACGTTGGTAATAAACGACTGACTCCATTCGTGGTTGATTATATTTAAGGTAAGTTTGCAATACTTATGAAAAAAACGGCTAAAAGGGCTTCTAAATCCAATAAATCTGGTTCTTCTTCGATGTTAAGTCGCCTGCATCCTTGGATATGGATAAAGCGTAATTGGTGGCGTTTATTGATCATTATTGCCGCTGTTATCGCCGCGTACGGTGTGTATTTAGATGCACAGATTGTTAAACAGTTCAGTGGTAATAAATGGCAGGTCCCGGCACAGATTTTTGCGCGTCCTATGCATTTGGAGTTGAAGCAAGAAGTCACTATTCAAGAAATTGTTGAAGAGCTGGAATTACTGGGATATCGCAAGGTGCGCCATGCCGACGAGACGGGTGAATACCAACTTAAAGCGACGGGTGTCCGTATTCAGCGTAGAGCATTTCACTTCCCCCATGGTTACGAGTCGGAGGTTGCCGTTGATATCACGCTGGCCAACGGCCGCATTAGCGCCTTGCGTAATTTAGACAGCAACAACACGCTCAATGATATTTATTTAGAGCCGTGGTTGGTTACGCGCCTGATGAGCAGTGGGCGTGAAGATAGAATGTTGGTTAATTTGGCTGGTGTACCTCCTTCTTTGATCAAAGCCTTAGTGCTGGTGGAAGACAAAGATTTTTATAAGCATTATGGTATTGCTCCGTTATCTATTTTACGTGCATTGATGGCAAATATTTCAGCAGGGCGCGCAGTTCAGGGAGGGAGCACGTTAACGCAACAATTGGTTAAAAACTTATTCTTAACCAATGAAAAATCTCTAGTACGAAAAGCAAAAGAAGCCTTGATGGCATTGATTATAGACGCCCGGTACAGTAAAGATGAAATTATCGAGGCGTACTTGAATGAAGTGTTTTTAGGGCAAAATGGTAATACCGGTGTACATGGCTTTGGCTTAGCGAGTTTATTTTACTTTGACCGTCCGCTTGCTGAATTGAACGTTGCTGAAATTGCCACCCTTGTGGGGATTATCAAAGGACCATCCTATTATAATCCCCGTAAGCATCCAGAGCGCGTTACTGAGAGGCGTAACTTAGTTCTAAGAGTATTATTTGAGAATAACGAATTACAACGTAATCAATATGAGTACGCAATCAATCAGCCGCTAAATTTAGCGACAGGAGCCAGTTTAATCTCGGGTAAGCATCCTGCGTTTATGGGCTTGGTTCGCAGGGAGCTAAAAAACGTGCTGGCCGACCCAAACATGCGTGAATCTGGCTTGAAGGTCTTTACTACACTTGACTCTGTTGCCCAGCGAAAAGCTGAAAAAGCCGTTAATACGGGCGTCAAAACCCAACAAAAACGTATGAAATTAACGGACTTACAGGCCGCGATGGTGGTGACTGATATAAAAAGTGGTGAAGTACGCTCGATGATTGGGGACGCTAATCCTCAGTTTCAGGGTTTTAACCGAGCATTGGACGCAAAACGTGCAATAGGCTCATTAATTAAACCTGCCATTTATTTAACTGCCCTTGAACGAGCGGCTCAATATAACTTAGCGACCCCCCTAAAAGACGAACCTATTCAACTTAAAAGCACCTATGGCAAAATGTGGGAGCCAAAAAATGCGGATAAAAAATTCCGTGGTCAAGTGTCACTAGTCGAAGCATTAACCCAGTCGCTAAATGTGCCAACAGTCAACTTAGGCATGGACGTTGGATTAGATGATATCGCTGCGACAGTGAGGCGTTTAGGCGTGAATGAGCCTATCGATATTTACCCAGCCATGACGCTGGGTGCCGTTAACTTTTCGCCGATTCAAGTCAATCAAATGTATCAGACCATCGCTAATAATGGTCGCTATATTCCTCTGCATGCGGTCACGTCTGTTCTATCGCCAAAAAATAAACCTTTATGGCAATTCAGCAATCGCGGCGAACAAAGAGCTGATTTAAAAGCAACATATCTACTTAATTACGCACTCCATAAAGTTACGCTTGAGGGCACGGCAAAACAAATCAAAAAGGAGTTTGGCGATATTAATATGGCAGGTAAAACAGGTACCACCGACGATTATCGAGATAGTTGGTTTAGTGGTTTCGACAACAATATTTTGGTGACTAGCTGGATGGGAAAAGACGATAATCAACCCATTAAGTTAGGCGGTGCGAGCGGTGCAATGCAACTATTTATTGGTTACCAGAAGCAGCAGCAACCTAAGTCATTAGTGCGTCGTTATCCAAAAGGACTAGGGATTGCACATTTTGAAGAGACTAGCGGTGCAGTTAGTCGCCCAGGATGCGCAAATACCATTAGCGTACCGGCTATTTTAGATGCGCTACCCCCCGTACCTAAAACCTGCAACGGGGAAGTGCGCGGCCCGCTTAAAAAGTCACTCTGGGAAAGGCTCTTTGGTAGCTAAACATTGACTAAAAAGTTATTTGTCTTTGTTATCTTTCATGGCAGGTAGGTGGGCTGTTTTATTCAGCCTATCCTGAATAAACGATTCCGCGCCATTGGTTGTGGTGCATTTGATATTGCCGCCTGTTAATCCCGCCAATATAGCAATCCCCTTATTGGTATAGCTCGAGCAGTCTGCAAGCACTTCATTTGCCTTTTGCAATTTTTCATCTTCGGTTAACTGACTCAATTCTGGTTTATCAAGCAGGCTTGGAGAGGTTTGTTCTTGTCGATACCGCGCAGCTTCCTCGGCCGCCAACTCTGCAATTGAACGTTGCGATGAGGTATGCAATTGATCCTTCACTTTGTCAGAAACGGTTTGCTTTTGCCCTTTAGCGATATGCGGTCTCTTGCTACTTTCAGGAAGTGCTAACGGATCGTGCTGTACAAAACTGGCTTCACTCTTTGCTTCTGACTGTGATACTTCGTCAGGTGGCAATTCAGGAACGCTCTCAGGCAATGCTATTGGCTCAGGTGGGGCCACCGCTACAGGTTCTGATTCAACCGTCACAGGGGGTTCTCGTTTCGATGTGGCATCTGGCGTCGGTGCAGGCTTAGATGTCGTTACGGCATTAACATCGTTAGCGGGTTCAGGTTTATCTGCAGGTACTGGTTCCTTAGGCTGGCTGATTGGGGTGAAGATCAAACGTGCCGCTATGGGCTTGGTTTTCGGTGCCGCATCATTTGCCGTTTCGAAACTGGGGATTTCATTTGGGCTGCGGGCAATCAAAATTACAATAACTAGGTGCAACAATAAAGACGCCAAAATTATCCATAATGTTCCCACTTTCGCTTTTGGTCTTCGCGGTAGGCTAGGGTTGAAATCCGCTTTCATTGGGTAGGGGTATGTTATAAGCACGTGATCATTAATAACTTTAAGGAAGTAAAACCCAGTAGAGTAACATATGAGAAGGTAAGTTCAGTTATAGCAGTGTAAAGGTAGTGTAAAGACGCCAATGGCTTGTCATTCGTCACTCATCATTCAGGCCGCGCCCTATTTCTCCTCGATTTCTGTGCACATTCAATGTGTTTCAATCTCGCCTATATAACGGCAAATTCAAGCTGAAATTTAATCCTGCAAAGTTTATAAACTGCTTTATGCGCCAAATAGGTGCACTTGCGCAAAATTGATCCAATTTTGTGCGAAGAGAGTTAATAAAAAAGCGGGTTTTTATTATAACTATATGATTTTATTGATTTAAAATTTATGGCATAGCTTTTGTTCTATCTACTGTAATTATAGCGTTAATAATCATAATAATTACCGGGAGCAGCAATATGAAATTAGTCACAGCTATCATCAAGCCGTTTAAGCTAGATGATGTGCGCGAAGCCATTTCTGAAATAGGAATTGACGGATTAACCGTTACCGAAGTCAAAGGTTTTGGGCGTCAAAAAGGCCACACAGAACTATACCGCGGTGCGGAATATCAAGTGGATTTCTTACCAAAAGTGAAACTAGAGATCGCGGTACAAGATGATCAAGTTGAGCGCTTGGTTGAAGCCATCGTAGGTGCTGCGAAAACCGGCAAAATTGGTGACGGTAAAGTATTTGTTTACGACCTAGAACATGCAGTTCGAATTCGTACCGGTGAAACCGACGGCGAAGCTATTTAGAGAGACAGAGGATAATAATAATGGAACAAGCATTTCACTTACAATACGCTTTGGATACGTTTTACTTCCTAGTGTGTGGCGCACTCGTTATGTGGATGGCCGCTGGCTTCTCTATGCTAGAAGCAGGATTGGTTCGTTCAAAAAATACAACTGAAATTCTAACTAAGAATATCGCGCTTTTCGCAATCTCATGTACGATGTATCTCGTGTGTGGTTACGCAATCATGTACGGTGGCGATTACTTCTTAACAGGTATAGAAAACGTTGATGTTGCAGAAAAATTAGGCGAATTTGCGACACGTGAAGACGGTTTCGAAGGCGGTTCTATTTACTCTAATGCATCAGACTTCTTCTTCCAGGTAGTATTCGTAGCAACCGCTATGTCAATCGTATCTGGTGCGGTAGCCGAGCGTATGAAACTTTTTGCTTTCTTGGCCTTCGCTGTTGTGATGACTGGGTTCATTTACCCAATGGAAGGCGGCTGGACTTGGGGTGGTAACTCTGTGTTTGGTTTATATAGCCTTGGCGATGATTTTGGATTCTCTGATTTTGCGGGTTCAGGCATTGTACATATGGCAGGAGCTGCAGCAGCGTTAGCCGGTGTATTATTACTTGGCGCACGTAAAGGCAAGTATTCAGCAGACGGTAAAGTAAATGCTATCCCAGGTGCAAACTTGCCCATGGCGACTTTAGGTACATTCATCTTATGGATGGGTTGGTTTGGCTTTAACGGTGGCTCAGTATTGAAACTAGGCGATATCGCTAATGCTAACTCAGTAGCGATGGTGTTTCTAAACACGAATGCTGCCGCATCAGGTGGTGCAATAGCTGCTCTTATCGTTGCAAAAATTCTGTTCAAGAAAGCCGATTTAACCATGGTGCTTAACGGTGCTCTTGCAGGCCTAGTAGCCATAACTGCTGAGCCGTCTACTCCGTCAGCTTTAGGTGCTACGCTTATTGGCGCTATTGGTGGTGTGATTGTGGTATTTTCTATCCTTAGTCTTGATAAATTGAAAATTGATGATCCAGTTGGCGCTATTTCAGTTCACGGCGTAGTAGGTTTCTTCGGTGTCATGGTGGTACCAGCTACTAATGACGGTGCGACTTATTTAGGTCAGTTTGTTGGCGCGTTGACTATTTTCGTTTGGGTATTCGTTGCGAGTTTAATCGTATGGGGAATATTGAAAGCGGTAATGGGTATCCGAGTCAGTGAAGAAGAAGAGTTCGAAGGTGTGGATATCAGTGAGTGTGGTTTAGAAGCTTACCCAGACTTTACTAACGGCAATGGTCGTTAGGAACGAAACGATAAGGTGGAATAATAATAATACTATCCACTTAACCCCCAAGTCATTTGGTGGGTAACATTAAGAACGATTCTAACCCCGCATATGCGGGGTTTTTTTATGATGTTCTTTCCTATGCAATATTGCACAGGGTATCGGCCAGTCGATACAGCACGAACCACAAAATATGGATAGCATCTCTTATTCGCAGTTTCAGCAAGTTGTGCCAGTATTCAATGAATTATACGTCACACATAAAATCGCGTATATTACAGGTAAGCGTCAAACCCCATAGAGGGTGCAATCATACTGAAGTTCATTAATGGCTATGGTATATGCAGCGCATGACTAAAACCGCAACCACACTAAGAGTTTTATGCTACAACCACAAAAAGGGATTTGTGCCGAGCCAAGTTTGCACGCCCTATACTTACTGCTGAATGTTAACGACGACGATGACAGCTTGATGCGCATCAAAATTGCGCAAATAACTGACTTGTTTGCACACTACGATGAAGAACACTATGAGGCAATGGTTTCCGGTGTGGTGGCTATCGGCAGTAGCTATTGGCACGAAGTGTATCCGGGGTTAATACCTGTTGAGTTAGCCCCATTTCCTGATATGCATTATGACGATCGCAGTGCGCCGGTTTCACCTTGTGATTTATTTATCCAGGTGCGCGCAGACCGAGCTGATATTTGCCATCGGTTGGCCATGGACATTATCCGTATATTGGGTTCTCACGTCGATTTAATGGAAGATATTCGGGGCTTTAGATATTTGGATGGCCGTGATTTAACTGGCTTTGTGTATGGCGCTGACAATCCTAAAGGTATGCAAAAATTAGATACGGCATTAGTGGGGGAGCTAGATCCTGATTTCGCTGGAGGCAGCTATATCCACGTTCAGCGCTATCGGCATAATATTGTTAAATGGGAGCAGCTTTCTACGGTTCAGCAAGAGTATATTATGGGCCGCAAAAAATCAGATAACAGTTCGTTGAGCGAAGCGTTGAAATCACCACGTAGTCATTTCGACTGTACACGGATAGTTGATAATCAAGGCAAAGCACTGGGTATTTTACGCCAAAGTATGCCTTATGGTGATATGCATGTGCAGGGGCTATTTTTTGTAAGTTGCGCTAAGAGCTCAAAGCCATTTGAATACATGCTACGAAGTATGATCATGAATGATGAAAATGGTGAGTATGACAGATTGTTAGATTATACCAGTGCAGAGACCGGCGCCGCTTTTTTTGCTCCTTCGTTAACCTTTATTAAACAGCGAGCAAGCTTATCGAGTCACTCTTAAGCCTTTGAGTCGAATGAATTTGTGCCACCAGTCATTAATCATTCGAGCGCTAATTCTATCTACTAAAATAAACGAGTCAGTTAAGCAGGTTCAACGGACACTAGATAATTACAACTGAACCGTACCGTCCCAATCATGAGGTAGGGTAAGTGTGGCTAAATGTTGGCACTGCTTAATATGCAAACGAGGTAAGTAATCGTCTGGGTTGAGTACGGCCGCTTGTTCGAAACAGTCAATTGCTTGCGGCCAACTCTGCTTAAATCGATGGCCGAGACCTTGTTTAATCAACCCTGTGTTAGCTAGCCTTTTCTGCTGTATGTCTTGTGGTAAGTGAGCGATTACTTCGTGAACCTCTATTGCCGTACTTCTACCTTTCACCTTTATCCAATCAAGCAGCCGAGAGGTAAATCGCTGAGGTTGAGCGGCTTGTTGTAATGCTTGCGCACTTACAACAATATCACTGTGATAAATAGGCGCTAAGGCCTCAAGGCGATAAGCAATATTTACACTATCACCAATAACCGTGGTGTCCATGCGATCATCTGAGCCCACAGTGCCTAACACAACGGGCCCAAAATGAATTCCCACACCTATATCAATCGAAGCATAGCCACTGTTTTGTCGGTGCTGATTATAGATGTTGAGCGCATAACGCAAATCTAGCGCAGCACATATTGCGTCGCTCGCCTTATCTTCGTTATTGCCGCCGGGATGATCAAACAAAGCCATAATGGCATCGCCAATAAACTTATCGATAAAGCCCCTATTGAGATGAATCGGGTCGTTCATACGTAAGAAATAGGAGTTTAAAAAGCGCATTAATTCTTGAGGACTCATCTGTTCTGACAAGCCTGTAAAGCCGCGAATGTCGCAAAACAATATCGCCACATCGTCTTCTACCGCATGACCGAGCTCGAGCACACTTGAACCATGTTTAGCAAAATGGTCAACAAACTGTTTAGGCACAAATTTTTGAAAAGTATGACGTAAGCGCAATGCTTCATCAGCCTTTTGCTCAAAACGGTCAGGAGATAAATCACTTTGAACGTCAAGTTTTACGCGCAGCTTGGGTATAACAGGAGATTGTGTTTGTGCGCGTAGCTTGAGGATTAAAATGCAAATAATACCGATAAAAAGCGCACAAATCGCTAACAAAACAAGGGGTAAGGGGTGCATGATAGATTCAAACATAAAACTTACATTGTTTCGTTAGCGAGTGATTAAGTCTTACTACATTAACCGAACTTTTTGGCTACGTCTGCCAGAACCTTGTCTGCGATATCCAAAGTTTGTTGAATAACCTCTGGGCTGTGTTGGGTCGACACAAAACCAGCTTCATAAGACGCAGGTGCCAAGTAAACACCATTTTCTAACATGCCATGATAGAAATGATTAAATTGCTCAGTATTGCAGTTAATTGCTTGTTGGTAATTCGTCACGCGCTCAACGTTTGTAAAGAATAAACCAAACATGCTGCCTGCATAGTTAACGGACATCGGAATACCGTGACGCGTTGCGATGGCCTTTATGCCCTCAGCAAGGGTTTTGGTAGCTTCACTTAAATCTTTATATAAGCCCGGCTTTTTTACTTGGTTTAATGAGGCTAATCCAGCGGCCATCGCCACTGGGTTACCTGACAGAGTGCCAGCTTGATAAACTGGACCAGAAGGCGCTATTTGTTGCATTATTTCACGCTTGCCACCAAATGCGCCAACAGGCATTCCACCTCCAATGACTTTACCTAAGCAGGTTAAATCTGGAACGATATTATATTTTTCCTGTGCGCCGCCAAGAGCTACCCGAAAACCGGTCATCACTTCATCAAAGATCAACACTGCTCCATATTTGTCACATACATCACGCAGACCTTGTAAGAAACCATCGACAGGGGGAATACAATTCATGTTACCAGCAACAGGCTCTACTATGATGCAAGCTATATCGTCAGGGTATTGTTCAAACGCTTGAACTACAGAATCGATATTATTGTATTCCATGGTCAGAGTATGTTTGGCGAAGTCAGCTGGAATGCCCGGTGAACTAGGTACCCCAAAGGTGAGTGCTCCTGATCCCGCTTTGACCAATAGTGCATCCGCATGACCATGGTAACAACCTTCAAACTTAAGAATTTTATCGCGGTTGGTATAACCTCTGGCTAAGCGAATAGCACTCATTGTCGCTTCTGTACCGGAGTTTACCATGCGTAGCATTTCCATCGATGGCACTAATTCACTAACTAAATCGGCGATAATCACTTCTGCTTCTGTAGGCGCGCCAAAACTTAACCCATTTTGTGCGGCATCGATTACCGCTTGGCGGATCACAGAATTATTGTGGCCCAATACCATCGGGCCCCATGATAAAACGTAGTCAATATACTGCTTGCCATCAACATCATAAAGGTACGGGCCATCAGCCTTCTCAATAAAGGGAGGGGTGCCACCTACCGCTTTAAAAGCGCGCACGGGAGAATTGACGCCACCGGGGATGTGTTTTTGGGCCCGGGCAAATAGCTGTTCTGATTTTTGCATATTGTTGATCTTCTCTTATTCATCTTTTAAAGGGTAAAATTGCATGCTAGCGGCGTTAGTGGCCACTGTACCAATGCACTTCTTTATCGAATTTACTGACGATATCTTGCACGCCAAGTGTCAAAGCAAACAGCGCCATACGCACCAATACACCATTGTCAGTTTGGCGAAAAATAGCCAAATTGGGATTCATATTTAAATCATTATCTAATTCGTTTGCTTCTATGCGTGAATCTCTAGGCAGTGGGTGCATAATCACTGTTTTAGATTGAAAATGTTTAGTATAAATTTGTTGATTTAAGCGAAATTTCCCACGATACAAGTTGGCTTCTTCTTGCGAGTCAAAGCGTTCTTCTTGAACGCGAGTTTGATAACAAATATCGGCGTCGAGATGACCCTCTAACGTTTCACTCATAGTATAACTGTGCCCAGCATTTTCAATACTGCTGAGTATAGAATCAGGCATAGCTAGTTCTTTAGGTGATATTAGGGTGAAGCGAACATTTTTAAACAGGCATAATAATTTAGATAAAGAATGTACGGTTCGTCCGTATTTGAGATCACCAATCATTGCGATGTGCAGACCATCTATATTGCCACCGTGGTAGAGCAATTCTTTTTGAATGGTATACAAATCGAGTAATGCTTGAGTGGGATGCTCATTTGCACCGTCTCCTCCGTTGATAACGGGTACGCGACTGCCTTGGGCGAATTCAGCAACTGAGCCAGAATCAGGGTGACGCATGGCGATAATGTCAGAATAACCACTTAATACGCGCGCGGTATCATACAAAGACTCACCTTTGGCCAAAGCTGAATTACTCATACCTGTTGTTTCGCGAACATCTCCACCAAGTAAGTTAAAAGCGGTACCAAAACTAACGCGAGTACGGGTACTTGGCTCGAAAAATAAGTTACCTAAAATGGCGCCGTCCAGCACCGTAGTGCGCTTTTGACGTTTAGCATAGGGCGCCATTTGATTAGCGACATCGAACACGCGTTCTATCGACTCACGATCGAACTGATTTACGGAAAGAATATGACTGCCTTCGAATTTCATTTGCCCTGCGCCTATGTTGAGAAAACCGCCGGCGATTTTATCAAATTTATTGGCGACAAGGCGAAATCTATTGTAATGATTCGTCAATTTGTCATTAACCAATGCTAAATTAGCTATGAATAATAGGTTCCAATGCAATACGCTCGGGGAATACAATGAAAAAGCAGATTGATACGCCAAAGCGTATCGTTATTTTTGGTAATTCAGGTTCAGGTAAATCAACTTTAGCTCAACGTATTGGCAAAAAATTCAATATTGGCCATTTAGATTTAGATACGGTGGCTTGGCTACCAACAGAAATCCCCGAACGCGCTACTATCAGCGACTCGATGTACAATGTTAATGCGTTTATAGATACCCAGCAGGGTTGGGTAATTGAGGGATGTTATGCAGATCTACTAGAAAATATAATAGGCCAAGCCAACTTGCTTATTTTTACTGATTTGCCAGTAGAAGCGTGTATTGAAAATGCGCGTCATCGGTCATGGGAACCGCATAAATATCCATCAGAAGAAGCCCAAAACGCTAATCTGTCTATGCTGGTGGATTGGATAATTCACTATTATACCCGCACTGACACTTTTTCTTATGCTGCTCATAATATGTTGTTTAACGAGTATCAAGGTACAAAAAAACGTATTATCAAAAATCCCGTAGACTTAGCGCTATTACACGTAGAAATATAACCGTCTCAATTAGTTAATATATGATTTTTCATATATTTTTAGTTAAATGTTCATGCATTATTTCAGCAATATATTCACCCCACAATTGATAGGCGGGAGCACCTGGATGGAATCCGTCAGCAGCGACAAATCTTTGGTCTAGCGGATAGGGTACACTGATAAAATAGCAGTTTGGAGTGTGCTTACAGAACTGCCTAGCCAATTCATTTAATTGCTTGGCTCTGGTGCCTAACCACCATCGAAGAGGATGGGGTAGTGCAGGGAACAAGTGCATGGGGGGTAAGCTTGAGAACAATATCCGTTTCGCCGTGAATTTTTCGTGTAAGGCTCGCGTGATCAAATCTAGGTTGTTTGTCCAGCTTTTGGCTGAAGTCAGGCCTGTTACATCATTTACACCGATTGATATTATAACCGTGTCATAGGTTTCGCCGAGCGCAGAGTTGCGGATTTTATCTAATAATTGAGTCGATGTATCACCTGTTTTAGCCATGAGCTTCCATGAGATTTCATAGCGCGAGCCAAGTATATTCAGTATGTTGCCTGCTAGCGCGTGTTGTTGATATTCAACGCCCACCCCTGCTGCTGCTGAGTCGCCAATCACCAGCAAAGATATTGGTTCACCAAGGCCTACTACTCCATGTCGCGGACCATCCGGTTCGGGTAGTTTTGGGGTAACTCGCCTGACATACTTACCTTGCACGAAAAATATTGGGCTGAGTAAAACTGATGCAACTTGGTAAAGCATAACGTGTCCAAATGAAATTGATATGTAGAGACTTTCATCATCCTATAAAGCAAGCTCTCTAGGGGCAAGGGCTTTCAACGTATGGGAGACTTAAGTATGAGTGAGTTACTAAATTCACTTCGATGCGTTAATACTTAATGCGTCCTTGCGTTTTGCGACTAAATTAATAACATCATTGCTTTATGGTCGTTATTGTATATCGCTTTTCTTGATTTCGTTTGTGATGAGAGGCTTTATCAAAACGAGGCTAGATTAAATAGTATCTAGCCTGATTTTTTACCACAGCATAATTCCACCTTCGCCTGATGTACCTTCGCTATATAACCTTAAGCGCAGATAATATCGTCGGCCATTTATGAGGCGTAACTCGATTTTAGAATTGTAATTTGTGCCGCTATCATCGTCACCGGCTAAAAATATTGGCTCACCATGATCATCTTCAAAAAGTACTATAACGGTGTCCATACTGCCAAAAGTTTGGATGTTATACGTGCGGCTGATTTTAGGCTCAATGGTAAAATCTAATTGTTCTCCGGGTTTTATATCCAGCTTATGGGATAGAAACGGTTCTAACGTAGGCCATTGCAATTGGCTATTGGAAGGGTAAAATTTGCGTGCTTCTTGCTTATCCATTTCGGATAAACCGGGTGCCGGTATCAAGGGCCGATTCTCATACCCGACCGGTTGTAATATTAAACCTGCTTGAAATTGGTAATGCATAATGGAATCTCTGTCCCAAGACGAGCCGGTCGCATCTTGGGGGGATATCTTACGAATTATATTATGGTACGTTTTGTCCCTTTCCCAAAAATTTGGTGACCCAGCAAAAGCGGCATATACCGCTTCTTCATTCCAGACGATACCTGCCTTGTGATTTTGATGTTCATGGGGGAATCCCATAGCGTGGCCAATTTCATGTAGAGCGGTATCGTGGCCATAAGCAGTGGTCAAGTCCCAACCAAAGTTCATAGTTTGCTGCGCGGAGTTTGGTACCAAATCTATGCAATCACGACCAACATATGACCAAGAGCTTCCGGGCGTAAAACCGATTCGAATTTCTGCGTCGACGGCTTGGGAAACTTCCATAAACTCTAGACCAAGACCTAGGTTTTTCCATTCGTTAAAGGCGTCTCTTGCCGCTTCTAATTGAGCAAGGGGGGCGGTTAAATCGCTTCTATTTTGCATAAAGTAATAATGTAATACCGTATGGTTAACCCACTTTTTCTCAATATAACGTACTAAAGATTCACGGTTCTGATCAATATCTGGCGCTAGCTTTCGCGGCACTACTAGCGGTAGATCACAATATTTGGACACATTGTGCTCACATGTATTCATTTTCAAATCCTTCTGTAGGTAAGCTCAGTCCTGTAGCCGATGTCTAATTTATCAGGCACTGACAAGTATCGGACATTATTGCTTCTGTGTTTTTGGGGCGGGTACTTCGAAACTGCGCGAGCGCCTTGGGCGTGCATGCTGGAAAAACAGATAGGCACCTTTTAAAGCTAGTTTACGAGTGTTAAAGATTCAATCTTCTCAAACATGATCTGAGACATTTCTTATTATGATGGCTATGCCCGTTGGTCTTTGGGTGAGTCCATTACAACGTGTGTGGTGATGGTACTCACCTGGGGTAGGGTACCAAGTATGTCTGTATGAAAGGTCTTGTACGTTTTCAAATTAGAGGTTTCGACGCGTAAAATATATTCGAATGAGCCGGTTACGTTATGGCATTCTGTAACTTCATCTGCATTAGCGATGGCTCGCTCGAACGCATCTTGTGAACCTTTAGTGTGCTCTCCTAAACCGACCGTAACATAGGCAATAAAACCGTTGCCTAATAATTCGCTATCTAAAATGGCTCGGTAACCTCTTATAATACCGCTGTTTTCTAATTCCTGAACTCTGCGCAAACAGGCGGATGGAGATAAACCAATTTTTTCAGCTAGTTCAGTGTTGGCGATACGACCATGTTGACTAAGCTCTTGCAATATTTGTTTGTTATAATTATCTTTTTTAATCATTTATTGTGCTTAAGCTGGTTATTTCGTCGTTAATGGCACGGTAATTTCGTGTTTTGCTCTTTATAATTGCACATAACCTCAAACAGTGAAATAACTTCAATGACATTCGAAATACTCAGCGCGTTAATACTTTTTGCCTTTGTGTCGTCGATTACCCCTGGGCCGAATAATCTTATGTTGATGGCGTCGGGTGCAAATTATGGTGTAAAGCGTACTTTGCCGCATATGCTTGGAGTCGCATCAGGCTTTACGCTAATGGTGGTTTTAGTGGGGTTAGGGATTATGCAATTATTTGATCTTTTTCCCATTACCTATCATATTTTGAAAATAGTTAGTGTCAGTTATTTGTTATATTTGGCTTACAAAATAGCGACTTCGTCTACTACATCTACAGATAAATCTGGGAATGCTAAACCTATGACCTTTTTACAGGCCGTCATGTTTCAGTGGGTGAATCCGAAAGCATGGACAATGGCGTTAACTGCAATCAGCGTTTATGCGCCATCGAAAAGTGCTATGGCGGTGCTAATGGTGGCAGGAGTATTTGGTTCGGTGAACCTTCCATGTATTAGTGGCTGGACGGTTTTAGGGCAAAAAATTCAAAGCTTGTTGACCAACAATAAACGTTTAAGGGTGTTCAATTACACCATGGCCGGATTATTAGTTGCGTCTATGTATCCAGTATTTTTATAGCAAGGGTATATTGAGTCGAGCGCTTTCAGTGGGACAATCCAGCATCAATTGTTGCTTAACTGAGTATTGAATATAGTGTTATTCGACTAAATTAATCCCGAGTTAGTACTTCGAGTAATTCTATTTCAAAGGTTAAGTTGGCGTTAGACGGGATCATATTGCCAATCTGTCGCTCACCATAAGCAAGAGATGCAGGCACCCATAGTTTGCGTTTGCCACCTTCCTTCATACCTTTAAGGCCTAATATCCAGCCTTGGATCACGCGCTTGTTGCTTAGTACAATTTGAAATGGCGCATCATTCTTATATGACGAGTCAAATTCGCTGCCATCTTCGAGATAACCGCGATAGTTGACGGTGATTAGCGCACCACGTTCTATGGCTTTTCCGCTACCTTCTGTTAAATCGGTAAATTTCACTTCATCTTGCATATTTGTCGCTTATTTTAGAGGTTATTGAAACTGCTGTTTACCCAAAATACTATCGAATTTAGCATAGAACCTATTTTACGCTTTACAGCTTTAGCTGAATAGCGAGGATAAGTGCTTACGGTCGATAAATATCTGGACGACAACTCGCAGCCGATTCTTCCATTAAGTATCTTTAAAGGCCTTCAATGTTTAGCGGCAGTCATTGTTCATAGTTTGCCAGATCACTAAACTCGCTTAGAGCGACCGATTTCTGAATGTCTGCTAATAATTTACCTGCATGAGCACCAGCTGTAACTTGGCTTTACAGCTGATTCAAATAACGTAAATAATGTGCAAATTTTGTTTGTTGCTATTATCAGTATGGCCGCCGACAACGGTGGTTTAATCATACGTTAGTCCGGTTTACGTTGAGTTTATCATTTCCTGAATATCGTAACTCCACAGTTTTGCTGTGGCATTCGGCTGATGATTATCTAATCGACGACAAAGCGTAATTTTTACGGTTCGAACAGCATATTTATGGACCCTTCGTCATCATTGGGTCCATGATAATTAAGTTGAACGGTTTGTGAGCTAATATTTGGGGGCCATAAAGACAATATCAGGGTCGTCAAACACTTCAGCGCCACAGATACGATCAGATTGATTATAATTTTATATCACGTTTTTAACGGGCACGTTAAAGCGCGATTTTATGTGTGCTTTTAGCCATCTGCCCGCAGCCTTATTCATTGGATTTGAAATGCGTGCTCCTTGTCTAGTGATCATGAACACAGAGCGAAGTTGCTCTTTTATGAAACGATAATTTCCGCTTTTTAGCGTTTCAATTTTATAGATTGAGGCAAGATTTGAGAAAGATAATACACTTATGATGACCAGCAAAAGCTTCGAGTAAACGGGCTGCATGGCGAATCACATTTGTAATGTATCAGTGATAATACGAACGCCATTTGCGCAGAATTATTTCATGTTATGTGTGCTAAAACATGGAGTTTGCGTCTGACTATTTTAAATCAAGCTCTTGAAATTGCATCGAACTCAAGGTTTCACGCATGGTTGCTCTTTCACCAAATTCTTTATCAGCCTTGCGCTCGTTGGTAGCAAGCAACTCATCTATTTTCTTTTGAAAATCTTGGTACTCAGCTGTTTTCATATAGTCTTTGTATTCGATGACTAACATTATATCTGCCTCACCTTTCCTTGCGTTATTCGTGGCAAGCACGTGGTAGTCAATAACGTGGCCTTCCTTTTTGGCAAAGTCATAAACTTGTTTCCAACTGCCGGATAGATGATCCATGTAATTCTCAAATTGACCGGGTAATATTCGAATACCATGGGCTTCCCACACTGTTCCATATGAGTAACTTGATTCTTGAGCATTCGTCGCCGTTGACATACTCAATGCCAACATACCTGTTAGAAAAGCCATTTTTATATTGTTCATATCGTTTATCCTTTTTGATATCACCTCACCCTGAGGTAACTTGCTATTAATTGCCTCACCACTGACTGCATGGGTGTGGCAATTAATAAATTGGCGCGATATATCAAAGTGATTGATGACGAGAGAGAATTAAAATGTCAGGCTAGGGTGTGTTAATTACCTAAACACTCATCAGCTAATGCTATGTGTATTGCGCTGAAGAAAAGATTACGCCCATTTTTATTTTAGGGGTTAAAAATAAGGCGTTTTTGAGTAGTTTTTAAGATACTCAAAAAATAATACGAGATATATTTTCTTGAGCTTGAGCTTGAGCTTGAGCTTGAGCTACCGCTATGGCAACTCACATTCCGTTAATATGTGTTGATTATAAATAACTGCATAATCGTGCGCTTTGGAACGCAATGAGGTTTGCTCACCAATACGCAATGTATCTCCTGTACCTTTTATTGTGCGATAGCCGCATTGGCGCTGCAATACATCAAGTGTTAGCTTGGATAAATCAATACCGGGTATTGAAACAACACGACCGGAAAAAGCTAATAAGCGAAAATCACTGCTAGCAATAGCTTGCTGGGCATCGGCGAGAGGGTCGGCGTCATTAACCCAGCTAAGCGGGTGTTCACTTGAGGTCATAGTATATTTTGCCTCTGGTACTTTTTGTATCTGAGCTATCAGCTTGCTCGGATTTACATTTTTAGATGAGTTAAGCTCATCTGCATAACGGGATTCAGATGCTGTTTTTTTGTTTGAGTCACTAAAACAGGCGCAAGCATTTAGACTGCTGAGTCCAAGTAACATAACAGGACCCAGTAAAACGCGAGAGTAAATTGGCTTTAGCATCAATTAAGCCTCATTTGATATTGGCGTATAAATGTTATCGCGCCGATAAGCCAAAGCCAGAAGAAACCTAACGCGCCACCACCTGAATTACTTGAAGTCACAGGTGTTGTTGGCGTTGCAGAAACCGTTATGCTTAAGGTTGCACTACTGGTTAAGCGGCCATCACTGGCAATGTACGTTAGGCTTTCAGTTCCTGAGAAACCCGCACTGGGTTGATAGCTAATTTGATTGCCACTTATGCTTGCCTTACCGCTACAGCTACCGCTGTAACTAATTGTACTGATGTTCAATGTGTCGCCATCAATATCCGTGTCGTTGCTAAGCACATCTATTAGCGTGGCAGCACTACCCTGTTCGACGGTTTGGCTATCGTCACTTGCCTCTGGCGCATCGTTAATTGCATTCACACTAAGTACGAGTGCAAATGCATTTGAATCTTCGATGCCATCATTAACGGTAACCGAGACTGACAATTCGCCATTAAAATTAGTATCAGGTACGACTTTGGCAATATTTTCTAAGCTGTAATTTGCTCCAGCCTCTAAGCTTAATGTGAAGTTGTCCGGATAAGACGAGTCTGGGTCGGTTACGTGTAAATTATCCAAGTTGATTGTGATACTGCTGTCTTCATCAACAGCTAATATGGATTGACCATCGATAATTGGCGCAACGGCAGTATCGCCTTGGTTAATGGTAAAGTTTGCTGGGTTTACAGCGTAAAATACATTGTCTACACAGCTGATTTTGACTCTGGCATTGGTCGTATTCGTATTCGGAGAAAAGATGACATGTTCACCGTCGTTGGGGGCATTACTGGCAAGAGAACTATCAAAAACGTTATCACCGTCTAAATCGGCAGTAATATCGACGAATTGACAATTAATGGGCGTATTTTCAGTTAATGCGGTGTTCCAGCTGATAGTTTGGGCGATATTGCCCTGCCAAACACTGCTTGCATTAGGTTGATTCACTGTAAATTCAGTGCCGGTGTCCACAACATCAAGGGATACATCAGCGGTGTCTACCCCACCTTTATTATCCTTAACGGTCACGCGGAAATTTAATTCACGATTAGTTGTGGCATACGCTTCACCAAAACTCACAGTGTCATTCAAGACATCGTCCAGTGCAGGGAAATAGCGATAGCTGTCACTTACGGCAGCATAAGAACGAAATAATGGATTAGCGCCATTATCGCTGGCCATTTCACTTGCATTGGCTGTGCCGCCATCCAAACCCCCTGCATCGATTTGTTCCCAAGTATAGGTCAATAAGTCGCTATCATCGGCTTCTACGTCCAATACAAAAGGAGTGTTTGCAGGGATCGTGTAGGTATCATTCGTTAATGTGAGATTCGGTGCTGAATTCGTTATATTACTGGTCGTGCCACATAGACGGCCGCGCCCTGTTTCTACGTAGTTTCGAATTTGTTCCACTGAGCCAGCATGAAAATAAGGTGAACTGTTATTTTGTATATTCTGAGAGGAGCAGATACCAGCATACGACATAATAGTGGAACCGCTGCCAGGTTCAAATGCACTGGAACTGCTGCGCTGCTCCTCGTCACAAGAGTCTAAATCCTGGGCGTTAAAAGAGTGTTCAGCATCAAGTTGGTGACCTAATTCATGAATAACTAAATCTATATAGAAACGCTCGCCTTGCGGGTTGGTATTTCCTGTATAGCCCTGTGCCTTGAAATTGCTTTGGCACACCACACCGACGTATGCTAAACCACCCGGGTTAGTGGCAAGTAAGTGACCGATATCATAGTTGTCACTGCCGACCGCATCGTCGATCACCTGTTGATTCGTTTCAATATCGGCGTTGGCGTCACTATTGGAATAAGGGTCTGTGTCGGCGTCGGTAAAAATGATTTCGTCGTTGTCAATTAGCTCGAATTGAATGGCTGTATCGATTAATAGAATTTGATTGACCCGATTAACCAACGCGATCATTTCCGCTACAACATCAGCTTTTGTGCCACCCACCTTCGCGGTATATTCTGCCGTTGCGCTCAGCGCTAACCTATATGTTTTAAGAGTATCGCCTGTGGTTTTTTGAGCCGTAGATAGCTCAATGTTCATTTCATCATCGGAGGCAGTAGGGGAGAATAAAGCATCATTAATACCTTGTGGAAGTAAGCTGTCCCCTGCAGAATCTGAGTAATAATAACTAATGTATTGGCTCGCATTGTTTTCATACAAAGGAGACAATAATACCCATTGATTTTGCTGGCGAAATATACCTGTTAGTCCTTTGTGTGTCAGACTGAAACGTCCAATATTTTGCGCAGCATTAACTTGAACGGCATTATAAGACATATACTGTGGATAGCGGTCGGCTAAATCTTGTGACATAACGGCGGACGGCGTAAGCGTAAAATCAGCAACAGTGCCGCCGGGCAAGGGGATGGCTAGGGTGATTGCGCTGCTTTTATCGCTGAAATGTTGAGCAAGGCTGTCACTGTCAATACTTTGATAGGAGCCTTTAGATGCGCTGACTTTTGCGGCGTTTGAAGAGGTCACAGATTTACTTTGCGCAGATTCAAACCATATTATTTCAGCGAATACGCTATTGATATTTAAGGCACTAAAGCCTGATAGTACGACCAACATAATACGTTGGGCTATTGTTCTTACTACTTGTCTATTTACTACTTGCATAAAACAACCTTGAATGTTGACTGCCTGGGATATATCGCCCGACTAAGTTAGTGGCCAGCTTATAATTAAAGAACAGCCCATCCGTGTTTGTTCTTCTTCACTCGATACTGACAGAGAAAAAATGCCAAGCTTGCATAATCACATGGGCTTTATTTTAGTGGTAAATAATGAAACTTGTATAACAAATCTAATGCAATATTCTCGCTGGTAGACATGAACTGAATATGAATTGGATAAACGCACATTTGATTGGGAAGATAATCAGGTACAATACGAGATAATAGATCCCCATCCAAATGACAAATGTAAGTAGTTTATGGCAGCAAAAAAACAATCTACCCAAAGCCATAATATTGGCTTTTTACGCTTCTTTAAAACGGATTGTCCTCGCTGTATGCGTATCCGCTATATCATTGTATGGGGTATTTTAATGGGGTTGATATATTTCGGATTTTGGGCTGAGTGAAAGGAACAGTATGCAAGACGTAATTCAAATCCGTGCTGCGGCAAAACGTAATGTACTTACTACCAGCCTGTTTGGTGTTGGGGGATTGCTTTTAGGTGCAGCAATATTTGGCTGGTTGCCTGAATCCTTCTTCTTAGCAGGAATATTTGTGACCAGCGCGGGGATAGTGGCCTTGTTAATTGCATGGTTTAAGTTTCGTGAACCCATTTTTAGTATTGAGCTGTCCCATGATTCAATTTGTTATCAACATCGCAAAGGGCAATGGTATGTAAACTGGGACAATATTCAGCGTATTGATGTTCCTAGAGCCCATCGTGATTTGCAGTTAGAAGATTTAAGCTTGGTAGGAATTAAACTCAAGGATTATCGACCATTTTTGACCACCACACCTATTCGTTTGATGATCCATCTTCTTATGGAGCAGCGCCCACTTTTGCTGCTCGGAGACAAGGCCGAAAATGCGTCAGGGGAAAGCTTCAGTAATGACTTAGTAGAAGATGACAAACATAAATTACCCGACGGGACTATTTTGACTGGGATCCAAGCTATGCTAGCCAATCGTATGACTAAATTACGTCAACGACTCGGTTATGATCTGTTTATCAGCGTATCTGAGCTTGACCGCAGCGAACAAGATTTCGTGCTATTACTGCGAGAGTGTCAAGAATATGTGCAAAACAAGGTAAAGTAGTGCCTTGTTTTACCGTCAATTATTATTTTAGAATGTGGATATTGGCATGCCAAAGAGTCGGTTGTTAGTCACGCATCGTTAACTTAATAACATCTTCTTGCATAAGCAAATCTTCTAAATCGAAGCTGAGTTTAACCAATGACGCTGGGACTTTTATATACTGTTTACGCTTGAGTTGACACTCTAATTCAGCACAAGTCGAATGCAAAGCCGCCGCCCCGGTATAACAACAAATACCATGTAAACTGTGCACGACTTGCTGTAGTTCATCGTACTTAGTTTTATTTTTCAGGCGGCTGAATTTATCAGCAAACTCTGGAAGTTGAAGCATAAACTGATTAAATAAGTCCCGGGCGGCATCGGCGTTTTGATTGGCGCGTTTTAATGCTAGTGGCCAGTTGAATATCTCTTCTTGTACGTTGTCTTCGTCGCCTTGATGGCACCAACGGTTGATCAAATCGACCAAGTCAGAGAGATCTAATGGTTTCGGAAGATAGTCATCCATACCGCTGTTTAAAAGTCGTTGCTGTTCTTCTTTAAATGCGTGGGCTGTTACTGCAATGATAGGTGTTCCGAAATTGAGCGGGGTAGAGCGGATAAGCTTAGTCGCTTGTAGGCCATCCATATTAGGCATCTGAACGTCCATCAAAATTAAATCATATTCATTTTCCTCACACAGCGTCACCGCATCTTGACCACTATATGCTTCCACTATTGTTAGCGGAGACGGCTTAAGCCAAGTACTGAGCAGTCTCAAGTTCATTTCCATGTCGTCAACGGCCAATACGTTGACTGGGGGCAGATTTTGCAAGCGCTGTTGTAACTCATTGACTGGCTGTTGAGTGGGCTTGTGCATGATTTCATTTAACTTGCCAGGCGTCAGTGGTAAGCGAATTTGTGGAGAAAATTGAGCTGCACGTTGTGAAAAACGATCACAGGATTCTTGGCCGGAACACAGCAGAACTTTATGAGTCGCATCAATATGCTCAGCGCACTCAAATGCTTGCTCATTGGAAATTTGATCCTGAGGGTGAACGCACAGCATAAGATAATCGAATTTTTGAGTGCAGGTTTGCAAGAAAGCTATCGAGTCCGCGCTTGTTACCTTAGCGCCAAGTGCTCGGAGCAATTTACTCGCGGTAAACCGAGCATTAGGGTATGGGTCATATAATAAAATTTGTTGATTTTTCCATTCGCTTTCGACAGAAATACTCGGTTTAGTATTTAAAATATTCATCCGAATGGTAACGTTAAACACGCTGCCCTGTCCGGGAGCACTATGTAACGATAATTGACCGTGCATCAATTTAACCAATTCTTTGCAAATAACTAAACCGAGCCCCGTTCCCTGATATGAGCGATTAAGTGCGTCGTCTACCTGAGAGAATGCGGTGAACAATTTGCGCTTGTCCTCTCGACTTATTCCAATGCCTGTATCTTCAATTTTAATCGCTAGTTCAAAAATACCGTGCTCTAACATGCGACCTGATGCAGCTAAGCCTATATGGCCATGGTCGGTAAATTTGAGTGCGTTACCTAATAGGTTGTTAAGTATCTGGCGAATACGAAAACTGTCACCAATCAATTTCATAGGCAATGGTTCGATGTCATAAACGAATTCCAGCCCTTTTAAATGCGCAGATTTAGCCATTACACCAATCATTTCTTCGAGTAATTCATTAATCTCTAAAGGATGACTGTTAATTTGTAGCTTGCCTGCTTCAATCTTAGATACGTCTAGAACATCGTTTACGATAGTCATTAAATTATCAGCAGCATCATTGATGATATTGATTTGGTCGCGTTTGTCGTCGGCAAGGTTGCTTTGCTGTAGCTCTTTACTAAAACCCAGGATTGCATTCAGTGGGGTACGAATTTCGTGGCTCATATTAGCTAAAAATTGTGATTTTACATTACTGGCGGCAACGGCTTCTTTGCGTGCTATATCCAAGCGCACGTTTTGTTCTTCGACTAATTCGATATTATTGCGTAAATCATTGGTAGCTTGTTGTACTTCTAATTCCAATTGGTGGCGGCTCTTGTCCATAAGCGCTAAGGAAAACAGCGCAGACTCAAAGAACACACCAAATTGGAAGCAATAGGTAGTGAAGAAGTTTGAAGGCAAAATATCCACTAGACTGAACATGCCTATTAAGGCGCAAGTCGCTAATATGGTCCAAGCGAAAATGAAATACCGCGCGGCATAAAATTGATTTGAGTAGCTTTCAAACCCTGCGTAGGTATAGCAACTTATGGCTAACATACTCACCACATAGACAGCGGCATTTTGTGTTACCGGTGGGAACAGGTTTACCATCGAGCACAGACCCATTAACGCCAATAATCCTATACTTGCCTTAATGAAAGGTAGGGTTTTAGGCGCCGTATGTTTGGCCTCTAAAAATATAATGGTAAAAATACCTGACCCAATGCCAATCAACACAAAAATGATGTCAGTGTGCATATCAAACCAGTCAGAAATTCCTTGGGGTAACATCATATTGGCGTGGCCGCCCCATACGAATTGCCATATTATTACAGTGCAAATATAGCCAACATAAGCTAATAAACTGTTTTCACGTAGGGCCAAATAGACCACTAAATTGTATATGGCGAGTATAATTAAACCGCCGTAAAACAAGCCCCATAATAAATTATCATAAAAGTTTTGAATTTCATGGGATTCAGATGATTGTATAGTGATCGGCGCGACTAAACTGCTATGTTGGCTTTGTAGTCTCACGAATAGTTCGACAGTCTGGGCATAAGGTAAATCAACTTTTAGAACAGGTAGGCGATAATGAGATGGCTGGCCTAATTTACCTTGGAAGCTTGATGCGATGACCTGACCGTCTTGCAAAATATACATATCGACATTATCGAGTTGTGAAAAAGCCACACTGATCACCCATTTGTCTGTCGTCGTTACATTACTAAGGGTGGTATACAGCCAGATGCCGTGCTCTGAAAAACCATAATTGGGATTGCCACCCGTGTGCCAAACGAACTGCGATAACATATCTCGTGCTTGTAGCACACTGAGTTCAACGCCTGACTCTTGCATGACGCTAATAGATGACGACAAACTTACTTCACGTTCTTTGGAAATAAGCTGTATTAAACTCTCTGCCTGTTGCGCTGTCCCTGAGGATGCAATGCCAAATGTTAGGCATACCAGCAATGCTCGCCAAATATGTATAATGGTTCTTGGTGGATAATGAGGCCTCAAGGTATCTCCTGCTGGGCTAAATGAATCCGTTTAACGAGTACTTATATCGCTCAGCTTATGGGCGATAACTTCGAAGCCGTAAGAATAAATGACTAGTGAATTCAAATCCCATTAAACAAAAATTTACTCTATATGAACCAAGCGTTTTTTTTAACAAGGCGTCGCTCAAGGGAAGTGGAATTGGTATAGTTACTGTGTTTTTACCATCACTGGAAATAATCTATGATACTTCGCCGTTTGATTCTACTTTCTTTTATTAGTTTTCAAGGAATAGCTAACACGCTGCCGTTGGAAAAGCTGACATTACCTGCCGGATTTAAAATTGATATCTATGCCTCAGATGTGAAAAACGCCCGTCAGATGGCGCTGAGTGAGAACGGTATTTTATTCGTTGGCAGTCGGGATAGCGGCGTACTCAGCGCTGTTATTGATAGAGACCAAGATGGTAAAGCCGAAGAGGTGCTCACCATCGCTAAAGATTTGACCATGCCATCTGGCTTAGCTATTAAAGACGGTGATTTATACGTGGCTGAAGTGAGTCGTATCATTAAGTATCCGAATATTGAAAATACGTTTCGCGACTTACCTGCTCCTGAAGTGGTGATTGACGGTTTACCTGACAAAAAGCATCACGGTTGGAAATATATCGATTTTGGGCCAGATGATTGGCTGTACATACCCATTGGTGCGCCATGTAATATTTGTCAGACCAATGGCGGAAAAAACTTCGATAACCCTGAGTTCGCATCTATTCTAAAGTACAACCTTAAGACCAAAGAGCGAGTGTGGGTTGCTAAGGGTGTGCGCAACAGTGTGGGCTTTGATTGGCACCCACAAACTAAGCAAATGTGGTTCAGTGATAATGGTCGCGACATGATGGGCGACGACATTCCCCCTTGTGAGATTAACCGCGTAGACAAAGAAGGTGGCCACTACGGTTATCCCTATTATCATGGCGGTACCGTACAAGATCCTGAATTCAGCGAAGATAAAAAAGCTGAAGACTATATTGCGCCAGCATTCAATTTAGCTGCGCACGTGGCACCTTTAGGTATCCATTTTTACCATGGCGATATGTTTCCAGCGCCGTTAAAAAATAGTTTGTTTGTGGCTGAGCATGGTTCTTGGAATCGAACTAAAAAATCAGGCTACAAGGTGATGAGAGCTGTGCTCAAAGACAATGAAATTGTCGATTACCAACCCTTTATTGAAGGTTGGTTACAGGCCGATGAAACATCTTGGGGGCGCCCTGTAGCTTTACTGACGATGCCCGATGGGAGTCTGTTGGTATCTGATGATTTCGCGAATGTTATTTATAGGGTAACCTATCAGCAGTAATCTATTTTAGGTTTGAAAGCGGCAGCAAAACGTTGTTTTTGCTGCACAACAATAAAAAAAGTGGCCGATACAGCAGACTATGAGTCAAGAAATTATTATAAACCAAGATGGCATCGAACAACTTCCGATGCGTCGATTTACCGAAGAGTCTTATCTCAATTATTCCATGTACGTCATCATGGACCGGGCTCTGCCCCATATCGGTGACGGCTTAAAGCCGGTACAACGGCGTATTGTGTATGCTATGTCTGAGCTTGGCTTAAGTAACAATGCAAAATATAAAAAGTCAGCTCGTACTGTAGGTGATGTATTAGGTAAATTTCACCCACATGGCGATTCCGCCTGTTATGAAGCCATGGTGTTGATGGCTCAGCCTTTTTCCTATCGCTACCCACTCGTCGACGGTCAGGGGAACTGGGGTGCACCAGATGATCCTAAATCGTTCGCCGCCATGCGATATACTGAATCTCGCTTGTCTAAATTCAGTGAAGTGCTCCTGACTGAACTCGGTCAAGGTACGGTAGATTGGCAACCTAACTTCGATGGCACCATGAATGAGCCAAAGATACTGCCGGCTCGCTTACCGCATATTTTATTGAACGGTATTACGGGTATTGCTGTGGGTATGGCCACTGATATACCGCCACACAATGTGCGTGAAGTCGCCAATGCGTGTGCGCATTTACTGGATAACAGTAAGGCAGAACTCAGCGACTTACTAGAATTCGTACAAGGGCCTGACTATCCCACCGACGCAGAAATTATTACGCCTAAAAGTGATATTCGTAAAATGTACGAAACAGGCCGTGGCTCGATAAAAATGCGCGCGGTATACCATGAAGAAAATGGCGATATTATCATTACAGCACTGCCTCATCAGGCATCAGGTGGCAAGGTTTTAGAACAGATAGCTGCCCAAATGCAGGCGAAAAAATTGCCTATGGTGAGTGATTTGCGTGATGAGTCCGATCACGAAAACCCAACGCGGTTATTGATCACCCCTCGCTCAAATAGAGTCGATATTAAAGTATTGATGCAACATCTATTTGCGACGACTGATTTAGAGAAAAGCTACCGCGTTAACGTCAATATGATCGGCTTAGATGGTCGCCCACAAGTCAAAGACTTGCGGATGATTCTTACGGAATGGTTGATTTTTAGAAAAGATACAGTCGTTAGACGCTTGCAATATCGCCTAGATAAAGTCCTTGCTCGGTTACATATTCTACAAGGCTTGATGATTGCCTTCCTCAATATTGACGAAGTGATCCGTATCATTCGTTACGAAGATAAGCCGAAGCAAGTCTTAATAGACACGTTCACGCTGTCTGATATTCAAGCCGAAGCAATTCTTGAATTGAAGTTACGCCATTTAGCAAAACTCGAAGAAATGAAAATTCAAGGGGAGCAAGATGAACTCGCTAAAGAGCGCGATGAACTGCAAGTCCTTCTTGGTTCAGATCGCCGTTTGAAAACGTTGATTAAGAAAGAAATTCTGGCTGCTGCTGAAATGTATGGTGATGATAGACGCTCGCCAATTATTGAGCGTTCAGAAGCCAAAGCGTTGACAGAGAAAGAATTAATCCCATCGGAAGCGGTCACAGTGGTGTTATCTGAAAAAGGGTGGGCGCGTTGTGCAAAAGGTCACGACGTTGATGTTGAAGGATTAAGCTACAAAGCCGGCGATAAGTATCTTGCAAGCAGCAAAGGACGCAGTAATCAGCAAGCGGTATTTATGGATACCTCTGGGCGGGCGTTTTCCTGTGATGCTCATTTATTACCCTCTGCACGAAGCCAAGGAGAACCAGTTACTGGACGTTTTAGTATTGTAAGTGGTGAAAGTGTCGAACATGTGATCATGGCCCTTGACGAGCAAAAATATCTGATTGCTTCGGATGCGGGTTACGGTTTTGTGGGTAAATTTGCAGATATGATCAGTAAAAATCGTGCAGGTAAGGCCTACCTATCATTACCTAAGGCGGCAAAGGTCATTGCACCTCAGCCAGTGCATGACTTGACGTCAGATTGGTGTTTAGCCATTTCTAACGAAGGGCGTATGTTGATGTTTCCTTTACGTGACTTGCCTAGTTTAGGTAAAGGTAAGGGTAATAAAATAATGAGTATACCTTCGGCTAAATCGCAATCTCGAGAAGAGTTTGTTAGCGTGCTTAGCGTCGTACCTCAAGGCGCGAACGTGAAGATACTCGCAGGTAAACGCGGTATGACGTTAACCGCTGATGATCTCACGCATTATCAAGGTGAACGAGGTCGTCGAGGCAATAAGCTACCTCGAGGGCTGCAACGTGTTGATGGTATTGAAGTTGAAACGAGTAAAATAGACGAAAATAAACTTGAATCTACTACCGATTTACCGGGTGAGCCGCAAATTTAATATTTTTCAGCGGTTACCTATGTAACAGGTAGCCGTTTTTCTACATATCACTAGGACACTCCATGAAAGTCGCCGCTGTGCTTTATTCTCTTATTATTTTCAGTGTGTCTGCCATCAGCGCAGAGCAAGTCCGCACACAATTTGGACTATTATCTGGTACCAGCGATAAACAAACGCATATTAGTGCTTTTAAGGGGATCCCCTTTGCTGCGCCTCCTGTCGGTGCGCTTCGTTGGCAACCGCCTCAGCCAGTTGGTGTATGGGAAGGTGTGCGAGATGCAAAAAGTTTTGCATCCAGACCCATGCAAAATCCTATCTACAGTGATATGCAATTTCGCTCTGAAAATACCAGTGAAGACAGTTTATATCTTAATGTTTGGACCCCAACGGTTAGTAAGCAAAGCAAGTTGCCTGTGTTACTTTATTTCTACGGTGGCGGGTTTATCGCCGGCAGCAGTGACGAAAAACGTTATGACGGTGCGTCGATGGCACAAAAGGGTATCGTGGTGGTGACGGCCAATTATCGTCTGGGAGTATTCGGCTTTTTCGCTCATAAGGGTTTATCCAATGGATCCGGTTACCAAGGCTCAGGCAACTATGGCCTGATGGATCAGCAAGCAGCCCTTAAATGGGTAGCGGAAAACATCGCTGCATTTGGCGGCGATCCTACGCGTATTACGATTGCGGGTGAATCTGCAGGTTCAATTTCAGTTAGTGCGTTGTTGGTGGCTCCTTCTGCTAAGCCATATATAGCCGGGGCGATTGGTGAGAGTGGCTCTATAGTAGGACCACCGCTTGCCCCTTCGTCACTTGGCAAGGCAGAACAGCGTGGTGACGAGATTGCTAGGGCGATGCTTAAAAATAGCGCAAAAGGAAAAACCGCTATCAAGGCCGAAGACGCTATAGCGGCTCTTAGAGAAATACCTGCGCAAGCGCTGCTTGACCGAGTGACTAAAGCGGGGTTTATTTACTTTAAGCCGAACGTAGATGGCTATTTTTTACCTGCTTCTCCGGCGGCATTATTCGCAGATGGTATGCAAGCAAAGGTGCCTCTTCTGCTTGGTGATAATTCCCAAGAAGGCAGTTACCAGCAAATTATGGTCGATGGTGAGCCATCAGTTGAGCATTATCTGGATCGCATTAAGCGTTTATATCCGGATGATTTCAAAACGGTTTTACAATTGTATCCAGGTAACAACAGCGAACAAGTAAAAGCGTCTGCTCAGGCTCTGGCTAGTGACCGATTTATGGGCGTAGCAACATATAATTGGGTTTATCAGAATAGTAAAACAAATTCATCAGCGAGCTATTATTATTTTTATGACCATGTGCGCCCAGACACACTAGGGGCAAAAAAAGCCTTACTAAGTAATCAGCCAAGGGGAGCGGTACATTCCGCTGAAATTGAATATGCCTTGGGTAATTTGGACGTGAACCCACTTTATAAGTGGAGCAAAACGGATTATCAAATGTCATCAATCATGCAGCAATATTTTGCAAATTTCGTTAAAACAGGGGATCCGAATTCAACAGACTCTGATGTAAAAAAATTACTGGCATGGCCGACATTCTCAGCGCATAAGCGGATGATTTTGCGACCTGAGCCTAAGGTCGAAGATATTGATTATTTAGAGGCTCGACATGCTTTTCACCGCGAATATTATTCACAGCAATAACACTCTAATGGCAATCTTGTTTACCGTGTCTGGCTGAGACAACGTTGCCCAACACAGCGAGCGCTAACGTGACCAATCAATTTATAAAAGAATATATAGTCGTGGCGCAAAACGCGTCAGGACGCAACATGAATGTACCTCTTTACCGGTTCATTGGTCAGCAACCTGGGCCCAAGGTCTATATTCAAAGCTCTATACACGGCGCTGAGGTTCAAGGCAATGTGGTCATCTATCATCTTATTCAACTATTAAAGCAGCAACCGATCCGCGGCGAAGTGATTTTAGTCCCTAACTGTAATCCCGTAGGCACAAACATTAAAGCTGGCGAGTATACTTTAGGGCGATTTGATCCAGTCAACGGCACAAATTGGAATAGAGGCTATTTTTTTGACGAAAGTTTGATTCAAGCGTTCGCAAAAAGTGTGCACAAAGATGAGTCACTGGAGCAGATAAAATACCGCTTTCGACAGCAAATTAAACAGATATTAGCCGACAAATTGGAAGAACCTTGGGGCATTGGTTTAGCGCAACGGCTAAACCTGAAGCTGCAACAATTAGCATTTGATGCAGATTTTGTACTCGACTTGCATAACGGTCCTGTTTCAACCCGTCACATTTATGTACCAGAGTATGCAAAAGCCTCTGCTAGCTTATTTAATATTCCCCACGTTATTCTCATTCCTAATAAATTTGCTGGAGCCTTAGACGAAGCTACTTTTTGTCCTTGGTGGACATTACAAACATTGCTCAGTGAAAAGTATCAACAGCCTATCGACTTTGGCGTTGAGGCATTTACCCTTGAAATGGGCAGTCAGGAGGTAATTAATTTCTCAGAAGGGGAGTACGATGCGAATAGTATCTTGGGATACTTGAATGCTAAGGGCTGTTTGCTAGAAAGTGATATCAAACCCCAACGTATGCGCAGGGTAGCAACGATGTTAAAAGACTATAAAGTCTTGTATACACAACAGGGTGGTATGGTGGAGTATTTAGCTAAGCCAGGTGAGCCGGTGAAAAAGGGGCAGCCGTTAGCTAAACTGCTTAATGTCGATGAACTCGACACACCCAATGCAACGGAACTTATTCGCGCACAATGCGACATGATCCCAATTTTGCATTTCCCGTCTGCTTCTATTCTGAGTGGCACACAATTATATAAATGCTTTACCGAATATTTCGAGCTGTAACAGCGCTAACTCATTTGTCAAAACAGCATGGTAAATAAAGGCTCTAAAATTTAGGTAATTGCCCAGAGCATTTGTGTTCGTATACCAATGCGCTTTCAACGTGACTCACTTCAGGTCTTGCGGTGAGTTGATCAAATACGAAATCACGTAGATGGCTCGAATCTGCAACGCTCACATGAAGTAGAAAGTCTATATTTCCGCCCATGTGAAACACGCTCAATACTTCTGGTAAAGGGAGTAAGTCTGCGACAAACGCGTCGACTGCTACGCGGTTATGGTCAGACAATCGAATTGATATCATGGCCTGAATGTGACCACCTAGCGCGTTTAAATCCACCTGCAATGAAGCGCCTTGGATAATATCATCTGCTTGTAGGCGTTTAATGCGTTCAAGACATGATGACGGTGCCAACCCAACCCGCTTGGCTATTTCTTTGTTTGTGGTACGGGCATCTTCAAAGAGCGATGCGAGAATAGCTAAATCGATGTTATCTAAAGGGCGACTGTTTTTTTGAGCCATAGTCTCTTTCATTATAAGTAGAAGGGCAGTATCCAAGATTATTTCTTGGTGAGGACCCGTCACGCTAGCAGAATTGCCATTTATTTTCGCTCAATGACTACAAACTAAGCTTAGTAAGCCATCATCTCTGAATAGTCAGAATAAACATCCTGTTCACTAGGTGAGTTAACCTTACATTGAGGCATTATTCAATGCATCGCTTGTATAAGATAATAGCTTTTCGATATGCCTCCACACGTGTAAATATAGTCCGCGTTGCGGCGGTCAATTGGTCTAGGATGTACTTCAACGAAATCGACTAACGCGGCATCAATACCATCAATACTAGTACCAGATATGGACCCGATAAATAGTTTAGGTATAGCCCTTGTTAAATTTGATTGGTTTTTTGCAGTCCAGATATCATGAATAGATACCTGGACAGGAGGGGATTTAGTTCATCGCCAACATAATACGCTTACTATTACTTAACAACTCAAGCTGTTGCTTGGCAACGAGCTCAAAGGCTGAACGCTCTTTTTTAGCAATAGGTAAGGCTTTAGGTAGCTCAACCGTTCTAGGATTACGGTGCACACCGTCAACCAAAAATTCGTAATGAAGATGGGGTCCTGAAGCTAAGCCAGTAGAACCAACAGTACCAATTATATCGCCTTGCTTGACCGTTTGGCCGACCTTGACGTTACGCTTAGTGAAGTGCAGATATTTGGTGACGTATTTTTCACCATGTTGGATAAACACATGGTTACCATTGTATTTATCATAGGATGAACGAATGACTTTACCATCACCGGCAGCCATTACTGGTGTGCCTCGGTTGGCAGCGTAATCTACGCCTCTGTGCGCTTTCCAGCGTTTTTGAACTGGGTGGAAGCGACTCTTTTTAAAGCTAGAGCTAATATATTTAAAGCTAACTGGTGCCCGTAAAAAGCTCTTACGCATACTGCGCCCTTCAGGGGTGTAGTAGTTACCATCGGAATAACGAATAGCGGTAAAGGTGTTTCCGCTGTTAGTGAATTCAGCCGATACGATATCGCCATATTCAACAAATTCGCCATCAATATATTTTTCTTCAAATACCACGTTGAAGTTATCACCTTGGCGTATTTCTAAAGCGAAATCGATATCCCAACCGAAGATAGCGGCCAAGCTCATGATTTGATTTTCAGACAAATGCGCTCTTACACCAGCATTCCAAAAACTACTATTAATTTCGCCTTGTGCATAATTTAAGCGCGTGTCGACTTGTTTTTTATCGACACTAGAAACTAAGGAACCGTCTTCTGCTGGCTGAATAAGTAAGGTTTCGGTATTTGAAAATGCATAACCAAGCCCAGCAAATTGACCTTTCTCATCAATTTGCAAAGAAATAAGCTGCCCAGGACGTATCTTAACTAATTTTTTAGCTAGCTCGCCTGCTTGAGTAACGTTATAGGTGTCACGGGCAGATAGACCTGCTCGAGCAAATATTTTTGCTAATGTATCGCCGCGTTTAACTTGAAATGTTTTCCATTCAAGGGTGTCGTTAGCCTCGGCCGTAGCGCTGGCAACAAGGTGCTCAGTGCTAATCGGTAACTCATAACGCTTGCCTATTTCAAGCAGTGCGGTTTCAGTATTGCGCGATGCGCTGGCTCGATCAGACGGAAATAATGCGAGAACTAGCACCAGAGAAGTGAGGGAAATAACAGCCCACTTATGTGCTTTAGGTAATTGTGAAAAGGCTTTTTGTACCACAGGGAAACTCAACTCATACAACTATTGAACTAGCAGAATATAATGATTACGGAGTATTTTCTAGTGGGTGGTCGATTTTTATACATATTTAATGAATGAGTAGTACAACATTAAGTTGATTAATCCTTATACGCCCTTTCAAAAGCAGTCTGTGCAACGTAAAATGCCCGACTAAAATTTTTATATATACGAATTTATAAGGGTCTAAAATGGCAGATTGGCAAAGTGCGTTTGCTGAGCTTCAGCGTGGTGCTGAAGAAATTTTGTTGGAAGAAGAGCTAATTGCCAAGTTAAAAGAAGGCAAACCGTTAAAAATTAAAGCTGGCTTCGACCCGACTGCACCAGATTTGCATCTAGGGCACACTGTTTTAATTAATAAATTGCGTTCATTTCAGCAGCTTGGGCACGAAGTTATTTTTCTTATCGGTGATTTCACCGGTATGATTGGCGACCCAACAGGAAAAAATGTCACACGTAAGCCGTTGACGCGAGAAGATGTATTAGCTAACGCTGAAACATATAAAGAACAGGTATTTAAGATCCTTGATCCGGCGAAGACAACTATTCGTTTCAACTCGGAGTGGATGGAAGCATTAGGTGCCTCAGGCATGATTAAGTTGGCATCTAGCCAAACGGTTGCTCGTATGCTCGAACGAGATGATTTCAAGAAACGCTATGCTAATGGCCAGCCCATTGCTATCCACGAATTTATTTATCCCCTTGTACAAGGTTGGGATTCCGTTGCTTTGCAGTCAGACGTTGAGCTAGGTGGTACCGATCAACGTTTTAATCTATTAATGGGCCGTGAGTTGCAAAAAGGACAGGGTCAACGGCCACAGACGGTATTAATGATGCCATTATTAGAAGGCTTAGATGGCGTACAGAAAATGTCTAAGTCGTTAGGCAATTATATTGGCATAACAGATTCCCCTAGCGATATGTTTGGCAAAATCATGTCGATTTCTGACGATTTGATGTGGCGTTACTACGATTTACTTAGCTTTAAAGGGATTGAAGAAGTTGCGCAGTACAAAGAGCAAGTCGTTGCTGGTACTAATCCAAGAGATATAAAAATTGCTTTGGCTAAAGAGATTATTGCGCGTTTTCATGACGATAGCGCAGCGGAAGCGGCACACCATGAGTTTATTCAACGGTTTCAGAAAAATGCTATTCCTGATGAAATGCCTGAGTTTAACTTCGCTGCAAGTGAAGAAGGTATGGCCGTTGCAAACTTACTTAAAGAAGCAGGCTTGGTGGCATCAACCTCTGAAGCTATGCGCATGATTAAGCAAGGTGCGGTCAAAATGGATGGCGAAAAAGTAACTGACCAAAAAGTACAATTTAGCTCTTTAGAACAAGCTGTCTTTCAAGTGGGTAAACGCAAATTTGCCCGTGTAACGCTAGCTTAAAGAATATTTGGGTTTACTCCATGTGGAGTAAACCATTTATCTTATTCTGGCTTATCACGAGAAAATTTACGTTTTTTTCTATCTAAATTAAAATGACTCAAGTGCAAATCTAGCGCTTCCACTGAAATATTTATTTCTCTTACCGACAACCCCAATGAATACAACAACAGTATTAAGCTCCCCGCGAATATAGTGCTACCGACGGTTTGATATTCTGCATATATCGCTAGCATCGAAAGCACACAAAGAAAAAAGCTAAAGGCACCGAATTCTTGCATCCGTTTGATTAACTGAATACGTTTACGTAAGTTATTTATTTGCGCATGGGTATTTTCTTGGTCCTGAGTAGGGTCAAGATTACGTATTGTGCTGGCCAGAGCCAAAAAACGATTGGTGTATGCCAATAACAATAAAGAGATGGCCGGAAATAACATTGCGGGTGTGGTCAGGGTGATGGTCATCTTAGGGATAAGTTCTAAATATGAAAAAGTATCACCATTATGACACAGTTTGTCGCTGTGCCTTACTTGTTGCGAGAAGGCTTAGGGGGAATTCACATCTCTAACAGATGAATGTAAATCAAGTAACAGATGAATGTAAATCAAGTTCTTGGTTGAGTCGCTCAATGGCAAGGGGGACCGTGTCAAATAGACATTCTTGAATAGGTAGGGTAGCACCGACGCGTTGACGTATTCGCTCTAACTGGGATATGCCAACTGCGGAGGTTAGGCAAAATGCATTAGCAACACAATTATTTTCAATGCTCATAACACACGCCTCATATAAATAGCTTTCGGCTTGGGGCGTACCGGCATGATGTAATTGTGCATCGCCAAGATAAGCCCAAGGTGCACCATCAAATGTTTTCACTATTTGAGTGAGACTCTTCAGATACCGCTGGGCAATCAATTCACAACACGCCCCGTTAAACGTACAAATGACTATATTTTTTACAACGTTAATAGCATAACTGCCTGTGGCAGTCTTGAAGGAAAATTTAGCGGGCATAAACAATTCAAAATACTTGCAACGTTGTTAGATTGTTGAATTTTTTGACAACAAAAACAGAATGCATCAAGCGGGGAAAATTTATTTTTTATTATGGTGTATTTTATTACACAGGGTGGTCAGTCCATTTATCAACCTTGGGGTAAATCGGTGTAATTCATCAGGGTTAACCACCGTGATAGGAGCGGGGATTAACACGCGTTTGTCATACCAAAAAGATTCTGCTTCTTGAAGACTAACGTGCATGGCTGCGATTATTAAATTCGGCTGTTTGCGTGCCACTTGCTCAATACTCACCTGTGGGTAATCAGCAGGTGCATTGGAAAACACATTTTTTGCTCTACAAATATGCAAAAGATGTGTCGCCCAAGCATTAGGGCCGATCGTCATTAAAGGCGCGGGCCACATATAATAAAATACGTTTATATCCGTCGCCTTAGCATATTGCTGTTTTAAAAGATGAAGCTGCTGTGAAAAATGATTGGCCAGTTCATTGGCTTCTGCTGATCTGCCAATAAACGCACCTAATGCTCTTATATCTTGGCTAATGTCGGCTGGTTTCCCAGGGCTAGAAAGATAAATATTAAAGCCTAAGCTTGCTAATCTGGTTAAGTCCTGAGGTTTATTACCGCCTTGCCATGCGACGATAAGTTCTGGGGATAAACGCAAGATCTTCTCGAAATCTACGCCGTTGTAACTCGCTACCCTTGGTAATAATTTGGCCTGCTCCGGATAGTCACTGAAATCACTGACAGCCAACAACTGATCGCCAGCACCTAACGCATAAATAAGCTCAGTAGTATGCGGCGCTAAGCTGACGATACTAGGTTTGGTTTGTGCTAGAGCGGGCATTAATAAACTAAAGAATATAATAAAGAAGTTTAATACTTTGCTTAAGAAAATCTGCTTTTTCATCGAACCTGTACTTCTCGAATAAATGGCTTTTCTTTTGTTTCCAAAGCGCCAATAAAGTATCAATGCCGTCATCTCTTGTAGCCACTTCATTTATCTAGCCACCATTTATGCAGCCACACTATTCATAATCACTGCTATGCACAAACATACAACCCAATAAGTAAGTTTACACAACGTAATGGCTTGCAACGTACGATTTATATCTACAATACTCGCTTGATTAGGGCCGCCGCATTTAGTTGAGCGCTTTTTATTTTGATCATAAATAACGGGTCCACTTAACTGTATTCCCAGTGCACCGCCTTGCAAAGCCAGCACCACTTGATGGGTGCTACTTGATGACGGCAACGCGCGTAATGCCTTAAATGAGCCGGATATATTGTGTATTAACGCGCACAACAACGCTGAAATCCGCACCGGTAGCCACAGCAAAAAAGCTAACGTTTTGGCGCAAGGTTGGCCAAAAATACTGAAACGCTTGAGCTTTACATTCCAGCTCTGGGAAAACTCATATAACAAACGTAATGAAAGTGCAGCCACAGGTCCAAAGACAAGGAATATAAGTAGGGTAAATAGGTATTGCTGATGAAAGCGCAGTATGACACTTTCAATACAGGCTTTAATGACACCGACTTCTGAAAGCGATGCGGTCTCGCGCAAAACCATGGGGGCGAGTGTTTGCCTAGCCAATACTTTCTTATGCAGAGATAATGCATTTTGCACTTTGTTAGCACGGTCTAATATTGGCCGATATTGCAACGCTACTAACAGCAGCACACCATCGAAAAATAGCGGGAATTCAGCCATGCTGGTGAAAATAGCTAATATCACTGCGATGGGACTGATTAATATCAACGGCGCTAGTGTGCCTGATATCTGCTGTTGTAGCGCTGGTCGATCTGCTGCTGGGTGAACTTTTTCAGCCATTCTGCCCGCGACCAAGCGAGCAAAACCTAGTGGATGATAACGCTCAGGCCAGTTTAATAAGCTTTCAATTAGCATTACCCCCCCTAAAACCCATACCGGTTGAAGAATAGGGGAGTTTATTAATACTAGAAAATAGCTAGGCAATGTTAGTGACGCTTAATGTGAGGAGGTATTGAGTTCAGATATCATTTCAATGACTAACAATGCCGAATGTTTAGCCGCTTGCTCCAAGTAGGTTTGAAAGGAGACCGTTGATGCTTTTCCTGCGATGTCTGATAAAGAACGGATCACTAAAAAGGGTACTTCAAGTAAATGGCAAGTTTGACCAATAGCGACGCCCTCCATTTCAGCTGCTGCGATAGTGGGGAAGCCAGCCAATAATTTAGCGGCGGCTTCATCGCTACCAATAAAGGCGTCACCGGTGCAAATTAACCCGCTTTTCGTTTTTACTTGCCCTAAAGACAATGCCGCTTTTTCAGCTGCATTTATAAGTATGGGATCGCAAACGAAGGTTTCTGGCATACCTGCGCATTGGCCCAATGCGTAACCAAAATGGGTAAGATCCGCATCATGATGGACCACTTCGCTAGCGATAACGATATCACCAATACTCAGTGCTTGGTCGAACCCACCAGCAGAACCAGTGTTAACCACGTAATCAGGGGAAAACTTATCCACTATGATGGTGGTGGCAACCGCTGCAGCCACTTTACCGATACCGCATTTAACCAGTACCACATCTATACCATTAAGTTGTCCGCTATATAACGTTAGGTGGGCATGATTATGCTCGATAAGATCACTGATTGATTGCTTAAGAAGAGTAATCTCTTCATCCATGGCACCTAAAATGGCAATTTTCATAAATTTAATGTTCACTTAACTGAAAAATAATAGCGGAAGTTTATTACGTCTAGCGGGAATATGAAACATATCAGGATAACCAACTGGCGAGTGAATAATTATTTTCTGTTGAAGGTTTAGTTAAAATAAAAAAGCGCCATCAAAAATATGATGGCGCAAAACAAGCAAGCAAGTTGGGATTCGCTGCTAGTTTAAGCTTGCGCAGTAAATCGCATGGTTTAACAGTAATAACTTAAATGTTTAAAACGCATATGTAGCTGAAAATTGCAGACGGCTCATATCACCATCGACATCTGATTCGAGCGTTTTTTCTGCATAGGCATATTCCGCTCCGAAGGTTAGCTCCGGCGCAGGGGAATAAAGAATATTTGCTCTCGCACTATAGGTTTCCTTGATTACCTCTAAACCCGTTAGATCTGTATCGTTATCGGCGCTGAACATGGCATAACTAAAAGTGCTACGCCATTTTTCATCCCACAAGTGACGATAGGCTATCGTAAAACCCCGAACGTCAATGACATCCAGTTTATTGTTGGCGTCTAACACCGCACCATTGGACGCATTAAGCGCTATATAGCGACCCAAGCCACTGCCTATATTTGCCATAATACGCACATCGTCCTCACCAAATTTGATTTTACTGGTGATGCTCAAACCGTAACCTACCTCTGAAGTGTCTATATCGTTTCCGTTTTGCTTGTCTTCATATGCCAGTTGGCGCACCAAGCCAGCTACAGAGACATGGCCCCAAGATTGGTTTAATGTGTAGCGTGCCGCTAGATCGGGTACCGAATTATCATCTGCCACTATCCGTCCACCACCACCAAAGGGGGTGACCGTCGTTTCTGGATTTTCCAATGACACTTCGAAGGCGCCTGAGGTATATTTCAGCATAGTTTGTCGGGCGAATATTGTACCGTCAGTTACGCCGATAAAATCTAAAGATTCTGGTAAGGTTTTAACATCTTGAAAAGTCGACCAAGTTTGTCCTATCAGCCAATTATTATATTTCAAAAAGGCGTGCCTGATACGAGGTTCATAAGAATTACTGATGCGTTCGTTACCGTCGGGTGTGGTATGAAAATCGAATTCAAGTACACCAGTAATTTTATCGTCGTTACTGAGAAGGGTATTGGTTGTAAAGCGGAAACGGGATTGCTTAATATGCGCGTCAAACTGAGCACTTTCTTTTTCGCCCCCAGTTGGCGTCAGGCTAGGAATATAAAAATCTCGCCCGATACTGCCAGAGCTTAATGTACCGTCGCTATATTGGCTTACCATTGCGTCTGCTTTGATATAACCGCTAAAGTTAAATGTGGTTCTATCGAGTGGGTTGGCAGTTGAAGTAAATGACATCGTAGTACATGCGATTGCAAGGCTTGTGAGTGATATGTGTTTTATGTTCATCTGTATCTCTGTCCGTATAGTAGCTATTTACATTATCTACTCTGGATCAGGTTCAAAAAAACAGCTATAAGCTCATGGTCTATGATACCAAGGTCTTAACATTTGTTACATTTCAGTAACTGCCTTGTTATTATTGCTCTGGAGTGATTAAGTTACCTTTTCTGAGCGCTAAATATAGTCTAAATTATTTACTGTTCGGGGGATCACTAAACCTTGAATTGACTGACGAGTGCCTCAAGTTCGGTCGTTTTTTGATGCAGGCTCTCGGCGGTCTCTCTGTTTTTTACTGCGATCCCACTTAAGTCGGTCGTTTGACTTGAAATATCAATGATGCGACGACTGATTTCTTTTCCAACGATGCTCTGTTCTTGGGCTGCAGTGGCGATTTGAACATTAAGATCATTCATCAGAGCGACTGACTTTGAAATTTCGGTTAGGGTTAGCGCCGTTGCACTGATACTTTTCTCAGTTTCGTCACTACGTTGAATACTTTGCGACATAACGTTTACAGCAGCACGAGAGCCACTTTGTAACTTGGAAATCATCTCTTGTATTTCCTCGGTACTGCCCTGGGTTTTACTTGCAAGATTTCGAACTTCATCGGCCACTACAGCGAAACCGCGACCATGCTCACCCGCCCGTGCAGCTTCAATTGCGGCGTTTAGCGCGAGCAGATTGGTTTGACCGGCGATACTTTCAATGACCAATAAAACAGCACTTATGTTTTCAACGTCACCTCCAACTTTTGTGACGACGTCTCCTGTCTTGGTCAACTCTATGATTAAGTCTGACATCTCGCTGCTGCTTTGCTCTACGTTGCGCATCGCTTTATTTCCGTCGCTGTCGGCTAATTGGGCTGCCGATGCGGCGTTATCTGCGTTGATTGAAACTTGATGAGCCGTTTCTGACATCTCCGTGGTGGCCGTAGCAACTTGGTCTATTTCATTATGCTGTTTCGCGCTTAACGCCATAATAGATTTTGCTTGTAAGGCGAGGTCTTCACTGCTTTGTCTTACACTTACGCTAATTTTAAGAACGTTGCTGATAATGGTTTGTAGGGTGGCGAGTAATTCATTGAGGTTAGCGGCAAGTTCGCCTAACTCACTATTGTCTTTAATATGTAAGCGACGAGTTAGATCTCCTTCGCCACTTGCGAGCTCTTTTATCGATTGAGTGACTTCATTTAAGGGCGTGAGGATCGACCGAACAAGTAATAACCCGATGATGATAAGTATAACCAGCAATACCCCTGAAACGACCGCCACTGATGTGATTAAGTCGCTACGGGACGCATCAATAAATTGTGAGAATATACTGACCTGATTATCGATTGTATCTATGTATAGACCTGTTCCTATCATCATTTTCCATTTTGGGAAATAAATAGAATAAGACAACTTTGCAGCAGCGTTTTTCTCGCCTAAACGAGGGAAATGATAGGTAACGAATTCATTTCCTTGACCTAATTTATTTGAACGTCCGGCCGCAATGAGATCTCGTATAAGGTAAATACCATTCACATCTTTAAAATCAAAGTAGCTATTGCCGATTCCTGCTTCGTTTGATCCATTAAACAAACGCACTGCTTTATCATCATAGCCAAAAATGTACCCATCTGTACCGAATTGAAGGCGTTGCAATAATGTAATTGCTTCATCTCTATCACCGTCGGTGTCATATATTATTTTTACGCTGTTGTAAGCCAAATCTACGGTGTTTTTTAGCTCCTCTTTTTTGCTTTCAATCAGCATGTTTGCTGCTGATTCTTCCACGGTAGTTATTAGATTGGTTACTTGAGAAACAATAATAAATAATAGTATTGAGACCAGCGTAATTAACGGGACAATTGATATTATAAGCAGACGGTTTTTAATCGATAAATATTTAAACATGTCGCTATACCTAATAAATCAGCACGTAAACTTTGTCTACATAATGCAAAGTGACGGCTTGGCTACAAATCTTTATTAATAGTCTAGCAGGCAAATTCATAATGGACTTAATTGCTATGCAAGATTTAAACTGAAATCCGTCTATTTTATGTAGACAATTGCACCCGACAATTGTTAAAGATTTTCGTGGCTTGTATTATTTTGTTTGTCAAATTGTAATCAATGCGTAAGACCAAGGTCTCATTCCGGTTTGCGTGCTTACGAGTAAAGTGCTCAATATTCTTATTTGTGTTTTAGTTTTGGAGTCATTATGCCGCAAAAAATTTATCCTGTTCCTGCACACGCTAAAGAGCGCACTCATCTCACACCCGATGGTTACGAACGTATGTACGCTCAGTCAGTCGAGCATCCTGAAGCGTTTTGGGCGGAGCAAGCCAAAACACTTGATTGGATCAAAACCCCAACCAAAATTAAAAATACGTCGTTTGATGCTCATCATGTGAGCATCAAGTGGTTTGAAGATGGTGAACTAAATGTGGCATATAACTGTATCGACCGTCATTTAGCGAAAAGAGGTCACGTTACCGCTTTTATCTGGGAAGGAGACGACCCACATTCTCACGATATTATTACCTATCACCGTTTACATGATGAAGTGGGCAAAATTGCCAATGGCCTGCGCAAGCTGGGTGTTGGCAAAGGGGATCGTGTCGCGATATATATGCCGATGATCCCGCAAGCTGTTTATGCCATGTTAGCCTGCGCGCGAATTGGTGCTGTGCACACGGTAATTTTTGGTGGTTTTTCGCCAAATGCAATTGCCGACCGAGTTAATAATTGTCAGGCAAAAGTACTTATTACCGCTGATGAAGGCCTTAGAGCGGGTAAACATATTCCGCTTAAAGTCAATGTTGATACGGCACTTGCTGAACATGATTGCCCGAGTATGGAGCAAGTCGTGGTATTTCAGCATACCGGTAATCACGTCGGTTGGGGCAAAGATGATATTTGGTGGCACGACCTGACTGATGATTGCTCAACAGATTGTGCCCCTGAAGTGATGAATGCAGAAGACCCGTTGTTTATTTTGTATACGTCGGGTTCTACCGGACAGCCAAAAGGCGTAGTACATACCACAGGCGGATACTTATTGTGGGCGTCACTGACGCATAAATACGTTTTTGACTACCACCCCGGTGACGTGTATTGGTGTGCAGCAGATGTAGGATGGGTAACGGGTCATAGCTATATTGTCTATGGACCATTGGCCAATGGTGCCACAAGCGTCATGTTTGAAGGTGTACCGACTTATCCAGATGTACGCCGAATCGGCCAAATTGTTGATAAGCATAGAGTAAGTGTACTGTATACCGCACCAACAGCGATCCGTGCGTTGATGGCTCACGGAGATTTTCCTACTGAAGGTATCAGTGGCGAGTCGTTACGTTTACTCGGTTCAGTGGGTGAACCTATTAACCCCGAAGCTTGGCATTGGTACTACACCACCGTGGGACAGTCTCGCTGCCCTGTTGTTGATACGTGGTGGCAAACAGAAACTGGCGCGGCAATGATAACACCATTGCCGAGTGTGACCCCCATGAAGCCAGGTGCGGCGAGTCATCCGTTTTTTGGCGTACAACCCGCTTTGGTTGATGGGCAGGGAAATGAACTTTCTGGTGTGGCCGAAGGTAATTTGATCATTAAAGACAGTTGGCCAGGGCAAGCGCGAACCGTTTACGGCGATCATGAGCGCTTCGTACAAACCTATTTTACAACGTATCCAGGTACTTACTGTACGGGTGATGGCGCAAAACGGGATGAAGATGATTACTACTGGATAACGGGCCGAGTCGATGATGTGCTTAATGTGTCAGGGCATCGTTTAGGCACCGCTGAAATCGAAAGTGCGTTGGTTTCGCATCATGCTGTCGCAGAAGCCGCCGTTGTTGGATATCCACATGATTTAAAAGGTCAGGGGATTTATGTCTATGTTATGGCCAACGAAGGTGTAGAGGTAACTCCAGAGCTAACCAAAGAGTTATCCAATTGGGTACGCAAAGAGCTTAGCCCAATTGCTACACCTGATTTAATTCAATGGTCTACAGGGCTACCTAAAACGCGCTCTGGTAAAATTATGCGACGCATTTTGCGTAAGATTGCGGCCAATGAGTATGAGCAACTTGGGGACACATCAACGTTAGCTGACCCAAGTGTAGTTGACACCTTAATCGAACAGCGTTTAAATCGGTAGGGTCGAAATTACTAACAGTTGAATATGATAACGCTACTTGTTGCAGATGATCACCCTTTGTACCGCGATGCTTTACGTGGTGCTTTAACTATGTCCTTCAGTGATTTAACGCTTCTGGAGGCAGCCGATTTAATGCAAACGGTAGCGTTGTTAGAGCAACATAACGATATTGACTTATTGCTACTCGATCTACATATGCCAGGTAGCGGTGATTTATTTGGCTTAATCCATATTCGAAAATTGTATCCCGATTTGCCAGTGGCCGTGGTCTCGGGCTTAGAAGATGCAACCATTATCACCAAGGTTATTAACCTTGGTGCACTTGGTTTTGTGCCTAAGACAACTGGTGCTGCAAAAATTGCCCAAGCGGTAACGAGCATGCTTGAAGGTGATATCTGGCTACCAGAAAGTTATGCTGGTGATGGTGTGGAACTCGACAATGAGTTTGCTGAATTGGCTGACAACATTGCTAGTTTAACGCCTGCTCAGTACAAGGTGTTGTGTTATATGCGAGACGGATTACTCAATAAGCAAATCGCTTATAATTTGGATATTGCTACCGCCACCGTTAAAGCGCATGTCACTGCTATTTTTAAAAAATTACATATTAACAACCGTACCCAAGCTGTGCTTATTGCCTCGCAACTTCAGCTTGAGCCGCCTGCAGCAACGCCCTCAGTTTAGCCGGTTTTACAGGCTTCGATAAATACCCACAGTCTTGCTCATGGCACCGTTCTATCAAACTTGCCTCGATATTGGCCGTGACCAAAATTGCTGGAACCAGACCTGGCTTATGTTCTCTAAGCTGCTCGCGCAGCAAGCTTATAAGCTCTAATCCATCCATATCACAGCTAAGTTGAAAATCCATCAAGATAATATCAGGTGTAAAGTGCTTGATAGTAGCTAATGCGGCTTTAGGCGTTTGTTCACAAACTGCGGTGACTTTCCATTTATTGAGTAACGTTTTTAAAGCGTCTAGATTCTGCATTTGGTCATCGACGCACAAGACCTTTAATTCATGAAATCCCACTTTGTTAGCCCTGGCAATGGCTTGCGCTTTAACCGGCTCACAATGTGGTAATTGAATACTGAAACAACTTCCGCGATTAATGCGCGAGCGAACCTGTAAATTGGCGTCTAAAATACTTGATAGGCGCTGCACAACGCCTAAACCTAGACCAACGCCCTGCTGCTGGTTACCACTGATGCGATAGAAATCACCAAATATTTTACTTAACTGCTCTGGCTCTATGCCTGAACCGGTATCAAATACTTCAAATAAGACCTTTTTATCGCGCATTCTAACGGTCAAGAGAACCCCACCAGTATCGGTATACTTAACCGCGTTTGATAAAAAGTTTTGGATAATACGATACAAGTAAGTGCGGTCTGTTTTAACCCAGAGTTCGGCTATTCGAGCACGAAGTTGCAAGCCTTTTTGTTTGGCAATTAGTTCAAACTCTGCCACCAAGGGCTGCAATACTTCGCGTATATTGATTGGATTGAAATCAGGTTGAAGCTCGCCTTGGTCGAGTCGGGCTATATCTAATAACGTTGCGATAAGTGCTTCGCTAGCCTGAATGCTATTTGATAACTTGCCTACGGTTTGACGGGCATCACCGGTTAGTTCTGCTTCTTGTAGCGCGCCGAGGTATAACTTTGCGGCGTTCAAGGGTTGCAATATATCGTGACTAGCAAGTGCTAAAAAACGCGTTTTACTGGCATTGGCTTGCTCGGCCACTTTTCTTGCACTGACTAACTGTGTTTCAGCTTGGGCACGTCTTTGTATCTCAGATCTTAATTCTGCATTGATGGTATGCACTTCTTGGCTGCGTTTCTGAATACGATTTTCTAAATCGATGTTAGCTTCTTTAAGGGCATGCTGTGTTTCAATATGTTCAGTGACATCGTTAAAGCTGGTAACAAAGCCTCCGCCGGTTAATGGCGTACCAATCATCTCTAATGTGCGTCCATCACTGCGTTGGCGTAAGAATCGGTGGCTAGTGCCTTTACGCATATGTTCAAGCCGTTTTTGTACCAAGTACTCAACATCACCAGAGCCGCATTCGCCGCGCTGTGCGTTGTATCTAACTAAATCTTTGATAGGACGGCCTACTCGGATCATATTTGCTGGGTAGCTGAAAAGGGCTAAATAGCTTTTATTCCAAGCGACTAAATTGAGATCGCGGTCAATCACGCTGATGCCTTGCTCAAGACTTTCAAGGGAAGCGACTAAGGCGCTCATATTGAATTGAATTGCTTGGGTCGTGTCATCGAAAAAGTTAACGACTTCTTCAAAATTAAGTTTTTTACCGCTGATGGCACTATCGACTAGCGCTTTCGCGGATGATGCGCCAATAACGCCACCTAGCGCGCGCTCACTAAAGTGCACGAATTCTTCACTGGCTGATTCAGCCGGATTAAGGATCTGACCATTGCGCGTTTGGTAATCGCTAAGTAGTTGTCGACAACGTTTCTCACCTAAAAATGTACTCAGTAAGGTTTGCAAGTCCTCAACTGTGGTGTGAGTAGATGGGCTATTATGGTGCTTAGTCTTCTCATCTGTCTTGGTCACAAACGCTTCTGCTTGAATACGATCAATCAGGCGTACATCGGCTACATACGAAAACAACACATAGGTTAGGGCATTTGCAATTAAACTATAAATGGCAACCGCATTTATCGTGTCGTTAAGCATAAAGCTTTGACCAGAGTCGTTAATCAAAGGCAGCATCAGCCATAGCGCCCATGTACCTATACCCACCATTAAACCGGCATACACGCCTTGTGCATGTCCGCGTTTCCAGTACAAGCCACCAACGATTGCTGGTAACAACTGAATAACTAATGAAAATGCAATTAAACCAATAGAGGCGAGGGAGCGACTATCAGTCATTTGTTGATAATATAAATAGGCCAAGAACAGAATGGCCGCTATGACCAAGCGACGGATCAATAAGATTCGTTTCGTAAAGCTTGGCGGCATAGTGGTACTGCGATGTTCAGCCAACATGTTGGGCAAAATGACATCGTTGGTTAACATGGTGCTAAGGGTCAGGGTGGCGACAATGATCATCGCTGTGGCTGCAGATAGTCCCCCAACAAACACTAACATTTGCAGCAACATGCTGCCGCTATTCATGGCAAGACCTAAAACATACGTGTCCGGCTCTTGCGCTGAATGGCGAAACATTTCATCACCTGCGGCAGAGATAATCGGAATGAGTATCGCAATAAGGAACAGGTAAAGGGGGAATAGCCAGCGTGCTGTTCTTAGGTGGCTTAACTTGAGATTGTCAACAATAGCAACGTGAAATTGCCTAGGTAGGCATACAACCGCAGCCGCTGCCATTAAGGTTTGCGCTACAAACGAGAACGACCAAATATTATCAAGTGCTTCGGGTGTGGTGAATGAGGCAAGTAAAGGAGTGGTGGATTGCGGTGAGTAGGCTAAATATCCAAAACTAGCGACGGCAATTAAGGCACACAGTTTTATCACTGACTCAAAGGATATCGCCACCATTAAACCGCGGCGGTATTCAGTGACGTCGGTATGTTTGGTACCAAAATAGATGGCAAATAAAGCGATAAAGGTGGTCGCTCCTAATACTACCCATTCTGCATGGGTTTGCCCTGAGACCATTAAAAATGCAGAACCAACCGCCTTAAGCTGCAAGGCAATGTAGGGAATTGTCGCCAATAATGCGATCAACGTGACGAGTAGGGCGATGGTTTGACGTTTGCCGTAGCGAGACGAAATGAAATCGGCAATCGTGGTAATGTGTTGGCGCTTACTGACGGCTATAAGTTTACGTAAAAAACGATAACCAAATAAATAGAGCAACATTGGACCAAGGAATATAGGTAAATAATCCCAAGTATCTCGCGATGCCTCACCCACCGAACCAAAGAACGTCCAGGCTGTGCAATATATCGCTAACGCCAAAGAATATATGGCGGGATGTGAACTGATACGTTTAGCCAATGAAGAGCTCCCATCCCCCCATTTAGCAATCCAAAATAGCCCCATTAAATAGATAATGGCTAATACCATCCACCCTAACGCCATAACCCTTCCTAATTAAATTGCAGCCTAAATTATATCCCATATCGTTACGTAGAACGCTTATTTATAAGGACTTTAGCATAATCGGCTTAACTAATTCATCCAGTAAGACCATGGTCTCATTCCGTCTTTTGAAACATAAGACTAAAGTAATTTACATCTTATTAACGTTGGATGAAAAACAAGATGGCATTTAAAAATGAAGAAGATAAAAAAGCTTATTGGCGAGAAAATCTCGCTCTTATGGCAAAACTATTAATCGTTTGGTTTGTCGTGTCCTTTGGCTGCGGTATTTTGCTGGTGGACTTACTCGACCAAATTCAGCTCTTTGGCTTTAAGTTGGGGTTTTGGTTTGCTCAGCAGGGTGCAATTTACGTTTTTGTCGCGTTGATATTTATCTACATGTACAAAATGAATCAACTCGATAAGCGCTACGGCGTCGACGAAGAATAGGAGTAGGTCAATGGATGTTCAAATATTAACTTTTATTATCGTAGGCGCTTCATTTGCCTTGTATATCGCGATCGCTATATGGGCTAGAGCGGGGTCAACTCAAGAGTTTTATGTCGCCGGTGGCGGGGTTCACCCTATTGCAAATGGTATGGCGACCGCTGCGGATTGGATGTCGGCGGCGTCATTTATTTCTATGGCTGGGCTTATCTCATTTATGGGATATGACGGCGCTGTCTACTTACTTGGTTGGACAGGAGGCTATGTGTTACTGGCATTATGCCTTGCACCTTATTTACGTAAGTTTGGTAAATTTACCGTACCGGATTTTATCGGCGATCGATATTATTCACAAACTGCGCGCACCGTAGCGGTAGTCTGCGCCATATTTGTGTGCTTTACCTACGTAGCAGGTCAAATGCGTGGTGTAGGGGTGGTATTTAGTCGCTTCTTGGAGGTCGATATCGTAACGGGTGTTGTTATCGGTATGGCTATTGTGTTTTTCTATACCGTTCTGGGTGGTATGAAAGGTATAACCTATACCCAGGTAGCACAGTACTGTGTATTAATTTTTGCTTACTTAGTGCCAGCCGTGTTTATCTCGATTTTAGCCACCGGTCACGTTTTACCACAAACAGGTTTCGGGGCAACGTTAGCGGATGGTTCGGGGGTTTACCTGCTTGATAAGTTAGATGGATTATCGACCCAGCTCGGATTTAACGAATATACGTCCGGCACGAAGGGTACGTTCGATGTGTTCTGTATTACCGCTGCACTGATGGTTGGTACCGCGGGTTTACCGCACGTAATCGTGCGCTTCTTTACCGTACCTAAAGTGCGTGATGCACGCAAGAGTGCCGGTTGGGCATTGTTATTCATCGCTATTTTGTATACCACTGCACCTTCTATTGCTGCGTTTGCTCGGGTAAATATGATCGAAACCATTAACGGCCCATCTATTAGTGACCAAGCGGGCACCGGCACACCGCATAGTGAAGCGCCAAGCTGGATAACCAGCTGGGAGAAAACGGGCCTTATCTCTTGGGATGATAAAAACCAAGATGGTAATATGTTTTATTCTGGGGACGAACGTAATGAAATGCATGTGGATCGCGACATTATCGTGATGGCCAATCCAGAGATAGCGAATTTGCCAGCTTGGGTTATTGCGTTAGTTGCCGCAGGAGGTATAGCCGCAGCACTTTCAACATCAGCTGGTTTATTACTGGTTATCTCAACTTCTGTCTCACACGATTTATTGAAGCGTAACTTGATGCCCAATATCTCAGATAAGAAGGAGTTATTTTATGCACGATTGGCGGCGGGTGTTGCCATTGTTATAGCAGGATATTTTGGGGTAAATCCGCCAGGGTTTGTCGCACAGGTGGTTGCCTTCGCGTTTGGTTTGGCTGCATCGTCTTTCTTCCCTGCTATTATCTTGGGTATATTCATGAAGCGTATGAATGACAAAGGCGCTATATCAGGCATGCTTGCAGGAATAGGGTTTACAGCGGCTTACATTATTTACTTCAAGTTCGTCAACCCTGCAGCCAACGTGTCAGAAAACTGGTGGTTCGGTGTCTCGCCTGAAGGTATAGGCGCAATCGGTATGTTGGTGAATTTCGCGGTTGCATTGTTAGTGTTCAAAATGACCAAAGAGGCACCACAAGAAATTCAGCAATTGGTTGAAGACATACGTTATCCAAAAGGCGCAGGGGAAGCCACTGCGCATTGAGGCATAATTTTAGTGTAATAAGAGTGAGGTAGAAATATTCACTTACTACAAAAGCGCCCTTCAGTTTGGGCGTTTTTTATTTTCTGCGAATGGTTAAATTAACGGGGCTAGTAAGCGCTGGTAATTTAAACGTTTTTAGCTATTATTGTCTGCGTATCAAACATTTAACAATGCATTAAATGATAGGGATATTGATGGCTGTATTTACTCATGTGCAATTTAATTCGGATGTGACTGTTCAAGCGTTAGCGAACAGCGTTAACGAGGTGATGTCTAGTAATCCCAAGGGACTTATGATTCTGAGTACAGGTGAAGCCGCTAACTGGGGAACAGAATTTGATAATTGGCTTGAGGACTTAAGGATACCGATATTTGGCGCCATAGTACCAGGGCTTATTTTAGACTCGACATTCGAACCAACGGGCATATTAGTCGCTGGAATGGCGAATAGCATTAATGTTTCAGTCATTGAAAATATTTCAACCGAATCACCTCAAAACCCGAATATAGAACTGACCTCTTCGAATGTGAAATCGGTAATTGTTATGGTGGATGCATTATCCCGCCAGGTCGATGCCTACTTACAGCAAATATTGCGCTCGTTACCTGATGATTGTTGTGTTTTTGGTGGCGGTGCTGGCACGTTAGCGTTTGTTCCTCAGCCCTGCCTTTTTAGCTCTGCTGGCATGCATCAAGATGCAATGCTATTAGTCGAAATGTCGACTGAGTGGGATTTAGCGGTGGGTCACGGCTGGGAAATTTTAGCTGGGCCTTATTTGGCCAACAATACTGACGATAACTGTATTTTAGAGCTAAACTTTGAGCCCGCCGTTACACTTTATCAGCGGGTGGTAGAAGAACATACCGCGCTGCGTTTTGATAAGCATGATTTTTTTGATATAGCTAAAACATTTCCCTTTGGGTTGGCTAGATTAGATGACAGCGTTCTTATTCGCGACCCGATTAAAGTTGAAGGGCAAGGACTTATTTGTGCCGGTGATATACCGGATAATACTATGCTTTACATTATGCAGGGGGATGCTGAAAAGCTAATATCTGCGGCATCGGGAGCTGTAAGAAGCACAATTTCGAACCTAGCTACTTCGGGCAGTGTGAGTGACTGCATATTGTTCGACTGCGTTAGTCGGCAATTGTTTTTGCAAGATGAATTTTCCATCGAACTGAATCAAATTCATGCGGAGCTAAGTAAACCCTATCGGACGGTAGGCGCCTTGGTATTGGGTGAGATAGCGCTGGATGAAAATGGTATTTTAAGTTTGCACAATAAAACAGCCGTTACCGCTCTGGCCCGAGCGCAGAGTGAATAGGCATAATGATAAATGACATCTACATATGCGTTTATATTGATTTACCTGTCGGTTTTTGTAGATGAATGAAATGAGCCGTACCTTACAGATTATTTCTATTCAGCATGAACTGGCTATGAGTATCGGTTTGGACTTGGATTTAGACAAAATGCTGCAGCTTTTTCTCGAGAGAGCGAAAAAGCGGTTGAGTTTACGCAGTGCGCTAGTGTTCAAACAAGCCCCCAGAGAAGACAAGGACAGTAATCTACTTTGTTATCCTTATGCCCATAAACCCGATGATGGGAGTGATTGGCTGGTCGAACAAATTTTTCAATTTAGTAAATTAGATATCGCTCATCAATGCCTGCAAAAAAATGACGGTTACTTCTATCTATTTAAGGTGCCGAAATTCGGCGCAATTAGTTTTGAACGTAAATTACACCCAATAGACAATATGGTACTGCATGCTTTGTTGCCTCTTTTTGTAAGATTAGCGGTGAGTTGTCAAGCCTGTCTGGAACATCAAAATCTGGTTGATGAAATCAAAAACCGCAAGGCTATTGAAGAACAACTCAGACGACAAACTTATCAAGATGTTTTGACGGGATTGCCTAACCGTAAAATGTTAAACATTAATTTGCAGAGTTTACTCAGTAATGCTCAACAGAAGGGGCAATACGGGGCGGTGTTTTTTATTGATTTGGATCGCTTTAAGTTAATAAACGATACCTTAGGTCATTCTGTTGGTGATGAGCTACTGATAAACATTACCAGTAAATTAAGAAATTGTATTCGTCGTGACGATACGCTCTCGCGTGTCGGTGGTGATGAATTTATCCTGCTGCTGAATAATATAGGCACTGACGAACAAAGTGCAGTGGCAAAATCAACTAAAGTCGCAGAAAAAATGTTGGGTATTACGCGTGAAAGTGTTGAGCTATCTAACTGTTCTGTTTATACCAGTTTTAGTATCGGTATTGCTTTATTCCCTTCTCCTGAGCTGAGTGCCCATAAAACGATTAGTGAACAGGCTAAGAGCCTTATTAAAAATGCCGATGTGGCTATGTATAAAATTAAGCATACGAGTCGCAATGGATACATGTTTTATCGCCATGAATTACAAGTTATGTCAGCTTTTCGTTCCGAGGTAGAACAACGTTTGCACCTGGCCTTGCGAGAGCAATCCTTCGAATTATATTTTCAACCAATGGTCAACCTAGACGGGAAAATAACAGCTGCTGAAGCACTGCTGCGTTGGCACGATGCAAAGCTAGGTTGGGTAGGCCCTCAGGATTTTATTCCGGTGGCTGAAGAATCAGGGCTTATTGTAGATATAGGCATGTGGGTTTTAAGGCATACATGCGAATTAATCGCGCAGAATTTAACTTGGTTCGAGCATGGGAAGTTACGTTATATCAGCGTCAATATTAGTCCGCGCCAGTTTAGCCAGCCTCATTTTGTCGCCCAGTTGCTAACATTAATAGACGAATTCAATATTCCACATGCATACTTGCGTCTTGAGATAACGGAAGGCGTTGCTATGGAGAATATCACCAGTGCTATTAGTATAATGAAAGCGCTAGCCAAACACGATTTGTACTTTATGTTGGATGATTTTGGTAGCGGTTACTCTTCTTTATCTTACCTTCACCAATTACCCCTTAAATCCGTAAAAATTGACCGGAGCTTTGTCTCTCAAATTCATAAAAATACTGATAACCAAGTGATCGTTGAAGCTATCATTTATATCTCTAAGCACTTTTCTTTGGAGTGTGTCATTGAAGGCTTGGAAACTGCCCAAGAGAGAGCGTATTTTAGCGATAAAAGTGTCGTCGCTATTCAAGGATTTTATTTCTTCAAACCTCAACCTGAAGAAGCGTTTACTAAGCTATTAAACGGGCTTGATTAAATACAGACAAAAGCCAATTTGTACCGAATTTTTAGCTCGTTTGAGGTATGCTTTTACTCTGCGTTGAGCAAGGCTGATTGATAGAGAAATCATATGAACCATATCCCACAACACACGCTAGAATTTTTGCGCGAGTCAGCGCCATTTAATTTACTTAACGAAGAACAAAGGCATGCGCTGGCTCAATCCATTACGGTCGCCTATTTCAGTCAAGATGATGTAGAAAGTCTTTTAAAGCAGCAGCAAGGCAGCTTGTTTCTTATCTATAACGGCCAGTATTCGGTGCAAGATTCAGCAGACGCTGAGCGTCATGTCAGTGACGGGGATTATTTTGGCTGCGATAATTTATGGCAGAAGCAGCCTAATACAATCAAGATCAAGGTAGACAGTCCTGGATTGGTGTATTGCATTCCTAAAAAAAGTTTTACTCAATGTGCGCTAAAACATCCCAGTATTGAGACTTTCTTCCGTAACTATACATCCGAGCAAATTTACAGTGAACAAGTCGATGATTCAAAATCTATGTGGCTTTATAAGCCGATCAAAGAAGTTATTTCAGGTAGTGTCATAGGCGAAGATATTCACAGTAGCATTCTGCAAGGGGTGCAAAAAATGTCGCGAAGCAGCGTTTCATCCCTTGTCATCACTGATAATCAAACTTTGGTAGGTATATTAACTGACCGAGATATACGTAACCGCGTAGTCGCTCAGCAAACGGACGTAAACCTTGCTGTTAGTGAAATTATGACCCGTGATCCGGTTAAGGTAAATGAACAACGTACCTTGTTCGATGCCTTGTGCGTAATGACCGAGCATAATGTTCATCATCTGCCGGTAGTGGACAAAAATACCGGCGCTCCAATTGGCATGCTAACGGCCAGCGATATGATCCGCCATCAGCGCGGGAATGTATTGTTCGTTATTAACGAACTTACCAAAGCATCATCGCTTTATGAACTGTCGCGGCTATCGTGGCAGTTACCCCATTATTTCTCGAAACATGCTAAACGCCTAGGTGATTTTGATATTGCAGGTAAGGTCTTGTCTCAGGCTACGGATATAATGACCCGAAGATTAATTAGTTTTTTTCAACAACAGCATGGTGAAGCCCCACTGGAATATTGTTGGCTGGTGTATGGTTCTCAGGCACGAGAAGATCAAACGATGGGCTCTGATCAAGACAACGGGTTATTACTCTCTCATGAACCAACGCCAGAGCAGGGTAAGTATTTTGCAGATATGGCTGAGTATGTATGTAGAGGGTTAGATAAATGCGGTATCCAGCTATGTACAGGTAATATCATGGCCAGTAATCCTGAATTGCGTTTATCGGTTGATCAAGCGATTAAACAAGCGCAGGTTTGGGTCCGAGAGCCAAGTCCGCAAGCCATTTTGAACTGTAATATATTTCTTGATGTGCGAGGAGTTGCAGGCGATCGCTCCTTACTTAGCCGGTTACATGAAGGGCGTAAAGATTTATTAAAGCAATCGAGGTTTATTGCTGCACTAACTCGCCACGCTAGCGAAGGACACGTGCCACTATCTATGTTTCAAAAATTTGTATACAAAAAAGGACTGGCAAAAAAAGATTGTATCGATTTAAAGCACAGTGGTGTGGCGATAATTAATAATTTGGTACGTATTTATTCTTTAGCGAATGGCTTAACGATGCCATCGATTCCCCACCGACTAGACGGGTTATTATCGCATTCTGGCTTATCTACAAAAGACGTTAAGAATCTGCGGGATATCTGGTTATTACTTAATCGGCTTCGCTGGCGTCATCAAATTGAGAACAAGGTGACCGATAATTACGTTTCGATCAGTGATTTATCATCTATTGAAAAATACCAATTAAAAGAAGCTATGCGAGTCATCCGTCGCACTCAACAAGCCGCTGTCTTCAAGTTTGCCGGTGGGTTGGGTTAGGTAAAGTAAAGGGGAAATTTGATGTGGGAAAAACTGAAACAGTGGCTAGCACCCCGACCGCAAGTGCCTGATGAGTGGCTTACAATGCCATTAGCTGAAATACCTTTTTTGTGTATTGATTTAGAGCTTACATCACTTAACTTAAAGGATACTAAAATATTGTCAATTGGTTGGGTGGAAGGCAAGGGTAAGCAAATATTTATGGAAAGTTGTTTTTACCAAGTGATATCAACAACGGGATCGTTAAATCAAAGTCCTGTAATACATGGATTAACAGCACAAGATATTGCGCAAGGGCAGCCGCTGCGTATTTCGCTTGAAAAACTTAAACAATACGCGAGTAGTCATATTTGGGTATTTCATTGCACCGCTTTAGATATGACCGTTTTGAACGGTGTTTTTAGGAAGCTAAATATCGCCCTACCCACAGTAGTTACAGTGGATACTCTGCGCTTTGGCTTATATCAATTAACGAAAAACTTACGGCCACCTCCCCCTAACGCTGTCGTGCTACCAGTATGTCGAGCGCGCTACAATTTACCCGCAGTCGCTGGGCATAATGCATTGGACGATGCCATGGCGACCATGGAGCTACTTTACGCTCAGTTGCAGAAGTTTTCCCCCAAAACCAGTGATACTCTTAAGAGCTTGTTGATAACAGATGCTGTTGAAGTATTTACGCCACAACCTATTCAAGATCGAAAAAAGACGCCGTAAACCTTATGTAACAAAATAGTTTGCGCAATGTTGCAAAAATGTTGCAAAATGCACCTCTACGCTATAGTAAAAACTCCTTTCTTTAACTAAATTTAAGGAGAAGCAAAGAGGAGAGGTATTGTGAAATATTTTACCAAGCAAGATACATTTTGGGTGGTTTTATTACTTACTCTAAGTTTAACCGCTTGCCAAAGTGCCCCATCTATTAAACTTGCATCAGGGCCCATTTTCCAAGATGACGCATTTCCTGGTGCAAGTGACATTAGAATTGAATCTGAAAAAGACATATTTCGATTAGACAAAGAAGCCAGGGCCTACGTGCAAAAAACAGTTGGTCGCATTAAAGATCCAATAGAACGAACGGAGATCTTAGCCAAAAGTATATTTGAACGCTTAGACTTTGACTTACTTTATCGCGGTGATGCGAATACCACGGCCAATGAAACCTTTCATAACCAAGCAGCGAACTGTTTATCTTTATCGATTATGACTTATGCGTTAGCTACAGAGGCTGGTTTAGGTGCGCGCTTCCAAGACGTTAAAGTGCCAGAGTATTGGACGCGACGCGACGGGGTAAGCTTACTAAACGGGCATATCAATTTACAAATAGTCCCAAGAGAGCGCGGCAGCAATTCATTTTATGTGTATAACAAGGGTTATCAAATAGACTTTAACCCGCAAACTGCAAAAGATCATTTCATAAAAACCGAATTGAGTAAAAAACAAGTTATCGCCATGTTCTATAACAATAAGGGGGCTGATGCACTGCTCAGTAATGATCGTGACCGTGCGTATGCTTATTTTGCAGCAGCCCTAAAAGTTGAGCCAAATTTTGACTCCGCTTTAGTTAATTTAGGATTTTTGTATCGCGTGTCTAAGTTATATGAATTATCGGAGAATGTTTATCTGTATGCGCTATCTTCATCTCCTGATAATTTAACCGCATGGGAAAATTTAGCTTACTTGTATGCACATTCGGGCAAGCCGGAACAATCCGCAGCGATTCTTGCCCGAGTGCAAAGTAAACGTTTACGTAACCCCTATTATCATTTGGACCTAGGAAGAAGGGATTTCGATCACGGCAAACTGCAACAGGCTTTAATGCATTTTAATCGAGCGCTGGCAATCGATAATAGTCGTCATGAAATATTTTATGCATTGGCAAAAACATACCATGCGCTTGGTGAGGTGGTTGAAACGGAGAGATATTTAAAGAAAGCGAAGCGTAAGACTAAAAACTTACAAGAAAAAGAGCTGTATCAAGGCAAGCTAGACCTTTTGACGCGTTCTTAAATAGTTACTTAGTGCCTGATAAGGACCAACCTCAACAATTTTGGTATCGGTGAGGTTGGTTCTTTTGATGGGTAATTGGCGCTTTACGCTACACCAAGCTCTCGTAAACGTTCAGCTAAATAGGTCTTTGCGGTATGGCGTGCTGATAACACAACCTCAGGGCGAGGGTGCAAAAATAGCGGTAACGATATCCGAGATTTAGATTGATCAGCACCTTTAGGGTTAACAACTCGGTGAGATGTTGATGGAAAATATCCCCCAGATGCCTCTTGCAGCATATCCCCAATATTGACAATTAAGGTACCAAAGTCGCAAGGCACATCTATCCATTCATCGCCCGTACCTTTAACTTGCAGACCGGGCTCATTTGACGATGGCAAAATGGTCAATAAGTTAATGTCTTCATGTGCTGCGGCGCGAATAGCGTCGGGTTCTTCATTACCGGTAATAGGCGGGTAGTGTAATATGCGTAAAAGGGTTTGGTCACTATCGGTTGCCATACCAGAAAGTGGCTCACTATAAAGCGCGGCTACTTCAGCAGGAGAATACTTCTCAACCCAGCCAAGTAACTCGGACGCAAGACTATTTGCAGCCTGATAATAAGCTTGTAATTCTTGCTTTAAATTGGGCGGGCACTTACCCCAAGGGTAATAATGAAAATACTCTTTAATATCTTTCTTTTTAAAGCCCTTGGCTGTTTCAGACACTTTTGTTGAAAAGAATCCATCGTGACTTTTATTATCGAACGCATAATGAAGCTTCTCATCGCTATTGAAAAAAGCCTGCCAGTTCTGATAAATACTGGTAACAGAAGACTGTTCAATAGGATGGTTTTTAAGGACACCAAAACCCGTTTGGCGCAGCGATTCAACGAACTGTTTGTCCGCGTCTGGCGCTAGATAGTCAACTGCGAGCAATTGCATAATATTCTTTCCTGTCTGTCATGTAGTGTGAATGGATTGCCTACCTTGGCATTCATTCCTTTATTATTTACTTTTCTGGTGCCGCAGCATGCGTTTAGAGGCTTAAATATAAGCCCGCTAATGCTGCACTCATTAGATTCGCTAACGTGGCGGCAAGTACCGCTTTTAAGCCAAGTTGAGCAATTTCTTTACGTCTAGTTGGAGCCAAGGCGCCAATACCACCCATAAGTATCGCAATCGATGAAAAATTAGCAAAACCACAAAGTGAAAATATAACGATAGCTTGGGTCGCGGGTGATAAATCTGCTTGGTACTTTAGAAAATCCACATAGGCAACAAATTCATTGACGACCATTTTCTGCCCGATAAAGCTTCCTGCCAGATTTGCTTCATCCCAAGGCACTCCCAATGTCCATGCTAGCGGCTGAAAAACGTAGCCAAGGATCATTTCGAAACTTAAGTTTTCAACACCAACAAGGCCACCTGCCCAGCCAATTAAGCCGTTTAGTAAAGCGATAAGTGCGATAAAGGCAAGCAACATGGCGCCTACATTTAACGCAAGGTGCATACCTGAAGCCGCACCGCTGGCCGCTGCATCAAAAATATTTGCGTATTTATCTTCTTCGTTATCGACTTCAGCCAGTTCATTCTTTACTTCCTGTGTCTCAGGCATAATGATTTTTGCCATTAACAAACCACCTGGAGCAGCCATAAAGCTAGCGGCTAACAAATACTTAATCTCGACGCCCATTCCGGCGTATCCAGCCATAACAGAGCCAGCAATAGACGCTAAACCACCAACCATAATGGCGAACAGTTCAGAGCGCGTCATATGTGGAATAAACGGCTTTACGACTAGTGGGGCTTCAGTTTGGCCAACAAATATATTAGCCGCAGCAGACATGGACTCAGGGCGGCTGGTTTTCAATGCGATCTGTAAAAATCCGCCTATTAAGCGAATAATCCAAGACATGATACCCAAATGATAAAGAACAGTGATTAACGAAGAGAAAAATACAATCACGGGCAAAACATTAAAGGCAAATATAAAGCCAAGTGACTTATTACCAAGCTGACCAAAAATGAAATCAATACCTTGCTGACTGTATTCAATAATATTTTTAACGTAGACGGTCAGACCTAGCAAAAACTCTTTCCCTGGAGGGAAGTACAGCACTAATGCGCCAATTATGGCTTGAATAGCAAATGCACCGCCCACAGTACGCCAGTTTATCGACTTGCGATGTGCAGATAGCAGTATCGCAAGAATGAACAGAACAGCGATGCCAATCAAGCTGACCATCCTAACTCCTTAATTATTGTTATTATATTGTCGTTAATGGTTTCGGGCTAAAGTAACGTCTGCTGAATATGAGATTTAATAACATCCAATGCAATACGGTTCTTGCCACCTTGGGTAACTATTACATCAGCAGTAAAACGACTTGGTGCAATAAACTGATGGTACATAGGTTTAACCGTTGATTCATATTGCTTGGCAACAGAATCCAATGTACGACCTCGTTCAGCAATGTCACGTTTCATGCGACGCAATAAGCAAATGTCTAACGGGGTATCCACAAAGATTTTGATGTCGAATAAGGGCTGCAAATCTTGATTTGCTAACAACATAATACCTTCAATTATGATAACCGGTGCTGACATTAGTTTTTCAGTTTGAGCCAAGCGTGTATGCGTTTTATAGCAGTAGTGAGGGTATTCAACCGACTGCCAGTTCCTAAGTGCTTGTAAGTGCTCAACCAGTAATTCATGTTCAAACGCTTTGGGATGGTCGTAATTATTCTTTTCACGCTCTTCCATGGGAAGATGATCTTGCGCACGGTAATAATGATCTTCACGTAAAATTCGAACATGTTTCCCGTCTTCCGAAAATTCTTTTAATAAATTTTCAGTAAACAAAGATTTACCCGAGCCAGAAGCACCGGAGATAGCGATAACGAGGGGGGCAGACATACTACTCCGAAATGATAGATATGAGATTGCTTGAAAGATACCAGCGAACGGTGAAAAAGTCAGTTTTCACGATAAATTTATAGCGCTATTTTTGTGACAACTGGTAAATCTACCCAATGTTAGCCCCTCTGGTTAACATTAACGCAACAACGTTACGGTTTATTGACCATTTGGTCAAGTTTTGTTTTTTTACTCATTGCATATATACAACCAACAGAAACCACGCTGAGCCATAGCATTCTGAATGAGGCTATGAGATGCGACATAACACAAAACATTAAAAATTAAGTGTCGATGGGTATGCGTTATTTGCCGATGAAAACAACTTTATCATCTGCTAAATTGGCTAGTGCGTAATTATGTAACTTAGACCTAGAGCCTTCCCCTTGCGCTTTTGGCGGGTAGAATTGGTCTTTTTCATCTTGATGGTCGACGAATAAATCGTCTAAAGCGGAACGTATTTCACTGAGGGTTTTATCTAAATTGGCGGTGAAGTCTGGTCTTTTACGCTTGGTATGGCCCAAATCAATTAAGCGATAAAAGTATTTATTCGCGGTTTGTGCAAGTTCGTCTGGCACATCACTGCTATTACTTAAATTAGCGCTTTTATCATGTATACAAAAGTCGACCAGTGCCGCATAAAAACAAAATGGCTTATTCGGTAATATAACGCTCGTGGTGCTGTCGATATAGCTCAGGGTTTTGTTTTTTAAATCGATAATCAGCTGATGTTGGTGAGCAGTCTCTTGCTCTTCTTGCCCAACGACTGACTTGTGACGGGTAGATCGCAATTTTCTTATAAATAACAGGCTAACAATAATTGCCAATAAGATTGGGATAACACTGATGTAATCTAATAGCATTAATGGTTTTTTCGCATATTGAATGACTATCTTTTGATCACTAGTTTGAAGATAAGCTTGCCATTGCTCAACGTCTTGCTTTACATCAGGCGCTATAATCCCTTGAATACTGGTGACATAAATTGGGGACGTTTGCTGCTCTAGAACGCTGTTTAATTGGCCCAAATAGGAGCTTACAGATCGGGCATCTGCAACCGTCTTAAATTTAGGATTGGCTAAACGCAGTTTTGGTAAATCAATAGCGATGCGTTTTTCGATACTGGCTAAAAACTGTGTTTGGTTTGTCGTTGCTTGAAAATGTACTCCCACCACAAATGCAATTTGAAATACCAGCCATGTTGTTAAAATTACGGCTGCGTAAATTAGCTTATTCTTCATCTAATTGCTGCTCCTTTGCATCTAAAGGCGGTTGGCAGTGGTTCGGGATAAGCTGAAGTTGACTGTAGTAATCTGATTGGGTTTCAGTAGATAACCTTAACAAGGTATTTTGAATTTCGCATATCAAATCAGTATTGCGCGTTTCCATTTTTAAATACCATTTACTACCACTTACTTTCGTTTTGATCGGCGTGATGTAGTTCGCAGAGAATCGCTGCTCATCTTCTTCTTTCCAAAAGGACGAAATGATATCAACGTGACCAGCAGCTAAAAGATCGCGCAGGGTTTCATGGGAGTTTACGTATACTATCTCCATGCTTGTTTCTGATATGCCCAAGTCATTCAATAACCCTTTGGGTACAATATGACCCGATCGACTGCTGGGGTAATCTAATAAACCTAAGCGTTTGCCCCATAAATATTGTTTAGTCAGTTCCGGTTTTTCTTTTAGGGAAATAAGATAAGTAGAATAGTCTTGGTACTGGGCGATCGTTTGATAGCGATAAGTCGTTTCTACAGCAAAAGCCAGCATTACATTCTCTTTAACTAATGCAAGATCAGCGATACCTTTGCCGACATATTGAATGATCTCTTGTTCATTATGACTCCACTGAATTGAGACCTCACCGTATTGACGATTAATGGTTTGATTGCTACACAAAGCAGAAAGAAGTTTGCTCGCCATACCTTGATCGGTTATAAAAACAACAAATGAGTCACTATTTTTTACCGATTTTGTTTGGCAAGTGATCGATTCAGAAATTAAATTGGATAAATCTTCACTTTTTATCGCACTTGAAAAAACACCTGCATACCAGCTGGCAAGAATGAAAAATCCCGATAAAATAGGTAAGGTTATGGAGCTCATCGACAAAATGTTAATCTATACTCAAGTAAGGTGTTTTTACTTATTGAACTGATTTGACCAGTTAGTCTTACTTAATGCAATAGGTAAGTTTACTTAAGTAGTGCAACTTATTGATTTTTATAGATTACTAATAAGAAGTTATGAATGCTATTAAGGGGTTTTTACTTTGCGAAGATTGTTCACACTAACTAAGTCGAAGTTTGTGACAAATCGTTTCAGGCCACGGCAAATAAAAAATAATAGTGGTCGTTAATAGATAAGATTTTGAAGCGGGCAGGGAAAATTTGACCATTTAGTCAGATTGTTCGGTTATTAGTCAGTGCAGTAATATAAATGCAATATAAAAACAAAATAATAGCGGCATAAAATTAACACGATTTACTATTCACAATAATTAGGAAACACACAATGCTAAGAAAAACTAAGCTCACCAGCATCGCTGTAGCGGTCGCCATGTCAATCGGCATGTCTTCTGTTGCTATTGCGCAAACTACTTCTTCAGGTATGACTGGGCAAATCGTTGGTCCAAATGGTAACCCAGCCGCGGGCACTGTTGTTAAGGTAACTCACGTACCTACTGGTGCGGTCAAAACGGCTACAGTTAATTCTGCAGGTACTTTTAACTTAAATGGTTTACGTGTCGGTGGTCCTTATACTATCGAACTTGATTCAAATACCTTTGCAGATCAAACGATAGAAGATGTTTACCTTAGTTTGGGTGAAACAGCGCCGATTAACCGTGTGTTGACCGCTGAAGAAAATATTGAACGAATTGCGGTTTCTGCATCACAAATTAGCAGCTTGTCTTTTGGTAAAATTGGACCCGGCGCTAACTTTGATTTAGCAACGTTAGAAAATGCCCCCGCTATTAACCGTGACCTGACTGATATTGTAAGGATTGATCCTCGCATCTACGTTGATGAAGGTGGAAGTGGTGGCATTCAGTGTGTAGGTAAAAGCCCTCGTTTTAACAGTTTGACTGTTGACGGTGTGCGTATGAATGATTTGTTTGGTCTTAACTCTAATGGTTATCCAACAGAAAGAATGCCTTTCTCTTTTGACGCTATTGAAGGGGTTGCAGTAGAAATCGCTCCATTTGACGTCATTTATGGTGGCTTCTCTGCGTGTAATATCAGTGCTGTAAGTAAAACAGGTACTAATGAAGTCCACGGTTCTGCATTCTACGACTACGGCAGCAATGACCTTAGAGGTGACTCGCTAGAGGGAGATGACGTAAATATCGGTGACTATACAGAAAAACGTTATGGTTTCAGCGTTGGCGCTCCGTTAATTAAAGATAAATTATTCATCTTTGCAGCATATGAAAAACTAGAAGGTGCAAACCTGTTTGATCGCGGGGTTGTTGGTTCAGGCGCAGTCAATGAAGTCGCTCTTACGCAAACTCAATTAGACGAAATTGTCCGTATCTCGAATGATTTATATCAGTTTGACCCAGGTACTGTTCCTTCAAGTCTAGCAAATGAAGATGAAAAGCTTTTAGTAAAATTAGATTGGAATATAAACGAACAACATCGTGCCTCTTTTACGTATAACTGGAATGATGGTAACAACTTTGCTGAATCAGATGGCGATTCGGATGAATTTGAACTGTCTAGTCATTTGTACGAACGTGGTGCGGAACTGACGTCTTATTCAGGTGTATTGTATTCTGATTGGAATGATAAATTTTCTACCGAAGTACGTCTCTCTTATACTGAATTAGATAATCGTCAAAACTCATTAACGGGTGATGGCAGTGTTGGCGGAAATGATTTTGGTGAAGTTAAGCTCTATTTAGATGATATGACCGTCTTTTTGGGTTCGGACGATAGTCGCCAAGTGAATGATCTCAACTGGGATGCACTTAGCATGATGTTCCGTGGTAACTATTACCTTGATAACGGTCATAGCCTTACGTTCGGTTACGAAAGTGACGATTTAGAGATATATAACATCTTTGTACAGCACGCTGAAACATCACTTTCTTTTGATAGTATTGCAGATTTTGAAAATGGTATCGCTAGTGACGTTGAGTATGGCCATGCCTATTCAGGTGACATTAATGACCGAGCTGCGGAGTGGGGTTACACATCGCACAGTACTTATATTCAAGATGATTTTTATCTGACTGATGATTTAAAGGTAATAGCAGGATTACGTTACGACTGGATAACTACATCTGATAAACCTGTAGAGAATGCAGATTTTCTTGCGGGTAATGGTTACAGTAATACGGCAAACCTAGACGGTATTAGCTTGCTTCAACCACGTATAGGTCTTAATTATACATTAAGCGACAGTACTGAAATTCGCGGTGGTGTTGGCTTGTTCTCTGGTGGTAACCCGAACGTATGGATGACCAATAATTACCAGAATACCAATGTAACTGGTGGTGAAGTAGATGGTGGCGATTTTGGTTATGATGATGGTTCTCGTAGTTTATTCGATGATGACGTCGTGTGGGTAAATGTTGAAGATGGCGCACCTGTTGGCCCAGGTTACGGTGTTCCGTCTGAACTCGACGATTTGTTGGACAGCGGTAACGCAGGTAATTTCGAGTCAAACAACTTAGATCCTGATTTTAAAATGCCAAGTGAGTGGAAAGTATCAGCAGGCATAACCCATGTTACGGACTCTGACTATATTTTAAATGCAGATTTATTGGTGTCGTTTACTCAAGATCAAGCGATGATTAAGTATGTTGGCATAGAGGAAGTTGGACTGACCGACGCAGGTTATGTTGATTATGACAGAAATGGCTATGGATCACTTGAGCTAACCAATTCTGATGAAGTGTCTACCTCTTATTCATTGACAGGAACCTTAGAGAAGACTTGGGATAATGGCATGCGTTTGGTAACTGGTTACTCTTATAACCATGCTGAAGACGTTCAACCTATGACGAGTTCAGTTGCATTCTCCAATTATCAATATCGTGCATTTACTAATCCAAACGAAGATGTATCTTCGTTATCAGATTGGAACATTGAGCATCGTTTTACTGCTGACTTTAGTTATGCAATTGAACTCTTTGCAGGTTTAGAGACACGCTTTAACATGTATGCATTGGCGCAATCCGGTCGTCCATATAGCTTCACTCTATCTAAAGATGACGGAAATAGTACTTTTGGGTTTACGCCGTTTTTGGATAGCAACAGCGTGCTTCCTATCGGAGCAGAGCGTAATGATCAAGAAAGTGATTGGTGGACAAAAGTGGATATCGCGGTTAGACAAGAGATCCCAGCGTTTGCTGATGGTCATACAGCCACCGTTAGCTTCACCATTGATAATTTCACTAACATGATTAACGATGACTGGGGAATTTTGGAAGAAGTATCTTTCAATACTGCCACTATCGGAAATACTTCACCTCAAAGTCGTCAAGGTGACGCATCTTTGTGGGAAATGCGTATAGGTGTTAACTATAGATTCTAATCATTAAATGATTATTATAGGAAGCCGGCTCTTGTAGCCGGCTTTTTTATTTGTTTACAGGAAATAAAAAAATGCATAGAGCGTTATTGTTAATCGTATTTTGGATGGGAGTGGTTGTAGTGAGTCATGCACAAACGATACGAATAGCGACATTTAATGTAAGCATGGAAGCGAGTAATTACTTACCTAAAAATGTACAGCCCTCGGGACATGAGTTGTTTGAACATCTTGCTTCGGGTAAGCATCAGCAGATCCGTAATATCGCCGAGATCATTCAGCGAGTCCGTCCTGATATTATTCTGCTTAATGAATTTGATTACACGGAGAGTGAAGCTAAAGGAGTAAAAGCATTTATTAATAACTACTTGGCAGTTTCCCAAGAAGGCATCGAACCAATTAACTATCCCTATTCTTATTCCGCACCGGTGAATACAGGTGTGCCTTCTGGAGTTGATCTTAACCACAATGGCAGTGGCACAGATAACGGTGGTGATACCTTTGCTTTTGGTTTGTATCCAGGGCAATACGGCATGGTGTTATTAAGCCGATACCCAATTGAAAGCGAGCAAGTGAGGACATTCCAACATTTCCTTTGGAAAGATATGCCAAACAGCCTATTAAATAGTGTGCAAGCAGAAGATGGCACAGATTGGTATTCGCCTCAGGCTAAAGCGGTATTTAGGCTATCGTCTAAGTCCCATTGGGACATACCGATTCGCATCAATGGAAACGTAGTTCATGTATTGGCTAGCCATCCAACACCGCCCGTTTTTGATGGGCCAGAAAACCGCAACGGGAAACGTAATCACGACGAAATTCGCTTTTGGGTTGATTACATCTCGGGCTCAGCTAAAGCTGATTATATTTATGATGATCAAGGGGCGTTTGGTGGCATAAGTAGCGAAGCGTTTGTTATTTTAGGGGATTTAAACGCGTCAGCAGAAGAAGGAGATGCATACAAAGACGGAATTCAAGCATTGCTGAGCCATGACTCAATTAACGCCAATATGATACCCACCAGTAAAGGCGCATCGTTACACACTAAGAATAGTGTTTATGCAGCCACTCACACGGCTTTTTGGCGAATGCGTGCTGATTATGTGTTACCAAGCACTAAACTCGGTGAGATGACTGACAGTGGCGTATTTTGGCCTATCCCACAGGATCCCCAATATCGATTAATTCAAAACCGCCAGGCGTCGTCTGATCATCGTTTAGTCTGGATTGATGTACAGTTGGCAGCTGGGCATCAATAATAATCGACGGTTGTGGCCATTTTAATTACCTTTCCCTTAAGCGAATGCTTAAGGGAAAGGTATATTGGAGTCATTCGTTTTAGACATTTTCGAAAAGAGCTTCAACGCGCACGCGAATTTCTTCAATTTGATTGATATCAGACGGAGCAATAAAAATAGTGTCGTCGCCTGCTATAGTGCCTAATACACCATCTTTTTGACTCAATGAGTCAAGCAATCTTGCAATAAGTTGGGCAGCGCCGGGGCTGGTGCGAATAATGATCATGACATTATTGTGCACTATGTCTAAAACCAATTGACGAAGAGGGCTGCGAGCCGTTGGCATACCAAGTTCAGGCGGCAAGCAGTAGACCATGTCGCCACGAGCGTTGCGGGTTCGCACTGCGCCAAATTTGCTGAGCATGCGGGAAACCTTGGATTGACTGATATTGTCGAAGTTTTGCGTTTTAAGCGCGTCAACAATATCGCCTTGAGAGCCAAAGTTTTCGGCCTTTAAGATATCCTTAAATGCCTTGATGAGTTCTTCTTGCTTATTAGTAGCCATATATTCCTCTGTTTATGGCGGCTATTTTGCCTTAGTACTTGAAGTTAAGCAATTTGCCCTCACATAGAATTTCGTACAAATCCAGCTCAGCATTTAATTGTTTTTTCGCGGGTCTTGCATTAATGTTTCGCTCGCGAATTGATTAGCATTCCACAGGAGAGATTTATGAAAGTAGCGGTATTAGGCGCAGCTGGCGGTATAGGCCAAGCGTTATCATTGTTGTTAAAGACTCAATTGCCAGCTGGTACAGAACTAGCTTTGTATGACGTAGCCCCTGTCGTACCTGGTGTTGCAGTTGATTTAAGTCACATTCCTACAGATGTTAAAGTTGAAGGTTTCGGTAAAGACGACCTAGCTAAAGCATTGACAGGTTGTGACATTGTGCTTATTCCTGCTGGTGTTCCGCGTAAACCTGGTATGGATCGCTCTGATTTATTCAACATCAATGCTGGGATTGTTAAAAATCTAGTTGACGGTGTTGCAGATAATTGTCCTGAAGCATGTGTGTGTATTATTACTAACCCAGTTAACACCACGGTTGCTATCGCAGCTGAAACGTTGAAAGCTAAGGGTGTCTACAACAAGAATAAGCTATTTGGTGTTACAACCCTTGACGTTATTCGTGCTGAGACTTTTGTTGGTAACCTACGTGGTTTGAACCCTGCAAACGTTCACGTTCCTGTTATCGGTGGTCACTCTGGTACAACTATTCTACCTTTACTTTCACAAGTGGAAGGTGTTGAGTTTACTGATGAAGAAGTAGCAAGCTTAACGACTCGCATTCAAAACGCGGGTACCGAAGTAGTTGAAGCTAAAGCTGGCGGCGGGTCTGCAACTTTATCTATGGGCCAAGCAGCAGCTCGTTTCTGTTTATCTCTTGTGGCTGCGATGCGCGGTGAAAACGTGGTTGAGTATACCTACGTTGAAACTAACAGCGATGATGCACAATTCTTCTCACATCCAGTTCGTTTGGGTAAAAACGGCGTTGAAGAAATTCTACCCTACGGTGAGTTGAGTGATTTCGAGCAGAAGGCGAAAGAGTCAATGTTAGAAGGCCTACGTGGCGATATTAAATTGGGTGTTGAATTCGTTAAAAACTAATTCTTTCCTAAGATTCAAAAAAACCAGCGAAAGCTGGTTTTTTTATATTCGCTATTCAGCAAATCAATATCATAGGCCGTTAGCGACTATGCAGCCATGGGATTTTGAGCCAATGGTTTTGTTGGCCGAGTGGCCACATTAGGATCTTTTACCTGACCGGCTGTGCCTGCAATCAGTGGAGTATTACTCGAAGCAATTCGTACCGAAGCGAGTTTAGCGTCAATGCACTGACGTATATCTTTTGCGGTATAACCTGAGCGAACTTTAATACGTACGTGAGGAATACGCGCAGCATCTAACGCCCCGCTTACAAACCAATCTCGTTGACGCTTGTAGCCATCTTTACCATTTTGATTAGCATGAACTAGATCAATCGCTATTACCGGTGACATATCATCTTTTGCACACAGCACGAAATCAAGTTGCCGACCACTGGTACGACTGTATGCGTTTTTGCTGGTCTTTTTATTAGCACTTTCCCGTGTAGCAACGACATCTGACAGTTTCACCCGGCACATAATACGAAACTGATTACCCACCGCCTCATCTATAAGCGCGAGAAAACTACGCTCAACAGGGGTAAAAAGGTTCGTCTTCTTTTTAAACGGGAAGGTTAAACTTGGTTCATTCAATTTTACTGCACCAATCGCGACCACGATTAATATCATCATTAAGATAATTGCCAATTCCATACCTGCTCCTATAGGCCCGCCAAATATTTGACAGTTTTTGCCTGTGTTGTTACCTACAGGAGATATAGCAAAGACAGTGCCAGACGTTGCGCTTAAATGTTAAGGAACAAATCAGGCTATAGACCTTACTAATTCACCTCGGGTTAATCAGTATGTCTACTTGGCTACCTGGACCATCTGGGGAAATAACGATGATTTTTCGATTGCCTTCTAAATGCAGCAAAATTCGATTGTGATCGAATGTTTGCGTGAAGGGGGTGTCTATTTGTTGACGTAAGAATAGGTCAACTGCTTTAGGCGATTGATTGCTATGGTACGTTATTGAAGCGGGGAGTGTTCCGGCAAAAACGTGGCACGCGCTGGCATCAAGCGAAAGCTGTAATTGGTAGAATACAGTAGGGCACGTATCTGCATGCATTTCTTCTGTGTTTTGCGTGTCATTAGTTATCAGCGTTTCACTACTGAATAAAACAGTCGTTAGGCAGAAAAATACGGGTACTGCGGTTAGTGTTAAGGTATTAAACATATTGAGCCCTTCTCTAAACGTTTACCATATTAAATTTACCGCTTATGACAGGCAATCGTTGATAGCGTATCTTAGGTATGTAATATCGATTCAGCGTATAACGGGTAATAGAAGCTATGAATATATTAAGAGAATATTTTCGGCTAGCCATTTTTGCCATTGGACTGCTTTGCGGTGTGCAGATACCTGCATTTGTCGATCAGTACCAAAAAAGAGTGGATGCACATTTACTCGAAGCTCAGCAGAGCCTAGTTGGATTTCAGCAGACCGCGGAACGTTATTTTGACGGCGATCTCAAAAAGCTAATTGCGCACTACCAACGTAGTCCCGACAGGGTGTTCAATCAAGATGCAAAAAACGTAGAGGCCATATTTCAGCGCGAACAATCTTTGCAAAGTCAGTGGGATAACCTAAGAGCTGGTGTTGTTAAACGCACTTACTATTTATTGACGCATTATAATCCACAAATTTTGCAAGAAACGAGCAATCAATTCAGTTATACAGTCCCGCTAGATCCTGCCGCGTTGGGTTGGGGGATTTGTTTGGCGCTATTGTTTGCTGCGCTTTTTGATACATTGATTGGGCTAAGTGCCAAAACGTGCTCAGTCTGCTATCACGCAATCCGCAAGAAAAATACTCCTTTACGTTAGCTGCAATACGCTAACTACTTGATGTAAAAATCGTGCCTTAAGCAAATGAAAAGCCGCACAAGTTAATTAACGTGCGCGGCTTTTTTTACATATCTTTCAATATTTCATTCTTTTACTCACCAAAGCGAGGCATTTAATCACGTTCGATAAGGTGCTGGCCTTTTACAAAAGTGTCGTATTCTTGTTGACTGATTTTGTCATCACTATTGACGTCAGCATTGTCAAAATGCTCGGCAATTGCTGCGTCATTTGTTTCATCTTTAGTGATGAAACCATCTTCGTCAGCATCTACGTCACCAAACGCTTGCTTAATAGGTTCTGGTTGATCAGGCAGCTTTAAGGCTGGATTTTCGTTTTCTAAATCTGCATTAATCTTTGTAGTTGACGACGATGTAATCCCTGATTGACTGTCGTCAAGTTGCTGATTTAAGCCCTCAGTACTTTGGTCAATATTATGCTCAATCGCGTCCTGTCCCTGTAGACTAATTTCTTTGGCATTGTCTAAGGCATTTTGTACATTGGATTCGGCATCTTTCATTTGGTTTTCGCTATCGGTCATCGCGTTAACGTCATCATGACTGTCGTGCTCAGTGAGCTGCATACTGAGTTGGGCGTTACTGTTTTGCGCTTTGGCCGAAATAGCATTTTGCTTCGCGGAGCTTAATTCACTATCGACTGCGCCGTTTGCTTCATCAGTGGCGGTTTCTACTTCATCAAAGGCATTTTCTGCATTGGAGTCAACCGTGTCTGCTAAGTCGATGTCTGCTTCGCTATAGATGCTTGCATAGGTATTAAATTCACGCGGATTAATTTGACCATCAGCGTCTTCATCTACTTTGACAAAGACATTCCAAATATTATCTTGCTTTGCTTCTTGCTGTGAGATGAATCCATCTTGATTGCTATCTAATGCAACAAAGGTCTTGTCCGTAAGTTTAGGCATTTGAGGTGCATCGAACTGTTGCTGCGCGGCAAATGCTGATGTCGCTAATAAACTGGCGATAATTGATGCTAGGGTACGTTTTTTCATAATTCGTTCCTCGGTTCGTGTTTCTCCGTAAATCAATTAGGAGACGTTACTTTCAAGTGAACTAATACATAACTCATGCCATCAAAATAAACCCTAATTTTCAAAGGTTTAATTTAAATGTAAGAAAAGCTTCATTAAAAAATTGCGTAAAAATAGCGACACAAGTGAAAAAATTTCATCAACAGGGGGAGGATATTGGTAATTCTAAAGGCGAGTAACGCAGATTGCGTGTGAGACTATTTTGCAACAGTCTCACACTTAGGATTTGATATACGCTTACACCGTAAACGATGCACCACAGCCACAGGTTGTAGTTGCATTGGGATTGTTTACCAAAAAGCGTGAGCCTTCTAAGCCTTCGGTGTAATCCACTTCGCCGCCAACAAGGTATTGTAGGCTCATTGGGTCGACCACAAGGGTAACTTGATCTTTATCGATGGTGGTATCACCTTCATTAACTTTTTCGTCGAATGTGAAGCCATATTGAAAGCCTGAACATCCGCCCCCCGTGACGTAAACACGTAGTTTTAAGTTTGGATTTTCTTCTTCATCAACTAACGCCTTAACTTTACGTGCGGCGGCGTCGGAGAATTCGATAGGGACTGCTGTTTGCACCGACATAAATTACCTCTGTATATACAAAATAAGTGAATGGGGGATAGCGCGGATCTTAAATTTCTACAAAAGCGAGCTAATTATTATTGGCATTATCTAATACCTGACTATTCTAGTCAACTATTCACTGGACGATAGCACCCAATCGAATGTTTTGTTCACCTTGCCTAATTTGCGTTTGTACTTATAGACGTCTGCGCTGATAACCACCTTTTCAGGGGAAAAGTCTGGTGGAAGCTGAAATTCCCGCTCCAACATTTGAAAATATTTGAAAATAAATTGCAAAGGTTCACTTTGCTCCTGGGTGAGCTGTTCTAAAGAATAATTCACGGGTTGTCCATTTTCACTGCCATGCAAAACTAATTTCACATTGCCATTCAGGGTGGTTTTTATCTTATCCTGTTGCAGTAAAACCAGCTTAAACCTGAAATACCCTTCGCTTAGTGTTTTCTCTATCGCAAAACCGTCAATGGCCAATCCCGTGGCATTCAACTCAGGGGCCATGACCTGTTGATAGAAAGCCAGTTCTTTGCGCAATGACACCTCGCGACTCAGCGCTTGCTCTATTTCCTGAGACAAATTGCGCTGGGCGGATTGAGCAATGTCAAGTTCCACACTCATTACATTTACTTGCTGAGAAAGTGTGGCGTTTTCAACCCTCAGGTTCTCGCTACTGCTTTTAAGTTGGGTTAAAAGTTGCTGTTGCTCTTGGCTTAAATTGAAGCCAAGAGAAAAAGCCAAATAAGCGGTCGCTAATATGATTAAGGAGCAAACCGTATAAAATTGATAGGGGCCGAAATAGCGCCTTAACTCTGAATAATTCACAAACTGCATAACCTTGCTGGTACACTAAAGCCAACGATATAAGGTAATTCCTTACATTACAGCGGCTTGTGATAAGATGCTGTAATTCCGTATCGTATTAATAGCGCTAATATATGTCCCTTAATGCTTTTCGACAAGAGCTGGCTACGCCGCGCACCTCTATTCAATTGTGTGCCTTGGGTATTATTGGTGGGGTTTGCGCTGCGTCTGTGATTATTCTTTTCCGTTTAAGCGTGGAATGGTTACAACTATTATACCTAGACGAGGTTAATAATTTTACGACTTTATCTGGTATCGAGCGTCTTGTTTTGCCCGTTATTGGGGTGTTACTTATTCTATTTGTCGCCTATTTAACAGGCTTTAAGCAATACCGTATGGGTATTCCATTTGTAATTCATCGCGTTAAGCAGTTTTTCGGTCATATTCCTTTTCGGACCACAATAAATCAATTTTTTGGTGGCGCATTTGCATTGGCCAGTGGTTTTTCAGTAGGACGAGAAGGCCCTTCTGTGCATCTTGGCGCTGCTGGCAGTAGCTTCTTCGGGCAATGGCTTAAATTGCCGCACAATAGCATTCGTATACTGTCTGGTTGTGGAATTGCTGCAGGGATTTCCGCTTCTTTCAATACGCCATTTGCCGCTGTCATATTTGTGATGGAGGTCGTACTACGTGAATATAAAATTCATATCTTTATTCCTATTATGCTAGCTGCCGCAATAGGCACGGTTATGACCAGAGCCGTATTTGGCCAAGCTCAAGAATTAGCCTTTATTGAGTTTTTTGAATTCAGTCGTTGGATTTACCTGTACTTGATTTTATTCGGCATTTTGCTCGGGGGCCTAGCAACATTATTCAACAATGCGTTGATGAAGGTAATGCACCTTTTTCAGGGTTTTAATATGATAAAACGTTTATTGATCGCTGGCGTAATAACGGGTGGGGTGGGGTACGTAATACCCGAGGCATTGGGGGCACACTTTTTTTCGGTGCACGAAATGGTATTGCAACAGCAAGATGTAGCTTTGTTAGTCGCGGTGCTTTGCGCTAAATTTTTTATTACCATTATTGCAATTGGCTTAGGGATCCCCGGCGGTATTATGGGTCCTGTCTTTGTGCTTGGTATGCTCAGTGGTGCGTTGCTTGTTGCGCCATTGGGATTAGCCGTTGATAACGTCGAACAGCTTAGTGGGAGTTTTGCCTTGCTTGGCATGGCGGGTTTAATGACTTCGGTGGTGCATGCCCCCCTTGCAGCCTTGTCTGCTGTTATGGAGTTATCTTATAGCCCTGAACTTATTTTACCAGCTATTCTGGTTATCGTACCAGCCTATGTCACGTCTACTCAGTTCTTGGGTAATAATTCGATATTTATTCGGCAGTTAGATTATCAAAAATTACCCTATACCACATCGCCCGTGCTAGAAGCACTGCAAAAAACTGGGGTGTTGGCGGTAATGGACAAAGAATTCAAGTTATTTAACAATGCTCAGGAATACCATATTTTGCAGTTTTTGGAAACGTCACCAACTCACCCGGTTGTGCAACGTAATAGCGTTGAAATTGATTCGCAGTTTTCACTTGTTCAATACGATGTGAGCCTTAGCAGGGAAGAGTCTTCATTGGCTTATTTTACCATGCAAGGCGTCTCTTTTCAGTCGACACTGGCAGAGGTTTATCAGTTATTACAAAGCAGTCGTCAGGGCGCGGTGTATATTTACGAAAGCGAGCCAAGCAATATTACGGGAGTGATCACCTGGAACACATTGCGTAGTTATTTGCATAAGGCGCAATTTTAATAATTTACCCATAACAATATTACTCGGAGTTAGTTAATTGACTATTTTGTGGCTCAAAGCATTACATGTATTTTTTATGGTGGCGTGGATGGCGGGTATCTTCTATTTACCCAGACTATTTGTATACCATGCTCAAACGGATATTCAGGCGGTGCGTGATCAATTCAAAGTGATGGAGCGTAAGTTGTGGTTTTTCATTACCCCTTTTGCTGTGTTGACTCTGGTATTTGGTGTCAGTCTTATTTATCAATATGGCGTGTCATGGTTTGCTAGTGCCGGTTGGTTGCATATAAAGCTTTTATTGGTCGTACTGATTTATGGCTATCACTTTTATTTGTATTATCTTGTTAAGGTATTTGCTCGAGATGAAAATAAGCATTCATCGCGTTTTTACCGGTTCTTAAACGAAGCGCCGGTACTCGTTTTACTCGCCATTGTATGCTTGGCTGTGGTTAAGTTTGTTTAACATTAGTCAATAGGTAAGGACAGAGTGTAAATATTTGTAAAACATGCCACATGTTGTTTGCGTTCAACAGGGTATTTGCTAATCTGGAAAGGTAAAACTAATCAGAGAAAGTCATAATATGGATGTTGTGCAGGTAAAATTACGAACCCTTTTGCGTCAATCTGATATCGCTTTTGAAGAATATAAAAAGCATCCTAACTCCCCCGATAGAGCAGAAGCGTATGAGAGCGCTAAGTTGGCACTTGATGAATATATTGCAAATATGCGTACTGCTTATGAGAAGCGTTTAAAATAATAATTTTTATATCTAAATACTCTGCTTATTTTCTGATAAACCCGTTTAATAACCCTCTATGTAGTTTGTCGCAATGAATATGACACAGATCTGTCATCAGGCATTTATCCCAAGGCAAAGAAAATGCTATCATTCTTCGATTGTATGGCGCGCAAGTAAAGTCCTAACCCTAAGTTAACTGCTCTTCAACGTTGCCAGTCTATTTCTAATTACAGAGTCAGATTTAATGTCAGATGATTTAACCCAGCATTACTCGCAAATCCTTTCGATTTTAGGTGAAGACACCGCGCGTGGTGGTTTAGTGGATACACCTAAACGAGCCGCCAAAGCTATGCGTTTTTTGACCAACGGCTATGAAAAAAACCTTGATGAAGTAGTTAATGGCGCTATATTCGAGGCAGACACAGACGAGATGGTGGTGATTCAAAACATCGAATACTATTCATTGTGTGAACACCATATTTTGCCCTTTATTGGTCATTGTCATATTGCCTATCTACCCAAGGGTAAGGTTCTAGGGCTATCTAAGTTTGCTCGTATCGTAGACATGTATGCGCGACGTTTACAGATCCAAGAAGGACTGACCAAGCAAATTGCTGATGCGGTCCAGGAAGTAACCGGTGCTGCTGGAGTAGGCGTTATCATGGAAGGTAAGCACATGTGCATGACAATGCGTGGCGTACAAAAGCAAAATTCGTCAATGGTTACGTCAGTTATGCTCGGTGGAATGCGTAGATCAGATGCCACACGAAATGAATTTTTGCGCCTGATTGGCAAATAAATTCTCAGTCGATTCCTGTCAATACTTTAAAAGCATGCTAATACTTCGTTTTTTCTAACGAATTGGCATGCTTTTATCATACTTTTTTCTCCAAAACGTTTTAACGTGCATAAACACGTTATATGCATATATCTTTGCTCCAATATGGTGCGCCTGCATCACTTTTGTATGGAAATTCACATGACAGTTAAACCCAATATTTCTTTTCAACGCGTAATGCGCCATGTAGCCACAGTTTCGTTGCTTAGCTCGTTGATGCTTACCAGCGTATTTGTGAGCATAAATGCGCATGCAAAAAGCACTGAGTCCATGAATCAGTATGGTCCTCGCACCTTTGATGTAGAAAATAAATGGACTGCGATTGTGGCGGCGTATGAGCCTGAAATAAAGGCTATTGATGCCGCTATTGCTAAGTTGCCAGATGCCAAGATCAGCAAAACAGTGACCTTCCAAGGCGTAAAGTATCAGTTAGGTACCTATAAAGGTGAGCCAATCGTTATTTTCACCACTGGGATAAGCGTACCTAATGCGGCAATGACAATGCAAATGGCGCTGGATTACTTCCCCATTGATAGAGTGATTATGATGGGTATTGCTGGCGCTGTTAGCAGTGAGTTTTCTCCTGGCGATATTTCTGTACCAGCAAGATGGTATTTCCACGATGAGTCAGTTTATGTCAATCCAGACCCAGAGAAAGCCGGCGAGTTTGTATTGCCTGATTATTACGAAAAATCATTAGCGTCTTTTTTAGAACGCCGTAAGCAAGACCCAGATTCCCCAGCTTATGAAAATTTTGGGTTCATTCATCCTGAAGAAATGGCCGTTATAAAAGAGGGATGGGATAGCCCGCGACAAAAACCTTACTTTAGCGCGTCAACTGAACTGTTAATGCTAACCAAAAAAGCGCTTGAGAAGGTGAGTCCCATCGCGATGCCATCAGGTAAGGCCATTCACGTAAAAGTGGGCGGAAATGGCGTAACAGGTTCGGTATTTTTAGATAATGCCGAATACCGAAAATGGATACAACGCGTGTTTAATGCCGATGTTTCAGAAATGGAATCAGCTGCCGTTGCGCAAGTGTGTTTTGTGAATGATGTTGACTGGGTCGTCATTCGTTCCATCAGTGATTTGGCTGGTGGGCAACAAGGCAAAAATGTAGAAAATGTTTTTGACGGTATCGCGTCGGGCACAGGCGCTAAACTTTTGTTAGGCGTGTTGGACGAAGTTGTCGCACTAGAAAAGCAATAACGAGCGTTCTATATACTACATTTCAATAAACGATTAGAAAAATTCGTTAGATAGTAAAACACCGTCAATTGACGGTGTTTTTATTCGCTTTTAACATGATGTTTGAGCGTGCTCGTTTTTATTCCTCTTCATCACGTTCTACGACTGCATTGTGGTAAACGTCTTGAACGTCGTCACAGTCTTCTAACATGTCGATGAACTTATCAAACATCGCAACGTCATCCCCAGAAACAACACTTTCAGTTTGTGGAACAAACGTTATCTCTTCAACCTCAAACTCTTGGTCCGGATTTTGTTCAGTAAGGGCTGTACGTGTCTTGTAATATTCAGTATGAGGAGCAAATACGGTTATCATACCCTCTTCACATTCTACGTCTGTTACATCGACGTCTGCTTCCATCAACACTTCTAATACTGCATCTTCATCATCACCAGGAAAAGAAAATACCGCTTGATGATCAAACATATGGCCGACCGTGCCTGCTACGCCTATTTTAGCCCCTGTTTTGGTAAAACAGTTGCGCACATCTGTGATGGTGCGGTTGTTGTTATCAGTTAAGCAGTCAACAATGACCATGCAACCACCCGGCCCAAAGCCTTCGTAGCGTGCTGGTGTGAAGTCTTCGCCTGCACCCCCGGCAGCCTTATCAATGGCTTTGTCAATTACGTGACTGGGGACTTGGTCTTTCTTAGCTTTTTCAATCAATCTTCGTAACGATAGGTTGGCCTGAGGATCTGGGCCACCATTTTTAGCAACAACGTAAATTTCTTTACCGTATTTCGAATAGACTTTGGTTTTAGCGCCGGCAGTTTTTGCCATGGAAACCTTACGTACTTCAAACTTTCTGCCCATTTATGTTCTCTTTTTTTGATACAAATATAATGATATGACTGAGATTTTACCGATAAACGCACGAATTGTACAAAACCCTTTGATGAGGTTACAAGACGTTTAGGGTGATTGTTTAGGGTAGATGCTCAGTCGCCAAATAATCGTGTGACTGCATTTCCTTCAATCGGCTGAGACAGCGACGAAATTCAAAATTCAAACTGCCTTGAGTGTAAAGATCTTCAAGGGGTACTTCGGCCGACATGATCAACTTAACATTGCGCTCATAGAACTCATCTACCATGGCGATAAAACGCCTAGCAATATCATCGATAGCGAGGCCCATTTGTTCCACATTAGCGAGCAAAATAGAATGGTAGCAACGGCTTAATTCCATGTAATCCGTTTGACTGCGGGGTCCGTCACACAGGGCGCGAAATTCAAACATGGCGACACCTTGAGCATAATGAATGGCAGGAATAGGGCGACCTTTAATGATGATAGCCCCATCGTGATGGCATTCATCAGATGCTAACTGATTAAAATAAACAGAAAGATTGTTAGTTGCTGTCGGTCCCAGTGGGTAGTGATAAATCTCGGCTTGTTGCAGCGTGCGCAAGCGATAATCCACTCCGCTGTCAACATTGATGACCTGAGTATTTTGATTGATTAAGGCTATCGCTGGCAGAAAGCGTGATCGTTGTAAGCCATTACGATATAACTCGTCAGGGATAATATTAGAAGTGGCTACCAGTACAATTCCCCTGGCGAACATTTCTTCCATCAGAGTACCTAAAATCATGGCGTCAGTAATATCAGAAACAAAAAACTCATCGAAACAAATAACTTTTGCTTCACTGGAAAATTTTGCCGCAATGGTCTTTAAGGGATCAGACTGGCCTGCGAGGCTCTTCAATTCTTCGTGTACTCGGTGCATAAAACGATGGAAATGAACTCGCATCTTTCTTTCAAACGGTAGGCAGTCATAAAAGGTGTCGACTAAATAGGTTTTACCTCGACCGACACCACCCCAAAAATATAAGCCTTTTATAGCGTTGGCGTGCGCATCTTTGCCGATTACGAACTTAATCTTGGTCCAAAGACTGGGTTCTCGATAAGGCTCTACGAGTTCATCATACAAACGTTGCAATTGTTTAACTGCATTGGCTTGAGCTGGATCTGAGTGAAAGTCTTCGCGCTGTAGGTCTAGTTGATATTTTTGCCAAGGTGTTAAAGCTGACATAAGGCGTGTTTTTTCCTTCTACTGAATGACCTTAAAATTCGCGATACTGACGACGTTGGGGTATTGAATACAAATTTAATGACCGCATAAATGCATGACAGGGTTATAATATCAAAACACGGCGTTTTTTGCGCTGTCAGCTTGTATAGTTTATAAATTATTGCCGTTAGTTATTGTAGCGTTGAGTAATTTTCCGCTTTTTAGGTGGGAGTTACTTTCACAACCTTATTATTGGAGTAGGTATGGATTGGTTAATTGGTGTGGTTTTAGTGCTGGTTGGCGCTGTGATTGGTTTCTTTGTTGCAAAATATGTCTACCTTGAAAGCACGAAATCGTCGAAAGACAACCAAAAAGAACAAACCTTAAAAGATGTTATGGTGCAACAGTCGTTGACTCATGTATCTCAAAGCAGAAAAGTGGCTGCGCAACTAGAGCAACAATGCCAAATTTTAAATCAAAATTTAGATGAGTACGAAAAGTCATTAGAGCTTCTAAATAGTGACGCTCAGAGCAGTAACGTCAGCTTTTTTGGAGAGCACGCATCACCTTTCTTACAACATAAAGAGCAGGAAGTGAAGCGCGATAAAGACAGTGCAGATGTGCAACCTTTAGATTTTTCAAATCAGAGCTCTGGTTTGTTTAGTGGTTCAGAAAAACCTGGCGCTGAAAAGCAGTCAAAGTAGCTAGGCAACATTCCTGTGGGAACTTTTTAAAGTAGCCCACAGTCTTTATTGTGTTTATTTTAGCTAATAAGTTATCAATGGAGTTATCGTTAAATGAGTAAAGTTATCAACCGCACTGCCATTACCAGTTGTGTTTTTGCGGCAAGCTTAATGATTGCCGGTTCTGCAAACGCCGCCTTGCCATTCTTTTCTAGTGACAATGAACCTGTTACTAGCCTTGCGCCAATGTTGGAAAAAACCACTCCAGGGATAGTGACTATTTCTGTTGAGGGCACACAGGTTTCGCGTCAACAAGTACCTGAAGTGTTTCGACGTTTCTTCGGTGGAAATGGGGAGCAAGTCCAAGAACGGCCATTTAAAGGGTTGGGATCGGGCGTGATAATTGACGCTAAAAAAGGTTATATCGTCACAAATAACCACGTGGTCGACAATGCTGATGAAATTACCGTTAAATTAAATGATGGGCGTGAAATAAAAGCCAAAAAACTTGGTGCCGATGAGCAAAGTGATATTGCACTGCTTAAAATTGATACCGATAATTTAAATTTAGTGGCTGTCCCATTAGCGGATTCAGATAAAGTCCGTGTGGGTGATTTCGTGGTCGCTATTGGTAATCCATTTGGGTTAAGCCAAACGGTCACCTCTGGCATTGTTAGTGCTTTGGGTCGTTCAGGTCTTAACATTGGTGGCTATGAGAACTTTATCCAAACTGATGCGGCAATTAACCGTGGTAATTCAGGTGGAGCATTGGTTAGCTTAAATGGTGAGTTAGTCGGTATTAACACTGCCATATTTGGTCCTAACGGCGGTAACGTAGGCATCGGTTTTGCGATCCCTGCTAATATGATGAAAAGCTTGGTTGACCAAATTATAGAATTTGGCGAAGTACGTCGTGGGTTACTCGGTATCTTGGGACAAGATGTGGATTCAGGTTTAGCAGAAGCAATGAATCTAGATGTCAGTCGAGGCGCTTTTGTTAGTGAAGTATCTGAAGGTTCAGCCGCTGACAAAGGTGGAATTCAAGCAGGCGATATTATTGTCGAAATTGAAGGACGACCCGTTACAAGTTTCTTGGAACTTCGCGCTAAAATAGGCAGTAAAGGCGCAGGATCAAAAGTTAACTTAACGTTGCTTCGTAAAAGTAAAGAAAAACAAGTACAGGTTGTATTAGGGGATGCAACTCAAAATACCGTTGCAGCAAAAGAGATTCACCCAGCGCTTGAAGGCGCTACGCTAACCAACGGTAAAACGAAGCAAGGCGTCGATGGCGTCGTTATTTCAGACCTAGTCGCACGCTCGCCTTCGGCTCTTATTGGCCTTCAAGACGGTGACGTTATCATCGGCGTTAACCGGCATAAAATCGACAATGTTGTTGATTTACGCAACGCACTTGATGAATCTAAAGGGGTTATTGCACTTAATGTGAAACGTGGTTTATCTACCCTTTATTTGGTAATCCGTTAGTAATATCAATTTAATAGCAGCCCCGGTACTGGGCTGCTATTAACTTTTTCCCTTCAGTGTTATTCTTAACCTCTGATAAGTAAGCTTTTATTAGCAGGTCCCTTGAAAGATTCATTAACATTTTTGATTAAATCCGCATTAGTCGGTGTCATCATCTCTGGAGTAGTACTCCTTTTGGTGCCTGATTTACGTCACGGCAGCGGACTAAACTTAGCTGTGTTCAGCCCTGTACGGCAAACATCTGACAAGCTTAGTTTCAATCATGCGGTCAATGTGTCTGGTCCTGCGGTGGTTAATATTTACAGTCAATCAATTGAAAGCGGTAGTATTTATAATCGCAGTCAGGCTGTTGAGCGCACTAGTTTAGGCTCGGGTGTGATTATGACTGAAGACGGCTTGATTCTTACCTGCCTGCATGTCATTGCTAATGCCAATAGTATCTTAGTTGGCCTACAGGATGGACGAAGGGCTGAAGCGCAAATTGTGGGTTATGATCCTTACACCGATTTAGCTGTTTTGAAAGTGGCTGAAGACAACCTACATGTCATCCCTCAATTAGATGACCCTGACACCCGTGTAGGGGATTTGGTCTTAGCCATTGGAAACCCATACAACTTAGGGCAAACAATCACTCAAGGTGTTGTTAGTCGCGTTGGACGTAACGGCTTGGCTGCTTATTTTGATTTTATTCAAATGGACGCCGTGCTTAACGAGGGTAATTCCGGTGGGGCGTTAGTCGACAGTAATGGTTATTTAATTGGCATCAATAACGCTAATTTTAAAACATTAGATAGCCAACGACGGGTGAAAGAAGTCGATGGGGTCTCTTTCGCTATCCCTTATGGTCTTGCTAAAAAAGTAATGGATGAGATTGTCGCTAATGGCCGTGTTACGCGCGGACAGTTAGGTGTTGGTGCGGCTGAAGTTTACGGTCGCACAGGTATCTTAATTACCAGTGTTACACCTGGCAGTTCTGCTGATAAAGGTGGCATTAAAACAGATGATGTTATGTTAACCATTAATGGTCAGCCAACCGATAGTGTTACTCAAACATTGGATTATATTGCAGAATCTAAGCCGGGTAGTGAACTTCAAGTAGAAGTGAGCCGAGGCGGGGAATTATTGACCTTAACGGTAGTGGTTGCCGAACTAGGTCGACCATAAATATCATTACCCGCTTGGCATTTTAGCTATTGAGTTGTGCTTCAATAACTAAAATGCCAGGCTTGTTTCAAGACGCTATTTAATGCGTCTAATATCTGCCCCTAAGCCGTTAAGCTTAGTTTCAATATGCTCGTATCCTCTGTCTAGATGATAGATACGGTCAACAATTGTTTCTCCTTCAGCGACTAAACCCGCAATCACCAAGCTTGCTGACGCGCGTAAATCTGTTGCCATCACTTGTGCCCCTTTTAAACTTGATACACCGTGGCACACTGCACTGTTGGTTTCTAAATCAATTTTGGCGCCCATACGCTGCAATTCAGGTACGTGCATAAAGCGATTTTCAAAGATATTTTCAGTCACAACACCGGTGCCTTCAGCCACACAGTTAAGTGCGACAAACTGTGCCTGCATATCAGTTGGAAAACCGGGATGCGGTGCGGTTTTAATATTCACGCTTTTTAGTGAATGCCCCTGCATATCAAGTTCAATCCAGTCTTCACCTGTGGTGATGACTGCGCCAGCCATCACGAGTTTGTCTAACACTGCATCTAAGGTGTCAGGAGCGGCATTTTCGCAACGAATTTTGCCGCCAGTTACTGCTGCAGCAATTAAAAATGTGCCTGTCTCAATACGATCGGGTAACACCGTGTAACGGCAACCTTGCAGACGCTCTACGCCTTCAATGCGTATCTTGTCGCTGCCAGCATCTTTTACTTTAGCGCCCATCGCATTTAGGCAATTGGCTAAATCAACAATCTCAGGCTCTCTGGCTGCGTTTTCTAACATGGTGACACCGTCGGCCAAACATGCAGCCATCATTAGGTTTTCTGTTGCACCTACGCTGACGACATCCATAAATATGTTCGCGCCTTTTAAGCGTCCATCTACTTTTGCTCGAATATAACCGGCTTCTACATCGATTTGCGCACCCATTTTCTCCAAACCTTGTAAATGAAGATTCACGGGACGTGCTCCAATAGCACAGCCACCAGGTAACGAAACGTTCGCTTCGCCATATTTTGCCAGAAGTGGGCCTAATACTAAGATTGAAGCGCGCATGGTTTTGACTAAATCATATGAGGCGTTGAAGTTGTTAATGGAACTTGGATCGATTTCCACTGAATGGCCAGAAACACGTTTAGCATCAGCGCCTAATTCAGCCAACAAGGCCAAGCTGGTATTGATATCTCTGAGTTCAGGAACATTATCAAAGTAGCAAGTGGAGTCGGCTAAGATACTTGACATTAAAATAGGTAATGCCGCGTTTTTAGCGCCGGAAATACGTACTGAGCCTTGTAATGGCTTCGACGCTTTTATGAGTAGTTTGTCCATGGAATTGCTCTTATGAATTGTACACAGTGATAGATTGTAAAACAGATGAAAGGCTGTGCTAAAAGGCCATTTTATTGAGGCATATTAAGAAGACGTTCACGCTTCCATTGTTTTTCAGAAAAGGTTTTAATTGATATGGCATGCATGGTTCCCTGCGCAATGATGTCACTCAAGGGTGCATATACAAATTGCTGTTTTTTTACCCGACTCATGTCTTCAAATTGATCGCTAACTGCAATAATCTGAAAATGTGACCCATCGCCGCTAACATGGGCTTCTGCTAAGCCAAGTTTTTCAATTAGTAACTGTTCGATTTCAGAATTCTGCATTGGTTTCCCCAAGATTAAAATAAAACAGTTATTGTAACGGTAAAAAGGCCTCTACGTCGCTTATTTTAGCTAAATTAAGTAGGGTTTCTGGGGGATTAACTAAATGAAATTTAATATCTTGGGCCTTAGTGTCACGTATAAGGTTGATTAACCATGCTAGGCCCGCGGTATCAATATGCTCAATATTTGTTAAATCTAATACAAGAGGTTGATTGCTCGACTTAGCACTGGCTAATTGTTGCACACTGTTAGGCCAAAAATTTGGGATGGTTTCACGGTTAAGCTTTCCCCTGAGTGCAAAGCACCCAGGAGTATCTTGGTGATTTTCAACAGTGATATGTGAAGCACTCGACTCACTCACTAATTTCTTCCTTTTTGGCTTGCTCTAAAGTAATGGGTTGAGCAATTTTTTCTTTCATAATATCGATGACTTTTTGAATGCCGTCTTGACGTAAAATTGATTCATATTCGCTCTGTTTACTAGACAGTAAGCTAATACCTTCAGCGACCATGTCGTATGCCTTCCATTCGTTGGTTTTGGTATTCTTACGTAATTTAAAGGAAATTTTGATATCAGGACGGCCTGGCTCTTTGACCACTGCGCGCACGGTTGCTGTTTTGTCTTCTGGCGTGTCTTGCATCGGCTGGAATATGACTTCCTGGCCATTGTAATACGTTAATGCTAACGCGTAGGTTGTGATTAAATACTGACGAAAAACTTGGATGAATTCAGGGATTTTGTCTTTAGGAACCGTTCTGAAATGTTTACCTAGTACCTTTAATGCGGCAAAGTTATAGTCGATGTAGGGCAGAAGATCTTGTTCGATGATAGTGCGTAGTATTTCAGGATCTTTCTGAATTTCAACATGTTCTGCTTTGATTCTAGCGAACGTTTTGGTGGCCACATCTTCCAGTAGTTTATAAGGGTTCACTTCTTCGGCCGAGACAACACTGCTGAAAATTAAAATGACTGCGACGCTAAATATTCGTGTTAATTGCTTCATGGGGTATTTTAAGTCCAAAGTTTATAAATTTTAATCGTTCTTACTGAATAGGAACTGACCAATTAGGTCTTCTAGAACCAATGCTGATTTGGTATCAGATATGTAATCGCCCTCAGCAAGATCGGCGATGCCGTCGATACTAAAACCGGGTTGAAAACCAACATACTGTTCACCGAGTAAGCCCGAGGTCAAAATTGACACTGAGCTAGTTTCTGGAAATTTAGTATATTTCTGAGAAATTTTTAGTGCGACAACGGGTGTATAACCATCGGGATCTAGGCTAATACTGTCGACACGTCCAACTGTCACGCCCCCCACTTTTACTGCCGAGCGAGCTTTAAGGCCGCCAATGTTGTCAAATTTTGCATACAAGGTATAAGAGTCCGTGTTACTGGACATGCCTTGGTTAACTACTTTGAGAGCTAATAGCAATCCGGCTGCTATGGTCAGTACCACAAACAAGCCAACCATAATTTCCACTTTCCGTGACGACATTACTTTTATACTCCTACTCTATACCAAACATTAATGCGGTTAGGATAAAGTCTAGTCCTAACACTGCTAAAGATGAAAATACCACGGTTTCAGTGGTGGCTTTGCTTATCCCTTCTGATGTAGGGATAGAATCATATCCTTTAAATATCGCGATCCAAGTGATAACAAATGCAAATACAAAGGTCTTGATAATGCCGTTAACTATATCTTTATCCCAGTCGACACTAGACTGCATAATTGACCAGTAGCTACCTGCATCTACGCCTAACCAATCTACCCCGACAATATGTCCACCCAATATGCCTACTGCGCTGAATATTAGCGCTAACATTGGCATCGATATAATACCGGCCCATAAGCGCGGGGCAACAACTCGACGAAGCGGATCGACCGCCATCATTTCTAAACTACTTAACTGTTCAGTGGCCTTCATTAAGCCTATTTCTGCTGTTAATGCAGAGCCTGCACGACCAGCAAACAATAAAGCGGTAACCACTGGGCCTAATTCGCGCAACAGTGAGAGTGCCACCATGGGTCCTAGGCTACCTTCTGCCCCGTAATCGACTAAAATCGTATAGCCTTGTAACGCCATAACCATACCGATGAACAATCCTGATACAATTATGATTAACAGTGACTGAACACCGACCACATATATCTGTTTTATGGTCAATGGCGTATTTTTTATCAGTTGTGGTTTCGCGATAATCGCACCTACCAACATTAAAAATGCACGCCCGAAGGAACGAACTGTATCGATTGTATTGTGCCCAATATCCGCCAACCACTGCATTTACTTCACTCCTAAAAAGGCGTTTTCAAGCTTGTCTGCCGGATAATGAAACGGCACTGGCCCATCGGCTTCACCGTTTAGAAATTGCTGCACAAGAGGGGAATCGCTTTGTTTAATTTGTTCAGGTGTACCACTGCCGATTACTTTCTTTTCAGCTAATATATAAATATAGTCAGCAATCGTGAGTACTTCAGTCACATCATGCGTTACCACGATACTGGTCAGTTGAAGCGCATCATTCAACGCTTTTATCAGCTTAACCAATACCCCCATGGAAATAGGATCTTGTCCGCCAAAAGGTTCATCGTACATGATGAGTTCAGGGTCAAGGGCAATAGCTCTTGCGAGCGCTGCACGTCTTGCCATACCTCCAGACAACTCAGCAGGCATCAAATGCGCTGCTCCGCGTAATCCAACGGCTTGTAATTTCAACAATACTATCGTTTTAATGACCGATTCGGACAGTTTAGTATGTTCTCGCAATGGAAACGCGATATTGTCGTATACCGTCATATCAGTAAACAATGCACCGCTTTGAAATAGCATGCTCATTTGACGTCTAACCGTAAAAAGTCGGTTGCGACTCATGTCCTGTATAGATTCACCCTTGAAGCGAATATCTCCGCTATCTGGTTTTAACTGACCACCAATTAATCGCAACATAGTCGTTTTGCCTATGCCACTGGGTCCCATGATCGCCGTGGTTTTGCCTTTCACTATGCGCAATGATATATCGTCATACAAAACACGGCCGCTGCGGGAGAACGTAAGGTTGTCTATTTCTAGCAAATTTTCCATTAAGACTGTTGTATTCCTGTTAGGTAAATCAAACACTTACTACTAAGGGCAGATTAATTGCGGGCATTATACGTGTTTTCAAGAGCAAACCTCAAAGCCAAAAAGTAACAAGTTATATTCGTATTTTTCGAACATAGAAAGCGGCAACGAATGCCAGTATAGGGAATCATTATACTCAACCGTTAAGTATAAGACCCGTATTGAATATTTATCGTTCAGTCTTATTTATAATTAGCGGGTTTATTTGTCATACATGAATATGCAAAGGCAGTGCTTTTTGCGACAATTGGGTATTAGTTTAAAAGAAGTGAGTTTTCGTGATAGTTGAAGCGTTATTATTTTTGTTGTGGTTAGTAGTATTGAGTTGGGGTGCAGATAGATTCGTATACGGTTCGTCAGCACTCGCTCGAAATATGGGAATTTCTCCCATGGTCATCGGTTTAACAATAGTTGCGATGGGCTCTTCCGCTCCTGAAATTATGGTTTCGGCGACAGCTTCATTAAACGGTAATACAGATACTGCCATCGGCAACGCTATCGGTTCAAACATCACTAATATTGCCTTAGTTCTCGGCTTAACTGCGTTACTTAAACCTTTAACGGTCGCATCAACTACTCTTAAACGTGAAATGCCTGTTTTATTGGCCGTATCGTTACTGGCTACCTATTTTCTTGCTGATTTATATTTGTCGCTCAGCGAAGGCGTTGTGTTGTTCGTTTTATTCTTTTTCACAATTGGTGGCCTCGCATGGATGTCTTTTAATATGGAGAAAGGCGACCCTCTGGAATCAGAAACAGATAATGAAGTGCCTTCTGACGTTCCCACTAAAAATGCGATTATTTGGCTGCTAGTTGGCTTGGTATTATTGCCATTAAGTGCCCACTTCATGGTTAATTCAGCCGTTGTGATTGCCCATCATTTTGGTTTAAGTGACTTGGTTATTGGTTTAACCATAATTGCAATTGGTACCAGTTTACCTGAACTTGCGGCGAGTATTGCCGGCGTATTGAAAAACGAAGATGATTTGGCATTGGGTAACATTATAGGTTCGAATATATTTAATATTTTGGCAGTAATGGCGATGCCAGGTTTGATATCGCCAGGTTCTGTTGATCCCGACGCTGCTAGCCGAGATATTTACACCATGCTGGGACTAACCTTTTTGTTAGTCATTTTTTGTTTTAATTTGCGCGGTGCAGGGCGTATCAATCGCTTTGAGGCAATGATCTTTTTAGGTTGCTTTGTTGCTTATCAATACTTCGTATTTAACCAAGGTTAATCCAGAATGAGTCAGGTAGATTACATTCAATCGGCCCTGCGAGTGCTTGAAATAGAAGGGCAAGCAATAGCACAACTTACGCAATACATAGATGAAAATTTTGTCGCTGCATGTGAATTACTGAAAAAGTGCAAAGGTAAGGTGGTAGTTTGTGGAATGGGGAAATCCGGTCATATCGGGCATAAGATTTCGGCAACACTGGCTAGTACAGGTACCCCTGCCTTCTTCATGCATCCAGCAGAAGCCAATCATGGTGATTTAGGGATGTTAACTGAACAAGATGTTTTGTTGGCTATTTCTAACTCAGGTGAAACATCTGAACTGTTGGCGTTGTTACCTGTTGTAAAACGTCGAGGTATTGCGATTATCGCTATGTCCAACAATCCGCTAAGCTCTTTAGGCAGATATGCGGACGTCAACTTGTGTATCAAAGTTGAAAAAGAAGCCTGTTCTTTGGGGCTAGCTCCTACGGCAAGTACTACAGCTACACTCGTGATGGGAGATGCGCTAGCGGTAGCACTTCTTGATGCGAGAGGTTTTACGCCAGATGATTTTGCCTTGTCACACCCAGGCGGGTCTCTAGGGCGCAAGCTTTTGCTCAAACTAGATGACATTATGTGCAAGGGCGAGTTTTTGCCCTTAGTCACAACCGAACAGACTATTAGTCAAGCACTGCTTGAGATCTCTCGCAAGGGACTCGGTATGGCGGGTATTGTCGCTGTAGATGGTCAACTGCTTGGTATTTTTACTGATGGTGATTTACGACGGGTGCTTGATGCAAGGGTCGATATTCATACTATTAGCATCGAAAGCGTTATGACAGCAAACTGCATAACCGCTTCACAAGACACGCTTGCTGCAGAAGTATTGAATGTTATGCAAAAGCGAAAAATTAGTTCGTTGTTTATTGTAGATGAACAAAATATGCCCGTTGGGGCGATAAATATGCAGACTTTACTCGCTGCAGGAGTGATTTAATGGGCGACATAAATACCCTATATGGAAACAAATCTTCATCATTGATGGACAAGTTCTCTCGGATCAAATTATTGGCCTGCGATGTGGATGGGGTTTTTTCTGATGGCCGGATCTACATGGGTAACCAAGGCGAAGAACTTAAAGCGTTTCACACTCGCGATGGCTTTGGTGTGAAAGCCCTACTGAAAATTGGGGTTCAAGTGGCTGTTATCACAGGGCGGGAATCCAAAATTGTTCATCAGCGAATGTCTGCACTAGGGATCGAGCATATTATTCAAGGTTGTGAACAAAAGTTTGATGCCTTAGACGCTCTGCAGAAACAGCTGAAAATCGGTAAAGAAGCAACCGTATCAATGGGTGATGATATGCCTGATGTCGGTATGTTCACTTTAAGTCATATAGCTGTTGCTACTGCTGATGCCCACCCCTTTGTGAAAAAAGAAGCCTTATATATTACCCAGATTAATGGTGGTTTTGGGGCGGTGCGTGAAGTATGTGATCTTATTTTACATGCCAAAGGTAAGCTACATAAAGTTACCGGAAGTAGCGTATGAATCGCCTCACACTCAGTATTGGCGGATTGTTCTTGTTAGTCATTGCGACCAACTTACCAGACTGGTTAGCTGAAGAAGATATTATCCCACAAACTGAAACTGAGACGGCTTGGCAACCCAATTATCAGGCTAGTGAGATGCTAAGTACATTATTCGATAAAGGAGGGCGTTTAAGCCATCAAGTGTTTGCGAGTAAGATGGAGCACTTTGAAATGCTCGGTTTCACCCTATTTAAACAGCCGCAATACACCATATTTGTAGAATCACAGGCATCGCCGTGGCAAGTGTCGGCTAAAGACGGTACCTTGTATGAAGATAACCGTATTCAATTAGAGAACAGTGTTGAGATACGTAATCAGGACGAACAAGGATTTGCCAGTACCATTCGTACTGATTTTATCGAAATAAATTTAATAGACAAAACCATGGAATCTGACCAACCCGTGCAAATATTCGGTCAGCACTATGTGATTAATAGCAACGGCCTTAAAGCCAATTTATCTACCCAACAATATGAGTTACTTGATCATGTGCAAACCATTTATCAACCTCGGCCTTAGCGTAGTTGCCATAGCAACATTGACATTTTCTCCATTGAGCTCGGCCGGCAAAGAGGATTTCACACAAGCCATAAAAGTGGACTCTAAGTTTCAGTTTGGTGACGGAAAAACCAAAAAGTCTATTTTTCGTGAAGATGTGCATATCAATCAAGGCAGCTTGAATGTTTACGCAGATGAAGTGGAAGTCGATGCTAGTAAAGGCGAAGGAAACGAAGTGTTTATCGCTACTGGTAGCCCCGCTAAATACTCTCAGCAGCAGGAACTCGGTGGCAGTATCGAAGCGTCGGCGAATAAAATAGAGTATCGCCGTGATTTACGCACCCTTACTTTGGAGGGCGATGCACAATTAAAGCAAAATAATAGTAGTGTTAAAGGTGAGTCTATTACGTTTAATATGGAACTTGAGCAAATCGTTGCTCAAGGAGAAGGCGAAAGTGATGGTAATGGTCGAGTCATCACCATTTTTCAGCCTTCGAAAAAAACGGCTTCTGATAACAAGAACATTTCTCAAAAAAATGAAGCAAGTGACCCTGCTGATCAATCTAAACAGGACGTAAATCCATAATGGCGACCTTAAGAGCCTCTCATTTAGCTAAATCCTACAAGTCTCGTCAGGTTGTACGGGATGTAAGCCTTGAAGTTTCTACGGGCCAAATTGTTGGCTTGCTCGGCCCGAATGGTGCTGGAAAAACAACCACCTTCTACATGATCGTGGGTCTTGTGCCGCTGGACAAAGGCGAAATATGTATAGATCAGCAAGATTTAACCTTGCAACCTATGCATATGCGGGCGCGTTTAGGGATTGGTTATTTGCCTCAAGAAGCTTCTATTTTCCGGAAGTTGACTGTGCATCAAAATCTAATGGCTATTTTGCAAACCCGCAAAGAGCTAACGACAGATCAAAGAGAGCAACAGGCAGATTCATTACTAGACGAATTCAATATTAATCATATTCGAAACAGTGCTGGCATGAGTTTGTCAGGCGGTGAGCGTAGACGCGTCGAAATAGCGCGTGCACTTGCCGCTGACCCGGAATTTATTTTACTTGATGAACCCTTTGCTGGGGTCGATCCTATTTCGGTTAATGACATTAAGAAAATTATTCAACATTTACGTGATCGAGGCATTGGTGTTTTGATAACAGACCACAATGTACGAGAGACACTGGATGTTTGTGAAAAGGCATATATTGTCAGCCAAGGTGAATTGATTGCTTCCGGTACAGCCGAAGAAGTATTAAGTGATCAACGTGTAAGAGATGTATACCTAGGTGAACAATTCAGGCTATAGTTACTATGAAACAGCCACTCTTTTTATCGAGATATTTATCAGGCGCTTGGTGAGACATATATAGTCAAATTGAATCAACCATAGCATATCGATAGTTTGCAACGGACATAATAAAGAAGTAAATGAAACCCTCTTTACAATTAAAATTTAGTCAATCACTCACTATGACTCCGCAGTTGCAGCAGGCTATACGCTTATTGCAACTTTCTACGCTGGACTTACAGCTAGAGATTCAAGAAGCGTTGGATTCAAATCCGCTTTTGGAGATAGAAGAGCCTACTGACCAAGAATCTGGCGACAGCGCACTTAACGATAATTCGTTAGACCCTGCGTCTAAAGATACCAATGAGATCGTCGAAACTAGCAGCGATAATATCGATGCAAGTGAAGCGTTAGAAAAAAACGATATACCTGAAGATTTGCCCATGGATACCACCTGGGACGAGTACATCAGTGCGTCATCCGCACCCGCGTCGAGTATTTCGAGTGGATCAGCAGGCGACGACGAACAAATTTTTCAAGGCGAAACCACTGACAATATCCAAGATCACTTGCTTTGGCAGATGCGCTTAACGCATTTTAGCGATACGGATGTGGCGATAGCGACGGCCATTATTGATTCTATTGATGAGTCTGGTTATTTGACCATGAGTGTCGAAGACGTACTGACGAGTATGGACGATGAAGAGATAGAACTTGATGAAGTTGAATGTGTACTGAAACGGATTCAGATGTTCGACCCTATCGGTTCTGGTTCTCGCACACCACAAGAGTGTTTATTGGTTCAGTTACGTCAATTTGCTCCAGATACACCGTGGTTAGAAGAAGCCAAAACACTGATAGGTGAGTATGCCGATTTACTGAGCAGTAAGGATTATCGGACGCTAATGCGTAAATCACGCTTAAAAGAAGATGATTTACGCGAAGTTATGCGCCTGCTCAAAACATTGAACCCACGCCCGGGCAGCGCTTTGATAAGAGGCGAACCAGAATATGTTATCCCTGATGTTTCTGTGAGCAAAAAGAACGGTCGCTGGACTGTCGAACTCAATCCTGACAGTTTGCCAAAGTTGAACGTAAACCAGCAATATGCGGCCATGAGTCGTAAAGCAAAAAATACTAGTGACAGTCAATTTATTCGCTCGCATATGCAAGAAGCCAAATGGTTTATTAAAAGCGTTGAGAGTCGCAACGATACGTTATTAAAAGTGTCAAATTGTATAGTGCAGCAGCAGATGGGCTTTTTTGAACATGGGCCTGAAATGATGAAGCCCATGGTATTAAATGACGTAGCCGAGATGGTTGAGATGCATGAGTCGACTATTTCTCGTGTTACCACGCAAAAGTATATGCATACCCCTAGAGGTATTTTTGAGTTGAAATATTTCTTCTCTAGCCATGTTGCTACCGAAACTGGCGGAGAATGTTCATCAACCGCGATACGTGCGTTGATAAAGAAGCTGGTCGCGGCTGAAAAACCCAGTAAGCCGTTAAGCGACAGTAAGATTGCTCAATTGTTGGCTGATCAAGGCATTATGGTTGCTAGGCGAACAATAGCAAAATACCGGGAATCTTTGATGATACCCCCGTCGAACCAACGAAAAAGCCTATTATAGGCTGATTAAAGAAGGAAGAGGCGTTATGCAAATTAATATTACTGGTCACCATGTGGATGTTACCGATTCACTTAAAGATTATGTTGATACTAAATTTAACAAGCTAGAGCGGCACTTCGATCAGATTAACAATGTTCACGTCATTCTCAATGTAGAAAAGTTGAACCAGAAAGCTGAAGCAACAATGCATTTGAATGGAGCAGATGTCTTTGCAACCATGGAACACAGCGATATGTACGCCGCGATAGATGGGCTTATTGATAAGCTCGATCGCCAAGTCATTAAGCATAAAGAGAAAGTTAAGCGCCATTAACCCATCAGGTAAATAATGGAAATTTCAAGTATTCTTCACCCTGACTGCGTTTTATGCGCAGTTCAGGGTTCTAGCAAAAAACGCATCTTAGAGCTCATAAGCCAAGTGGCCTCTGAGCATATTGTTGAGATCGACCAAGCCACTATTTTAGCCAGTTTAAGTGGTAGAGAAAAGATGGGTTGCACAGGAATTGGCGGCGGTATTGCGTTGCCTCACGGCCGTATAAAAGGTCTTGAGTCTACCCTAGCTGTACTAGTGACTTGCCAACCTCCGGTTCAATATGATGCCATCGATAATATGCCGGTGGATATATTTTTCGCTATATTGGTGCCTGAAGAAAAGGCCAACGAGCACTTACAAACCTTATCTGCGATTGCCAAAAAATTCAGTGACAAAGAAGTCTTGAAAGAATTGCGCAGCGCTACGACTGATCAAGCATTATTTCAGGTACTCAGTTGATATGAAACTTATTATCATAAGCGGACGTTCGGGTTCAGGGAAGTCCGTTGTATTAAGATCATTGGAAGATTTGGGTTACTATTGTGTCGATAATATCCCAGTCAACCTGTTGCCTACATTGACCCATACGGTCGTCGATGAGTATGATCAAGTGGCAGTCAGTATTGATGTGCGCAATCTGCCTAAAGATCCCAACGAATTGGTAGAGATACTTGATTATCTGCCTTCGACATGGGAAATGACCATTCTTTATTTAGATGCCAGCGATGATGTACTTATCAAACGTTTTAGCGAAACCCGTCGTTTACATCCGTTATCTAAACAGAACAAATCGTTAGCAGGTGCTATTCAAGCAGAAAGCCAATTACTTGCGCCTATTGCCGAGCGCGCTGACTTGTACATTGATACTGACCAACTATCGATTCATCAACTTGCTGAATTAGTCCGGGAACGTATTTTAGGCAAGAAGAGTTCACGGTTAGTATTGGTCTTTGAAAGCTTTGGTTTTAAGCATGGTATTCCCAAAGATGCTGATTACGTATTTGACGCTCGTTTTTTGCCGAATCCTCACTGGGAGCCTGATTTGAAACCATTGACGGGTCTTGACTCGCCAGTAGAGATATTTCTTGGCTCGCAACCCATAGTAACTAAGTTTATCTGGCAAATTCAAAATTTGATTTCTACTTGGTTGCCACATTTAGAGCGTAATAACCGCAGCTATGTCACCGTTGCGATAGGCTGTACTGGTGGTCAACATCGTTCGGTTTATGTGGTTGAAATGCTAGCTAAAACCTTTAGTGCTTCGCATCCTGATGTACAAATACGTCATCGAGAACTTAATCGATGAGTGAGCGATTAGAAAAGACCTTACTTATTGTGAATAAGCTCGGCTTACATGCAAGAGCGGCGACGGAGTTGGTTAAGCTAACCAATCAATTCGACGCTGAAGTCACCATAGTACAAGATGATAAAAGTGCCTCTGCTAGCAGTGTACTCGGCTTGATGATGCTTGAAAGTTGTCAAGGCAAAGAAGTACTGGTTATTTCCCAAGGAATAGATGCTCTGCAAGCCATGGAAGCAGTGGAAAAGCTGATTGTGGGTAAGTTTAACGAAAGTGAATAAACCACGTTGCCGTCATCTTACGGCAACTTAATGCGACTAGCGTAATAGCTACTATTTTAACAACCTAACATACCGCTCAATCCTCCTAGACGAGATTCCACTGCGTATTCCTTACTGCCGTTCATTGCAGGGAATATATTTAAACCGCTGCGACTCTCAACATTGTCTATCGTGACCTCTTTTACGCAATAGTTGTCGGCGCGAGCGCTGTTTTGTTCCATAACATAGGCCGACGCTCGCACGTATCCTGAGTGTGTAATCATAGCGACGACTTTAAAATAACCGGATGGAACAACATGGGATTCATCTGCACCCGGCAAGATGGCAAAAAATCCTTCATATAACGGGCCAGTTACAACATAAACCGTGTTGCCGCTTCGCGCTAAGTTTCGTACAGCTGATTCTAACCTCACCCAAGGACCTTGATTTAAATTCGAGCTTTGCGGGGTGATATTCGACAAATAGTTCGTCGTGCGCCAGTCACTGGTATTGCTTACACTCGCAAGGGGCACTTGATGTCCACGATCAGTGCGGATAACGGCATTGGCATCTTTATAGTCGGCGGTTTCTAATGTGAACTCGCTTAGTATTTCGGGGTCAGATCGCCAACTGCGCGAACGACTCGGCCCATCAATTGTTTCTGGTGTGACTTGATAAGCAGCCCAATCGGCAAATTTCGTATTGTGATTGTTACTTAATATATAAATTGGGCGTTCGATCACATCGTTGTCTATTGGTGCGCCAGTTGGGCAGTTAAATTGGCCGCACACATTGGCGTATAAGGTATTTGTTATAAACACCAAAAGTATTAATACGTAGGACTTCATTTACAGCGCTCTTAACGTTCTCTACACATACATCATTAGCAAAATGATACAGTAAAATACACATGGGACGGTGACATTAATATTAAATTATTTAGCTAATTGAAAGACTTATAAAAAGAGGGGCAGAGCTTTAAAGTACGAATCGCAGGTGGCTTCCTGATATATGTCTACCAGTAACACCAATGTTTTTGATGTTGAGCTTGTAGAAAGTGTTGCGCCTCGCTCCCTTGTAGTAGTGCCATGGTCGCTATCATGCCGGACTGAATGCAAAAGTCTGTTGCGACGGTAACTGAGCGTGGGGCACCAGTGACGGGATAACCTGTTTTGGGATTTAGAATATGGCTATAGCGTACGTTGTTATGCATAATAAAGCGCCGTGCGTCACCACTAGTGGCTAAGCCACCTGAGGCTATTTTTACCATCGCGTAGGTGTTTTTAGCAGCGTCTTCTGTTGGCTGGAAAGGTGCTACTTGTTGAGGGCTTTCATCCCGCTGAGGGCTCTCATTCCGCTGAGGGCTCTCATTCCGCTGAGGGCTCTTATCCGGCTGAGGGCTCTCAATACCGACTTGCCAATAAGCATGCTGGTGTCTAGGCCGAGTGACTTGAATATCACCGCCGAAATTAACCAGTACTGAAATAGTGGGTGCAAGTTTAGTACAAAGTTTGGCAGCAGCATCCACTGCGTATTCTTTACCTATGCCACCAAAATCTAATTCGAAACCAACGGGCAAACGAATATGTTGTTCGGTAAATTCTACATGTTGCCAACCAATGTGCTTCAATATATCAGCTACTTGCTCTGGCTGTGGAAACTGACCGTTACCGGTAAAATCCCAAATTTTTCGCAGCACACCCGATGTTAAATCGAACATGCCACCACTAAGCTCAAAGCAGGTTTGCCCGAATGCTAATAGCCTATGCGTTTCTTGGTCTATTTGTACCCAACTGTTATTGCTGTGGTTTATTCGATCAACAAGATTACCCGCAATGTAACGACTATATTTTTGTTCAATACGGCTAGTTTGAACGACGACTTGCTGAAGAATATGATTTGCGAGTAGCGTGTCCTGGGTTTCGATTAACACCTCACACGGACTAGCCATGCAAAAAAAGTGACCATGAAAGTAGTCACCTTTTGAGATTAATAATGGGACTTGGCTCAAGACTGACTCACCTTAGTTGGCAGTTCTAATGTTGCTAAAGTAAGCCAACAGATAGCAGACAGTATACCCTGAGCCAAATTCATTATGAAATACTAACGCTAAAAGCTATAGCTTACCTGAGCGATGACAGCATCAATACTCGGGTATAAATCTAAGCCTTGCAGTGCGCCTGGCTCGTCGAAACCAGCGTTTTTAGGACTCTGTTGGTAGTATTCTAACCTCACTGCCCATTCTTTACCGTTATCCAACATTTGTCCGTATTTAAGGCCTATCGTGTAAGCTGTCATCTCACCTAAACGATAATCCGCGCTAGCCACTGATGGTAGTAACGTCCCTTCAACTAAGAACGGTTGATAGAAATCTGCGGCACTTTGTTGGTAATAACGAAAGTGCGGTTGCAAGTAACTATTGTCAGTTAGTTGTACTCTGAATCTCGAATCAAACGTGTGAGAATCAATATCCCAATCATCTGTAGCATAGCGATAAGATACATCGGCAATACCGTAATCAGAGGCATATTTGGTCTGCCAATAGAAACTTTGCTTGGTGCGCTTATCGGGACGATTTTCGTGCAGAATATCTTGGGTGATCCCTTCACTGTTGACCACACTTAGCAACTTATAAGGGTCTGTTAAATAACCGTCTGCAACTGAATAGCTGTAGTTAAACTGCATTAGCATGCGTCGGTTTATTACCTGGGTGACACCTAACAGTAAATCGACCGTATTTTTGTCTTTGCTATCAGTAGTACGGGTCGCATCGAAAGCGGCATCAAATAATGTTTCATCAGCAAACTGACCTGTATCAACCACCATGCTGGTTAGGCCAACAGGTGCTTCTCCAACCGGATCAATACTGTCGTACTGGTAAGAGACGCCAGCGGATACCGTGGTATTTTTCTGATTAAAGTCACGCGCTAGTGAACCGTTCACACCTAACGACAAGTAGTCGTACTCTTTTGATAAATGTACCCCTGTACTGCCGGTCATATTCTCCCATAGGGGCTGAGTCCACTGGGCACTGAGTTGCACTCGGGTATCTTGGAATGTGTCATCAAGGGGTGTTTCTTCTGGATTCACCACATATTGGCCATTTCCGGAAGGACGCGTGAATGTTTGGGCTTCTTGCTGGGCAACCGCGCCTGATGCTGATGCGCCAGTAAGGGTATCAATGGCAATTTTGCCATTAAATATGCGCTGATCGCCAAAGTCTTTATTGGCGTTGAATACGCCTTCAGCAAGCTGTACTCGGTCTGTTTCACCGTAATATAATATTGCTGTATCGAACTTCCATTCGTCCGCTGGGGCTTCTTCTGCTTGTGCGCCAACATTTAAAAGTGCGCAGGCTGCTGCCGCCAGTGAAACGCTTAGATTTTTACTTTTTATTAGTTGCATCCGCAGCCTCCGCCAGCAAATGAACGACCACCGCTAGTGGCCTCCTTGCTGAAATAAATATGATCATCTAATCCTAAATCGATACCTTCGGCATCAAGCGCCATTTCGTCCTTGGCAAGTAGGTCGCGCTGCCACGGCTTAACGCCTAAGTTGGCACAGCCATTTAAAGCCAAAGTAGCAACTAGCACTGAGGCGACAAGCAAGCGATTAATGGTAGGTTTACTAAACATAATGATTACTCCAATTCTTGTAATAAGCTGACAAGTTGTTGTTCATAGGCCGATTGTTTGGCACTGAAAAACCCTTTGTGACTAAAGCGGACACTGCCGTCTCTAGCGATTAAATAGCTACTGGGCATACCTATAAGCTCGTAGCGCTGCGCGATTTCCCCATCAGGGTCGAGAACAATAGGAAAGTTAGCTGGAATTTTTTCTAGAAATGCGTTGACTAATGCAGCTTCTGTGTCGAGATTGACAGCGACCACAACGAAGCCTTGTTTGGCATATTTTTGCTGCATATCGTTCAACCAAGGAAAAGACTGTCGACAGGGCTTACACCAAGAAGCCCAAAAGTCTATATAAACAACTTTACCTTTTAATTCACTGAGCTGGACCGGCACAGAATTTACCGTAAGGGAGAAATTTGGCGCAACGGACGCGTATCCGTTGTTGGCATAGCTCGCCAAATACAATACAAAACAGGCTATAAAAAAGCGCATTATCAAACTCAAAGATATAAATGATTTGCACACACATTAATAAGTGAAACTTAAGGCATACTTAATTTAACGAAATAATATGCGATTAAAATACCTCGCGAGATAAGGCCAGAATGTACTGACTAGTAAAATATTATGTGGATGGCTATCATGCGCGTTTTGCACTTGAGATAACCCCCACATGAAGTCGTATTACTTATTAGCCATAGGTGGATGGTTACTCACCGTTGCGGCGTTTGATACCCGAGCAGAGAAAGAATCGCTTGGCACACTTACGCATTTAATCGCGCTTGCGGGTGAAAAAAACGGTATTGGCGCGAGGCCGGCCGGTTCAGTTGAAGAGCAACAAGCTGCTGACTATATTAGTCAGCAGCTGCGGGACTTAAATTTAATACCTGAACGACAAAATTTTTTCATTGAGCTAGATGATTTTTCAGGTCAGTCGGCAAATGTCAGTACATTGATCCCCGGACGTAGCGAAAAGCAAATAGTTATCGGTGCCCATTTTGATTCTACCGGTGTAAAGCAAGGCAGTTTGGGGGCGACTGATAATGCTAGTGGTGTTGCTGTTTTACTTAGTGTTGCCGAGCATTTAAGTCAACTAAAAAACCTTCCATTTAGTATAAAACTAGTCTTTTTTGGCAGTGAAGAGATCGGCAAGCTTGGGTCTAAATATTACGTAGAACAACTCGCTTCTGGCCAACGCGAAAATGTGGTCGCAATGCTTAATTTAGATACAGTTATAGGGGGTGACACGCTCTATATACACAGCGCATCAAGTACTGACTTTAGCTGCAAGAACGTTGCTCAGCCGAATTTGAATACCAGTGTAAAATTCCGCGACGCCCTACTTACCTATGCACAGACGCGGGTCAATCCTAAGGTCGCTTTCACACTGCATGACGAATCAGATGCGTTTGCTCAGGGCGAAACGGGCGATTGGTCAGATCATCAAGCGTTTGCTTGTAGCGGTATTCCTATCGCTTACATTGAGGCTACGAATATGGATATTGAAGGCAAAGGCGGAAAAGATGGATATTCTCAAACCACCAACAGTGCATTCTGGAGTTGTTTTTCAAAACCAACGTTGGGCAGCTGTGAACCAGATAGCGAAACAAAGTGGGGAGAAATTTGGCACACAGAATTCGACCGATTAGAACGTCTTAATCCTATTTTTGCCGGTAGGTTAAATAGTCAACTTCAAGCCAACGTAGCACTGATCGTCGGTGCGTTGCGCGATCAAGAAACAATGGATAAGTTGATGAAGTGAGTTTGATATGGCAATACATCAAGAAGAGCCAGCTAATCGTGCTTAGCTAGGCCTCTTCTTTATTTGTTAGTTAAGCGTTAAGCATCAAACTTCAATGCTATGTTACCTCATTAGGGTTGTTATCGTTTTTGTGCACCAAGCGATACAAAATGGGTAATACCAATAATGTGAGTATGGTGGATGAAATTATTCCACCGATAACCACTGTAGCAAGTGGCCGCTGGACTTCAGCCCCGGTACCTACATTTAATGCCATGGGTACAAAACCTAAGCTGGCAACCAATGCGGTCATCAACACTGGGCGCAACCGCGTCATTGCTCCATCAATAATGGCCGCCATAAGGTCATGATTTTCCTGCCAGCGCTGGCGAATAAATGACAACATTACCAGGCCATTAAGTACGGCAACACCTGACAGTGCAATAAAGCCCACACCAGCTGAGATTGATAGAGGCATATCGCGCATCCAAAGTGCAATTACGCCACCCGTTAACGCGAGTGGCACGCCGCTAAAAATGATTAGCGCGTCTTTTACGGAACTAAATGCCATGATCAGCAGCCCTAAAATAACCGCTAAGGTAATCGGAACGACAATAGACAAGCGCTGGCTAGCAGACTCTAATTGCTCAAATGTACCGCCATAATCTAACCAATAACCTGGGGGTATTGTGACCTGGTCAGCGATACGCTGCTGGGCTAACTTTACAAAACTACCTAAATCAACATCTCGCACATTAGCGCTTACCACAACACGGCGTTTACCATTTTCACGGCTTATTTGATTGGGCGTTTCCGTTTGCTTTAACGTAGCGACTTCTGACAATGGGATATAGTTTCCATCTCGTAAAGCGATAGGTAAGTTCATCAGACTTTCTAAGTCATTACGCAGTATCTCTGGAAGCCTCACAACCAACGAAAAGCGTCTATCACCCTGATAAATGACTCCGCTATCGGCACCACCAATAGCAGTAGCGACTATGTCTTGTAGTTCGTCCAAGCTCAACCCGAAACGAGATAGCGCTACGCGTTTAGGCTCGATGGAAAAAACCGGTAAGCCTGTTACTTGCTCTACCCGAGCATCAGCGACACCGTCTAAAGCTGAAATGCTCGCCAATACATCGTTTGCTACCCGTAATAACTCATCTAGATCGTCGCCGAATACCTTAATGCCTAAATCCGCTCGAACACCTGAGATCAGCTCATTGAAGCGCATCTGAATCGGTTGGGTAAACTCGTAATTGTTGCCCGGTAGCTGTTTTACAGCTGTTTCTATTTGCGTCACCAGCTCACTTTGCGATAAATTTGGGTTAGGCCACTCGCTACGCGTTTTTAACATTACAAAGTTGTCTGCTACGTTAGGTGGCATAGGATCTGTTGCCACTTCAGCCGTACCGATTTTGGCAAACACTTTGTCTACTTGAGGGAATTGCTTAATGCGGGCTTCAAGTTGGCGTTGCATGATTACCGCTTGTTCAATTCCTGTTCCGGGAATACGCATGGCGTGCAAGGCGATATCCCCTTCATTCAACTGTGGCACAAATTCAGAACCCAGCGTGGTTGCCAGCCAAGCACTGCCAGCAAGTAGCACTAGGCATAAGCTTAAGACCAACCAGCGAAGCTTCAACACCATTAATAGTAACGGTTGGTAAACCCGTTTGGCTGCTAAGATTAAAATGCTCTCTTTTTCACTGACTTTACCACTCATAAATATGGCAATGGCAGCAGGGACCACAGTTACCGACAGAAACAATGCGCTGAGCAATGCCATGACCACCGTCGCAGCCATCGGGTGGAACATTTTACCTTCAACCCCCGTTAAGGTGAAAAGGGGAATATACACAGCGGTGATGATAATCACGCCAAATAGACTAGGGCGTATAACCTCATTCGTTGCTTCATATACTAACGTTAGGCGTTCTTTTAATGGAAGTTCGTGCTGCACTTGAGATAAACGGCGGATTACGTTTTCCACTATGATCACCGCGCCATCGACAATTAAGCCAAAATCTAGCGCGCCTAAACTCATTAAGTTGGCTGATACGCCCATACGCTGCATGCCTGTTATGGTCATTAGCATAGCTAAGGGAATGACCGCCGCGGTTATAAGCGCGGCGCGAATATTACCAAGCAGTAAAAAAAGTATCACTATGACTAGCAATGCGCCTTCTAGTAGGTTTTTTTGCACCGTGTTGATGGCTTTATCCACTAGTGTCGTACGATCATAAACTGCCTCTACGTTTACGCCCTCGGGTAAGGTTTGTTGAATAGATTGCAATTTTGCAGCCAAACCTTGTGCTACGTCGCGGGAGTTTTCCCCTACTAACATCATGGCAGTGCCGATTACGGTTTCTGCCCCGTCCCGGGTGGCAGCACCTGTGCGTAGCTCTTTACCGATAGCCACATCGGCCACATCGCTTACCCTTACCGGGGTGCTTGCTACATGCTTGATAACCAGCTGATATATTTCATCAATTGTGGCCAATTGACCTTCGCTGCGCACGAGTAATTGCTGGCCGTTACGTTCGACGTATCCCGCACCTCGATTACTATTGTTGCGTTGCAAAGCTTGTTGTAAATCGTCAAACGAGATACCAAAAGTGAGCATTTTTTGCGGATCGGGCAGCACGTGATATTGCTTTACAAAACCGCCAATAGCATTAATTTCGGTCACACCTTTGACTAGCGCTAACTGAGGTTTGATGATCCAGTCTTGTACTTCTCGCAATGCCATGGCATCAAATGGACTTCCATCTACTCGACGGGCATCATCCTCAGCGGTCACCGTGTACATAAATATTTCACCAAGACCAGTGGCAATAGGACCCAATTCAGGTTCTAGGCCTTGAGGTAAGTTACTTTTAATACTGCTCAAGCGGTTACTTATCACATTGCGTGCAAAGTACAAATCGGTACCTTCTTCGAACACCACCGTAACTTGCGATAAACCGTAGCGTGATAACGAACGGGTATAGGATAAATTTGGCAAACCTGATAAGGCGGTTTCCACTGGATAGGTAATACGCTGCTCAGTTTCCAAAGGTGAATAGCCAGGGGCGACGGTGTTGATTTGTACCTGTACATTAGTGATATCTGGAACCGCGTCAATTGGCAGGAGTTGATAACGCCATATACCAGTGCCAATAATGAGCATGGCCAGGCCCATCATTAAGCCTCGTCTTTCTATTGAGATACGTAAAATAGCACTCATCATTAGCAATTCTCCTTAGGTACCAATAGGAAAGCTGAGGCAAATATACTTTGGCAGTGTTTACCACGTTGAAATAAGAAACTAATGGCCATGAGAAGCACCAGATTTTTCTATATCAGCTTTGATGACATAGCTATTCTCTACCACGTATTGCTCATCGCGATGCAGGCCAGATTTGATCTCGCTGTAGTGTGCATTTTTACTGCCGACTTCGATTATTCTAGGGAAGTAACTTTCACCTTGATTAACGAAAACGACAGCATTGCCATCTAGATCCTGAATCGCATTATTAGCGACCCGCAAAGCAACCTGTTTACTTGAGATGATAATATTAGCTTTGACTACTAGGCCTGGAGCCCAGTGACCAGAGCTATTATCCACACGCACTCTAGCGATAAGGTAAGGGCTGTTATCAGGAGAGGGCATAATATGCTCGATCGTTGAAGTGGTGCTATTGCCGTTTAGCTTTAGCTCAACACTTTGACCTACCTTGACTTGATTAATTTGTTCTGAAAATAGGCGTAGTTCTGCCCAAACTTGCGTGTAGTTTGCGACGGAGTAAAGAATTTGACCATTTGATAGCTCTCCAACGTTGGCATGACGAGCGATAACTACCCCAGAGAAGGGGGCGTTAATTGCGTAACGTTTTAAGCTCTCATTAGACTCGACTTCTGCCAGTATTTGTCCCGCTTTAATTGACTGGCCAATAACTGCATCCGCTTTGGTTATGACGCCTGAAAACCGCGCGCGAACGTGGCTCAAACCACTTGGCGAGAGCGCGAGTTTGCCGTAGACCGTCATACTTTCAACTATTGAGCCACCACTAACATGTGCCACCTTAATCCCGGCCTGTTTAGCTATGTTGCCCGCTATCTGGCTTATTTCTTGATGCTCGTCGTCGTGTTCATTGTTACGTTGGTCACTAACAGCGTCTTGCATCGTGGCGCTACTATCGTGTTCTGGTAAATCAACCGCAAACGTTGTTCTAGCAAATAGTGTTAGAAAAACGATTAATATTTGGCTTAACCGTCGGCTTATACACTGGCTGGTAAAGGGAATAATAGATAATAATGTCATAGGAAACTCCTTAGAGAGCCGCAGAAGAATGTGTGGGTGAAATCAATGGGGTGCCTGTTAGTTGTTCTATATCAGCAGCTAAGGTGAGGGCGTCTCGTGCCGCCGATATTAAGGCTGATTCGGCATCTATAAGCTCTTGACGGGTGGTTACCCATTCGAGGTAGCTATATCGTCCTTGCTCGTAGGCTTGGCCAACTTGCTGCAGCGCTTCTTGTAGCGGTGGAATGATGCTTTTTTGCAGAGTAATTACCCGCAGAACTGCACTTTCTCTGGCTTGAACCAGTTGGTAGAGTTGATTGGAAAGCGTTAGCAAAGCTGCCTTTTTTTCTACATTAACTTGCGCTTGTTGAGCCTGTAATGATTGATATTCACCTAGGCTACGTGCCGCGCCAAACAGCGGCATACTAATGCCCGCCATCAGGGCACTGTCGTCACTAGCATTGTCGTAACGAACGCCGACTGACCACGTTAGATCAGGCTGAGCTTGGGTTTTAGTCAAACGCAACTGAGCTTGTTTTAGTCTTTCTTGTGCTGAAAATACTGCGATGGCAGGGTTATTCACCGCCTGTTGATAGAGGTTGTCAAAATTTTCGCTGTTCCCTAGCGTAAAGATATTCCCAGCTAATTCAGAGAAGCTAGGCGTCGTTTCTCCCCATAAGATACTCAGAGCGTAATAACGAGTGTGGCGCTCACGCTGGGCGTTAAGAAGCTGCATGCGGGCCTTCGCCAGGGCTGATTGCGCCCTGAGTTGTTCTACTTCTGGCGTGGCTCCCGCCGTGACTCGCTTTGCTGCGGCTTGCAGGGTATAGCGCGCAAGCTCTTCCGCTTCCTTTAGTACGTTAATACGCTGTTCACTGCTTAATGCATCGATATAGCGACGAGTGACCTCGGCTAACAAATCAAGGGATTGAGTTTGTTTTTGTGCCGTTAGCAATAAGCGCTTCTGGGAAACGAGCGCGCTACGTGCTGCTTTTTTACCGCCCAATTCGAGTACTGACGAAAGCGCCAACGTCAGTTCAGCGCCTTTTATTCCGGTGCGCTCGCCCGTGCCTAGTACGTTTTCTAATTCTATCGAAACGCTACGCTGTGGGTCTAACTGAGCACTTTTGAGGTCACCGTCTAATGCTTGTTGACGAAACGTATAGCTTGCTAGCTGTGGATTGCTTGTAAGCGTGCGTTTTATCGCACCTGAAAGTGTGAGTATGCCCAAAGGCACAGTCGTCTGATAAGTCACAGAAGGCGTTTTTAGATTTACACCGGGATTAATTACTAGATTTGGGGGTTGAGCCCACGCGTTAATCGTTACGAAAAATAGTACCCACGTATTTTTGATAAAAACCACAAGTGAGGTGGGCTTGAGTAACCGTTTAGGGATCGCCAAAGTCATAATAGTGTCCTAAAAAAATGTACAAAAAAATATCAGCCATAGGTGTAAACCTCGGCTGGTTAACGATATTTAAATGAGACTAAGCTTTAGGGGGGCGTATCAGTCGATTGACTGTGCCGTCAGCAAGATTATGCTGATAGGCGTATTGGTTGATGGCAATATAGTGATTGTTAAATCGTGTGCAACTGATGCTAACCCAGTGAGCGTGTGAACCGTTGCAATGACCGCAGTGATGGCAATCTGCAGGATTATGAGAATCTGCTTGGGTGTTAATTTGTTCATCATTATTGACGTTTATTAACGATGTGCTTTGATGATCAGGCGCGAGTTGATGAATAAGTGCCAGATGCTCGGGCTCAACTTGATGAAATTCTTGCGTTTTTGCCACAGTCGCTAATGACTGCAGGGCAATCAAAATTAGCATAGTGTAAGCAATCACATTGAATTTCACTCTTTACCTTAACAATATTTACTGTTTATTCGTGTCGATTCAGGCTATTAAAGCCCTAACCACAAAACGCAGGCGGACTGTAACAAACTTCATGTGGCAGTGAAACGCCTTTAGCCATTTTGAACGGGGCAAAGTGTTACCAATATTTTCTCTGGTCGCAATATGACCCGCTCGTGCTTGTTATGGTTTTTTTTCAAGTTTTTTCGATGGTTTAATCAATTTGTTTTTCATATCAATGACTTTACCCACGCCTGACCCTAACTTCATTAATGTGCCCAGAGTGTCAGGATTCATTTGCTGCAATTCACTTGTCCATTTACTGATAGTTTCTAATAAATCATGAATTTCCTGCAGACGCTGCTGGGCAAAGACTTCCTCTTGATTTTCTGGACTCTCAAGTATAATCCCTCGCAGTAACGTCAGGGTTGGATCCATTTCACGTTTGCGCCGTTCTTCGAATACTTTATTCGCCATTTCCCATATGGTACCCGCACTTTGGTAATATTCTTTACGATCACCCGGTACGTGATGTTGTTTAATCAATTGCCAAGATTGTAACTCTTTTAAACCCATACTGACATTGCCCCGGGAAACGCTCAAAGCCTCAGCAATTTGGTTAGCGCTTAGAGGATTTTCACTGATAACTAACAAAGCAAACATTTGCCCGACGGTGCGATTAAAGCCCCAACGGCTGCCCATCTCACCAAAGTGCATCACAAATGATTCGATCATTGGGGTCATTTGCATAGGATATTTTTCTTATAGAAGTTTCAGTAACTATTGAAATTAAACCTGTGATCAATATTTGTCAACTTTGTATATGCGCTAAATGATGACCAGTAGACAACATTCATACTCCTACCATTTTGCTATATTGTGCGCTGACTCGTTTTAGCATGCTGCTATGAGGTAACGTTTTTTCCGAAAATAAAACCAAAATGATGATTTAATTCGTACTAAAGAAAATTTTTTACACAATGATTATTTTACTGGAAAGGAGTGATGACATGAAGTTTCAACCACCACTATCAATTGGCGCTAATTTGCTAACAAAGTCTATTTTTCGTTCGGGTCTACTGCTCGCTATTTTTACCATTAGTGCTTGTACGTCAATACCAGAGGGAATTAAACCTGTATCCGGCTTTGAATTAAATCGTTATCTAGGTACATGGTACGAAATTGCGCGACTGGACCATTCATTCGAGGAAGGCTTAGAACAAGTAACCGCTGAATATAGTATGCGGCCAGACGGTGGTGTTAACGTTATTAACCGAGGATTCAATCAACAAAAACAAGTGTGGGATGACGCTGAAGGGAAAGCTTATTTCGTTGGCAATGAACACGTAGGGCATTTAAAGGTATCTTTTTTTGGACCCTTTTATGCTAGTTATGTGATCTTTTCGTTAGACACTGAAGGCTATGAGTATGCGATGATCACTGGACCGAATAGAGATTACTTTTGGATCCTGTCTCGCCAACCGCAACTTTCACCAGACGTCCTGCAGACTTTGTTAGGCAAGGCGCGCGGAGCAGGGTTCGATACCGAAAAGTTAATATTCGTTAATCAATGAAGACGGTAATAAGGACATGATATTTTATGAAATATTCCCTCCTTAGTATGGGTCTTTTAAATATAGATTATTTGAAGTAACAGGAAACCTATGCTCTGTGATAGCCAGGCATTAAGAAGCCATTTAGAAACCGTTGCGCAAGCCAAGACATTTTTAAATCATATATCCCATCATGCGTATCAACAAGAGATGACTCCCTATGTTGCCAGCAGTGCAGGTTCGCATATGCGCCATGTTATTGATCATTACTTAGCGCTTAAAGAAGGAATAGACGGTGGAGTAGTCGACTATAATTTACGCCATCGTCAGTCAGATGTGGCGAAATCAACGACTTTTGCGTTACAGGCGTGGAATGATATTGAAGTATGGCTGGTGGATGTGTACCAAAATGATATGCAAGCAGCGCTAAGCGTACTAGCCGAAACGTCAGTTGAAGCTTCCTATATTAATCAGGTTAGCTCTACGTTGGGCCGTGAATTACTATTTGTGTCGAGTCATGCAATCCATCATTTTTCTCTATTAGCGATCATTGTTTCCTTACAGGGCCAAAAAACCCATGCGTTATTTGGTGTCGCCCCCTCTACTGCAACTTATCAACGCGCCCAAGCATAACGTTACATGGATTTGGTATTTCTATTGTTTATGTGGATAATAACGCCTACATCTGCTTGGCTATGAGCAAAATACCTCTCTAGTCTCGGGATGCTGACATCGTTTAAGCTAATATAGGGACACACCATGAGTGGTTTACCAAATTGTGTAGAGTGTAATTCTGAATACACCTATGAAGATCGTAATATGTATATCTGTCCTGAATGTGGGCATGAGTGGGCGCAAGGTCAAGAAGCGGCTGACGATGATACGCCAGTTATTCGCGATTCAAATGGTAATACCTTGACAGATGGCGATACGGTTACCGTTATCAAAGATCTAAAAGTGAAAGGTTCTTCTTTGGTCGTTAAAGTCGGTACCAAGGTTAAGAACATTCGGCTAGTCGACGGTGATCACGACATTGATTGTAAAATCGATGGCGTAGGCGCGATGAAGCTTAAGTCTGAGTTCGTTAAAAAGGTTTAATGGCCTTTGCTTAAAAAAGGCGTTTATCATTTATTTTGTTAAGATAAACGTTCTGATAATGCCGTCCTACATGATTATGTGGGGCGGCAATCCGCGTTAATTGCCCTTGTCTTTACTTCGCACATGGTCCTCTCTTTATTACCTCATGACTGTGAATATTCTTTGTAACCTTGCCAACCCTCACCCAAGTATAATTTCCCTAGTTTTTCCGGGGTGTTAGCTAGTCTCACGCTGAGTAATAAACCAGGCGTATGGTTAAAGTTACTGTCTATACCTAAACAATGAAACTTCGCACCCAATTTTTGGTAATGCCTAAGTAATATAGGCGTGTCTTTACCGTCATGTTCTATTCCTGCTAATAAGCTTGAGAGATGATTTTTTAATGGATAATGCCTTGCAAAATCAGCCACCTCTGGTGATACAGGGAAGTTAAATGGCATATTCGCGGTAGCATCAACAGTCGGAGTAACTAAGGCGTGTTGTATCAAACTGACACTGCGGGGATCATAAAGTTTACTCAAAGATACCGTGCCATAAAGAGTCCGATATTGCGGGAATTGACATACAAATCGACCGATGCCTCGCCACAAAAGAAGCAAACCATGAAAACTGCTTTGATATTCAGGAATTAAGAATGAACGCCCCATTTCTAAGCAAGGTTCGTGGCGATTGATAAATTGCTTTGAAAAGGTAAACATTGCACTGAGGTAAAAAGGATTTGAGTCGTCCATCGCCAGCAAGCGGTCTGACTGTCCCATACGGTAAGCACCAATAATACGTCCTTCATCACGTTCTACTACAAACAGATGGGTATAGGTTTTATCGAAATCGTCGGTATCTAATGGATACCCGCTGCCCTCGTCGTGTTCGCGAAATACTAGCTCGCGCAATCGTGCAATTTCTTGGACGGTTTGTGGAAGCTGCTCATAATATCCGTAGTACACATCTAAATTTCGATAACTAAGTAGTTTCTGATTAGCCTCTAAGTTTGCCAATTCTGCTTTGATAAGCTTACCAGGGACTTGCGCAATCAATGGCTGTAAATCGATAGTACTTGATACTGGCCAATGATAACGCCAAAGAGGATCTTGAACGTAGCTTTGTATCCGTTGCAGCGCGGTTTGCTCTACGTCATCGATAGTATTTGGAAATACATTTGATGGAACACACGTTCCTGCCGAAATTCTGATTTTCGAGTCGCGTTTATTAAGTAACTCTCTGGGTAGCATTAACATGCGTAACCTGTAGTAGATACGACCCAAGCGATAGAATATACGACTATTTTGACCACTGACAAAAACTGCTAAATATTGTGCTTGGGTGCGGGCAACTAGGATAGCCACAATGCGATTCCACTGGTGTTCGCTTATACGCTTTTTATCCTTTTGGTAATATGACACGCGTCCGGCTGGGAATATTAGCAAGGCACCACCTTGCTTAACGTGGCGCAAGGACCTGCGCAATGAAGGTCCATTTCTTGGGTCACGTTCAGATAACGGATTAGTAAAAATAAAGTAGTCTTTGAGCTCACTAAAAAGCTGCAAGCCTTGATTCGCTAGTACTTTTAAATCCGGTCTTATTTGACCAATCACATATGCCAGTATAACGCCTTCAATGCCGCCAAAGGGATGGTTACTGGCAATGACCAAAGGTCCGCTGGTTGGAATTTTTTGCTGCAGCTCGTGCGTGCCTTCAATCGTTACATTTAACGCGCTGAGTAATTTTATAGCGAATTTTTCTTTGCTTAACCCCGCCAGTTGATGATCAACATACAGCTGATCTAAGCGGTGAATTGCGAGGATTTTATCCAGTAACCCTATCAAACCAGTGAATATAGCGCTTTTTTTATCTTGTGGCACAAGGTTAAGTAAAGATATTGCAGCCGTCATAAAGCAGATCCTGAATAAGTTTGAATGTGTGACTGCGAATAGTTTCTACAGCGAGTAAAATACAAGACCGAGAAAATTAGATTTTTAATTCATCCCATCAGCACAATATCTTGACTATTATATCTACACGTAATTTACGGCATAATGTGCTAACTCAGATATTAAACAACACGACTTAAGGCTAAAAAATGCAGCAAATTACCTTGACCCAACCAGACGATTGGCATTTACATTTTCGCGATAATGACATGTTACCTGAGACTGTGCCTGCTACGGCAAGGTCATTTCGACGGGGCATCGCCATGCCAAACTTGGTGCCGCCTGTGGTAAATGCTGAAATGGCAAACGCTTATCGTCAGCGGATTTTAGCCGCGCGACCTCAGGGCAGTGATTTTGAACCGCTGATGACGATTTATTTGACTAACAATACGTCAGTCGAAGACATTCGCGTAGCAAAAGAAGTGGGTGTTGTAGCAGCTAAGCTATATCCGGCAGGGGCGACCACCAATTCAGATGCCGCGGTAAAGGCAATTGAAAGTTTATTTCCAATATTTGCTGAAATGGCGGAACAAGGCATGTTGTTGCTGATCCACGGTGAGGTGACGGAAAGTCATGTGGATATATTCGATCGTGAAAAGCTTTTTATTGAGCAGTACTTAATAAAAATAGTCAGCCAATTTCCACAGCTTAAAGTGGTGCTAGAGCATATCACGACCAGTGATGCCGTTGATTTTGTCATGGCCAGCTCTGCAAATGTAGCAGCGACAATTACGCCCCAGCACTTATTATTAAACCGCAACGATTTGTTGGTCGGTGGCGTTAAACCTCATAACTTTTGTTTGCCCGTTTTAAAGCGCAGTACTCATCAACAAGCGCTGCGAAAAGCTGTTAGTACAGGCTCGAATAAGTTTTTTTTAGGAACAGACTCGGCTCCTCATGAGCAGCGAGCGAAAGAGTCAGCATGTGGTTGTGCTGGATGCTACAGCGCGTGGAGTGCCTTAGAATTATATGCTCAAGTATTTGAAGATTTAAACGCGCTGGATAAGCTAGAGGGATTCGCTAGTCATTATGGTGCGGATTTTTACGGCTTGCCTCGAAATACTAAGCAGGTGACGTTAATTAAAAAGTCTTGGCAGGTACCTGAGTCTATCGTGTTACCCAATGGTCAACCCATAGTGCCATTTTTTGCCGGTCAGACTATTAACTGGGCTTTGAAATAATATGAATAGACGGCGGCCGCTTCGCGTTCTTTGGATGAGTGCTATCTTAAGCTTATTCTCGACGCAATTTGTGTCCGCTGCTGAGCATAGTGATACAGCTGATTTTTGGGTGTTGACCGCTCTTGAGCCCCCATTTTCTCAGCGCAATGAGCGGGGACAGTTAGAAGGCTATTTAATCGAATTGGTAAGCGGTATTTTAGCTGAAGCTAATATTGACCAGCCGATACTAGCTGCGCCTTGGGAAAGAGTCATTAGCGAAGCTCAACAGAAAGCGAATGTGGTGATTTTCCCTCTTGCTCGGAAACCTGAGCGCGAAGACCAATTCCATTGGGTATTGCCACTAACGGCAAATGTTTATGGCGTGTTAGGTAAAACATCTCCTTCTCACCCCATTAGTAATATTGCAGATTTAATCACTGTTTCGCCTATAGGTGTATTTGAAAATGATTTTCGGCATAAATTATTATTAGCGGAAAATGTGCAGAACGTTGCCTCTTATAAGGATTATGACTCGGCGGTTTCAGATTTAGTGTCGGGGCAGCTTAGTTCATTATTTTTCTCAGATGCAGGGCTACGCTATTTCTGTTTTAAACAACAGGCAGACTGCTCAGACATGAAAATACTCTATCAATATGATACGTTGACTAGCTATATCGCCTTGTCTAAAAGTACCGATATTGGGCATATTAAGATTATGAATGACGCTGCCGAACGATTTTTTAAAAGTCAGAACTTTATGCAAATTCAACAAAGCTGGTTGGAGAAATTGAGCGCCCAAGGACCCCTCAAGTTACACATTAAAAATGGTGTTTTAAATCTGTGGTAGCGATCGGATAACTCACCGCTATTTTCCCCGATGATTAAGGGCAATTGATTAAAATGATAGCCTTAATTAACACATCTAATTACACTGTTTGCCTAAGAATTTATAAGCGTTAAATCGGGGTTGTTGATTATGCACGAGAAAAAATTTGCTGTTTCGTAACCTAATCTTTAGTTTACTTCTCAGCGGCTTAGTTCATCAGCAAGCGATGGCTGCCTCAGAGCATAAAGCGCTAGTGGTAGCTGTGATCTTCGCTGAAGGACTGCCATTTTATGAGGTTGATAATAAAACCCAGCAGACTAGCGGTTTGTTTAACGATATTTTGTTAAAACTTGCACAAACACTGCAAGTAGATCTGCAATTTTCACCCACGGCGCGCAATAAAATAGAACAAGATATTATTTCCGCTAAAGCCGACGTGGGTTTCCTTGCTCCTAAATGGTTAAACGCGCCAGAATCTATGCTGTTTAGTGATCCGGTACTGACTTACCAACATGCGTTTTACGGACTTGTTGCCCCGCAAAAAAAAGAATCACTTAGCGCTCAAGTCAAAGGCAAAACCGTTTGCTTACGGGAAAACTATAGCTACCCAGAATTAGATGCTTGGCTGGAAAAGGGCGAGTTGACCCCCGTGAGAGTGTCCAGAGAGACTCGTCTATTTGATATGCTGCAACTTTCGCGTTGTGATTTAGTGTATACCAATACTCTGCGGGCGCAGTGGACTATAAGTAGCCATGACTTCGATAAGTCCATATACCAATTAGGTACGCTTGGCGGCGTTGACCAAATACCTTTGGCTTTTTCTCTATCTTGGTTGTCTAGGATGCCGGAAATAAATGCGGCGATTGCCGATATGCGTCATTCTGGGGAATTAAAACGGATTGTCGACAAAAATCTGGCTGTAAAGTATGCGAAACGTTAAAGCACTTCTGCGTCTGAAAGTTGCAATATGCCGTTAGGACAGGTTGCCTATAATACGAAACGAGATAATTTCCCAATACAAAAAATAATAATGCGTAAGGATCAAATATGACTGAATTAGTTCAATACCACTGTACAGATAATGTTGCCACTATTACCCTTAACAATGGCAAGGTAAATGCATTTTCTCACGATATGATCGATGGAATAAACGCTGCCCTTGATAAAGCTATAGCCGATGAAGCCGTGGTAGTCATCAAAGGACAACCGGGCATGTTCTCTGCAGGCTATGATTTAAAGGTGATGCAGCAGAGCATGGAATCTGCCATGAAATTAGTTGAGAAAGGTTCGACATTGACGCGTAGAATGCTCGCCTTTGAGTTTCCTATCATTGCCGCTTGTACTGGGCATGCTATCGCTAAAGGTGCGTTGTTCCTGCTAGCGTCGGATTATCGTATTGGTATTCAAGGTAAATTTAAAATTGGTTTAAACGAAGTGGCTATCGGTATGACGATGCACCAAGCTGGTTTAGAGCTAGCAAGGGGGCGTTTGGCTCCTGTGTTTTTTAATCGTTCAGTTATTTTGGCTGAAATGGTTTCAGTTGATGATGCTGTTACCGCTGGATTCTTAGATGTGGCGGTTGCGCCTGAAGCATTTGAGCAAACCGTTGCCGGTACGGCACAAGCGATGACCAAATTAAATATGAAAGCCCATAGACAAACAAAGTTAAAAGCCCGAGCCGGACTATTAGACGCTTTAGATAAAGCCATCGATGTTGACCGTGGTTCGAGTCTTTAACGACTATTGATATAAATGAGAGAGTGTTGTGAGTAAGGAATTTTCCTCCCTAGGGCTAGAGCCAGCCTTGTTAGACAATTTGCAGAGCATGGGTTTTAGTCAAATGACTGAAATTCAAGCTGGTACGTTACCCGCTATTTTAGCTGGGCGTGACGTCGTCGCAAAAGCTAAAACCGGCAGTGGCAAAACCGCCGCATTTGGTTTGGCTTTATTGCATAATTTAGATGTAAAACGATTTCGTGTTCAGGCATTAGTAATGTGTCCCACACGAGAACTGGCTGAACAAGTTGCCTTAGAGATCCGTCGTTTGGGGCGGGGTATCCATAATATTAAAGTGTTGACGCTTTGTGGCGGCACGCCTATGGGACCCCAGATTGGCTCATTAGAGCACGGAGCGCACATTATAGTGGGTACGCCTGGACGGATTATGGATCATCTATACAAGCGTCGCTTAGACTTATCAGAAGTAAACACCTTGGTGCTTGATGAAGCCGATCGAATGTTAGATATGGGTTTCGAGGATGAAATGGACGCTGTTATCAAAAGCGTACCTCAACATCGTCAGACCTTATTATTTTCTGCTACCTATCCAGAGTCTATTGCTAAAATTAGTGGTCAAGTACAGAAAAATCCATTAGAAGTGACTGTTGAATCGACGCACGACACGGAAACGATAGAACAATTGTTTTTTGAAGTTGAAGACGATCATCGCACTAAGGCTGTTGCTGCTTTATTAAGTCACTATCAACCTGAGTCGGCTATTGTATTTTGTAATACCAAGATTGCCTGCCAGGAAGTCGCGGATGAATTGCGATCGCTAGGCGTTTCCGTATTGGCCTTGCATGGTGATCTTGAGCAGCGTGAACGTAATCAAGTATTGGTACGCTTCTCAAACAAGAGTGTGTCTGTGTTGGTGGCAACAGATGTTGCCTCTAGAGGCTTAGATATTAAAGAAGTCAATGCGGTTATTAGCTATCACATTACGCCGGACCCAGAGGTGCATATTCACCGTATTGGCCGCACAGGGCGAGCAGATTCAAAAGGGATTGCACTAACATTAGTGGCGCCTGATGAAATCGCTAGAGCCAATGCTATTGAAGATTATCAGAACGCCAAGCTTAAATGGACCGGCATTCAAGCTATTCGTTTTCATGCTAACCGACTGATTCAGCCCGTTTACAGCACACTGTGCGTTGACGGTGGTAAAAAAAGTAAGCTCAGACCTGGTGATATATTAGGTGCCTTAACAAAAGAGGCGGAAATTCCAGGTGAAGATATAGGCAAAATTCATATCACTGAGTTTCATGCTTATGTGGCAGTGAAACTTCGCAGTGTGAAGCGCGCCATGCGTCAGTTAGGTGAAGGGAAAATCAAAGGTAAGAAATTCAAAGTTCGTAAGTTTAATTAAGCGTACTGCTGATTTTAATGATAAACGAAGGCGCTGAGTAATAATGCTTAGCGCCTTTTTTATTTTCCAGCTTAGAAATCTCTATGCTGGGCAAACGATTATGCTTGCCAAAATATGCCCTGCCTAACTGTTAATGTGTATGTAGTCGTTTTCTATTTGTAGCGAGATAAATAGACATGTGTAAACTTTCAGTCGTTAGCAGCTTTTTTGAGAAGTGGACAAACAATCTATCAACTTTTTTTGTTAACTCAAAAGTATTTTGTTCTGATGTCTTTTCATCATCTTTTCGTGCAACATTTCCCTAAATTCAGCTGAGTCATAGGCAAATAAAACACCGATTCCTTCATGACTACTGTGGGTAATTAACCCTTTTTGCAATAAATAAGCATCTTTTTTTTCGTCGTCCATAAAATACATTTCGACAAAATCGTCGGTACTTAGTTCTGATTCAGGCATTTCAATAAAAGCACCAAAAGGGCTAATATTGCGAGTACAAGTTTCCCCGATCTCTTTGCCCATATGACGAACTTTTACATCAAGTGTTAAAGGTGTCCGGTTACTCGTGCGATGATATAGAGCCATAGGTTCCTCACTTTTAGACGTTTACTATTAGTCGTTCGCTAATAGACAATAGTAGTATACAAAAGCCAGATGATTTGTGTTAGTTATTTGGGTTTAAAATTGACCTTAAACAATATGCATCTCGATTTTGACTGTTTATCGGTGCCATAAAAGATGCAGAGCAAATAAAGGTAAAAATAATTGGCGGTAAAATATGCGATATGTGCTGCTTTTCTAGCAACAAGGCTGAAACATCATTAGAAGAGGACATAGAGAAATACAGTGGAATGCGTAAGGTCTAATTTGAGCGCTTTAGAATAACGTGCTTAACGCCGCTCTGTAATCCACTATATCGTCGCGCAGCACCACTTTTTTGCCTTCTTGCATGTTATAAGTAAAAAACAAGTCATGATAATTTAAGGCGGTAAAGACAATGTCTAAGCTATTGTCTGGGATCGTCATATCCACCAATGGCATATTGTCAAAACGCACCAAGTTGTTCAGCCTATTGCCTTTAGTGCGTTCATTTAAGCCTTTTTCAGCGAAACGCCAAATCACTTTATCGTTTTGTACATACACTTTTCCCTGTGGACCCACTGCTTTAGAACACAGTTTACTATGCCAACCACCGCCAGCGAAAAAATCTAAAACGTGTTGCCCTTCACCTACTCCAGTAAACGCTAGAATTTTTTGCGGCTGACGCGATTTATCGCGCTGTGTATCTTCTGAGGGGCGCTTTAGTGAGTTGAGTCGTTTAGAAATTTTCGTTAAGTTAAGCGCAGACTTAGGATCATCCGCAGCATGGGCAGGCGATGTCAAATTAATGATTATGCTAACCGCTAACGCGGTAAGTTTGATAAGGGGTTGCATTAAATTTCATTGATATAAAGTAGTTGAGTGCACAGTACTGTGTTTTGCCTCTAATTAGCGAGTGCCAGTATTGGGTAAACACGATACTATTTAAAATGGAGAAAAATTAGGTTTATTTACGTTTAAAAAATGTAATAAAAGTGCCAATTTTTAATTTAGATTATTTGTATACACAAATTTATGGGGTGGCGTATGTTAACAATGGCGGATTTTGTAAAAGTATCTCCCTGTGAATATTCAGAAGGGTTAGGACGAGAACAATTTGTAGACAGTGCGATTGGTGAATTATGGCCACAGATGCCGCGTATTGCGGGACCTGCATTTACCGTAAAATGTGCCAAAGGCGATCATTTAAGCTTGCATGCTGCAATATACCGCGCTTCGCCAGGCGATATTATAGTTGTCGAAGCTGATTCAGATTTTGCCAGCGCAGGCGGTAACGTTTGTGCGATTGCACAGCAACGAGGCATAGTGGGATTCGTGATCGATGGCCTTATACGGGATCTAGGCGAAGTGCGGGATTTGCAATTTCCTGTATATGCCAAGGGTGTTATACCCAAACCAGCAAAAAAAGAGCAGATTTTACCTTTTAACCAACCAATAATGTGCGGTGGAGTGCGTGTTTGTGCTGGCGATATCGTAGTGGCAGACGAAGACGGTATCGCGGTGATACCGAAAGACCAAGCCGAAGAGGTTTATCGCTTGGGCAAAGCCCGAACTGATAAAGATGCTGCTATGACCTTAGGGGAATGGCAACAAGCGCATCAGGCCAAAATTGAGTCGACGCTCAAAGCGTTGGGCTTCGAAGGTTAATTTTCCTAATAAGTTGTTTGTATGTTTTCATTTTTTGAGAAGTTAGTAGAACCGTTTCCCCAAGACTTACCCGAGCAGCCGCCTAAAGGGCTGATAGCGTTTTGCCGTTATTATTCGAAAGGCATGTGGCCTGCAATCTTTGCGGTATCTATATTGGCAGCTATCATCGCCATGTTAGAAGTTTCTTTGTTTGGATTTGTTGGGCAATTAGTGGACTGGTTAGCAGAACAAGATCCAGAGACATTCTTAACACAGGAGCGTTCGCACCTAATTTGGATGTCGGCGGTAATACTCGTTATTCTGCCCAGTTGTGTAGCCCTTCAGTCATTGATTAACCATCAAACGCTTATGGGTAATTATCCCATGCGTATTCGTTGGCAGGCCCATCGTTATCTTATTGGCCAGAGCGTAAGCTTTTTCCAAAACGAATTTGCCGGGCGTATTGCCACTAAAGTCATGCAAACAGCTTTATCTGTCCGTCAGTCAGTGATGCAATTATTAAACTTATTGGTCTATATCAGCGTTTATTTCCTCAGTATTTTGGTGATGGTGTTCACTATTGATTGGAGATTGAGCTTACCATTGGTGATTTGGTTAGGGATTTATATCACTGTCTTACGTTTCTTCGTGCCTCGTCTAAAGCAGGTTGCTCAGCGTCAGGCTGATGCGCGAAGTGTCATGACAGGCAGAATAGTCGACAGCTACAGCAATATTGCTACCGTTAAGCTTTTTTCTCACACCAGCCGGGAAGCAGATTATGCCTATGAAGGGATGAACGGCTTCTTGCAAACGGTTTATCCGCAAATGCGTTTGGTAACACTGCTTAATACGTGTGTTTGGTTTAGTAATGCATTATTGGTGTTCTCGATAAGCGCACTGTCAATCATGCTTTGGCTAGAGAAAGTCGTTACCCCCGGGGATATCGCGATAGCTATTACCTTATGCTTACGTTTAAACGGTATGTCTCAGTGGATTATGTGGGAGGTTTCATCGCTTTTCGAAAATATCGGTACGGTACAAGACGGTATTAATACATTGTCTAAACCTACCTCGGTTAAAGATAAAGAGAATGCGCAGCCATTAAAAGTGCAGGGCGGGGCAATTACATTTGCTGATGTAACATTTAATTATCCTGGTCCTGAGAATAAACAAATCGAAGTGTTCAAAAACTTAAATATCAACATAAAACCCGGAGAAAAAGTCGGTTTAGTTGGACGTTCTGGAGCGGGGAAATCGACCTTGGTTAATCTTTTATTGCGCTTTTTTGATATTCAAAGCGGCAAAATATTAATTGACGGACAAGACGTTAGTGAGATAACTCAGGAAAGCCTGCGCTCACATATTAGTATGGTGACACAAGATACATCGTTATTGCACCGCTCAGTTCGCGACAATATTCTGTACGGTCGTTTAGGGGCTAGTGAAGAAGAAATGTTAGCTGCAGCTAAGCAAGCAGAATCACACGAATTCATTCAGCACTTGTCCGATTTGCATGGCGCAACCGGATATGACGCTCAAGTGGGTGAACGTGGGGTGAAATTATCCGGAGGTCAACGGCAACGTATCGCAATTGCTCGAGTCATGCTCAAAGACGCACCTATTCTTATTTTAGATGAGGCCACATCGGCGCTAGATTCCGAAGTCGAAGCGGCGATACAAGAGTGTTTGAACAAGGTAATGGAAGATAAAACGGTATTAGCTATTGCCCATCGACTATCTACAATCGCCCAAATGGACAGGTTATTGATATTAGACGAGGGACGTATTGTGGAATCGGGAACCCATACAGAACTGCTTGCGCAGCAAGGAATATATGCCAAATTGTGGGCCCATCAAACAGGCGGTTTTATTGGTGTTGAGTAAGCGAAGCGATAAAGCATGAGTATGCAGTATGCTTTATCGTGGTTTGCGTCTTGTATAACACGGACTAATAAGTATAATACGCCTCCCTCCTTATTAGTGATTCTAAATTTTTCCATAAAAATATAAGACGTCATAAGGTTGGTGTAAGCAAAATTAGTCTCGCTTGCGGGATTATTAAAAGCAGTATTTTAGGGGTGTAGTTCCAATTGGTAGAACAGCGGTCTCCAAAACCGATGGCTGGGGGTTCGAATCCCTCCACCCCTGCCAAATTAGGTAAAAGTACAGGCGCGTATTACTGCGTCTGCATAGCACAAATGTAGAAGGTTGGGGGATGAGAACGCCCACGGGTTCGACAAATCGTCTGGAACGATTTGAACCGCGTCAGCGCCGCTTGCGGTCAGTTACAAGGATGTAACTGAGATCATCCCTCCACCCCTGCCACTTTGGCATTAAAACTAAGTGTATAGGAAGGCGCTCGCGCCACTTATAGCGTCGCGATTAAGTTAGTATTAGGTAATAGCATGAGCGAAAAAGCGGAAAATAGTTCGAACCCACTAGACTTAGTTAAATGGCTAGTTGTAGTGGTTTTATTAGGTGGTGCAGTTGCAGCAAATTCCATCTATGGAGATATATCAGTACTTTATCGCGCACTTGGTGTTGTCGCAGCTGTGGTTGTAGCCGGTTTTATGGCCGCTTCAACTGAAAAAGGAAGCAGCTTTTTGACGTTCGCGAAAGACGCCCGCACTGAAGTGCGTAAAGTGGTTTGGCCGACGCGCCAAGAAGCAACCCAAACAACTATTATCGTTTTAGTTGCTACAGCCTTCATGTCATTACTACTGTGGGGACTTGATCTCATTATCGTACAGTTAGTTTCTTTCATCACCGGCTTAGGAATTTAGAGCATGTCAGAAAATTCAGAAAATGTAGAAGTTTCAGAAAAATCGGACAAAAAGTGGTACGTAGTTCAAGCGTTCTCCCAATATGAAGGGCGCGTAAAAAAAACACTTCTTGAATACATTAAAATGCATGAAATGGAAGATTCATTTGGCGAGATTTTAGTGCCGACTGAAGAAGTAATTGAAATGCGTTCAGGCCAACAACGTAGAAGTGAACGTAAGTTCTTTCCTGGTTACGTGTTGGTGCAAATGGACATGAATGAAGATTCATGGCATTTAGTCAAAAGTGTTCCTCGGGTCTTAGGCTTCATCGGTGGCACATCTGACCGCCCAGCACCTATTACCGAGAAAGAAGCGAACGCTATCTTGAATCGTCTTGAAGAAGGCGTTGATAAACCGAAACCTAAGACCTTGTTTGAACCAGGTGAAGTGGTACGTGTTACTGATGGTCCATTTGCTGACTTTAATGGTTCAGTTGAAGAAGTTGACTACGAGAAAAGCCGTTTAAAAGTGTCGGTTCTTATCTTTGGTCGTTCAACACCTGTAGAGTTAGAATTCGGACAAGTAGAGAAAGGTTAATTCAGATTTTTTAGGTGCGCTGCACCGTCTGGATTAATACTATCAACACTAATTGCATAAAGTTCGTACATAATAGTTGCTAAGGGTCGTGAGTTAATCTATAATTCGCGACCCTTTTTGTTGAACGGGAAGCCAATTACGCAAACATACTCAGTGTTCGCGAGGCGTTTGACCCATAAATTGAGAGTATTATCATGGCTAAAAAAGTCACAGGCATTATCAAGTTACAGGTTGCAGCTGGTGCTGCTAACCCAAGTCCGCCAGTTGGTCCAGCATTGGGTCAAAAAGGCGTAAATATCATGGAATTCTGTAAGGCATTCAATGCTAAAACAGGCGATATGGAAAAAGGTTCTCCGGTTCCAGTAGAAATTACTGTATACGAAGACCGTTCTTTTACCTTCGTTACCAAGACATCACCTGCTTCTTATATGCTTAAGAAAGCCGCTGGTATCAAAAGTGGTTCTGGTCGTCCTAACACTGAAAAAGTGGGTAAAGTGACACTTGCGCAATTAGAAGAAATTGCTAAAGCGAAAGAACCAGACTTAACCGCAGCTGATCTTGATGCAGCTGTCCGTACCATCGCTGGCTCTGCACGCAGCATGGGCTTGGTAGTAGAGGGATAAGAAATGGCTAAATTAACGAAACGCGCTCGCCTTGTACGTGAAAAAGTTGTAGCGACGAAAGAATACGAATTCAATGAAGCAGTAAGCTTGTTGAAAGAACTTGCTTCTGCAAAGTTCGCTGAAAGTGTTGATGTTGCGGTAAACCTTGGCATCGATGCACGTAAATCTGACCAAAACGTTCGTGGTGCAACTGTACTACCTAACGGAACAGGTAAAGAAGTACGTGTTGCAGTATTCACTCAAGGTGCAAACGTCGAAGCCGCTAAAGCAGCAGGTGCTGACATTGTTGGTATGGAAGACTTAGCTGAACTAGTTAAGAAAGGCGAGATGAACTTCGACGTTGTTGTTGCTTCTCCTGATGCAATGCGTGTTGTAGGCATGTTAGGCCAAATCTTAGGCCCACGTGGTCTTATGCCTAACCCTAAAACAGGTACAGTAACGCCAGACGTAGCAACAGCAGTTAAAAATGCTAAAGCTGGTCAGGTTCGTTACCGTAATGACAAGAATGGTATTATTCATGCCAGCATCGGTAAGATTGCGTTTGAAGCGAATCAAATCGAAGAAAACTTGTCAGCTTTGATTGAAGCGGTTAAGAAAGCTAAGCCTTCATCGGCTAAAGGCATATACATTAAGAAAATAAGCTTGAGCACAACTATGGGCGCTGGTATTACCATCGACCAAGCTAGTTTAGCAACAGCTTAATTTTTGCCTTAGTTTTACTAAGGGACTTGTAAGTAGCTGAATATTAGGCTAGTTATTCTCTCTAGAAAGGTATGGGTTGGAGTCATTGTTTTTACTAACACATGACTCCCGTCCAAGACCGCAGGCGTAAAACAGTAACTGAAGTAAGAGAGCAGTTACATATAGATTGAAAAATCTTAAATGTTTTACTTAAAACAAAAGCCTGCGCAGACGGTGATTTCGACTCAGACTCTCTGGGATTAACGAACACCGTAGAGCGGTAAAATATTCATTTTGGATTAACCAATAATGGGCGTTTTATCAATCTGTGAATCCTGAACGGCATTATAAGTAATATGTCTTTCAGACTTTAAGAAGGTGAACACAGTGGCACTAGGCTTAGCAGCAAAGAAAGAGATCGTCGCGGAAGTTAGCGATATTGCATCTCAAGCTCTATCCGTTGCCGTTGCTGAATACCGTGGTATGGAAGTATCAGAACTAACTGAACTTCGTGTTAAAGCTCGTGAGCAAGGCGTATATCTAAAAGTTGTTAGAAATACCTTAGCTAAACGTGCATTAGCCGACACTAAGTTTTCTGATTTGGAAAGTGCCTTAACTGGTCCGTTAATTTACGGATTTTCGATTGAAGCACCTGGTGGTGCAGCGCGTCTTTTTAAAGACTTCGCTAAAACGAATGCCAAGTTAAACGTTACTGCCCTTTCTATTGGTAGTGGTCTATTGGGTCCTGATAAATTGGACGCAGTGGCATCCTTGCCGACCCGCGACGAAGCGCTTGCAAGATTGCTTGCAACCTTTAAAGCACCTGTTGGGAAATTTGTTCAAACTATTAACGAAATTCCAAGCAAGTTTGTGCGTGTATTGGCAGCGATCAAAGAAACCAAATAATTTGGTTCTTTGTACATTTTAAATTTTTAATCATTAAACCCAGGAGTTTAGAGAAATGGCTCTAACCAAAGAAGATATTTTAAACGCGATTGCTGAAATGCCAGTAATGGACCTTGTTGAGCTTATCGAAGCTGCAGAAGAGAAATTCGGTGTAACAGCTACTGCTGCTGTTGCTGCTGCTGCTCCTGCTGCTGCTGGCGAAGCTGCTGCTGAACAAACTGAATTCGATGTTGTTTTAACATCTTTCGGTGGTAACAAAGTTGCAGTAATTAAAGCTGTTCGTAGCGCAACTGGTCTTGGCTTGAAAGAAGCTAAAGAAGTAGTTGAGTCTGCACCTAAAGCTATTAAAGAAGGTGTTGCGAAAGCAGAAGCTGAAGAACTTAAGAAGACGCTTGAAGAAGCTGGCGCTGAAGTTGAGCTTAAGTAATCTGTCTAACGACAGGTTATTAGCCTGAAAATGGCTTAGGCTGGTGATTTTTTAATCACCAGCCTTTTTGCGCTGTAGAATAAAGTATTTTCATCCTTTAAAATTTATTCTATCTGTTAGCGCAAATTGCATTTAAACCTAAATAAAACCAATAAGTTAAGTAAGCCTCTTAATGACTTTGGTAAACGGTTAAAGTGTAAAATAAAGGGTGCTGGAAGTTTGCTTCATAGAAAATCTATTTAGCAAGTTGGGTCAAAAATCGGCAGGCTGAGGAACCCATGGTTTACTCTTATAGCGAAAAGAAACGTATCCGTAAGGATTTTGGCAAACGCCCACAGGTATTGGAAATACCGTATCTACTTTCAATCCAGCTTGATTCTTTTAAAAAGTTTATTGACCTTGACGTCGATGGTCAGCATGGACTGGAAGCAGCATTTAGATCAGTTTTCCCAATAAAAAGTTACTCTGGTAACGCAGAATTACAGTACGTAAGTTACCGTTTAGGTGAACCCGTATTTGATGTGAAAGAATGTCAAATTCGTGGTGTAACCTTTTCAGCACCTTTGCGTGTTAAATTGCGTTTAGTGTTGTTCGATCGTGAAGCAGCACCAGGCACAGTTAAAGACATCAAAGAGCAAGAAGTTTATATGGGCGAAATTCCGCTCATGACTGATAATGGAACTTTCGTCATCAACGGTACTGAGCGAGTTATCGTATCTCAGTTACACCGTTCGCCAGGCGTATTCTTTGATCACGATAAAGGTAAAACTCACTCATCAGGTAAAGTGTTATATAACGCGCGCGTTATTCCTTACCGTGGTTCGTGGTTAGACTTTGAATTTGACCCTAAAGATAACCTTTATGTTCGTATCGATAGACGTCGTAAATTACCCGCGACTATCATGCTACGTGCATTAGAAATACCTACCGAAGAGATTCTTGGTTTGTTCTTTGAGAAGAACCAAGTCCGTGTCGATGGTAATCGTTTCATGTCTGATATCGTGCCTGATCGCCTACGTGGTGAAACAGCACAATTTGATATCTTAGACTTGGAAGGAAACGTGCTTGTAGAATCAGGCCGTCGTATTTCAGCTCGTCATACTCGAGCACTTGAAAAAGCTAATATCGTTGAGCTAGAAGTTCCTGCAGAGTATTTAGTTGGCCGTGTATTCGCGTGTGATTATGTGGATAAAGAAACTGGTGAGCTAGTTGTTGCTGCGAACGACCTGTTGACTCTTGAAAATATTTTAGCGCTTACAGAAGCCGGATATAAGAGTTTTGAAACTTTATATATTAACGAACTTGATCACGGTGCTTATATTTCTGACACCTTGCGTATTGATAGCTCAACAAACCGCTTAGAAGCGTTAGTTGAAATCTATCGTATGATGCGTCCTGGTGAGCCACCGACTAAAGACGCCGCAGAAACACTGTTCAATAACTTGTTCTTCTCTGAAGACCGTTATGACCTTTCCTCTGTTGGTCGTATGAAGTTCAACCGTCGTTTAGGTCGTGAGTCTTCAATTGGTTCAGGTACGTTAGATAAAGACGATATAGTCGATGTAATGAAGCAACTGATCACGATTCGTGACGGTAAAGACGACGTTGATGATATCGATCACTTGGGTAACAGACGTATTCGTTCTGTTGGCGAGATGGCTGAAAACCAATTCCGTGTTGGTCTAGTTCGCGTTGAACGTGCCGTTAAGGAACGTTTGAGCCTAGGCGATTTAGATGCGGTTATGCCACAAGATCTTATTAACGCTAAGCCTATTTCGGCAGCGGTAAAAGAGTTCTTCGGCTCAAGCCAGTTATCGCAGTTTATGGATCAGAACAACCCGTTGTCTGAAGTAACCCATAAACGTCGTATTTCAGCCTTAGGCCCGGGTGGTCTAACACGTGAACGTGCAGGCTTTGAAGTACGAGATGTACACCCGACTCACTACGGTCGAGTATGTCCAATTGAAACACCTGAGGGACCGAACATCGGTTTGATCAATTCATTGGCGAGCTATGCCCGTACCAATGATTTTGGTTTCCTTGAAACACCGTATCGTAAGATAGTAGATGGTGTTGTGACTGACGAAATCGATTACTTATCAGCAATCGAAGAAGGTCAATTCTCAATCGCACAGGCTAACGTCGTGTTGGATGAGAATGGTCGTCTTGCGGATGACTTGATCCCTTGTCGTCACCGCGGTGAAACAACATTAAAAGAAAGCTCAGAGATCACCTACATGGATGTATCTCCTCAGCAAATCGTTTCTGTTGCTGCCAGTATCATCCCGTTCTTAGAACACGATGATGCTAACCGAGCCTTAATGGGTGCGAACATGCAACGTCAAGCTGTTCCTACTTTACGCGCTGAGAAGCCGTTGGTAGGTACTGGTATGGAAAAAATCGTAGCAGTAGATTCGGGTGTTACAGTTGTTGCTAAACGTGGTGGTAATGTTGACTACGTAGATGCCAGCCGTATCGTTATAAAAGTTAATGAAGAAGAAACCGTTGCCGGCGAAGCAGGCATCGATATCTACAACTTAACAAAATATACCCGTTCTAACCAAAACACCTGTATCAACCAGCGTCCTACTTGTAATGTTGGTGAGCCAATTGTTGCGGGTGATGTGCTAGCTGATGGTCCGTCTACGGATTTAGGTGAATTAGCATTAGGGCAAAATATGCGTATCGCATTTATGCCTTGGAATGGTTACAACTTCGAAGATTCTATCTTGATTTCAGAGCGTGTAGCTATGGAAGACCGCTTCACTACAATTCATATTCAAGAATTGAGTTGTGTTGCGCGTGACACCAAGCTTGGGCCAGAAGAAATCAGTTCTGATATTCCAAATGTAGGTGAATCTGCGTTAGGTAAATTAGATGAATCAGGCGTAGTTTACATCGGTGCTGAAGTTAAAGGCGGCGATATCTTAGTGGGTAAAGTGACACCAAAAGGTGAAACGCAACTCACGCCAGAAGAGAAACTTTTACGCGCTATTTTCGGTGAGAAAGCTTCTGACGTTAAAGATACTTCATTGCGTGTGCCTAACAGCGTTCGCGGTACCGTTATTGACGTACAAGTATTCACTCGTGACGGCGTAGAAAAAGATAAGCGTGCACTTGAAATTGAAGGCATGCAACTACGTCAAGTGAAGAAAGATTTGTCAGATGAATTCAATATTCTTGCTGACGGCATATTTGCTCGTGCGAAAAACTTGTTGCTTAAAGATGGTATTGAAGAGTCTCGTTTAGAGTCTGCTCAACGTGAAAAATGGTTCGACCTAACCTTGTCTAACGACGATTCTCAAGGAGAGCTTGAGCAGATTGCGGATCAATTTATTGAAATCAAAGCTGATTTCGATAAGAAATTTGAAATCAAACGTCGCAAGATTACCCAAGGTGATGATCTTCAACCAGGCGTTCTTAAGATTGTTAAGGTTTATTTGGCTGTTAAACGTCAGATTCAACCTGGTGATAAGATGGCTGGTCGTCACGGAAACAAAGGTGTTATTTCAACTATTAAACCAGTTGAAGACATGCCTTACGATTCTGACGGTACGCCGGTCGATATCGTATTGAACCCGTTAGGTGTTCCGTCACGTATGAACATCGGTCAAATCTTAGAAACTCACTTAGGTATGGCAGCTCACGGAATCGGTGTGAAAATCGATCGCATGCTCAAAGAGCATGAAGAGATGACTAAGTTACGTGGCTTCCTTAAAGAAGTGTACGGTGCTGGTAAGTCTCGCCAAGTCGTGGATCTTGATAACTTTACTGATGATGAAATCAACCGTTTAGCAGACAACTTACGCAAAGGTGTGCCTATGGCAACACCGGTATTTGATGGTGCTACTGAAGCAGAAATCAAACACATGCTTACGCTTGCTGATATTCCGGAAAGCGGACAAATCACCTTGTTTGACGGTCGTACTGGTCGCGCATTTGAACGCCCAGTAACAGTTGGCTACATGTATATGTTGAAACTTAACCACTTGGTTGATGACAAAATGCATGCTCGCTCAACTGGCTCGTACAGCTTGGTTACACAGCAACCGTTGGGTGGTAAAGCTCAATTCGGTGGTCAACGCTTCGGAGAGATGGAAGTGTGGGCACTTGAAGCTTACGGTGCTGCTTATACCTTGCAAGAGATGCTGACAGTTAAATCTGATGATGTGAATGGTCGTACTAAGATGTATAAAAACATCGTAGACGGTGATCACCGCATGGATCCTGGTATGCCTGAATCTTTCAACGTATTGTTGAAAGAAATTCGCTCACTGGGTATCAACATCGAGCTGGAAGAGCAATAAGCCGCGTCTGCAGAGCTTAACGACAGGATAGTCCGGGGGATGCACTGCATTCACCGGGCTTTTTCAACTGACTCCGCTGGGAGAGTAATGTGAAAGACTTATTAAAGTTTCTTAAGCAACAACACAAGACCGAAGAATTCGATAACATTCGAATCGGACTTGCGTCACCTGACATGATCCGTTCATGGTCTTTTGGTGAGGTTAAGAAGCCAGAAACCATTAACTACCGTACTTTCAAGCCTGAGCGTGATGGCTTGTTTTGTGCGCGTATTTTTGGACCGGTTAAAGACTACGAGTGTTTATGTGGCAAATATAAACGCCTTAAGCACCGTGGCGTTATATGTGAAAAATGTGGCGTTGAAGTAACCTTAACCAAAGTACGCCGTGAGCGTATGGGCCACATTGAATTGGCAAGTCCAGTTGCACATATTTGGTTCCTTAAATCATTACCATCACGTATCGGTTTGATGCTTGATATGACACTTCGTGATATTGAACGTGTGCTTTACTTTGAATCGTACGTTGTTGCTGAGCCTGGCATGACAACACTCGAGCGTAGCCAACTTCTTTCAGAAGAAGAATATTTGGATGCACTTGAAGAACATGGTGATGAGTTTGAAGCTAAGATGGGCGCAGAAGCAGTTTACGAATTGCTCAAAGCGTTAGACGTTGATGCTGATGTTGTTGCGATGCGCGAAGAATTGCCAAGTATTAATTCTGAAACTCGTCGTAAGAAAATCACTAAGCGCTTGAAGTTACTCGAGTCTTTCCAACTGTCTGGCAACAAGCCAGAATGGATGATTTTGACTGTACTTCCAGTGTTACCACCAGACTTGCGTCCATTGGTACCGCTTGATGGTGGCCGTTTTGCTACCTCAGATCTAAACGATTTATATCGTCGTGTTATTAACCGTAACAACCGTTTGAAGCGTCTACTAGACCTTGCTGCGCCCGATATTATCGTGCGTAACGAAAAACGTATGTTACAAGAAGCGGTAGATGCGCTTTTAGATAACGGTCGTCGTGGTCGCGCTATTACGGGTTCCAATAAACGTCCTCTTAAATCTTTGGCTGATATGATCAAAGGTAAGCAAGGTCGTTTCCGTCAAAACTTATTGGGTAAACGTGTAGATTACTCTGGTCGTTCGGTTATCACCGTTGGTCCTACCTTACGTTTACATCAGTGTGGTCTTCCTAAGAAGATGGCACTTGAGTTATTTAAACCGTTCATCTATGGAAAATTAGAAGGACGTGGTTTAGCTACTACGATTAAAGCAGCTAAAAAATTAGTTGAACGTGAAGATCCGGAAGTATGGGATGTGCTTGACGAAGTTATTCGTGAACACCCTGTATTACTTAACCGTGCGCCTACACTTCACCGTTTGGGGATTCAAGCATTTGAACCCACCCTAATCGAAGGTAAGGCAATCCAATTGCACCCATTAGTATGTGCGGCTTACAACGCCGACTTCGATGGTGACCAAATGGCTGTTCACATTCCGTTGACGATAGAAGCACAGCTAGAATCTCGTGCGCTAATGATGTCAACGAACAACATTTTATCACCCGCCAATGGTGAGCCAATTATCGTTCCTTCACAGGATGTTGTAATGGGCTTGTACTATATGACACGTGACCGTGTTAATGGTTTAGGTGAAGGTATGATGTTCATGAACCCTGACGAAGCTGAAAAAGCTTACCGTACGGGTCATGCAGAGTTACATGCGCGCGTTAAAGTACGTATGACTGAATACGAAGTTGCCGAAGATGGTACTAAGACAGAGAAAACAACCCTGACAGATACCACTGTCGGTCGTGCTCTTCTGTACTTGGCATTACCAAAAGGTTTACCTTTTGAGTTAATTAACCAAGCTATGGGCAAGAAAATGATTTCTCGCTTATTGAACGCTTGTTACCGTACATTAGGTCTGAAAGATACAGTAATCGCAGCTGACCAAATCATGTATACCGGTTTCCACTACGCGATGATCGCTGGTGCGTCTGTTGGTATTGATGACATGGTTATACCTGATGCGAAGAAAGACATTATTGAAGGTGCTGAAGCTGAAGTACGTGAAATCCAGGAACAATTCCAGTCTGGTCTTGTTACTGCTGGTGAGCGTTACAACAAAGTTATCGATATCTGGTCAAACGCTAACGAAAAAGTAGCTAAAGCCATGATGGAGAATCTTTCAACTGAAACGGTTAAAAATCGTGACGGCGAAATGGAAGAACAAGCATCATTTAACTCAGTATTTATGATGGCCGATTCTGGTGCTCGTGGTAGTGCCGCACAGATACGTCAGTTGGCAGGTATGCGTGGTTTGATGGCTAAACCAGATGGTTCAATCATTGAAACACCTATCACTGCTAACTTCCGTGAAGGACTAAACGTACTTCAGTACTTTATCTCTACTCACGGTGCGCGTAAAGGTTTGGCCGATACGGCATTGAAAACAGCAAACTCGGGTTACTTAACACGTCGTTTGGTTGATGTTGCACAAGATTTGGTTATTAACAACGAAGATTGTGGCACCGTCGAAGGTGTTAAAATGACACCATTAATCGAAGGTGGTGATGTTGTTGAGCCGCTTCGTGAGCGAGTACTAGGTCGTACAGTTGCCGAAGACGTTATGAAACCTGGTTCTAATGAAATTCTAGTAGAGCGTAATGTGCTGCTAGATGAAGCCTTGGTTGACTTGCTTGAGATTAACTCAGTAGACCAAATCATGGTTCGCTCGGTTATTACCTGTGAAAACGACTTTGGTGTATGTGCTAGATGTTACGGTCGTGATCTTGCACGTGGACACATGGTTGGACACGGTGAAGCGGTAGGTGTTATTGCAGCACAATCTATCGGTGAACCAGGTACACAGCTTACCATGCGTACGTTCCACATCGGTGGTGCGGCATCTAGAGCATCTGCAGAAAATAATGTACAAGTGAAAACCACCGGTACGTTGAAACTGCAAAACGCCAAGTTTGTCCGTAACACAGATGACAAAGTTGTTATCGTTTCTCGTTCAACTGAAATCACTATTATTGATGATCAAGGTCGTGAGAAAGAGCGTTATAAAGTGCCTTACGGTGCCATTTTAACCACTGATGATAACTGTACCGTTACAAGCGGTGAAGTCGTCGCAAACTGGGACCCGCATTCGCATCCAATCGTTACTGAGCGTCAAGCTAAGATTAGTTATGCTGACATCGATGACAGTAACACTGAGATGCAGCAGGATGAGTTGACAGGTCTTACACGTATCGTTGTTAATGACTTATCTAAAGCAAATGCTAAAGAGCCTAAGTTAATCCTTGAAAGTGAAGAACACGGTTTACAAGAAATTCGTTTACCTAGTTTTACCACAATCGAAGCAACCGACGGTATGCAGGCTAAGCCGGGTGACGTGTTAGCACGTATTCCTCAGGAAAGCTCGAAGACACGTGATATTACCGGTGGTTTACCACGTGTTGCTGATTTGTTTGAAGCACGTAAACCTAAAGAGCCGGCTATTCTTGCGGAAATCTCAGGTACCATTGGTTGGGGTAAAGAAACCAAAGGTAAGAAACGCCTAGTTATCACGCCGAAGGACGCTGATGCATACGAAGAGATGATCCCTAAATGGCGTCAACTTAACGTATTTGAAGGTGAAAACGTTGAGAAAGGCGAAGTTATTGCGGATGGCGCTGAGTCACCACATGACATATTACGCTTACGTGGTATCAGTGCTGTATCTAACTACATCGTTAATGAAGTTCAAGAAGTTTACCGCCTACAAGGGGTTAAAATTAACGATAAGCACATCGAAGTAGTTATTCGTCAAATGCTTCGTAAGTGTATGATCACTTACGCAGGTGACAGTAACTTCCTAGAAGGTGAGCAAGTTGAAGTGTCTAACGTGAAAATCGCTAACCGTGAATTGGAAAAGCAAGGAAAAATCCCTGCTCAGTACGAAACACAGTTATTGGGTATCACGAAAGCATCGTTGTCTACTGAGTCATTTATCTCAGCGGCATCTTTCCAAGAAACGACTCGAGTACTTACTGAAGCCGCTGTGCAAGGTAAAGAAGATGAGTTACGTGGCTTGAAAGAGAACGTTATTGTAGGTCGTTTGATACCCGCCGGTACCGGTTTCTCGTATCACCAAAAACGTACTGCAAGAAAATTAGCAGAACGTCAGGCAGTTGAAGCATTATCTGTCTCTGCTGAAGATGCTGAGCAAGCCCTAACCGAAGCACTAAATGCCGAAGTTATGGATACGCCATCATCTGACGAGTAAGAAATAGGATCATTTGTTAATTTGACGAGTGAGGACGCCAATATCGGCATTAATATGCCTTTATTGGTGTTCATACTTGACAGGTCAAACTTTGGTCATTAGACTTCCGCGACCCGAAATTTGGTAACAAATATTGGGTCGCGGATTTTTCGCGTTTTATATCCTATATAAAGGGTATTCCAGTCGTAATTTTAACCAGGAGCTAGTTAATGGCAACAGTTAACCAGTTAGTGCGCAAGCCACGCCAAAAGCCCGATGCGAAGAGCAACGTAGCGGCATTGCAGGCCTGTCCACAACGCCGTGGTGTATGTACTCGTGTATATACCACCACTCCAAAGAAGCCAAACTCTGCATTGCGTAAAGTTTGTCGTGTTCGTTTGACCAACGGTTTTGAAGTTTCTTCATACATCGGTGGTGAAGGCCATAACCTACAAGAACACAGTGTTGTTCTTATTCGTGGTGGTCGTGTTAAAGATTTACCAGGTGTTCGTTACCACACTGTTCGCGGTACATTAGATTGCGCAGGCGTAAGTTCACGTAAAAAGGCCCGTTCTAAGTACGGCGCTAAAAGGCCTAAGTCTTAACGGTTCTCCGTTAGTAAGGCCAAACTAAAGTATTAATTGAGTTTTGGGATATTCCTGAATTCTACGGAGAATTAAGATGCCAAGAAGAAGAGTTGTAGGTCAACGCAAAATCCTACCAGATCCTAAGTTCGGATCACAGTTACTTGCGAAATTTATGAATGTCGTAATGTTAGACGGCAAAAAATCGACTGCTGAAAAGATCGTTTACGGTGCACTCGACATTGTTGCGGAAAAAGCTGGCAAAGCACAACTAGAAATTTTCGAAGATGCATTGGACAACATTCGTCCTACGGTAGAAGTTAAATCTCGCCGTGTGGGTGGTTCTACGTACCAAGTACCAGTAGAAGTTCGTCCTGTTCGTCGTAATGCCCTAGGTATGCGCTGGTTAGTTGACGCTGCTCGTAAACGTGGTGAAAAATCAATGGCTCAACGCCTTGCAGCTGAAATGCTCGACGCTGCTGAAAACAAAGGTTCTGCGGTTAAGAAACGTGAAGACGTTCACCGTATGGCTGAAGCCAACAAAGCTTTCGCTCACTACCGCTGGTAATAAGAGAAAGCTATGGCTCGTATAACGCCTATCAATCGCTACCGTAATATTGGTATCGTCGCTCACGTTGACGCGGGTAAGACCACGACGACGGAACGTGTTTTATTCTATACTGGTTTGTCTCATAAAATCGGTGAAGTCCATGATGGCGCTGCCACCATGGATTGGATGGAACAGGAACAAGAGCGCGGTATTACCATTACCTCGGCAGCAACGACCTGCTTTTGGGCAGGTATGGATAAGCAATACGATCTACACCGCATAAACATCATTGACACGCCGGGACACGTTGACTTCACAATTGAAGTTGAGCGGTCTTTGCGAGTCCTTGATGGTGCTGTTGTCGTATTTTGTGGTTCTTCTGGTGTTGAACCTCAATCAGAAACCGTCTGGCGTCAAGCTGATAAATACCATGTCCCTCGGGTTGTATTTGTCAATAAGATGGACAGAACCGGTGCAGATTTTGAACGAGTGGTTGCGCAAATTCGCAAACGACTCGGTGCTACATGTATTCCTATTCACCTCAATATTGGTTCAGAAGAGAACTTTAAAGGTGTTGTTGATCTGATCAAGATGAAAGCCATTAATTGGAACGAAGCTGATCAGGGAATGACATTCACCTATGAAGAGATCCCTGCTGATTTGCAAGACAGAGCCGAAGAGTTACGTACCGAACTTGTTGAAGCAGCTGCAGAAGCGAACGACGAATTGATGAACAAGTATTTAGAAGGCGAAGAGCTAACTGAAGAAGAGATCAAATCGGCACTCCGCCAGCGCACAATTAATAATGAAATTGTGTTAGCGACCTGTGGTTCAGCTTTCAAGAATAAGGGAGTGCAAGCGGTTTTAGATGCAGTTGTAGAATTCTTACCTGCACCTATCGATGTTCCTGCAATCACCGGCATTTTAGATGACAAAGATGAAACCGAAGGGACACGTCCTGCGGACGATGATGCACCTTTCGCTGCTTTAGCATTTAAAATTGCAACTGACCCTTTCGTGGGTACTTTAACATTTTTCCGTTGTTACTCGGGTGTGGTAAACACTGGTGATAGCGTTTATAACCCTGTTAAAGCGAAACGTGAACGTTTTGGTCGTATCGTGCAAATGCACGCTAAGGACCGTGAGGAACTCAAACAAGTTCGAGCAGGGGATATCGCCGCGGCGATAGGCCTGAAAGATGTGACTACCGGTGATACTTTGTGTGATCCGAATCATATTATTACCCTCGAACGGATGGATTTTCCTGAACCCGTAATTTCTATTGCTGTTGAGCCTCGCTCACAAGCTGATCAAGAAAAAATGGGATTAGCGCTAGGTAAACTAGCTGCTGAAGATCCGTCTTTTAAAGTCAATACTGACGAAGAGTCAGGACAAACAATTATATCTGGGATGGGTGAACTTCATCTAGATATCATTGTAGATCGCATGAGACGTGAATTCAGCGTTGAATGCAATGTAGGTAAACCTCAAGTTGCTTATCGCGAAACCATTCGTGGCAAAGTCGACGTTGAAGGTAAGTTTGTTCGTCAATCAGGTGGCCGCGGTCAGTTTGGTCATGTTTGGCTTACAGTCGAGCCTAATGAAGAAGGGGCTGGATACGAGTTCGTTAACAACATAGTCGGTGGTGCGGTTCCAAAAGAATTCATTCCGTCAGTTGATAAAGGTATCCACGAACAGATGCAAAATGGTGTGCTCGCGGGTTATCCGGTGCTTGATGTAAAAGTTACCTTATTCGATGGTTCATATCATGATGTTGACTCTTCTGAAATGGCGTTTAAAATCGCTGGGTCAATGGGTTTTAGAAAGGGCGCTGCTGAGGCAAAACCTGTATTGCTTGAACCCACAATGAAAGTTGAAGTTACCACCCCAGAAGACTGGATGGGTGATGTTGTTGGTGATTTAAATCGCCGACGTGGTGTAATCGAAGGTATGGAAGATGGTGTCGCTGGTATCAAGATTGTTCTTGCTAAAGTACCGCTATCTGAAATGTTTGGATACGCTACTGACTTGCGTTCAGCTACGCAAGGAAGAGCATCATATTCAATGGAATTTTTTAATTATTCAGAAGCGCCTAATAATGTTGCGAAAGCCATTATTGACGCTCGTCAATCTTAATAAAGGTCTGGTCCGGTTTTCTACATTAGTAGGGCCGGGTTTTTAACTTAGGAAATTTGTAAAATGGCAAAAGCAAAGTTTGAACGTACTAAACCCCATGTAAACGTCGGTACTATCGGCCACGTTGACCACGGTAAAACTACCCTAACAGCTGCAATCACTACTGTACTCGCTAAAACGTACGGCGGTAACGCATCTGCTTTCGATCAAATCGATAACGCT